>NZ_PDOB01000013.1 GCF_002760665.1 Massilia psychrophila | reverse complement strand
GCACTTGCTGGCGCTCCGCCGTTCCGAGGGCGAGCGGAGAGCGTCGCGGCTGGCGCACCGTATGCAGCGCCGCGCGCGACCACTTGGCACGGTAGTACGTGGCGCGTGACACGCCCATGCCTTTGCACGCGGCAGCGGCGCCAAGTGGCAGCACCAGGGTACTGGCGGCTGTCATCACGGCACATCCCCCGCCGTTGGCAAGCCCAGCAGATCGCAAAGTTTTTTTTGGACGTCGATGATTTGTTCGGCGCGGCCAAGCTGTTTTTTCAGCTTGGCGACCTCCAGCTCCAGACCAAGTACGCGGCGGTCGGCCGCCTTGGCAGCGTCGGGCTTGGGGCCGCGCGGCTTGCTCTGCAGGGCAGCCAGTTCGGCCGCCTCGACTTCCTGCCGCCAGTTGCTCAAGTGCGAGCTGTACAATCCCTCGCGACGCAACAGCGCACCGACGGCGCCCGGGTTGCTGCAGGCATCGGCTTCGCGCACGATGCGCCGCTTGTAGCTGGCCGTGAACTTACGGCGGCGCGCGACGGCGACAACCTCGGCACTCTCACGTTCATCATTTTGTTTTACCGCTGGCGACATCTGGTTTTCCATGTGATAGCAACTTCCTTAATTAGCATGATGAAGTTGTCTCACAGTAGTTTGACACAGGGGGAGGCGTTGCTACCGCGATCTACGATCAGCGCGCAATCGTTCTGCAAGACGCCTTTACACGCCATCCCAACCGATTCAAACATCGGCAGCCACGCCCGCCCGCATTGCCAACTGTGGCCGGCATTAACATGCCAAAATCGGCACCGGAAAGCGGAGGGAATACAGAGAATTAGACACTAAACTCATCAATTTCATTGTCTCAAAGCGATTGACACATTCCGCACGTTCGCCGGAATGAGCGGTCACGTTCGCCGGAATACGCAGCTGATCACTCCCTTCTCGACCAAATACTGGTGTGGATCGCCCTCATCCGCTGCAGTCCTCATATCCATATACCCTGGGGGTAATTCTGCATTAAGTGCATCATGATCGACAGGCTCGGTGCTACCTTCATAGGGTCGCCGCGTTGTGCTTTGCTCGGTTCTAGCATCCGTCGTGACAGCACCTGATACCGGAAAAAGCTGGTCTAGATGATCCTGCACGACAGTGACATGTCTCGGAAACTCTAGCAATTTCGCCAGTGCTTCATCAACGGGTAACAAGTCTTCGTATTTCGAAAGTGACTTGGTTGTATTCGTTCGCAGAGCGTTAATTGCCGGATGAAGTAATGCTAACGCGTGGTCGTAAGTCTGCTTTAAAAGTGCCGGCGTCAGCGTTTCGGTACCGTCGAGCATAGCGCGCTGCTGTGCAAGCTTGAAGAGCAAGACAACGAAGTCAGGAATACTCTGACTGAGATCGAAGACCGTATCTAGCATCTCGTCATCTGGATCTTTTGGGTGTCGCACCCACTGATACGTCCAGATACGTTGAACGAAATCGTCCCACTCCTTTACCCGCTTCGAGGGCCGTTCAAATTGGATCAAGCCGCTTTCCGAAGCGCGGCGGCCGTCCTTCATCTCATCGGTGAACAGACTGGCCGCCTTGCTCGTACCAATTTCTACGACTGGCACCCGTAGAGCTGTGCGTAGATCCTGGAGGAAATGCAGCAACAGCGCCGTGCCGTGCGTCTTATGCAAACTGAGCCGCTGAATCTCGTCGATAATCAGAATGCCGAGGAAATGCGTGGCGGCAATCTGGCGCATGGCGCCTTCAAGCATGTCCTCTCGCATGCGGGCCCTTGAAAAGAGCTTTTCGTACTTTCCACCAGTGTCGAGGGCGACATCGACCTGCCGTGCGAACTCCCGGCAAAAACTCGAAATTGAGCCGTTTTTGGGGCAGGTGACCTTGAGCCATACCAGTTGGGTGATCGGCAGGTGCCGCCCTCGCCATATAGAGTGATGGATGATCTGCTGTGGGTAGGATCGCAAGACCGCATCGGCACAAGTTGTTTTGCCCGAACCGCTTAGTCCGACAATGAGCAGTTGCGATTCGCAAGGGATCAGTTGCCAGTCTAGGTTCCGCGACTGCTCGCGATCCTGAGCGGTATAGATGCTGCGCCAAGTCGCTGCTTCGGATGGATTACGGACGACGTAGCCCGCCCGGAGCAGGCGCGAGATAGTGCGTTCGACGTCATAGAAAATCAGACGAGGGATCACGACATACTTCAGCCGCGCAAGCAAATGCCAGCGCTCTTCAGTTGACATCGCTCGCTCTTCCGGTTGGATCTGTGGACGCAGGATCATCGCCCGTGCAGCTTCATTCTCGGAGAAGATTGGGGGCAGGGCCTCGATGAGCGGGTTGTCGCGATACTCCGCGATATTCTGCTCGACATATGTGGGACAGAAATGATTGACTTCCATTGCCCTCTCCATCGTCACCCTGCTCCAAGGATGCAGTAAGTTATAGACTCCAGATGTCGTCGAGCGGATTTTGTTTTCGCATATCGGGACGCAACTTCACAACATTATCCTGCGCCGGCGGCTCGCAATACGATTGCGCCGCTTCACGCGCATGTTCGACACGCTCGGCCGTTTTCTCGAAAGCCCGATTTGCCTGCACGTTCGCTTTCTTCTCGGTTTTGCTTAATCCCTGCTTGGCTTTCGCCGCAGCTTTTTTTGCGGTCGCAGTGATGGCGTCGCACTCGGCGTCAAACTTGGCAAACTCTTGCTGCAGCTCCGAAGCATTTTGGTCGGCTTCCAAGGCCAACAGCTTAGCCCGATCGAGCATTTCTTCTAGGCGAGCGAGCCGATACTTCTCGTCACGATCTAGTAGCTCGCATAGTTCCCACTCGCGTGATGCTGAGTTAAGAACCCAAATTTGAGCGGGTGTGTATGGCAGATGCCGGATCTCGATCGGCTCGACCTTTCCTTTTGTTCTTGCCCTTGCAAACCATTCTTCGTTGATGGCACGTGGGCAAACGTAGCGTCGCCCTTCAAAGTAAATCCCGTCGCGTCTGACTGACGCGGTCGCCTCCGGAAGGAGCTTCGTCCATACTTCCTGCTTCCCGATAGCCTTAGCTCCACCGGTAAGGTGTTCCATGCCCCAGCTCCATATTGATATAGGAGTGGCGTCAACCAGATTGTCACCCAACATTGCTTCCGGTAGCGCATCTGCACGGTAAGACGACCAGTTGTACTTGATGAGTTTGCGAATCAGGATTGCAGTCAATTCCGGGATTGTCAGGCAAGCGTCCAGCTGACAATTCCGTCTTTTCATCTCGTCCAACCGGCGATTCAACGCCCCAGGTTCAAAATGAATTGTATGGTTGTTGATGAGATTGAACTGCTGCTCAACGTTCGGTTTCCAGTCGGGTCGCCGGACCGCCGCGTTCTGCACAACGATGCCAAGCCGGTTTGTCAACGCATCGGATGCATGGCTCTTCATCTCTCCATTGTCGCAAAGCAGCTTGTGGGGTAGATGATGACAGGGCCACATTTCCTCATTGATCTCGACACCAAACTGTCGACAGAATTCTACTTTGTTTGTAAATGCATTACACAACGCAAGTCGAGCACCTTCCCAGCTTGGTCCTTCCAGGCCGAGGTAGAATCCGACCACCATACGAGAGAAAACATCGACGATTACGTACAGTACGGGACGCCCGATCAGCCAAGCACGGTTAAACACCGAAACCAGGTAGACATCAACAATAGTTGCATCAATCTCGAAGCGAGAAGCAGGACCAAACACGCGGCGTCGCGAACTTCCCAGTACCCCCCGATGCTTCAACTCCCACGTGGTGGTACTGGTATTCCGTTTGGTCACCGAAAGATCGCGGTCCATCTCCTTTACGACCTGCTTGAACTGAAAGAGCGAGGGCGCCTCATGCGCTTTAGGCAGTATAGGGACCAGTGTGCTTCCATGCTCGATCGCTCCGGTATTGAAGTACACTCGTTTTGTCTCCTCCCAAGCCTTTTTCTCAGTGATCCCGGACTTGAGAAACTCATTGATACCCTTGATGATCTTTTCTTTCACATCGGCGGTGGAAGGACCAAGGAGCGTTAGGTCGTTGTTGTTGACCTTGACTCGATTAGGACGTGGCCCGCGTTTTCGAGTGCCAGGTTGTTGAGGCTTCCCCGCAGGACCACACAAGTCGTAACACGCTATTAGTGCATCAGTGCAACTGCCAAAAGCCAAGTATCTGTACAGTGGTCGATGGACCTGTTTAGGGAACAGTCCTAGTTCCTTCGCCCGCGTGGATATCAAGTGACCACTCGTTGCGGGAAGATAAACCTCAGGAATGTTGTCTTCCTGGACCAGTGGTTTGATGATCGACCATGCGCGGTCCCTGATACGCAGACTCTTCTTCGGTATTGACTCCTCAGCTTGGAATACATAGGGGCGAAGCTTGACCTCGACTCGTTGCAATGTGCCGTGTCGCAGAAGATCCATCACCTCCTTGAGGCGATATATCTCGGGTTTCTTGAGTTTTTCTTGAAGTCCGATCGTGACGAGTAGATCTTTGTCTGGCTCGACCCATAAGACACGCTGCGGGCATAGGAAACCCGACTCCGCGGCGCCTGGTGTTTGCTCAAAGACCTCAACTGGCTGAAGAAGATTCATGGTTCTCGCCCCGGATGAGACCGGTTACGGCCGCCTTGCGTATGGAGAAGACGACAGGAATGCACTGCAAACCTATTGGTACCTTGAGATTAATATCGATAAGGTGATGCCACACACAAAAACGGAACATGTCGGTGATGAGATCTAGGTCGACTGCATTGCCTAGTGCTGCTGAACAAGCTCGCAGTTGTCCTTTAAGTGGCAACGCTTGCGGTAACGTGTCTTCGAACGAGGACAGGAATGTTGGGAGTTGCGCCACGAAATCCGCTGGTCTCACTTTCCCTTCAACCGTGAAATAGCTGATCCAATCCAAATTATCGATAACGGTCTGATCGAAACCCTCATTGGTGAACAAGTACCACGGAACGCCACGCTGAAGCCAATACCTTCGCTCGATTTCCAGTTTGGCGAGTACAGCTTTCCGATGGCGTCCACGCAACTCATCTGCACTTTTGATGCTCCATGCAGCCAATGATCGGGCGCCTGACCCGCTGACAACGGTCAGAAGAAAGTCCGTTGTCATGACAACTGGGGTGGTACTGCAGGGGTACCTGGGGTGACGCATCGCCATCGAACGTGCTATTTCATGCGTAGAATCTTCCGGAAACAAAGGGAATTGTTCGCGAATGTCCAACACGGCAGCGGCATAGTCCGCCATGAGAAAAAAGTGGTCTTCGTTATCGGAAAACAGGTGATGCATTCTGCCGGTCGTCACGCCTGGCCGGCGGCTCATGCGTCCTCTGGATGAAAAGCATCGGACGTCGATCCAGGGTTTGTAGGCCGCGGTCTCGCCAAGGCCGAGCCCTTGAGCCTTCCATCTGTTGACGTCATCTGAAGTAATCGGTGTCCGTCTCATCATGCCGCCCAGCAGAGCATTACGTTAGGCTCGCTTGGAGTCGTATGTCCAATCCAATCATTTTAAAGCTAAAAACGCTTAGTTCAAGGTGAAATGGTACCTGCTTTAGAGCGTTACCTGCTCCGAGGTATGGTCTTGTTTTAAGTAACACCGCCCAGCCATTTTGTTACCCGTTCGAGCGTCTGCCGCTCTTGATCGGCCTGCATGACAAGACCATGGTCAAGCAGTCGGCCACCCGGAATGTCGGCGGCAAGGACCGTCAGGCTGTTACCGATGCCACAGCCCCCGTGCGTGATGAAAGGAATGATCGTTTTGCCCTTGAAGTCATATGCCGCCAGGAACGCGCAGATCACTGGCGGGTCTGCTCCGCCCCAGATCGGGAAACCAAGGTAGATTGTTTGGTAACGCGCAAACTCTGGAACCGGTGCCTTTAGCGGTGGCCGGTACTCGCGGTCGCGCTCGCGCCGGGCCTGCTCGACCGTCTCTAGGTAGTCATCCGGATAAGGTCGCGTCACGGGAGTCGCGCGACACAATAAGGGTTGTGCCTTCGCGCTGGCCAAGTTCGCCGCGAACTAGCGCAGCGGGCGAAGCCCGCCATCCTGCCTGTCCAATGGTAGATTAGTAAGTCCGAGAGGCGCTCAGGTTCGACAATCGGTCGGACATGTGCACGAGGCCTCCTTCACCACGCGGGGCAAGTTCGTGTATTTGATACGGGATCCCTGCACTCCCGCATTTGCGACTCAAAAACTCCGCCTCTGCGCTATCATGTGTTGAGAGGATGATTTGATAGCCAAGGCCGTTCACGAGTTGACGTAGCATATCCATGAATGCACTTGCGTGGATGACATCGTTGTGCTGAAGGGGATCGTCCAGCAATAGCCCTCTCCAACGGGACCAACCGAACGTCGTGCTTGCTGCGAGCAGCGCTGCAACACTCAGTGCCGAAAGTTGCCCTTCACTGAAGTACAGGTTCGGATTCATTTCCATTTGCGTTATCGACCCGTCAACCGCCCGCTTGACGATGCCCGGCCGCAGCTCTGAGCGGGTCGCTGTATGTTCGGCATGATAGCTAATGGATTCGTCGGACCACGTCATCAAGGCGCGAGCAAACCGCTTAATGGTGTTGTTTAGAGGAACAAGTACTTCATCAGCATATGTGCCGGCTCGCTGCTGCATGCTGCTGCCTACAGTCTCGACCCTCTGTCTCGCGTTCTGAGCAATCTTGATGTTGTCTCGCGCTTTCTCCATTCGCCTTGCTAGAAGGGCGATCACTTCGCCTTCAGACTTGCCGTCCTCTGCGGTTAGCTTCTTGGCGATCTCATCCTCGAGCAAGCGAAGCTGCTCGTAACCGATCCATTTGCGGTAACCAGTAACCAAGAGCTGCAGACTGTCTTCGACCGACTTTGCGCGGATCGAATGTTCAACCAAGCGAGTCTGATGCTCCGTAAGGAATGATCCGCTCGGCTCGTTCAAATACCCCGCCTCCCCCCAAAGTCTAAGATGTTCCAGCCGCGTTCCCCAAATCATTTTTTGTTTTCCCGTGAGGGTGTCAAGTGCCTCTGCCTCACGTGCCACTACTTCCTGTAAGGAACCGCGAGTGCTACGCGCGTTGAGGACAGATGCCTGCGTCATCGCGACTTGCTCGCTCGTCTCCTTGGAGTGCATCTCTGCCGCCGCACGTTCGGACTCGAGGTCAATCAATACTCCTTGCTCTGGGCTCCATAGGTCAGGAAACTCAAGCAATATTGACTTGGCCATATGACTCGCTTCTGAAACATCAGACAGTGCTTGCTGTAGGGAGGCGCGCTTTGCGGCTTCCGCTTTCAGTTCCGCTTCAGCAGCTTCCATCTGAGATTTCAGGTCTTCCGCCGCGGCGCCTTCAGATAATTTCTCATCGAGCATATCAAGCTCTTGTTCGAGCCTTACAACCCCAGTATCGTCGTATGTAGCGTCAGCAACACCACCCTGGTCCACCAGTTGTTGCCGCAATTTGCTTTCTCGCGAACGAACTGATGCAAGAATTGCTTCGAGCTGATGAATTTCGGCTAGCTCAGCGTCGGCATGAGTAAGCTGATACTGCAAACGTTCAGCATTCAGGCGCGCTTCCGCCAGTGCGGTGGCTAACTGTGCGGCTGGTGTCACGTTCGATGCGGATTGAGCACGCGCAAGCTCAAGCAATCGACCAGGAGGCAACACTGTAGTGCAGATCGGGCAGCAGGTATCGTCGTGCTCAAGCCTGTGCGCTATCGCAGTCACTGCGTCGGTGATCGCCTGCATTCGATCATCGTGCCGTCGGAGCTCCGTCATATAAGCAGAAATCTCCTCGCCGACAACTGCCGCATCGGTCACTAATCGGGCGCGCTTCGCGCGAGGATCGTCGGCCATTTTCGCTTTTAAAAGTTCAGAAATTCGAACAATCTCCGTCGACAGTGTGGTGATTTCCTTGAATATCTGAGTGAGATTCCGCGCCTGTCCAAGGCGGTCAGCGAGTGCTCGACGTTCAGCGCGTTGAGCAATAGCGGCAGCTAGTTTAGCCTGAAGCTGGCCAACGCTCGCTTCGAGCTCTGCTGATGACGTTGACGTCGAGTTCAGATCAGTCTCCACTGATGTCTGTCGCGCCTGTGCGTCCGCCAAATTCCTAGATGTTGTGAAAACTCGGTCTATGGAGACTAAGCGACTTATCGCTTGACCCCGCTTCGTCTCGCAGCTAGCAAGCGAAGACGTAACTTCGTAAAGTTTTTCATCTGCAATTTGTAGGTCACTTACCGCTGCTGCATGGCTTTGCTTGGTCAACTCGAGTTGGCTGGCAACCGCTGTAGCATCGGAGTTCGCGGCATCAAAAGCTGAAACCAACTGGGAAAGCGAGCCGATTTTCCTACGGTCCTCCACGAATTGATCGTTGACGGCGCGTACTAAAGTCGCAAACCGATCTAGGATTGCCTCGGGTTGCTCGTACTCGTTGGCCGGGGTCCATTCAAAGGCTGGAGATACTATCAGGATCTGTTCTGCCAACCGGTTTATAGATAAACGAATATCCGCCGGCGGAATGGCGTTCTCAGACGATGCAAGCTGCTTGGTTCGATCTCTTGTTTCAAGTAACGAATGCCAACTTGCCATTGCCGCCGTAGCTGCCTCAAGCCTCTTCGTTCGTTCCTCAACTGCACGCGTGAATGCGCGCCGGACACCTGGACCGCTCATGCGCTCGCGCAAAGCGTTGATCCGATCGACACCTGCAGGGCCTTTAAGCGCTTCCCACTGCTCATTAGGTTTCTTGAGTGAGAAACGTTGTGCGGATGTCTGTCCAAAAAAATGGGTGATTGAAAGGTAGCCGTGCAGGTCGGCTATTTCTGCCCAACCTGGCTGCTTGAGAAGTCTAGCGATTCCGGCTTCATTCGTCTCAAAGCCGGCCCCGCGGTCTATCGGGGCACCTTCAGAGAACTGAAGGCTTACTCGATGGCTATTTTCCGGGGCCCCGATTCTTGTAAGTGGGTCTTGCGTCTTTCGGCGACCATCGACGTGTATGTCGCTGAATCGACCTACTTGTCCGGATAGAGCCCATTCGACTCCGTCAAAGAAACTGGTCTTACCCAGGCCGTTTCCACCAGTGATGAGCGTTACGCCTGGCCCCGCTGGAAACTCGTATGCATAGCTATCGCCATATACGCGAAAATTTGAGAACTCAACACTACGAAGGTATATGTCGCTCATACGAAATTCGCCTCTTCGAGTGCAATTAGTTGGTCAACGAGTTCGCTGAAGTCGAGTTCTTGATTTTTAAGTGCTTCTTCCCAGCCGCTCGGCAAAGAAATGTTCGCCATGGAGTCCAACAACTCTGTTCTTTGCTCGGATGGCCAAGGGCGCGCAACGAAAGTACGTTCTAGGAATTCACGAGCATCGCCTATGGTTGGGGCGGTGTCGAAGAGCCAGACTTGTTTGCGACAAACTCGGTCATCTGCCTCGATCTCCGCGGCGAACTGGCGCCAAGTCGCGTCGATGAGCGCACCGGGCGGACCAATTAAGAACATGTGCAGGTTGGAAGCTTCCGTGCCAAGCCAAGAGCGGCAAATCGTTGCTTGATTCCTATATCGTCGAAGCTGTGAGCCGATAATTGCACCGTTTGGAGGGCCATTGAGAGTACCAATGAGTAAAGGAAATCCATCAAGGAGAGTCGCGAAGACTTGCTGCGGGAGGTCGCTTTCCTGCCGGCTAAGATAGTCGCCGGTAATCGCGTCACTTAGGACTTCAGAGTTAAATCTAGGTCCTATCAAGGACGGGTGCGCATCTGCCACTGCTGCACCAATGGCTCTGGCTGCGTCAAGCAATTTGGCCGTCAAATCAGTTCCGTCGCCAAATGTCATTTTCATGCCTCCTCTAGGGATTGTTGCGATGCGATGGCACGGCGCTCGAAGATCGCTTGGAAGAAGTGCTGGACGGTAGGGATGCCTGACTGAAGTGCCATCAGAAAGTCCTCGTTGGCGCCAATGACAATGGGCTTGTCAGCAAGAGATATCAGACCAATCCTCGCTTGATCCGTCAAGTTCTGATCTAGCCGCTGGTCCCCCTCCAGCAACTGCACTGCCTCCTGCAACTGTGAGAGCAGCACGACGTTGGTGGTCCATGATTGCCCAGCAGCGGCACGCCCTCGAAGTTCGCGTCGGTTAATCCAGCCGACACCACACGCGTGACCGGTCACTTCCTCAAAAGCTATGTTTCCTGGATGCCTGCCAGCCGGCCCCATCGCCCGGTCGGAGCAAGCCGCAAAGGCTAAACCAAATAGTGTCGGCTTCACCAAGTAAGGCCGCATGACTTTCGGCCCCAATTGAACCAAACCCCCGTCACCTGCATCGATTTGGTCATTTACGCTTGCCAGCAGTCTAAGAAAGCGCTGCCTCATAGCTGGATTCGCCGTCAATTCAGCATGCCATTGAATCCAAAGTTCCCAGAGCGCTTGTCGCAAGGCTGGCTCAATCGGCCATCCGGTAGCTATCTCGGCAGGTCCGAGGATGCCAAAAATGGAGTCGTGCAGTCGCTGCAAAAGATCGGCGTCGAGCTGATCATGGACAGTTCTAACAACCTCATCAATTGGCTGTTCCGAGTGAACTTGAAGCCCAGGGGGAGGTGGCAGCCACCCTTTGATTAAGCAACAGAAATTGAGGTCAGCGCCTGGGAGGAATCGGTCGGAGCACAAACCCAACATTCCAGCCTGCCAACCAGCGAAATCACGGGCATACAGAACGAAGTCCTGCGCGTGTACTCCGATCCGCGCGATCGCTGGCATAAGCATGGAGGCGTTCGCAGCATTAATATCGCAGTGGACCGTAATCGAACTCCCTCCTGCCCAAAGTTGGATGATATTGTTCAAGCTGACATCGCCAGCCCAAACGATCCGACCGGATACTGAGAGTGAAATTGAAACGGTCAGAGTTGGGCGAGCCGGATGACTCGGAAGAGCCGTCGACTCCATTGCTACGTCTGGCTGTGCAGTATCTTTAAATGCATCGAACCTAGCACGCGCGGTTGCGGTCAGAATCGGGGATTCGGGACGGCTTGGAATAGCCTCTGCACTCACAAATCCCGCCAACAGACCTGAGAAGGGAGAAAGGTTCGAATGGGCATCTGGACCGATGCGCAAATATCTGCGCAACGGATGAAAGGGTGCCTCGCCTTCCAAGGTGACTTCGCCCACAGAAGGCAGAGGGCCAGCAAAGTTGACCCCCGTTCTTAAGGTAATTGTGTTGCTGTCTATCTCCCTGTGCGCCTCGATAGCAAGGAACGTCGCGAAACGATTGTGAAGAGCAGTCGTCCTTCGGAACAGTCGTGGTTCATTTGTGTGGAGCCATATCCGGACGTTAGGACGGAGGCGTTCGCTGATCTCCGCCCATGCTGCGGTCGGTACTTGTGATCGCACTCTCGTTTGATACTCTTGGAACAGGTCCACATTCGCGCCGTCAGCCCAAGCTTCTTGTTCAATCGCTTCCAGAACGGTGCGAGCGGGACCAAGGTCCAGCGATGCTAACAGCTCGCATATTTGACGGTGCTCCAGCGCGTTGAAGGCAGCCATCTGGAAGTCGACGAGGCCACCATCTCCGTTCCCAGAAATGAAAATGATAGGATTCGCAAGGGGGGTAATAATCGAACCGGCCAATCCGGATGGAGTCCAATAAGGCGGCGTCTCACCGTCTAGGCCTCTTTCAATACCAAATCCGATTGCGAGGATAACCGCGTCGTAGATGCGATTTATTGCTGAGCCGTCCCCAGCCACCACTCGAACGAGGCCGAGCGAATTGGGCTTAAGTTCTATAACTGGCACTCCTGGATATGTCCTAAGGACCGAGCTGTGTGTTGCGCGTTCAAACTCGCCGCGTAATGTGTCCGCAATGGCACCCGCTGGCCCGGCTTGCCAGTTCATGATGGGTAAACCAGCGTCAGCGTTTTTTGAAATTGAATCAGGCCAGTCATAGAAATGCGGGTGGAGAAATCGGCTACTGCCATGCTGAAGTTCAAGAACCCTTGCTCTACTCTCGAACAAATCTAGCTGCTGCAACTCCGGAGCTGCCTTTGCTAGAGCGACAGCCGCAGTCATGCCGGCTACACCGCCGCCGACTATGGCGACCTTCCCTTTAGCGCGAACCAAACCTTCAGACAAAATCCCATCGACGAGATTGAGCGCGCGAATTTGTTGCGAGTACACGGTGACCCGTTTTTCGAAGCATCCAAGCACAAACACGCTTCGCGTGCCGTGAACAACTGCAGCATTGACGATCTCAAGTGGTGTCATAGGCTATGGCCGACCATCATATTCCAGCATTGCGCCGGCACTGTCTTGGTCGTTAGGCTCCTGTTAGGTTCTAATTTTCGCATTTGCCATCATACCAATGTCTATCAACATGATGTAAATAGGAATGGTCGATTCATTGTCGCTATTTGGAGGAAGTATTTTGGACGGTGAAGTTGGGCTGAGTGTCTTGCATATGTTTCTGACGCTCCATCTTCCAAAGCTCGCAGCCGGTACTAAACCTGTACTGTTCCCGCCTTCGATGTGCTTCAGGCGCTCGACAGCACGCGCTGGTTCGCAAGAGGAAACTTGGTCACTGGGACATTCGCCTTGCCCGTCCGGGCTTTCGGCAAGGCGCGATAAGACAGGTGAACAACTTCAGCCACGCTACTTGGCGGGAGGTGAGGCTCGCGCAGACATGGGTGCCAGGTGATTGGGGCGAGTAGAGCCATCGTGTTTGCCTCGGCATAGATCCGGTACGGCTGATCTCTTTGTCGTCGCTATTCTGCAGTTCGGTCCGCAGTGCTGATTTTGGAAGTGTTGGAACCAAACGATTCGATGTCAGCCCTAATCCGAGCGCATACCGCGTCTAGCTCTTCGGGATTCGTTGGCAAATACGCAAGCGCTAATAGAAATAGCGGGTGAACTCCTATTACCGACGCCCGCGCCTCGAGCTTCGAGATTGTCGGGGACTTGATGCCACGCTCCAAACTACTAAGATACGTGCGGCTCGAGACCACGGAGAAATCCTCTTAGGTTAGGCCCGACTCTTCCTTGCTTTCTGTAGCCCTGCACCAAACCGGTCAAGCAACCCCAGGAAGTACTTCTGCGCATAAAGCCCGATGTGCTGGTTCGGGTCACTATAGATGAGTATTCGTCTTGTTCCATCACGAGCCATGCGAAAAAATATGCCCTGACACAGCAAGCCATTTACCTTTACCATGCGAAAAAGTTGGTAATTTGCATACTTAATGATAGATTGGCATCACTTGTACGGGGATACTATATTTTGCAATTCCTGCAGATCGATGAGCGACGTTTTACGAAATTTAATATGGCAGCGTCGAAAGAAAAGTTTACCGAAATATTTTCGCTGAGCCAGGATCCGACCCTATCGGAAGCGGGGGGCGGTCATGGACAGAAGGGAGTGGACTTTCAACGCTACTGGGCAATCCTTCGCATATTTGAACTCAAGCAAACCGGTACGAGTGACTTTCTTCTGCTCTTCGAGTCGCTCCAAGACATCGCTGAGTTTAATTCCGAAGCTGCTCCAAGCCGAGTCGACATCTACCAAGTCAAAAAAAAAGACGGCGGCGAGTGGTCATTCAACGATCTGACCGGCATGCTCAAGCCAGATGGACGCAAGAGGAAGGCCCCGCCGACTTTGTCTAAAGTAGAGAGGAGCCCGCTCGGCAAGTTATACAAGGCAAGATTGGCCGTTCAGAAACTGGAGGCCAACGCTCACTTTGGCATTCCCCCACCATGACGGACACTTCCGATAGGTATGATGACACTATCGGAGGTATTACATGGCACGTGAACGACGGGTATTTTCAGAAGAGTTTAATGACAAGAGATCGCGTCGAACGCCTTGCGTAGCCAAAGCTGTCGAAGCGGAAACGTTTCATGGCCGGAAAAATTGGTGTTTGGGTAATTGAGGACATGCATGCCATCTTACTGGAGGATGTCTCCAGTCACAAGCATTCAAGATACACGCACGCCAACATTTTACTTCTGGGCACTGATAGTTTTCCTGGGATCAGGATAATCTGCGGACGCATTGTGTTTTAGGTACACGAATAGATACACGAAATTGAACAAATTTACTGAATTTCCTTGATTCTATTGATCAAGAATCTCTCTCAACATTCTGCATCGAAACGCTGTGGAGCCCGCTGACGCGTCAGCAATTGTGTGAGACCCCAACAGGTTTGTTAGACTCCGCTTGGAGTCGCACTTCTGGACCAATTTTATTTGCTCTCGCCACAGCGTTTATCAGCCGAAATTTGACAAATACAATTCACGTTTGACATACATATTTCGCACTTGACACACATAATTCAAGCTGTTCACCCGCGACATTCCGGCTGCCGTCCTCACTCCACCGTGACCGACTTCGCCAAATTCCGCGGCTTGTCCACATCCGTCCCCCGCGCCAGTGCCGTGTGGTACGCCAGCAACTGCAGTGCCGCCACGTGCAAAATCGGCGACAGCAGGCCGTAGTGTTCCGGCAGGCGAATCACGTGTACGCCGTCGCTTGACGTAATGCGCGAATCGACGTCGGCGAAGACATATAGCTGGCCGCCGCGGGCGCGCACTTCCTGCATGTTCGATTTTAGCTTTTCGAGCAGGGCGTCATTCGGGGCGATCGTCACCACCGGCATTTCCTCGGTCACCAGCGCCAGCGGGCCGTGTTTCAGTTCGCCGGCCGGGTAGGCTTCGGCGTGGATGTACGAGATTTCCTTCAGTTTCAGCGCGCCTTCGAGGGCGATCGGGTAGTGGATGCCGCGGCCGAGGAAGAGGGCGTTTTCCTTGCGCGCGAAGTCTTCGGCCCAGGCGATGATCTGCGGCTCCAGCGCCAGCACGGCGGCCAGCGCCACCGGCAGGTGGCGCATCTGTTTTAAATACGTCGCTTCGTCGTCGTCGGACAGGCGGCCGTTTATTTGCGCCAGGGTCAAGGTCAGCAGGAACAGGGCGGCCAGCTGGGTCGTGAAGGCTTTGGTCGAGGCGACGCCGACTTCGACGCCGGCGCGGGTAATGTAAGCGAGCGCACACTCGCGCACCATGGCGCTGGTGGCGACGTTGCAGATCGTCAGGGTGTGGACCATGCCGAGGCTGCGCGCGTGTTTCAAGGCGGCCAGGGTGTCGGCCGTTTCGCCGCTCTGGGTGATGGTGACGACCAGCGTGTTCGGGTGCGGGACGCTGTCGCGGTAGCGGTATTCGCTGGCGATTTCGACGCTGCACGGCACTTTGGCGACCGATTCGATCCAGTATTTGGCCGTCAGGCCGGCATAGTAACTGGTGCCGCAGGCCAGGATCAGCACGCGGTCGATCTGTTTAAAAACTTTATAGGCGTTGTCGCCGAACAGCTCGGGCATGATGCCGGTGACGCCTTCGAGGGTGTCGCCGATGACGCGCGGCTGCTCGAAGATTTCCTTTTGCATGTAGTGACGGTACGGTCCCAGTTCGGCCGCGCCGGTGTGGGCGTGCACGGTTTTTACGTCGCGGGTGGCGGGACGGCCGTCGACGTCGACGATCCAGTAGCGGCCAAGTTGCAGGTCGACGACGTCGCCTTCTTCGAGATAGATGATCTGGTCGGTGGTACCGGCCAGCGCCATGGCGTCGGAGGCAACGAAGTTCTCGCCCTGGCCGACGCCGACGATCAAAGGCGAACCTTGGCGCGCGGCGACGACCCGGTGCGGCTCTTCGCGGGTAAAAACGGCAATTGCATAGGCGCCGTGCAAGCGTTTTACTGCTTGCTGGACGGTGTCGAACAGGTCGCCGTTGTACATATGGTCGACCAGGTGGGCGATCACTTCGGTGTCGGTCTGGCTGGTGAACACGTAGCCGAGGGCGGCCAGTTCGGCGCGCAGTTCGTCATGGTTTTCGATGATGCCGTTGTGCACCAGCGCGATGCGGGCCGATTCTTCGGTCGGGGAAAAGTGCGGGTGGGCATTGTGCGACAGCGGCGCGCCATGGGTCGCCCAGCGGGTATGGGCGATGCCGGTAAAGCCTTCCAGCTTGGCGCTGGCCATTTGGGTTTCCAGCTCGGCCACGCGGGCGGTGCTGCGCGAACGCTGCAGCCTGCCGTCGACGTGCAGGGCAACGCCACAAGAGTCATAGCCGCGGTATTCGAGGCGCTTGAGGCCTTCGATCAGGATAGGAGTAATGTTACGCTGCGCTACTGCTCCGACGATTCCGCACATGAGAAGCCTCATTTGAAAGATTTGCAATAGACGAATCCTAGAGGAACCAAGATGAAATTGGCTTTCTAAATACGCTGGTTTTCGTTATATTATTTCACGCGTTAAAAACCATGAAATATAATTTCATTTATTGACGATCTATTTTCTGATTCATTAAAATATGCCATGAACGACCTGACAACTTCGATGGACGACGTCGATCGTCGCATCCTCAATGCGCTTCAGCGTGACTCCTCGCACACCAATGCGGAGCTGGCGGAACTTGTCCACGTATCGGCGCCCACCTGTCTGCGCCGCGTCAAGCAGCTGACCGAGGCCGGCATCCTCGCGCGCCAGGTCGCCATCGTTTCGCCCGAGAAAGTCGGCGCGCGGCTGACAGCAATCGTCGAGATCTCGCTCGACGTCCAGGCCGCCGAGCGGATGGCCGAGTTCGAAGCACTGGCGGCGCTTGAAGCGGCCGTGCTGCAATGCTACCGGGTGGCGCCGGGGCCCGATTTCGTGTTGATCGTTCAATTGGCCGACATGCCGGCCTACCATGCGCTGGCGCACCGCTTGTTCGCGGCGCACGCCAACGTGCGCAACGTAAAGACCTACTTTTCCACCTTCCGCAGCAAATTCGAAACCCACATTGCCGTCTGACCTTTGCCGTTGAGTATCATCAACGGATTCCAAGGGGAAATAGCGTCTACTTGCAACACCCAGCGTGACGCCCATCGGGGGCGCCGCCAAAGGTAAATGCGAGGTGCTGCGATGGATGCAATAGGGGGAAGCGGCACGACGCCAGGAAAGGAAAGGCCGGGCCACGAGAGGCCGGGCCACGAAAGGCCGGGCCAGATCATGCCACTCGGTGAACTGGTGCGATTGTCCGGCGTGCACAAGGTCTACGGCCGCGGGCTGGCCGGCGTGCATGCGCTCAACGACATCAACATGCACGTGGGACGCGGCGAGTTGGTGGCCATCTGCGGCCCGTCCGGCCACGGCAAGACCTGCCTGCTGAACCTGATCAGCCTGATCGAGACGGTCTCCGAAGGCAGCGTCGTCATCGACAGTTTGCTGACCTCGACATTGTCCGGGCAGGCGCGCGCCGACCTGCGCGGCGAACTGATCGGCCATGTGTTCCAGGCGTTCAGCCTGGTGCCGGCGCTCTCCGCGCTCGACAACGTGCTATTGCCTTTGACGCTGCGCGGGCGCATCAAAGGCACCGCGCTGGCCGAGGCCCGCGCGTTGGCCGGCGAACTGCTGGCGCGGGTCGGCCTCAAGACCCAGACCCACCACTTCCCTGACCGGCTCGACGCCAGCCAGCGCCAGCGCGTGACCATCGCCCGCGCGCTGGTCGCCGCGCCCCAGTTGGTGGTGGCCGACGAGGCCACTTCCCGCCTCGACAATGGCAGCATCCGTCTGGTTATGGACTTGTTTGCCGCCCAACAACGCGAGCACGGCACCACCTTCGTCATCTCGACGCGCGATCAGCGCCAGGTGAGCCGGGCGAACCGCACCTTGCAACTGAACGAGGGGCGGCTGTGCGGCGCGGCGGCCGACACAGCGCGCCGCACGCTGCGGGCCCAAGGATGAGTCCGCAACAGCTGGCGCTGCGCACCCTGATGCTGGGCCGCCCGCGTAGCGTGCTGACGGTGCTGCTGATCGCCGCCTGCCTGTGCCTGCTCGACCTGTTTGTCGGCAACAGCGCCAGCGTATGCGCGCGGCTCGAATACCAGGCCGTGACGATCGAGCGGCTGGGCCACCTGACGATCACGCGCGCCGATGCGGCGGACGCGGCGGCTGATGCGCGGGACAGCGCAGCCTTCAAGCCGGCCGAGACGGCCCAGCTCAAGCGGCTGGTCGAAGCGATGGCCGGGGTGGCGCTGGTGGTGCCGCAGATGAGCGTGGAGGGAATCGCCTCGACCGGCAAGCGCTCGACGCTGTTTCACGGCAAAGGCATCAGCAGCGCCGCCCTGGAAGCGGCGCCGCCGACGTATGGCAAGCTCAAGCCGGACCAGCGAAACGGCATCGCGCTCAGCAGCGGGCAAGCCCGTTCGCTCGGCCTCAAGCCCGGCAGCAACCTTACCCTGACCGGCGTCAGCGTCGACAAACCGCTCGCCCCGCTCAAGGCCGAAGTGGTCGATGTGTACAGCACGACCGATCTCAACGGCAGCCACTCGCTGCTGATGCCGTTCGAACTGGCCCGCACCCTGGTCGACACCGAACGCACCGAGCGGCTGGTGGTCTACCTGGCCGAGCCGCGGCAACTCGACGCCATGCGCCTTGCGCTGCATTCGGCGTTGCGCGCGGCCGGGCTGGTGGTCGACGTCCACACCTGGCAGGAATTGTCGCCCAGCTATGTAAAAGCGCGCAACGACTCCGACCTTTACTTACACAGCGTGGCCGGCATGGTGTTCGCCGTGATCGCTGCCGCGATTGCCGCCACCATCTCGATGAACGCGCTCGAGCGCCGGCGCGAGGTGGCGACCCTGCGCGCCCTCGGCATGCCCGGCAGCGGCGTGTTCGCGATGTACGCGGCGGAAGCGTTGTGGATGGCCGCTTTCGCGGCCGTCATCAGCGTGGCCGGGAGCGGGCTGATCGCGTGGGTGGTCAACCGGGCGGCGCTGTCGTATACCACCCAGCAAGCCCTCGAGCGCGCCCCGATGCTCGTCGAGCTCGACTTTTACTGGATGGGGATGGCGGTGGTGGCCGTCATGGCGGTGGCGCTGCTCGCTTCGCTGATGCCGGCGTTCAAGGCGGCGCGCGCGGATGTGGGCGAAGGGCTGGCGGCTTGAAGCCTTCGAGCAATTTCGTTACTCTTCAAACCGTCACCTTCGCGCATGCGGGGATGACGTTTTATGATAACGAAACTTATTTCTTGACCTTCACCGGACGCTGCCAGCTGTCGATCGTCACCTGCCTGGCACGCGAGACCGTCAGCTTGCCAGCCGGCGCGTCCTTCGTCAGGGTGGTGCCGGCGCCGAGCGTCGCGCCTTTGCCGACGGTGACCGGCGCCACCAGTTGGCTGTCGCTGCCGATGAAAGCGTCGTCCTCGATCACGGTGCGGTACTTGTTGACGCCGTCGTAGTTGCAGGTGATGGTGCCGGCGCCGATATTGACACGCGAACCGACCGTCGAATCGCCGACGTAGCTCAAGTGGTTGGCCTTGCTGTGGGCGGCGATGGTACTGTTTTTGACCTCGACAAAGTTACCGATATGAACATCTTCGGCCAGCTCCGCGCCCGGCCGCAGCCGCGCATACGGGCCGATCATCGACTTCGGCCCGACCACGGCGCCTTCGATGTGGCAGAACGGCTTAATTTGCGCGCCGGCGGCGATGCGCGCGTTGACGATCACGTTGTGGGCGCCAACCGAGACGCCGTCGGCCAGTTCGACCCGGCCTTCGAACACGCAGCCGACGTCGATCGTCACATCGCGCCCGCAAATGAGTTCGCCGCGGATGTCGAGGCGGGCCGGGTCCATCAAGGTCACGCCCTGCTCGAGCAGCGCGTGGGCGACGTTGAGTTGATGACGGCGCTCGAGCTCGGCAAGCTGGACCTTGCTGTTGACGCCAGCCACTTCCCACTCGGCCGACGGCTGCGCCGACACCACCGCCACGCCGTCGGCTACCGCCTTGGCGACGATGTCGGTGAGGTAATATTCGCCTTGCGCATTGTTGTTCGACAGCGAGGCCAGCCATTGCTTCATCTGCCTGGTCGGGGCGACGATGATGCCGCTATTGATTTCGCAAATCGCGCGCTCGGCCTCGGTCGCATCCTTCTCTTCGACGATGCGCACGATGGCGCCGTTCTCGCGCACGATGCGGCCCAGCCCAAACGGCTTGGCCTGCTCGACCGTGAGGATCGCCAGCTGGTCGCTGCCGGCGGCCTCGACCAGGCGGCGCAGCGTCGCCGCGCTGGTCAAAGGCACGTCGCCGTACAGGATCAATGTCGGCGTGTTGTCGTCGAGCTGGGGCGCGGCTTGCATTACCGCGTGGCCGGTGCCGAGCTGCGGCTCCTGCAGCGCGGTGTCGATCGGCGCCTGTCCGCTTGCATTATGCAATTTGACCATCTCGGGCACCGCTGCGCCCCCATGGCCATAAATAACGCATAATTTGCTCGGCGCAAGTTCGCGTGCGGTATCAATGACGTGTTGCAACAATGGCTTGCCCGCTAACGGATGCAATACCTTTGGCAGCGCGGATTGCATCCGCTTCCCCATGCCGGCGGCGAGAATCACAACATTCATGAGCGGTCGTTTGAAAGAGTTGAATAGATGAAAAATTTTACCACGGCCGACAGGCTGACCCTCCGTCTTCGCACCTTGTTGCTTATTGCAATGATGGTGGCGGTTGCCGGCTGCAGCAGCATCCGTTTTACCTACAACCACGGCGACACCCTGCTGTATTGGTGGGTGAACAACTATCTCGACCTCGATTCCGACCAGTCCGGTTTCGTCAAAAAAGACATCGACAACCTGTTCCAGTGGCACCGCAAGACCCAGTTGAAGGACTATACGCAACTGCTGGCGAACGGCCAGCGCCAGCTGGCAGGCAACCTGACCCAGGCCGACCTGACCGCCAATTACCGCGACATCAAGGCGCGCACCGAGCTGCTCGCTTACAAGGCACTGCCTGAACTGGCCGAACTGGCGCGCACCGTGCGCCCGGAACAGATCGTGCAGATGGAAAAGAAATTTGCCAAGAATAACGATGATTTCCGCAAGAAATTCATGCACGGCGACCTGGAGGAGCAGCAGAAGGCGCGCTTCAAAAAATCGATGGAGCAGTTCGACCTGTGGTTCGGTCGCTTCAGTTCCGAGCAGGAAGCGGTGCTGCGCAAGGCGTCCGACGCGCGCGTACTCGACAACAACATCTGGCTCGAAGAGCGGGTGCGGCGCCAGAAGCGCATCGTCACCGTGCTGCGCAAGGTGCAGCAGGAAAAACTGAACAAGGATGCGACGATCGCCGCGCTGCACAACCTGATCAAGGAGTTGTTCGACCGTATGGAGGTGCCCGAGCGCAAGGCTTTCTTCGATACCTATACCGACCAGACCATCCAGATGATTCTCGCCGCGGTGAAAGTTGCCACCCCGGCCCAAAAAGCCCATGCGCAAAAGCGGATGCAGGGATGGATCGAGGACTTCAATACCCTGGCGACCGAGCCGCAACGGTAGCGAAGGGGGCTGCGAGAGCCGGCTTGGCAGCGCTACGGAAACCGGGGTCTGACCCCGATACCGGGTCAGACGCTGAAAATGCTATAGTGCCGCCCATGCTAAAAAAGCCCGCCAAAACCCCGGTCCACCGGCCGCCGCCGCCGCAATATGTACGCATCATCGGCGGCGCCTGGAAACGCACCCAGCTACCGGTGCTCGACGCCCTCGGCCTGCGTCCGACGCCCGACCGTGTACGCGAAACCGTGTTCAACTGGATCAGCCACCAGTGGGGCAACGACTGGAGCGCCGCTGCCGTGCTTGACCTGTTCGCCGGCAGCGGCGCCCTCGGTTTCGAAGCGGCCAGCCGCGGCGCCCGCTCGGTGGTAATGGTCGACACCCACACGCCGGTGGTGCGCCAGTTGGACGCCATCAAGGACAAGCTGCACGCCGACGCTGTCACCCTGGTGCGCGCCGACGCGCTTGCCGCCGCCCAGTCGATGGCGCTACGCGGCCAGCGTTTCGACCTGGTCTTCCTCGACCCGCCGTACCAGCAGGAGTTACTCGAAAAGGTGCTGCCGCTGTGCACCGGTTTGCTTAATCAAGACGCCCTGGTGTATGTCGAGTCAGGCGCGGCGCTGCCGTTCGGCGCTGACAGCGAAAGCGACAGCAACCAGCCGGATGGCCCGTCAACCCCGGACTGGCTGGCGCCGTGGGAAGCGATTCGTACCGACAAAGCCGGCATCGTGTTCTACCATCTGCTCAAGCTGCGCGCCGCTATTCAAGCGTAACTTGTTGTAAGACTACTAGGCAAAGCGGCCGGTGCCTGCCTTTCGCAGGGGCAAGCAGCGGATTTTGAGGCATAATGCGCGTCTATATTGGTGCATCTCGAAGGAGCCGCAATGGTTGTAGCCGTTTATCCAGGAACCTTTGATCCGCTCACGCGAGGCCACGAAGATCTGGTGCGCCGCGCGTCCGGACTGTTCGACAAACTGATCGTGGGCGTGGCCGACAGCAAGAACAAGCGGCCGTTCTTTTCGCTCGAGGATCGCCTCGAGATCGCCAACGAGGTGCTGGGCCATTATCCGAACGTGAAGGTCGAAAGTTTTTCCGGCCTGCTCAAGGACTTCGTCCGCAAGCACGATGCGCGCGTCATCGTGCGCGGCCTGCGCGCGGTGTCTGACTTCGAATACGAATTCCAGATGGCCGGCATGAACCGCTACCTGCTGCCGGATGTCGAAACCTTGTTCCTGACGCCATCGGACCAGTACCAGTTCATCTCGGGCACCATCGTGCGCGAAATCGCCATCTTGGGCGGCGATGTTTCCAAGTTTGTGTTCCCGTCGGTCGACCGCTGGTTGCAGAAAAAAATCGCCTCGATGGCGCCGCCGACGGAATAGATACTAAATACGCCATATATTACGCAAACGGATTCGAGCACCAGCATGGCTTTATTGATCACCGACGAATGCATCAATTGCGACGTATGCGAGCCCGAATGCCCGAACGACGCGATCACGATGGGTGCGTCGATTTATGAAATCGACCCGAACAAATGCACCGAATGCGTCGGCCATTTCGATGAGCCGCAATGCCAGCAGGTGTGCCCGGTCGAATGCATCCCGTTCAACCCGGCCTGGCGCGAAACGCCGGAACAGTTGCGCATCAAGTACGAACGCCTGACCGCCGCCAAGGACTAAGTCCGCCGCTGGCTACGCCTGCTGCCACTTGCCGCTCGCTTCATCCTTCCTGTACTTCTTTTTGACCACGCTTCACACAATCTTGCGGGCGGTTTCTTCGCGCCCATCGGCGCCGCGCCGGCATAGTCGTCGCCGACACTCCAGGTAAATATTAGTCTCTTTATGGCAACTTTTTATGGCCGAACAATGATATATTTATTGAAGGGAAGTAACACGCCCATATCAATTTAATCATTTCAAGAGACAGAGACGGTTGCAGATGAATATTCGAAACACGGGAATTGGCCAGCGGCTTGCCATCGGGTTCGGCGTGGTGATTGCGCTGTTGGTGATGCTGGCCGTTTTGTCGTACCTGCGCATTGGCGGCTTGAACCAGGAAGTGACGTCGATTGTGAAGGAGCATTATCCGAAGACGGTGGCGGCGAACAGCATCAAGGCCGACGTCAACGAAGTCACGCGCAGCATGCTCAACGTGTTGATCATGAGCGATCCGGACCAGATCAAGGTGGAACTGGCCAACATGCAAAAGAAGAATGCCAGCGCGACTGCCGCGCTCAACGAGCTCACCAGGAACACGACCGACCCGCGCGGCCAGGAGATCCTCAAGGCGATCGCCGCGATCCGCGCCAAGTTCATTCCCGGCCAGGCCGCCTTCATCGCCCTCGTCAACGAGGACAAGAAGGAAAACGCCATGGTCAAGTTCATGTTCTCGATGCGGCCGCAGCAGACCAAATACTTCGAGCAGCTCGATCGGTTCACCAGCTACCAGAATGCCATCATGGTCGAGGCGGGTGAAGCTGCCGCCGCCGTGTCGAAGCGCACCCAGTTGCTGATTTTGCTGCTGGCGGTCGGCGCCAGCCTGATCTCGGTGGCGGTGGCGTTGTTTGCCACCCGCAGCATCATCGGCCCGCTGAACGAGGCGGTCGACATCGCCAGGCGCGTGGCGGACGGCGACCTGACCAGCGTCATCGACGTCGGCAGCAGCGACGAGACGGGCCAGATGATGCAAGCGCTCAAGCACATGAACAGCAGCTTGACGAACATCGTTGCCGAAGTGCGCGCCGGCACCGAATCGATTGAGGTTGTATCAAGCCAGATCGCCAACGGCAACCTCGATCTGTCGAGCCGTACCGAACAGCAAGCTGCTTTGCTCGGCGAGACCGCGGGCGCCATGCGCCAGCTGACCGGCACGGTCCAGCAGAACGCCGACAACGCGCGCCAGGCCAACCAACTGGCGGCGCGAGCGTCGGAAGTGGCGCTGCGCGGCGGCTCGGTGGTGTCGCACGTGATCGACACGATGGGTTCGATCACCGCGTCGTCGAAGAAGATCGTCGACATCATCGGCGTCATCGACGGCATCGCCTTCCAGACCAATATCCTGGCGCTGAACGCGGCTGTCGAAGCGGCGCGTGCCGGCGAGCAGGGCCGCGGTTTCGCCGTCGTCGCCAGTGAGGTGCGCAACCTGGCGCAGCGCTCGGCCACCGCCGCCAAGGAAATCAAGACCCTGATCGGCAACTCGGTCGACAAGGTACGCGAAGGCAGCACCCTGGTCGAGCAGGCCGGCGTGACGATGGAAGAAGTGGTGGCCAGCGTGCGCCGGGTTGCCGATATCGTGGGCGAAATCACTTCCGCCAGCCAGGAGCAGAGCATGGATATCGCCAGCGTCAACCACACCATCCTCGAGATGGACGAAACAACCCAGCAGAACGCGGCGCTGGTCGAAGAGGCGGCCGCCGCCGCCGCCACGATGCAGGGCCAGGCCGCCAAGCTGGCGCGCGTGGTCAGCGTTTTCAAGCTCAACCTGCAAGCGGCGAGCCCGTCCTTGTCCACCTCCCAGCATGTCCGTGCGTTAAGGGAAGGCAACAAGCCCCACGCGATCGGCGCGGTGTAAAAAGTAAAAAGTAAAAAAGTTGCTCACGCACTGGCAGCAGTTTCAATTCGTAAGTTTTTTTAATACAATCTGGAGACAACAAGATGGCAAAGATGACAAGCGGTTTTAACGCCTTGCTGGCCGGCGCCGTAGTGGCGTGCGCATTCCTGCAAACGGCGACGGCGGCCGAGATAAGCGGCGTCAAATTCGACGAAACGGTCAAGCTGGCCGGCAAGGAATTGAAGCTGAACGGTGTCGGCATGCGGACCAAGTTCATCGTCAAGGTCTACGCTGCCGGGCTGTACCTGCCGGAGAAAAAGAACACCGTCGCCGACATCATGAAAATCGAGGGCCCGCGCCGCCTGACGCTGGTGATGATGCGCGAAATCAGCTCGGACGATTTCGGCCAGTCCTTCATGACCGGGCTGAACAACAATATCGACAAGGCCGAGAAATCGCGCTACGTCACGCAGATCAGCAAGTTCGGCGAGATGTTCGGCACCATCGACGGCTTGAAGAAGGGCGACGTGTTGCACATCGACTGGATACCGGGCGCCGGCACCCAATGCGAGCTGAACGGCAAGAAGATCGGTGAGACACTGCCGGATGTGAATTACTACAATGCGGTGTTGAAGATCTGGCTGGGCGACAAGCCGGCCGACAGCGCGCTCAAGCCGGCACTGATGGGCCAAGCGCGATAAGCGACGGCGTTTAATCAACAAGCAAAAAAACAAAAACGCGGCGCCGGGGAAACCCCGGCGCCGCGTTTTATTTATTTATTTCACTGAACCGCGACTGTTAGCCGCGCGCCGCCATCGCCCGCAGTTCGGCGACGTCGTTGGGGCCTTGCGACGCGTTGATCATACGCTGGAACAATTGGGCGTCGCGCATGTGGCGGCGGGCGGCCTTTTCATCGCGGCTCAGGTGCGGGCGCACCACCAGCACCAGAGCGCGGACGATTCCCGTCAGCAGCGGGCGGAACAACATCACCAGTGCGGCAAACGTCGTCAAGCCCAGGGCGCCACCGATGTACGGCAACACCGGAAAATCGGTCACGACGGCCGTTTGAAGAAAACTGGTGGTGAAAGACACGTTGATTCCTATGTAAAAACAGTTCTTAAGAAAAATTATAGTGCAACGCAACATATAAATCTAATTCCAATTTCTTATACCGATTATATAAATCATGAATGGAATGATGTATATTCAAGGTCACTACTATTTTATTTTCCTGCCATGAGCTTTCTGACGCTGGACCTGAACCTGCTGCGGGTATTCGACGCGGTGATGACCGAGCAAAACCTCACCCGTGCTGCCGGCCACCTGGCGATGACCCAGCCGGCTGTGTCGAATGCCATCAAGCGCCTGCGCGAAAGCCTCGGCGACGATTTGCTGATCCGCACCGCCTACGGCGTCAAGCCGACGCCGCGCGCCGAATCGCTGTGGCCTGCCGTGCGCCAAGCGCTGGCCGGACTCGAAGCGGCGGTCACGCCGGGTACATTCGATGTGTCGAAAGCGAACGCAACGTTTCGCATGGCGATGGCCGACGCCATGGCCGCGTTCTGGCTGCCTTCGCTGATGCGCTCGATCGAAAGCGAGGCGCCTGGCGTCAACGTACGGATGGTGCCATTGACCACGCGCGAACCGCGGCCGATGCTGCTGCGCGGCGACATCGACCTGGCGGTGGGATTTTTTCCCGGCGTGGCGGTGCAGCTGTCGTCCGACACCGGTTCGCCGATCCGCCACGAGCGCCTGTATTCCGGCCGCTATGTGTGCGTGATGCGCAAGAACCATCCGCTGGCCCAAACCGAACTCACGCTCGACAGGTACTGCGCGTCGAATCACCTGCTGGTGAGTTTTTCGGGCCGGGCCCATGGCTTGACCGACGAAGCGCTGTCGCAACTGGGGCGCGAACGGCGCATCCTGCTGACGGTAAACCAGTTTTTTACGGCCGGCAAGGTGGTAGCCAACTCCGACCTGATCACGGTGCTGCCGAAGCACCTGATCGCCTCGACCGGCATGGCCGACGCGCTGGTGTGGCGGGAACTGCCGTTCACCTTGCCGGCGGTTCACCTCGACATGCTGTGGCACGAGCGCGACGCCCGCAGTCCGGCCCACGTGTGGCTGCGCCGCCACCTCGAATCGATGGACACGCCGGGGGCGCAGGCGGCAGCGGCCTGAGCACTCACGCGGCACTGGAGCGGTAACCGACCCGGACGCCGCTCCCGTGCTGGCCGTCGACATAGTTGGGCGCCGACAGGTCGTGCGTCACTTCGTCGGTGTCGCGCTTGTAGGTTTGCAACAGAAATAGTTGTGCACGTGAGGCCGTCGCAAGCTACCTGATCGGCAGCTTGGTGGTGTTCTTGACTTCTTCCATCACCGCGTAGGTGTGGGTCTCGCGCACGCCTTTCTGCAGCAGCGTCTTGCCGAGAAATTCGCGGTAAGCCGCCATGTCTTTGACGCGTGCCTTGACCAGGTAGTCGAAGCCGCCCGCCACCATGTGGCATTCCAGCACTTCGGGAATCAATTGCACGCTGTTCTTGAAGGCGTCGAACACTTCGGGCGTGGTGCGGTCGAGCACGACCTCGATAAACACCAGCAGCGACACGTCGAGCAACTGCGGATTGAGCTGGGCGGTGTAGCCCATGATGTAGCCCGATTCGTGGAGCTTGCGCACCCGTTCCAGGCAGGCCGCCGGCGACAGGTTGACCCGGCCGGCAAGCTCGACATTGCTGATGCGCCCGTCATTTTGCAACTCCGATAGAATTTTCTTGCTTATCTTGTCCAGCATGTCCCCCCCCCCCTCAGATTAATTTTATTTGGTGAAATTGTCTCACCAAAAACTATCTATTGCTAGTCTTCCGTATTACCAGAATTAATCCAGAAGAAATCGCACTACAATCGAATCAATTTTTCGCATGGCGTAGCCGTCGTTTCACTCTACGCTGCCGAGTTCGGTTTCCATTTTTTCATTAAAGAATCATTTATGCACACTGCCGCTGCTCAAGCGCTCCTTCCCGTTCACTTCGCCGCGCTGCGCTCCGAGATCAAACCTGCGCAATCGCCCCTGCGCGCCGCCATCACCGGCGCTTACCGGCGCGATGAAGCGGCGGCGGTAACGTTCTTGCTGGCGCAGGGCGCGCGCGCCAATGGCGAGGCGCAGGCGCTGGCCCACAGACTGGTGTCGCAGGTGCGCGAAAAACGCACCCGCTCGTCCGGCGTGGATGCGCTGATGCATGAATTCTCGCTGTCGTCGGAAGAAGGCGTGGCGCTGATGTGCCTGGCAGAAGCACTATTGCGGATTCCCGACAGTGCGACCGCCGACCGCCTGATTGCCGACAAGATCAGCAAGGGCGACTGGCGCAAGCACCTCGGCGAATCGCCTTCGCTGTTCGTCAACGCCGCCACCTGGGGCCTGTTGATCACCGGCAAACTGGTTGGCACCAGTAGCGAAACCGGGCTCGGCTCGGCGCTGACAAAAATGATCGGCAAGGGCGGCGAACCGTTGATCCGCAAAGGCGTCGACTTGGCCATGCGCATGCTGGGCAACCAGTTCGTCACCGGCCAGAGCATGGACGAGGCACTCAAAAACAGCCGCGACAACGAAGCGCGCGGCTACCGCTACTCGTACGACATGCTGGGCGAAGCGGCGCTGACCGAAGTCGACGCCCACCACTATTACGCCGCCTACGAAACGGCGATCCACGCCATCGGCAAGGCCTCGAACGGCCGCGGCATCAAGGACGGCCCCGGCATCTCTGTAAAATTGTCGGCGCTGCACCCGCGCTACGTGCGGGCCCAGCATGCGCGCGTGATGGCCGAACTGCTGCCGCGCCTGCGCCGCTTGGTACTGCTGGCCAAGCATTACAACATCGGCCTCAATATCGACGCCGAGGAAGCGGACCGTCTCGAGATCTCGCTCGACCTGATGGAAGCGATGGCGTTCGACCCGGAACTGGCCGGCTTCAACGGCATCGGTTTCGTCGTCCAGGCGTACCAAAAGCGCTGCCCGTTCGTGATCGATTACCTGGCCGACCTGGCCAGGCGCAGCGGTCGCAAGTTCATGGTGCGGCTGGTGAAAGGCGCCTATTGGGACGCCGAGATCAAGCGCGCGCAAGTGGACGGCATGCCCGGCTATCCGGTCTACACGCGCAAGGTCTACACCGACGTGTCGTATCTCACCTGCGCCAAAAAACTGCTCGCCGCCAGCGACCGGCTGTATCCGCAGTTCGCTACCCACAACGCCCATTCGCTGGCGGTGATCTACACCTGGGCCAAACAGGACGGCATCGTCAATTACGAATTCCAGTGCCTGCACGGCATGGGCGAGACGCTGTACGACCAAGTGGTTGGCACGGACAACCTCGACAAGGCGTGCCGCATCTACGCGCCAGTCGGCTCGCACCAGACGCTGCTGGCCTACCTGGTGCGCCGGCTGCTCGAAAACGGCGCCAATTCATCGTTCGTCAACCAGATCGTCGACGCCAAGGTGTCGATCGATACGCTGGTCGCCGATCCGTTCGAGGCGGCCGGTAAGCAGGGCGGCGCGGCGCATCCGGGTATCGTTTTACCGAGCGAACTGTTCGGCGTTGAGCGCAGCAATTCGTCCGGCATCGACCTGACGAACGAAGACGTGCTCACTGGCCTGGCGGCGGCGTTGTCGCAGCCGCGGGTGTACGACGCGGCGCCGTTGATCGATGGCGAATTTATTCCATCGGAATGGAACGACATCGTCAATCCTGCATTTCACGACGACGTCGTCGGCCATGTCCACCCAGCGTCGCTCGAAAACGTCGACACGGCGCTGGCCGCCGCCGCCGCCTACGCCATAGATTGGCAGACCACGGCGCCGTCGCTGCGCGCGCAAGCGCTCGCCCGCGTGGCCGATCTGTTCGAACATAATTGCCATGAATTGATGGCGCTGACTGTGCGCGAAGCCGGCAAGTCGCTGCCGAACGCGATCGCCGAAGTGCGCGAGGCGGTCGACTTCCTGCGCTATTACGCGGCGCAAGTGCACGGCAGCCCCAACGTGCTGGCGCTGGGGCCCGTCGCCTGCATCAGTCCGTGGAATTTTCCATTGGCCATTTTTACCGGCCAAGTCGCCGCCGCGCTGGCCGCCGGCAACGTGGTGCTGGCCAAGCCGGCCGAACAGACGCCGTTGACCGCCCACCGCGCCGTCGAACTGTTTTATCAGGCCGGCATTCCCAGGGGAGCCTTGCAGCTTTTACCCGGCCGCGGCGATGTCGTCGGCACCGCGCTGACGGTCGATGCGCGCGTGCGCGGGGTGATCTTCACCGGCTCGACCGCAGTGGCGCAGCTGATCAACAAGACGCTGGCACGGCGCGCGGTGGCCGAATCCTGCGACATTCCCCTGATCGCCGAAACCGGCGGGCAGAACGCGCTCATCGTCGATTCGTCGGCGCTGCCGGAACAGGTGGTGATCGATGCGCTCAGCTCGGCGTTCGACAGCGCCGGCCAGCGCTGCTCGGCGCTGCGCGTGCTGTTCCTGCAGGAGGAGATTGCCGACAAGACCATCCGCATGCTGGAAGGCGCCATGAAAGAACTGCGGGTCGGCAATCCGGACCGGCTGGCGACCGACATCGGCCCGGTGATCGACGCGCACGCGCGCGACAAGCTGCTGGCCCATATCGCGCGCACCAAACAAACCGCCAAATCGAGCTTCTCACTGGCGCTTCCAAGCGGCCTGGCAGAGACCGGCAGCTTCGTCGCCCCGACCTTGCTCGAAATCGGCGCATTGGATGAACTGACGGAAGAAGTATTCGGCCCGGTGCTGCACATCATCCGCTACCAGCGCGCCAACCTGGCGCAACTGGTCGAGTCGATCAACGCCAGCGGTTTCGGACTGACCCTGGGCGTGCATTCGCGCATCGACGAGACGATCGACTTCATCGCTTCGCGCGCGCACGTCGGCAACATCTACGTCAACCGCAACATCGTCGGCGCGGTGGTCGGGGTGCAGCCGTTCGGCGGCGAAGGCAAATCGGGCACCGGCCCGAAAGCCGGCGGCCCGCTGTACTTAAAACGGCTGCAGCGCGCGGCGCCGCCGTATTTGCAGCATGCCCGCCATGAGCACCATGAACACCACCAACGCCAGTTCACGCCAGGACTCGATGCGCTGCTGGTGTGGGCGCGCACCCATGGCCACCAGCGCGTCGTCACCCTGGCCGAGCAGTACATGCGCACTACCTTGCTCGGCACCACACTCGAACTCCCCGGTCCCACGGGCGAGCACAACACGCTCACCTTCGCCCCGCGCGGGATGGTGCTGTGCGCCGCCTCCCACATCGGTGTGCTGCTCAACGCGCTGGCGGCGGTGCTGGCCACCGGCAACCGCGCGGTGGTGCTGACAGGTTCCGGTCACCTGGTGCCGGAAGGATTACCGGCGCAGGTGCGCGAGCACATCGACGTCATCGCCAGCATCGATCAATGCAGCTATCCGTTCCAGCTGGCGTTGATCGATGCGTCCACTGGCCACGCCCTGCGGCCGCTGCTGGCAGACCGGGATGGCGCCATCGTCAGCATGATCGATATCTCGGAAGAAGGTGCGATCCCGTTGTGGCGCCTGGTAGCGGAGCGCGCGCTGTGTGTCAACACAACTGCCGCTGGCGGTAATGCAAGCCTGATGACCTTGGGTCTGCAATGATGCAAAAGTAAAAACAAAAATCCATTTATAACCCGGAGGAAGACATGATAGTAGGCGTTCCAAAAGAAATTAAAAACAACGAATACCGGGTTGGGCTGACGCCGCCCAGCGTACGCGAACTGACGTCGCGCCGTCACCGCGTGCTGGTGCAGAAAAACGCCGGCCTCGACATCGGCTTGCCTGATGAACAGTACGTGGCCGCCGGCGCCACCATCGTCGACACGGCGCAGGAAATTTTCGGCAAGGCCGACATGATCGTCAAGGTCAAGGAACCGCAGCCGGGCGAATGCGCGATGCTGAACCAGGGCCAGATCCTGTACACCTACCTGCACCTGGCGCCAGACCCGGAACAGACGGCGGCGCTGGTACGCTCTGGCGCCGTCTGCATCGCCTACGAAACCATCACCGGCGCTGGCGGCGGCTTGCCCTTGCTGGCGCCGATGAGCGAAGTGGCGGGGCGCATGGCGATCCAGGCCGGCGCCGCCCACCTCGAAAAATCGAAAGGCGGCATGGGTTTGCTGCTAGGCGGCGTGCCGGGCGTGGCGGCCGGCCACATCGTCATCATCGGCGCCGGCGTAGTTGGCACCAATGCGCTGCAAATGGCGGTGGGTACGGGCGCCCGCGTCACCGTGCTCGACAAGAACATGGACCGCCTGCGCCATCTCGACCTGATTTTTGGCAACCGGATTTCGACCCAATATTCGAATGCCCATGCGATCGAGGAAGCGGTGTTGTCGGCCGACCTGGTGATCGGCGGCGTGCTGCTGCCGGGCGCGGCGGCACCGAAACTGGTGACACGCGCCATGATTGCCCGCATGAAGCAGGGCGCGGTGGTGGTCGACGTCGCCATCGACCAGGGCGGCTGTTTCGAAACCTCGCGTGCCACCACCCACGCCGACCCGACCTTTATTCTCGACGGCGTGGTCCACTATTGCGTGGCCAACATGCCTGGCGCAGTGGCCCGCACCTCGACCTTCGCGCTCAATAATGCCACCATCGGCCACGCCGTGGCACTGGCGGAAAAAGGCTGGCAGCAAGCCATGCGCGACGACCCGCACCTGAGAAACGGCCTGAACGTTTGTCAGGGCAAGCTTACTTACCAGGCGGTGGCCGAGGCGCTCGATTACGCGTACGTGCCAGCCGAGTCGATGCTCGGTTAAGTCAAGTCAACTTGCCAGGAACCTGCTGGCAAAACCGCCTGACGATATGAAAGGCGTAGCGCGCGGCGACCGATTTTACGAAACGCAGAAAATCGATCGCCGCGTCTTCGTTGGCGTTATCCGATATGGTCCGGATGACGGCGAACGGAATGCCGAGTTCGAAACACACCTGCGCCACCGCCGCCCCCTCCATTTCGACCGCCAGCAAGCCTGGGTGGGAAACATTCAAACTGTCGATATGGGCCCGGCTGCTGATGAACTGGTCGCCGCTGGCGATCAGCCCGCGGTGCACCTTCGGCTGGCCGAGGCGGAAATCACGCCGCTCTTGACCACCGATCGCGGTTAAAAAATCGACATCGACAAAGCTGTCGGCTGCCCAGCCAAGCTGGCGCGACAGGGCGGCGTCCGATTGGAAGCGCGAAAGGCCGGTCAAAGGCACTTCGTAGCGCGGGAACAGGGGGCTGGCATCCATGTCGTGCTGGACCAGCGATTCGGCGATCACGATGTCGCCAACCTGGACGCCGGCGTCGCCTGAACCGGCCACGCCGGTGAACAGGATGTGGGTAACTCCGAACTTTTCCACAAGCATCGTCGCCGTCATCGACGCCGCGACCTTGCCAATCCGCGACAGCACGCACACAGCGTCGATGCCCCACAACCGGCCGGCTGTGTAGTCACGCATGCCGTGCATGACCGTGGCGGCCCCATCCATGGCTTGTATGAGCCCTTGCTGTTCCTCATGGAGCGCGCTGATGATGCCTAATCGCTTGATTTTATGTTGGTTCATGCTTTCTACGCCTGTTCTGCAAAGCGGTTTTCAAGGCTTGTCCACCGGTTCGCCGCGTTTACTGTTTTATATAAAGTAGGTATACAAAATTAGTAGTAATAGTAAACGCGCTATTTTTTGTGGATAAGCCGGTTTTTTTCAACAGGATCAACGGCTTACGGCGTTTACAAGTGGCCTGGGAAACATTGTATCTGCACTGGATGGTTGTGGGATAAGAATTAGGCTATCGGTAAATAGCCGGGTTCTGCACAAATGACACTGTGGATATCCAAGCGCTTATCCACAGCGCACTGCCGGAAGTGTCGTGACAGCACTCGACGCGTGGTCGAACCAGCTTGCCCATGCTGGCTTGAAAAACCGCTCGCTTTGCATAATTACCCGTTTTTCAGATTTTCCGAGCAGCGGCTTGCTTGCACAAAAAAGAGTCATCAACTTTGCCGGCGTTGTTGATGCGATGGCTGCTGCGGACCGGGACGGTCGGGCTTTTGCCTGCCTTTTTCGCGTTTTCTTGTTTACCCAAAAAGTATGTATACAAGTTTAGTAGTAGTAGTTAACGCAGCCCTTTTTCTGTGGATAAGCTCTTAATAGTGAGATAAATCAGGCACTTGCAGCCGGTATAACCCGGTTAACGACTTTGTATGGGCAAGGCATCGAATCTGGACAAAATTTGGCATGTGGACAAAACCGTATTTATCCACAAACGGTACCTGTGGATATTCATAGACTTATCCACAGGTCCTGTCTTCAGCTTCGCCCGGTCGTGCCCAATCGCGGTTGTTTGATCTTCAGCTCGATCATCATCCGCGTCGGCAGACAGGCAGGCAGGCAGACAGCGCAGCGGTGCTGTTCAGTTGCGTAGTCGTCCACCCGGCGCACTTGCATATCGCCGAACATGCCAGCAGCGTTCGACATGACGATCGGACGATCGGCCATTGTTGACGGTGAAATTGACGGCGGAGAGCTTGCGGCGTCGGCTTGCCAGTCTTCCTGGCTGTTATTTGTTTACTAGAACAAGTTGGTATACAAGCTTAGTAGTAGTAGTTAACGCAGCCTGTTTTCTGTGGATAAGCCTGTAAATTCGAACCAAATCAGGCACTTGCGTCCGGTATAAAGCGGTTAACGACTTTGTATGCCGCAGGCATCGTATCTGGACAAAAATCTGGCTGTGGATAAAATGGGACTTGTCCACAAACGGGTCCTGTGGATATGCATAGGCTTATCCACAGGGAGGAAGTATGAATGTGATGTCGTTGATGGCGTTTCCGATCGTGCAAGGGCCGATGGCGGGCGGGGCGTGTACGCCGGCGCTGGTGGCGGCGGTGTCGAACGCGGGCGGACTGGGCAGTCTTGCGGGTTCGCTGCTGTCGCCGGCGGCGATCATTGAGCAGGTCGGCCAGATCCGGGCGCTGACCGATCGGGCCTTCCTGCTCAATTTTTTCGTGCAGGAAACTCCAAAGCCGAGCCAGGCGGAAATCCAGGCCGGGGTTGAACTGTTGCGCCCCGTGTGGGAAGGCCTGGGCTGGTCCGAACTGCCGATCCCGCAGCAATGGTGCCAGGATTTCGACGCCCAGTTCGAAGCCTTGCTGGCAATTGAACCCGCCGCCGCCAGTTTTACCTTCGGTCTCCTGACCGAATCGCAGGTCGAACGCCTGCATTCGGCCGGCATCGCCGTGATCGGCACCGTCACCACGCTCGACGAGGCGCTGGCCTGGGAAACCGTGGGCGCCGACGCCGTGGTGGCGTCCGGCATCGAGGCGGGTGGCCACCGCGGCACGTTTATTGGCGCGCAGGAAGAGGCCACGCTGTCTGCGCGTGCGCTGTGGCCGCAAGTGGCCGATGCCGTCAAGATCCCCGTGATCGCTGCCGGCGGCATCATGACCGGGGTCGATATCGGCGAGGCGCTGGCGCTTGGTGCACGCGCCGTGCAAATGGGCACGGCCTTCCTGGTAACCGATGAATCCGGCATTCATCCGGTATATAAAAAAATGCTGTTGTCGGGTGCCCATTTGACAACCCGGCTGACGCGCAGTTTTTCTGGCCGCTACGCCCGCGGTGTCGAAAATCGTTTCATGGAGCAAATGAAGAGTGTGGAGTTGCAAGTTCCGGCGTATCCTGTCCAAAACGCATTGACCGCAAGCATACGGTCGGCGGCCGCCGCCAGCGGAGATCCGGGCTTGATGTCGATGTGGGCTGGCGCGCAAGTTGGCCGTGCCCGCGCGCTGTCGGTGGCGCAACTGATGCAAACCCTGGTGGCGGAAATGCGCCCGACTTGAAGGAGTGACGATTGGAATCGGCAGGACAATACGACTACATTATCGTGGGAGCGGGCACAGCCGGCTGCCTGCTGGCCAACCGCCTCACCCGCAAGAAGGGCACCACCGTGCTGCTGATCGAAGCGGGCGGCAAGGATGATTATTTGTGGATTCACATCCCGGTCGGCTACCTGCATTGCATCGGCAATCCGCGCACCGACTGGCTGTACCAGACGGAAGCGAACGCCGGCTTGCACGGCCGCGCACTGATTTATCCGCGCGGAAAAGTTATGGGAGGCAGTTCGTCGATCAACGGCATGATCTACATGCGTGGCCAGTCGGGCGACTACGACCGCTGGGCCGAAGCGACGGGCGACGCTTCGTGGGCCTGGGACCAGGTGTTGCCGCTGTTTATGAAAACCGAGAACCACCACGGCGGCGCGGGCCCGGCGCACGGCAGCGGCGGCGAATGGCGGGTCGAAAAACAGCGCCTGTCGTGGCAAATCCTCGACGCTTTCCGTGACGCGGCCGACCAGGTCGGCATCCGTAAGGTGGACGATTTTAACGGCGGCGACAACGCCGGCTGCGCCTATTTTGAGGTTAACCAGAAACGCGGAATCCGCTGGAACACGGCGAAAGCCTTCCTCAAGCCGATCGCCGCACGCGAAAATCTCACCATCATGACGGGCTGCCACGTCGAACGCCTGATCATCGAGCAAACCGCGCAGGGCCCAGTTTGCCGCGGCGTCGAATTCACCGGCGGCGGGCGGGCTTTCCGCGCCGATGCGAAGCTTGAAACCTTGCTGGCGGCCGGCGCCATCGGTTCGCCCCAGATTCTCCAGTTGTCCGGCGTCGGGCCAGCTGGCGCGCTGCACCAGCATGGTATCGTGCCGCTGGTCGACGCACCGGGGGTGGGTGAAAACCTGCAGGACCATTTGCAGTTGCGGATGGTCTACAAGGTGAGCAACGCCAAGACGCTCAATACCAGCGCCGCCAGCTGGTTTGGCAAGATGAAGATCGGCCTCGAGTATGCGATGCTGCAGAGCGGGCCGATGTCGATGGCGCCTTCGCAGCTGGGCGCGTTTGCCAAATCCGATCCGGGTCAGGCCAGCGCCAACCTGCAATACCATGTGCAGCCGCTGTCGCTGGAGAAGTTCGGCGATCCGCTGCATCCGTTCCCGGCGTTCACCGCCAGCGTGTGCAACCTGCGCCCGACCTCGCGCGGACATGTCCGGCTTGCCAGCAAGGACAGTTACACAGCGCCGAAAATTACGCCTAATTATCTCAGCACGGCGGAGGACCGGAAAATCGCGGCCGCCGCCCTGACGTTGACGCGCCAGATCGTGGCGGCGCCGGCGCTGGCCAAATACGCGCCGCAAGAATACAAGCCGGGCATTCATTACCGCACCGAAGACGAACTGGCGGAAGCTGCCGGCCATATCGGCACCACCATTTTCCATCCGGTGGGCACCTGCAAGATGGGCCGCTCAAGCGACCCGACAGCGGTCGTCGACAGCCAATTGCGTGTCATCGGCGTAGCTGGCTTGCGCGTTGTAGATGCGTCGGTGATGCCGAACATCATTTCGGGTAACACCAATTCGCCGACCTTGATGATCGCCGAGAAGGCGGCCCAGCTGATCCTGGCGGTAGCGCATTGAATCGGTGTCGTGTTTGGCACGTCTCCAAATGGTAGTTATACCGTATTGTGACGAAATTTTATTCTGTGTATGATCGTCAAATAATTACATATCGGTATGATAAAAACACTTTGGAGACAGTATGACGGACGTCATCTTGGAAACCAGGAACCTGACCAAAGAGTTCAGGGGTTTCACCGCAGTCAGTGACGTGAATCTCAGTGTCGAGCGCGGACACATCCATGCGCTTATCGGCCCCAACGGCGCCGGCAAGACCACCTGTTTCAATTTGTTGACCAAGTTCCTGGTGCCGACCTCGGGCCAGATCCTGTTCAACGGCACGGACATCACCGCGGCCCGGCCGGCCCAGATCGCCCGCATGGGCATCATTCGTTCGTTCCAGATTTCGGCCGTGTTCCCGCACCTGACGGTGCTGCAGAACGTGCGCATCGGCCTGCAGCGCGAGCTCGGTACGTCCTTTCACTTCTGGCAGAGCGAGCGCTCACTGTCGCGCCTGGACGACCGCGCCATGCAGTTGCTTGCCGAGGTCGACCTGACCGAGTTTGCCGACACCATCACCGTCGACATGCCGTATGGCCGCAAGCGCGCGCTCGAGATCGCCACGACACTGGCGATGGAGCCCGAATTGATGCTGCTCGACGAGCCGACCCAGGGCATGGGCCACGAAGACGTGCACCGGGTCACCGAGCTGATCAAAAAGGTGTCGGCCGGGCGCACCATCTTGATGGTGGAACACAATATGGGCGTCGTTTCCGGTATCTGCGACAAAATTTCAGTGCTGCAGCGCGGCGCCATGCTGGCCGAGGGCAGTTACGCTGAAGTATCGCGCAACCCGCAGGTGATGGAAGCCTACATGGGCACCACCAGCGCCGAACTGGAAGGGGCGCACTGATGGCCGCCGCTCTCGAGATCAACAACCTGCAGGCATGGTATGGCGAATCGCACATCTTGCATAACGTCAACCTGACCGTCAACCAGGGCGAAGTGGTGACGTTGCTGGGTCGCAACGGCGCCGGCCGCACCACCACCTTGCGCGCCATCATGGGCCTGACCGGCAAGCGCACCGGGTCGATCAAGGTGAATGGCGTCGAGGCGATCGGCTTGCCGACCCACAAAATCGCCCATCTCGGCATCGGCTACTGCCCGGAAGAGCGCGGCATATTTTCGTCGCTGTCGACCGAGGAAAACCTGATGCTGCCGCCGGCGCTGGGAGGCGTTGAAAAGGGCATGTCGGTGCAGGAAATCTACCAGATGTTTCCCAACCTGTACGAACGTCGCAACAGCCAGGGCACGCGCCTGTCCGGCGGCGAGCAGCAGATGCTGGCAGTGGCGCGCATCCTGCGCACCGGCGCGCGATTGCTGCTGCTCGACGAGATATCGGAAGGCCTGGCGCCGGTCATCGTGCAGGGGCTGGCCCGCATGATCACCACGCTCAAGGGCAAGGGCTACACCATCGTCATGGTGGAACAAAATTTCCGCTTCGCCGCACCGCTGGCGGACCGGTTTTACGTGGTGGAGCACGGTCAGATCGTCGAGACCTTCGCTTCGTCTGAATTGAACGCCAAGATGCCGGTTTTGACCGAGCTGCTTGGTGTGTAAAAAAGTCGTTCAATAACTAACAACTATCCTTCAAACGGAGACAAAATGAAACGTAAAGCTATCGTCATCGCAGTGAGCGCAGCATGTGCACTCGGAATGACCTTCTCGGCGCAGGCGCAAGTGTCGGGCGACACCATCAAGATCGGCTTCATCACCGACCTGTCGGGCACTTATTCGGACATCGACGGCAACGGTGGCGCCGAAGCCATCAAGATGGCGATTGCCGACATGGGCGGCGCAATCAATGGCAAGAAGATCGAATTCGTTTCCGCCGACCACCAGAACAAGGCCGACATCGCCGCCAGCAAGGCGCGCGAATGGTTCGACCAGCAGGGCGTCGACATGCTGATCGGCGGCACCAACTCCGGCGCTAACCTGGCAATGGCCAAGATTGCTGCTGAAAAGAAGAAGGTGTTCATCTCGATCGGCGCCGGCTCGGCCCGCCTGACGAACGAAGAATGCACGCCGTACACCGTGCACTACGCCTACGACACCATTGCGCTGGCGCGCGGCACCGGCGCGACCATCGTCAAGCAGGGCGGCAAGTCGTGGTACTTCATGACGGCCGACTATGCGTTCGGCCAGTCGCTCGAAAAAGACACGTCGGAAGTGGTCAAGGCCAACGGCGGTACCGTGCTCGGCAGCGCCAAGCACCCGCTGGCGGCGTCGGACTTCTCGGCCTTCCTGTTGCAGGCGCAAGGCTCGAAAGCGCAGATCCTGGGCTTGGCCAATGCCGGCGGCGACACCATCAACACCATCAAGGCGGCCAACGAGTTCGGCATCACCAAGACGATGAAGCTGGCCGGCCTGCTGATGTTCATCAACGACGTCCACTCGCTGGGCCTGAAGACGACCCAGGGCATGTACCTGACCGACGGCTGGTACTGGGACCAGAACGCCGACAGCCGCGCCTGGGCCAAGCGCTATTTTGCCAAAATGAAGAAAGAGCCTTCGATGCTGCAGGCGGCCGATTACTCGGCCGCGACGACGTACCTGAATGTCGTCAAGGCGCTCGGCACGGACGATTCGGACAAGGTCATGGCGCAACTGAAGAAAACCAAGATCAACGACATGTTCACCAAGGGCGGCGAGATCCGTGCCGACGGTCGTATGGTCCACGACATGTACCTGATGCAGGTGAAGACCCCGGCCGAGTCGAAGTATCCATGGGACTACTACAAGGTCGTCGCGACCATCCCTGGCGCCCAGGCGTTCGCCACCAAGGCCGAGACCAAGTGCGCGCTCTGGAAGTAAGCACGACAGTCTGGTAGTTGTTTAAAAAAAGAAGCGGGTCGCGCACCCGCTTCTTTTGTAATCACTCCGCACGCGGTTGGCGCGGACCCGGTTCGGCGGCCTCGCGTTTTTCTTTTGTTCCCCACCGGTTCAATGCCGGTTTTTTTGTACTGTGATGCCATGGAAATCTTCGGCGTTCCTCTCCAGGCCATGATGAGCCAGCTGCTGCTCGGCCTCGTCAACGGCTCGTTCTACGCCATGCTCTCGCTCGGCCTTGCCGTCATCTTCGGCCTGCTCAACGTGATCAACTTCTCGCACGGCGCCCTGTACATGATGGGCGCGTTCTTCGCCTTCATCGGTGTGACGACGTTCGGACTCAGTTACTGGTCGATGCTGATCATCGCACCGTTGCTGGTAGGCGTGTTCGGCATCATCGTCGAAAAAACCATGCTGCGCTGGCTCTACAAGCTGGACCACTTGTACGGCTTGCTGTTCACTTTCGGCGTCACCTTGCTGCTCGAAGGCGTGTTCCGTTCCTTTTTCGGCGTATCGGGCCAGTCGATCGACGTGCCGGAAATGCTTACCGGCGCCACCGACCTCGGCTTCATGATTCTGCCGAACTACCGTGCCTGGGTCGTCGTCGCTTCGCTCAGCGTGTGCCTGGCGACCTGGTTCGTCATCGAAAAAACCAAGCTCGGCTCGTACCTGCGGGCCGGTACCGAGAACCCGAAACTGGTCGAAGCGTTCGGCATTAACGTGCCGCTGATGGTCACGTTGACCTACGGCTTCGGCGTCGCGCTGGCCGGCTTTGCCGGCGTGCTGGCGGCGCCGATCATCAACGTCACCCCACTGATGGGCTCGCATCTGATCATCGTCGTGTTCGCCGTGGTGGTGATCGGCGGCATGGGCTCGATCATGGGCTCGATCCTGACGGGCCTGGGCCTGGGCATCATCGAAGGTTTCACCCGGGTGTTTTACCCGGCGGGATCCGAAGTCGTGGTGTTCGTCGTGATGGTGATCGTCCTGATGATCCGTCCTGCCGGCTTGTTCGGCAAAGAGAAGTAACGCGCATACTAAAACGGAGCATTCAATGTACAAAAACATCGGCTATTTTCTCGCGTTTGCCATCGCGGTCGCTGCCCCCTTCATCGGCTACCCCGTGTTCCTGATGAAGCTGTTGTGCTTCGGCCTGTTTGCCTGCGCCTTCAACTTGTTGATCGGCTATACCGGGCTGCTGTCGTTTGGCCATGCTGCCTTCTTTGGCTCGGCCGGCTACGTCACCGGCCATGCGCTGGCCGCCATGGGCTTGCCGGTCGAGTTCGGCATCCTGCTGGGTGTCGGCGCCGCGGCACTGATCGGCCTGGTCATGGGCTTGCTGGCGATCCGCCGCCAGGGCATCTACTTCTCGATGATTACGCTGGCACTGGCCCAGATGGTGTATTTCGTCATGCTCAAGGCGCCGTTTACCCATGGCGAGGATGGCCTGCAAGGGGTGCCGCGCGGTAAGCTGCTGGGCGTGATCGACCTGTCCGACGACACCACGCTGTATTTCGTGGTGCTGGTGATTGCTATTGCCGGTTTCGCGCTGATCGTGCGCACCGTCCATTCGCCGTTCGGTCAGGTATTGAAAGCTATCAAGGAAAACGAGCCGCGCGCCATTTCGCTCGGTTACGACGTCGACAAGTACAAGCTGATGGCGTTCGTGCTGTCGGCCGCGCTGGCGGGGCTGGCCGGTGCCACCAAGACGCTGGTGCTCGGCTTCGAGACGCTGACCGACGTCCACTGGACCATGTCGGGCCTGGTGATCCTGATGACGCTGGTAGGGGGCATGGGCACGCTGGTCGGCCCGATCCTCGGCGCGTTCATCGTCATCACGCTGGAAAACAAGCTGGGCGACGTTGGCGCCTTTTTGGTGCGCACTACTGGGATCGAGTGGTTTTCGACCCTTGGCGAGTCGGTCGGCATGGTGATTGGCCTGATCTTCATCGTCTGCGTGCTGGCGTTCCGGCGCGGCATTGTCGGCGAGATCGGCGCTGCCATCGCGGCCGCCACGCGCAAGAAGAAAGTCGCCTGAGGCTGGCGCTTGTACTAGCCCCAAAAAACCGCGCCTTTGGCGACTGGGTTTGGCGGCGCCGGACGCTACAGCGCGGCGGCGTAAATCGCGCGCGCATCACTCCAGTCCAGTTCGCGCGGATTGTTGCCGAGCAGACGAGTCTGCTTCATGGCATCGTCGGCCAGCCGGTCGAGGTCGGCTTCAGTGATGCCCACTTGCCGCAGCGTCGTCTCGATGCCGGTCAGGTGGGCGGTCTGCTGCATTGCAACAATCAACGCCTCGGCGCGCGCTTCCTGGCTGCCTTTAACGTCGGGCGCGATGATGCCGGCGATCTCGGCGTAATGGTCGAGCGCTTGCGGCATATTGAAGCGCAACACATGCGGCAACACCAGTGAATTGGACAGTCCGTGCGGCACATGAAAAATGCCGCCGATCGGATACGCCAGTGCGTGCACGGCAGCTACCGGAGAGTTCGAGAACGCCTGGCCGGCGAGAAAGGCGCCAAGCAGCATCGCCTGGCGCGCCTGCATGTTGGCACCGTTTTCGCAGGCGGTGAGCAGGTTGTTAGACAGCAAGGACAGGGCTTGGCGCGCCAGCATGTCCGACAACGGATTTTTCTTGTGCTTGCTGGTAAACGCTTCGATCGCATGGACCATGGCGTCGATACCGGTGGCGGCGGTGACGACCGGCGGCAAGCCCAAGGTCAGTTCGGCGTCCAGCACGGCAAGGTCGGCATATAGTTGCGGCGCGACCACACCCATCTTGGTGGTCTCGCCAGTGGTGACGATGGCGATGTTGGTGACCTCGGAGCCGGTGCCGGCGGTGGTCGGCACTTGCACCAGCGGCAGGCGCTTGCCCGTCACGTTGCCGATGCCATAGATCTGGCCTATGATTTGCTCGCTGCCGGCCAACACCGCGATCAGCTTGGCGACATCCATCGAACTGCCGCCGCCGATGCCGATGACGATGTCGACGGCGTTATTGCGCGCGAACGCGACAGCGTCGAGCACGACTTGTTCGGGTGGATCGGCCACGACCTTCGAATAGACCAGCACCGTGAGCGCATGGTGTTCCAGGTCGCGCTTGGGCGCCTCGACCAGGCCGGTGCGCAGGAAGCCGGGATCGGTAACGATCAGCGCTCGCCGCGCTTGTGGAAAGTGCGCGCTGACGTGCTGTCCGAGCTGCGCGGCGGCGCCAGGCATCGACACGAGATGGGGCACGGTACTGAAGATAAAAGGGGCGAGTATGGTCATGGCCGGGCTGATCCTCGATGGGGAATGCGTCAAGCTTACACGAAGCAGGCGACAGTGGGGAAGGCCGGTGGGGGTGATGTTCCTTCGCTACAATAAGCGCGTTCGCTTCGTCTTTCGTGGTGCATTCATTGCCACCCGGATTTACGGCTACGTTAGCCGGTCCTTGCTGCCGGTCGTGCTGATTGTGTTCCACGTGGAACAATGTCGCTGCCGATTTTGGACCTTTGTTTCACGTGAAACAACCGGGCAGACGGGTTTTTGCTTTGTTCCACGTGGAACATCGTTGCTACTTCACCGGTAAAATCTTCCCGCAGCAGAGCCCACGTCACAAAAAGACTCTATAATCGGGCCTCAACTTCCTGCTTTTCATTTTCCATCATGCTATTTCCAACTGAATTCGACGTGATCGTTGTCGGCGGCGGCCATGCCGGCACAGAGGCGGCACTCGCTTCTGCCCGTATGGGCCAGAAGACTTTGTTGCTTACGCATAACATTGAGACGCTCGGGCAGATGTCATGCAACCCGTCCATCGGCGGCATCGGCAAGGGCCACCTAGTCAAGGAAGTCGATGCGATGGGTGGCGCGATGGCGATTGCCACCGACGAAGCCGGCATCCAGTTTCGCATCCTGAACTCGTCCAAGGGGCCGGCCGTGCGCGCCACCCGCGCCCAGGCCGACCGCATCCTGTACAAGGCGGCGATTCGTTCGCGCCTGGAAAACCAGCCGAACCTGTGGCTGTTCCAGCAGGCGGTGGACGACCTGATGCTCGAAGGCGAGCGGGTGGTTGGCGCCGTCACCCAGATCGGGCTGCAGTTTCGCGCCCGCGCCGTGGTGCTGACAGCTGGCACTTTCCTCGACGGAAAAATTCACGTTGGCCTGCAATCGCATTCGGCCGGACGGGCCGGCGACCCGCCGGCGATTTCGCTGTCGGCGCGCCTGAAAGAACTGAAGCTGGGGCAGGGGCGTTTGAAGACCGGCACGCCGCCGCGCATCGACGGGCGCAGTATCGATTTTTCGGCGATGAACGAGCAACCCGGCGACGTCGATCCGGTGCCGGTGTTTTCCGTCATGGGCAACGCGGCGATGCATCCGCGCCAGGTGCCGTGCTGGATGACTTATACCAACGCCCGCACCCACGACATCATCCGCGCCGGCCTCGACCGTAGCCCGATGTTTACCGGTGTCATCGAGGGCGTCGGGCCGCGCTATTGCCCGTCGATCGAAGACAAGATTCACCGCTTCGCCGGCAAGGATTCGCACCAGATTTTTCTCGAGCCGGAAGGCTTGACCACCAACGAGTACTATCCGAACGGTATCTCGACCAGTTTGCCATTCGACGTCCAGATCGACCTGGTGCGCTCGATGAAAGGGATGGAGAACGCGTTTATCCTGCGCCCCGGCTATGCCATCGAATACGACTATTTTGACCCGCGCGGCCTGAAAACCTCGCTCGAAACGAAAGCCATCGCCGGACTGTTTTTCGCCGGCCAGATCAACGGCACCACCGGTTACGAAGAAGCGGCGGCGCAAGGCATGCTGGCTGGCCTGAACGCAGCCTTGCTGACCCAGGGGAAGGGCGCCTGGGTGCCGGGCCGCTCGCAGGCATATCTCGGCGTGCTGGTCGACGACCTGACAACCCAGGGCGTAGCCGAGCCGTACCGGATGTTTACCAGCCGCGCCGAGTTCCGTCTTTCGCTGCGCGAAGACAATGCCGACATGCGGCTGACCGACATCGGCCGCCAGCTCGGCTGCGTCGGCGACGCACAGTGGGCGGCGTTCGACACCAAGCGCGAAGCGGTGGCGCGCGAACTGGAGCGTTTGCGCTCGACCTGGGTCAACCCGCGTGTGCTGGCGGCAAGCGAATCGGAGCGTGTCATCGGCCAGGCGATCGAGCGCGAATACTCGCTGGCCGACCTGCTGCGCCGACCGGGCGTCGAGTACGACAAGCTGATGAGCATGTCCGGCGTCGACGGCCAGGCGCTGGCCGGCCCCGGCGTGATGGATGCGGCCGTGCGCGAGCAGGTCGACATCCAGCTCAAATATGCCGGCTACATCGACCGCCAGGCCAAGGAAGTCGAGCGCCTTGACCACTACGAAAACCTCAAGCTGCCGGAAAGTTTTGATTACCTCGACATTCCGGCGCTGTCGATCGAGGTGCGCCAAAAGCTCGACAAGCAGCGCCCTGAAACGCTCGGCCAGGCGTCGCGAATTTCCGGCGTCACGCCGGCGGCGATCTCGCTGCTGTTGGTGCACCTGAAAAAACGCGGCGCACGCGGCTTTGCGACCTTGAACGAGGAGCTGGCAGGATGAAGTTTTTCGACCGCGCCGCGGTGGCGCCCATCCTGGCCGACGGCATCAAGGCGTTGGCCCTTGACCTGGACGAGCAGCAGCACACGCAGCTGCTGGACTACCTGGCGCTGCTATTCAAATGGAATTCGGTCTACAACCTGACCTCGGTGCGCGACCCGCTGCAGATGGTCACCCACCATCTGCTCGATTCGCTCGCCGCCGTGCCCAGCTTCGCCAGCGCCGCCAATGTGCTCGATGTCGGCGCAGGGGGCGGCTTGCCGGGCATCGTGCTGGCGATCGCCCGCCCAGGCATGCAGGTGGCGCTGATCGACACGGTGCACAAGAAAACCGCGTTCCTTAAGCAGGTAAAGGCCGAGCTGGGATTGACCAACGTGACGGTATACACCGACCAGGTCCAGCAACTGCGGGTTGCGCTGCCGTTCGACGTGATCACCTCGCGCGCGTTTGCCGACCTGTCCGATTTCGTCGACTGGTCGGGCCATTTGCTGGCCGACGGCGGCCAATTCATCGCATTGAAGGGCGTGGCGCCGCCGAGTGAGCAGGAACGCCTGCCGGCCCGCTGGAGCGTGAGCAGATTGCAGGCTTTGAAGGTGCCGGGGCTCGATGCCGAGCGCCACCTGGTGTTCATCGCAAAATCGGATAAAACAGAGTAAACCATATAAACGGTTTATACGGAATAAACACTTTAAATCGTATATACAGAATAAACTGTTTATACCGTTTATATAGTATAAACCGTGTAAACCATATAAATTAATATTGTTGCGTCCACTACAAGAGCGTACATGGCCAAAATTTTTTGTGTAGCAAACCAGAAGGGCGGGGTGGGCAAAACCACCACCAGCGTCAATCTCGCCGCGGGACTGGCCAAGCTCGATCAACGGGTACTGCTGGTCGACCTCGACCCGCAGGGCAATGCGACCATGGGAGCGGGCATCAACAAGGCCGGCTTGACAGCGTCGACCTACGAAGTGCTGCTCGGCGAAGCCGACGTCGCCACGGCGCGCCAGCGCTCCGAGTCGGGCCGCTTCGACGTGCTGCCGTCGAACCGCGAGCTGGCCGGCGCCGAAGTCGAGATGGTCGAACTGGACCACCGCGAACGGCGCCTGAAAGACGCGCTGGCCGCGGTCGACGCCGACTACGACTTCATCCTGGTCGACTGTCCGCCGGCGCTGTCGATGCTGACCCTTAACGGCCTGTGCGCCGCCAACGGCGTGATCATCCCGATGCAGTGCGAGTACTACGCCCTGGAGGGCCTGTCCGACCTGGTCAACACGATCAAGAAGGTGCACGCCAACCTGAACCACGACCTCAAGATCATCGGCTTGCTGCGCGTGATGTTCGACCCGCGCATGACGCTGTCGCAGCAGGTGTCGGCCCAGCTCGAGCAGCATTTCGGCGACAAGGTCTTCAAAACCATCATCCCGCGCAACGTGCGCCTGGCCGAGGCGCCTTCGTACGGCGTGCCCGGCGTGGTGTTCGACCCATCCTCGAAAGGCGCGCAGGCATATATTGCCTTCGGCGCCGAGATGATCGAACGCATCAAGACGATGTAACCGAAGAATGTAACCAGAACCGACGAAAGCACTCAGCAACCATGGCGACCAAAAAACTCAAGGGCCTCGGCCGCGGCCTCGACGCGCTGCTTGGCGGCGATGGCGATCTCACCGCGGCCGCCGGCGCGCCCTCAAGCCTGCCGGTGGCGCAACTGCAGCCCGGTAAATACCAGCCGCGCACGCGCATGGACGAAGGCGCCCTTAACGAACTGGCGGCGTCGATCAAGACACAGGGCGTGATGCAGCCGGTGCTGGTGCGCCCGGTAGACGCGGCGGCGGGCGATGTGCCTGGCGGCGCGATCCGCTACGAGATCATCGCCGGCGAGCGGCGCTTTCGCGCGGCCATGCTGGCCGGCCTCGAATCGATTCCCGTCCTGGTGCGCGACGTCGACGATCAGGCCGCCGCGGCGATGGCCCTGATCGAGAACATCCAGCGCGAAGACCTCAACCCGCTCGAGGAAGCGCAAGGCATCCACCGCCTGATCGACGACTTCCACTTTACCCACGAGCAGGCAGCCAACGCGGTCGGCCGCTCGCGCAGCGCGGTGTCGAACCTGTTGCGCCTGATGAATTTGGCGGCGCCGGTGCAAACCATGCTGATGGCCGGCGACATCGACATGGGCCACGCTAGAGCCCTGCTCGCCGTCGACGCCGCCACCCAGATCAGCCTGGCCAGCCAGGTTGTCGCACGGCGCCTGTCGGTACGCGAAACGGAAAAGCTGGTGACCCGCACGATGGACGAGGCGGCCAATCCGCCGGCCGCGCGCCAGAAGGACAAATCGGGCGACATCATGCGCCTCGAGGAAGAGCTGTCCGACAAGCTGGCCACCCCGGTATTGTTCAAAATGGGCGCCAAGGGGCGCGGCCAGATGATCATCGATTTTGCCGACCTCGACATCCTCGACGGCGTGCTGGCCAGGCTGCGGGCGTGACCGGCCGCTTCGCTGGTGGAGCGGGCCACGCAACGCGGCCATCAACGCCGTTCTGCACTGACGATCAAGGCCATGTTTTGACAAAAATTGGGGAAAATAAGTGTACAAGTGCGCAACCCGAGCACGCAGGTGTCGCTTTTGGAGCGAATTGCGCTCATAAGCATTGCCGCGCCGTTTGACGCCTATACGCACAAACCCTTATAATTCCGCTGATTCACTAAAACACCAACAACATACACGCCCGATTCCAACGACTTGCGCGAAGAACAAAAATGCTGCGCATAATTTCGATGCAAATGATTGCGACAGTAGTCGCCGGCGTTATCGCCGCACTGCTGGGAGGCATGGCCGCGATGACGTCGGCGGTGCTTGGTGGCTTGTGTTGTGTAATACCGAATGCCCTGTTCGCGCTGCGCTTGTTCGCCGGCACCCAGCGTCCAGGCGGGGCAAACCCGATGACTTTTTTCATCTGGGAGTTTGTAAAGATTGCACTGACGTTTGCGCTGTTTGGCGCAACCGCTTGGTTTTATCACGAAGTGAACTGGCTCGCGTTTATCGTCGGGTTCATCGTGGCGCTCAAAAGTTACATAATCTTACTATTTAGGCAATAAAATGGCGAATCCAACGGTTGAAGGAGCAGCAGCGCACGCTCCGAGTGCTTCAGAATATATTGTCCACCACCTGGGTCACCTGTCGAACAAAACGCAGGCCTCGACGGTTGATTTTTCAGTCTATAACATCGACACGATTTTCTGGTCGATCACAATGGGCGTGATCGGTTCGCTGCTGATGTGGCTGGCCGCGCGCCGCGCCACTTCCGGCGTGCCTGGCCGGTTCCAGGCTGCCATCGAGATCCTGGTCGAAATGGTCGAAGACCAGTCGAAAGCCATTGTCCACGGCGACCGCCGCTTCATCGCTCCGGTGGCCCTGACGGTGTTCGTCTGGGTGTTGCTGATGAACGCGCTGGACTTCCTGCCGGTCGATATGTTTTCTTCCTTATTTGCCGCGCTCGGCATGGACGACGTGATTTCGCATCATCGCGGTGTACCGACCGCCGACCTGAACGGTCCGATGGGCATGGCGCTTGCCGTGCTCGCCGTAGTCCTGTACTACAACGTCAAAATCAAAGGCCTTGGCGGCTGGCTGCACGAACTGTTTGCCGCGCCGTTCGGCATCTGGCTGGCGCCATTCAACCTGCTGCTCAACATCATCGAGTACGTGGCGCGCACCGTTTCGCTGGGCATGCGATTGTGGGGCAATATGTATGCGGGCGAATTGCTGTTCCTGTTGATTGCCTTGCTCGGCGCGATGGCAACCACGTTCGGTTTTCTCGGCCACGTGGTCGCCGGTTCCGTCTGGGCCATCTTCCACATCTTGATCGTCGTCCTGCAGGCATTTATCTTCATGATGCTTACTTTGGTGTATATAGGTCAGGCGCACGAAGGACACTAATCGACCGCGGGACCCGCATTCGAACAGATTGTCGTAGTAAAAAAGTTTGTATTTATTTATTTATTTTTTAGTTTTAACTTAACCTCCTAAAGGAATTTTCATGACTGACCTCTCTTTTGTTGCTCTGGCTTGCGGTTTGATTATCGGCCTCGGTGCTATCGGTGCCTGCATCGGTATCGCAATCATGGGCGGCAAATACCTGGAAGCATCGGCTCGCCAGCCTGAACTGATGAACACGCTGCAGACCAAGATGTTCCTGCTGGCCGGTCTGATCGATGCTGCGTTCCTGATCGGCGTCGGTATCGCCATGCTGTTCGCCTTCGCAAACCCGTTCGTCCCTAAGTAATTCGGCGCTTCGCCAACTCTCAACAGCCGAACTGCGAAGTTCGGCGTACTTTTTTCTGAGAAGGAAAATACCGTGAACTTAAACGCAACCCTGTTTGCCCAGTTCGTGGTCTTCTTCATCTTGTGCGGCTTCACGATGAAATTCGTCTGGCCGCCAATGATGAAAGCGCTCGACGAGCGCGTTAAGAGGATCGCGAGCGGCCTCGCCGCGGCTGACCGTGGCAAAGCCGACATGGCCGCCGCCGAAAAGCGTGTGCAGGCTGAATTGATGGCCGCGCGCACCGAAGTGCAAAGCCGCATCGCCGATGCCGACAAGCGCGCCCTGGCGATCATCGACGCTGCCAAGAGCACCGCAGCGGAAGAAGCGACGCGTATCCTGGCAGCAGCCAAGGCCGACGCCGAGCAGCAAGTTGCGCGTGCGCGCGATGCGTTGCGTGCCGACGTCGCCGCACTGGCCATCAAAGGCGCCGAACAGATTCTCAAGCGCGAAGTGAACGCAACGGCCCACGCCGACCTGCTGTCGCAACTGGCGACCGAGCTGTAATCATGGCTGAACTCGCAACCGTCGCCCGTCCTTACGCCGAAGCGTTGTTCCGTGTCGCCCAAACCGGCGACATGGCCGCCTGGTCCACACTGGTGGCCGAGCTGGCCAACATCGGCACCAATCCGGATGTGCAGGATTTCGCCCGCAACCCGAACGTGACGGAGGCGCAGGTCGCCGACGCGTTTGCAGCGCTGGTCCAGGCACCAATGACCGCTGAAGCCACAAACTTTATCGCCATGCTGATCGAGAACGGCCGCGTTTCCTTGCTGCCTGAAATCGGCGCGCAATTCCATATGCTGAAAAATGCACAGGAAGGTGCCGCGGACGCCAGCATCGTCAGCGCATTCGTGCTCTCGAACGCACAGGTCGCTGAACTGGTTGTCACGCTGGAAAAGAAATTTGGCCGCAAGCTCAACCCAACGGTGACAGTGGATTCTTCGCTGATCGGTGGTGTGCGCGTGGTGGTCGGTGATGAAGTGCTCGATACCTCGGTGCGCGCCAAGCTGCAACAGATGCATGTTGCGCTTGCCTCGTAACGACACTACCGCATTCACGCCGGCGCCTCGCCCTTGCTCTACGCATCAAGAAACTATTAGGAGTTAGCATGCAACTTAATTCATCTGAAATCAGCGAACTGATCAAGAGCCGGATCCAAGGCATTGAATCGAGCGCTGAAGTTCGCAATCAGGGCACGGTTATCTCGGTTGCCGACGGTATCTGCCGCATCCACGGTCTGTCGGACGTGATGCAGGGCGAGATGCTCGAATTCCCTGGCAACACGTTTGGCCTGGCGATGAACCTCGAGCGCGACTCGGTCGGCTCCGTCATTCTCGGCGCCTACGAGCACATTTCCGAAGGCGACACGGTCAAGACGACCGGGCGCATCCTGGAAGTGCCGATCGGTCCCGAGCTGCTCGGCCGCGTGGTCAATGCACTGGGCCAGCCGATCGACGGCAAGGGTCCGGTCAACGCCAAGCTGACCACTGCGATCGAAAAGATCGCACCGGGCGTGATCGCCCGTAAATCGGTGTCGCAGCCAATGCAGACGGGCCTGAAGTCGATCGACTCGATGGTGCCGATCGGCCGTGGCCAGCGCGAGCTGATCATTGGTGACCGCCAGACCGGCAAGTCGGCCGTAGCGATTGATGCAATCATCAATCAAAAAGGCCAGGACATGAAGTGTATCTATGTCGCGATCGGTCAGAAGGCGTCGACCATCAAGAACATCGTACGCTCGCTGGAAGCGCACGGCGCGATGGAATACACCATCGTTGTCGCCGCTTCGGCGTCCGAATCGGCCGCCATGCAGTACATCTCGCCGTACTCCGGTTGCGCCATGGGCGAATACTTCCGTGACCGCGGCGAAGATGCGCTGATCGTCTACGACGACCTGTCCAAGCAAGCGGTTGCCTATCGCCAGATCTCGCTGCTGCTGCGCCGTCCGCCAGGCCGCGAAGCTTACCCTGGCGACGTGTTCTACCTGCACAGCCGCCTGCTCGAGCGCGCAGCACGCGTCAACGAAGACTACGTTACGAAGTTCACCAACGGTGCTGTGACCGGCAAGACCGGTTCGTTGACCGCACTGCCGATCATCGAAACGCAAGCCGGCGACGTTTCCGCTTTCGTGCCGACCAACGTGATTTCGATCACCGACGGCCAGATTTTCCTCGACACGGCGCTGTTCAACTCGGGCGTGCGTCCAGCCATTAACGCCGGTATCTCGGTGTCGCGCGTCGGTGGCGCCGCCCAGACCAAGGTCATCAAAAACCTGTCTGGCGGTATCCGTACCGACCTCGCCCAGTACCGCGAATTGGCTGCGTTCGCGCAGTTTGCCTCGGATCTGGACGAATCGACCCGCAAGCAGCTCGACCGTGGTGCGCGCGTCACTGAACTGCTCAAGCAGTCGCAGTACTCGCCGCTGTCGATCTCGCTGATGGCCGTGTCGCTGTTTGCCGTCAACAAAGGCTACTTCGATGACCTCGATATCAAGCAGGTGCTGCCGTTCGAAGCCGGCCTGCATGATTATATGAAGACCAAACAAGCTGCCCTGCTGTCCAAGATCGAAGATACCAAGCAACTGGACAAAGATGGCGAAACCGCCATGGCTGCCGCTATTGCTGACTTCAAGAAATCCGGCGCATATTAATAGCGAAGCAGGCAGGCGCTGGGCGGCTTACTGCGTAAGCCTTCCAGCCCGCATAAGGAGTTAGGACTCATGGCATCAGGCAAAGAGATACGTGGCAAGATCAAGAGCGTAGAAAATACGAAGAAGATCACCAAGGCGATGGAAATGGTCGCCGCATCGAAAATGCGCAAAGCGCAGGATCGCATGCGCGCCGCCCGTCCCTACAGTGACAAGATTCGGAATATCACCTCCAATCTGGCAACGGCGAATCCGGAATACACCCACGCGTTCATGGCGCAAGCCAAGAACGTGCAGGCGAAGGCCATTGGCTTCATCATCGTCACGACCGACAAGGGTCTGTGCGGTGGCATGAACACCAACGTGCTGCGTATGGTGACGCAAAAAACGCGCGAGCTGGAAGCAGCTGGCAACAAGATTCAAGCAGTTGCCATTGGCAACAAGGGTTTGGGGTTTTTGAATCGGGTGGGTGTCAAGGTCGTTTCACACGTGATCCAGATTGGCGACACCCCGCACCTGGACAAGTTGATCGGGCCGATCAAGGTCATGCTCGATGAATACGAGGAAGGCAAGCTCGACGCAGTCTACATCTGCTACACCAAGTTCCTCAACACGATGAAGCAAGAACCGATGGTAGAGCAGTTGCTGCCGCTGTCGGCCGACAAGCTGGTAGGCGACAAGGGTAACAACTCTTGGGACTATATCTACGAGCCGGAAGCCCAAACCGTGATCGACGAACTGCTGGTGCGTTATGTCGAGGCGCTGGTGTACCAGGCAGTCGCTGAAAACATCGCGTCCGAGCAATCGGCGCGGATGGTGGCGATGAAATCGGCAAGCGACAACGCCGGTAGCGTCATCGGCGAACTGAAGCTGGTCTATAACAAGACCCGCCAGGCTGCGATTACCAAAGAACTCTCCGAGATCGTCGCCGGCGCGGCAGCGGTCTAAACCCGAATTTAAATCAAATAGAAGGAACGAACATGGCTGATGGCAAAATCGTTCAGTGTATTGGCGCTGTTGTTGACGTTGAGTTTCCGCGCAACGCAATGCCTAAGGTTTTCGACGCACTGAAAATGGCAGGCTCCGAACTGACCCTGGAAGTTCAACAGCAGCTCGGCGACGGCATTGTCCGTACCATTGCGCTGGGCACGTCCGATGGCCTGCGTCGCGGCATGATAATCCAGAACACCGGCGGCCCGATCATGGTACCGGTCGGCAAGGCTACCCTCGGCCGCATCATGGACGTGCTCGGTAACCCGATCGACGAATGCGGTCCTGTCTCGCACGAGCAAACCGCATCGATCCACCGTGTCGCTCCTGCGTACGACGAACTGTCGCCGTCGCAAGACCTGCTGGAAACCGGCATCAAGGTGATCGACCTGGTGTGCCCGTTTGCCAAAGGCGGTAAAGTCGGCCTGTTCGGCGGCGCCGGCGTCGGCAAGACCGTCAACATGATGGAACTGATCAACAACATCGCCAAAGCGCACAGCGGCTTGTCCGTATTCGCCGGCGTGGGCGAGCGTACCCGCGAGGGTAACGACTTCTACCACGAGATGGCCGACGCCAAAGTGGTCGACCTGGAAAACCCGGAAAACTCGAAAGTGGCGATGGTCTACGGCCAGATGAACGAGCCGCCAGGTAACCGTCTGCGCGTGGCGCTGACGGGCCTGACGATCGCCGAATCGTTCCGTGACGAAGGTAAAGACGTTCTGTTCTTCGTCGACAACATCTACCGCTTCACCCTGGCCGGTACCGAAGTATCCGCACTGCTCGGCCGTATGCCGTCGGCAGTGGGTTACCAGCCGACCCTGGCCGAAGAGATGGGCCGCCTGCAAGAGCGCATCACGTCGACCAAAGTCGGCTCGATCACCTCGATCCAGGCCGTCTACGTCCCCGCCGATGACTTGACCGACCCGTCGCCTGCGACCACCTTCGGCCACCTCGATTCGACCGTCGTGCTGTCGCGTGACATCGCTTCGCTGGGTATCTACCCGGCCGTCGATCCACTCGACTCGACCTCGCGCCAGCTGTCGCCGCTGGTGGTTGGCCAGGAACACTACGACACCGCCCGCGCGGTGCAAGGTACCCTGCAGCGCTACAAGGAATTGCGCGACATTATCGCCATTCTGGGTATGGACGAATTGGCGCCGGAAGACAAACTGCTGGTTGCGCGTGCGCGCAAGATGCAGCGTTTCCTGTCGCAGCCGTTCCACGTCGCTGAAGTGTTTACCGGTTCGCCAGGCAAGTACGTTTCGCTGAAAGACACGATCAAAGGTTTTAAAATGATCGCGTCGGGCGAACTCGACCACCTGCCTGAGCAAGCGTTCTACATGGTTGGCACGATCGAAGAAGCCATCGAAAAAGCCAAGAAGCTCGGCTAATAGCGGCTCCTTCACACCGATAGGACACACATGGCAAACACTATTCACGTCGACGTCGTATCGGCCGAGTCCCTGATTTTTTCGGGCGAAGCCGAGTTCGTCTCGTTGCCGGGTGAAGCAGGCGAGCTGGGGATTTATCCCCGGCACACCCCGCTGATCACGCGCATCCGTCCCGGTGCTGTACGGATCAAGGTCGTCGGCCGCGATGAGGAAGAACTCGTCTTCGTCGCGGGCGGCATCCTCGAAGTGCAGCCGCACGCGGTGACGGTTTTGGCCGACACCGCAATCCGCGGTCACGACCTGGACGAAGCAAAGGCGTTGCAAGCGAAGAAAATGGCCGAAGAGCTGATGGTCAACAAGGACTCGAAGATCGACTACGCGAAAGCGCAGTCCGAACTGGCCACCGCCATCGCCCAGCTGGCAGCAATCGCCCGCCTGCGCAAGGTGCGTTAAGTACGGCGCAGTAAGCAATACGCAAAAAGGCAGCTTCGGCTGCCTTTTTTTACGTTTGTCCATGTTTTCGGCAATATCGACAATGCCCGGCTTCGTCCGTTAAGTGCGCATCCGCTCCGACGTGATGATCGGCGGCGCCCGTGCCAGCAGCGTCAACGTCGACCCGGTACTGCTGGGCATTGGACTGGGCTACCGGTTCTGACCGCACGCAGCGAAGAAGACCGGCCCTCGCGGGCCGGTTTTTTTTCGTCTACGCATCGCGCGCGGCGCGCAAGCTGCCAGCGATGCGCCATCCGCGACGGCAAGCTGTTACCCTTTGATTGCCACCACGCCTTCTTATCCAGCCATGAAACCTAATGTCCTGATCCTCGAAGATGGCCTTTCCATGTCCGGCGCCGGGGAACCGTCATGAAGGCGCGCGAACAGTTTCGCGCCGGGAAAAACTTCAAGCTGCGCGACGAGTCTGCCGACGACAGGCCGCTGCGCAACGGCGACAACGGCGAGTCGAAAAGCGCCATCAAGCAGGAAGAGCGCGAGCTGACCTTGCAGCTGACCGACAGGATCGCCGTGTTGCAGGAAATGCTGTACGCGCGGCGCCAGCGCAAGGTGCTGCTGGTGCTGCAGGGGATGGATACGTCCGGCAAGGACGGCACCATCACGGCGCTGTTCAATCGCATCAATCCGATGGGGTTGCGGGCGGTCGGCTTCAAGGTGCCCAGCCCGGCCGAACTGGCGCACGACTTCCTGTGGCGCATCCACTATCACGTGCCGGTGGGCGGCGAGATCGTCATCTTCAACCGCAGCCATTACGAAGACGTGCTCATCACCGTTGTGCAGGGCTTAATCGACGACAAGGAATGCAAGCGGCGTTATCAGCACATCCTCGACTTCGAGCGCATGTTGGTCGAGACCGGCACCATCATCGTCAAGGTGTTCCTGCATATCTCGAAGGAGGAGCAGCGCGAGCGGCTGCAGGCGCGGCTCGATGACCCGGAAAAGCAATGGAAATTCGATGCGAACGACCTGGTCCAGCGCAAAAAATGGAATGACTACCAACAAGCCTACCAGCGCGCCATCGTGGCCACCGACACCGACCACGCGCCGTGGTACGTGATTCCGGCCAATTCTAAAACCCACCGCAACTTGCTGGTGTCGACCTTGCTGCTGGAAATCATGGAGGACCTGGCGCTCAGTTATCCGGATCCCGATCCGGGGCTGTCCAAGCTGAAGGTCGAGTAAATTTCTTTAACATCGGTGCCGACTGCCTTGTCGACCCGCAGCAACGATTCGGTGGCCTTCCTGAGCTTGCGGCCCGATACGGTCTCGCCGTGATCTTGGGTGATGCCATGCACGCCGACGATGTCGCGGGTCGTGGTGATCCGCCCGGCGCCGGCCAGCCGGCCAGCCGGATCAACCGGTTGAGAAAGTACTGGTTGACGGCAGTACTGAGCTTGAATGAACAACGCGTCGACTGTTGCCGTCGATTTGGCATAAAATGAATTCCCGCCACCTCCACCGTATGGAAAAGATAATGTTCAAGACCTCTGCGCGCGTCATGCTCGCCGCGCCCCTCTCCGTGTGCGCTGCCGTCCTGTGGGCGGCGCCTGCCGCCTACGCCCAGGGTCCGGCGGCGCCAGCCGCGTCAGCCGCCGCCAGCTGCCCGGCCATCTTGAAGCAGACCTTCAACCGCCTGCAGGACGAGGCGCCGCAGGACTTGTGCCAGTACAGCGGCAAGGTGGTGCTGGTGGTAAACACTGCCAGCTTTTGTGGCTTCACCACCCAGTACCAGGGACTCGAAGCGCTATACGCCAAATACAGCAAGCAGGGCTTGGTCGTGCTCGGCTTTCCGTCAAATGACTTCGGCAAGCAGGAGCCGGGCAGCGCGAAGGAAATCGCCGACTTTTGCTTTAATACTTACGGCGTAAAGTTCCCGATGTTCGCCAAGTCGTCGGTCACCGGGGCCAACGTCAATCCGCTGCACGCGACCCTGATCAAGCTGACTGGCAAGGAACCGAAGTGGAATTTCACCAAGTACCTAATCGACCGCCAGGGCAAGGTGATCGAGTATTTTCCAAGCAAGGTGATGCCGAACGACAAGCAGTTTGTCAGCCAGATCGAAAAAGCACTGGCTTCCTGAGCCGCTGGCGACTGTAGTAAGCGCTTACTTAATAATGTAGGCGCGCAGTGGCCCGCGCAGGGCGTTGCAGACCATGATGCCGTCGGCGTCCGCCAGCATGGCGCGCGTGATGACGGCCTCGCCGGCATTCCAGGCCGGTGCGCCCAGCAGCACGGCGCGCATGATCCCCGGCAGCACGCCGCAGCGCAAAGGCGGCGTGAGCCAGCGCCCGTCGACGCGCACAAACACGTTCGAACGGCCGCCTTCCGTCAATTCTCCGCGCTGGTTGAAAAACAAGGTATCGAACCCGCCTTGCTGCTCGGCCGCGCGCCAGGCTGCGTCGTAGCGCGTGCGGATGCTGGTCTTGTGGCGCAGGAACAGCGCATCCGCTTCGGTCGCCTCGTTGGGATCGACCGACACCAACAAGCCGACCGGCTCATCGATGGGGGCCAGCGGCGCAGTTTGCACGGTGAACAGCCCGTTTTGGCCGAGCGCCAGCCGCAGCCGGTAGAGCGCGCCCGCGGCGAACCCGGCGCAAGCTTGGTCGAGCGCCGCGTCCGCCCGCGCTGGCTCGAACGGCATGCCGAAGTAGCGCGCCGATTGCGCCATCCGCGCCAGGTGCAGCGCGCGATGGCAACACCCTTCGTCAACGCTGGCGCGGATCGTTTCAAACAGTTCGAATTGATTCTCCAGCCCGGTCAAAAAGCGCGCCTTCAGCTGGCATTCGGCATATTCGTCGGCGGCGACGCTGTCGTAGACGATGCCGGCACCGACCCCGAGTTCAGCAACGCGCACGCCGCCTGCCGGCGGCTGCAAAACGAGGGTACGGATCGGCACCGACAGGCAGAAGTCGCCGATCGGCGTGGCTTCGGCCGCCGGATCGAACCAGCCGATCGCCCCGGTGTAGACGTTGCGCGGCGAAGGTTCGAGTTCGCGGATGATCTCCATCGTGCGCCGCTTCGGCGCGCCGGTGATCGAACCGCACGGGTACAGCGCGGCGAAGATGTCAGGCAGCGTAGCGTCTGGCCGCAGCTGCGCGCGCACCGTCGACGTCATCTGCAGCACGCTGCTGTAGCGCTGCACGTCGAACAGCGCCGTCACCTCGACGCTGCCGGTTTGCGCCACCCGCCCGAGGTCGTTGCGCAGCAGGTCGACGATCATCAGGTTTTCGGCGCGGTTTTTAAGGTCGGCCGCCAGCGCAATTGATCGGCGCGCGTTATCAGCGTCGGCGTTGTCGATGTTTGCGGGCGCCGCCGGCGCCGTGCCCTTCATCGGCCGCGCCAGCAGTGCGCCGCCAGCGTGGCGGATGAACAGCTCGGGCGACAGGGACAGCAGCGCGCTGCCGTCGGGCAGTGCGACGAGGGCGCCGTACGGCACCGGCTGGCGCGCCCGCAGGCGCTGGTACAGCGCGTAGATCGAGCCGAAGGCGTCGAAGCGCAAACGGTAGGTGTAGTTGACCTGATAGGTGTCGCCGGCGGCGATCAGGTCGTGGATGCGCGCAAGCGCGGCGGAAAATTCGGCTTCGCCGATGTCCGGTCGCACCGCGCCGATGCCGGCCGGAGCGTTACCGTCGTTGTCAGATGCGCGCTGCGCCAGCCACGCCGCCACCTGCGGCGGCGCCAGCCGGTCGCACCGTTTAAACAGCAGCACCTGCGCCAGCGCGCCGGCGACCGCGTGGGCGTCGATGCCGAGCAGGTGGCCGCCCAGTTCGTACGTCAGCAGCGGCACCGCGTACAGGCCGCGCCCGAGCGCCGCCTGCATGTCGGCCAGCAGCTGCGGCCAAAGAGCGGCGTCGTAACAGGCGAGGGTGCCGGCGTGGCCGGTGTAGAGGCGCGAGCACGCAAGCGCCGGATCAGTGGCGCCGGAGTCGTCGAGCAAGGCAAAGCAGTCAAAGTCGATGGCGTTCATGGCAGATTGGCGCTGTGCCTGCCTTACGCGGCCAGTAGCAGTGCGATTTGCAGGCCCGTGCCTTCGGTCGGAATCTGCTTGAAGCCGCTCTTGGCGAAGCGGTGCCAGCGGCCCACCACATAGCTTACCAGCAGGCTGGCGCGGGCGCCGACGTCGCCTTCAACGCCGTGGCCTTGCGTCGCAGCCAGGCGCAGCGACTGCTTGCAGGCCAGTTCGACCTTGTCGTAGAACTGGTTCATGCGCAGCTGTAGGCGCTCGTCTTCACCCACCAGCGCGTCGCCGATCAGCAATCGCGTCATGCCCGGGTTGTTGGCGGCGAACGAGAGCAGCATCTGCAAGATCGCGTGGGCCTGGTCGACGCCGCCTTCCTCGCGTTCGGCGATCTGGTTGATCAGGCCGAACACGCTCGACTCGATGAATTCGATCAGGCCCTCGAACATCTGGGCCTTGCTGGCGAAGTGGCGATACAGCGCCGCTTCCGACACGTCGAGCCGCTTGGCCAGCGCCGCCGTGGTGATCTTTTCGCCTTTCGGCTGTTCGAGCATGGCTGCCAGGGCCTGAAGAATTTGCAGTTTGCGCTGGCCCGGCTTGGTGCTTGCCATGTGATCCCGATAAAGTAAAGGTAGATGCGAGACGGATGGAAACGAAACGGCGGTCGACGGGTAAAACAAATTCAACGTAGCCGGTGCAGGCGGGCAGGCAACTGTCGGACAGATTTTACTTTGACATCGACGTAAGCGGGGCGTTTTAGCATGCGCGGCAGTGACGCCTGGCCGATCGGGTCGCTACAGCGCAGGTATTGGGTCACCCATACCGTGCGCACGCCGAGCTGACTGGCGCTGCGCAGGTTGGCCAGCGTGTCCTCGACCAGGATGCAGCGGTGGGCGCTAACGCCATGCCGGCGCAGCAGCCGGCGCAGCATCAGCTTCGACGGCTTGGGCCGCAACTGGCCGTGCACCTGCATGTTTTCGATGGCGACGTGGTGCGAAAAATGACGCTGCAGTCCGAGGTGGCGCATGACGTCGCGCGAGTAGCGGCTTGGCGCATTGGTCAGCAGGATCTTGCGGCCCGGGAGGCTGCGCAGCATGCGCGCCAGCCCGCATTCGGCGCGGATCAGCTGCTGCAAATCGGCCAGGTCGTGGGTTTCGCGCAAAAAATCGGCGGCGCCGACCTGGTGGTGGCGCATCATGCCGAGCAGGGTGGCGCCGTAGCGCTTCCAGTAGCCCAGGCGCGCCGCATTGACCTGCTCCGCGCTGGCTTCGGTGACGCCGTCGCCGAGCACGCGGGCAATATACGCGTTCATGTTTGCGCTGATCAACGGGAAGATCGCATGCGACGCGTCGTGCAGCGTATTGTCGAGATCGAACAGCCACAGGATCGGGGACGGAGTAATCGGGTTAATATTTGACACAGGCAGTTTTGGCGGTGATTGGGCGGTAATTTGGCAATAGTTTGGCAACAACCATCAGGGGAAAAGAATGCGACGTCAGATTATAGTGGTCTTCTTCAGCTTGTTCTTCGCCGCGGCGTTTCCGGCCTCGGCGCTGGAGCGCGGCGCGCTGTTCAACGTGACCGGTTTCGGCCATTCGATGGTCCTGTTCGGCACCATGCACGTCGGCCTGCCCGAATTCTATCCGCTCGAGCCGCGCATTGCCCAGGCTGTCGCCAACGCATCCACGCTGGCGCTGGAGGTAGATCCTCAGCTGCCGCCGGCGGTGGTGGCGAAGGCGATGCGCGACTACGGCGTGGCCAGTCCCGGTGCGGCGCTGCCGTCGGCGCTGGCGGCGCGCCTGGTGCCGGTGCTGGCGAAGGCCGGCATCGATGCAGCTACGCTGGCGCCGCTCAAGCCGTGGGTGGTGGCGATGGTGCTGGGCCTGAACCAATACGCCGCGCTCGGCTACCGCGCCGACCTGGCCGTCGATTCCCACCTGGCCGCGCTGGCGCGCGGCGCCAAGGTAACAGTGATCGAACTCGAATCGATCGATGCGCAGATGTCGCTGTTTTCCAGATTGACCGACGCCGAGCAGTTGCGCTACCTCGACGACACGCTGGCCCTGATCGAATCGGGCCGCCAGCGCGCCGAAGTACGCCAGGTGGTCGATGCGTGGCGCGGTGCCGACCAGGCGGCCCTGGAAGCGCTCGCCGTGCGGATCGAATCCGACACCACCTGGGCCGGCCGTTTCGTCCAGAAAGTGCTGCTGGAGGGGCGCAACGGCCCGCTGGCCGACAAGCTGCTCGAATTGCTGGCGAAGCAAGACAAGGCGGTGGCGGCGATCGGCGTGCTGCACCTGGTTGGCAAGCATAGCGTGCCGGCGCTGATGCGTTTAAAAGGCGTGACGGTGGAACGGGTGTATTGAAGCATGGACAGCGCAATCGCGATCAGTACGACCAACGCCGGATGCGTCGCCGGTGTACCGCGGCACGTAGCGCTATCGCCTTTAGTACGACGAGTGCCTGATCCGTCGTTCCCGCGTTCGCGAGGATGACGGTCTTTGAGGTAGCGAAAATTGTGCTGACGCGGGCGCGAATGCGCGGTTTTGATTGAATCGGGGACGCGCGACGCGCGGCAAGCTGCGCGCAGATGGTGCCCTTTACGTGGATTGAACACGTGGCCTCTCCCTTACCAAGGGAGTGCTCTACCACTGAGCTAAAAGGGCTGCTACACACATACCAGCGGGGAACCCCGCCGGAAAATGTTTAATGCGACCGGATCATAGTGCCAAAAGCTTGCTCGGTCAAGACTTCGAGCAGTAAAGAGTGCTCGATGCGCCCGTCGATGATGTGTACCGTGTTCACGCCCGACTTGGCGGCGTCCAGCGCCGATGAAATTTTAGGCAGCATGCCGCCCGAGATGGTGCCGTCGGCGAACATTTCCTCGATCTCACGGGCCGACAGGTCTGTCACCAGCTTGCCTTGCTTGTCCTGCACGCCGGCGATGTTGGTCATCATGATGAGCTTTTCGGCTTTCAGGATTTCCGCGATCTTGCCCGCCACCACGTCGGCGTTGATGTTGTAGGCCTGGCCGTCCTGGCCGAAACCGATCGGCGAAATGATCGGAATAAAAGCGTCGTCCTGCAAGGCCTTTACCACCGCCGGGTTGATCGCATCGATCTCGCCAACGAAACCGATGTCGAGGAATTCGCCCGGCTTTTCCTTGTCCGGCATCGCCATCTTGCGCGCGCGGATCAGGCCGCCGTCCTTGCCGGTCAGGCCGACGGCCTGGCCGCCGTAGTGATTGATCAGCATGACGATGTCCTGCTGCACTTCGCCGCCCAGCACCCACTCGACCACTTCCATGGTTTCTTCGTCCGTGATGCGCATGCCTTGCACGAAGCTGCCTTGCTTGCCGATTTTTTTCAGCGCATTGTCGATCTGCGGCCCGCCGCCGTGCACCACCACCGGGTTCATGCCGACCAGCTTGAGCAGGATGACGTCGCGCGCGAAGCCGTGCTTGAGGCGCTCGTCGGTCATGGCGTTGCCGCCGTATTTGATGACGATGGTCTTGCCGTGGAAGTTGCGGATGTACGGCAGGGCCTCGGCCAGGATCGCCGCCTTGATCTGCGGCGATACCGCAGTCAGGTCGTCGTGATGTTCGGCGTTAATCTTGGGAATGGCAGTGGTCATGTCAGGTCCAAATGAATTTTCACGAGATTTTACAGCCTTGTGGGCCAAGGCTGTGTCGATTATATGGCGATCTTGTTGAATTTTAATTCCCGATCCGCTAAGGTAGCCGGGACATGACTGCCACATCTTCCAGCCACCGCCACGTTTTGTTGCAATTTTATAATGAAGCGCGACAAGCGCCGGCGCCATGAGCACCTGCGGCCGCTGCGGCGCGCCGTTCGGCTGCGCGATGGCCGACGGCGGCGCTCAGCCCTGTTGGTGCACCGAATTGCCGGCCGCCGTGCCGGTCCCCGGACAGCCGACGGCTTGCTGGTGTCCGGCCTGCCTGAAGCAGCATATTGACGAGCTCGGAGCGGTTAATCCGCAGCGCGCCCTTGCCGTCAGTGGCAAAAATGGCGGCTGTTGAGCCAGCGGTTTACCGCTTGGTCCGAAAAAACCGCATCATCTCGCGGCTCGCATCGGGCCCCTTGCCGTCGGTATAGCTGCCGTGCGCGCTGCCGCCCGACCATGCGTGGCCGGCGCCGTGGATCAGCCACTGCTCAGCCTGCGGCGTGCCGTCAGGATGCTTGTGCACGGTGCGCGTGTAGGCGTGGCCATTCGGTACCCGGCCCGGCTCGATGACGGTTTCCCTGGCCGCATGGTGCTTGCCGCGGGCGATCAGTTCGTCGCCCGCGGCCGGATGCACCGTGGTGTCGCGGTCGCCGTGGAAGACGATGATCGGAATCGATTTTCCGGCCTCTTGCGGACGGCTGAACTTGCCTTTCATTGCCGCCAGCGCCGACGGCAGGTCGTGCGCCGAGGCGAACGGCAGCCCGGAGTGCACGCCGACGGCCGCGTACAGGTCCGGATACAGCGTGCCCATGATGGTCGCCATCGCGCCACCGGCAGACAGGCCGGCGACGTACACCTGGGCGTCGTCGACCTTATGACCGGCCATCACGTCGCGCGTGATGCCGGCGATGATCGACGGCTCGCCCTGGTCGCGCGTCTGGTCGGTTGCGCTGAACCAGTTCCAGCAGCGCTGGGCGTTGGCTTGCTGCGACTGCGCCGGGTACACCACCAGGCATTGCATTTCTTCGGCCAGCTGGTTCATCTGGGTGCCGCTGGCAAAGTCGACCGGGTTCTGGGTGCAGCCGTGCAGCATGACCACCAGCGGCACCGCCTCGGTGCCGGTATAAGTGCTTGGCACGTACAACTTGTAGCTGCGGGTGCCGGCAGGATTCGTATGGCTGCCATCGATGAATTTGCCGGGCAGCGGTTCGGCCGTGCCACCCATCGCGCCCAGGTCGAAATTGGGCATCTTGAAGTCCTTATGTACGGCGCCGCCGGCGCGCTCGAGGGTGGCCATCAGGTCCGGCATCAGCTGGTTCAGGATATCGGTCGCTGCGGGCGCGGCGGACGGCTGCTGCTGCGGCGTTGCTGCCGGCCTGGCCGTCGGCGGCGGCGGATTGATGTCGCGCATCGGCTGCGCCTGCGTGGCTGGCTGGCGTGGCGGGGTGCCGACGCCTTGTCCTTGTCCTTGTTCCTGCAATACCTTCTGGATCGCCGCAGTAGCTGCGACCGGGCCTTGCTCGAGCAGGGTGCTGGTGGCGGCGCGCAAGCGCGCAAACAGGTTGTCGTTCAGTTTCATTGGCGTTCCTTATCTTGTCTTTAGCGCATCACAGGATGCGGCTGGCCAGTGCCGTCTTCACTGCACTGCTGGCATGCAGTGTGCCAAGCACGAAGATCGATTCAATCGTCGCCAGGGCCAGTTCGGCCGTGACGTCGGGGGCGATGCTGGCCATGCCGAGCACCTGGATTTGGAGGCGCTCACCTGCCTGCAACGCCGCTTCCAGGTTCGCTTTCGAGTAGTAATGCAAACCGAGCACCAGGCTCCTGCGTGCAACGGTCTGCTTCACCACGTCGGCATGGGTACCGAGCTGATTGCGAATCGCGGTGCGGATCAGGTCCGTGCGGTTCGAATAAAAGCCTTCATTGACCAGCAGGTCAATTTGTCCCAGATCGATCAAGCCAAGGTTAATGGTAATTTTTTCCGAATCGTAATTCTTCGGCCGTACTTCGCGTGTGTCCATAGTCCCCAAATCATCCTTGTGGCATCCATACACCATCTATATGGATGGTATTCTACATCTTCATGCCCTCAGGTCAAGCGCGATTCGATTGAATGCGCTAATCTAGCGGCCATGAATCCACAACCACAACTGCCCACCCCGGTGCCGTCGCCCTGCATCAGCCTGTGCGAGATGGCGCCAGATACCGGCCTGTGCCGCGGTTGCCTGCGCACTCTCGACGAAATCGTCCAGTGGGGCAGTGCCGGCGACGACTACAAAACCGCGGTATGGGCTGAAATCCGCCGCCGTGAAGCCACGCTGGCGTTTCGCTAGATGCAGTTCTATCGACCGATTGGCACCGTCACCGGGCCGGCCTACGGCGGCGGCTTCAAGCTCGTCGCCACTCTGCTTACCGTAGTGCTGCTGGGCTACGGCGTCAGCATCGCGCTGCGTTATCCGCTGCTGTCGCTGGGTTTCGGCGTCAAGGCGCTGCTGCTCGGTGCCGCCGCCATGCTGCTGGTAAGTTACTACTGGTTCCTGCGCTCGCGCACGACGATCGACGCCGACGGCATCCGCCAGAGCTGGGTGATCGACAAGCGGGTCGACTGGCGCGACGTGCGCGGCGCCAAGATGATCGGCATCCCGTACGCCGGCTGGCTGTTCCCGCCGCGAATGGTGGTGAGGACCGGGAACGCGTTCACGACCTTTAACGGCGGCTCGCGCGAGGTGCTGGTGGAGTTCGCGAAAATCTCGCTGGTCTTCCAGATGAAGCGATGAGCGCGGCCTGCGCTTTTTCGCTGCCACCCTCGATGCGGGTGTTCGAGCGCGGCTGGCTGTCGGCCAACAATATCCTGTTCATCGGCCGCGACCAGAGCGCATTGATCGACAGCGGCTACCTGACCCACGCGCCGCAAACGCTGGCGCTGGTGCGCCACGCACTTGGCGGACGGGGGCTCGACCTGCTGGTCAACACCCACCTGCATTCGGACCACTGCGGCGGCAACGCCGCGCTGCAGGCGCACTACGGTTGCCGGACCGCGATTCCCGCCGCCGAAGCAATTGCCGTGCGCGCCTGGGACCAGGATGCGCTCAGTTACAAGGCTACCGGCCAGCAGTGCGAGCGTTTCGGCTTCGACGCCACCATCGCCCCGGGCGATATCCTGTTGCTGGGAGACCTGAGCTGGCAGGCGCTGGCCGCGCCGGGCCACGATCCGCGCTCTTTGATTTTTTACTGCGCCCAGGAAGCCATCCTGATCTCGGCCGACGCGCTGTGGGAAAACGGCTTCGGCGTGATCTTCCCTGAACTCGATGGCGAATCGGGCTTCGCCGAAGCGCGCGACACGCTGGCGCTGATTGCCGCCCTCGACGTGCGGCTGGTGATCCCCGGTCACGGCGCCCCGTTTACGGACGCCGCCGCCGCGCTGGCGCGGGCGCGGACACGGTTGGATTTCCTGCAGGCCGAGCCGAAGCGCAACGCCGAAAACGCGGTCAAGGTGATGCTGAAATTCCTGCTGCTCGAGCGCCAGCGCATCGACCTGGCCGATGTGGCGCCCATGTTCGTCTCGATTCCGCTGCTGGCCGGCGCGCGCCGCCGCTTCCTGCAGCGCGAGCCGGGCGAATTGGCTGAATGGGCGATTGCCGCGCTGGTGCGCGCGGGCGCCGCCCGCATCGACGGCGCCACGCTGGTGAACGCCGGCTGACGGCAGCCGTTGGTGGCTTGATTTTTAGGCTTGATCCTTAGTGCTGTAGTTCTAGCACGGTCGTTCTTTTTTGGTTCATAATGGCCGCTGCCGTTCCGATCAATTTTTCGTTTGAAAGTCCGCCATGGCGCTGCCGCTAGTCCTGCAAAACCTGTCCCTTCCCGTCATCGGTTCGCCGATGTTCATCGCCAGCGGTCCGGCGCTGGTAGCGGCCCAGTGCAAGGCCGGCATCGTCGGCGCCTTCCCGGCGCTCAACGCCCGCCCGGCGGCGCTGCTCGACACCTGGCTCACTGACCTGGAAAGCGAACTGGCTGCCTGGGGCGCCGCCAATCCGGCAGCCAGAGTCGGGCCGATCGCGGTCAACCAGATCGTCCACCAGTCGAACGACCGGCTCGAGCACGACGTCGAAGTGTGCGTGCGGCACCGGGTACCGATCATCATTTCGTCGCTGCGCGCGCCGCCCAAGGAGATGCTCGATGCGATCCACGGCTACGGCGGTATCGTGCTGCACGACGCGATCTCGATCCGCCACGCCAAAAAGGCGCTCGAAGCCGGGGTCGATGGCCTGATCCTAGTGGCGGCGGGGGCCGGCGGCCACGCCGGCGCGCTGTCGCCGTTCGCGCTGGTGGGCGAAGTGCGCAAGTTCTTCAGCGGCCCGCTGGCGCTGTCGGGCGCCATCGCCAGCGGCGATGCGATCCTGGCGGCGCAGGCGATGGGCGCCAACTTCGCCTACATCGGCTCGCGCTGGCTGGCCACCAAAGAATCGAACGTGTCCGACGCTTACCGCAACGCCATCATCGAATCGGCGGCGGCGGACGTGGTCTACACTAACCTGTTCACCGGTGTGCACGGCAATTACCTGAAAAAATCGATCGTCAACGCCGGCCTGGACCCGGAAGCGCTGCCCGAGTCGGACAAGAGCAAGATGAGTTTCGGGTCCGGCAGCGCCAAGGCGTGGCGCGATATCTGGGGTGCCGGGCAGGGCGTGGGGCTGATGGACGATGTGCCGACGGTGGCCGACATGGTGGCGCGTTTAAAGGCGGAATACGAGGCGGCGCGCAGGCGGTTGGCGCTGTAGTCATCGCTACCTCAAGCACGTCGTCCTCGCGAATGCGGCGACCCAATTCGACATGGTGGCGCGTTTGAAGGCGGAATACGAGGCGGCGCGCAGGCGGTTGGCGCTGTAGTCATCGCTACCTCAAGCACGTCGTCCTCGCGAATGCGGGGACCCAATTTCTCGCGCATATCGACAATGCCTGGCTTCGTCCGTTAAAAAAATGATCAACTCATCTGGCAAATAGGGTCCCCGCGTGCGTGAGGAGGCGTTTCTGCCAGTGGCAGGAACGACGTTCCAGCCACATTGATCAGGCCGAAGTTCGCGATTAGGTGCCGGCTACCTAGTCGTGCTGAAGGGCGAGGCGCTGTAGACCTGGATCGGCATCATCGAGGGCCTCGTCAAGATCAATAATTTTTCCTCGGCCAACGGCTGGTTCGGCGAAGGCTCGCTGCCCAAGAACCAAACCCGCAAGTACGACGTGGTGGCGCGCTGCCTGGCGGCGATGTTCAATGCGCACTTGTACCGCGGCACGCCGCAACGACACCGGGGCCTGGTCCCTCGGTTGGAGGTATCATATAGGTATGCAAAATCCATCCACTATTTTCCAGCGCGCCGAGGTCCTGGCACGGCTGCGCGCCGTCATGCAACGCGAGCATATCGATGCGGTGGTGATCCCGTCGGCCGACCCGCACCTGTCCGAATACCTGCCGGGCCGCTGGAAGGGCCGCGAATGGCTGACCGGGTTTACCGGCTCGGTCGGCACCTTTATCGCCACTGCCGGTTGCGCCGGCGTCTGGACCGACGCGCGTTACTGGGACCAGGCCGAGACGGAACTGGCCGGCAGTGCCGTCTGCTTGAAGAAAATTCCGTCCGGCGCCAGCCTGCTGTACATCGACTGGTTATCTGCCAACCTGCAGGCCGGCCAGACGGTGGCGGTCGACGCCCGCGTGCTGGGCCTGGCCACCGCGCGCCTGCTGGCCGAGGCGCTGGCGGTGCGCAAGATTGAACTGCGCACCGACGTCGACCTGCTCGACGAGGTATGGAGCGGGCGGCCTGCGCTGCCGACCGCACCGGTGTTCGAGCATGCCGCCCCGTACGCGGTGACTGCGCGCGCCGACAAGCTGGCCGGGGTGCGCGCGGCGATGAGCAAACTGGGGGCCGACCGCCATGTCATTTCCACCCTCGACGACATCGCCTGGCTGTTCAACCTGCGCGGCGCCGACGTCAGCTATAACCCGGTGTTTTTGGCGCACGCGCTGATTGCGCCGGACCGGGCGACGCTGTTCGTCGGCGACGCCAAGGTGCCGGCCGACGTCGCCGAACGTCTGCGCCTTGACGGCGTCGACCTGGCGCCGTACGACTCGGCCGAAGCGGCGCTGGCGCAGTTGGGTGCTGAAAATGTGCTGCTTGTCGACCCGCGCCGCATTACCGCCGGCATGCGCGCCTTGGTGCCGGCGGGCGTCACCGTCATCGAAGCGATCAACCCGAGCAGCTTCGCCAAATCAAAAAAATCGGACGCAGAAGCGGCTCACGTGCGCGCGACAATGGAGCACGATGGCGCCGCGCTATGCGAATTTTTTGCCTGGCTCGAAGTGCGCCTGGCCGACAAGCGCGGGGGGCCGCTGACCGAACTCGATATCGACACCCATGTCTGCGCCGCGCGCGCGCGCCGGCCGGGTTTTGTCAGCCCCAGCTTCGGCACCATCGCCGGCTTCAATGCCAACGGCGCCATCATGCACTACCGCGCCACCGAGACGTCGCATGCCGTCATCGAAGGCGATGGCCTGCTGCTGATCGACTCCGGCGGCCAGTATGTGGGCGGCACCACCGACATCACGCGCGTGGTGCCGGTCGGGACACCGTCCAGCGCCCAGAAGCGCGACGTTACTTTGGTGCTGAAGGGCGTCATCGCGCTGTCGTCGGCGCAGTTCCCGCGCGGGACAAAGTCGCCCATGCTCGACGCCCTGGCGCGCGCGCCGATCTGGGCCGGCGCAATCGACTATGGCCACGGCACCGGCCACGGCGTCGGCTATTTTCTCAACGTGCACGAAGGCCCGCAGTCGATCTCGGCCACCACCATGCCGGAGCCGCACACGGCGATGGAGCCGGGCATGATCACCTCGATCGAGCCGGGCATCTACCGGCCCGGCCGCTGGGGCATCCGGATCGAGAACCTGGTGCTCAACCGCAGTGCGGAGACGACGGAGTTCGGCGAATTTTTGCGCTTCGAGACGCTCACCTTGTGCCCGATCGACAGCCGCTGCCTGGACGTGTCGCTGTTGCGGCCGGACGAGATAAAGTGGCTCAACGATTACCATGCGCTGGTGCGCGCGCGCCTGGCACCGCACGTCGACGGCGCGGCCAGGGCGTGGCTCGACGAACGCACCCGGGAGCTCTGATGGCAAGCCCACGGTCAACCCGCGCCAGCGCCGCCGTCGACCGCCTCAAGCTGCGAAGCGGCAACGCCGGCTATTCGATGGCGCGCACCGGCGACGGCCTGTTCTTCCTGAGCGAAAAAGCTGGCGCGCCGCCTTTGTGCGCGCCGCTCGAACTGGACGCCTTTGTCGCTTTTGTGAACGGCCAGGGTCCGCAAGTGGCGCGGCGCGTCAGCAAGCTCGATGTCGCGTTCGAAAAACAGCTGGTCAAGAAAAAGCCTTCGTAACCGCCAAACGCGGCACCCGTCCTGAAAGACACCTATGCCGACCTTCGACATGCTGGCTGCCTACTGGAGCCAACCGGAGATAGCCGTCAACGGCCTGATCCTGCTGAACCTGCTGGGTGCGCTGCTGCTCGGACTGCTGGTCGGCTACGAGCGCTCGTACCATGGCCGCGCCGCCGGCATGCGCACCTACGGCATCGTCTGCATGGCGTCGGCGGCGCTCACCATCATCGGCGGCTATCCCGGCTTCTGGTTCGGCGGTCATGGCGGCGCGCTGGCCGGCGTCGCCGACCCGACCCGCATCATTCAAGGCGTGGTCACCGGCATCGGCTTTCTCGGCGCCGGCGTCATCATGCGCGAAGGTTTCAATATCAGCGGGCTGACCACGGCCGCTTCGATCTGGGCGTCGTCGGTCATCGGCATCATGGTCGGCATCGGCTTTTACCTGGCGGCGATGGGCCTGGCGTTCATGGCCTCGATGATCATGATCTACCTGCATAAAATCGAAGCCTTCCTGCCGTCGCGCCACGCGATTGCCATCACCATGCGTTTTAAAAAGGATTACGTGCCGCTCGAGTCGACACTGCGCCGGGTGGCGCTCGAACGCGGCTACGAGATGGCCGGCGGCTCGCTGGCCATCGGCGCCACCCACGGCCACCAGGAATGGCGCTTCGTCGCCCTCGCGCTGTCGCGCGAGAGCGGCGTGTCGTTGTCGAACCTGGCCACCGAGCTGGCCAAATTCGAAGGCATCGACAGCTTCCAGCTGTCCCATGCACGCAACTGAAAGCAGCTCAGAGCCCACCAACGACCCACAAATGATCCCACCAACGACCCACAAATGATCCCCCAAACGACCCCACAAGAAGTCCGCGATTTCTGGTTTTTGCCGCCCGCGAGCGAAGGCTACGGCAAGTCGCGCGGCGAATGGTTCCGCAAGGATGCACGGTTTGACGCGGCGATTGCCCAACGCTTCGGCGCCGCCATCGCGCAGGCGTTGGCGGGCGGCCTGCGCGAGTGGGACGCAGACAGCACGGTCGGCACGCTGGCGCGCATTTTGCTGCTCGACCAGTTCACCCGCAATGCGTTTCGCGGTACGCCCGCGTCGTTTGCCGGCGACGCGCTGGCGCTGGCGGCGGCGCTCGAACTGGAAGCAACAGGGGCCGACCGCAGATTGACGCCGATGCAGCGCTGGTTCGCCTACCTGCCGTTCGAGCACGCCGAAGACGCGCGCATGCAGGAAAAATCGGTGACGCTGCTCGCCGAACTGGCGCGCGAGAACGGCAGCGACTTCGCTGGCGCCCTCGATTTCGCCCACCGCCACCGCGGCGTGATCGCCCGTTTCGGCCGCTTCCCGCATCGCAATGCGATCCTCGGCCGCGCCTCCACCGCGGACGAGCTGGTGTTTTTAAGCCAGCCCGGATCGAGATTCTGAGATGGCGCCCACGCTCAACATCATCGGCGCCGGCCGGCTTGGCCGCGTGCTTGGCCGGCTGTTCGCTGCCAGCGGCGCGTTTGTGGTGCAAGATGTGCTGACGCGCTCGACTGGCACCGCGCTTGACGCCGTCGGCTTCATCGGCGCCGGGCGCGCGGTGGGCGGCATGGAAACACTGCGCCGCGCCGACGCCGTCATGCTCGCTGTAAGCGACGACCAGATCGAACAGGCATGCGCGGCGCTGGCCGCAAGCGTGGAACATTCGGAACACCAGCACGCCCTCGACGGCGTGCTGGTGTTTCACTGCAGCGGCGCCTTGTCGTCGGCGGCGCTGGAAGCGGCCGCCCGCCAGGGGGCGTTTACCGCCAGCGTGCATCCGGTGCGCAGCTTCGCCGATCCGCAGCAGGTGGCGCGCGACTTCGCCGGTACCTGGTGCGGGCTGGAAGGCGACGCGCGCGCGCTGGCGCTGCTGGCGCCGGCCTTGGCCTTGATTGGCGCGCGCGCGGTGGCGATCGACGCCGACGCCAAAACTGTTTACCACGCCGCTTCGGTATTCGCCTCCAATTACCTGGTCACTGTGCTCGATGCGGCCCTGCGCGCGTACCAGGCAGCCGGCATCCCGGAGCCGTTGGCGCGCGAACTGGCGCGCCCGCTGGCCTTTGAAACGCTCGACAACGTATTTGGCCTCGGCCCGCGGGCGGCGCTGTCCGGGCCGATCGCGCGCGGCGATTTTGCCACGGTGGCGCGCCAACAGGCGGCGCTCGACGGCTGGGACCAGCCAACCGGCCGCTTGTACCGCGCGCTGGCCAAGGCCACCACGGTACTGGCGACGCTACCCAGCTCGCCGATCGCGCCGATTGCCCCCATCAACCTGAAGGACACCGCATGAACCTGACCGCCTGGATCACCCTTGCCGTACTTGGCGTCTATCTCTGGACCGGCATCAATGCCGGCGCCGCCCGCGTCAAGTACAACGTCAAGGCGCCGTCGATGGACGGGCCGGTGGCGTTCCAGAGCGCCCAGCGCGTGCAGATGAACACGCTGGAGCAATTGCCGCTGCTGCTGGCGCCGCTGTGGCTGTGCGCCCTGTTTCTCGGCGACGCGTGGGCCGCGGCCGGCGGCGCGCTATGGTGCATCGGCCGCATCATGTATGCGCTTGGCTATTACAAGGATCCGGCCAAGCGCGAGGCCGGCTTTGTTATCGGCATGGCGGCGTGCGGCTTGCTGATCGCAGGTACCTGCGTGGGCCTGATTTTGCGTTGAGTTTGCCGGGCCCCGTGCATCATCTGGTCGAGTGCCGGATCGAAGCGGGCGCGGTTGGGGCAGCCGATGGCGCCGGTCACCGTCGGCAGTGCGCGATCGTCATCATTGAGCGTTATTCTTACCCATGGATTTATTTACATCAAGCACAATACTAGCGCCGATCCCGGTGGCCGACGGCGAATTATCCTTTCTCGAACAACTTCCGCTCGCCCTGCCGAACGACGAGGTGCTGGCCCGGTTGATTGCCGAGACGGCCTGGCGCAGCGACACCATTACGGTATGGGGCAAGCAATATCCGCAGCCGCGCCTGACCGCCTGGCACGGCGAGGCGGCGTATGCTTATTCGGGCATTAAATTCGAGCCGCTGCCGTTTACGCCTTTGCAGCAAGTGCTGCGGGCGGCGGTGGAAGCGGCCAGCGGGCGGCGCTTTAACAGCGTGCTGCTCAATTACTACCGCGATGGCCGCGACAGCATGGGCATGCACAGCGATAACGAGCCCGAATTGGGGCCCGAGCCGGCCATCGCCTCGGTCAGTTTTGGCGCCGCGCGCACGTTCGTATTGCAACATAAAGCGACCAAACAGCGGCTCAGGATCGCATTGACTGACGGCAGCCTGTTGTTAATGGCAGGGCGTTTGCAAAATAACTGGTTACATGGAATTCATAAAATATCCCGGTTTGCAGGTCCCAGAGTGAACCTGACTTTTCGTTATATCGGCTAACTCCGCATATCAATGCGCTATTTGCACATGCATGTCACCGCACGGCGAGTCATTAATCGGACTCTGCCGCTTACATCTGATTACATTTATTACCTGATTGCTACGGACGTGTGGATTTGATGATGTTACCTTCACCATCTCGCGATTCATTCGGTAATTGCGGGACAGACGATCAACTTAATCAAGGATTCCGCATGAAAAAGCTCATTTTTGCACTTATTGCCGCAGCGACGGCAGTTGGTTCGGCCCAGGCCGCAGGCCCTTATGTTGGCGTTGGTATCGCCAGCGCCGACCACAGCTACAAGCTGTCCGGCACCACCAATGGCAGCACCGACGGCTACAAAGCGTCCGGCAAAATTTTCGGCGGTTATGACATCGACCCGACGTGGGGCGTCGAAGCTGGATACACGGATTTCAAGAAGTCGACCTACAATTACACCAACACGACGACCAACACTGCGGGTCGTGCCGAGTCGGACGGCAACTCGTTTTATGTCGCCGGCAAGGCAACCGCGCCGATCAACGAGCAGTTTTCGGCATTCGGCAAACTGGGCGTCGCCCGCAACAAGAGCACGCTGAGCAGCGCCACGCCTGCATTTAACACCAGCCACAGCAAGACCGAAGTCTACGCCGGCGTTGGCCTTCAGTACAATCTGAACCAGAAAGTTGCGCTGACGGCTGAATACGAGCGTTACGGCAAGAGCAAGGATTTCGGCGCGAAAGCGGACGTGCTGACCGTGGGCGCGAAATACGCCTTCTGATGATGGCGTGACCAGGCCGGCCCGGCGCCCCCTGGTCATAAAATCAGTTTTAAATAAGTTCAAAAAAGAGCCCGCTTGCGGGTTCTTTTTTATGCTCTTTTACAATTAACTATCGCGTTTTGGCAGCAGCCCGGATGCGGCAAAACGGTGCAGCGACGACCATTGCCAGTCGGCCGCCTGGCTGCACAGTCCGTGCCGCAGGGGATTACCGTGGACGTAGTCGACCAGTGCCCGGTATTCGGACTCGCCGGTGATCCGGTGATGCTGGTAGTGGGGCACCCAGATAGCGCTGTCGGGGCCGGCAGCGGCCTTGCGCAGCGCCTTGGAAAACGCGATCTTGACGGCGCGCCAGCGGCTGGCGCAGTTGTGATCGCCCGGCGGCAAGGTCCAGATAGCGTGCGCATGATCGGGCAGCACCACCCACGCATCGACGTGGAAGGGCCGTTTGGCGCGGGCCTGGCGCATCGCTTCGCCAAACGCGGAAAAATGGTCGACGAGCAGCGTGCCGTCGCGGTCGAGCAGCCTGACTGTGAAGAAAAACGTCGCTCCGGGAACACGGTTGTAGCGGTAGTCTGTCATCAAGGTAGTGTGCGTATTGGATATCGACGCCATATCGATTTGCGCAAACGGGCGGGAATTTCATGGTCTTCGCCTACGCCGCCCAGGTGCCCAGCACGATTTTGCAGCCAGCCATGAAAAAAGCTCCCCGCAGGGAGCTTTTTTCATGGCCACGCTAACCGCTGTCTCACGCTGTCTCACGCTGTCTTAAACGGTCAGCGGCTTGTAGCGGATGCGTTTCGGCTTGGCGCCTTCTTCGCCCAGGCGCTTTTTCTTGTCGGCTTCGTATTCCTGATAATTGCCGTCGAAAAAGCTCACTTGCGAGTTGCCTTCGAAGGCCAGGATGTGGGTGGCGATGCGGTCGAGGAACCAGCGATCGTGGGAGATCACCATCACGCTGCCGGCAAATTCGAGCAGCGCATCTTCGAGCGCGCGCAAGGTTTCGACGTCGAGGTCGTTGGACGGCTCGTCGAGCAGCAACACGTTGCCGCCTTGCAGCAGCGTCTTCGCCAGGTGCAGGCGCCCGCGTTCGCCGCCGGACAGGTTGCCGACAATTTTCTGCTGGTCCGAGCCCTTGAAATTGAAGCGGCCCAGGTATGCGCGCGACGGCATGTCGAAGCGGCCGACGGTGAGCATGTCGGCGCCGCCGGCAACGTCGTCGAACACCGTCTTGGTGTTGGCCAGGTCGTCGCGGTTCTGGTCGACGATCGACACACGCGCGGTCTGGCCGATGGCCACTTCGCCGCTGTCGGGCTGCTCTTTGCCGGTGATCATCTTGAACAGGGTCGATTTGCCGGCGCCGTTCGGCCCGATAATGCCGACGATGGCGCCGGCCGGCACGGTAAACGACAGGTTGTCGATCAGCAGGCGGTCGCCAAAGGCTTTCGAAACGTTTTTAAATTCGATCACTTCATTGCCAAGGCGCTCGGCGACCGGAATAAAAATCTCCGACGTCTCGTTGCGCTTCTGGTATTCGTGTTCGGACAGCTCGTTGAAGCGGGCCAGGCGCGCCTTGCTTTTGACTTGCCGGCCCTTCGGGTTCTGGCGTACCCACTCGAGTTCCTTGGCGATGGTCTTCTGGCGCGACGATTCGGTCGCTTCTTCCTGCTTGAGGCGATTGCCTTTTTGCTCGAGCCACGAGCTGTAATTGCCTTTCCACGGGATGCCGTGGCCACGGTCCAGTTCCAGGATCCACTCGGCGGCGTTGTCGAGGAAGTAGCGATCGTGGGTAATACCGACCACGGTGCCCGGAAAGCGCAGCAGGAACTGTTCGAGCCACTCGACCGACTCGGCGTCGAGGTGGTTGGTCGGCTCATCGAGCAGCAGCATGTCCGGCTTTGACAGCAGCAGGCGGCACAGTGCCACGCGGCGCTTCTCGCCACCGGACAGGATGCCGATCTTGGCGTCCCACGGCGGCAGGCGCAGCGCATCGGCGGCCATTTCCAGCTGCAGGTTCAGGTTGCCGCCGTCGGAGGTCGAAATGATCGCCTCCAGCCGCGCCTGCTCGGTGGCGAGGGCGTCGAAATCGGCGTCCTCGTCGCCATAGGCGGCGTAGACGGCTTCGAGCTTGGCTTGCGCCTCGAACACTTCGCCCAGGCCCGACTCGACGATTTCGCGTACCGTCTGCTCGGGATCGAGCTGCGGTTCCTGCGGCAGGTAGCCGATGTTCAGGCCCGGCATCGGCACGGCTTCGCCCTGGATGTCGGTATCGATGCCGGCCATAATTTTGAGCAAAGTCGATTTGCCGGAACCGTTCAGGCCCAGCACGCCGATCTTGGCGCCTGGGAAGAACGACAGCGAAATGTCTTTCAGAATCTGGCGTTTGGGCGGGACGATTTTGCCCACGCGGTTCATGGTATAGACGTAATTGGCCATTGCAGTGTTCTCAGGTGTGACGGAAGGACCACAGCATACCGGAAAACCGGGCCCAGGATACTGTAAAAAAAACCGGGTCAGACCCGTTTTTTAAACGGTAACGACCCGAAATTTCGACAATTTAAACGGGTCTGACCCCAATAATAGTTAGCCGCGGTTGCGCCACAGGCCTTCGGCGGCGTATAGCGCCAGCGCACTCCAGATCAGCAGGAAACCGACCATCCGCTCGGCGCTGAAAGCTTCGTGGAACAGCCAGACGCCCAGCAGGAACTGGATCGTCGGCGAGATGTATTGCAACAGCCCCAGGGCCGACAGCGGGATCGTGCGCGCGCCGGCGGCGAACAGCAGCAGCGGGATCGCGGTGATCGGGCCGGCCGCCACCAGCAGCCAGCGGGTACTGTCGGCGGCGCTGTTGATGAAGCTGTTCTGGCCGTTGAGGCTGAGCCAGATGACGTAGCCGAGGGCCAGCGGAAACAGCACCATGGTTTCGAACGACAGCCCTTCGAGCGCGCCGAGGGCGGCGGTCTTGCGCATTAGCCCGTAGGCGCCGAAGGTGGCGGCCAGGATCAGCGCGATCCACGGCACCGTGCCGGCTTGCCAGGTCAGCCAGGCAACGCCGAGCGCGGCGAGACCGATGGCGGCCCATTGGCCGGCCCGCAGCCGTTCCTTAAGCAACAGGTAGCCGAACATGATGTTGACCAGCGGATTGATGAAGTAGCCGAGGCTCGCTTCGATCACGTGGCCGTTGTTAACGGCCCAGATGTAGACCAGCCAATTGGCGCTGAGCAGGAAGGCGCTGGCGACGAAGCTGGCGATTACGCGCGGCTGGCGCAGTACGGCGGGCAGCCACTTCCACTGGCGTCGCACGCTGAGCACGATGGCCAGGAACAGCAGCGACCAGAGCACCCGGTGCGCCAGAATCTGGCTTGGAGGCACGTCGTGAAGAGCATGAAAATAAATGGGAAACAGCCCCCAGCAGAGGAAGGCCAGGGTTGCATTGATGATGCCGGTGCGCATGGAGGACGATCAAATAATTTCTATGGGACATTATCCTTCAATTGCCGCCTAGCGGTGACCGCGGCAGCCGCGCGGCGACCTGGCGCTGGTCGTTACGCGCGACCAGGCCAGCCGCGATAGGGCAAACTTGCAGCAACCGTTCAATTTGCCGGTGCCCGGCGAGGTGTTAATAAGAGGTGTTGCGTTGAAACGAATTGTTCTTGCAATTTCATTGTCGGTGGCCTATTGTGCAATGCAGAAAAATAATAATACGGTGCAATCTTGACCCCGGAACACAAAAAATCCAGCCTCACGGGGTTGACCTTCGCCGCCGTCGGCATCGTGTACGGCGATATTGGTACCAGCCCGCTCTACACCCTCAAAACCATTTTCGACCCGGAACACGGGCTCGCACTGAACACCTTCAACCTGATCGGTATCGTGTCCCTGATTTTTTGGGGGCTGACGATGATCGTCTCGCTCAAGTACGTCACACTGATGCTGCGCGCCGATAACCGCGGCGAGGGCGGCATCATGGCGCTGATGGCGCTGACGCTCAATTCGGTCACCAGGTCGTCGCGCTGTTACATGCCGCTGCTGATGATCGGCGTGCTCGGCGCCACCATGTTCTACGGCGACAGCGTGATCACTCCCGCCATTTCCGTACTCGGCGCGATCGAAGGCCTGGAAGTGGCCGCGCCCGCGCTGTCGAACTACGTGGTGCCGCTGACGATCATCGTGCTCGTTGCCCTGTATGCGGTGCAAAAGCGCGGCACCGCCGGCATTGGCCGCTGGTTCGGCCCGATCATGCTGGTCTGGTTCTTCGCGCTTGCCGTCATGGGCGTCATCAACATCGTCAAGGCGCCGGTGATACTGGCCGCGCTGAACCCATTGAACGCGTTTGCCTTCATGCTGGAAAACCGCTTCATTGCTTTCGTCGCGTTGGGCGCGGTGGTGCTGGCGTTCACCGGCGCCGAGGCGCTGTACGCCGACATGGGCCACTTCGGCAAGAAGCCGATCCGCGCAGCCTGGTTCCTGATCGTGTTTCCGGCGCTGGCGCTCAATTACCTCGGTCAGGGCGGCCTGTTGATCACCCATCCCGAGGCGATCGCCAATCCGTTCTACCAGCAGCTCGGCAGCTGGAGCATCTACCCGCTGGTGGTGCTGTCGACAATGGCCGCCGTCATCGCCTCGCAGGCGACGATTTCTGGTACCTTCTCGATGACCAAGCAAGCCATCGCGCTCAACCTGCTGCCGCGCATGCGCGTGCTGCATACGTCGGAGAGCGAAATCGGCCAGATCTACATTCCGGCCGTCAACTGGTTGCAGTTGGTCGCGGTATTGATTGCGGTAGTTGGCTTCGGCTCGTCCGACAAGCTGGCCGGCGCCTACGGCATCGCGGTCACCGCCACAATGTTGGCGACGACGATCCTGACCTTCTTCGTGACGCGCTACCGCTGGCACCTGCCGCTGGCGTTGTGCTTCGGCGCTACCGGCTTTTTCATCGTCATGGACATCGCACTGTTCGCGGCCAGCTCGCTCAAACTGTTCCATGGCGGCTGGTTTCCGTTGCTGCTCGGCGCGGTGCTGTTCACCGTGATGCTGACCTGGAAGCGCGGCCGCGAACTGGTGTTCGAGAACCTGCAGAAGCACGCCATTCCGCTCGACGACTTCCTCGCTTCGCTGTTCGTCGCGCCGCCGAGCCGGGTGTACGGCACCGCCATCTTCCTGCGCGGCGAAAGCGACGGCGTGCCGCACGCACTGCTGCACAACCTGTCGCACAACAAGGTGCTGCATGAGCGCGTGGTGTTCCTGACGGTGCACATGCGCGAGGTGCCGTGGGTGCCTTTGACCGAGCAGGCGTCGGTGCAGCAGCTCGGCCACAACTGCTTCCAGCTTAATATCCAGTACGGCTTCAAGGACGAGCCGGACATCCCGAAAGTGATGGCCCAGTGCGCGCAGTACGGCCTGCCGTTCGAGATGATGGAGACGTCGTTCTTCATTGCCCGCCAGACGGTGATTTCGGCGCCCGGCGGCGGCATGGCGCCGTGGCGCGAACACCTGTACGTGGCGATGTCGCGCAACGCGCGCAGCGCCGCCGACTACTACCAGATCCCGACCAACCGGGTCATCGAACTGGGCACGCAAGTCGAGATCTGATACAAACGAATACAACTTTCGGACAGTTTGGCAGGGATGGAACGGCGACATCCCCTGCTAGACTCCGGGCACGCCATTAACCGTCAAGGATCACCATGAAGTTGAAGCTTTCCGTAGTTGCATTCGTCGCCGTACTTGGCATGAGCGCGGCACTGACCGCATGCGGCGGCAGCTCGGGCACCAGTGCCGTCGCTCCCACCGTGGCCGTGGCCGGCACCACCGCCACCGTGAAATACGCCGGTTTCCTGTATAGCGCCAGCGCCGCCGATACCAAGGGCGCGAAGTTCGATGGCGGCCAATTCGACTTTAAGCTGGGCAGCGGTACGGTGATCCCTGGCTTCGACCAGGCCGTGACCGGAATGAGGCCCGGCGAGAAAAAGACCGTCAAGATTGCGAGCAACCTTGCGTATGGCGCGTCGCCGCCGCCAAACTCGATCATTCCGGCGAATGCCGACCTGGTGTTCGACATCGAACTGGTGTCGCTGAAGTAAGTCCGGTTTGCGGACGCGGCAACTGCCGCTTCGCAAGTGAATGATAATTATTTGCATCTGGGCGCAGGTTTTGTTAGGCTGGAATTTTCACCATTTCCATGGATATCATCGTGAACGCCAAAAACCTTGCAGCCTTTGCTTTAGCCTCCCTTGTTACATTACCAGGATTGGCGCAAGAAAAGGTGCTGAACCTGTATTCCGCCCGTCATTACCAGACCGACGAAGCGTTGTACACCGACTTCACCAAGCAGACCGGAATCAAGATCAATCGCATTGAAGCAGGCGAGAACGAGTTGCTCGAGCGTCTTCGCAACGAAGGTGTACACAGTCCGGCCGACGTGTTTCTGACGGTCGACGCTGCCCGCCTGGGCAAGGCCGAGGAGCTCGGTTTGTTCGCGCCAATCACATCACAGTTGTTAATGCAGCGTATTCCCGCCCAGATGCGTACCGACACGTGGTTTTCGTTTTCCAAGCGCGCTCGCGTCATCGTGGCCAACAAGGCCAGCGTGAATCCGGCCGACGTGCAGACGTACGAAGACTTGGCTAATCCAAAACTCAAGGGCAAGCTGTGTGTGCGTTCGGGCTCCCATCCGTATAACTTGTCGCTCGGCGCCGGGTTGCTGGCCCATCTCGGCGAGCAGAAGACCGAGGCGTGGGCCAAGGGCCTGGTCGCGAACTTCGCACGCGCACCGAAGGGTGGCGACACTGACCAGATCAAAGCGGTGGCGGCGGGCGAATGCGGCGTTGCAATTGCTAACTCGTACTACGTTGCGCGCATGCTGCGCTCGGAAAAGCCGGAAGACAAAAAGATCATGGAAGCGGTGACCATCATCTGGCCGAACCAGAAAACGACCGGTGCCCACATCAACATTTCTGGCGGCGGCATGCTTAAAACCGCGCCGAACAAGGAATCGGCGGTGAAGTTCCTGGAATACCTGGCGTCTGACCAGGCGCAAGTGTACTTTGCCGACGGTAACAACGAGTGGCCTGTCGTGGCCGGCGTGAAGACCAACAACCCCGGTCTGCAGGCAATGGGCGATTTCAAGGCGGATACCGTCAAGGTGGGCGCGCTGGCCGCCAAGCAGGCCGAGGTCCAGAAAATCTACGACCGCGCCGGCTGGCGCTGAGCCCAGTCGTTCGCACAACAAGGGTGCGTTTGCGGTTTTAGCGCTCGCGGCGGCTGCGCGCGATCTCGCGGGTCAGGAAAATGAGCGGCAGCACCCCCACCGCGACGATGGCCAGTGCCGCAGTCGAGGCTTCCGTCAGCCGTTCATCCGACGCCAGCGTATACGCCTGGGTGGCAAGCGTATCGAAGTTAAATGGGCGCATCACAAGGGTGGCCGGTAACTCCTTCATCACTTCCACGAACACCAGCAGTCCGGCCGTCAACAGGCTGCCGCGCAGCATCGGCAGGTGGACGCGCCACAGCGTGGTGGCCGCGCCGTGTCCCAGCGACCGGGCGGCGTCGTCCATCGACATGGTGATCTTGCCCAGGTTCGCCTCCACCGTGTGCAGCGAGACGGCCAGAAAGCGCACCAGATAGGCGTACACCAGCGCAGCGATGCCGCCGGTAAGCAGCAGTCCGGGGTTGCGGCCCGTCATGTCCATGATGGCCGAAGCCAGCCAGATATCGACCCGTGTCACCGGCAGCAGGACACCAACAGCGATCACCGTACCCGACAGCGCGTACCCCAGACCGACCAGACGGTTGACGTGGCGCGTCAAACCGCCGCGCGCGGTACGCGCCGCGTAGGCCAGCAGCACTGCGATGGCGACGGCCAGGATCGCCGCCGTTGCTGCGAGCACGAAGCTGTTACGCGAAAGCTCGATGAAGCGTTCGCCGAACTGCGCGTCGCCGCTGGTGATCGCCATATGCAGCAGAACACCGGCGGGCACCAGAAAGCCGCCGCACAGCGGCACGCTGCAGACCAGAATGGCGCCGGCGGCGCGCGGTCCGGTCAGGCGAGTGCCCAAATGGCCGGCGTGACGGCTGCCGCTCACGTCAAAGCGGGCGCGCCCCCGGCTTGCGTGCTCGAGCAGCAGCAGCAGCCCCACAAAACCCAACAGTGCCGCCGCCAGCTGCGACGCGGCCTGACGGTCTCCCAGCGAAAACCAGGCGCGGTAAATGCCGGTGGTAAAGGTCTGGACGCCGAAATACGACACCGCACCGTAGTCCGCCAGCGTTTCCATCAAGGCCAGCGCGGCGCCGGCCGCAATCGCTGGCCGGGCCAGCGGCAGCGCGATGCGGAAGAAGCGCCGCCACGGCCCCAGTCCAAGCGAGCGCCCGACATCGAGCATGCCGGTCGCCCGCTCCAGGAACGCCGAGCGCGCCAGCAGATACACGTACGGATAGAGCACCAGAGTGAAGACCACGACAGCGCCGCCCAGCGTGCGGATGTCGGGGAACCAGTAGCTGCCCGGGGCCAGCGCAAAGGTAGTGCGCAGCCAGGACTGCACCGGCCCGACGAACTGCAGCAGATCGGTGTAGGTGTACGCCATGACGTAGGTGGGCACCGCCAGCGGCAGCACCAGCGACCATTCGAACATGCGCCGTCCCGGGAAGTCGTGCATGGTGACCAGCCACGCCGCCGCCGCGCCGATAGTCACCGTGCCCACGCCCACACCCACGCACAGGTACAAGGTGCTGGCGATATAGGAAGGGAGCACGGTGTCGGCAAGGTGGGCCCAGGTCTGGCTGCCGGCACCAGGGAGCAAGGACGCCGCCACGGTCAGCAGGGGGATGGCAATCAGCGCCGCGGTTACGAGCGCGGCAGCTTGCAAGGTACTGAACGTCAGTTTCGCCACGATGAGCCAATGAAATAAACAATTATAATTGTTCCTTTGTACTATCGGAATCTATATGGCGCTCCTCGAAGTGCAGCAGCTTGCCCACGCTTATGGCAAGCACACGGTGGTGGACGGCTTGTCGCTTCATCTGGCGCCCGGAACGATCGGCTGCCTGCTCGGTCCTTCCGGTTGCGGCAAGACCACGGTACTGCGTTGCATTGCAGGGTTCGAGCGGCCCGATGCGGGGGTGATCCGGGTTGGTGGGGAGCTCGTCAACGGCCCGGGCCAGCATGTGCCGACCGAACGGCGCCGCATCGGCATGGTGTTTCAGAACTATGCGCTGTTTCCGCACTTGAGCGTCGCGGCCAATATCGCCTTCGGCCTCCAGGCCATGCCGTCCGCTGCGCGCAAGAAGCGGGTGGGCGAGTTGCTGGACCTGGTCGGCTTGCCGAGTTCTGCAAGCAAGTATCCGCATGAGTTATCCGGTGGCCAGCAGCAGCGCGTTGCGCTGGCGCGCGCGCTGGCGCCACGGCCGCGCCTGCTGTTGCTCGACGAGCCGTTCTCCAGCCTCGATGTCGATCTGCGCGAGCGCCTGGCCGCCGAAGTGGGGGCGATCCTGCGCGCCGAGGGCACCACGGCGATTTTGGTCACCCACGATCAGCACGAAGCGTTTGCCATGGCCGACGAGGTAGGGGTCATGCAGCACGGCCGCATCCAGCAATGGGACACGCCCTACAATCTGTATCACAGGCCGGATAACCGTTTCGTGGCGGACTTTGTCGGACAGGGCGCCTTCGTTCCCGGTGAAGTACTGGCCGCGGGCGCGATCCGGATCGAACTCGGCGTGCTGCGCCACGCTCAGGCAGGCACCGCCACGCCATGGAAAAGCGGCGACCGGGTCACTGTGCTGCTGCGCCCGGATGACATCGTGCATGACGACGCCAGCGCCGTGACGGCGGAAGTCGTCGCCAAGGCGTTCCGCGGCGCTGAATTTCTTTATACGCTAAGGCTCGATAGCGGGGAGGAGGTGCTGTCGCTGGTGCCCAGTCACCATAACCACGCGCCCGGTGAGCACATCGGGATTCGCCTCGACGTCGACCACGTGGTCGCGTTTCCCCGATAAAAAAACGGCGTCCATGGGACGCCGTTCTTTTTTCACTGTTCCTGTTCTTTTATTAATGCAGCCATCAGAAGCTGGCGAACAGCGACAATTTCACGCTGCGAGGCGCGCCTGGCGTAATGTTGTTGTCGTTGTGGGCCGATGCCCAGTACTTCTTGTTGAACAGATTTTCCACGTTCAGCTGCAGGCGATACTGCTTGCTGAGACGGTAGTACACGGCGCCATCGACCCGGGTGAACGATGGCAGCGCCACCGTGTTGGAAGTCGAGGTGTACAGGCTGTCGCGATAGACCAGGCCCAGGCCCGCGCCCAACTGCTGGTTGATGTTGTAGCGGTTCCACAGCGAGACGGTATGCTTGGGCACCATGGCCAGTTTGGCGCCGGAGCGTATCGTAGCGGACTGGTTGGCAGTCAATTCGGCATCCTGATAAGCATAGCCGCCCATCACGCTCCAGGCCGGGGTCAGCTGGCCCGACAGTTCAAGTTCGACGCCTTTCGTGGTCTGGCCGTCGACCAGTACGCTGGTGCCGGCGAGCGCGCCAGGCACGACGACATTCGAGCGGTCCAGCTTGTAAATCGCCGCGCTGGCCGACAGGACAGGCGTCACATCCCACTTCATGCCGGCTTCGACGTTGTCGAATTTTTCGGGATCGAAAGCGCGGTTGTTGGCGGTCAGCGAGGTCAACTGCTCACCGGCGCGCGGCACATAGGCGCGGCTGAAGCTGGCGTACAGCGACATGGCTTCTATCGGTTTGTAGATCAGGCCGGCACGTGGCGACAGCGGGGTGTCGGTCACCTTGAAGGCGGCGTTGCTGGTGGCCAGGCGGTTGTTGAAGTCGACGCTGAAGCGGTCGTAGCGCAAGCCGGCCACTGCCTGCCATTGCGGCGAAAACACGATCTGATCCTGCACATACACTGACGCTACATTGGCAACGCTGTCGTTGCTGGTGGTGGGGGTAGGGAAGCTGACGCCGCTGGTGTATACGGGATTGGTGGCTGGAACGCTTTTGATGCCTGCAAACACGCCGGCGCGACGGATGTTGTCGGTTTTTTGACGACCGAATTCGACGCCAGCGGCAATCTTGTGGGTCACGCCGCCAGTGGCGAGGGAGAACGTCAGGTCGGTCTGGTTGAAACTGTTGGTGCGTTCGGTGGCGTCGTAATAGGCGCCGACTTCCAGGATGCCCGTCGTGGCGTTGACGGCGCTGTTGGCGTAGACGTTTTGGTAGAATTTGTCGTAGTTGGCGATCCGGGTGCGGTTGCGCAGCACCATGTTATTGCCAAAATCATGCTCGATGTAGGCCGTCACGGCGTTGACGCGCGTGGCGGTCGGGCTCAATGCGGCGTTGCCGAAGAACGTCGACACATCGGTATTGTACGGTCGCCCGTTAAGCGATGGCACGCCGCGATCGGCGATGCGCTCGTCGCGCAGGTGCTCGTAACCTAGGCTGATGCTGGTATTTTTGCCGGCGCGCAGCGTCATCGTCGGGTTGATGCCTTGGCGTTCGAGTTCCACGCCGTTGCGGTAGCTGCCCGATTTCTCGGCCATGGCATTGACGCGCACGGCCATGTCGGTGCTCACTGCGCCGCCCAGGTCCACCGACGCGCGCTTGTGGCCGTAGGATCCGATACTGGCCACTGCCTCGCGCACTGGTTTCCAGTCGGCCTGTTTGCTGACCCGATTGATCACCCCACCCGAACCGCCGCGTCCAAAAATCATGGCGTTGGCGCCCTTGATGGCTTCGACGCTTTCAATGTTGTAGAAGTCGCGGTAGTACTGCACGTCATCGCGCATGCCGTCGATGTAGAAGTCGCTGGTCGAGCTGTTGCCGCGGAAAACCGCGGTATCGCGGTTGCCTTCGCCTTGCGCGGTAACGATGCCGGGCACATAGCGGATGGCGTCGGCGATACTCTGCATGGCCAGATCGTCCATCAGCTGGCGCGTGATCACCGTGACCGCTTGTGGTGTATCGCGCAGCAGCGTGTCGGTCTTCATTGCGCTGACCGAAGCCTTCTCCCTGTACCCGCCTTGCGCGGTGCCGATGATGTGGACTTCCGCCATGACCGGCTGCACGGCTTCCTCGGCAAAGACCGTGCTTGCAGCGAGGGAACTGGCGACGGCGAGCGCCATGATGGTCGGACGGGTGAACACTGAGTAAGTTGTCATGGCGAATTAAGTGTAAATAGAAATGAGAATGATTCTTATTCTATATGCAGTCGCGGGTCATGACAAGTGCCTTAACCACTGAACAACGAAAATGGCCACGGCGGGTCGACGGCGTTAGCCGGCGACGTTCCGCCTTTCAGCCAGTACTTGCCGCCGATGGCCACATCGAGCAAGCCGGGATAAATTAAGTGATAATCACCGTCAATCGCGCAAGACCTGCGCCGGCGCCATGCGCAGCGCGCCGAGCGTGTGGCGCAGGGTCGACAGCATCGTCACCAGCGCTGCCAGCAGCAGCGCCGCCAGCAGCGGCCAGGCGCCGATCGGCGCACGTTCGACAAACCCGGCCAGGTAGCGCGCGTTGACCAGCGCGGCGATCGGCAGCGCGATCGCCGCGCCGAGCCCCAGCAGGCTGGCGAACTCGCCCCCGACCAGCGTCAGGATGGCGCGCTGGCTGGCGCCGTACAGCTTGCGCAGCACGATCTGACGCGCCAACCGCTGCACGCTGTAGGTTGCCAGCACGTAGATGCCGAACGAGGCGATGGCAATCGCCACCAGGCTCGCCAGTCCCAGCAGCTTGGCCAGGCGCAGGTCGTCGGCGTAGTTGGCCGACAGGTAGGCTTGCGCGCGCTCGATCGCGACTACTTGGTCCGGCAACTGGCGATGCAGTACCGTCTCGATGGTGCCTTGCAGCGCGCTAAGGTCGGCGTCGCCGCGAACCAGCAGCACAACAGCGCGCGGCCTGATGCGCCACACCACCGGCCTGACCGCTTCGTGCAGCGACTGAATGCGCATCGGCGGCGAGATGCCGATCACCTGCGCTGGCTGCACATTGTTCGCGACGTTCGCCGTGACGACCTGCCCGACTGCCATCGCCGGATCGGAGAAGCCGAGCGCGCGTGCCGCTGTCGCGTCGATCACCACCTTGTCGACCGTGGTGTCGGTTTCTCGCGTACTGTCGAACAGGCGGCCGGCCGCCGCTTTCACGCCGACGACTTCGAAGAAGTTTGCGCTAATATCGCGCGTCAGCAGGTTTGCGTTGCCGCCCGATTGTGTGGTGTAGGGGATGTGGTTGCCGATGATCGGATCGCTAATGGCATTTTGCGCGATGGCCACGCCCTTCACGCCCTGCAGGTGCGCCAACTGCGCGCGCATGGCCTGCGCCGGTTCGCCGCGCATCGACTGGGGCAGTTCCACCACCAACATGCCGGATGCGTCGAACCCCGGATTGGCGTTGCTGGCGTAGCGCGCCTGCCAGGCGATGGCCAGCGTTACGGCGGTCAGGCAGATGGCAGTGGAGAACTGCGCCACGGTCAGCGTACGCCGCAGCCACAGGCCGCCGCTGGTCTCCGCGCTGCCGCGGCCTGCCAAAGTGCGTTGCGGACGCACGCCCAGCGCCACCCAGGCAGGGTAGATCCCCGCCAGCATTCCGGTGACGACGCCCATCCCTAGTGCCGCCAGCAGGTTGACCGCGCCGAACATGTCCTTGAGTTGGCGGTCGACCAGGTCGGAAAACACCGGCAACAGCAGCCAGGCCAGCAGCAGGCCGAACGCGGTGGCGATCAGCGCTACCAGCATCGATTCGGCGACGAACTGGGCGGCCAGCCGTCCGGCAGGCGCACCGAGCACCTTGCGCACGGCGATCTCGCGCTGGCGCCGCACGGTGCGCACCGTGGCCAGGTTGACGTAGTTGGTGGCGGCGAGCAGCAGGATCACCAGCGCGACGGCGCCCAGGCCGCCGATCACGCGCAGTTCGCCATGCTCGCTGCTACCCGGTACATTGGCGGTATCGTCATCGAAATACATCGATGGCAGGGAGCCGAGGCGGATATCGACAGCCTTCCTTCCAGCCAGTTTGGCCTCCGCCTCTGGGCCAAGTTCCTTTATCAACGGTGAACGGTCGCCGGCGGCCTGCAAGGCCTGTTCCAACGCTGCGGCCGAAGTGCCGGGCTTGAGCTTGACGTAGACCTTGCCGCCGACGCCACCCCAGGCGCCCATCATGGACTTGCGATAGCCGTCCGGCCAGGCCATTGTGCCCTGGCCTGCCAGCGCTTCGTAGAAAATAGTGCTGGAGGGGGGCGGGTCGGGCAGGATCGCGCCAATCCGGAATGCGGCACCGTCGATGGCGACGGTTTGCCCCAGCACGTTGGCGCGGCCGAACAGGCGTTTCGCTGTGCTGCTGATCAGTGCCACGCTGCCGGGCTCCTTCATTACCGCGCTCAGATCTCCTTCAAGCACGTGCACGCCGAACATCGCGCCGAAACCCTCATTGACAGCGACCAACCGAATCGGCAGCACCTGTGCGCCGACCTTCATCGCCACGCTAAGAGGGAACAGCATTGTGGCGTCGGCGACCATCGGACTGCGCTGGGCTTCTTTCAGGTAGGGAAGCGGCGCCAGTTCGAACCATTTGGTGTCACCAGTGATGTTAAAACGGGTCTTGACCAGGTACACCTGCTGCGCATCGGGAACCTGCGCGTCATAGCTGAACGAGTAGCGCACGAAACCGAGCAGCAGGAAGCAGGCGGCGAAGCCGATCGACAGGCCGAGCACGACGACGGCCGAATACAGCGGTTCCTGCACCAGCAGGCGCCAGCCAACGCGAAAATCACGCAGGTTCATGTGCCCGCCTTTCAAGCCGCTTGCAGCGCGTCGACCACGATGCGCCCGTCGAGCAGGTGCAAGGTGCGCGAGGCCTGCGCCGCGTGCGCCGGCGAGTGGGTCACCATGATGACGGTGGTGCCTTCGGCGTTGATGTCGCGCAGCAGGCGCATGACTTCGTCGCCATGCGCGGTATCGAGGTTGCCGGTCGGTTCATCGGCCAGCAGCATGGCCGGCCCGGCCACCAGCGCGCGCGCGATCGCCACCCGCTGCTGCTGGCCGCCCGACAGCTGCGACGGCCGGTGCGTGGCGCGGTGGGCGATGCCGAGGCGCTCGAGCATGGCTTTCACCCGTGCACGTCGTTCAGGCGCCGGCGTGCCCGTATATTCGAGCGCCAGTTCGACATTCTCGAACACCGACAGCTCTTCGATCAGGTTAAAACTCTGGAAAATGAAACCGACCCGCCCGCGCCGCAACGTATTTAGCTTCGCTTCGCTCCAGCCGGCCACGTTCTGGCCTTCGAACCAGTACTCGCCGCTGTTGGGCACATCGAGCAGGCCCAGAAGGCTTAATAAGGTCGACTTGCCGCAGCCGGAAGGCCCGGTGATGGCGACGTATTCGCCAGCGTCGATGTCGAGGTCGATGCGGTCGAGCGCGGTCGTCTGCACTTCGCCGGCCAGGTGGATCTTGCAAACGCCTACAAGTTTGAGCATGGTATTTACCTTTTTATTCAACTATTTATTTGCTTAATTGTCTATTTGATCAATTGCAGGCGCTCGGTTTTTTCGAACGCCGCGTAACTCGATACGACCACCTGCTCGCCTGGCGCCAGGCCCGCCAGGATCTCCACTTGCGTATTGCTGCGCCGGCCGCTGCGTACCGCGCGCCGCGTCACCGTTGCGCCGTCGCGCGCCACCACGAACACCCAGGCGCCGCCGGTCTCGTTGAGGTAGGCGCCGTTCGGCAGCAGGATTGCCTTGCCCGGTTCGCCCAGTGTGATCTGGGCGTCCAGGCTTTGCCCGGGACTGAGCAGCGGCGGCTGGCCTTCGGTAAACACCATCTCGAGCGTGAAGCGGCCCTCCTTGATCTGCGGGTAAATCGTGCTGACGTCGGCCGCATACATCTTTTCGCCCTGCCTGACGCTGGCGTGGCGGCCCACCGTCACCCGGTTCAGATAAAACTCGTCGACCAGCGCCGACAGCTTGAAGCGGTTCGGATCGTCGATGCGGCCGATGTGCTGGTCGGTCTTGACGGTCTCGCCCACCTGCAGGCGAAAGCCGGTCAGCATGCCGTCGCCTGGGGCCCGCACGGCCAGCGCATCGACCGTGGCGGTCACCAGCAGCAGGCCCGATTGCAGGCCAAGAATTGCCTTTTCCATCTGCGCCAGCGCATTGCCGCGAACCCGCGTTTCGGTGTCGGCGGCGTCCTGCTGCTGGCCGAAGGCGCGCCGTTGCAGTGCCAGCTTGTCGCTTGACTCTTCCAGGGCAACGTTCGATATGAACCCTTGCGCCGCCAGCCTGGCATGGCGGGCATGCTGCTTGTCGGCCTGCGCCAGCGCGAACTCGAGATCGAGCAGGCGGCGCTGGTGGTCGGTGCGGCCGGCTTCCTGCGCCACCCGCAGGTTCGACAGGTTAGAGATCTGCTGCGCGTGTTCGGCCTGGCGCGCCAGCAGCTCGAGATTGCGCTGCGGGTTTGACAGGCGAAACAGCAATTGGCCTTTCTTGACCATTGCGCCGTCCCTGGCGAACACTTCCTCGACGCGGCCCGATTCGACCGAATCGAGGATCACGGAATTGAGCGGCTCGGCGCTGGCGCGCACCACGACATCGTCGAGAAACACGCCTTGTTCGACGACGGCGATGCGCACGTCGCGCGACGCCACTTGCAGACCGCGCGGCATGAAGTGCCATCCGGCAAAGACACTCGCCCCGACCAACACTGCGCCGGCTCCGATGCGGGCGAACATCGGGCCGCGCCGCTTCGGCACCCGCGTGTCCATCGCCGCGCCGCTGGCGACGTGCTGTGAGATTCGGTCCATCCGTGGGTTCCGTGAAAAGTGAGGTCAGGAAGGGCATTGCAAGCGCCGTGCCATGCTTGACATCACATGTTTGCGGACGCTTTTCGCACGTTCTGTCCGTATCCGCACAATCGCAGGTGTTCGAAAACGAACACGCTCTCCGTCTCTCCCGCAAACCCCAGAGCCGTCGTCCCCGGCCGGACACGTCGTCCTCGCGAATGCGGGGACCCAATTTTTCGGCAATATCGACAATGCCTGGCTTCGTCCGTTAAAAAGATGATCAACTAATCGGGCAAATTGGGTCCCCGCGTGCGCGAGGAGGCGTTTTCGCCAATGGCGAGGACGACGTCGAAAGTGGTTGATGGTAACGTCATGCCTGCTGCTAGAATGGCAAGTAATTTCACCTCACCCTCTCGTATCGAATGGCCGACAACGCTGCCAGCATCCTGATCCTCGACGACGACCCTGACGTCGCCTGCGCCGCCCAATTGCTGTTGCGCCGCCTGCATGGCAAGGTGGCGACGCTGAACGACCCCGCCGGGCTGGCTGCCGTGCTGGCGGCCGGGGTGCCCGATGTCGTCCTGCTCGACCTTAATTTTACGCCCGGGCGCATCGACGGTGCACAAGGGCTGGCGCTACTGGACCAGTTGCGCGCCCAGGCCAGGCCGCCGGCGGTGATTGCATTGACCGCTTACGCCGATGTGCCGCTCGCGGTCGAAGCGCTCAAGCGTGGCGCCAGCGACTTCATCACCAAACCGTGGGACAACGCCCGCCTGGTCGCCGCCGTGGCCAACGCGCTGGCGCGCCGCGCCGGCGCGGCGCCATCCAGCGCGAACACCGCGCTGATGGGTGAATCGGCGCCAATGCGCGACGTGAAGGCGATGGTGGCCGGCGTCGGCCCGACCGAGGCGAACGTCATGATCCTGGGCGAAAACGGCGTCGGCAAGGAACTGGTGGCGCGCGCGATCCACGCGGCGTCGCGCCGCGCCGGCGCTACCTTTCTCGCGATCGACATGGGCGCGCTGCCTGAATCGACCTTCGAGAGCGAATTGTTCGGCCATCGCAGGGGCGCGTTCACGGACGCCAAAGCCGACCGTGCCGGCCGCTTCCAGGCTGCGCGCGGTGGCTCGCTGTTCCTCGACGAGATCGGCAACATGGCGCTGGCCGGCCAGGCCAAGCTGCTGACGGTGCTGGAGCGGCGCGAAGTGACGCCGCTTGGCGCCGACCGCGCCGAGGCCATTGACGTGCGCATCGTCAGTGCCACCAATCTCGATGAAACGCGCCTGTTCGATCCGGCCGTGTTCCGGCCCGACCTGCTGTTTCGCTTGAATACCATCGTCATCCGCGTACCGCCGCTGCGCGAACGGCGCGATGATATCCCGGCGCTGCTCGGCCACTACCTGGCCCTGTACGAACGCCAGTACGGGCGGCCGGCGCGCATGCTGGCCGACGGCGCGCTCGACCGATTGCACCGCTTTGACTGGCCCGGCAACGTGCGCGCGCTGCGCCACGCCTGCGAGCGGGCCGTCATCCTCGGCAGCGAGCTGCAATACGGCTTCGCCGATTTCGGCCTGGCTGATTCCCACCGTACCGGCGCCGCCGTGTTTGCCGCGCCGGCGCCAAAGCCGGCCGCGCTTGAGCTCTTCCAGCTCGGCGTACTCGAACGCGACACCATCGCCGCGGCCCTCGAACAGGCGAAGGGGAACATCAGCCATGCGGCGAAAATGCTCGGCGTCAGCCGCGCCGCGCTGTACCGCAAGCTTGGCAAGCATGGTATCTGACCGGCGCGTCAAGCTTACCGTGCTGGCCGCGCTGGCGGGCCTGCTGGCGCTGGCCGCGGGCGCCGGCGCCGCTCACCAGTCGCCGCGCCTGATAGTGGCGTGCGCGCTGGCGGCGCTGCCGCTGGGCGGCTTGCTGTGGCACGGCTTGAATGGCTTGGGTTCGCGCAGCGCCGTGCGCGCGGAACTGCGCGACCCGGTGCCGATCGACCGCCAAAACCTGGTCGATAATGCGCTGGTGTCAGAGGCGCGGATGGAACACGCGCCGATCGCGCTGTTTCGCGTCGGCCCGGCGGGCGAAGTGTCGGCGCTCAACGCCAACGCGCGCCGGTTGGTGGCGCCAGGGCGCGCCAGCGACCCGGCCGCTTTGTACCGTCAGCTGGCGGCGCAGCCGGTCGACCAGCGCGGCATGATCGGCTTCGACACCGAACGCGGCATCGAGCGCGCGCTGGTGTCGGTATCGGCGCTCACCTTGCACGGCAGCGCGCAGCGGTTGGCAGCATTGATGCCGGTCGAGAGCGAGCTCGAAGCCGAAGCCCTCAACGCCTGGCGCCAGCTGGTCCATGTGCTGACCCATGAAATCATGAATTCGTTGACGCCCGTGGCGTCGCTGTCGCGCACCGCCTGTGCGCTGCTCGAGGAGTTCGGCAGCGCACTGCCGGCCGACGTCAGCGCCGACCTGGTCACCGCGCAGGGCGCCATCAGCCGGCGCGCCGACAGCCTGGTCGCTTTCGTCGGCAGTTACCGCAGCCTGTCGAACCTGCCCGAAGCGCGCCCCGAGCGGGTCCGTCTTGCCAGCTTGTTCGAGCGGATCGCGGCGCTGGTCGACCCGGCCTGGCGCGCGCGCGGCGGACGCACCTGCTTCACGGTCGAACCGCAATCGCTGGAGCTGATGGTCGATGCCGGCCAGCTCGAACAGGCGCTGATCAACCTGCTGAAAAATGCGCTGGAAGCGGCGTCGGGGGCAGCTCCCGAGGCGCAGGTGACGGCACGCCTGGCCCGCGGCGGACGGCTGCGCATCGAGGTGCTTGACAACGGCGCGGGCGTGCCCGATACGCTGGCGGCGCATATTTTCACGCCGTTCTTCACCACCAAAAAACAGGGCGGCGGCATCGGCCTGGCGATGGTGCGCCAGCTGGTTCACGGCAACGGCGGCACCGTGCGCTACGCCAGGTCGGTTGGCGCCGGCGCGCGCTTCATCATCAGCTTTTGACGATGGCCTGGCGCAGCATGTCGACGTGCATGATGCCGTCTTCTTCGTACGGCGCGCTGATGGTGACAAAACCGAAGCTTGCATAGAAAGCTTCCAGGTATCGCTGGGCGCCGATCTTGATGGCGTGGCCGGGATGCTGGCGTTCGGCGTGTTCGATGCCTTGCGCGAGCAGCTCGCGGCCGATGCCGGCCCCGCGCGCCGCTTTCGTCGTCAGCACGCGCCCGAGTGACATTTCGGTGTATTTGGCGCCTGGCGCGAGACAGCGCAGACAGGCCGCCAGATGGCGCCGGCCGTCGATGGTGCGCCAGCCGAGCAGGTGATGGGCGGCGGCGTCGAGCCCGTCGAAATCGTTGTAAAGGCACTGCTGCTCGAGCACGAACACTTGCTGGCGCAGGGCCAGCAGGTCGTACAGCTCGTGGCCGGAAAGTTCGGCGAAACTGCGCCACTGCCATTCTGTCATTGCAAGTCCTGAATCACTTGTTTATTCACGTCGCCGTCTCGAAGCCTTCCAGCACATTGACGACGTTGATGCCGATTTCGGCGACCGCGTAGCCGCCCTCCAACACGAACACGGTCGGCAGGCCAAGGTAGGCGATGCGTTCGCCGATGCGCAAAAAATCCGCGCTTTGCAAGGCGAAGTGCGACAGCGGATCGCCGGCGAACGCATCGACGCCGAGCGAAACCACCAGCGCGTCCGGCGCGTAGCCGGCCAGCCGGATGCAGGCCGTCTCCAACGCGGCAAACCATTGCGCCTTGCTGGACCCCTTCGGCAACGGCAGGTTCAGGTTGCAGCCTTCGCCGGCGCCGGCACCGGTTTCGTCGGCATGGCCGAGGTAGAACGGGTACTCGGCGCGCGGGTCGGCGTGGATCGACGTGAACAGCACGTCGCCGCGGTCATAAAAAATGTCCTGGGTGCCGTTGCCGTGGTGGTAGTCGATATCGAGGATGCCGACCCGGCGCGCGCCGTCGTCGAGCAGGTGCTGGGCGGCGAGGGCGGCGTTATTGAGGAAGCAGTAGCCGCCGAAAAAATCGGCGCCGGCGTGATGGCCGGGCGGGCGCGTCAGCGCAAAGGTGCCGCGCTCGCCGAGCCGCAGTGCATGGGCCGCATTGACGGCGCAATCGGCGCCGGTTTTGGCCGCGATCCAGGAGCCGGCCGTCAGAGGGGTGCCGCTGTCCATCGAGTACAGGCCCATGCGGGCGCTGAAGTTGTCCGGCTCGACATCGGCGCGCATGCCGCGGATCGGCCACACCGACGGCAGCGCGTCGCGGTCGGCATTGGCCGGGTCGAGCGCGAGCCAGTCGTGCCAGGCATTGCGCAAGAAGTGCAGGTAGCGCGGCGTATGGATCCGCTCGAGCGACACCAGCGGCACGCCGTGCGGAGTGACGATCTTGCCCAGTCCGCGGCGGCCCAGTTCGGCCACCACCAGGTCGGCCCGCTCCGGCTTTTCGAAGCAGGGCACGAGCGCGCCGCGGAACATCTCGTGGCGGCCACGGTGCTGCGCATGGTGTTCGTTAAAAAAAGTCAGCACAGGGTCTCCGCCGGTGTAGGTAGTCAAGCCCGTCAATCAAGCCCGCTTGCGCATCAGTCACAGCACAGTGTACTACCATTGTAGGCAGCGACGAAATCGTCAAAGTCCGGTCCCGGCGCCGCTTCGATCGCGGCCTGTTCCGTTCTTGACGTGGCCGCCAGTTCGTCGAACATCGCTTCCTCGGCCGGCATCAGCGCGCTGTCGCGAAAGTACGCCGCGTGCAGCGCGCTCTGGCGCAAGCCGAAAGCGGCCGACGAACCGATCGCGCGCACTTCGTCCAACACGCGCGCCGATGGCGTCAGCGCCGGATTGTCGATCTTCGCCTGCTGCGCCGCCAGCGAGGCCGCGTGCACGCCGTCGTCGTTGTGCTGGTCGTCGAGCAGCGCGGCGACCGGGCGGATTCTGCCGATTAATTCGCTCGCCCACGCCTGCAGTTCGATTTCCTCGCCGGCGCGCTCGAGCCTGAGGCCCGGACGCCGGCCCTCCTTGACGGTGCGGGCGAAATTGCGCGCGTGGACGGCGCTGTCAGGCGGCGCGATCAGCGGGCTGTCGTCGAGCGCGCAGAACAGCAAAAAGGCGTCGAGGAAGCGGCCGGTTTCGAGGCTGATGCCGACCGGCTCGAACGGATCGACGTCGAGGCAGCGCACTTCGATGTATTGCACGCCGCGCTTGCACAGCGCCTGGATCGGCCGCTCGCCGGTGCGGATCACGCGCTTGGGCCGGATGGTCGAATAGTATTCGTTCTCGATCTGCAGCACGTTGGTCGACAGCTGGATCCACTCGCCGTCTTTCTTGGTGCCGAGCGCCTGGTAGGGCGGGTACGGCCGGTTGACCGCATCCATCAACGTGTTGACGTAGCTCTCCAAACTATTCTCGTGCGGCGTCAGGCCGGACTGCGCGTCGTTCTGGTAACCAAAGTCGCTCATGCGCAGGCTGGTCGCATACGGCAGGAACAAGGTGTCGTCAGAGAGCGTTTCGAGCGCGTGCGCGCGCCCGCGCAGGAAGCTTGTCGACAGCGCCGGCGAGGCGCCGAACAGGTACATCAGCAGCCAGCTGTAGCGGCGGAAATTGCGGATCAGCGCGATGTAGCTCTCGGACTGGAAGTCGCGCAGCGGCATGCGGCGTTCGTGGGCGACGCCTTCGCTGCTTGACAGCACCTGCCACAGTTTTTCGGACAGCGAATAGTTGTAGTGGATGCCGGCGATGCATTGCATGCCCTTGCCGTAGCGCAGTGCCAGGCCGCGCCGGTACACGTGCTTGAGCATGCCGATGTTCGAGGTGCCGTAGTTGGCGATTTCGATGTCCGCTTCGTCCGGCAGCTCGCACGGCATCGACCCGCTCCACAGCATTTCGTCGCCCAGCTTGGTGTAAACGTAGCGGTGGATCGCGTCGAGCTTGTGCAGCGTGACGCTGATGTCGTGCTCGGCCGGCGTGATGAACTCGACCAGCGCTTCGGCATAGTCGGTGGTGATCTGCGGGTGCGTCAGGGCGGCACCGAGTTGCGCCGGATGCGCTGTGCGCGCCAGCAGACCGTCGCGGTCGACCCGCAGCGTTTCTCGTTCGATGCCGCGCAAGCCCTGGCCGAGCAGGGCGCGGTGCGCATCGTCGTCCAGCAGGGCGAGGCGGCGGGTCAGTTGGTTCGACACGGGTGATCCTTTCTTGTACTGCTTTTATTAATAACTTAATTGATAACTTAGTTGATAACTAAATTGACAACTCAATTGGCAACCCAATTGGTAATTTGTGCAGAGATTAACCGAAATACGCCAACTTCGCCCGTGGGCGCGAAATCCGGCGTGCGTCGGGTCGAGGTATGCCGAGTCACACCAGTCATACCTGAAATTGGCCGCCGGATACGCGTTCGATGCCGGACAGGTCGCGCCAGCTTTGCACGCCGGCGTAACCGTGCTTGCTGAGCAGTTGACGCACCCGGGCGGCCTGGTCGTAGCCGTGCTCGAGCAGCAGCCAGGCGCCGGGCGCAAGGTGGCTTGCGGCGCCGGCGACAATGGCGCGCAGCGCGGCCAGGCCGTCGGCGTGATCGGTCAGCGCGCAGATCGGTTCGAAGCGCAGATCGCCTTCCGACAAATGGCGGTCGCCGCTCGCGATATACGGTGGATTGGCGACGATCAGGTCGAAGCTTTCGCTGCCCAAGGCCGAGAACCAGTCGCTGTGCAGCAGGCGCACCGTGGCGCCATTGGCCGCGGCATTGGCGCGCGCGACGGCCAGGGCATCGACACTGGCATCCAATGCGCTCACGCGCGCATCCGGGCGGGTGTGGGCGATGGCAACCGCGATGGCGCCGCTGCCGGTGCCCATGTCGAGCACCGAGGCGCCTGGCAGCAGCCGCTCGAGTGCCAGTTCGACCAGCAGTTCGGTGTCCGGCCGCGGGATCAGGACGGCGTCGGTGACGCAAAAATCGAGGCCGAAAAATTCGCGTCTGCCGACGATGTAGGCGATCGGTTCGCCCGCCATGCGACGCGCCACCAGGGTAGTCAAGGCACCTGTCTCGGCGGCGTTGAGGACGCGGTCCGACTGGGTGATCAAACCGACCCGGTTCAAGCCCAACGCGTGGCACAGCAGGATGCGGTTTTCGAGCGGATCGAGCAGCATCGCCGCCTGCACCGCTGCGATGGTCACGCCGACAGGGATGCTCATCGCGGAAGCGATGCTCATGCCCGCCGGCGCATTAACAGATAAGCCAGCGCGCCGGTGAGCAGCACGAACCACAGCCCCGACCACTGCGGAATCGACAGCCCGAGCAAGGTGTCGCGGGCATCTTCGCACAGGCCGTCGGCGCGGAACAGCCAGGGTAGCGCGGTGGCGCTCGGGATCTTGTTGAGCATTGTTTCCATCGGGTCGATGCCGCACGACAGGCCAGGATGGCTTAGCACCCACAGGTGCTTGCCGACCACGCCCACGCCGGCCAGCGCGCCGAGCAGGCCAAGTCCGGCGCCGATGCGCGGCTTGCCGCCGTAAGCGCCGATCGCGCAGCACACGGCAACGGCCAGGAACAGGTAGCGCTGGATCACGCACAGCGGGCAGGGCAGCAGGTTTTTCACGTGCTGCAGGTACAACGCGGCGCCGATCAGTGCGAGGCACACGGAGGCGATGGCAAGCAGGAGGCTACGGGAAGTGATCATAAGGTCCGGTGTGCAGGTTGGCAGTTTTGCGGGTTTGACGGCAAGGCTGATTTTCGCACAGGCGCGCGCAAGACCTCGCCGCTGCTTTTTTTAGTCGCCCAGCGCGGCCAGCAATTCGGCCTGGTGCTCGGCGGCCAGCGCGTTGGTCAGCTCGGTCAAGTCGCCGTCCATGATGAAATCGAGTTTATACAGCGTCAGGTTGATGCGGTGGTCGGTCATGCGCCCCTGCGGAAAATTGTAGGTGCGAATGCGCTCGCTGCGGTCGCCCGAACCGATCAGGCTCTTGCGGGTGGCCGCTTCCTTCGACTGCTGCTCGCGCAACTGCACGTCTTTGATCCGCGCGGCCAGCACTTTTAACGCCGAGGCCTTGTTCTTGTGCTGGCTACGGTCGTCCTGGCACTCGACGACGATCCCGCTCGGCAGGTGGGTGATGCGCACCGCCGAATCGGTCTTGTTGATGTGCTGGCCGCCGGCGCCGGAGGCGCGGTAGGTGTCGATGCGCAGGTCGGCCGGGTTGATGTTGACGTCTTCGACTTCATCGGCTTCCGGCATCACCGCCACCGTGCAGGCCGAGGTGTGGATGCGGCCCTGGGTTTCGGTGGCCGGCACCCGCTGCACGCGGTGTCCGCCCGACTCGAACTTGAGTTTCGAATAAGCATTGGTGCCGACCAGCCGGACGATCACCTCGCGGTAGCCGCCCAGGTCCGAGGCCGACTCCGACACCATCTCGACCTGCCAGCGGTTGCGCTCGGCGAAGCGGCTGTACATGCGCAGCAGGTCGCCGGCGAACAGCGCCGACTCGTCGCCGCCGGTGCCGGCGCGAATCTCGAGGAAGATGTTGCGCTCGTCGTTGGCGTCTTTCGGCAGCAGCATCTTCTGCAGGTCGATCTCCAACTGCGCCTGGCGCCCTTTGGCGCCTTCGATTTCCTCTTGCGCGAAGTCCTTCATGTCCGGGTCCGACAGCATGTCTTGCGCTTCGGTGAGATTGGCGCCGGCACGCTGGAACTGCTGGTACAGCGCGACCAATGGGCCGATCTCGGCGTGCTCGCGCGTCATCTTGCGGTAGCTGTCCATGTTCGACGTCGCGCCTTCGTGCATCAACAGTTCGTCGAGTTCGACAAGGCGGTTGGCCAGTTGGTCCAGCTTGGCCAGCATCGATGGTTTCATAGGGGGCTTTTTGTAGGTGGGAGAACGGCTCGCCTGGCCGCGGCCTGGTCCAGCAGAAGAGTAAAAGCGTGGCGCTAACGGCGGCCGCGGAACAACTGCGGCAGCAGCACCGCCAGGCGGGCCCGCTCGTCGCCCTCGGAGCGGTGCAGCGCCTGCTGTGGACCGTGCAAAAACTTGGCGGTCAGGCCTTTCGAGAGCGCGTCGAGCACGGCATCGGCGTCGTCGCCGCGCGCCAGCATCTTGCGGGCGCGTTCGAGTTCGAACAACCGCATCGCCTCGCTCGACTCGTGCAGATCCTGGATCACCGGCACCACCGCGCGGTCGCCCATCCAGTGCATGAACGACAGCACCCGCGTTTCGATGATCGCTTCGGCCTGCGCCACCGCAGCCTGGCGATGCTCCATCCCGGTCTGCACCAATTCGCCGAGGTCGTCGACGGTGTACAGGAAGACGTCGTCGAGGCGGCCGACTTCGGGTTCGATATCGCGCGGCACCGCCAGGTCGACCATGAACATCGGCTTGTGGCGGCGCGCCTTGATGGCCCGCTCGACCAGCCCGAGCCCGAGCAGTGGCAGCGACGACGCGGTGCACGAGATGACGATGTCGAACTGCCCCAGCTGCTCGGGCAGCGCCGACAGCATCATTGCACGGCCGTTAAACCGCGCAGCCAGCGCTTCGCCGCGCTCCATGGTGCGGTTGGCAATCGTGATCGACTTCGGGTGGTGCGCCGCAAAGTGGGTGGCACACAGGTCGATCATTTCGCCGGCGCCGATGAACAGCACGTTCTGGTCGGCGACCTTGTCGAAAATGCGCTGCGACAGGCGCACCGCGGCGGCCGCCATCGACACGCTGTGGGCACCGATCGCGGTGGTGCTGCGCACTTCCTTGGCGACCGAAAAACTGCGCTGGAACATCTGGTGCAGGTAGGTGCCCAGGCCGCCCGCCTCGTCGGCCATGCGCACCGCGTCTTTCATCTGGCCGAGGATCTGCGGCTCGCCCAGTACCATCGAGTCAAGTCCGGAGGCGACGCGGAAGGCGTGGCGTACAGCGTGGTCCTGCGGCAGCATGTACAGATGCGGACGCAGTTGCGCAACGTCGAGCTTGTGGTAATCGGCGAGGAAGTGGGCACTGGCGTCAAGGCCGTTGGGCGCGCGGCTGGCGGCGTACATCTCGGTGCGGTTGCAGGTCGACAGGATTGCCGCCTCGTCGCCGCCGCGCTGATCGAAGCGCGCAAACCAGCCGCGCGCGGCCCGCACCGCCTGGCCAAGCTGGTCAGGCGCAAGCGCCAGTTGCTCGCGCAGCGAGACGGGAGCAGTGGTGTGGTTGAGGCCGACGGCGAGCAGTTGCATTTGGGTGCGGATGGCAGCGTAAGCCAACATTATATCTTATGGGGTCTGACCCCGCGGGTCATGGGGTCAGACCCCGATGTTGACTTTTTGTGCGCTTGCGGATGGCACTAGCGCTACACGCCGGGGTCAGACCCGGCAAAGAAGAACCAAGCAGAACCGGGGTCTGACCCCTATGCCCTGACCCCTATGCCGCTGCGCCCATCTTCTCGAGCCGGTAGCCGTAGCTGTACACCGGCACCAGCCGGAAGCCGTTTTCCGGGCGCAGTTGCAGCTTGTTGCGCACCCGCGAGACGTGGGTGTCCATGGTGCGCGAGGGCACAGCGGTTTCGCGGATCCATACTGCTTCGTGGATGTAGGCGCGCGACAGTGGCCGGCCAATGTTGCGGAAAAACAGCAACGCCAGATAAAATTCCTTGTGGGTGACGTCGATCACCGAGCCGTCGTGCAGCAGCCGGCCGGGGCGGGTCTCGAACACGTACGGGCCGAATTGCAGCTGTTCGGCGCCGTTCTGCGACGGATAGGCGCGTCGCAACAGCGCCTGCACCCGCGCCAGCAGCTCGCCGCGCCGCAGCGGCTTGATCATGTAGTCGTCGGCGCCGGCGCCGACACCGGCAACAATGTCGTCCTCGCCGGAGTTACCCGTCACGAACATGATCGGCGCGTGCGACGGCAGCTTCTCTTTTGCCCGCCGCAACACCTCGACGCCTGACAGGTCGGCTACCTGCCAGTCGAGGATCAGCAGGTCGCAACTGTCCTTTTTCAGCATCCCGAGCATTTCCTTGCCGCTGTCAAAAGCCTGGCAGGCATGACCGGCCCCGGTCAAGACCTGGCAAATCAGGTCGGCCTGGCTGCGGTCCTTATCTAAGACGGCTATTTTCATAGGGGCTATCGGCAGACGTTAAGTGATATAAAGGGACTATCATACTTATACTAATGAATAGTTAACGTAAATATAACAGACTTTTACAAAAAATCGCCACCGCAATCTTTTTTTTTGTTGCCTGCAAGCGCAATCCTGTCGTGCATTCGGGCTGGGCTATTCCAAGGTACACTAAAACGTGTCGTTTTTGACTTGTTTATTGGCATAAAAAAATTTCAAGGGGAGGCGCCGCGATGGCAGACACGCTGACAACCGACTGGACGTTAATTCCGGGTAGCAATGATGAGATCGCCAAAGTGCGTGAGCGCTGCCGCCAACTGGTGCGCAAGCGCGCCACCATGGCGGCCGGTTTTTCGGCGGTGCCGTTGCCGGGATTCGATGTGGTGTCCGACATGACGTTGTTCGTGCGGCTAGTCGATGAAGTCAACGCCGCTTTCGGGCTGACGCCGCAGCAGGTCGAGCGGCTGCAGCCGAAATTTCGCCTGATGGCGTACGAGGCGGCGGTCGGGATGGGCGGCATGCTGGTGGGGCGCCTGGTGACGCGCGAACTGTTGATGAAACTGTTCAAGAAGGTGGGGGTGAAGATCGCCACCAAGACAGCGGCCAAGCTGGTGCCGATCGCCGGCTCGGTGGTATCGGCGGCGATCGGGTTTGCGATGTTCCGCCAGCTCGGCTACCAGCACGTCGAGGCGTGCGTCAAGGTGGCCGACAAGCTGCGGGTTGCGCGGCCAGCGTAGCCAGGTGAAAAAAACTCAGGCGTCCGGCAGCACCACGTTCACTTCGAGCACTTCAAGGTTGCCCTGGCGGTCGAGCGACAACTTGATGTTGTCGGCGTTCACCTTGGTGTACTTCGAAATGACTTCAATCAGTTCGCGATGCAGCGCCGGCAAAAAATCAGGTCCGCCGCGGCCCGTGCGCTCACGCGCGATGATGATCTGCAGGCGTTCCTTAGCTTCGCTGGCGGTCTTTGCCTTGGGTGGGAACAGGAATGAAAGCAGTGCCATATTACTTCGTCCCAAAAATGCGCTGCAGAAAGCCCGGCTTTTCGTAGCTGGTGAACCGCAGCGGCAGGTCGGCGCCGAGGAAGCGCGATACCACGTCTTCGTACGCCTCAGCGACGTCGGTGCCCTTGAAGTGGATCGCCGGGTTGCCTTGATTGGAGGCGTGCAGCACCGATTCCGATTCCGGAATGATGCCGATGAGCGGGATGCGCAGGATTTCCTGCACGTCCTGGTACGACAGCATTTCGTCGTTTTCGACCCGTTTCGGCGAGTAGCGGGTAATCAACAGGTGTTCCTTGACCGGCTCGGCGCCGGTCTGGGCGCGGCGCGACTTGGCCTGGATGATGCCGAGGATGCGGTCGGAGTCGCGTACCGACGACACTTCCGGATTGGTGACGATGATCGCTTCGTCGGCAAACGTCAGCGCCATCAGCGCGCCGTGTTCGATGCCGGCGGGCGAATCGCAGACGATGTATTCGAAGCCCATGTTGATCAGGTCGTGCAGCACGCGCTCGACGCCTTCTTCGGACAGGGCGTCCTTGTCGCGCGTCTGCGAGGCCGGCAGGATGAACAGGTTTTCGCAGTGCTTGTCTTTGATCAGCGCCTGGTTCAGGGTCGCTTCGCCGTTGACGACGTTGATCAGGTCATACACGACGCGCCGTTCGCAGCCCATGATCAGGTCGAGGTTGCGTAGGCCGACGTCGAAATCGAGAACGGCGGTCTTGTGGCCGCGGGAAGCCAAGCCGGTGGAAAAACTGGCGCTGGAGGTAGTCTTGCCGACGCCGCCCTTGCCGGATGTCACAACAATAATTCGTGCCACAAATAGGTCCTTTGAAAATATACTGGGGGATTAGGCTCGGGAAGCCGGACTGAGCGATAGTATATCGATTCGGTCCCCCACCAATCGGATTTGCGCCGGCTGGCGCGCCAACTCGGGCGCGAAGCCGTCGTCGAAGGTGCGGTAGACGCCGGCGATCGACACCAGCTCGGGCTGCATGGACAGCGCGAAAATGCGCGCGTCGGTGTTGCCCGAAGCGCCAGCGAGCGCGCGCCCGTTGAGCGGTGCATAAACGTGGATGCTGCCGTCGGCAATGACTTCGGCGCCATTGTTGACGGCCGCGGTGATGATCAGGTCGCAGCCACGCGCGTAGATGCGCTGGCCGGCGCGCACCGGCGTGTCGATGATCATCGCGCCGGGCGAGATGACGGCGGTGGCCGGCTGCGCAGCGGCGGCAGCGACTGCGGCAACGGCGCGCGGCGCCAGGGCAGGGGTGGCTTCAATCTCGTCGCGCGGTTTGGCGCCGCTGCTGCTGCCGCCGTCGAGCGACAGGCCGCGCGCGCGGATGGCGTCGGCCATCGCCGGCGTCGCCCCGCGCACCGCCACCGCGTTCAGGCGGAACTTGCGCAACAGCTCGACTAGCGCGCGCCAGTCGATCGGCGGTGCGCCCGCGGCGATCGCGGTGACGTCGATGACGGCAAATTCATCTTCGAAAAAATCCGATACCCCGCCCGTCATTTGCTTGAGCGCGGCGTCGATCGCCAGTGTGTCGGCCGAGTAAAGGATCGTCGAGATGGCGACAACCGTGGAAATCTTGATTTCGATGGGAAGGGACGAGGTTTTTTGCATAAACGAAAATCGTGAGTGTCGGGCGGGCATCGCCCAATTGCTTCAGGCCCGTGCATTCTACTGTGAATATTGCCGAACAGGGAGTGTTTGCAAGGTCGTTCTCATAGGCAATAAACCCTAGGCCCGCTTGACTTGCTGGGTGACTGCCACGCACCGTGGACAAGGTTGCAATCAATATTTTGGCATTAGCGTAATCATCGATTGTTTTCAGTAAATAAGCTGATAAGATTGATATTGCTTAAACGCCGAGAGGAGTGGAAATTTAGTATAAATTCTTTGCCAACAAGGCAAAATCCGCGATTTCGGCGACTGACACCGGAGGCACGCCCACCTGGCGCCCTCCACCGCTGGTGCCAGCGGCCGCCGGTCGATCCCGGCGCCGCGCCGCCAGCTTTGCAGTAAGGACCGATGGCGTTTCCCGCGCTGGTTGTGCGGGGCGCCGCTTGACAACCAGGCTGGCCAATGGCGCCAGCAACCTCGGAGAAAAAAATGGAAGATGTCGTAATCGTGGCCGCTGGCCGTACCGCCGTCGGCAAGTTCGGCGGCACATTGGCAAAAATCCCGGCCGTCGACCTCGGCGCGCATGTGATCAGGACCTTGCTGGGCAGGATCGGCATCGATCCGGCCACCGTCGACGAAGTCATCATGGGCCAGGTGCTCACCGCCGGCGCCGGCCAGAACCCGGCGCGCCAAGCCACCCTCAAGGCCGGCCTGCCTGACATGGTGCCGGCCTTTACCGTCGGCAAGGTCTGCGGCAGCGGCCTGAAGGCGACCCACCTGGCGGCCCAGGCCATCAAGTGCGGCGACGCCATCATCATCATCGCCGGCGGCCAGGAAAACATGAGCGCCTCGCCGCACGTGCTGCCCAATTCGCGCGACGGCATCCGCATGGGCGACGGCAAGCTGGTCGACACCATGATCGTCGACGGCCTGTGGGACGTCTACAACCAGTACCACATGGGTGTCACCGCCGAAAACGTCGCCCGCAAGTACGACATCTCGCGCGCCGACCAGGATGCGTTCGCCCTGGCCTCGCAGCAGAAGGCCGAGGCGGCCCAGAAGGCCGGCAAGTTCAAGGACGAGATCATCCCGTTCGAGATCCCTTCCAAGAAGGGCGCCACCATCTTCGACACCGACGAGTATCCGAAGCACGGCAGCACGCTCGAAGCGCTGACGGCGCTGCGCCCGGCATTCAACAAGGAAGGCACCGTCACCGCCGGCAATGCGTCCGGCTTGAACGACGGCGCCGCTGCCGTCATCATGATGTCGGCGTCGAAGGCGAAAGAACTCGGCCTGACCCCGCTGGCGCGTATCAAGGCCTATTCGTCGGCCGGCCTCGACCCGGCCATCATGGGCATGGGCCCGGTCTCGGCCACCCAGCTGTGCCTGAAAAAAGCCGGCTGGACCCACGAGGACGTCGACCTGATGGAAATTAACGAAGCGTTCGCCGCCCAGGCGCTCGCGGTCAACCGCGAGATGGGCTGGGACACCAGCAAGATCAACGTCAATGGCGGTGCCATCGCGCTCGGCCATCCGATCGGCGCGTCCGGCGCGCGCATCCTGGTGACGTTGCTGCACGAAATGATCCGGCGCGACGCCAAGCGCGGCCTGGCCAGCCTGTGCATCGGCGGCGGCATGGGCGTCGCATTGGCAGTCGAGCGGGACTGATCCCTTTTTTTCACAGCAGCGCGATACCAAAACCAGGAGATGAAAAATGTCTAGAGTTGCATTAGTGACCGGCGGTATGGGCGGTTTGGGCGAAGCCGTATGCATCAAGCTGGCGGCCTTGGGTTACACCGTGGTGACGACGTATTCGCCCGGCAGCACCAAGGTCGAAGGCTGGCTGGCGGCAACCAGGCAGATGGGCTACGAGTTCAAGGCGTACGAATGCGACGTCGCCGACTACGATTCCGCGCAGGCCTGTGTGGCGAAAGTCGTCAAGGAAGTTGGCCCGATCGAAGTGTTGGTCAACAACGCCGGCATCACGCGCGACATGACGTTTAAAAAAATGGACAAGCCGAACTGGGACGCCGTGATGGGCACCAACCTCGACTCCGTCTTCAACATGACGAAGCCGGTGTGCGACACCATGGTCGAGCGCGGCTGGGGCCGGATCATCAACATCTCCTCGGTCAACGGCCAAAAGGGTGCCTTCGGCCAGACCAACTACTCGGCCGCCAAGGCCGGCATGCACGGTTTCACCAAGGCGCTGGCGCTGGAAGTGGCGCGCAAGGGCGTCACCGTCAACACCATCTCGCCCGGCTACATCGGCACCAAGATGGTGATGGCGATTCCGCAGGAAGTGCTCGACAGCAAAATCATCCCGCAAATTCCGATGGCGCGTTTGGGCAAGCCGGAAGAAGTGGCCGGCCTGGTCGCTTACCTGACGTCCGATGAAGCAGCGTTCGTCACCGGCGCCAACATCGCCATCAACGGCGGGCAGCACATGTATTGAGCTATAGGCGGCACAGTATCACCCGTCGTCCTCGCGCCAGCGGGGCCCCATGCTGCGTACGCCACATCGGCGACATCTGCTCAGTATGGGTCCCCGCTTCGCGAGGACGACGATTTTAGGGGTAGCGTTTTCTTCTGACTTCGGAGGGGCACATGGCGCTCACTGCAAGACCGTATCTGCGCTCGTTGTCCCTGCGCGACATTGCCAAGCTGTCGCTACACGCCGACGTCACCTTCCTCATCGGCGCAATCGGCGCCGGTAAATCGACCGTTGGCGGATTTCGACGGCGACGACATCCAGGAAACCGCCTATGAAGCCGGAACACTACGCGGCGACGCGCGATTTTCTCAACCATTGCGAACGCCGGCTGGAGCAGTTGCTGGGAGACGAACAGGGAAGACAGGAACAGGACCGCGAATGAAAACCTTGCCGCACGGCTGCGCCATCGTCAAGACGAACGAGCAGCACGCCTACCTGCAGCTGCCGGCCGGTTGCACTCTGGCGGTGGACGACGACGACGGCGTCGGTTTCGCCGTCAATACTTTTTTTTGAGTGCTCGCCGTGCAGGTTACAATCGTCTCTTCGCCACGATGAGAAATACCATGCACGAGAGCCAGCCGTCGCTGTTTCCGCCGATCATCGCGAACCGCCACGGCATGCTCGCGGTCGATTCGTTGCACACTATCTACTGGGAAGAGGTCGGCAACCCGGACGGCACGCCGGTGCTGTTCCTGCATGGCGGCCCCGGCGCCGGCCTGTCGCCGCAGCACCGCCGCTTCTTTGACCCCCGCCATTACCGCATCATCCTGTTCGACCAGCGCGGTGCCGGCAAGTCGACGCCGCTGGGCGAATGGCGCAACAACACGACCCAACTGCTGATGGAGGACATCGAAACCTTGCGTGCCATGTTCGGCATCAAACAGTGGCTGGTGTTCGGCGGCTCGTGGGGTTCGACCCTGGCACTGGCGTACGGCCAGGCCTACCCGGAGCGCTGCCTCGGCTTCATCCTGCGCGGTATTTTTCTGTGCACCGCGAGCGAGATCGACTGGTTCCTGCACGGCGTCGAGCAGTTCTATCCGGAGCTGTACGACGACTTCATCGCGCTTATCCCGGTTGCCGAGCGCGGCGACCTGCTGCAGGCGTACGTGTCGCGCATGCTGTGCGACGACCCGGCGCGCTACTGGCCGGCGGCGCGCGCCTGGAGCCGCTTCGAGGGACGCCGCGTGTTCCTGCGCCCGCAAAGCGAGGAGCCGGCGTCGGACACGCTCGACCTGGGCGTGGGGCGCCTCGAATCGCACTACATGGCCAACCTCGGCTTTTTCGAAGAAGGCCAGCTGATGCGCGACATCAAACGCATCGCCCACCTGCCGGCCTTTATCGTGCAGGGCCGCTACGACGTCATCTGTCCGCCGGTGTCGGCCTATCGCCTGCACCAGGCCTGGCCAGGCTCGCGCATACACATGATCGCGGACGCCGGCCATGGCGCGCTCGAAACCGGTATCGCCAGCGCGCTGGTGGCCGCCACCGAACAGTTCAGGCGTCTTGGCCGTTTCGAGTGACGCCCTGCTACACTGTCGGCCTGACGCTTCAAACAACCATCCAATAAGAATAGATCACAAGATGCCCTTGAATATCCAGATCAGCGATATCGGCCATGTGATCCAGCTGGCGATCGCGCCGGTGTTCCTGCTGACCGGCGTGGCTACCAAGCTGACGGTACTGACCAACCGGCTCGCGCGCATCATCGACCGTTCGCGCGTGCTCGAAGACCGGCTCGAAATCGGCGCGGACCCGCATTACACGGCCGAACTGGACATCCTGTACGGCCGCGCCCACCTGATCAACACCGCCATCACGCTGTCGACCGCCTGCGGCCTGCTGGTCTGCATGGTCATTGCGATGCTGTTTTTGGGCGATACCGCCAGCCTGCCGCTCGACAAATACATCGCCGCCTGCTTCGTGCTGGCGATGTTTGCGCTGATCGGCAGCTTCGTCTTCCTGTTGCGCGAAATTTTCATCGCCTCCAAAAACATGCGGCTCGCGCACAACGCGCGCCGCGCAACGGTGCGCTGACGGCGCGCCGGTGCCCTTACCTATTACCGGAACTTCTTATCATGCACGACTATCAACGCCCCCCAACCCTGTACCGCTACGCGGCGCGCGACGAACTCGAACTGGCGCTGCGCGAAGGCCAGTTCCGCCTGATGCCGGCCAATCAATGCCTGACGCTGTCGTTGTCGACCGTGTGGGACAAGTCGCTGTTCGACCTGCTGGACGCCGACAGCTGCCTGGTGATCCATAACAGCGAAGAATTCGGTGAACGCCTGCACCGCGCGGTGCAACGCATTTTGCCGACCTGGGCCGGGATCGACGGCGCCGTCGAATATGGCGTGCGCGCCGCGCTCGGCGTCGCCTTCACCAAAACGCTCGCCGAGGCCGCCGAATGTGAGTGGCAGTTCGCCTGGCGCCCGATGACGCCGCAAAGCAGGATGAATCCGCTGACGGTAAAGATCGGCAGCATCGAAGGCTTTGCCGAATTGCGCGAGCGCGACAGCTACGCCGGCTGACCCGTGCTGTCCGGGTGACGCCTGCGCAGAAATTGCGCACCAGGATGCGAAAATATTACGTTGACATTTGAATCGTCGTCCTTGCGCAGGCGGGGACCCAGTTTGCACGATAAGCTGATCAACTTTTGACGGACGATGCCGGGCGTTGTCGCTGTTCCCGGGAAATTGGGTCTCCGCATTCGCGAGGACGACGTGTAGTGACGTGCCAGTCCAGTCCAGTCCAGTCCAGTCCAGTCTAGCCCGGCCGGTCCAGCCGCGCCAGCACGGCGGCCATCATTGCCGCGACGTCGGCGCGGATCAGGTTTGCCCCAAACATGGCCGGCACGTAGAACTTCGGCGCCAGCGCGCCGCTGTAGACGATCCGCGTGCCGCCTGTCTCCGGCAGCGGCACCAGCCGCCAGGTGCAGTTGTAGACCGCCATGTCGCCGTCGATCAGATGGACGTCGATCTGCGACATCGGCTGTTCGCGCACCTGCACCAGCAGCCCGATCTTGCGCTGGAAGAACAGGAAATTCGCCACCCCGTGCTGTTCGACGATCGCCTGGTTGGCGCTGCGTTCGAGGACCCGCGTGCTGTGCAGGCCGGGCACGAATTCGGCCATGCGGCCGTAATCGGTGAGGATGCGCCAGACCGCCTCCGGCGTTGCCGCGACGTCGCCGCGCGCGCTGACCTGGTAGAGCTGGCCGCTAGCGCCGTCGACGCGCTTGACGCTGACATCGACGGCGGGCAATCGTGCCAGGGCGGCCGGGGCGCAGGCTGGTTGCACGCAAACGAGCAGCCAGACGAGCAGGCGAAGGATGAGACGGGCATTCATCCACCGCAGCCTACGATAAAACGTGCCGGCTCGCAAGCGTGCGGCGCAAGCGTGCGCCCCCCCCGCCGCGCAGCCGCAACAGCTGGCGGGCTCATGAAAATTAGTAGCCGCAATCTATACAAACCGGGTTTTAATGCGGGGCTGAGGCGCACCCGCGCCCGAACCCGGACCCAAAACCCTATACCCAATGACCGCCACCTTTGCGCACCTGCTTGCCCCGCTCGACCTCGGCTTTACGACCCTGCGCAACCGCGTCATCATGGGTTCGATGCATACCGGGCTGGAGGATCGCTTTTATCATTACGGCAAGCTGGCCGAGTTCTATCGCGAGCGCGCGCGCGGTGGCGTCGGCCTGATCGTCACCGGCGGCATTTCGCCCAATCGCGAAGGCTGGCTGCTGCCGTTCGGCGGCACCCTCAATTTTGCCGGCGACGTTTTCAATCACCGCCGTGTCACGCGCGCGGTGCACCAGGAAGGCGGCAAGATCCTGCTGCAGATCCTGCACGCCGGCCGCTATGGCTACCAGCCGCTGGTGGTGTCGGCGTCGGCGAAAAAATCGCCGATCTCGCCGTTCAAGCCGCGCGCGCTCACCGAAAGTGGCATCGAGCGCACCATCGCCGCCTACGCGCGCTGCGCGCGGCTGGCCAAACTGGCCGGTTACGACGGCGTCGAGGTGATGGGCAGCGAAGGCTACCTGCTCAACCAGTTCCTGTGTACGCGCACCAACCAGAGAACCGACCGCTGGGGCGGCAGTATCGACAACCGCATGCGTCTGCCGGTGGAAATCGTCAAGCGCATCCGCGCCAAGGCGGGCCTCGATTTCATCATCATGTACCGCCATTCGCTGCTCGACCTGGTCGACGGCGGCAATACCTGGGACGAGGTGGTGGCGGTAGCCAAAGCGCTCGAAAACGCCGGGGTGACGATCCTCAATACCGGCATCGGCTGGCACGAGGCGCGGGTGCCGACCATTGTCACGTCGGTGCCGCGCGCCGCTTTCGCCAGCGTGACCGGGCGCCTGCGGCGCGAGGTGACGATTCCGGTAGTCGCCTCGAACCGCATCAATACGCCGGGCGTGGCCGAGGACATCATCGCGCGCGGCGACGCCGACATGGTGTCGATGGCGCGGCCGTTCCTGGCCGACCCGCAGTTCGTCGCCAAGGCCGCCAGCGGACGCGCCGACGAGATCAACACCTGCATCGGCTGCAACCAGGCCTGCCTCGACCACACCTTCGCCAACCAGCGCGCCTCCTGCCTGGTCAACCCGCGCGCCTGCCACGAGACCGAACTGGTGTACGCCAAAACGCGCACGCCAAAAAAAGTGGCAGTGGTGGGCGCCGGCCCGGCCGGGCTGTCGGCGGCAACGGTGGCGGCCGAATGCGGGCATGACGTCACGCTGTTCGACAGCCTTGACGGCATCGGCGGCCAGTTCCGAATCGCCATGCAGATTCCCGGCAAGGAGGAATTTAGCGAAACCATCCGCTATTTTGGGCGCAAGCTCGACGTGACGGGCGTGAAGCTGGTGCTGGGCCAGCGCGTCACCCGCGCGAAGTTGCTGGCGGGCGGCTTTGATGACGTTATCGTTGCCACCGGCGTCAAGGTGCGCATGCCGCCGATCGACGGCATCGAGCATCCGATGGTGCTGTCGTATGTCGACGTCTTGCAGAGAAAAGCGGCGGTCGGCAAGCGGGTGGCGATCATCGGCGCCGGCGGCATCGGCTTCGACGTCGGCGAATACCTGCTGCACGATCCTGCGCAATCGTTGCCGGTGCCGGTCGCGGCGTGGGCGCGCGAGTGGGGCGTCGACCTGGCGGCGACCAACCGCGGCGGCCTGGTCGCACCAAGCACGCCGGCGCCGTTGCGCCAGATCGTCCTGATGCAGCGCAAGGCCTCGAAACCGGGCGCCGGTCTGGGCAAGACGTCGGGCTGGGTGCATCGCGCCACGCTGGCGCGCAACGGCGTGGTAATGATGGCCGGCGTGCGCTACGACCGGATCGACGGGCGCGGCCTGCACATCACGGTAGGGGGCGAGCAGCGGCTGATCGAGTGCGACAATATCGTGATCTGCGCCGGCCAGGACAGCTTGGCCGAACTGATGCCGCTCGAGGGGGACAGTGGCGGGCCGGCCTTCCACAAGATCGGCGGCGCCGCGCTGGCGGTCGAGCTCGATGCCAAGCGCGCGATCAGGGAAGGGGCGGAGCTGGCATCGCGCCTTTAAAGCTGTACGTCACCCTCGCGCAGCGGAAACCCATGCTGAATATGCTCCACCGATCTGCCGTACTCAGTATCGATCTCGGCAGCCGCGAGGATGACGTCTGGCAGGTTTGCCGCTTTCAACGGCGGCGTTTGCGCAAACGCACAAACGTCCGACCCTCAGCGTTGCGCCGCGGCGGCTATTTTTTGCGCACCACCACGCAGCCGATCGAGTAACCGGCGCCGAACGAGCAGATCACGCCGAGCGCGCCGGCCGTCATGTCGTCCTGGTGTTTATGAAAAGCGATGATCGAGCCGGCCGACGAGGTGTTGGCGTAGGTGTCGAGAATGACCGGCGCTTCGCCCGCTTCGGCGTCGCGCCCGAGCAGCATGCGGGTGATGAAAAGGTTCATGCTCAGGTTGGCCTGGTGCAGCCAGAAGCGCGCTATCTGGCCGACCTCGAGGCCGGCCGCCGTCACCGTCTCCCTGATCATCTCGGCCGCCATCGGACACACTTCCTTAAAAACCTTGCGGCCCTGCTGGCGGAACAGCTTGTCGGCCTTGCCGACGCCGCTTTCGTCGAACCGGTTCATGAAGCCGAAATTGTTGCGGATGTTGTTCGAAAATTTGGTCTTGAGCTTCGATTCGAGGATCTCGAACTGGTGCCCGCTGACCGCTTCCTCAGCGCCTTCGATCACGATGGCGGTGCAGGCGTCGCCGAAAATGAAGTGGCTGTCGCGGTCGCGAAAATTCAAGTGGCCGCTGGTGATTTCGGGATTGAGCACCAAGACCGCGCGCGCCTGGCCGCTTTGCACTGCCGCCATCGCGGTCTGGATGCCGAAGGTGGCCGACGAGCAGGCGACGTTCATGTCGAAGCCGTAGCCGTCGATGCCGAGCGCATCTTGTACTTCGACCGCCATCGCCGGATAGGCGCGCTGCATGTTGCTGCAGGCGACAATGAGCATGTCGATGTCGGCTGGAGTGCGGCCGGCGCGCGCTAACGCCTGGCGCGCCGCCGCCACGCACATCTCCGCCTGCAGCGACAGTTCGTCGTCGCCGCGCTCGGCGATGCGCGCCGTCATGCGACCAGGTTCCAGGATGCCGTCCTTTTCCATCACAAAGCGCGACTTGATGCCGGACGCTTTTTCGATAAAGCCGGCGCTCGACGCTTCGATCGCCACCGCTTCGCCGGCGGCGATGGCGGCGGCGTTGTCGGCATTGAACTGGGTGGCGTAGGCGTTGAAGGCAGCCACCAGTTCCTCGTTGGAGATCGAATGGGGCGGCGTGAACAAACCGGTGCCGCTAATGACGACTTGTTTCATGGCAGTGCTTTCAAAGGAAATAGGCCAGGCAATGCCCGGCGAGTGCCGCATATTCTACACATGCGTACTGACCGATCGGGTGTTTTGGCGCTAGTGGGCTAGTGGGCAGGTGGCTTGGTGGGCTGGTGCGCCAGCGCCGGTGCGCTAACGCGCCGCGACAGCTGCAGCGGCAAGCCCTTGAGGTGGTTGAGCGCCTGGCGCAGCTGGAAATCGTCGGCGCTGCCGTATTCGAGCGGCTTGCGTCCGCGTTCGATCGCACTGGCGCGCATGTCGTCTTCGACTTCGTCGCGCCGTGTGTTGGCGTCTTCGGAGTCGCGTTCGTTCGACAGGTGCCTGGCGAGGTCCGCTTCGCGCGTGCGCAAGCCATTGATGCCATCGCCGTCGGCGTTTTCGTCGACCAGGAAATCTGGCACGATGCCGCGCGCCTGGATCGAGCGGCCGTTTGGTGTGTAGTAGCGCGCGGTGGTCAGCTTGACCGCGCTGTCGTTCGACAACGGCCGGATGGTTTGCACCGATCCCTTGCCGAAGGTCTGGCTGCCGAGGATGGCGGCGCGTTTGGTGTCTTGCAGCGCGCCGGCGACGATTTCGGAAGCCGATGCCGACCCGGTGTTGACCAGCACCACCAGCGGCACGGTCTTGAGCGCGGCCGGCAGCCCGGCCAGCGCATCGCTGTCGCCGCGCAGCGAATAAAACTCGGGCCGGCCGTAAAAACGCTGTTTCGAGCCGGCCAGCTGGCCGTTGGTCGAGACGATTTCGGCGTCTTTCGGCAGGAATGCGGCGGCGACGCCGATCGCGCCTTGCAGCAGGCCGCCCGGGTCGTTGCGCAGGTCCAGCACCAGTCCCTTGAGGTTCGGTTCCTGCCGGTACAGCGCGGCCAGGCGGGCGGCCATGTCGTCCAGGGTCGGTTCCTGGAACTGCGACACGCGCAGCCAGGCATAGCCCGGTTCGACGATCTTGCCCTTGACGCTTTTCTGCACGATTTCCTCGCGCGCGATGACGACGTCCAGCGGTTCAAGCACGCCCCTGCGCACGATCGTCAGGGTAACCCTGGTGCGCGCGGCGCCACGCATTTTCTTGATGGCGTCGTCGAGCCCGATGCCCTGTACGTTCAGGCCGTCGATGCGGGTGATCAGGTCGCCCGCCTTGATGCCGGCGCGCCAGGCCGGCGAATCCTCGATGGGCGCGACGATCAGGATGGTGCCGTCCTTGCTCGGCGAGATTTCGATGCCGAGGCCGACGAAACGCCCTTCGGTGCCTTCGCGCAGTTCGGCGTAGGCTTTCTTGTCGAGGTAGGCCGAATGCGGATCGAGCGAGCCGACCATGCCGGCGATCGCTTCGTTGAGCAGCTGCTTGTCGTCGACCGCGTCGACGTAGTCGGATTTGATCAGGTTATACACGCTGGCGAGCGTACGCAGTTGTTCGAGCGGGATGCTGAATTCGACCGGCTTTTGCGCCAGCGCCGAGAACTGCATGGAAACGGCGACGCCGGCGATCAGGCCGAGGCCGACGAGGCCGTAGTTCTTCAGTGTTGAGCCCATGGTGGTCCTGATCGATGCGGTTGGTGCTGCGCGGGTGCGGGCGAAAGTGCCCGACTCGGCGCTGCATCAGTATAGACGCGATCTTGCCAGGCCGGTGACGCTACAGCACATTCGGGCCGGTTCGCCCAGTGGAAACGGGCCGGCGCAAGCTGCGCAGGCTGAGCGGGATCATACGCGGCGCTTGTACCTCTGCCAGTATTGAGCCGTCCGTGCCGGCTTGATAACTGACGAGCGCGCCTTTCACCCCATTCTCCCCAGGAAAATCCGCGATCATGACGCCCGGATCTCACACGATATTGGTGACGGGCGCCGCCGGTTTTATCGGCAGCGCGGTGTCGGCCCGGCTGGCCTTGCTGGGTCACCGGGTGACCGGGTGCGACAATTTTAATGGCTATTACGATCCCCGGCTCAAGTCAAGCCGCGTCGAGGCGCTGCTGGCCCCTTGCGACGTGCCGTGCCCGGCAGTCGAACTTGCCGATGCGGCCCAGGTGAACGCATTGTTCGAACGCGCCCGGCCGACCCTGGTGGTGCACCTGGCGGCGCAAGCGGGGGTGCGCTATTCGCTGGTCAACCCCAACGCTTACTTGCAGTCGAACATCATTGCCTTCGGCCACATCCTCGAAGCATGTCGGCTGCACCGGATCAAGCACCTGCTGTACGCCAGCAGCAGCAGCGTGTACGGCGGCAACGCCAAGGTGCCGTTCAGCGAAGACGACCGGACCGACGAGCCGGTGTCGCTCTACGGGGCAACCAAAAAGGCCAACGAGCTGATGGCCTGTTCGTACAGCCACCTGTACCGGCTGCCGGCCACCGGCCTGCGCTTCTTCACTGTCTACGGGCCATGGGGCCGGCCGGACATGGCCTGCTTCAGCTTTACCGAGAAGCTGCAGAGGGGTGAAACGATTCCCGTATTCGCCGGCGGGCGGCTGCGGCGCGATTTCACCTACATCGACGACATCGTCGAAGGCGTGCTGCGTCTGTTGTTCAAGCCGCCTCCCGACGAAGTGAAGCCGCCTCATTCGGTTTTCAATATCGGCAACAATCAGCCGGTCACGGTGATCGACTTCATCCACACCCTCGAGCGCGTGCTGGGGGTGACGGCGCGGCTCGATTTGCAGCCGATGCAGCCGGGCGACGTCGAGGCGACCCACGCCGATACCGCCAAGCTTCAGGCGTGGGTGGGCTACAAGCCGACCACCTCCCTGGCGAGCGGATTGACGCATTTTCGCGACTGGTATAATCAGTGGTCAACCATTCGGCCTGCGTAGCGCCCCTTTTACCATGAAAAAAGTCCTCATCCTCGGTGTCAACGGTTTTATCGGCCACCATCTGTCCAAGCGCATCCTGGAAACGACCGACTGGCACGTGTATGGCATGGACATGCAGTCCGACCGCATCACCGAGCTGCTGGGCAACGCGTCGTACAAGTCGCGCATGCACTTTTTCGAGGGCGACATCACCATCAACAAGGAATGGGTCGAGTACCACGTCAAGAAGTGCGACGTGATCCTGCCGCTGGTGGCGATCGCCACGCCATCGACCTACGTCAAGGAACCGCTGCGCGTGTTCGAGCTCGACTTCGAGGCAAACCTGCCGATCGTGCGTTCGGCCGCCAAGTACGGCAAGCACCTGGTGTTCCCGTCGACGTCCGAGGTGTACGGCATGAGCCCGGACGCCGAATTCGATCCGGAAGCGTCAAACCTGGTGTACGGCCCGATCAACAAGCCGCGCTGGATCTATGCCTGCTCGAAGCAGCTGATGGACCGCGTGATCTGGGGCTACGGCATGGAAGGGCTCAACTTCACCTTGTTCCGTCCGTTCAACTGGATCGGCGCCGGCCTCGATTCGATCCACACGCCCAAAGAAGGCTCGTCGCGCGTGCTGACCCAGTTTCTCGGCCATATCGTGCGCGGCGAGAACATCCAGCTGGTCGATGGCGGCGAGCAGAAACGCTCGTTCACCTACGTCGACGACGGCATCGATGCGCTGGTGCGGATCATCGCCAACGAAGGCGGTGTCGCCACCGGCAAGATCTACAACATCGGCAACCCAAGCAACAATTTTTCGATCCGCGAACTGGCCAACATGATGCTCGAGCTCGCCGCCGAGTATCCGGAATACCGTGACACCGCCAAGAAGGTCAAGCTGGTCGAGACCAGCTCCGACGCCTATTATGGCAACGGTTACCAAGACGTGCAGAACCGGGTGCCGAAGATCGAAGGCACGATGACGGACCTGAACTGGAAGCCACAATTTGCCATGCGCGAGGCGTTGGTGGGCATTTTCGATTCGTACAAGGACAAGCTGGTCGATGCGCGGCAGTTGAATAGCTGATTGCACCAGTATTTGCCAGTATTTAACAAAAACCGGGCTGCCTGCGCAGCCCGGTTTTTTTTCGCTCATGAGCTTGAGTAACCCCGGTGCCCGGGACGAGGAACGCGCACGCGAAATGTAGCCATATATGGATTGATCACCCAGCCGTAAGCAATTGTAATTGTGCCCAGCGTTGCCGAAATGCCAGCTTATAGTGAAGTCGTTTTCTCCCCCACCACCTTGAAGTGGTTTTGCCCACGGCCCGCCGTGGGCTTTTTTACGCCCGCCGGAGCCGGTGGCGGCATGAAAGCAGCCTGGGCCTGCCGAATACAACAGTTTATGTATCGTAAAGTAAAAACCGGAGGGCAGGCCGGGAGCCGGCGCCCAAGAGGCTGTATTGCTTGGAGTCATATGTTACATTTCTCCCTCGGCTATTCGCCGCGCCATTTTCCCGCCCCATAAGGACACCGCTGTGAAACGATACCTACTGAGCACCCTGACCCTGAGCCTGATCGCCGCTTTTGCCGGCGCCGCCGACGTGGCCAAACCGGCGACTCCGATTTCGGGCATCGACGTGCAGTACATCGACCCGACGGTGCGTGCGCAGGACGATTTTTTCGCCTACCTGAACGGGAAATGGCTGAAAACGACCGAAATCCCGGCCGACAAATCGAGCTGGGGCACCTTTGCCAAGTTGCGCGACGATCTCAATCCCCAGCTGCGCGGCATGATCGAGGCAGCCCAGAAGGACCCGCACAAGAAAGCCGGCACCGACAACCAGAAGATCGGCGACCTGTACACCAGCTACATGGACGAAAAAAAGCGCGACGCGCTCGGTTACCGTCCGCTGACGGGCGAGATGCAGCGCATCCGCGCGCTGCGCGACAAAAAGGCAGTGCCGGCGCTGGTCGCCCACCTGTCGCAGATCGGCGTGCCGATGCCATACTCGATTGGCGTCGGCCAGGACGCGCGCGAATCGACCCGCTACGCCGCCCAGATCAGCCAGGGCGGCCTGGGCCTGCCTGACCGCGACTACTACCTCAAAAAAGACGACGCCAAACTGCTCGACGTGCGCGCCAAGTACGAGCGCCACGTCGAGAAAACGCTGGCGCTGGCCGGCGAAAAAGACGCTGCCGCCATGGCCAAGGCGATCCTGGGGTTTGAAACCGCGCTGGCCGAAGTGCAGTGGACCAAGGTCGAACTGCGCGATCCGGTCAAGCGCTACAACAAGATGGACTTCGATGCCCTGGCCGCGCTGTCGCCGGGCTACGACTGGAAGGGCGCACTGGCCGCGGCCGGCATCGCCACCAAGACCGACTACATCATCGTCGGCCAGCCGAGCTACCTGACGGGCTTGAATCAGGTGCTGGAAAAGACCGACCTGGCAACCTTGAAAGCGTATTTCGAGTGGCAGCTGCTGCGCAGCTATGCGCCGTACCTGTCGAAGGACTTCTACGACGCCAACTTCGCGTTCTACGGCGCGACCCTGTCCGGGGTGACCGAAAACCAGCCGCGCTGGAAGCATGGCGTATCGACCGTCGAAAGCGTAGTGGGCGAAGCGGTGGGCCGCCAGTATGTCGGCCAATACTTCCCGGCCGAGCGCAAGGCGCGCATGGAAGTGCTGGTCAAGAACGTGCTCGAAGCGTACAAACAAAGCATCGACACGCTCGACTGGATGAGCCCCGAAACAAAAAAGGAAGCGCAGGCCAAGCTGGCCAAGTTCACGCCCAAGATCGGCTACCCGAACAAGTGGCGCGATTATTCAAAGCTGACCATCAAGCAGGACGATTTGGTCGGCAACATGATGCGGGCCCGGACCTTCGGCTACAACCGCGGCGTCAACAAGCTCGGTAAACCAATCGACCGCGAAGAGTGGGGCATGACGCCGCAGACGGTGAATGCCTACTACAGCTCGTCGATGAACGAGATCGTGTTCCCGGCGTCGATTTTGCAGCCGCCGTTCTTCGACATGCGCGCCGACGACGCCGTCAACTACGGCGCCATCGGCGCGGTGATCGGCCACGAGATCAGTCACGGTTTCGACGACAAGGGCAGCCAGTCCGACGGCGACGGCAACTTGCGCGACTGGTGGACCAAGGAGGACCGCGCCAAGTTCCAGGCCAAGGCCGACATGCTGACCAAGCAGTACGACGCCTACAGCCCGGTACCGGGCTATAACGTCAACGGTGCATTGACGCTGGGCGAGAACATCGGCGACAACTCCGGCGTGGCGATTGCCTACAAGGCCTATAAACTGTCGTTGGGCGGCAAGCCGGCGCCGGTGATCGACGGCTTGAGCGGCGACCAGCGCTTCTTCATGGGCTTCGGCCAAGTCTGGCGCGTCAAGATGCGCGACCAGCAGGTGATCGTGCAGGTCAAGACCGACCCGCACTCGCCGGGCCAGTTCCGCGCCAACGGCACCATGATGAACCAGCCGGCGTTTTACGAGGCGTTCGGCGTGAAGGAAGGCGACAAGATGTATTTGGCGCCGAAAGACCGCGTCATCATTTGGTAATCGCAGCCCGTACAGACCCCTACAAGCACCTACATTATATTTGAGATAAGCTGATGAACCGATACCTGTTAAGCGCATTGACCATGAGCCTGCTTACCGCCTTCACCCACGCCCACGCCGGCGAGGGCGCCGCTGCCGCCAAAACGGCATTGACCGCCAAGCCGGCCGCCCTTGGTTCAGGCATCGCGGTCGATTACTTCGACCCGTCGGTGCGGGTGCAGGACGACTTCTTTACTCACCTGAACGGCAAGTGGCTCAAGACGACCGCTATTCCGGCGGACAAGGCGAGCTGGGGTTCGTTCGCCAAGCTGCAGGACGACACCCAGCCGCAGCTGCGCGCGATTATCGAGAACGCGGCAAAGAGTCCGAACCAGGCGGCCGGCACCGACGCCCAGCGCATCGGCGACTTCTACGCCAGCTTCATGAACGAGAAAAAGGCCAACGCCCTCGGCCTGGCGCCGTTGAACGCCGAGCTGGCGCGCATCGCCGCCATCAAGAGCCGGGCCGAATTGCCGGCGATGATGGCGCATCTCGGCCGCCTCGGCGTCGGCTTGCCGTACGACTTCGGCATCCACCAGGACGCCAAGGATTCGACCAAGTACGTCGCCGACATCATGCAGGGCGGCCTGGGCCTGCCGGACCGTGACTACTACCTTAAAAAGGACGACGCCAAGCTGGCCGACGCCCTTGCCAAGTACGGCGTGTACGTCGAGAAGATGCTGGCGCTGGCCGGCAGCAAGACCGCCGCGGCCGACGCCAAGGCGATCCTGGCGTTGGAGACCGAGCTGGCGAAGGTGCAGTGGACCAAGGTCCAGAACCGCGACCCGGTCAAGACCTATAACAAGGTCGAGCTGGCCAAGATGGCGGAAGTGGCGCCAGGCTACGACTGGCAATCCTACCTCGACAGCGCGGGCATCAGCAGCAAGGCCGGCTACGTCATCGTCAGCCAGCCGAGTTACCTGAAAGGGTTCGCCGACGTCGTCAACAAAACACCGCTCGAGAGCTGGAAAGCCTACCTGCAGATCCACCTGATCAACGCGTACGCCCCCTTGCTGTCGAAGCCCTTCGTCGACACGCGCTTTGCGTTCTACGGCACCACGCTGTCGGGCGTGACCGAAATGCAGCCGCGCTGGAAGCGCGCGGTCGGCGCGGTCGAAACGTCGCAGGGCGAGAGCCTGGGCAAGCTGTACGTCGCGCAGCATTTCCCGGCCGAGCGCAAGGTGCGCATGGAAGCGATGGTCAAGAACCTGCTGGCGGCCTACAAGCAGAGCATCGACACGCTCGACTGGATGAGTCCGGAGACCAAGAAGGAAGCGCAGTCCAAGCTGGCCAAGTTCAGGCCGAAGATCGGCTACCCGAACCGCTGGAAGGATTACTCGGCGCTGGTGGTATCGCGTGACGACCTGGTCGGCAACGTGATGCGTTCGCGCACGCTCGAATCGAACCGCGAGTTGAACAAGCTGGGCAAACCGATCGACCGCGAAGAGTGGGGCATGACACCGCAGACCATCAACGCGTATTACAACCCGGAGATGAACGAGATCGTGTTCCCGGCGGCGATCCTGCAGCCGCCATTTTTCGACGCCAAGGCTGACGATGCGGTCAATTACGGCGCCATTGGTGCTGTGATCGGCCACGAGATCAGCCACGGCTTCGACGACCAGGGCGCCCAGTACGACGGCGACGGCAACCTGCGCGACTGGTGGAGCGCGGCCGACCACAAGAACTTCGCGGCCAAGACGCAAATGCTGGTCAAGCAGTACAGCGCCTATAGCCCGCTGCCGGGCTACAACGTCAACGGCGAGCTGACGCTGGGCGAGAACATCGCCGACAACTCGGGCGTGGCGATTGCGTACAAGGCCTATAAGCTGTCGCTGAACGGCAAAAAGGCGCCGGTGATCAGCGGCCTCACCGGTGATCAGCGCTTTTTCATGGGCTTCGGCCAGGTCTGGCGCATGAAGATGCGCGAGCCGCAGCAGATCGTGCAAGTCAAGACCGATCCCCACTCGCCGGGCCAGTTCCGCGCCAACGGCACCATGATGAACCAGCCGGCGTTCTACGAGGCGTTCAATGTCAAGCCGGGCGACAAGATGTATTTGGCGCCGAAGGATCGGGTGATTATCTGGTAAAAGTTGACAGCATGGCGGGTAGTTGAGAAGAGGCCGCGCGAGCGGCCTTTTTTTATGTGCGCCGAGTATGGCTGCGCAGTATACGTAAAAAAACCGCTCGGGCGACCGAGCGGTTCTTAAATTGGAACAGAGGGCGCCTGGCGCTTACTTGGCAGCGTTGACCATGTAATCAACCGCTGCCTTGACTTCGTCGTCGGAAGCGGACGAGCCACCTTTGGGCGGCATTATGCCCGCCTTGCCCTGAAAACCCTTGATCGAGTGCTCATACAGCACCGCGGCGCCTTGCGCGATGCGTGGCGCCCAGACTGCCTTGTCGCCGAATTTCGGCGCGCCGGCAATGCCAGCCCCATGGCATGCGACGCATGCCGCGCTGTAAAGGTTTTTGCCAGCGTCAGCGGCCAACTTCGGCGCGGCAGCGGCGGGAGCTGCAGCTGCAGCCGGAGCGGCTGCAGGCGCAGCGACGACCTCGGCTGCGACCGGAGCGGTGGCGGTTGGCGCTGCTGCGGCAGCCGCGGCTGGCTGCGCGGCCGGAACTTCAGGCTCCTTGAATTTTGCACCACTGCTGTTGGCCAGGTAGACCACGGCGCGCGCAACTTCGACGTTGTCGAGGTCAGCGTTGCCGCCTTTTGCCGGCATCCCGCGGATGCCTTCGACCGCGTGCTTGACCAAGGTGTCGTAGCCTTGCGCAATGCGTGGCGCCCATGCGCCTGCATCGCCAAACTTCGGTGCGCCGGCCGCACCGCTGGTGTGGCACGCAGCGCAATTGGCGGTGTACACGGCCTCGGCTGCCAGCAGTACTTTCGGTGCATTCACGTCTTTGAACGTGTAGCCTTCGTCAGCGACCGGACGCACGCGGGCGGCTACCGCTTTCACGCTCTGGCTGTCAGTGCCTGCACCGGTCAGCCTGCTCGTTGTGACAAACGACACCAGTAAAATAATGCCGATGACGGTGACCAGGAAGAAGCCGGCCACGGCGACTACAAGTTGCTTGGGGTTCCGAATTGCGGATTCGTGTTCGTTATGTGCGTCGCTCATGATGTCCTTAACTTACAATTTTCAAAACTGGCCTGCCAGACTCGCTCACTTGAAGAAAAGCAAACACTCGCCAAACCGGCGATTATAGACCCAAAGCCCCTGTTTTGAAACGGATATTGCCGGTGAGACGACACTTTCCATGGACGGCGCTGCAGAAAAACTGTATCCTTTGCTTCTCTTCAGAAATTCCCCAGCGCGGCTGTAGCTCAGTGGATAGAGTATTGGCCTCCGAAGCCAAGGGTCGTGGGTTCGATCCCCGCCAGCCGCACCAGTTAAATCAATGGAATCAACGGGTTAGTTGAGTGTTTGCAGACCGCGTTAATGCAAACTAGCAACGATTATACCTCGGCACTGTGCTCAAACTGTGCTCGCTATCCACACCAGCGCCTCCTAAGATTAACCAGCCTTGTTTGGTGGGCCGGTGTACCCGCATCAGGATTGACCGAACTGCTCGTCAATTTCCGTGATTGTTTCTTAGGGGCGCTTGAGTTGCAGCGATAGTAAGTGTCTCCCGGACACATGGTGCGCCTGTAGTCCCTCCTAGGCCTCTCAGGACCGTGTTTACCATGGCCGCACCCGACCCACCCCCATACCTTGATTTTGAAGCATACGGGCCTGTTGCTTCGTTCTTGGGTCGTGACCACCGGGGCCTTGGTGTACAGGAAAAAGCACTCACTCGTGAAATCTCCAACAACAAGAACAGAAATCAACCTTTAGCCCTTTTTTGAGTCAACCCACTTAGGGGGACTACCGGGGGTCTTTTTGAAGGGGAAGATGAAAAGCATGAACTGGTCAGCCGATCCTTGCGGTCAGCTTTGGTGCATCGACAGCAGCGACCACAGGGGAGGATCATCAGGGTAGACCGTAGCCTGAAATTTGGCGTTGGGTCTTGGTGTAATTGCCCAGACGGGACACATCAGAAACGGCTGGGTACGCCCCGAAGCCGTCTATCAAAACATTGTGCCAGTCGGTCTCGCAGTGTCAACCGTCTAGGGCGTAGGTGGTTGGCTGCGAGCAGCGACCTGAACTTCGTTGACGGACACCAGACTATGACGTCATGAAAGGTCTACGGACACGTTCTTAGAGGTATCGATCTACTTCTCGCCTGCTGAACAATGTTGCGTTCTGGCATGTTAGGATACCTCCGATCCTATTCCCGCCAAAACAATCTCAACTTATTAAAGTTATCCCAGATGACTGAGATCATATACAACGGCATCCTGTATGCCTCCTACTCAGAACTGCATGCTGCGCATTCTGCCCCTGGGGTTTCGTATGCGTGTTTCTTCGGGCGTATGAAGGGGGGATGGCAAATGACCGATGCACTAACTCAACCACCCAATAGAAGCATGCGCCGAACGTATAAGGTTGGCGACCGAGTATTCAAAGACCTCGCCGCGCTTGCTGATGCGGCTGGAATTACATATGAAGCGGCAGTCAAGCGTCGCGATAGGGGCGCAACCGACGAGGAAATCTTCCATGGACGGCACAAACCAGCCAAGTTAAAGAAAGCGGACGCCGACTTTGCAACTATGAAGAAAAAACTCAGCCCGCATGTGGTCACAATAGCAGGCTGCGACTACGACAGTTTAAGTCACGCTTACGACAAGCTTTCGCCCACGGCCACCTTCAATGCTGTTAGGGCGCGGATTCGATACGGTCAGACTTTTGAGCAAGCATTTGAGTTGGTCGAAAGAATTGATATGCGGAGCGCGGCCGGTCTAGGGACCACTATCGAAATTAACAAAGAAAATTTTAGTATAGTCGCAGCTGCCAAACGGTTCAGAGTTCCAGTAGCAACAATCCGGCGCCGACTAAAGCGAAATGCCACGCCACGCCAGGCCGTGGGTATAGATCCAATTATTCTGGGAGATTTGCAGCACATCGAGGTAAGAAAAGAGAGTCCGAGAACAAAGCAGCAATATGTAGTCGATGGCAAATCTTACAAGACAGTCAAGGCCCTGTCTGAAGCATATTCCTTGTCACCCGCGCTCGTATATAACAGGATGCGGGACAACAAGTGGGACGCTAATCGCGCCGTTAAAGAACCTGTGAGTAAGCCGGTCAAAATCGATGGAGTTACCTATAGGAGCGGTATGTCTGCGTGGGAAGAAGTAGGAAGAACTAACTATACAACCTTCCTAGCCCGTCAGCGTGACGGCCATAGCCTTGAGATATCGTTAGGGCTAGCTCCGCTCCCGGCGCTGGAACGCTATGAGGTGAATGCGGTTACTTATCCATCACTCGCCGCGCTCGCCTGCGCTCACGATTTAACTGCAGGTCAGCTTGTAAGTCGGCTCAAAACCATGTCTTTGGAGGAAGCGTTGGTCTACAAGCCTAGTAACGGACGCTACAGCGATACTATATTTGAGCGAGATCAGGCCTTGGCCGCAACTATTGGTTCACTTTATTTCATTAAAGTAAGTTCTACTCAAGGGACTCTTCATAAAATAGGAATGACGAAACGCCCATTGGAAGTTCGCTTTCAGGGAGAGACGATTGAAATCATTGCACAGTTTAGCGGTACCCTCCGGGATATTCATAAGGTAGAACAGGCGATTAAACGCCAGTTCGTGGAAAACTTGTATCGTAGTGATGAAGATTTCGAGGGAAAAACCGAGACGTTTCAACTGCTTGAAAACGAAGAAGCGCTCATGCTGGATGCTATTGTGGCCCATGTAAAGAATTGGCACTTAAGTGGCTCCGATTACAGCCGCGATTAGACCCACAAGCAGCCTGATGAGCGTTCTCATCGCTCCTCCTTTCCATAAAGTTCCGTTTCTCGGTCCGTCGATGACCGCGATGCTGCTGTGTGTATTTCTAGGAGGAGATCCAGCACTACGTATACCCTTGGCGTACAGGAAAATGCACTCACTCGTGAACCCCCTGTGTCAAACTACTGTGAGACAACTTCATCATGCTAATTAAGGAAGTTGCTATCACATGGAAAACCAGATGTCGCCAGCGGTAAAACAAAATGATGAACGTGAGAGTGCCGAGGTTGTCGCCGTCGCGCGCCGCCGTAAGTTCACGGCCAGCTACAAGCGGCGCATCGTGCGCGAAGCCGATGCCTGCAGCAACCCGGGCGCCGTCGGTGCGCTGTTGCGTCGCGAGGGATTGTACAGCTCGCACTTGAGCAACTGGCGGCAGGAAGTCGAGGCGGCCGAACTGGCTGCCCTGCAGAGCAAGCCGCGCGGCCCCAAGCCCGACGCTGCCAAGGCGGCCGACCGCCGCGTACTTGGTCTGGAGCTGGAGGTCGCCAAGCTGAAAAAACAGCTTGGCCGCGCCGAACAAATCATCGACGTCCAAAAAAAACTTTGCGATCTGCTGGGCTTGCCAACGGCGGGGGATGTGCCGTGATGACAGCCGCCAGTACCCTGGTGCTGCCACTTGGCGCCGCTGCCGCGTGCAAAGGCATGGGCGTGTCACGCGCCACGTACTACCGTGCCAAGTGGTCGCGCGCGGCGCTGCATACGGTGCGCCAGCCGCGACGCTCTCCGCTCGCCCTCGGAACGGCGGAGCGCCAGCAAGTGC
>NZ_PDOB01000012.1 GCF_002760665.1 Massilia psychrophila | reverse complement strand
CGTCGCTCGGGTTCATCTCGGCGACATGATCGGCGAAATCGCGCTGGCGATCGAGATGGGCGCCGACGGCGTCGATATCGGCAAGACGATCCACCCGCATCCGACGCTGGGCGAATCGATCGGCATGGCCGCTGAAGTGTAGGAAGGGGTGTGCACGGACTTGCCGCCGCCGCGCAAGCGGTAGGTCATTTGATGTCGTCCCCGCGTTCGCGAGGACGACGGGATATACTGCGCGGTGACACAGCAACAAAAAACCGGGACTCGTCCCGGTTTTTTGTTGCGCCGCTGCTTTCAATTAATCGTAACTGGTCCAGCTCTGCGGAATGTCAATGTTCCCATTACGCGCAGCCTCGGCGTACGCGCGCATCTCGGCCAGCACCGCTTCCATATGTTCGTCGCTCGGGTTCAGCTGAAAACCCTTCATGCGTTCATTGAGCGCGGCATGCTGGTCGCGCCATTCGTACCGTGCTGCCTTGCTCATGTCGGCACCTCGCCGCTTTCAAAGTTCGTGTTCATAGCGCCTCCTGAAATCGACACGCCAGAATGACTCAATCGCGACCGGAGTTCGGTACGCTCACGCACACTTGCGCGACGGTCTTTTAAGCCGCGCGCAGCACGCTGCGGTAAAACAGGTCGAGCCGCTGTTCGAGTTCGCGCAGCACCTGCGCGCGCGGCTGCGCCGGCTGGCCGAATATCAGCCGGCTGTACTGGTCGCCGCTGATGCAGTTGAGCAGGTGGACCGGCAGCAAATCGAGGGGGGCGTCGTCGCGCAACTGGGCGCGGATGTCGGGCCGCGCGAAAAACCGCAGCAGCATGTCACGCGTTTGTTTCGGCCCCGCATCGAAAAACGTCTGCGCCAGTTCCACATTGCCAGGCGCGTCGGCGATTACCATCCGCGTCATGCTGAGCGCTTCGGGCATGCTCACCAGGTCGAGAAAGTGGGCGCTGAAATCGCTGACGATTTCCTTGAACGGGCGCTGGTCTTTTTCCATCTCGTGGGTATTGAAGAAGCGCTCGCGGTTGGCCACCAGCACCGCATGCAGCAAGCCGGCCTTGCCGCCGAACTTGACGTAGATGGTGCGCACGGCAACGTGGCATTCGCGCGCCAGCATTTCGAGGCTGACGTTGCGGTAGCCTTGCTTGAGGAACAATTGTCCAGCAGTGTGGACAAGTTCGTGCAGGCGCGCCTCGCGCTCGCTGCTGCGCGGCCGGCCGGCGCATTTGGCACATGTTGAAATCGGCAAGTCTGTAGTCATGTGCGAACTGTAGTCCAATTTAAAATGAAATGCAATCGTTTCATTTCTTGACTTGGCTAAAAATCTGGCTAATAATGCTCTTCTACCATCCCCCCCATTCCCGGAGTTGTCCCATGTCAGCCACGCCCACCAAGCTCGATCCAAAGCCGCTCGCCGTCGCCGTGCCGGCTGCCGCACCGGCCGAGGCATCGGACAAAGCACCGCCGAACAGGCGCGTCATCGGCATCGTCACGGTGATCGCCCTGGTCGCGCTGGGTGTGGGCGGGCGCATGTGGTACCGCAGCCATCATTACGTCGAGACCGAAAATGCGTACGTGTCCGGCCACGTGACGCCGGTGTCGGCGCGTGTTCCCGGCGTCGTCACGCGCGTGCTGGTGGAGGACAACCAGGCGGTGAAGGCGGGCGATGTGCTGGCCGAGCTCGACCCGGCCGACCAGCGCGTCAAGGTCGAACAGATCGAAGCCCAGATCGCCAGCGCCGAGCAGCAGGTGCTGCAGTCCGACGCCACCATCGCCCAGGTCAAGGCCCAGGCCAGCGGCGCCCAGGCGCAGGTGGCGCAGTCGCAGGCCCAGCTGATGCGCGCCAATCAGGACGCCGAGCGTTACGGCCAGCTCTACAACACCCAGATGAAGGCGGTCTCGAAAGCGGAACTGGACGCCGCCAATGCGGCCCGCGCCGGCGCTACCGCCGACCTGGCCGCGCGGCGCGACAACGCGCTGGCCGGCCAGGCGCAGGTCGCCGCCGCCGGTTCAGCGCGCGAAGTGCTCAAATCGCAGGTCAAGGTGCTGCAGACCCAGCTCAAGGACGCCAGGCAGCAGCTGGGCTACAACCAGATCGTCGCCCCCGTGGCTGGCCGCATCGGCAGGCGCAGCGTCGAAGTGGGCGCGCGCGTGCAGCCCGGCCAGCAGCTTGCCGCCATCGTGCAGGATGCGGTCTGGATCACCGCCAATTTCAAGGAAACCCAACTGGCCGGCATCGCGCCGGGGCAGGCGGTGCACGTCGTCATCGACGCCATGCCGGACCATCCGCTGGTCGGCCGCGTCGACAGCTTCTCGCCGGCGTCGGGCAACCAGTTCGCGCTGCTGCCGGCCGATAACGCGACCGGCAACTTCACCAAGATCGTCCAGCGCGTGCCGGTCAAGATCGTGCTCGCCGCCGCCGACGTGCGCAAACTGGGCGGGCGCCTGGTGCCGGGCATGTCGGCACTGGCCGAAATCGAACTGCGCCAGAGTATGGCGAAGCCGGCGGCGGCTGCCCCTGCCCCTGCCGCTAGCCACTAAGCCACCGCGATGACGAGCACCACTGACACACCGCGCGGCGCGCTGGTGCCGGCCGCCGCCGACCAGAAAGTCGACCTGCGCACCTGGGTTGCGGTCGCCGCCGGCATGCTCGGCGCGTTCATGGCGGTACTGGACATCCAGATCACCAACTCGTCGCTCAAAGACATCCTCGGCACGCTGTCGGCGACGCAGGAAGAAGGCTCGTGGATTTCGACCGCCTATCTGTGCGCCGAAATTGTCGTTATCCCGTTGGCCGCGCTGCTGGTGCGCGTGTTTACCATGCGCGGCTACATGATCGGCACCACCGCCGCGTTCCTGGTCTTCTCGACCCTGTGCGGGTGGGCCTGGAACCTCGAGAGCATGATCGTGTTCCGCATGCTGCAAGGTTTTACCGGCGGCGCGCTGATCCCGATGGCGATGACGCTGGTGATGGTCAAGCTGCCGCCGTCGAAGCGGGCGACCGGCATGGCCATCTTCGGCCTGACGGCGACCCTTGCGCCGACCATGGGGCCGACCTTGGGCGGCTACCTGTCGGAACTGTATGGATGGCCGTCGATCTTCTATATCAACTGGGTGCCCGGCCTGCTGCTGATTTTTGGTGTCTGGTGGGGCCTGGACAAGGAGAAGATGGCGCTCAAGATGCTGGCGCATGCTGATTGGGTCGGCATCGCCTTCATGGCGACGGGCCTGGCCTGCCTCACCATCTTCCTCGAAGAAGGCAATTCGAAGGACTGGTTCGATTCAGGCTTCATCATCACCTTCGCCGCGCTGGCGCTGGTGGGCATCGTCGGTTGGGTCGCCACCAGCATGACGCGCGCCGAGCCGTTCGTGAACCTGCGCCTGTACGGCGACCGGAATTTTTTGGTGGCAACGGCGCTGTCGGCCTGTGTCGGCATGGGCCTGTACGGCGCCTCGTTCCTGCTGCCGCTGTATCTTGGCCAGATCGCCGGCTATACACCGATGCAGATTGGCAAAGTGATCATGTGGGCCGGCCTGCCGCAACTGCTGGTGATGCCGTTCGCCGCGGCGCTGTCGTCGAAGGTCGACAACCGCATCCTGTGCTCGATCGGCCTGGGGCTGTTCGGCGTTTCCTGCATGATGAACTCGCACATGGACGCGACCACCGGCTACGACCAGCTGCTGTGGTCCCAGGTGGTCCGCGCGCTGGGCGTGCCGTTCATCATGCTGACCTTGTCGAACTTCGCCATGCAGGGCATCTCGCAAAATAACATGTCGTCGGCGTCGAGCCTGTTCAACATGACGCGCAACCTCGGCGGCTCGGTTGGCATCGCGCTGCTGGCCACGGCGCTGACCAACCGCGAACACTTCCACTCGGCGCGCCTGGGCGAATCGATTTCCAGCTATGCCGGCGCAACCCAGCAGCGGCTCGACCAGATGACCCAGGTCTTCGTCGCCAGCGGCGTCGACCCGGTCACTGCCGCCAACCAGGCGCTGGCCGCGCTGGACCGGATCGTGCGGCGCGAATCGTACATCATGGCTTACAACGACGCCTTTGTAATCATGGGCTTTGTGCTGATCGGCTGCATCGGCGTGCTCTGGTTCGCCAACAAGGTCAAGTCGCCGTCGGGCGCCAGCGGCGCCGGGGCGCACTAAACACGCCAACAAGAATAATTTACGGGAATGACATGCAAAAATCTTTTGTTCGCGGCGCACTGGCGCTGTCGCTGGCGGCGCTGACCGGTTGTGCCACGGTCGGCTCGGGTTTCATCGAACCGACCCCGCCGCAGTCGGCCGCCTGGCGCCACGCCGACGCCGCCAAGTTCGATAGCGCGCGCCTGCCAGCCGAGTGGTGGACGGTGTTCAACGATCCGGCGTTGAATGCGCTCGAGCAGCGCGCGGTGCGCGACAATCCGGGCGTAAAAGCAAGCGCGCAGCGCCTGCTGCAGGCGCAAGCTCAGCTCGGCGTGTTCCGCGCCGCGCAAGCGCCGACGTTCAGCCTCGGTGCCTCGGTGGCCAATTCGCGCAGTTCGGCCGAAACGTCGCAGGCGCTGGCGCTGGGCGGCCGCTCGATCAAGGGCAACAACTTCGCCCTGGGCGCGTCGCTGTCGTACGAGCTCGACCTGTGGGGCCGGGTCAGGCGCGTGGTCGAAGCGGCCGACGCGCAGGCGCTGGCGGCGCAGGACGACCGCGACGGCGTGATCCTGCTGCTGTCGACCCAGGTGGCGGCCAACTACTGGCAGCTGCGCGGACTCGACGCCGAAATGGCGATTTTAAATAGCGCCCTCGGCACCCGGCGCGAGTCGGAGCAACTGGTCGAAGCGCGTTTCAACGGCGGCCTGTCGAACGAACTCGACCTGTCGCGCGCGCGGGTCGAACGCGCCAACGCCGAAGCCGACCTGCACGACGTGCAGCGCCAGCGCAACCTGCTCGAACACAGCCTGGCGATTCTGGCCGGGGTGTCGCCGTCGGCGCCGTTGATCGCCGCGCTCGGCCACGCCGACCTGCCGCAACCGCCGGCGATTCCGGTCGGCCTGCCGGCCAGCCTGTTGTCGCAGCGGCCGGACCTGGCCGCCAGCGTGGCGCAGCTGCGCGCGGCGAATGCGCAAGTAGGCGTGGCCGAAGGCGCGTTCTATCCATCGCTGAGCCTGACCGGCAATTTCGGTTACGCCTCGGAGAGCCTGCGCAACCTGGCCAGCGGCAGCGCACGCCAGTTCTCGGCCGGGCCGCTGGCGTTGTCGCTGCCGCTGTTCGATGGCGGCCGCAACCAGGCTAATTTAGCGGTGTCGAAAGCGCGCTACGAAGAAGCGGTGGCGAACCATGAAGGCCGGCTGCTGACGGCGCTGCGCGAAGTGGAAGACGCGCTGTCGGACGTGCGTGGGCGCCAGCTGCAGGGCGAAGCGCAGTCGCAGTCGCAAACGGCGGCGGCGCGCGCCTACGTGGTGGCGCAGGCGCGCTACGAGCGCGGGGTGTCGAACTATCTCGACGTCACCGATGCGCAGCGCAGCTCCCTCGGCGCCGACCGCGCGACAGTGCAGATCCGCACCCAGCGCCTGCTGGCGACAGTGGCGGTGGCGCGCGCGCTCGGCGCGGGATGGACGCAGGGTGCGCCGTTGGCGACGATCGGGCAGGCGACTTCGGCGAGGTAGCGGCGTTGGCCGAAACGACTTGCTGGCAATGACAAGGCGCTCGACAAGATGGAGCAGTCGGCGCCGAACGATATCCGTTCCGCTTTTACAACAACGGCATCGCTGGCGGCATCCACCCCGGCAAAAAATTCGATTGCGTCCGCTCGCCAGGCCGCCGAGGGAAACCCGGCAGCCTTTTATTACTTGCTTGCTTGCCCGCGCCGTCAGGCTGGCCACCATGCGAGATTATTTTCAAAGTGTTAAGGGATTAGGCAGAAGTTCATAATAGATGTTGTACGGCCATTGTTTCATTGTGATAAAGTATAAATAGTTGCTTTTTAGACTTATCAGAATTTACTTCAAGCAGTCCGCGGCCGCTGCGCCGGCCGTCCCTTCCCCAACTTCGCCACCAAGAGCAAAAGAATGAAAAAATCCAGCATGACAATCGGGCTGCGCCTTGCGGCCGGTTTCGGTGCGGTATTCCTGTTGATGGCCGTCTTGACCGCGCTGGCGATCAGCCGCGTCGACAGCATCGACGCTAGCCTTGATCGGATCAACGACGTCAATAACGTCAAACAGCGCTACGCCATCAATTTTCGCGGCAGCGTGCACGACCGTGCGATCGCCGTGCGCGACGTCGTGCTGGCCGCCGATCCTGCCGCTGCCGGGGTGCACGTCGACCTGATCAATAAGCTCGCCGGCAATTATGCCAAATCGGCCGCACCGCTCGACGCGCTGTTCGCAGGGCGCGCCGACACGTCCGACGAGGAAAAATCGGCACTGGCCGGCATCAAGGCGAGCGAGCGCAAGACGCAGCCCCTGATCGCCAAGGTGATCGCGTTGCGCCTGGCCGACAGCACCGCCGAAGCCGACACCTTGCTGGCGCGGCAGGCAGCGCCTGCCTTCGTCGAATGGCTTGCCAGCATCAATCGCCTGATCGACCTGGAGGAAAGTCTCAATAAGATCGAAGCCGACAGCGCGCGCGCGGTATCGCAATCCTTCCTGTTATGGATGTTGGTGCTGTGCGCCATCGCGATCGCTGCCGGCACGCTGGCGGCCTGGGTCATCAGCCGCGGCCTGCTGCGCCAATTGGGCGGGGAACCGGGCTACGCCGCCGCGATCGCCGGCAGCATCGCCGCGGGCGACCTCGCCGTCGCCATCGACACCAGGCCGGGCGACAAGTCCAGCCTGCTGTTCGCGATGCAAGGCATGCGCAACAGCCTGGTCGACATCGTCAGCCAGGTGCGCACGGGCACCGCCACCATCAACACGGCGTCGGCCGAGATCGCCGCCGGCAACGTCGACCTGTCGGCCCGCACCGAGAGCCAGGCCGGCGCGCTGGAAGAAACCGCTTCGTCGATGGAAGAGCTGACCGGCACCGTGCGTCAGAATGCGGACAATGCGCGCCAGGCCAATGTGCTGGCGATGTCGGCATCGGAAGTGGCGGTCAAGGGCGGCGCGGTGGTGGCGCAGGTGGTCGACACGATGGCGTCGATTAACGAATCGTCGAAGAAAATCGTCGACATCATCGGCGTGATCGACTCGATCGCGTTCCAGACCAATATTTTGGCCCTGAACGCGGCGGTCGAAGCGGCGCGCGCCGGCGAGCAGGGCCGCGGCTTTGCGGTCGTCGCCAGCGAGGTGCGCAACCTGGCGCAACGCTCAGCCGCGGCGGCCCAGGAAATCAAGACACTGATCGGCAGTTCGGTCGAACGGGTCGACATGGGCGCGCGCCTGGTCGATCAGGCCGGCAGCACGATGCAGGACATCGTCACCAGCGTCAAGCGGGTGACCGATATCATGGCCGAGATTGCACTGGCCAGCCAGGAGCAGACCGCCGGCATCGAATCGGTCAACAAGGCAATCGGGCAGATGGACGAGGCAACCCAGCAGAATGCTGCCCTGGTGGAACAGGCCGGTGCCGCCGCGATGTCGCTGGGCGACGAAGCGAAGGCCTTGTCGCGGGTGGTCAGCATTTTCAAGCTGGGCGCCGCTGAGCCGACGGCCCCTGTGCCGGGCGGCGCCGCCTTGCGCCGCCCGGCACAGGGGCCGCGCGCCCGCAAGCAGCCGGCGCAGCTGGGCAGCGCCAAACAACAGCACGACGAGTGGGAGACGTTTTAATTACGGTTTTAACTACGGTTTTGACAAGCGCGGCGTGAGCGTACCGAAACGCCGTTCGCCGCCGCCACTGCGCGCCGTGGGAATGCCTGAATTTGCTCAATAGTACTAACGTTAACTGATGGTTTATTCAAAAAATGTACGTTCACGCACAGAGGCGTAGCGGGTGTTGGGCGTCAAATGATGGCATATACATCAAGTTATTAAGGGACAACCATGAAAACCATTCTCGCAACGCTGTTGGCAACCGCAGTCAGCGCCAGCTTCGCGGCCGCACCGACCGCAGCGCTGAACCACGATGCTGCGACCTACAATAACGTGACGAAAAAAGTGGCCGCCGACTACAAGGCGGCCACGGCGAAATGCACCGCGATGACCGGCAACGCCAAGACGGTCTGCACGGAAGAAGCAAAAACTGCCCGCGCCCGCGCCGAAGTCGACGCGGTTGCCCAGTACAACAACACCCCGAAAGGCAGGCTCAGGGCGAGCACGGCCGTCGCCGATGCCGACTTCTCGCTGGCAAAAGCGAAATGCGGCGACACGACCGGCGCCGACAAGGATGCGTGCCTGGCCAACGCATCGTCGGTGCATACCGCCGCCCTGGCGGACGCCAAGGCCGACCGCGAGGCTGCCGCCAACACGTCTGCGGCCACCGATAGCGCCAGCCCGGTCACCACCACGGCAACGCGCGATGCCACCAAGGCGGCCGCCGTCGACAAGTGCGCGCAAGTTGGCGGTCAGCCGAACGCCGGTTGCCTGATCGACAACAGCGCCGCCGCGAACGGTACGGCGGGCGTCGCCGGCGCTGCCGTCAGCGCCGCCGACAAGACCCGCAGTGCTGCCGCCACCGTGGCCGAAAAAACCAGGGAAGCGGCGTCGACCGTCGCCGACAAGACCCGCAACATGGCCGCCGTTGTCGCCGGCAAGACCGAGCGCGCCACCGACCGTGCGGCAGACACGGGTACTGCCGCAACCCGGAAGTCCGGCGTCGTGATGGCCGACTCGGTCATCACGACCAAGGTCAAGGCCGATTTTTTCAAGGAGCCTGAACTGAAATCGATGGCGATCCACGTCGAAACCGAAAAAGGCGTTGTCATGCTGAGCGGCTTTGTCGATTCGAAAGCCAACGCCGACAAGGCGGTTCGGCTGGCCAAGGGTGTTGACGGCGTCTCCGACGTCAAGAGCGCAATCAAGGTCAAGTAACGTTCGATTCAGGCTTGAAAGCAAAACGATGCCCGCGGTGATGCACATTGCCGCGCCGGCACCGCCTTTTCATGGATATTTTTCTTATTTTCAGCGCCGCAATGGCGTGCGCCATATCGATTGCGTTTTAACTATCGGTCCGCGCCGCGGAGTATAATTTTGCGGTGAACAGACTAGAAACCTTCGGACTTATTGCCGCCCAGGCAGAACGCGGGGAAATCATTTTTCCCACCAGCGTGAACGCCGCCCTGCGCCTCCAGCTTGCGCTCGACGATCCTGATTGTCACATCGAGAACGCGATCAAGCTGGTGCTGGGCGAACCGCAGCTCGCCGCGCGCACCGTCGCGCTGGCCAATTCGGCCGCGTTCAACCGCAACGGCGAAGCGACGGTGACGAACGTGCGCGCCGCCGTCATGCGCATCGGTTACCGCAGCCTGCAGATGCTGGTCGCCAGCCTGGTGGTGCGCCAGTTCGGCAGCCGCATCGTCAACCCGCTGGTGCGTGCGAAAGCCGAACAGTTGTGGCAACACACGGCGCACGTTGCCGCACTGGCCAAAGTGTTTGCCCTGCGCGTCACCCTTGTCAATCCCGACACTGCGCTGTTCGCCGCCATCGTGCACGAGGTCGGCGGCTTTTATTTACTGTCGCGCGCCGACGAGTTTCCGGGCCTGCTGGACGCCGACCCGGAGAACTGGATACAGTTGTGCGAAGAAGTGGTCAGCCGCGAAGTCATGCGCAAGCTGGCGATCCCGGACACCGTCATGGACGCGATCCAGAACCTGCGCAGCAGCTTGATGGGAATACCGCCGGCCAGCTTGCTCGACACCTTGTTGCTGGCCAATCAGTTCGCTCCAGTACAATCCCCGCTCGCGCTGCAAGCCCCCGCCATGCCCGTGCATGAAGAAACCGCCCTCGATTTCGTACTCGACCGGGCCACGCTGGGCAGCGTCTTGCAAGAAGCGGCCGACGAGTTCCAGCGCCTGAGCGCGGCGCTGCTGGTCTGAGCGGACCCGATAACGGCATCCTGCAAGCTTGCGCGGGTAGTAGCGTTGCCGGCGTTGTCGGCATTCAGCGCCAGTATTGGCCGCCCCATGCCAGCCAGGCTATCCGAAGGCGTTCGAAAGAGGGCGGTTCAAGATGCCGGCGCCTGGGCAATTCGCTCTCGCCGACGCTGAACTGAGCCAGGCCGACGGGCGCGCGACCCAGCGTGCCTCCAGGGCGCGCTGACGCAGTGGCGCCATCGGCAACTTGCGAAGCTGGCGCCGCAGTAAGAACCCCGGTCGAACCGACCGCGTGGATGTTGTTTTTTTAAATTCTGGAGTAGGATGAAAGCTCTTCCGGAAAACATAGCCGGAATCCATTTTCGCTCACTTCGGGCAAGGAGCAGCCCATGCTGTCCCAGGATCGATCGTTGCGGTTTGCGCGAATGGAAAGAGACGCAGCGCACTTGCGCGCACGGTTCAAGGCGCTGACGTCCGCCCACGGTTATTTTTATGCGCATGCCATGCTCAAGTCCGTTTCCGTTTCCGATCCCTCTGGCGGCGGCTATATCGACGCCACCTTCATGGACGTGCGGATCAGGTTCCAGTTGCTGATGATATTTGGCGACGACTTCGAGCCGCGCGGACGCGTGGTGTGCATGCATTGCCACACGACGTACGGCCGCATCGTTCAGGAAAGCCTGGGCGCCTTCACCTTCGATGCGCAGGGGATGACGGATCTGGACTGCGGCATCGACGGCCGCGTGGTAGAGATCGACGCATGCGCGCCGCAGATCGTGCTGATGTTTCTCGAACGGGCGTTCGGCGCAAACCGCTTCCTGTAGCTGTGGCGTTTTGGTTCGATGCGTGCGAAATTGTGCTCCGTTCTGAGCGTGAGCTAACAGACCCGGTCAAAAGCGGTAACGATACTTGGATATTCAAGCCTTTGGGCTGCGTTACTTCGGCACTGCCATGCCGGGGCCATCAACCGTCACGCGTCGTCAGCCTGGGTCCGTATTGCTTCGGTCCGATCCCGGATAGACCGATGTTTCTTTCATAGGAGAACAACTATGCGTCATTTTTCTTCAGCACCACGCACCCTGATCGCCATTCTCGCGCTCGCGTCGATTACTGCCGGATGTAGCCAGATGAGATCCTCGCCGTCTGGCGACATGGGCGCACCATCGGGGATGGGCAGTGGCGGCGCCACCAGCGGATCGAGCGGCTCCGGCAGTACCGACATGGGGCCGGGCGCCGTCGGCACCAGTACAGGTATGGGTACAACTTCCGAACCGGGGGTGAGGAACAATTCCGGCCAGACTTCCGGTTCCACGCCTAATTCCTCTGTTCCAACATCGGATGGCAGTCGATAGGGAGTACGGCCAGGTTCGCCATAAAGTAAACCCTTAAAGCCCGCGAACCTGTGTTCGCGGGCTTTTATGTTTTGCGTGTTGCTTCGGTAGCCCACGGAAGTAAATCGCGGGGTTGCTGGTTATTGCTGGGTTTTGCTGGTTGGCCGTGCGCGATTCGATGCTGCCGAGATGGCGCGGCGCTACGCCCACCTGGCGCCGACACCGATGGCGAAGCACGCCGCGGTGATTGGTGCTCTACCAAATGCACCGTCGATGCTGGCAAATGCTCGAATATTCGGCGAAATTGGGTTCCCGCCTGCGCGGTCGCGGCAGTTGATGCTTCAATTCTCGATACAAGCGCAGCACACGGGGCAAATAGCGGATCGGCCCAGAAACAAATAAAGCAATTACGATCACTCGTAATTGCTTTATTTGACTACTGCTTGTCTTTGGTAGGCCGTGCGGGATTCGAACCTGCGACCAACGGATTAAAAGTCCGCTGCTCTACCAGCTGAGCTAACGACCCGAAGAGGCAAGATTATAGCCGGCCAATTGCATTTCCGCTAGGCCTGTTTTGCCGATGTCATCAATTACGAGAGCGCGGCCGTCACCTTCAGCACTTCTTCGACCGTCGTCACGCCCTCGACGACTTTCATGGCGCCGGCGATACGCAGCGGCTTCATGCCGTCGGCGATGCTTTGGCGGCGCAGTGCCTGCAGATCGGTTGCCTCGCCGATCAGCTTGGTGAAGCCTTCGGACACCGTCAGCAATTCGTAGATGCCGGTGCGCCCGCGAAAGCCGGTCTGGCGGCACTCCGGGCAGCCGATCGGCCGGTAGATCGGGATAGGTTTCGGAATGTTCCAGCTGCCGCCGATGCTGTGCCAGACGTCGTCGCTGATCTCGCCGTCGGGCCGCTTGCAATGCGCGCACAGGGTGCGCACCAGGCGTTGCGCCAGCACGCCGATCAGCGTCGCTTCGAGCAGGTAATGCGGCACGCCCAGTTCGAGCAGCCGCATCACCGCCGACGGCGCGTCGTTGGTGTGCAGGGTCGACAGCACCAGGTGGCCGGTCAGCGCGGCCTGGATCGCCATCTCGGCGGTGCCGAGGTCACGGATCTCGCCGACCATGATGATGTCCGGGTCCTGGCGCATCAGCGCCTTGACGCCGTCGGCGAACGACAGGTCGATGCCGGGCTGCACCTGCATCTGGTTGAACGAAGCTTCGACCATTTCGATCGGGTCTTCCACCGTGCACACGTTCACTTCGCTGGTGGCAAGCGCCTTGAGCGTGGTGTACAAGGTGGTGGTCTTGCCTGAGCCGGTCGGGCCGGTCACCAGGATGATGCCGTGGGCGCGCGCGGTCAGCGCATCCCAGCGCCGGGCGTCGTCGAGCGGGAAGCCTAGCTCCGGCAAGGTCTTGACGACTACTTCCGGATCAAAAATGCGCATCACCAGTTTTTCGCCGAACGCGGTCGGCAGGGTCGACAGGCGCAGCTCGACTTCCTGGCCGCCGTTGGTGCGGGTCTTGATGCGGCCGTCCTGCGGGCGGCGCTTTTCGATCACGTCCATGCGCCCGAGCAGCTTGATGCGCGCCGTCATCGCGATCATCACCACCGCCGGCACCTGGTAGACCTGGTGCAGCACGCCGTCGATGCGGAAACGGATCGAGGCGAAGTCGCGCTTCGGCTCGAGGTGGATGTCGGAGGCGCGCTGCTCGAATGCGTACTGCCATAGCCAATCGACGATGTTGACGACGTGCTGGTCATTGGCATCGAGCTGCTTGTTGGACTTGCCCAGCTCGACCAGTTGCTCGAAATTGTTGCGCAGCGCCAGGTCCTGGCCGTTCGATTTATTCGCGCTCTTGATCGACTTGGCGAGGCTGAAAAACTGCGAGATGTATTGCGCGATGTCGAGCGGGTTGGCGACCACCAGCTGGATGGTGCGGCGCGAAATCTTGGCGATTTCGGCTTGCCACTCGAGCATGAACGGCTCGGCGGTGGCGACGACCAGCGTGGTGGTCGTCAGTTCGAGCGGCAAGATATTGAAGCGCGCCGCGTAGCCGGCCGACATGACGTCGGCGACCCGGGTGAAATCGATTTTCAACGGGTCGATGCGGGTGAACGCGAGGCCGACCTTGGCGGCGGCCCACTCGGAAATGACGTCGAGCGTCATCAGCCGGTGCGGCGGCTGGGCGGAGATGAGCTTGCATTGCGCCACCGCGGTCATCGGATGCATCGCGCCGGCCGCGTTTTTCAGGATGCCCTGGGCTTGCGCGAAGTAGGCCTTGACGGCGGACTTGTCGACGATGCCGTCGGCCAGCATCCACGAGAACAAGGTCTGCAGGTCGAGCGTCCGCGCGCGCGCCGGCCGGGTAGGGCTGCGCGCGCTTGTCGTTGCTGTCGTTGCTGTCGTCGCTGGGGTTCCTGTTCCGTCTGCACTCAAAGCTGTCTCTCCGGTCTGGGCTGCGGGTCTTACTCGGCTGAATTGATACCCTTGAGCCACGACTTGGCGGGCAGTTTCGTGGCGGCCACGATCGCCGCCGCGCGCGCGGCCAGTGCGTCAAGGCTGGCAGTCGGGCGGCTCTTGAAGCAGAGCGCCACCACATTACCATCATGCACTTCCGGCAGGCAAATAACGTGATCGAAGCCATAGCGCATGGCCTTGATGTTCTTCGCGAAACTTGGATGGTCGCCGAACAGGTTGACGGTCATGATGCCGCCCGGCGCCAGGCAGGCGCTGCACGAGCGGTAGAACTCGGGCGTATCGAGCACCGGGCCGCGCGCGGTGGCGTCGTACAGGTCGCATTGCAACACGTCGAACGCCTCAACATTGGCCGGATTGTCGACGAAGTCGAGCGCGTCCATTTCGAGCACGGACAGGCGCGCGTCGCTCAAAGGCAGCTTGAACATCGATTCGCACACGGCGATGACGGAGGCGTTGAGCTCGACGGCGGTAACGGTAGCGTCAAGGAAAGTGCGGTAACAGTATTTGGTCAGCGCGCCGCTGCCCAGGCCAAGTTGAGCGATAGCACGCGGTGCCTCGATGTACAGCATCCACGCCATCATCTGCTGCGCGTATTCGAGTTCCGGCCAGTCGGGCTTGCGAATGCGCATCGCCCCTTGCACCCATTCGGTGCCGAAGTGCAGGTAACGCACGCCGTCCTGTTCGGACAAGGTGATGGGGGCAAACTTTGGTTTGCGCGCGGGGCGGCGCGAAGATTCGATTTGTTCGATGGATTTTCGTTTGATAAGCATAGGGCGACCTGATTTGATCGCCCTATTATCGTTGCAGAAGTTCGCTTGACGCAAGCGCGGACCCATCGGGGCGCTCGCGCCCCGATGGGTTTGACCGTTTAATTGTTAACTACCGCTTTAATGCTTTCACCTGCTGCTTGCTACTGGTTCTTACTGGTTCTGCTCGGGCTCGACCGACACGCGCAGGCGCACGCGCTGGCCCGGGTCGCGCGCCATCACGCTGGTGTAATTACGGCCGCGGTAGTCGTAGGTGACTTCGTAGCCGTTGGTGCGCGACTCGACCGACTCGACGGTACGGCACTGGCGCACCGCCTGTTCCTGGAACTGCTGTGGCTGGTTGTAGTTACGGCCGTCGTTGTCGATACGGTCGCCCGCCATGGCGCCGGCGATGGCGCCGGCAGCGGTGGCGGCGGTGCGGCCGGTGCCGCCGCCGACCTGGTTGCCGAGCAGTGCGCCGGCGATGCCGCCGATGATCGAGCCGCCGGCGCTGCGCTGCTGCGTCTGCTGGACCGGCGCCTGGATGTATTCGGTGCGGCACTCCTGGCGTGGCTGGCGAACTTGCTCGAAGCGTGGCTGCACCTGGATGACGCGGCCGAAATCTTCAAATTCGGCGGCTTGCACCAAGGGCAAGGTGGCCAAGCCTAGTGCGGAAATCAACAATTTGGCGTGCGTGTTCATCATAAACCTCGTTAGGAGTGGAGCGCGGGTTGGCCAGGCAATGAGGCCATGTTCGTATACTAATGCGAGAACGGTGATTTCGGCAATCCACGTGGCAACAAGATGTAACAAGCCGCCATCGTCTTGCCCGAAGCGTTGGCCTCGGGCTCAATTTCTGTAAAACTCCGCTTATTTTTGCAAATATTTCGCTTGCGATCACATTCGGGTTGATTCAGTTACCGCAAAACGTTACCCTTACAGAAAATTATAGGGCTTATTGACGTCAAGCAACGACACCAGGAGAATCGCGTTGATGTCCGATGCAACGGACAGGCAACAAAGCGCTAACAACAACCACCGCTAGCTACGGGTCGATTTGAGGGAAAAATGAGTTTGCTGATAACAGTGCCGCCGAATCTTGTGCAATCCATTCGTGCTTTCCGTGTCGTGGAATTGCAGGAGGAAGCCGTTCGCCTTGGCCAGCATTTCTTGTACGCTCATTGCGCCGATGCGCTGACCAAGCAGCAGGTGTGCGGGCGCATCGGTGAAAACTTTTATTTTCCCAAACCTTGCAGCAAAAACTTCGACGCCCTCAAGGAATGCCTGACCAACACGATCAACGCGGCGGGACCGCAGCCAGGGTTTATCGTTGTGCTCGAACAGTTACCCAACACCCAAAAATTCGACAAGGAAGCACGCGAAACCTTGCTCGATGTATTTCGCGACGCCGCCGATTACTGGGCGGAGAAGAAAGTGCCGTTTCGGGTGTTTTATTCGTTTGAGTAAGGCCGGATTCTGCGTATGCCTCAGCACGTCGCCCTAGCGAGGAGGCATTTCTGCCAGTGGCAGGAATGACGGGCAAGTGCTTATCTAAACTGCGCCCATATTGCGCGCGCCGCATTCTCCCTACCACGCAATCGTGGTGCACTGCAACAATTTCTCCCCGTTTCCTTTGTCCGACCTGCCGGTCAGGGTACAATGCGCACCATGAAAAACATTGTGATCCTGATTTCCGGCGGCGGCAGCAACATGGCGGCGATTGTGCGTGCGGCGCAATCGGAGCAGTGGCCGGCCCGGATCGCAGCGGTCATCAGCAACAGGGCGGACGCCGGCGGCCTGCCGTTTGCCCAAGCAAACGGCATCCCGACGGTAGTTATTCCCAGCCAGGACTTCGCCAGCCGTGACGCCTTCGACGCCGCCCTGCGCGCGGCCATCGACGAGTTTTTGCCTGACCTGATCGTGCTCGCCGGTTTCATGCGCATTCTCACCGCGCCATTCGTCGCGCATTATGCCGGCCGCATGCTGAACATCCACCCGTCGCTGCTGCCCCGTTTTTCCGGCCTGCACACACACCGCCAGGCGCTCGCCGCCGGCCACGACCGCCACGGCGCCACTGTCCACATCGTCACTGCCGAACTGGACCATGGCCCGGTGCTGGGCCAGGTGGAAGTGGCCGTGCTGCCAGGCGATACCGAAGCCGCGCTGGCGATCCGCGTGCTGCAGCAGGAACATATTTTGTATCCTCGCGTCATCCGCGATTTCATCGAACACGGCGCCCCGGCGCAGCATTAAATAACACGTAGTTAACCAAGGAATATCATGAGATTGCCTCCAGCGATCCTCGGCAATACTGAAGAAGTATTGCGCGAGATCTTACGTTTTTCAGCGCCTGCCGACACCACGTTGTCGCGCTATTTCAAGGACCATCCGCGGCTGGGGCCGCGCGAGCGCGGCGCCGTTGCCGAAGGCATCTACGCGATCCTGCGCAACAAGTCGTTCTTCACCGACTTCGCCGAAGCGGGCCAGAGCCCGACCATGCGGCGCCTGACCATTCTCGGCCTGGCCGAAGCGGTCGGCGCTGATTCGCTTGCCGGCCTGACGGAAGAAGAAACAGAGTTTCTCACCCGCATCGCCCAGATTGACCGCAACCTGATGCCGCCGCAAATGCGCTCGAACCTGCCGAAGTGGCTGTTCGACAAGTTCGTTGCCCAGTATGGCGAAGCCGAAACGCTCAAGCTGGCCGATGCGTTGAACGCGCCGGCGCCGCTCGACCTGCGGGTCAATTCGATCAAGGCCACGCGCGAAGAAGTGATGGCGAAACTGCTGGAGGCGCCGATTGCCGCCGAACCGACGCCGTTCGCGCCGCTCGGCCTGCGCGTGCTGAAAAAGCCGTCGCTGCAAAACCTGCCGCTGTTTAAGGAAGGCGCGATCGAAGTGCAGGACGAGGGCAGCCAGATCCTGTCGCAGATCGTCGGCGCCAAGCGGGGCGAGATGGTGGTCGACTTTTGCGCCGGCGCCGGCGGCAAGACGCTCGCCCTCGGTGCGCTGATGCGCAACACCGGCCGCCTGTACGCTTTCGACATCTCCGAAAAGCGCCTCGCCAAGCTCAAGCCGCGCATGGCGCGCAGCGGTTTGTCGAACGTGCACCCGGTGCAGATCGCGCACGAGCGCGATGCCAAGGTCAAGCGGTTAGCCGGCAAGATCGACCGCGTGCTGGTCGACGCGCCGTGTTCCGGCCTGGGCACCTTGCGCCGCAATCCGGACGTCAAGTGGCGCCAGAAAATCGAGGCCATCGCCGAGATGCAGCAAAAGCAGGCAGCGATCCTGGACAGCGCCGCCCGCCTGCTCAAGGGCGGCGGCCGGCTGGTGTATGCCACCTGCAGCCTGCTGACAGAGGAAAACGAATTCATCGTCGAGCAGTTCCTGGCCGCGCATCCTGAATTCGACCTGGTGCCGATGAGCCGCGTGTTGGCCGAGCAGAAAATCGCGTTGGAGATGGACGATTACCTGAAGCTGTTGCCGCACAAGCACCAGACCGACGGTTTCTTCGCCGCGGTGCTCGAGCGCAAGCCGTTGCCGCCGAGGCCGCCGAAGGCGAAGCTTGACGATGAGGTTGACGAGCCTGATGCCGACGCCGACGCCGATGCATCGGCTCCCGCCGCTTCCGCCTGACCTAAGCGCCGCCGCCGATGCCCCTGCCCAAACTGCTCTCCGATTTCCTCGATGACTTGCGCGAGCCGGGCATTCTCTGGCAAGCCGGCGCCATCGTCTTGTGCATCGTCATCGGCTGGGGGCTGGCGCGCTTGATTCGCGACCGCTTCCTGCAACGCACACCCGCCGACGAGGCCCATGGCCCCGTGCGGCGGCTCGGCATGCGCAGTTTCGCCCGGGTGCTGGCCCCGCTGCTGATCCTGGGCTTGCTGGCACTTGCCAAGATGATGTTGACGCGCAACCACATCCACGTCAACCTGTTGCGCCTGGCGATGCCGCTGTTCGCCTCGTTTGCGCTGATCCGTACCGCCTTTTACCTGCTGCGCCGCGTGTTTGCGCGGCACGGGCCGTTGGGCGCCACCATTCTAACGTTCGAAAAAATCTTTTCGCTGGTGGTCTGGCTGGCAGTGGCGATGTACATCATCGGCCTGTGGCCCGACGTGTTCGACTACCTCGACGACACTTTGTTGCCGCTGGGCCGGCACAAGGTCTCGCTGGCAACCATCTTGCAGGCGGCAACGTCGGTCGTCGTGCTGCTGATGCTGGCGCTGTGGGCCGGCACCGCGCTGGAAGAGCGGCTGATGGGCGTGGAGGGCATGCATTCGTCGCTGCGGGTGGTGATGGCGCGCATGAGCCGGGCGGTGCTGATCGTCGTCGCCGTGCTGGTTAGCCTGAACATGGTCGGTATCGATCTGACGGTACTGTCGGTGTTCGGCGGCGCTTTCGGGGTCGGGCTGGGTTTGGGCATGCAGAAGATCGCCAGCAATTACGTGTCCGGTTTCGTCATTTTGCTGGAGCGCAGCCTGGCCATCGGCGACATGATTTCGGTCGATAAATACACCGGCAGGGTAAGCCGGATCAACACCCGCTATACGGTGTTGCAAGGACTCGACGGCGTCGAAACGGTGTTGCCGAACGAGATGCTCATTTCCGGCCCGGTGCAAAACCAGTCACTGTCGAACCGCATGGTGCGGGTCTCCACGGTACTCAATGTAGCGTACGGCAGCGATCTCGATTCCCTGATACCCTTGCTCGAAAATTTGGTCATCGGGGTGGCGCGCGTGCTGGAAACGCCGGCGCCGGGGGCGTCACTCAACAAATTCACCGCGGACGGTTTTGAACTGGAACTGGGTTTTTGGATCAGCGATCCCGAAAGCGGGCGCGGTGGCGTCGTGTCGGATGTGAACAAGAAGATTTATGCGCTGGTCAAGTCGGGCGATATCAAGTTGGCATTACCCAGGCTCGATACCAACTTGCTCGATGCGCATATCGCAGCGACAGTGGCAAAAATCTCACAAAGTGTCACCAATTAATAGGGCTAATTGTGCCGTGCGATAGGGAACCGCGTAAAATATGTGGCTTGACGACCGTTTTCGACAAAGCGGCGCGCCTTGACGGAAATTCACCTTGGAGCAGTAATGGATTTGTTAAGTACCATGTTTGACGCCGTACTTGGTTTTTTTGATGGCGGCCTGCTCGGTTTAACCGGTTGGCAGGTCTTTTTTTACACCCTCGCGGTCACGCATATTACGATCGCCAGCGTTACGATTTACCTGCATCGTCACCAGGCGCACCGCGCGCTGGAACTGCACGCAATTCCGAGTCATTTTTTCCGTTTCTGGCTGTGGCTCACCACCGGCCAGGTCACCAAGGAATGGGCCGCGATCCACCGCAAGCATCACGCCAAGTGCGATACCGAAGAAGATCCGCACAGCCCTGTCACGCGCGGCATCAAGAAAGTGTTTTGGGAAGGCGCCGAACTATACCGCGCCGAATCGAAGAACCTGGAAACCATGGAGAAGTACGGCCATGGCACGCCGACTGACTGGATCGAACGCAACTTGTACACGCGTTTCAGCTGGCAGGGCGTGATGCTGCTACTGATTACCAACGTCGCGCTGTTCGGCGTCATCGGCCTGACCATCTGGGCCGTGCAAATGATGTGGATCCCGGTCATGGCGGCCGGCGTGATCAACGGCATCGGCCACTACTGGGGCTACCGCAACTACGATTGCGCCGACGCGGCAACCAACGTCTTGCCGTGGGGCATCTTGATCGGCGGCGAAGAGCTGCACAACAACCATCACACGTTTGCAACGTCGGCCAAACTGTCGAGCAAGTGGTACGAGTTCGACATCGGCTGGCTGTATATCCGTATTCTCGAAACGTTCGGCCTGGCCAAGGTGCGCAAGGTGGCGCCGGAGCCTAAATTTACTCACGGCAAGATGGTTGCCGACTTCGACACCTTGCATTCAGTGATTGCCAATCGCTACGACGTCATGGCCAAGTACGCCAAGTCGTTCAAGCATGCATGGCACGAGGAAATCCCCCGCCTGAGTGCGAAGGCCGAGCTTGAAACGCGTTTCCTGAAGTCGTCGCGCAAGCTGTTGCAGCGCGAGCCGGCCAAGCTCGCGGAACCGCAGAAGCAGCAACTGGTCGAGCTATTCCAGCACAGCAAGGTGCTCGAAACGATGCATAACATGCGCGTGGAACTGGGCGCGATCTGGGAGCGCTCGCACTTTACCAGCGATCAGCTGCTGCACCAGCTGCAAGACTGGTGCGCGCGAGCTGAAGCATCCGGCATCAAGTCGCTGCAAGAGTTTTCGTTCCGCCTGCGCAGCTATGCCTGATCGTCGTTCGTAACAGGACTGCCGCAATGATAATGGCCACCTTCGGGTGGCCATTTTTACGCCGGTGCGCTCGCGCTGCTATCGGCGCCTGATCATCAGCGCGCCAAACGCCAGGCCAAGGCCGAATGCGCCATACATGATGGCCAGCGAAGGCGTCGACAGCCGCTTTTCATAGCCCGGTTGGAGCCGCTCGGGCGTCAACTGGTAGTCGGCAAAGCAGGCGACGGCGGAAGCGGCGCCAGCCGCCGCCAGGGTCGGGGCCGCGCCCATGCGGTCAAGCCGTTCGCCCATAAAACGCTCGAACAGCACCGCCCAGAAAGTGGCGCTGAGGTGGTGAATCGTGTAGCCGAGCGCCGTGTAACGCATCGACGGCAAGTCGCGGTGCGCCGCTTTTTCACCCCACACGTAGTGGCTGACGGCATTGGTGGGGGCGAACGCGCTGCCGGTGCCAAGCTTGCCCAGCGCAGCCAGCGCTGCGGTGGACAAGGCGCTTGCCGCGGCGCCCGAGACCAAGCCGCGACGGGTTGCAATTTTCCAGCTTTCCATGACATGCTCCAATCTTCCAGTAGGTCTCGCACTTCAGTGTCGCAACCTGGGCTTCGCCAGCGTGGACTGTTTCAACGATACCGGCAAATCGGCCTGGCTGGCGCGCCTCTCCCTACGCGCCGGCCTGCGCCTGTACCATCGCCGGCGCCGGTGCGATGCGCATTGCCGGCATTTTCAAATAGGTGATGGCGCGCCACAGCCACTCGGCGGGGCCGTAACGGAAGCGCTCAGCCACCAGTGGCTGAGCGCAATCTGTACCCCGCACAACGCCAGCGCAACGAGCACCTGGTTGGCGCGGCCCATGCCCCAGTAACCGAGCCCGTGGCCGAGGAAGATTGACGACATTACCAGTGACTGGCCCAGGTAGTTGGTCAGCGCCATGCGGCCGAACGGCGCCAGCATGCCCACTTTGGCGAACCGCGAGCGGCTGTGCAGCATCAGCACGATCATGCTGACGTAGCCTAGGCAGGCAAGTTACCTATCGTCAAAAGGCCGCTGGCAAGACCAAAACCGTCGTGCCGGGCGCCGGGAACGTGGGTCGTCGCGATCAGGCTTCCCAACAAACCCATGCCGATGCCGACCGGCAGGCCGATAAACGCCAGCTTGCGGAATAGCGGCTGGTATGCGGAAATATTCTGCATCGCGCCTGAGCGGATGAACCAAGCGCCGAGCAGGAACATGCCGATCAGGAAAAGGGCCATACCGACTCCCTTCGGCGCGTGTTCGCCAAAGTGGTCGATGCGCAGCTTGACCAGTTCGAGATAGCTGCCCGAACTCATGACGCGCGTTTCGGTGGCGGTTTCTTCGGCGCGTTTCTTGAGCTGCTTGGCCCGCTCCGCGGCTCGTTCGGCCTTTTTCTCGGCCTCGGTTGGCGGCGCTTTGGCGGCGGCTTTTTTCGGGTCGGGCTTGTTCGGGTCGGCTTTTGCACCAGCACCAAGTGGTGCTGCGACCTTGGCCGCGGCGACAGCCGGCACTGAAACGGCGGCCGCCGGCGTCACTGGCTCCGGCGGCGTGAAATATTCGACGGCGCCGCCAATCGTCATCATGGTGGCAAAGAACAGATACATGGTGGCGCCGGCGCGCCACGAACGCGCTTCGATCGGATTACGGTACTTGTTGGCCAGAAAGGAGAGCAACAGGAGCAGGGCGCTCACTGCCGTTATCGGGCCGCGCGGTTCCGCCGGACCGACGTTTAAGGTCCACATGACAGTGGCGACAATCGCCCCGATGGCCCCGAGTACCAGCAGAATCAGCGACATGACCGACAGCGTCAGCGGCCGCTTTTCATTACGCATATAGATGGCGATCAAGCCTGAAAACACGAGAGCTGCGGCAGTGCCGCCGGCGGCAGGGCCGAAACCGGGTACGAATGCCACGCCGATCGTCACCACCAGTCCCGCCAGCAGCCATTTCCAGGTGCCGTACAGGACCACCAGCAGGAACGCCGCCGCCACCGCATAGCTGAACAGGATGTCGCCGGCAAACAGGAAGATGTGGTGCAAGGCGCCGAACACGGCCAGCGCGGCAATGCGCCGCATGTAGGGCTTGAGGAAGCCGCGCCCGGCGCTTTCGGCGCGCTCCAGCATGACGGCAAAGCCCATGCCGAACAGTAACGAGAAGATGGTCCAGAACTTGCCGGCCACAAAGTAGGCGACGAAGTACGAGGCCAGCCAGTCGATGCCCGTGAGTCCGGCCGGCATGCCCTGGCCAAGGGTGGCGGGAGGGCGGTTGAAGAACTCGATGTTCATCAGGCAGATGCCGATCAGCGCGAAGCCGCGCACCACGTCCAGCGCTTCGATGCGCTGGTGCGCGGGCACTGGCGCAAGCTCGGTGGTTTCAGGCGATTCCTTGAGGGTATTCATATTGTTATATTCCCCATCGGTCTAGGTTGTAGTCTTGCCATGTTAACTGCGCGGTCCTGGAAACGCGCCGACAATGCGACGAAATGCAGGAAAGCCGGGATCAAGCGCGAAAATCCCGGAATGGTGTTGCCAACAAAACATTCGAAACCACCTATACTTTGCATCTTTCCAATTGAGCGAGACCACCAATGAACAGTTTGCGCCACTTGTTGCCGCCCCTGCTGGTCGCTATCGCCGCCAGTGCTGCCAGCGCCGCCACGGCCGCTGCTGCTGGCGCCACGGCTACCAGCCAGACCATCCAGGTTGCGGGACTTGCGCAGGGCGCCGAGATATTGGTCGACCGCTGGGGCGTGCCGCACATCTATGCGCAAAGCCAGGACGACGCCTTCTTCGCCCAGGGCTTCAACGCCGCGCGCGACCGCCTGTTCCAGATCGATCTGTGGCGCCGCCGCGGCCTGGGCGAGCTCGCTTCAGTGTTTGGGCCGGCCTACGTTGAACAGGACAAGGCGACCCGGCTGTTCCTGTACCGCGGCGACATGCAAAAGGAGTGGCAGTCGTATGGCAAGGGCGCCCAGCGCATCAGCGAACGTTTTGTTGCCGGCATCAATGCGTATGTCGATGTCGTCCTCAAGACGCCGGCCGCGCTGCCGTTCGAATTTCGCCAGGCCGGTTACGTCCCGGCGAAGTGGAAAGCGGAGGACGTGGTGCGTATCCGCAGTCACGGCTTGACGCGCAACCTGACGCTCGAGGTGGCGCGCGCGGCGGTGGCCTGCAACGCCACGCTGGCCGCCGACCAGGTGCGCGCCAGTTTGCAGCCGGCCTGGAAAACGGCGCTGCCGGCCGGCCTCGACCCGTGCCTGCCTGCCGGCCTGCTCGACGTCTTCAAACTGGCCACCAACAACGTGTTGTTCGGCGCCGAGCACAAGATCGCCGCGCTTGATGCGCCGCGCCGCCTGGCAGGCGCCGACCTTGACGCGCAGCGCATGGAAGAAAGCAACATTATGGAAGGAAGTAACAACTGGGTCGTGGCGCCGTCGAAATCGGCGACCGGCGGCCGATCATGGCCAACGATCCGCACCGTGCCTATTCAATGCCTTCGCTGCGCTACATCGCCCACCTGAACGCGCCGGACATGAACGTGATCGGCGCCGGCGAGCCGGCCCTGCCGGGCATCTCGATCGGCCACAATGGCACGATTGCTTTCGGCCTGACCATTTTCAGCATCGACCAGGAAGACTTGTATGTGTACGAACTGAATCCGCTCGATCACCTGCAGTACCGCTACCGCGGCCAGTGGGAAAACTTCAGGGTGGTGAAGGAATCCATCCTGGTCAAGGGCGGGGCGCCGGCCAGCGTTGATATGGTGTTCTCGCGCCACGGTCCGGTGATTTTCACCGAAGCGGCAAAACACCGGGCTTTTGCGGTGCGCTCGGGCTGGCTGGAAGCAGGTATGGCGCCGTACTTTGGCAGCATCGATTACATGCAGGCGAAAAACTTTACACAGTTCAAGCAAGCCATGCTGAACTGGGGGGCGCCGACCGAAAACCAGGTCTACGCCGATACCAGCGGCAACATCGGCTGGGTCACCGGCGGCCTCGCGCCAATCCGCCCCAACTGGGATGGCCTGTTGCCGGTGCCCGGCGACGGCCGCTACGAGTGGGCCGGATTCCTGACCGGCGACAAGCTGCCGTCGAGCCTGAATCCGAAACAGGGCTGGTTCGCCTCCGCCAACGAAATGAATTTGCCGGCCGGCTATCCGTACGCCAAATACAAGCTCGGCTTCGAGTGGCCGAATAACGCGCGCCGCGCCCGCATCGGTGAAGTGTTAAATAGTAAGGAAAAAGTCTCGATCGAGGATTCGATGCGGCTGCAGAACGACTTGCTGTCGATCCCGGCGCGGCGCATGATGGCGTTGCTGAAACCGCTGACCTCGTCTGACCCGCAGACCCGCGCCGCGCTCGACCTGCTGCGCGGCTGGGACGCGGTTGAAACGGCGCAGTCCGCCCAGGCCGCGCTGTTCGAAGTGTGGTGGTCGCGCCACCTGAACCGGGCGTACGTGCGCGCGGTGCTCGAACCGACCGCTGCAAAGGCGGTGACGAGCGCCGATGTAACGGCGATGATGCACGCGCTCGAGCGCCCGCAAGCGCGTTTCAAACGCAACGCCAGGGCAAAGCGCGACGACCTGCTGCTCACCAGCCTTGGGGCCGCCTACGCCGAACTGGAAAAAGCAGCCGGGCCGGACCCGAAGGCCTGGCGCTGGGGCCAGCTACACTACAGCTATTACGGCCATCCGATGAGCACCATGGGCGACGGTTCGCTGCGCGCCAAACTCAATGCCGGGCCGTACCCCGCACAGGGCAGCGCCAACACGGTCAACCAGTCGAGCTACCGGGCGAATGATTTCCTCAAGGTCAACGGGCCGTCGTTCCGGCTGGTGGTCGACGTCGGCAACTGGGACAATTCGCGGGCGATGAACACGCCGGGCCAGTCGGGCGACCCGGACAGCCCGCACTACCGCGACCTGGCCCAGGCATGGGGCAAGGGCGAGTATTTTCCGCTGCTGTACTCGCGCAAGCTGATCGAAGCGGCCACCGAGACCACCATCAAGCTGGTGCCGGCCCGCTAAAACGGCAAGCAAACAGCAAAAGAGCCGCGCACGATGAAGTGGGCGGCTCTTTTGGTACAAATTCGGTGATCGCGAATTACTTGATCTTCGTTTCTTTGTACATGACGTGCTTGCGTGCCTTGGGATCGAACTTCATGATCTCCATTTTTGCAGGCATCGTGCGCTTGTTCTTGTCAGTGGTGTAGAAGTGACCCGTGCCTGCAGTCGATTCCAGCTTGATTTTGTCGCGGCCAGTTTTTGCCATGATAGCTCCCTAATTAAACTTTTACGCCACGGGCGCGCATGTCGGTCAAAACGGCATCGATGCCGACTTTGTCGATGACGCGCATACCGGCGCAGGACAAGCGCAGGGAGACCCAGCGATTTTCCGATTCTACGAAAATACGACGGTTCTGCAGGTTAGGCAGAAAACGACGCTTCGTTTTGTTATTAGCGTGGGAGACGTTGTTACCAACCATCGGACCCTTGCCAGTTACTTGGCAAACACGTGCCATAGCGCACTCCTTAGTAAACTTCCGCAATCGGGAAAAACGAGAGTATAGCGTGAAAACCGCCACGGAATCAATGACTTGTGAAAAACAATTGTGTCGCGCAATTGATCGAAAATTTAACAATTGGCGAGTGCTACATTTGGCCGTGTTCGGCGAAAGAATGCACGTGCGGGCCGGCGACGACAAAATGGTCGAGGATGCGCACGTCGACCAGCGCCAGCGCCTGCACCAGCGAACGGGTCAGCACGAGGTCGGATTCGCTCGGCTCGGGCGAGCCGGACGGATGATTGTGGGCCAGCAGTAAGCCGGCCGCGTTGTGTTTCAACGCTGCCTTGACCACCTCGCGCGGATAGACGCTGGTGTGGGTAAGGGTGCCGCGAAACATTTCCTCGCACATGATCAGGCGGTTTTTGACGTCGAGGAACAACACCACGAACGATTCGTGGGCGCGGCGGCTGAACGTCATGCGTAAATACAGCTTGACCGCCTCGGGCGAGCCGAGCGTTTGCCCGGACGGGATTTGCTCGCGCACGGCGCGCTGGGCCAACTCCATCACCGCCTGCAGCTGGGCAAACTTGGCCGGTCCGAGCCCGTTAAGCGTGGAAAACTCGGCCAGGCTGGCGCCGAACATCGTGCTGATCGAGCCGCCGAACCGGGCCAGCAGTTGCTCGCCCAACTGCACCGCGCTGCTGCCCTTGACGCCCACGCGCAGGAACACCGCCAGCAATTCCGCGTTCGACAGCGCGCGCGGTCCTTCGGCGATGAGGCGTTCGCGCGGACGTTCGTGCCGCGGCCAGTCATTGATGCCCATGTCCAGTACCCTTTCTTGTGTTTACCTTGCCGGCATATTCCCGCCCTTTGGCCCGGTTTCCCCATTGGTGGCTTACAATATCGCTTTGCAAGCCAGAACCACTACCATGACCCAAGCGTCCCCCGCCGTTGTCGTCGACTCGGCCTACCTCACCTTGCATTATCGGCTCGCGACACAGGACGGTACTGATATCGTCACTACCTTTGCCGGGAATCCCGCTACCTTGATGCTGGGGCAGGGGCAGCTCGCGCCGTTCCTCGAGCAGTGCCTGCTCGGCATGCTGGAGGGCAGCCACCAGACGTTTACGCTGGCGCCGGGCGAAGGCTTCGGCGAGCGCAATCCCGACATGGTCCAGTCGGTCTCGCGCGCCACGCTCGATGAAAACTCCGCGCCCGGGGCCGACTACAAGATCGGCGACCTGGTCGACTTCGCCGCACCGGGCGGCGGGCGCTTCGCCGGCGTGCTGCGCGAGCTGGGCGAGAATTCGGCCATTTTCGACTTCAACCATCCACTGGCCGGCAAGGCCCTGCTGTTTGAAGTGAAACTGATTTCAGTGCTGTAAAACAGGATAGCAAAACAGGAAAGTCAATGGACAGTGAAGTTCTCTTAGCCCAGCCGCGCGGTTTTTGCGCCGGCGTCGACCGCGCCATTGAAATCGTCGAGCGCGCCTTGGAGCAGTTCGGCGCGCCGATCTACGTGCGCCACGAAATCGTCCACAACGCCTATGTCGTTGCCGACCTGCGCGACAAGGGGGCGATCTTCATCGAGGATCTCGACGACGTCCCGTCCGGGAACACCCTGGTGTTTTCCGCCCACGGCGTGTCGCAGGCGGTGCGCGCCGAAGCCGCCGCGCGCGGGCTGACGATCTTCGACGCCACCTGTCCTTTGGTAACGAAGGTCCATATCGAAGTGGCAAAAATGCGCAAGCTGGGCTGCGAGGTGGTGATGATCGGCCATGATGGCCATCCCGAAGTCGAGGGCACCATGGGCCAGGCCGAGGCCGGCATGCACCTGGTCGAAACGGTGGCCGACGTTGCCAGGCTGCAGGTTGCCAATCCCGACCAGCTTGCCTACGTGTCGCAGACCACGCTGTCGGTGGACGACACCGCCGCCGTGATCGCGGCGCTGAAGGAAAAATTCCCGAACATCATCGAGCCGAAGAAGGGCGACATCTGCTACGCCACCACCAACCGCCAGGAGGCGGTCAAGTTCATGGCGCCGCAAGTGGATCTGGTGATCGTCGTCGGCAGCCCGAACAGTTCGAACTCGAACCGCCTGCGCGAAGTGGCTGAAAAGATGGGCACCCCGGCCTACATGATCGACAATGCGACCGAGATCGACCCGCAATGGCTCGTCGGTAAGTTGCGCATCGGCGTCACCGCCGGTGCTTCGGCGCCTGAAGTGCTGGTGCAGGCGGTGATCGGCCGCCTCAAGGAGCTCGGCGCGCGCAGCGTGCGCGCGCTTGAAGGGGTCGAAGAGCACGTGACGTTCCCACTGCCTAAGGGACTCGACAAGGGGCAGGGCTAGCGCTCTATCTGGGCGCTTGGAAAATTAAATTCGGAACACTTGTTATTTTCCGATATTAGTTTTGCCCAAACCTCGCTATCATTGCGACGCTCGGATTGCGCGAAACATGCGCGGTGGCATTAAAACCATGTAACACCTTCGATTGCGCTTGGCCGGCAATGCAGGAGTTCGTCAACTACAGCGTCAGGCCAGGAGCGGCACTTCGGGGGACATCCCGGCGTGCCGTTTTTGTTGGAACGAAAAGAAAGAGAAAATCACACTATGGATACTTTTATCCAACAAATCATCAACGGGCTGGTGCTGGGTAGTATGTATGCACTGATCGCGTTGGGCTATACGATGGTGTACGGGGTACTGAACCTGATCAACTTCGCCCACGGCGACGTCTTGATGATCGGCGCGATGGTCGGCCTGACCATCCTGAATCTGCTTGAAGTCTTCGTCCCCGGCCTGCCTGGCTATGTCGACCTGTTCATTGCCATCGCCGGCGCCGTGCCGGCTTGCATGCTGGTCAACATCATCATCGAGCGGGTTGCCTACCGCCGGCTGCGCAATGCGCCGCGGCTGGCGCCCCTGATTACCGCCATCGGCGTCTCGATCCTGCTGCAGACCTTTGCCATGATGATCTGGGGCCGCAGCCCGCTGCCGTTCCCGCAGCTGCTCTCCACCAAGCCGATCATGATCGGTGGCGCGCTGATTTCGCAAACCCAGCTGTTGCTGCTGGCGCTGGCCGCGCTGGCGATGGTCGCTTTGGTATATCTGGTCGAGAAAACCAAGATGGGCCGGGCCATGCGCGCCACCGCCGAGAACCCGCGGGTTGCCGGCCTGATGGGGGTCGACTCCAACATGGTGATCGTCGCCACCTTCGCCATCGGCGCCGCGCTTGCCGCCGTCGCCGGCGTGATGTGGGGCGCCAACTATTCCTCGATCGCGTTTGCGATGGGCACGCTGCCGGGCCTGAAGGCGTTTTGCGCCGCGGTGCTGGGCGGTATCGGCAACATCTACGGCGCGATGATCGGGGGCATTTTGCTCGGTATCATCGAAAGCCTGGGCGCCGGCTATATCGGCGACCTGACCGGCGGCTTCCTCGGCAGCCACTATCAGGACATCTTCGCCTTCGTCGTTCTCATCATCGTGCTCACGATCCGGCCTTCCGGCATCATGGGCGAGCGCGTCGCTGACCGCGCCTGACCCGGAAAGACAATTTCATGGCTATCCTTAATTTCGACGTCCAGAACCAGCCGCGCAAGGCCTACGCCAGTATGGCGGTCCTGCTGGTGGGCCTGCTGGTGTTTCCGTTTGTCGCCGCCCAGTTCGGCAACTCGTGGGTGCGCATCATCGACATCGCGCTGCTCTACATCATGCTCGCGCTCGGCCTGAACATCGTGGTCGGCTTCGCCGGCCTGCTCGACCTTGGCTACATCGCCTTCTTCGCGGTCGGCGCCTACATCACCGGCCTGTTCGCTTCGCCGCAATTTGCCGCACTGCTCGAGTCGATCGTCAATTACAGCCCTGCAATCGGCAACGCGCTGGTCGCCATCATGGGGCCCGACATCGCGCAGAACGGCATCCACCTGTCGGTCTGGCTGATCATCCCGATCGCAGCACTGGTGGCCGGCCTGTTCGGTGCGCTGCTCGGCGCCCCGACCCTGAAACTGCGCGGCGACTACCTGGCTATCGTCACCCTTGGCTTCGGCGAGATCATCCGCATTTTCATGAACAACCTGAACGACCCGATCAACTTCACCAACGGTCCGCAAGGCATCAACGGTATCGACCCGATCCGCATTTTCAGCGTCAACCTGGCGGGCGAGCCCGGCTCGCGCGCCAACGTGGTGCTGGGCGATTTTTCGATGCCGTCGGTGAACGCCTATTATTTCCTGTTCCTGTTCCTGTGCATTGCTATCGTGTTCGTCACTTCGCGCTTGCAGCACTCGCGCCTGGGCCGTGCCTGGGTGGCGATCCGCGAAGATGAAATCGCCGCCAAGGCGATGGGCATCAACACCCGCAACGTCAAGCTGCTGGCGTTCTCGATGGGCGCCTCGTTCGGCGGCGTGGCCGGCGCAATGTTCGCCTCGTTCCAAGGCTTCGTTTCACCCGAATCGTTCTCGCTGACCGAATCGATCGCCGTGCTGGCGATGGTGGTCCTGGGTGGCATCGGCCACATCCCGGGCGTGATCATGGGCGGCGTGCTGCTGGCGGCGTTGCCGGAAGTGCTGCGTCACGTTGTCGAACCGGCCCAGATGGCGATTTTCGGCAAGGTCGTGATCGAATCGGAAGTGCTGCGCCAATTGTTGTACGGCCTGGCGCTGGTGCTGATCATGCTGAACCGTCCGGCCGGCCTGTGGCCGTCGCCGAAACACGAAGACCGTCCCGAAGCGGCCCATGCCAACAAAGGCGAAACGTTCCCGGCCTGACGGCTGAGCGAGGACAAGCAACCATGAGCGAACAGATTATTCTCAACATTGCCGGCGTCAACAAGCGCTTCGGCGGGCTGCAAGCGCTGACCGACGTCGGCATCAAGATCACCAAGGGCCAGATCTACGGCCTGATCGGGCCGAACGGCGCCGGCAAGACGACGTTTTTCAACGTCATCACCGGTTTGTACCAACCCGATTCCGGCACGTTTGAACTGGCTGGCAAGCCCTACTCGCCGTCGGCGCCGCATGAAGTGGCCAAGGCCGGCATCGCCCGCACGTTCCAGAACATCCGCCTGTTCGGCGAGATGACGGCGCTGGAAAACGTCATGGTCGGGCGCCACGTGCGCTCGCACCAGGGCGTCTTCGGCGCGGTGTTCCGCCACAAGGCGGCGCGGCTGGAAGAAGCGTCGATCCGCGCCCGCGCGCAAGAGCTGCTCGACTTTGTCGGCATCGGCAAGTACGCCAGCCGCACCTCGAAATTCCTGTCGTATGGCGACCAGCGCCGCCTCGAGATCGCCCGCGCGCTGGCCACCGACCCGCAACTGCTGGCGCTGGACGAACCGGCGGCCGGCATGAACGCCACCGAAAAACTGGCGCTGCGCGAGCTGCTGGTCAAAATCAAGGCCGACGGCAAGACGGTGCTGTTGATCGAGCACGACGTCAAGCTGATGATGGGCCTGTGCGACCGCATCACCGTGCTCGAGTACGGCAAACCGATTGCCGAGGGCATCCCGGCCGACATTCAAAAAAATCCGGCTGTGATTGAAGCCTATCTGGGAGGCGGGCATAAATGAGCGACACCATCCTTAAAGTTTCAGGGCTGAAGGTCGCGTACGGCGGCATCAAGGCGGTCAAGGGCATCGACCTTGAAGTAGGCAAGGGCGAACTGGTGACCCTGATCGGCGCCAATGGCGCCGGCAAGACCACCACGCTCAAGGCCATCACCGGCACCTTGCCGGCGTGTAGCGTCGAGGGCGTCATCAGCTACATGGGCACGCCGTTGACCGGGGTACACTCGTTCCAGATGGTCGAGAAAAAACTGGCGATGGTACCGGAAGGGCGGGGCGTGTTCACCCGCATGACGATCCACGAAAACCTGTTGATGGGCGCATACACGCGCAACGACAAGGCCGGCATTGACGCCGATATCGAAAAATGGTTCAGCGTGTTCCCGCGCCTGAAGGAACGGGCGGCGGCCATGGCCGGCACCCTGTCGGGCGGCGAGCAGCAGATGCTGGCCATGGCGCGCGCTTTGATGAGTCACCCGAACCTGCTGCTGCTCGACGAGCCGTCGATGGGGCTGTCGCCGATCATGGTCGAGAAGATTTTTGAAGTCATTCGCGACGTTTCGAAGCAGGGCATCACTATCTTGCTGGTCGAGCAGAACGCCAAGCTCGCGCTGGAAGCGGCGCACCGCGGCTATGTGATGGATTCGGGCGCCATCATCATGACCGGCAACGCCAGCGACATGCTGCATGACCCACGCGTCCAGGCCGCTTACCTCGGCGAATAAGCCGAGGTCAGTTGGTGCAAAAAAAATGCCTCGACGAATCGAGGCATTTTTTTTCCGGCGAACCGGATGAGGTATCGCTTACTTGCCAATTAGGCTTTGGTGGCGACCTTCTGGGCAGCGGTGGTGAACTGATTGACGGCGGCGCTCATGTTGGTTTCGATCGCTTCCACTGCTTGCTTGGTGGTCTTGGTCAATTGCTCGTAGCCAGCGTTGGCGTTGCCGATCGACGATTTGAACGCTGCAACGACATTTTCCGTGCCGGCTGGCGCATTCTTGCTCACTTCGTCGACCAGGCTGATGACTTTGCGATTGGTTTCGGCGATCTGGGTTTCGGCGGCCTTAGTGAACTCGGCCTGGGTGCCGGCGGCGATGGCAGCGACTTGCTTGCTGTACGACATCGCTTTTTCAGCGGTCGGCTGAATTTGCGCGGCCGTCAGCGAGAAAAATTCTTGTGGGTCCTTGGCTGCCAGCAGTTGACGCGTTGCAACCGACGACTCTTCGAGCGACGCCTTGGCGGCGGTGATGTTCAGTTCGACGAGCTTTTCGATGCCTTCGAAGGCTTTGGCGGTCAGCGACGAGAAGACGGCGAATTGCGATTCGAAGCTGGCTTTGGTGGCATTCGAAAACTGCTCAGGGATTGCAAACATGTAATTCTCCAATAGTAGTTGAATAAGCGTTTATTAAGCGTTGATAACGATGTTGCTGTGTACCGGTGAAGCAGGTGAATCCTAGAAATCTTATCGCTGACGTCGTATTGTGCAGCGCAACAAAGTCTATTCTACGTAAATTTAAACGTGCGTCAAGTGTTTTTGGTGCGGCGCACAAATTAAAATTAAATCAAGCCTGATTACATAAAAATCAACTATGTACAGTGCATGAAATTCCGTGTTCTTAGGCAATTAAAGCGTGGAAACCTTTTGAGATGCCCATGGTAGACTTGCCAAATTAAAATTTCTACTTGCGCTTCCTGCCTGCCGGTTCGGCGCATCGGCTGTGTTTTCCTTATCAACGCGCTCTAGATCCATGTCAAATAATTTACCTGACGCCGCAGCGCAAGCAAGCGCGCCCTGGCTGTCGCCGATTCCGATTTTTTTCGTGTTGCTCTGGAGTACCGGCTTCATCGTCGCCAAGTTCGGCCTGCCGTTCGCGCCGCCGCTGACGTTCCTGATCCTGCGCTGCTGCGGCGTGCTGCTGTTGCTGGTTCCCTGCGTGTTGATCTGGAAAGCCCCGTGGCCGCGGGGCAGCGCGATCGGCCACATCGCTGTCGCCGGCTTGCTGATGCAGGCCGGCTACCTCTCCGGCGTCTGGTGCGCGATCAAGCTGGGCATGCCGGCCGGCTTGGCGGCCCTGATCGTCGGCATGCAGCCGATCCTGACCGCCGCATTCGCGCCACTGATCGGCGAGAAGGTCAGGCCGCGCCAATGGCTGGGATTGTTGTTCGGCCTGGCCGGCGTGACGCTGGTGGTCGCCGCGAAAGTCACGCTGGTGGGCCTGTCGGCGCTGTCGATCGGGTTTTGCCTGATGGCTTTGTTTTCGATTACTGCCGGCACCATGTACCAGAAGCGGTTTTGCCCGCGCTTTGACTTGCGCACCGGCACTATCGTCCAGTTCGCCGTTACCGTGCTGGTGCTGCTGCCGCCGGCCGTGCTGTTTGAAAGCTTCAGCTTGCCCTTGACCAGCGTGGCGTGGACGCCGCGTTTTGTCGGCGCCTTGCTGTGGTCGGTGATGGCCTTGTCGATCGGCGCGATTTTCCTGCTGTTCAAGTTGCTGCGGCGCAGCGACGCCACCCAGGTCACCAGCCTGTTGTACCTGACTCCGCCGACCACGGCGGTGATGGCGTGGATCATGTTTGGCGAGGTGTTCAACCTGGTCGGCATGCTCGGCATGGCGGTCGCGGTGATCGGCGTAATATTCGTTGTAAAGAAATAGTTGAAAAAACTGGAGACCTGATGATGTCGAACCCGCAACAGCAAATCGTCGACGCGGCCATCGTATCGCGCCGCTCGATCCGCGCCTTCCTGCCGACCCCGGTCGCACGCGAGGACATCGAGGCGATCCTCGAGGTGAGCGCCCGCGCGCCGTCCGGCACCAACACCCAACCATGGAAGGTGACGGTGCTGACCGGCAGCGCAAAGCAGCGCCTGTCGGATGCAATCATGGCGGTGTATCAGGACAAGGAAGCAGTCGGCGCCCACACCGAGGAATACGCTTATTATCCGCGCCAGTGGAAGTCGCCCTTCATCGAGCGCCGTCGCAAGGTCGGCTGGGATCTGTACGCGCTGCTTGGCCTGACGCGCGAGGATAAGGCTGGCATGGCGTCTCAACACGGCCGCAATTACCAGTTTTTCGACGCGCCTGTCGGCCTGATCTTCACCATCGACCGCGTGCTGGAGCAGGGTTCCTGGCTCGACTACGGCATGTTCTTGCAAAATATTATGGTGGCGGCACGCGGGCGCGGCCTCGATACTTGCCCGCAGGCAGCGTTTACCCAATTTCACCGGATCATCGCCGAAGAGCTGGGCTTGCCTGAAAACGAGACCGTAGTGTGTGGCATGGCGCTCGGGTTTGCCGACCTGGAAAAAATCGAAAATTCGTTGGTGACGGAGCGCGCACCTTTGACCGACTTCGTACGGTTCGCCGAATAAGCCGTACACTATTGACGAGGACGTCACGATGTAGATGCGGCCGTTGCACAGGTGCATAACGATGGTTTGCCGTAAAATTTGCAAACTATTGTAAGAGTGCCACCGTGGCGACACAGCCGTTGCGCCAACGCATAACTACGGTCCTGAATGTTAAATTCGCTTGCGATTGCTGAGTGATTTGCTACACTGCAACACACGTTTTTAGTTCGCTTCAAAAGGATTTACAGATGGTTAAGCTTGCGCTGGGTGCCCTTATTTCCCTGCTGTTCATCCTGACGCCGGCTTCCGCAGCCAAAGTGGAAGGCGGTGCGCAGGCGGCGAAAGTGAAAAAGCACATAGTCAAGAAAGCTGGCGTCAAGCGCCGTTTGCAAGCGCACGTCGCCAAGGTCCATCATCCGCGCGTGGTACGGCAAGTCGGAGTGGTGCGCGGCAAGCGCGTTGTAACGTATCGCAATGTACGCAACGCCCACGCGCTGGTGGCAGCGCGCAGCGCCGGCGATGTCGCCGGACTGAACCTGACGCGCGACCCGCTGGCGCTCGCTTCCAGCGTCGCGCTGGTGCTCGACCAGTCCAGTTCCGAAATCCTGTTCGAAAAAAACGCCAACGTCGCCTTGCCGATCGCCTCGATCACCAAGCTGATGACCGGCCTGGTGGTCGTGCTGGCGCAGCAGGACATGCATGAAGTGCTGGCGGTAACGGAGGCCGACGTCGACTATGAAAAACACACGTCGTCGCGCCTGCGCGTGGGCGCCCGCATGAGCCGGGGCGATTTGCTGCACATCGCCCTGATGAGTTCCGAGAATCGCGCCGCCTCCGCGCTGGGCCGCAATTATCCGGGCGGTATCGCTGCCTTTGTAGCGGCGATGAATGCCAAGGCGCTCGCGCTGGGCATGCTGGACACCCATTTTGTCGATTCAAGCGGCTTGTCTCGCCGCAATGTGGCGAGCGCGCGCGACCTGGCCAAGCTGGCCATGGTGGCCCACCAGGAACCGCTGCTGCGGGAGTATTCGACCGATCCGAATTATCAGGTCGACGCCGGCGGGCGCGTCATGCGTTACTCGAACACAAACTACCTGGTGGCCAGCCCGGATTGGCAAATCGGCCTGCAAAAAACCGGATTCATCAACGAAGCCGGGCGCTGCCTCGTCATGCAAGCCATGATCCAGGGCCGCGCGGTGATCATGGTGTTCCTCGATTCAAAGGGCAAGCAGTCGCGCACCGCCGACGCCGGCCGCATGCGCCGCTGGCTCGAAGCGCTCAAGCCGCCCGGCGTCGGCTGACCCGGGCGTTTTTGGGCTCCCGGCCCCGAAACGCCTTGCGTTTTTCCTAAATTTCCCCAATTACCTGAACCACCGGCGCCTAGCCGAGGGTTGCTAAAATCCGGCCGGCGGTCAGCTTGCCGATGTCGTCATCGATCCCGGCGGCCATGCCAGGCCATGGCAATGCGACCTGCTGTATTTCGACAAGACCGGATTCAGTGCCATCCCGCCGCTGCAGTACGGATGGACCCCGATCGGCCAAACCCGTTGCGCCGAAACCGGAGTGCACCGGCAACGGGTCAATGTCCTGGGCGCGACGACGTGATCACGGTGCTGAATTCACAATAAATTTCCGGTAACTACTTAATAACTTGACCTAATTTGATCAGTTTCGGCTTGATCGGTTTTACTCGGCATTTAGTTGTAGCCTATGATAGTAAGATAGGATAATCAATCCTGCTTTAAAACTGTCGTGTCAATATTATTTCAAGTTTGCATTTGATCAGCGCGATTCAATCCGAGTCGTTTTTTTCATTGACTGAAATTATTATTTCCAGACATGAATCTTTTCCATCTTCTTATTCTTGTTGCGACACTGTTGATCATGGAATTTGCCGTTACGCTTTTCCACAAATATGTCATGCATGGCATCGGCTGGGGCTGGCATCGGTCGCATCACACACCCCATGAATCGGCGGCATGGCAGACAAACGACTGGTATGCCGTCGTATTCATTTTATTCACGATCTTGTTGTTTGCGCTCGGCGGCATGCACGCTCCGCTGTGGTGGATCGCTCTCGGCATCAGCCTTTATGGCTTACTGTACGGCATTCTTCACGACGTGCTGATACACCGGAGAGTGCGCGTCAAATGGCGGCCCACAAACCGGTATATCCAACGGCTGACAAAAGCCCACTATTTGCATCACGCGGTCAAAACACGCCATGGCGGCGTGTCGTTCGGCTTTTTGTACACGCCTCCGGTGGAAGCCATACGCAGGCAATTGCGTAGCAAGCTCCAAAAAACATGAGCGCGGTCAAGCAGAGCTGGATCGGCCTGTCTTTGGCTGCGTTGATCGTGGCCGCATGGGTTTGCCTGCATGTGTTCGGCGTATTTTTTATTGACCTGAAGCATCCGCTGCTGTCGATGCTATTGATTGCGTGTTTAACCTGGCTTTCAGCAGGGATGTACATCATTGCACACGATGCCATGCACGGTTCCTTGTGGCCAGCCAACCCCAAGGCGGGTGAAAAGATCGGCGCGCTGGCGGTGTGGCTGTACGCCGGATTTTCTTTTCAGCGTTTGCTGCCCCAGCATCATTTGCATCATCGTAATCCCGGGTCCGTCAATGACCCCGACTTTGCACCCAACACCCCAAGCCAGGCGCTGGCTTGGTACGGCCGCTTCCTGAAAACCTATGTTGGACTGCGGGAAATAGTCATCATGTTGTTGCGGGTAAGCCTCTATATGCTGCTTGGCGCGAAGGTAGAAAACATCGTGCTGTTTTTCGCCTTGCCCGGCATTCTGTCTTCTTTTCAATTGTTTTATTTCGGAACGTTTTTACCGCACCGGCATTTGCCCGCCCCGTGCCAAGCCCATTTTCCCGATCGCCACAATGCGCGCAGCAACGAGTTCGGTTATCTCCTTTCATTGCTGACCTGTTTTCACTTCGGTTATCACCATGAGCATCATGTGCAACCGGGGATGCCGTGGTGGCGCTTGCCTGCGGCAAGGAAACGATAATGCTCCTAGGCATAAAACAGCGGCATATCGTCTTTGCCACCGCGGGTTCCCTGGGCGATCTGCATCCCTTCCTCGCGTTGGGCCTGGAATTGAAACAAAGAGGCCATCGCGTGACCGTGGCCAGTAGTGCGATTCATCAACCCATTATCTTGAAAGCAGGCTTGGGGTTTCGCCATATGCGCCCCGATCCCGACAACACGCCGGCCTTTCACGCCCGCTACATGCACCCCAAAACTGGCGGGCAATTCGTCTACAGAGACTATTTGGGACCATCGATACGTACAAGTTACGCTGACCTGGCGCAGGCGACGCAAGACGCCGACATGCTGGTGAGCCAATCGCTGATGGCGCTCGCAGCCCCGCTGGTTGCCGCCCGGATCGGGATTCCCTGGGTATCTGCGGTACTGCAACCGATGTCTTTTTTTTCGACGCATGAGCGCCCTCATTACCTGCCGTTTCCGTGGTTGTCGTGGCTGTGCGGACGTTCGCCCCAATTGCACGGAAAAGTAATTCATTCTGTAAAAATTCACACGGCAAAGTGGCTCAGGCCTGTTCTGGAATTGAAGCAGGAACTCGGGATTGTGCATCATCAGCATCCGATGTACGAAGGACAGCATTCTCCGCTGTGCGTATTGGCCATGTTCTCACCGTTGCTGGGTGGCCGGCAGCCGGACTGGCCGGCGTCAGTCGTACAAACAGGGACGGCGCTGTATCTGTCCGATAGCGGCCCCGTTCCCGCAAAGCTAAAGCAGTTTCTTGAGCAAAATTCAAAGCCGTTGGTAATTTTTACCTTGTCTTCGGCGGCAAGCAACGACGCCGGAGACTTCTACCGCGACAGCCTGAACGCGGCAGCGTCGTTGGGCCTGCGGGCCTTGCTGGTGATGGGCGGGCTTGCCGCTTCGTCGGCGTTGCCGGCGCCGCTTCCGGATGGTGCTTTCCGTATCGACTACGCAGCCTTCGAGGATGTATTTCCCCATGCCGCCATGATCGTGCATTCGGGCGGCGCAGCCACTTCATTCAAGGCGCTGCAGTCGGGAAAGCCGCAGATTGTTGTGCCGCATGCGCATGATCAACTCGACAACGCGATGCGGCTGAGCTTGCTGGGAGTGGCGATCGTCATCAAAAAGCGGCGTCCCGGCAAACGAGCGCTGCGCAAGGCATTGCAAACCGTCCTGGCAAACGCGGACATGCAGGACAAGGCAGTCGCACTGGGTTTGCAAACCCGGCAGGAAAACGGCGTTCAGCAGGCATGCGATGCGATTGAAAGGCACCTTGTTTATGCATGACATGATTTTGGTCGGCGGCGGCTTGGCCAATGGCTTGATTGCATGGCGCCTCCACGTGCTGCAACCCGCATTGCGCATCTTGCTGGTGGAAAAAGAAGCCACACTCGGCGGCAACCATACTTGGTCTTTTTATCGGCAGGATCTGACTGCGGCGCAGCATGCCTGGATAGCGCCCTTGATCGTCAGGCAGTGGCCGGCCTACGAAGTGCGCTTTCCAGGCCACCGCCGGATTCTCGATACCACCTGTTTCAGCATCGACTCGGCGCGTTTTCATGACGTGCTGATGCGGGCGCTGAACAGTGCGGTGGTGCTCAATGCATCGGTGACCGATGTCACCCGGTGCAGCGTTCGCATCAATGGCGAGCTCTGCAACGCGCATGCGGTCATCGACGGGCGCGGGCATGCTCCGTCCGAGCACATGCGCTATGCCTACCAGAAATTCGTCGGTCAAGAAGTCAGGCTGCGCCAGCCGCACGGCCAGGCATTGCCCATCATCATGGATGCCACCGTGGCGCAGAGCGACGGCTATCGGTTTGTGTACACGCTGCCGTTCGATGAAAAGCGCATCCTGGTCGAAGACACCTATTACAGTACGACGCCCGATCTCGATCTTGCGACCATCCGAAACAATATTCGCGCCTACATTGAAAGCCGAGGCTGGCAGGTGGCCGGCGTGGCGCGAGAAGAAACAGGCGTTCTGCCCATTGCCCTGTCCGGCGACATCGAACGTTTCTGGCAAGACAAGCAAGGCGCGCTGGCTTGCAGCGGCATGCGGGCGGGTCTGTTTCATGCCACAACCGGATACTCATTGCTGTACGCCGTGCGCCTGGCGGACGAACTCGCGGTGTTGAAAACGCTCGAAGCAGACGCTGTCTATCGTCATGTCCGGGCGTTTTCGGTGCGTCAGTGGCGCAGCCAGGGGTTTATGCGATTGCTGAACCGAATGCTGTTTTTCGCCGGCGCGCCAACGCAGCGCTATCGTCTTTTGCAGCGCTTTTACACGCTGCCGCACCAGCTCATCGAGCGTTTCTATGCGGCGCAGCCGACGCTGTTCGATAAGCTTCGCATTTTGTCCGGCAAGCCACCTGTGCCCGTATTGGGCGCAGTGAAAGCCATGTGTAAAACAGGAAAGGAAATATCATCAAAGCCATCGTGATAGGAAGCGGTTTCGGCGGGCTGGCATTGGCCATCCGGCTGCAGTCGGCCGGCATCGACACGCTTATCCTGGAAAAGCGCGACAAGCCAGGAGGCCGGGCCTACGTCTATGAGGATCAGGGTTTTACGTTCGACGCCGGACCCACGGTCATTACCGATCCCACCGCGCTGGAAGAAGTGTTTGCGCTGTCGGGAAATCGGCTCGAAGACTATGTCAGGATGCTGCCTGTCAATCCGTTCTACCGGCTTTGCTGGGAAGACGGCTATCGCTTCAATTATGTAAACGACCAGGACGAACTTGACCGGCAGATTGGGTTGAAGTCGCCTTCGGACGTGGCTGGATACGGGAAATTCCTGGCGTATTCCAAAGCCGTGTTGCAGGAAGGGTACATCAAGCTTGGGCATGTTCCGTTTCCCGATTTTCGCAGCATGATCCGGGTTGCGCCCCAGCTCATCAAGCTTGAAAGCTACCGCAGCGTCTACGGCATCGTTTCGCGTTTCATCAAGGATCCGCACCTGCGGCAGGCCTTCAGTTTTCATTCGCTGCTGGTTGGCGGCAATCCGTTTGAAACCTCCTCCATCTATGCGTTGATCCATGCGCTGGAAAGGCAATGGGGGGTCTTCTTTCCAGAGGGCGGCACGGGTGCGCTGATCCGGGGCATGCTGAAACTGTTCGGAGAGCTCGGCGGAGAAATCCGGCTCAACGTCGAGGTCGATGAAATCGTCGTCGAACAGGGGCGTGTTGCCGCGGTGCGGCTGAAATCCGGTGAACAGATTGCCTGCCTTTTGACCGCCAGCAATGCCGATGTCGTGCACACCTACGACAGGCTGATGCGCAACGACAGCGTGGCGAAACGCAAAGCGGTCAGCCTCAAGAAGATGCGCTTCAGCATGTCGTTATTCGTCATCTACTTTGGATTGAAAGGCGTGCGCAACGACCTTGAGCACCATACCGTTTTGTTTGGGCCGCGCTACCGCGAACTGCTCAAGGACATTTTTCACGGTGACGAGCTGGCGGAAGATTTTTCGCTTTACCTGCATGCGCCCACGGTGACCGATCCTTCGCTCGCCCCCCCCGGGCACAGCGCGTACTACGTCCTTGCGCCGGTGCCGCATCTGGGCCATGCCGACATCGACTGGAACACGGAAGGGCCGCGCTATCGCGACCGCATCCTTGCTTATCTGGAGCAGCATTACATTCCCGATCTCAAGCGCGACCTGGTGACTTCGCGCATTTTCACCCCTTACGATTTCAGGGAAGAGCTCAATGCGCACGTGGGCTCGGCCTTTTCGCTGGAACCTGTGCTGTGGCAAAGCGCATATTTCCGTACGCACAACAAGGACCAGCAAATCAAGGGGCTGTATTTCGTCGGTGCCGGCACGCATCCCGGCGCCGGTATCCCAGGCGTTGTCGGCTCGGCCAAAGCGACGGCGCGCATCATCGTCGATGAGCACCTCGTGCAAAGGGTTTCCTGATGCAAGATCTTGCCGCTTACAGTGAAATGACCATCAAGCAAGGCTCCAAGAGCTTTGCCAAGGCCGCCATGCTGTTCGACAGAAAAACACGCCAGAGCGTGACGATGCTGTATGCCTGGTGCCGCTATTGCGACGACGTGATTGACGGCCAGACGCTGGGCCACGGCTTGCAGACGCTCAGCCTGGTACAGAAAGTCGAGCGGCTTCAACTGCTGCAACAAGAAACCGGGCGGATCGTTGAAGGCCAGTCGAGCGACATACCGGCTTTCGCCGCGCTTGGGCACGTCGTGCGCAAGCACGGCATCGCCAAGCGTTATTTGTTTGAACTGCTGGAAGGCTTTGCGCTGGACGCTACGGAAGCCAGATTCGTGACGTTGAATGACACGCTCCATTATTGTTATCACGTGGCAGGCGTCGTCGGCGTCATGATGGCCCAGATCATGGGCGTCAAGGACCAGGAAACCGTGCACCGCGCAACCGACTTGGGCATCGCTTTTCAGCTCACCAATATTGCGCGCGATGTCGTTGATGACATGCGCGTTGGACGTTGCTATCTGCCTCAAGAATGGCTGCTTGAAAGGAATATTCCGCGCGATGAGATCCATCTTCTCCAACATCGGGCCGGTCTGCATGCGCTCGCCTGCGAACTGGTCGAGCTCGCGGAACAGTACTATGCCTCGGCCAGAATAGGCATGTCACAGCTTCCGTGGCGCTGTGCCTGGGCCGTCGCCGGCGCATTGCTGATTTATCGCGACATAGGGTTGCAGGTGCGTTCCGCCGACGCGAGCGCGTGGGACCGGCGATCGGAGGTGTCAAGCCGACAGAAAATTTGGCGGCTGTGCCAGGGAGGGTTTGTTGCAGTGAATGCGGTAAGGCGCAAAGCCAGAGTCGGGCTTGTCCCCAGAGCGGGCTTGTGGACCAAAACCGGCGTCCAAGTACTCGTCAAGAAATAAATGTGAGGTTTTGGCAAACATAGCCGGATGCGATGCAAGGCGGTCGTTGCGCCGCAGTGCGAGCACTGCAAGCATCGGCCAACACAGCAGCGCGCTGACTATGGCAGCCAAAATGCACATTTATTTTTTGGCGGGTACTTAAACCTGTTTGAAAAAATTCCCGGCAAAGTCATGCAGGACCGCAGCATTTTCTTCCCCTTCAATGGCAAGGTTGGCGGCCTGAAAATACTCGCGAACTTTGTGCCTGGCACCGGTGACGCCTATCCTCGTCACCAAGTTCGCACCCACGGTGTCCGAGTCCTTGATGTCGTCGAGAAGTTGGAAAGACAAACCGAGATTAGTGGCAAAGCGTATTACCTGCTCTTCTTGCTTTGGCAATGCATTGCCGATCAGAGCGCCTGCTTTTGCGGCAGCAATAAACAGGATGCCGGTCTTGAGGTGATGAATGTCGGTGATGGCCGCCGGGGTGGCAACATCGGATTCGGTGTGCAGATCGATGTATTGGCCTAATGAAAGACCATCGGGTCCAACAGTTTCGCACAGCAAGTAAATCAATTTTAGTCTAAGGTCCTGCGACAGCGTTTCGTGGGAGGCGATCATGCAATAACTTTGCGTAAGCAAAGAAACCGCGGCAAGGATCGCCAGACTTTCCCCGAATTTTACGTGGGTCGATAGCCGATTGCGCCTTTCCCGATCGTTGTCCATGCAGGGCAAATCATCCAGGATCAAGGAAGCCGAATGAATCATCTCGATAGCGCATGCAACATGTATTGCGTAGGCCGGCGTAGATCCCAGGAAATCCGAAACGGCCAAGGTTAACAAAGGGCGTACGCGTTTGCCGGGCGCCAGCACGCTATAGCGCATGGCTTCCGTCACCGGCGACACTCGCGTTGGGCTGAGCAGTCGATCGAGATGAGAATCGACGAGCAGCCGGTTTCGAACGGTCCAGTCGCTCGAAGCAAATTCAAGAACATTGGTGTTTAGCATTTCCCCCGCTCCTGGTAAGTGGTAGTGGGTAGTCGATTTTTAATTGTATAGCACTCGCTTGGTCAGAAAGCGCGCTTTCTCGCCTGTCGGGCGCCATGGAACGAACTATTGATATTTATCTATAATCGATTCAACGGCAGGACAAATTTTATCCAATTAAATTGCCGCTTTATTTTAAATGTCTGGACGCGTCGACAGATTTAATTGTATCCGGGAACATATAGATCTCTACACGAGAGCAATCTGTACGCTCGATGTATCTTCACGGTTGGCACGAGTTTAAAGAATTCTCGCTAAGGCAATTCGTTCCTCATCCGTGGTATGCCAGAAATAAGCCCGACCTTCTCCGGCACCATTACCTTGGTGCGACGATCGATATGGAGTGCTCAGATGTGCAAGGGATCGGGGAACCGAAACGATAGGGTAAACATTCCGCGTGCGCTGTGCGAGCGCCTGGGCGGAACCGTCAGCTATGCAGTTTGCATCGAAAAAAGTCGCGCTTAGAGTGCCCGGGCCACCGGCATGTAGCCGAGGGTGGCCGAAATCCGGTCGGCCGTCTGCACCAGGTCGTCCAGCCAGTCTTCTTGCAGCCGGTCGGCCGGCGCCGAGATCGACAGTCCGGCGACCAGCTTGCCGGTGTCGTCGTGGATACCGGCAGCCATGCAGCGCACGCCCAATTCCAGCTCCTCATTGTCGCGCGCATAGCCGCGCGCGCGCACCAGGCTCAGCTCGCGCTCGAGCTTGACCAGGTCGGTGATCGAATTCCTGTTGTGTCCGGCCAAACCGGTGCGGGTGGCGTAGGAACGGATCGCCTTGGGTTCGTCAACCGACAGGAACAGCTTGCCGGTGGAGGTCAGGTGCAGGGGGCCGCGCCCGCCGATCGCGCGTACCACCTGCATCCCGGAGCGCTCGGAAAACGCCCGGTCAATGTAGACGATTTCGTCGCCCTGGCGCACCGACAGGTTAATGGTCTGCTGGGTTTTCTTGTGCAGCGCGCGCATCAAGTCGAGCGCTGCTTCGCGCACCGACAGCCGGCTCTTGACCACATTGCCCAACTCCAACAGTCGCATGCCGAGCCGGTACGTGCCCGGTTCGACCCGGTCGACGAAGCGGGTGATGACCATGTCGTTGAGGATGCGGTGCGCCGTCGACGGATGCAGGCCCGACACTTTCGACAATTCTTTCAGGCTTACCGGATCGCTGTAGGTGGCCAGCGCGTCGAGCAGGGAAACCATGCGCTCGATCACCTGGATCGAGGTTTTGGCGGGTTCGATGACGTCGGTTTTCATGATGGGTGTGGTGCAGTGCAGTATATATGGCACCTTTATACCACAATGTGAAAAGGAAAGGCAAACTCTGCACTGCCTGTCGATCTATCGCCCGGCGCGGCGCATAATGGCGGGCACTTCCGCTTTTTTCTCACACCACGTCAAAACCCTCCATGGTCCAGCCAGTCAGCCAGTTCAAAAGCAAAAGCGGCCTCAAGCGTATTGTCGCGGCCTTTTCCTATTCGATGGACGGCTTCAAGGCGGCCTGGCGAAACGAACACGCCTTCCGCCAGGAGATGCTGGTGACCGTGATCGGCACCGTCACGGCGCTCTCCATGAAAATTTCCGCTTTTGAAAAGCTGATGCTGGTGGCGGTGCTGGTGTTCGTGCTCGTCGTCGAATTGATCAATTCGGCACTGGAAGCCGTAGTCGATCGCGTCTCGCTCGAACCGCACCCGTTGTCGAAGAACGCCAAGGACCTCGGCAGCGCGGCGGTGGCGCTGTCGATCGGCATCGCGTTGGCAGTCTGGGGCGTGGTGCTGTTCAACCGCTTCTATTGACGCGGTTGTCAGCCTCATTGCCCGCCATATGCGCCAGCCGCATATCGAATGACCAAACGATTCGTTCCGTTTCGCCGTTGGCTGCCTTACCCTGACGTTCTGGGGGCAACATGGCGCAAGAGGTTTTTCTCGAATTTCAAGTGATCTCGGTCCGCGGCCTGCACAATCCGGCCTGGGCGACTGGAAATTCGGCCAGCGACGATGACAATTATTATATGATCAGGTGCACAATTATTATCCGGCGCCGGCATGACTGTACCGGTCGATTTTCCTGAAAACTAACACTGGAGACCACGATGACCATACGTTTGGGCGACACCGCCCCCGATTTCGAGCAGGATTCCTCGATTGGCAAGATCCGTTTTCACGAGTGGGCAGGCAACTCCTGGGTGGTGCTGTTTTCCCATCCGGCCGATTTCACACCGGTGTGCACCACCGAGCTGGGCCTGACCGCAAAACTCAAGCCCGAATTCGACAAGCGCAACGTCAAGGCGATTGCGCTGTCGGTCGATTCAAGCGACTCGCACAAAAGCTGGATCGCCGACATCGAGGCGACCCAGCAGGCCGTGGTGGGTTTTCCGATCATCGCCGATGCCGACCGAACCGTATCGACGCTGTACGACATGATTCACCCGCAGCAATCGCTGACGGCGACGGTGCGCTCGCTGTTCGTGATCGATCCGCAGAAAAAAGTGCGGCTGACGATCACCTACCCGATGAGCACGGGCCGCAACTTCGACGAGGTGCTGCGCGTGATCGACGCGCTGCAGCTAACTGACGGCTACACGGTCGCCACGCCCGGCAACTGGGTTGACGGCGACGACGTTATTATTCCCCTGACGGTAACGGACGCCGACGTGATCAAACAAAAGTATCCGAAGGGCTTTGTTGCCGCCCGGCCGTATTTGAGGATGACGCCGCAGCCGAACAAGTAATCCATGAATAGAAAGCGAATACCAAGCAGGGCGGGGCTGTGCCGCCCCGTGCGCATAAGCAAATAAGTTCTCGGTCGTTTGGAGAATCGTTCAGTTGGCTTAAGCTTGCCGCCAACTTGAAAGATGCTGAATGTTACTGACTTATGTTGTTTCTGGCTTTGCTGTAGGGTTGTTAGTAGGTATGACCGGGGTCGGCGGCGGTTCGCTGATGACTCCGCTGCTGACCTTGCTGTTCGGCGTGCCGCCTTCGGTTGCCGTCGGCACCGACCTGGCGTTCGCCGCCGTCACCAAGAGTGCCGGCACCGTCACTCACCGCCTGCGCGGCACGATTCGCTGGGATATCGTGCGCCGCCTGTGCATCGGCGCCTTGCCGGCCGCCGTGCTGACCACGCTCGCACTCAAATACTATGGCGCGCTCGACCCGAAGCTCGGCCAGCTGATCCGGTATTCGATTGCCGGCTCGGTGCTGCTGACTGTCACCGCGCTGCTGTTCAAGACAAAAATACTGGCGTGGATCAACGCCAAGCCAAGCCGCCAACTGCAAGGCCGCGCCCTGATGCTCGCTACGGTTGTCTCCGGCGCCGTGCTCGGCGTCCTGGTGACGGTTTCCTCGATCGGCGCCGGCGCCATCGGCGCGACCCTGCTGGTGATGCTGTATCCAAGCATGAGTTCGGCGGAAGTGGCCGGCACCGACATCGCGTATGCGGTGCCGCTCACCGCCATCGCCGCCCTCGGCCATTGGTGGCTCGGTTCGATCGACTGGCAGTTGCTGGGCAGCCTGCTGATCGGTTCGGTGCCCGGCATCACGCTCGGATCCTGGGCCGCGCGCTCGGTGCCCGAACGCTACCTGCGCGGCTTGCTGGCGTGCACGCTGACCGGTGTCGCCGTCAAGCTGATCTGGTAGCTGCCTGGGTAGCTGATTAACTGGTCTTAATAACCCGTTCGTCTATGCAAATAAGAATACCTTCGTTTGTCTTATGAAAAAAAGGTGAGAATATCGTCCTCTTTAGAAGAAAAAGTAATAAGGGGACGCAATGCCACTCGCTTCCGCACTACCCAAGCCGCAAGCGGCGCCGTTCCGGGTCATTCCCGGTTTCGGCCTGTCGCTCGGGTTCACCATTTTCTACCTCTGCCTGATCGTCCTGATCCCGCTGTCTGCCGTGTTCCTCAAGACGTTCACGATGACCTGGGACGCTTTCTGGTTTGCCGTCAGCTCGCCGCGCGTGGTGGCGTCCTACAAGCTCAGTTTCGGTGCCTCGTTCATCGCCGCCTGCATCAACGTGGTTTTCGGCGGCATCGTTGCCTGGGTGCTGGTGCGCTATAAATTTCCCGGCAAGCGCTTCATCGACGCGCTGGTCGACCTGCCGTTCGCGCTGCCCACGGCCGTTGCCGGCATCACGCTCACGGCGCTGTATTCGTCGAACGGCTGGATCGGCCGCTATCTCGAGACTGTTGGTTTGAAAGTTGCGTTCACGCCCGTCGGCATCGTCGTCGCGCTCACCTTCATCGGCTTGCCGTTCGTCGTGCGTACGGTGCAGCCGGTACTCGAAGAAGCCGAACGCGAGCTGGAAGAAGCTGCCGCCAGCCTTGGCGCCAGCTCGCTGCAGATTTTTGCGCGCGTGGTGTTTCCGACCATCATGCCGGCGCTATTGACGGGCTTCGCGCTGGCGTTTGCCCGCGCCACCGGCGAATACGGTTCCGTCATTTTCATCGCCGGCAACATGCCGATGATTTCCGAAATCACCCCGCTGTTCATCATCACCAAACTGGAGCAATACGACTACGCCGGCGCCACCGCAATCGCCGCGGTCTTGCTGCTGGCATCGTTCCTGATGCTGCTGGCGATCAACCTGCTGCAGGCATGGACACGCAACCGGGCGGGGAAGAAATGAGCGCCGTCGTCGCTACTCCCGTCGCGGCAGTCACCGCGGTCGCGGCAAAAACCCGGCGCGGCGAACTGCCGTCCACCTCGAACGTGTTCGAGCCGTCATGGGTGCGCGTGCTGCTCATTACCGTCGCGCTGGCCTTCCTCACCCTGTTCCTGTTCGTGCCGCTGGTGGCGGTGTTCGCCGAAGCGTTCAAGAAAGGCGGCCAGGCTTACCTGGCTGCCATCACCGACCCCGACGCTGTCTCGGCCATCAAGCTGACCCTGATCGCGGCCTTCATTTCGGTGCCGCTGAACCTGGTGTTCGGCGTTGCCGCTGCCTGGTCGATCGCCAAGTTCGAGTTTCGCGGCAAGAGTATCCTGCTGACCCTGATCGACCTGCCGTTCTCGGTGTCGCCGGTGATCGCGGGCTTGATCTACGTGCTGATGTTCGGCGCCCAGGGCTGGATCGGGCCATGGCTGCAGGAGCACGACATCAAGATCCTGTTTGCCGTACCGGGCATCGTGCTGGCAACCGTGTTCATCACCTTCCCGTTCGTCGCGCGCGAATTGATCCCCCTGATGCAAGCTCAGGGCAACGAGGAAGAAGAGGCCGCGCTGGTGCTGGGCGCCTCCGGCTGGAGCACTTTCCGGCGCGTCACGCTGCCCAACATCAAATGGGGGCTGCTGTATGGCGTGATCCTTTGTAACGCCCGCGCAATGGGCGAATTCGGCGCGGTGTCGGTGGTGTCCGGCCACATCCGCGGCGAGACCAACACCATGCCGCTGCACGTCGAGATCCTCTACAACGAATACAACTTCGCCGCCGCCTTCGCCATCGCCTCGCTGCTCGCCTTGCTGGCGCTGGTGACGTTGGCGATCAAATCGTTCATCGAGTGGCGGCTGCATGAATCCCATGACGTCGAATCCGACGCGCGCATTTTGGAGCATTGAATGACGATCGAAGTGAAAAACATCCGCAAGCAGTTCGGCCAGTTTACCGCGCTCGATAACGTTTCGCTGCAGTTCCCGGCGGGCGAACTGACGGCGCTGCTGGGGCCTTCCGGCTGCGGCAAGACGACACTGCTGCGCATCATCGCCGGCCTGGAGCACCCCGATTCCGGCCAGGTGCTGCTCGACACCGAAGACGCGTCGAATCGCCACGTGCGCGAGCGCCAGGTCGGTTTCGTATTCCAGCATTACGCGCTGTTCAAACACATGACGGTGTTCGAGAACGTCGCTTTTGGTTTGCGTGTGAAGTCGCGCAAGGAGCGCCCGTCCGAGCAGGCGATCCGCGACAAGGTGCGCCAGCTGCTCGAACTGGTCCAGCTCGACTGGCTGGCTGACCGCTTTCCGCCGCAGCTGTCGGGCGGCCAGCGCCAGCGCATTGCCCTGGCACGCGCGCTGGCGGTCGAGCCGCGCGTGCTGCTGCTCGACGAGCCGTTCGGCGCCCTCGACGCCAAGGTGCGCAAGGAATTGCGGCGCTGGTTGCGCCGCCTGCACGACGACCTGCACGTGACGAGCATCTTTGTCACCCACGACCAGGAAGAGGCGCTTGAAGTGGCCGACCAGGTGGTGTTGATGAACAAGGGCCGGGTCGAGCAGCTCGGTACGCCCGACGCGGTCTACAACCATCCGGCCTCGCCGTTCGTCTACGGCTTTCTCGGCAACGTCAACCTGTTCCACGGCCGCGTGCATGAAGGCGTGCTGGCCAGCGGCGACGCTAATTTTCATGTGCCCGACCACGCCGGGGTACAGGACAGCCAGGGCATCGCCTACGTGCGCCCGCACGACCTCGACGTCGAGCGTTATGCGCCCGGCCTCGACGGCATTGTGGTGAAGCTGCGCCGCGCCCACGCGATCGGGCCGCTGGCCCAGCTCGACCTCGAGCGCGCCGACAACGCCGAACTGATCGAAGCGGTGATACCGAACGAACGTTATCGCCAGCTGCAACTGAAGGATGGCGAAACGCTGGTGGTACGGCCGCGCCGCATGCAGGTGTTCGTCGACGCCGGAGCGGCGATATGAACTTCCAGCAGTTGCGCTCGATTCGGGAAGCGGCGCGCCGCAACTTTAACCTGACCGAGGTCGCCAACGCGCTGTTCACGTCGCAGCCGGGCGTGAGCCGGCAGATCCGCGAACTCGAGGACGAACTCGGCGTGGTGATTTTCGAGCGCAACGGCAAGCGCCTTACCGGGCTGACCGACCCTGGCAAAGGCATCCTCAAGATCGTCGACCGCCTGCTGGTCGAGGCGGAAAATCTGCAGCAGGCCAGCCTCGAATATTCCGGCCAGAAGAGCGGTACCCTGACGATTGCGGCGACCCACACCCAGGCCCGTTATGCGCTGCCGAAGGTGGTGCAGTCGTTCCGCGCCGACTTTCCCGAGGTGCGCATCGCGCTGCAGCAAAGCGCGCCCGATCATATCGCCGAGTGGGTATTGTCGGGCAAGGCCGACATCGGCATCGCCACCGAAGGCCTGTCGCAGTTTTCCGACCTGGTGTCGTTCCCGTGCTACCGCTGGAGCCACCTGATCGTGGTGCCGGACGGCCATCCGCTGCTGGCGCACTCGCCGATCCGCCTCGAGGACCTGGCCGCTTTCCCGCTGATTACCTACGACGTTGGTTTCACCGGCCGCAGCCACATCGACGCCGCCTTCGCGCAGGCAGGCGTAAAAACCGACATCGTGCTCACCGCAATGGATTCGGACGTCATCAAGCAGTACGTCTCGCTTGGCCTGGGCGTGGGGTTGGTCGCCTCGATGGCCTTCGACCATGGCCGCGACAAGGGGCTGCGCGCGGTTGAGGCATCGCACCTGTTCGCGCAGAACGTCACCCGCCTGGCGGTGCGCCGCGGCGCCTACCTGCGCTCGTATGCGTACCACTTCATCGGCCAGTTCGCGCCGGCGCTGACGCGGTCGGAGATCGATGCCGCACTCAGTACCGACGCGCCAACGGCCGACTGACTGCAATCCTGAGCCTGCTTTACCGATCTGGCGTGCTCAGCATGGATGTCGGTTTGCGCGAGGACGACGGCTCTACTGCCCCGGATTCGGCACCCGCGCGTGGATCGCGTCGATTGCCGCGATCACGTCGGCCGGCAGCGTGGTCTCGAACGCATCGATGTTTTCTTTTAACTGAACCAGGCTGGTCGCGCCGATGATGGTCGAGGCGACGAACCAGCGCGAATAACACCAGGCCAGTGCCAGCTGCGCCGGCGTCATGCCGTTCTCGCGCGCCAGTTGCGCGTATTGCTTGACCGCCGCCAGCACGGATGGACGCAGGTAGCGCGGGCTCCAGGTCGGCGGAAAAATCGTCAGGCGCCCGACAGCGGCCGGATTGTCGAGGTATTTTCCGCTGAGCTGGCCGAACGCCAGCGGGCTGTATGCCAACAGGCCGACGTTCTCGCGAAAACACGTCTCGTCGAGCAGGCTCGTTTCGAAACTTCGCGCCGTCAGGTTGTACAGGTTCTGGATGGTGGCGATGCGCGGCAGGCCTTTCATCTCGGCCTGTTTGGTGAACTCGCTGACGCCCCATGCGCTCTCGTTGGAGACGCCGATGTGGCCGATCTTGCCGGCGTCGACCAGCTTGCCGAGCGCGGCAAGAGTGTCTTCGATCGCCACGCTGGCGCGCTCTTTTTCCGGTTCGAACGCGGTGGCGCCAAAGATCGGCACGTTGCGGCTTGGCCAGTGCAGCTGGTACAGGTCGATATGGTCGGTCTGCAGGCGCCGCAAGCTCGTTTCCACCGCGGCGGCGATATTGCCGGCATCGAGGTTGTTGGCGCCGCCGCGCACCCAATGCAGGGCCGGATTAGGGCCGGCCACCTTGGTCGCCAGCACCACCGCGCCGCGTTTGCCGGTTTTTTTTAGCCAGGAGCCGATGAAGCGCTCGGTGGCTCCTTGCGTTTCGGCGCGCGGCATCACCGGGTACATCTCGGCGGTGTCGATGAAGTTGATGCCGCGTTCCATGGCGTAGTCGAGCTGGCTGTGCGCATCGGCCTCGCTGTTCTGTTCGCCGAAGGTCATCGTGCCAAGGCATACTTTGCTTACCTGCAGGCCGCTGGTGCCGAGCTGGGTGGTTTTCATGACGGGGTTCCTTATTGTTTGAGCGCGTTGACGCATTCGCGCACCAACGCCGGGCCGGCGTAAATCAGGCCGCTGTAGAGCTGCACCAGCGCGGCGCCGGCGTCGATCTTCGCTTTCGCGTCAACGCCGCTCATGATGCCGCCCACGCCGATGATCGGCAGCGCGTCGCCCAGTTCCGCGCGCAAGGCACGGATCACGATGTTCGACAGTTCGAACACGGGCGCGCCGGACAGGCCGCCGGCCTCAAGACCGTGGCGCATGCCTTCGACGGCGCCGCGCGCGAGCGTCGTGTTGGTGGCGATGACGCCGTCGATCTTGTGGCGCACCAGCGCGCCGGCGATATTTTTTATCTGTTCGGCATCGATGTCGGGCGCGATCTTGAGCGTGATCGGCACGTAGCGAGCGTGCTGGTCGGCCAGGCGCGACTGCGCGTCTTTCAACTGGGCCAGCAGGGCGTCCAGTTCCGAAGCGCCCTGCAACTGGCGCAGATTCTTGGTGTTGGGCGAGGAGATATTGACCGTCACGTAGCTGGCGTACGGATACACCTTTTGCAGGCAATGGACGTAGTCGTCGGCAGCGCGTTCGATCGGCGTGTCGGCGTTCTTGCCGATGTTCAGCCCCAGCACGCCTTCCTTGTTTTGGTAGAACTTCGATGCCTGCACATTGGCGACAAAGGCGTCGACACCGCCGTTGTTGAAACCCATGCGGTTGATGATGGCCTTGGCTTGCGGCAGCCGGAACATGCGGGGCTTCGGATTGCCGGCCTGGCCGCGCGGCGTGACGGTGCCCACTTCGATCGAGCCGAAGCCGAGCGCGGCGAGGCCGTCGATATAAGCACCGTCCTTGTCCAGCCCCGCGGCCAGCCCGACCGGATTGGGGAAGCGGATGCCCATCACGGTGCGCGGGCTGGACGCCGGTTTGCCGAGGGCGCGCGTGAGGCCGAGCGCGGCAGCGCGGCGCAGCGCCGGCAAGGCGAAATTGTGGGCGGCTTCCGGATCAAGGGCGAACAGCAGGGGACGGGTGAGGGCGTACAGCAGTTTTTCGGACATGGGGGGGGCGGCGCTTGTGCGGACCAGTTGTACAGACCCCGCATTTTACCTCTTGTTACCTGTTGTCGAGCAGCCCCCAGGTGCCATTGATGCGCGCTTCCAGCGGCCGGAAGTTGATCTTGTACGCCATCTTCGGGCTTTGCTCGATCCAGTAGCCGAGATACACGTACGGCAGGCCGAGTTCGTTGGCCTGGGCGATCTGCCACAGCACGTTGTAGGTGCCGAACGAGGCGCCGTGCATGTCCGGGTCGAAGAAGGTGTACACCGACGACAGGCCGTCCGACAGCACGTCGATGATCGACACCATGCGCAAGCTGCCGTCGGGGTCGCGAAATTCGACCAGGCGCGTGTTGACCCGGCTTTGGAGCAGGAACTGGGCGTATTGGTCGCGGCTGTCCTGGTCCATGCCGCCGCCGACGTGGCGGGTGCTCTGGTAGCGCAGGTAAAGGGCGTAATGCTCGTCCGAGAAGCTGAGGTTGGCGACGATCGCCGCTAGGCCCGCATGGCGGATGGCGGCGCGGCGCTGGGTACGGCTTGGGGTGAAATCGGCCGTGCGCACCCGCACCGGGATGCAGGCCTGGCAGCCGTCGCAGTAGGGCCGGTAAGTAAAAATGCCGCTGCGCCGGAAGCCGCTCTTGACCAGTTCCGAATAGACGTCGGCGTTGATCAGGTGCGAAGGGGTGGCCACTTGCGACCTGGCCTGGCGCGCATCGAGGTAGCTGCACGGGTAGGGCGCCGTGGTGTAGAACTGCAGCGTAGAGAAGGGCAGGTCGTTAAGTTGCGTCATGCGGATGCTCTCGATGTGACGGGTTGCGGCGTTCGAACTGTTTGGGACTGTTAAAGCCATTCTATCGAAGTATCGAAGGTTTGGCTTTTGCACAGGGCGTTGTCAAAGCGGCTATAGCGGCTAAAGCGGCGAACACGGCTTCCACTGCGCAATACCAGGCTCGCCGATGGCCGCGCGCACATGCCGGAGGAAGGCGGCGCGAGAAATCGGCGCCGCGCCCAGCGACGCCAGGTGGCCGGTCTCCTGCTGGCAGTCGATCATTGCCACGCCATGGCTGCGCAGGAAGGCAACCAGATAGGCCAGCGCGATCTTCGAGCCGTCGGTGACGCGGGCGAACATCGATTCGCCGTAGAACATGCGGCCGATGCACACGCCGTAGGCGCCGCCGACCAGTTCACCGTCGAGCCACAGTTCGGACGAGTGGGCGTAGCCCATCGCGTGCAAGCCGGTATAGCCGGCGATAATGTCGGTCGAAATCCAGGTACCGGGACCGTCGCGGCGCGGCCCGGCGCAACTGCACATGACGGCGTCGAAGGCGCTGTCGAAGCGCACCTGCCAGCGCCCGCCATCAATCATGCTGCGCTCGACCCGGCGCAAGCTCTTGCGCAAACTGTCGCTGATCTTGAACTCGGCTGTCATCAAGACCATGCGCGGGTCGGTGCTCCACCAGAGGATCGGCTGGCCTTCGGAAAACCAGGGGAAGATGCCGTGCTGGTAGGCGACAAGCAAACGCTGCGGCGACAGGTCGGCGCCGGCCGCGAGCAGTCCCGGCGCGTCGATCGTCAGCGCCTGCGACACGTCGGGAAACGGCGTATTCGTTTCTAACCAGGGAATCATGGATCAGTGGACTGGCCGGCGGAGCGCATCGGCCGCGTAATGTCGAGGCTGTGGAAACCGTAGCTGCCGCCTTCGCGTATTTTGAGGCGATCTGCAAAGAACAGTTCCAGCGTCTTGCGAATGGTCGGGAAAGCCAGGTCGTCCCACGGAACCTCGCGTTCGCTGAACATGCGCACCTCGAGGCTTTCGATGCCGGCGGCATAGTCGAGGTCGCGCAACCGCGCCAGGTAGAACAGGTGGACCTGGTGAACGTACGCCACATTGAGCAGCGTGTACAGCGGACCGAGTTCGATGTTGGCGCCGGCTTCTTCCTCGGTTTCGCGAATGGCGGCCTCGGCGGTCGTCTCTCTGTTTTCCATGAAGCCCGCCGGCAAGGTCCAGTAGCCGGCGCGCGGCTCGATCGCTCGCTTGCACAGTAACACTTTCAGTTCGCCATCGCTTTCCCACACGGGCAGCGAGCCGATGACCAACTTCGGGTTTTCATAATGGATGGTGGCGCACTGGGCACAGACGTGGCGTGGCCGGTTGTCGCCCTCGGGAACAACCAGTGCCACCGGATGGGCGCATTCAGAACAAAATTTCATAGGTAGCCGCAAGAATGATGTTTGGTGTACTTTACACCGATTGGGCGCGCCGCGCCTGCAGCGCGACAACGGCCAAAACGCTCTCGCGCTGGATTTTTCTGCTGCTATCGGTGATCGACCATGGATTAGTATTGCCTAAATCGGGGAAACACCATATAATCACTGCATACAGACGCGGGGTGGAGCAGTCTGGCAGCTCGTCGGGCTCATAACCCGAAGGTCACAGGTTCAAATCCTGTCCCCGCAACCAGAATTAGTAGAAAATAAAAAGGTTACCCGCTTCGGCGCGTAACCTTTTTTTTGCTTACGCGTTTTAATTTTCTTATGGAAAGCACAGCGCTCCTCGATGTGCGTCAACTACGGCCCAGGCAGACGCGACATTGGCGTGCCGGCGCTGTCGAACCTGAGGCCGCGCTGATCGGGACGGTCCTGCGACGGGAACGGTGCATCGATGAATACAGTGGGAGCAATCAACCAATCGTGGGGATGGGTCGGGCTGAACGCGGCATGGATGGCCGGGCCGAGAGCGCGGTGGCGTATCGATTTGTGTAGAAGCTGCGGAAAAAATCCTTATTCGTCCTCACGTTGGTTCAGGCTGGCCCACAGGCAGGCCGCGGCCATCGTGCGGTGCGGCCGGTACGGTTCGAGCAAGGCTTGCGTGCGGGCGATGCCGGGCTTGGCGTCTTCGTGCAGCAGGCGCTGAAAAGCCGTGCGGATGGCGACATCGCCGTGCAGCGAGCAATCGGGATAGCCGTAGCCGCGCAGCAAGGCATAGTTGACGGTCCACTGGCCGATGCCTTTGACGGCGAGCAGCGAGCGCTCCACCTGATCGGGGGCGTCCGTGCGCGCCAGCGTGAGCTCGCCGTCGGCGACCAGGCGCGCCAGGCGCAGCAGGGTATCGGCTTTCGCGCGCGAGAATTTGCGGCTGGTGAGCGCCTCTTGGGCGAGCCGCGCGACGTCTGGCGCTTCCGGATAGCACCATACGCCGCTGCTGTGCTGGCGGCCCGCCTGCATGATGAAACTGCGGCGCAGCGCGATGGCGAACGGCAGGTTGATCTGCTGGCCGATGATGGCCCAGGTGAGCGCTTCGAAGATCGTGGCCGACTGCACGATGCGCAGGCCGGCGTTGCGGCGGGCGCAAGCGCCGAGCAGGGGGTCGTCTTCGGCCAGCGCCAGGAAGGGTGCCGGATCGATGCGCAGACCGAGAATGTTGTGCAGTGCTTCATCGACCTTTGCGACGGCCGGTGCCGTCAAGACGCCATCGGCTTGCACCTCGCACAGTGCCATGCCTTGTGCGAGCGTCACGTCCAGCAGCACCGCCACGCCATCCTGCAGCACGCCTTTGCGGATGCGTTCACCTGTAACCTGTTCGGCGACGCCGTCGAGATCGCGGCTGTGAAACGCCAGCACGTCGGCGCAGCGGTAGCCGGGCGGCAGCGGGATCGAAATTCGCATCGAAGCTCGCTTAAATGGCCGGCAGCGGCCGCGGTTTAAAACGCGGCACGAAGCCGGTCACCAGCGCGGTCCCGGCGATGACGATCGCCGCGCCCGCCGCCGTGTACCAGCCGACGATTTCGTTCAGGAAGATGACGCCCCACAGGATTCCGAAAAGCGGATTGAGGAACGTCACCGTCAGCGCCGAAGTCGGGCCGACGTCGTCGATCAGCTTGAAGTACAAAATATACGCGATACCGCTGCAGAGCACGCCCAGCGCCAGCGCCGCGCCCATGACGCCGATGGTCGGCGCGGCCGGCGCCGGGAAAAACGGCAGCGCGGGCAGCACCAGCAGGGCGGCCGCCCACATGCTGCCGTGCGCGTTGGCGAACGGCTCGACGCGGCGCGCGGTGCGCGCATACGCGCTGGCGATGCTGTAACTGAGGGCGCCGGCCAGCGCCGCCGCCACCGCCAGCGCGGCGCCGGGACGCGAGGTGGCATGGTCGAAGCCGACCAGCAGCGCCACGCCGCCGGTGCCGAGCAGCAGGCCAAGCGCGGTGCGCCCGGCGATTTTCTGGCGCGACCAGGCAGCGCCAATCAGCGCGCCCCATATCGGCGCAGTGGCGTTCAGCACCGACAGCACCGAAGCGGTCAAGGTGCGGGCGGCAAAGGCGAACAGCAGGAACGGCAGGCCGGAATTGAACAATCCGAGCATCAGGTAGTGCTTCCAGTTGGCGCGAACATCGAGCCGCTTCTTGAGAAACCAGCCGACGGTGGCGAGGAAGACGGCGGCAAAGCCGACCCGGTATTCGATCAGTACCGCCGGTCCCAGCACGGGCGCGCTGATGCGCATGAAAAGAAAGGAGCTTCCCCAGATCGCCGCTAGCAATACCAGGCGCAGGAAGTTTGCTGTACTCATAAATAATGAAAATTTCCGGTCGGTGAAACGTACAGTGCAGGCGGTGCGCCGTGGAGAGGAACCGCGTTTCTTGCGACTTATTCAGCGCGGGCGCAGGCGTCGGCGCCGGGCGGCTCCAGGGCACTGGCATGGTTGACCTGGAGCGCGGCCGGCACGCCGTTTTTGACGGCCGTCATTTCGGCCAGGATCGAGATGGCAATTTCGGCCGGCGTCTTGCTGCCGATATAAAGACCGACCGGCCCGTGCAGGCGTGCCAGGTCGGCGTCGTCCAGGTCGAACAGCTTCAGACGCTCGCGCCGCCTGGCGTTGTTGACGCGCGAGCCGATCGCGCCGACGTAGAAGGCGTCGGACTTGAGCGCTTCCATCAGGGCCAGGTCGTCGAGCTTGGGATCGTGGGTCAGTGCCAGTACGGCGCTGCGGCCGTCCAGCCGCGCCTCGATGACCAAGTCGTCCGGCATCACGTGCACCAGGTCGACGCCGGCCACGTTCCAGCCGCCGCGGTATTCTTCGCGCGGATCGCAGACGGTGACGTGGTAGTCCATTGCGCTCGCCACCTGCGCGACGAAGCGCGACAACTGGCCGGCGCCGATGATGAACAGGCGCCAGCGCGGGCCGTGCACGGTGCACAGCACGTCTGCTTCGATGTGCTGATTGGCGCCGGGCGCGGCGTGCGCCATGCTGACGGCGCCGCTGCGCAGGTGGAGGCGGCGCTCGACCAGTTGGCGTCGCTCCAGGCGGGAGAGCAGTTCCTGCAGCCCGCTGGCCGGCGACAACGGCTCGATCGCCAGTTCGATGGTGCCGCCGCAGGGCAGGCCGAAGCGGTGCGCCTCGTCGGCGCTGATGCCGTAGCTGACGAGCTCGGGAGTGGTGCGCGAAATGCCGTGCAGGCGCACCTGTTCGATCAGGTCGTCTTCGATGCATCCGCCCGACACCGAACCGACCACGCGGCCGTCGCCGCAGATGGCAAGCAGGGCGCCGATCGGGCGCGGGCTCGATCCCCACGTCTTGACGACGGTGACGAGCTCGCAGCGCAAGCCGTCCGCTACCCAGCCGGCGGCGCTCTTTAATACTTCAAGGTCTATGCTGTCCATGGATCGAATATACTAGGCGCTACAATCTCGCCGGTTAAAAAATATGACTCATGATACAAAAAAAGACGACGGCTCACCGAAGTTCGGCCGTTTGCTGATCATCCTGGTGGGGGCGGTGGCGATTTGCGGACTGCTGACGTACGTGATGGGGACGCTGTTTCCGGATTTCCCGAATTTTAGCTGAAGGCCGGGTCCGACCGCCGGTCAGACCCGGCCGCATACGCTATGGCAGCAGCGGCTTCTTGGCAGCTTGCTTTGCCTTGACCTCGGCTGCCGTTTTCTCGATCGCCGCCACGCGCAACGCCGTGGCCGGATGGTTCGCCACATGCGCGTTGAGCACCGTCGCCGGGTAGCTCGCCGCCAGCCGCTTCACGAACGGCGCCGAGTCGTTGACGTTGTAATTGGCGCGCGTCATCAGGTACACGGCCAGGCGGTCGGCAGCGGCGTCCAGTTCCGGCGGCATCGGCTTGATGCCGCTGCTGCCGATCAGCATCGAAGTATCGGGACGCACGGCGACCAGGTTGTCGATGATGCTGCCGATGGTGCTGGCGTTGCGCTGCAAGGCGGCGTGGCCGAGGATGTTGTGCGCCATGCCCCTGGCAAGCAGGTAGGCCAGCTCGTCGTCGTCGCGCGTGAAGTCGAGCATTCCGCGCGTGACCATCACGCGCGCGCCGTCCGCATACGAATTGATGTTGTCGGCGTTCCCCAGTTCGATGCCGAAGCCACAGGCGCGCGTGACCGGTATGGTCAACTGCTTGGCGGCGCCGTCGCGTTCGACCCCCATCGGCAGGCTCGGATTGGCCGCCACCAGCGGGCCGAAAACGGCGCCGGCCATGGACGAGGCATTCGGTCCGCTCGGCAGCTGCTTGGCGCCGGCGCTGACCAGGCGGTCGCCGCGCCGCAGGCCTGCATGCGCCGCGCCGCTGCCGGCCAGTACCCCGGTCACTTGCAAACGCTCGCCCATGCCGAAGGCAACGTGCGCCGCTTCGTTGTAGTCGCCGGGGTAGGAGTGGCGGTTCTTGGCGGTAAAGCCGAGCAGGTTGCGCGCCTGCGCCTTGCACAGCTCCGCGTTGTTGATCAACAGCGGCGCGGCGATCCGGTACAGGCGGTCCTGCATCACCGCCATTTTGGACAGCGCCTCGGCTTCAGCCGCCATCCGCGGCGTCAGCACCGGCAGCTCTTCGATCGGCGGCAGCTGGACCGACGGCACCGGACCTTGCTGCATGCGGGGGGGCGAGGAGCAGCCGGAGATCAGCAACGCCAGCATCAGGACTGAAAGAGATGAAAGGGCAGGCAGGGACAGGGCCACCCGACGCGGATTATCGATTCGGTTCATGGATTTCCTCGCTTATTATTGTTCGCTGTTGTTCGTTATTGTTTGCCGGTGCTGCCGAAGCCGCCGGCGCCGCGTTCGCTTTCGTGGGATGCGTCGAATTCGTCGACGATGTTGAACCCGACCTGCAGGACCGGCACGATGATGAGCTGCGCCAGCCGGTCCATCGGTTGCAGCGTAAATGCCTGCTGGCCGCGGTTCCAGGTCGACACCATCAGCTGGCCTTGATAATCGGAGTCGATCAAGCCCACCAGATTGCCCAGCACGATGCCGTTTTTGTGTCCCATGCCGCTGCGCGGCAGGATCATCGCGCAGTACCCCGGATCGGCCACATGGATCGCCAGCCCGGTCGGGATCAGCACCGTGGCGCCGGCTTCGATGGTGATTGGCTCAATGATGCAGGCACGCAAATCAAGGCCGGCGCTGCCTGCCGTGGCGTAGGCCGGCAGCAGCTCTTTCATGCGCGGGTCGAGGATCTTGATGTCGATAGTTTTCATGTGTTCTTGTGATGTGCGTCTTTTAAAGTGGTGCCTGATATCAGGTGAGCAGGGAGCGGTCGATCCGCTTGGCGATCTCACTGACCAGCTGGCGCGCCAGGGTCAGTTTGTCGGCGCGCGGCAGCACGGTGTGGCCGTCTTCGTCGAACAGGATGACGGTATTGTCATCTTGCCCGAAGGTATGCGGACCAATATTGCCCACCAACAAGGGAATGCCTTTTTTCTCGCGCTTGACGGCGCCAAATTCGACCAGGTTCTCCGACTCGGCGGCAAAGCCGACGCAATACGGCCAGCCGGAGACCGAAGTGGTGGCGGCGACCGCGGCGAGAATGTCGGTGTTCTGGGCAAATTCGAGCTGGGGCGGGGCGGCGCCGTCCTGCTTTTTCATTTTGTGCGCGCTGGCGTTGGTGACGCGCCAGTCGGCCACGGCGGCGACGCCGATGAAAACATGCTGGCCGTTGAGCGCCGCCATCACCGCGTCATGCATCTGCTGCGCGCTTTGGACTTCCTGGCGGCGCACGCCGTGCGGCGTCGCCAGCGCGGTGGGGCCCGATACCAGCACCACCTCGGCACCGGCTTCGCGCGCGGCGCGCGCCACCGCGTAGCCCATTTTGCCCGACGACAGGTTGGTGATGCCGCGCACCGGATCGATCGCCTCGAAGGTCGGGCCGGCGGTGATCAGGACGCGTTTGCCGGCCAACACTTTCGGCTGGAACGAGGCCACCAGTTCTTCGAGCAGTTCGTCCGCTTCGAGCATGCGTCCGAAGCCGGTCTCGCCGCAGGCCTGGTCGCCGCTGGCGGGGCCGAAAATGGCAATGCCGTCGGCGCGCAGCTGCGCCACGTTGCGGCCGGTGGCGGCGTTGTCCCACATCTCGACGTTCATCGCCGGGGCGATCAGCAGCGGCACCTGGCGCGGGCGCGCCAGGCACAGCGTCGAGAGCAGATCGTCGCAGGCGCCGTGCGCCAACTTGTGCATGAAGTCGGCCGAGCAAGGCGCAACCAGGATGGCGTCGGCGCCGCGCGTCAGGTCGATGTGCGCCATGTTGTTGGCGATGCGGGGGTCCCACTGGTCGGTGTGGACCGTGTTGCCAGAGAGCGCCTGCATCGTCACCGTGCCGATGAAGTGGGTGGCCGCCTCCGTCATGACCACTCGCACAGAGGCGCCTTGCTTGACCAGCGCGCGGCACAATTCGGCCGCCTTGTAGCAGGCTACCCCGCCGGACAGGCCGAGGACGATTTTCTTGCCCTTCAAATCCATCGTCATGCTTGCTACTCCCCGTCTTTTAATTTTTGTTCACGCGCCGCAGTTCGTCGACAATGAACAGGATGGCGCCGAGCGTGATGGCACTGTCGGCGACGTTAAAGGCGGGAAAATGGCCAATGGCGGCGAAGTGAAAATCGAGGAAGTCGATCACGTGGCCATACAGTATCCGGTCGATCACGTTGCCGATGGCGCCGCCCATGATCAGCGCCATCGACCAGCAGAACATGCGCTGGCCGGGATTGCGCCGCAGCTGGAAGATGATGAAGACGACGGCAACCACCGCGACGGCGGTGAAGAAATGGCGTTGCCAGCCGCCGGCGTTGGACAGGAAGCTGAAAGCGGCGCCGCGGTTGTACGCCAGCACCAGGTTGAAAAACGAGGTGATCAGCTTTTCTTCACCCAGCACGAACGTCTTGGTGATGGCGATCTTGGAAAGCTGGTCGAACAGCACGACAATGGCCGCGATGCCGAGCCACGGCGTCAGGTTGGCGCGGTGTTTCGAGGAAGTGGAAAACGTATTGGTTTTTTTGATGGCCATGGATATTTTTCAGGTCAGAAGGTTAGACAAACGCACGCCGTTCACCTGCACCGAACAGGTTGCTCGCACAACGGCCGCACAGGCTTTCGTGGCCGGCAAGCGTGCCGACGTCGACACTGTAGTGCCAGCAGCGCTCGCACTTTGGTGCGGCCGAAGCGCTTACCGCGATCGACTCCTCGGCCTCGCTTGCCACTTCGACGGCCTTCGCCTGCGAGGTGATGAACAGAAAGCGCAGGTCGTCGTCGAGGCTGGCGAGCAACTGGAATTTTTCCGGCGCCGCCCTGATGGTCAGCTCGGCCTGCAAGGACGATCCGATCGCACCTGAGCTGCGCAGCGCCTCGAGCTCCTTGGCGACGTCGGTGCGCACCGCGCGCAGCACGGTATACTTTTCCAGCAGCGCGGCACCGTCAGCTACCCGCGGCAGCTCCCAGTAGGTCTGGGTGAAGATGGTTTCCGTGCTCTCTGCATAGGCGTCGGCGTCGGCGAACACCGCCCACGCTTCCTCGGCGGTGAACGACAGCGTCGGCGCCATCACGCGCAGCAGGCTTTGCGCGATGTGCCACAGCGCGGTCTGGGCCGAGCGGCGCGCGTGCGAATCGACGGCGGTGGTGTACAGGCGGTCCTTGAGGATGTCGAGGTAGAAGCCGCCCAGGTCTTCCGAGCAGTAGTTCTGCAGGCGGGCGATCACCGGCTGGAATTCGTAGCGCTCGTAATGTGCCAGGATATCGGCCTGCAGCGCGGCCATGCCGGCGATGGCATAGCGGTCGATCTCGAGCAGTTCGGCGATCGGCACGGCGTCAACCTGGGGGGTGAAGTCGGAGGTGTTGGCCAGCAGGAAGCGCAGCGTGTTGCGGATGCGGCGATACGCTTCGGTGACGCGCTTGAGGATCTCTTCCGAGATCGCCAGTTCGCCCGTGTAGTCGGTCGAGGCGACCCACAGGCGCAGGATGTCGGCGCCGAGCGAATCGGAGATCTTCTGCGGCGCCAGCGTGTTGCCGAGCGACTTGGACATTTTTTTGCCTTCGGCGTCGACCGTGAAGCCGTGCGTCAGCAGCGCCTTGTAGGGCGGGCAGCCGTTGAGCATCGAGGACGTCAGCAGCGACGAGTGGAACCAGCCGCGGTGCTGGTCCGAACCTTCCAGGTAAAGGTCGGCCGGGAATGCCAGCTGCTCCTTGTGCGAGCCGCGCAGCACGGTCTGGTGGGTCGCGCCGGAGTCGAACCAGACGTCGAGCGTGTCCTTGTTCTTGACGTACATGTGGGCGTCTTCGCCGAGCAAATCCTTGGGCTCGAGCGTCTGCCAGGCGTCGATGCCGCGCTGTTCGAACAATTGAGCGACCTGTTCGATCAGTTCGGGCGTGCGCGGATGCAGCGCGCCGGTTTCCTTGTGCAGGAAGAAAGCCATCGGCACGCCCCACTGGCGTTGGCGCGACAAGGTCCAGTCGGGCCGGTTGGCGATCATGCCGTGCAGGCGGGCCTGGCCCCAGTCCGGGAAGAATTTGGTGTCGGCGACGCCTTTCAGGGCGGTTTCGCGCAACGTCGGGCCGCCATCCTTTGGCGTGATGTCCATGCCGGCGAACCACTGCGAGGTGGCGCGGTAGACGATCGGCGTCTTGTGGCGCCAGCAGTGCATGTAGCTGTGATCGAACATCTTCAGTTCGAACAGCGCGTCCGCAAGCGTGAGCGCGGCGCAGATCGGTTTCGACGCTTCCCAGATGGTCAGGCCGCCGAACAACGGCAAGCTGGCGGCGAAGCGGCCGTCGCCCATCACCGGGGTGAGGATGGCGTCGTCGGCCATGCCGTGCGCCTTGCACGAGATGAAGTCGTCGAGGCCGTACGCCGGCGCCGAGTGGACCACGCCGGTGCCGGTTTCAGTGGTGACGTAGTCTGCCAGATACAGCGGCGAGAGGCGGTCGTAGAACGGATCTTGCGCGTGCAGCGGGTGACGGAACGCGATGCCGCCCAGCGCTTCGCCCATGCAGGTGGCGATGATGTTGCCTTCGAGCTTGTAGCGTTGCAGGCAGGACTGCACGAGGTCGGACGCCAAGATCAGCAGCAGTGGCTTGCCGTCTTTCGTGGTCTCGACCAGCGCGTACTGGACTTCCGGATTGACGTTGAGGGCCTGGTTCGATGGGATGGTCCACGGCGTGGTGGTCCAGACGACGATGAAGCCGTCTTTTGCAGGCAGTGCCTCCAGGCCGAATGCGGCGGCCAGTTTGGCGTGCTCGGCGAACGCGAAGCCGACGTCGATCGCCGGATCGCGCTTGTCCTGGTATTCAACTTCCGCTTCAGCCAGCGCCGAGCCACAATCGAAGCACCAGTTGACCGGTTTCAGGCCGCGGTAGACATATCCTTTGTCCAGCATGGTGCCGAGCGCGCGCAGTTCATCGGCCTCGTTCGAGTACGCCATGGTGAGGTAGGGATTATCCCACTCGCCGAGGATGCCCAGGCGGATGAAGCCGTCGCGCTGGCGGTCGACCTGTTCGAGCGCATAGGCACGGGCCTTGGTCAGCACTTCGGCGGTCGGCAGGTTTTTGCCGTACAGTTTTTCGATCTGGATCTCGATCGGCATGCCGTGGCAATCCCAGCCCGGCACGTAGGGTGCGTCGAAGCCGGCCATGGTGCGGGCCTTGACGACCATGTCTTTCAGGATCTTGTTGACGGCGTGGCCGAGGTGGATGTCGCCGTTGGCGTACGGCGGGCCATCGTGCAGGATGAATTTCGGCCGGCCGGCGCAGGCCTTGCGCACGCGCTCGTAGATCTTTTTGTCCTGCCATTGTTGAACCCAGCCCGGTTCCCGCTTGGCGAGGTCGCCGCGCATCGGGAACGGGGTTTCGGTCATGTTGACCGGGTATTTGCTGACTGGCTTCTTGGCGGCGCTCTTGGCCGGACTTTTGGCAGGATTTGGGTTTGCTGGTGTGCTGTTATCGGACATATTCTTCTTCAAGGTGATGTTTGGCTGGGATGCTGGCGGGCCGCTCGGCCCTTCACAAAACCAGGGTCAAATTCGGTCGGTCGCGGCCAAGGCGCCCGGGCGGCGGGTGAAGTAGCCGCGCGCATGGCCGGCGTCGCCCTCGATGGCGGCGCTCAACGTGGCCAGATCGTCGTATTTTTGCTCGTCGCGGATTTTCTCGAGGAACTCGACCCGTACCAGCTTGCCGTAGCAGGACTTGGCGTAATCGAACAAGTGCACTTCGAGCAGCACGCGGCCGCTGTCGTCGACGGTCGGACGCACGCCGAGACTGGCCACCGCAGGCAGTGGGTGCGGCCCCAGGCCATGTACCTGGACGACGAAAATGCCAGCCAGGGCGGGGCGGTGGGCAACGCGCAGGTTCAGCGTCGGAAAGCCAAGCGTGCGGCCAAGCTTCTGGCCGTGGATCACGTGGCCCGAGATGGCGTACTGGTGGCCAAGCAGGGCCCTGGCCTGGGCGAAGTCGCCGTCTGCCAGCGCGGTGCGCACCGCCGACGACGAGATGCGCTGCTCGCCATGCATCACTGTTTGCAGTGTCTCGACGTGGAAGCCGTGGCGCCGGCCTGCCTCGGCCAGCATGGCGACGGTGCCGGCGCGCCGGGCGCCGTAGCAGAAGTCGTCGCCCACCATCAGCCACTTGACGTGCAGGCCCTCGACCAGCACGCGGCTGGTGAATTGCTCCGGCGTCATCGCGGCGAAGTGGGCGTTGAAATGTTCGACGATGACGCGGTCGATGCCGGCGCTGGCAAGCGAACCGAGCTTGTCACGCAGGTTGGCAATGCGGCTCGGCGCGCGCGACAATTCGCCCGAGCGGGCGGCAAAGAACTCGCGCGGATGCGGCTCGAACGTCATTACCGCCGCTTCGAGGCCGAGTGCGGACGCGTTGGCCCGCACGCGCGCCAACAATGCCTGGTGGCCGCGGTGGACACCGTCAAAGTTGCCGATCGTGAGAGCACAGGGCGCGCGCGCCCTGTCGTTGGGTAGTCCGCGAAATACCTTCATAAGGTGTGGGGCGTCAAACTGTGTGCGAAATAAACGATTATACGGTCAAGTTGCGGCTTTCACACCCTGGCCGGCCGGCCGAAGGTAAGCTACAAGCAAAAAAAAGCGCCGCTTGCTAGGCAGGCGGCGCTTTTATCGACCTTGTTTTAGTGCTTTATTTCGTGCTTTTCAGCTGTTGCAGGCGGCCGCCGATCAGGTCATCGGATGGTTGATGGCCATGATCCAGTAGCGCGCCAGGTCGGCCGCGCCGTCGGTACCGCCGACCGTCTTCAGCGTCGAGATCGCTTGCGCTTTCTTGCCCGCCGCCGCGTACGCCTCGCCCAAGCGCAGCTTGGCGTCTTCCGGATTGCGCAGGCCGCCCGCCTTGATGGCGGCGTTCATCATGGCCAGGCCTTTGTCGGCCTGTCCCGCCTGCACCAGGCCGTAGCCCATCGTCATCAGGCCGTCGTTGTCCTTGGCCTTGACCAGCGCCGCTTCGTCGGTTGCCAGCGTCTTGTTGTTTTCGGCCAGGGTCTTCTCGGCCAGGTCTTTCAGGCGCTGGTGACGCGCTGCTTCGGCGCCGACGCCCAAAATGCCGGCCTTGTAACCCTTGTCGATTACCTTGATTGCTTCGGCCGGCGCCTTGGCCTGGATCAGCAACTGCGCCATTTCGACGTATTCGCTCGGCTTTTTCAGTAAATTGTTGGCCAGCTTGAGGCGGTAGACGTCGACCGTCAGGCGATTCGAGTAGCCAGGCTTGGTGGTGACGCGGTTGAGCAGGTCGTTCCAGTGCGACGCTTTCGGATACGACGCCGCCAGCTTTTCGATAGTGCCCACGTAGCCGGCCTTGTCGCCTTTTTTCAGCTGGATGTTGGCCAAGAGGCCAAGCTGGTCTTCGCTCAGGCGGCCGCTCTTTTCGATGGTGCGCAGTTCCGCTTCGGCCTGGGTCAGGTTGCCCGAGCTGTAATAATTTTGGATCAGCAGCGCGCGCAAATTGGGGTTGTCGCGTTCCTTCAACTGGCGGTTGATCGCCGCGTTGGCCTTCGGGAAGTCCTTGGCGCGGATGTAGATGCCGATCAGCCCTTCAGAAAACTTTTCTTTTTCCGCGGCGCTCAGGCGGCCCGAAGCGATCAGCGTCTCGAACGACTTGGCGGCGACGTCGTAGTCGCCCGCTGACGACGATGCCGCGGCGCGTACGCGCTCGATCAGGTAGCTCTCGTTGGCGGTTTTGTTGCTGACGTTATCGGCTTCGCGCAGCTTGGCGAGGGCTTCCTTGTTCTTGCCCTGCTTCATCAGCGATTGCGCTGCCTGCAGCGGGTTGCCGATTTCCGGACGCACGGTTTCAGCTGCGTAGGCGGAGGACAGGCCGAGTACAGGGGCGGCTGCGGTAAAGCCGAAGGCGGCCATGACGAGGCCGAGGTGTGCGAGACGGAATTTTGACATGTAGGGAATTCTTTCTTCAAAAGAGAAACGGCAGGGGATGCCTGCCGTGTTCGTCAAACTACCAACGATTACTGGAACTGCTCGTTGCCGACCATGCCGATCTTGGTCACGCCAAGACGCTGGGCCGACGCCATCACGCCAGCTACATACTTATACTCCACCAGCTTGTTCGGACGCAAATGCACTTCCGGCTGGTCTGCCTGGGCGGCTACGTTGGCCATCTTCGCTTCCAGCGACGCGCGATCGGGAACTACAACGTTATCCCACAGGATAGTGCCGTCAAAGTCCACGTCGATCGTCACGACCACAGGCGGCGCTGTCGGTGGCGGTGGATTGCCGACCGGCATATTCAGATTGACCGAATGGTTTTGCTTCGGGATCGTAATAATCAACATGATAATCAAGACCAACATCACGTCGATCAAGGGTGTCATGTTCATTTCCATCATTGGTTCCGGATCAGCATTTTTGCTGCCGGAGCCTGAGCCGACGTTCATACTCATGGTGTTTCCTTTTCAAATGTCGGGGCCCCGCGCCAGCCGCCAAGGCGGCTGGCGCGGGGAAGGGATCAACCCTTGTCAGGCGGTTCGGTGATAAAACCGACCTTCTGAACCCCAGCACGCTGTGCCGTGTAAATCACCTTGCCGACGAATTCATATTTCGTTTCTTGATCACCACGAATATGTACTTCCGGCTGAGGCAGCTTCACCGACTCTTTTTTCAGGAACTCGAACAATTCGTCCGTGTTCGCCAGCTTCGTCTGGTTCCAGTACATATCGCCGTCTTTGTTGACAACGATATTGACGTCTTCTGGCTTGGTCTTGACAGCCTGATTGGTCTCGGTTGGCAGCTGAATCTTCTGCAACTTCAACACGACCGGGCTGGTAATCAGGAAGATGATCAGCAGAACCAACATGATGTCGACAAGCGGCGTCGTGTTGATTTCTGACATGACTGCATCTTCTTCTCCGTCATCGGAGCCGACGCTCATCGACATGATTTATCCAATCTTCTTTGCACCAGCCAGGCGGCCAGCTTCGGAGGTCGACATCGCGCCGGAAATCAGGACCATGTGGACGTCGGCGGAAAACGAGCGGACATCTTCCATGGCCGACTTGTTACGACGCACCAGCCAGTTGTAACCCAGCACGGCAGGAACGGCGACGAACAGGCCAAAGGCGGTCATGATCAGCGCTTCGCCGACTGGACCTGCGACTTTGTCGATCGAGGCGTTACCGGTCATGCCGATGTTGGTCAGCGCGCCGTAGATGCCCCACACCGTACCGAACAGGCCGATGAACGGCGAGGTCGAACCGACGGTAGCGAGGAACGACAGGCCATCCTGCAGGCGCGACTGAACTTTTTCGACAGCGCGCTGGATCGACATCGTCACCCAGGTCGACAGGTCGATCTGCTCGAGCAGGGCGCCATCGTGGTGCTGGGTTGCCTTGGTTCCCGATTCGGCGATGAAGCGGAACGGGCTGCCTTCTTTCAGCATTGCCGAGCCGGCAGCGATCGAGCTGGCCTTCCAGAACTTGGCCGAAGTCTCTTTCGATTGCTTCATGATTTTCATCTGGTCAAGCAGCTTGGTGATGATGATGTACCACGAACCCATCGACATCAGCGACAGGATGAGGATGGTTGCGCGCGGCACGAAGCCGCCGTTCCAGACTGCCATCGGACCGAACGGATTTTCAACTTCTTCCTTGGCGCCGGCCGGTACTGCTGCGTCGGCCGGGGCCGCTGCTGGCGCTGCAGCATCGGTTGCCGGTGCGGTGGCTGCCGGAGCAGCGGTTTCTGCTGCCGCTTTAGGGGCGTCAGCGAATGCTGGTGCCGATACCAGCGCTGCCGCTGCGGTCAACGAAAACAAAACAGCCGCCAGGACAGCGGACAAACGGGTATTCTTAAACATGCTTCCTCCAAATATATAAAATAATCAGTTCGCTGAATGTATTACAACGAAAAATCACAAGTTGAGACAGTGTTGCTGTCCCAGGGTTATTCCAGCGTCCAGACGTACTGCATGCTCATCCAGGCTTTTTCCGGCTTGCCATCGACCATCCCGGGTTTGAAGCGGCATTTGCTGATACCAGCAACGGCTGCCTTGTCGAGGTCACGGAAACCACTCGACTTCTGCACTTTCGAATCGGCGATACGGCCATCTTCGCCAATCAGGAATTGCAGGGTGACGGTACCGGTTTCTTCATTGCGCAGGGAAGCTTTAGGCCACTCTGGTTTTGCGCAAGTGTTGAAATCGGCGCTCGCCGCAACGCGGACGGGGTTCGGGTTGCCCGGCGGCGCGGCGGGTGCTGCCGGTGCCGGTGCCTGTGGACGCGCCAGTTCATTCGAGACCGGTTTCGCCGTGGAAGATACCGCGATCGCGCTTTGCTGCGGAGGCGGCTGCTGAACATTCACCTCGACTGGCGGGATGAATGGTGGCGGCGGTGCCTTCATTTCCGGCGGCGGCGGCGGCGGAGGAATTTCCTTCGGTGGCGGAGGCGCCTGCTCCTCGATGATCTTGGTCTCCACCGCTTCCGCCATCTTGGTGACCATACGCTTGCCGAGACCGGTCACGATCCCGTAGGCGACAATGACGTGCAAGATGATGACGATGGTGATGCCGGTAATATTCTTCCCGGCCGGTTTGTCATGCGAAAAATTCATGCCTGCTTTCTCCAATACCAACTCTTTTTGTAGCTACTAAACCCACAAAACACGACAAAAGCTCGGGCCGCATCCGGGACATCGGCGAATTATACCTACGAATTCTTTTTTGCACATACATTTTTAGTGCCCAAAACGTCTTCTTTTCTGCAGTATAAATCGGACTGTCAAGGGCATATTTAACACAGCAGTAAACCGCTAACTTTGGTACAAATGCGCAAGAAAATGCACGGTGATCGCTATTGTCTTGGTGTCGGCGGAACTGCTGCTATTTTGCAGGGCACGTGCCAATACAATTACCAGGTTATTTTATCTTCGATAAAACTACGTGGTGTATTCTATGGCAATTCTGATAACCTTGGCCCGGTTTGCTCAACAGTGTCTTCCGCTCGAAAAAGACATGTGTGCGGCGTTGGCAGCGCTGGGGTATAGCGCCAGGTAATGGGAGGGGAAAGGGTTGGTATGGCAGGCGCACCGCCTTGGCGGTGCGCCAAGGCGGATAAATCAGATGCGGTTGCGTTTCTCGCGGCGGCACTCGAGGCTGCTGACGATGTTGCCATGCGGATCGACAGTGTCGAGGTGGACGTCGAAGCCCCACAGCCGCGCCACATGCTTGAGCACTTCCTGCGCCTGCTGGTTTAGCGGGCGCCGCTGGAACTGGGTATGGCGCAAGGTGAGGGCGCGGTCGTCACGCGTATTGACCTGCCACACCTGGATGTTCGGTTCGCGGTTGCCCAGGTTGTACTGCTCGGCCAGTTGCTGGCGTACATAACGGTAGCCGCGCTCGTCGTGGATCGCCGAGACGGTCAGCTTGTCCTTGCGGTCGTCGTCGAGTACGGCAAAGAAATGGAAGTCGCGGATCAGCTTGGGCGACAGGTACTGGGCAATGAAGCTCTCGTCCTTAAAATTGCGCATCGCGAAGTCGAGCGTCTTGCGCCAGTCGCTGCCGGCGATGCCGGGAAACCATTCGCGGTCTTCCGGGGTCGGATCCTCGCAGATGCGGCGGATGTCGCTCATCATGGCGAACCCCAGCGCATACGGGTTGATGCCGGTGTAATACTGGCTGGTGGCAGATGGCTGGAACACGACGTTGGTGTGGCTTTGCAAAAACTCCATCATGAAGCCGTCGCCGACGATGCCCTCTTTATATAGTTCCTGCAAAATCGTGTAATGCCAGAATGTCGCCCAGCCTTCGTTCATGACCTGGGTCTGGCGCTGTGGATAGAAGTACTGCGAAATCTTGCGCGTTATGCGCACCAGTTCGCGTTGCCACGGTTCGAGCAGCGGCGCGTATTTTTCAATAAAATACAGCAGGTTTTCTTCGGGTTCAGGCGGGAAGCGCGGCGGCGGCACGTCGGCCAACTCCTCGTCGCGCCGCGGCACCGTGCGCCACAGCGCGTTGACTTGCGATTGGGCGTATTCCTCGCGTTCCTTCTGGCGCGCATCTTCCTGCGCCAAAGACAGCTTGGCCGGCCGCTTGTAACGGTCGACGCCGTAGTTCTGAAGCGCATGGCAGGAGTCGAGCACCAATTCGACGGCATCGATGCCGTGGCGCTGTTCGCACTCGGCAATGTAATTTTTTGCAAACACCATGTAGTCGACGATGGCATCGGCGTCGGTCCAGGTGCGGAACAAGTAGTTGCCTTTAAAAAAAGAGTTGTGGCCGTATGCAGCATGGGCAATCACCAGCGCCTGCATGGTCAGGCTGTTCTCTTCCATCAAATAAGCAATACAGGGACTGGAATTGATGACGATCTCGTAAGCCAGGCCCATCTGGCCGCGCTTATAGCTTTTTTCGGTGGACAAAAAATGTTTGCCGAACGACCAGTGATTGTACGAGACCGGCATGCCGACCGAGGTGTAGGCATCCATCATTTGCTCGGCGGTAATGATTTCGAGCTGGTTGGGATAGGTGTCGAGGCCAAAACTTTTGGCGACGCGGCGGATTTCTTCGTGCGCGTGCTCGATCAGGTCGAAGGTCCACTCCGACTGTTCGGGCAGGGCGCGCGGATTTTTTGGATCTCTTGGCATGATGTTGTCACCTTAATACTCACTGCGTGCTCATTTCGGCTGTTTTTTGAACAGTTCCCGGAAGACGGGATAGATATCGGCCGGCGTGACGATTTTTTGCATGGCGAAATTGCGATGGTGGTTGCCCACTTCAACGTATTGCTCCCACAAGTTCTGCTGCGGGCCGTCGGTGATTTCGACATAGGTGTAGTACTGCACGGCCGGCATGATGGTGTTGATCAGCAGCTGCCTGCACAGCACCGAGTCGTTGTCCCAGTTGTCGCCGTCGGAGGCCTGGGCGACGTAACTGTTCCACTCGCCGCTGCCGTAGCGCTCGCTGATGATCTTTTGCAGCAGGTGCAGCGCCGACGACACCACGGTGCCGCCCGATTCGCGCGAATGGAAAAATTCTTCCTCGTCGACTTCGGCGGCGGCGGTGTGGTGGCGGATGAATACCACCTCGATCTTGTCGTAGGAGCGCTTGAGGAACAAATACAGCAGAATAAAAAAGCGCTTGGCGGTATCCTTGCGGCTTTCGTCCATTGAGCCGGACACGTCCATGATGCAGAACATTACGGCCTGGGTGGTCGGCTTCGGTACCTTGATGCGGTTGCTGTAACGCAGGTCGAACGGATCAATGAACGGGATGGCGAGCAATTTGGTGTGCAGGTGGTGGACCAGGCGCTTTAGTTCGACCACGCGCGCGTCATCCAGCGGCACGCCTTCTTCAAGCAGCGCGACCAGTTCGTTTTCGGCCTCGATTAAATGCTTGCGCGACGAGCCGCCGACGGCGATGCGCCGGCCCAAAGCGCCGCGCAAGGAGCGCAGCACGTGGATGTTGGACGGCGTGCCCGACATGTTGTAGCCGGCGCGCTGGTTCTTGAATTCGGTGGTGGCAGTCAGCTGGGTCTTGACCATGTTCGGCAGTTCAAGGTCCTCGAAGAAATAGTTCATGAATTCTTCGCGCGACAGTTCGAAGATGAAGTCGTCTTCATTGGTCTGGTCGCTGTTGCCGGCTTTTCCGCGGCCGGGACCGCCGCCGCCGCGCGGCCGGTTGAACTGGTCGCCTTTCTGGTATTCCTTGTTACCCGGGTTGACGGTTTCCCAGACGCCTCCATGGGCGTGGCCAAAATTCGGTTCGTTGACGTCCTTGACGGGAATCGATACTTTCTCGCCATTTTCAATATCGGTGATCGAGCGGCCCTTGATGGCGCGCCCGACAGCGTCCTTGATCTGGCTTTTGTATCGCCGCAAGAAACGCTCTCGGTTGATCGCTGACTTGTTCTTGCCTTGCAAGCGTCGGTCGATGAGGTAAGTCAAAACATGCCTCCTGCTCGAAAATCACGGCGGCCGGCGAAAGTCGCCCGGCCCTTCTATCTTAAACCTTCGCCGCTAAGAAGACTTCCGCACACGCAGATACCATTCGCACAGCAAGCGGACCTGCTTGGCGGTATAGCCTTTGTCCACCATCCGGGCAACAAAATCGGCATGCTTGTGAGCATCCTCGGCCGACGCCTTGGCGTTAAACGAGATCACCGGCAACAATTCCTCGGTGTTCGAGAACATCTTCTTCTCGATCACGGTACGGAATTTTTCGTAGCTGGTCCACGCCGGATTCTTGCCGCCGTTGGTGGCGCGCGCGCGCAGGCCGAAATTGACGATCTCGTTGCGGAAATCCTTCGGATTGGAAATGCCGGCCGGCTTCTCGATTTTTTCGAGTTCGCTGTTGAGCGAGTCGCGGTCGAACGACTCGCCGGTATCCGGATCGCGGAACTCCTGGTCCTGGATCCAGAAATCGGCGAACGTGACGTAACGGTCGAAAATGTTCTGGCCGTATTCCGAGTAGCTTTCCAGGTAAGCGGTCTGGATTTCCTTGCCGATGAAGTCGACGTAGCGCTGCGCCAGGTGTTCCTTAATATAGGACATGTAGCGCTGTTCGGTTTCCGGCGCAAATTGCTCCCGCTCGATCTGCTGCTCCAGCACGTACAACAGGTGCACCGGATTGGCTGCCACTTCGGTGTTGTCGAAATTAAAGACCTTCGACAGGATCTTGAAGGCGAAGCGGGTCGACAAACCGTTCATGCCTTCGTCGACGCCGGCGTAATCGACATACTCGTGCATCGACTTGGCCTTCGGATCGGTGTCTTTCAGGTTTTCGCCGTCGTACACCAGCATCTTGCTGAAAATGCTGGAGTTTTCCGGATCTTTCAGGCGCGACAGGATCGCGAACTGGGCCATCATCTTCATCGTGCCGGGCGCGCATGGGGCTTGCTCGAGCGACGAGTTGCGGATCAGCTTGTCGTAGATCTTGATCTCGTCGGACACGCGCAAGCAATACGGTACCTTGACGATGTAGATGCGGTCGAGGAAAGCCTCGTTGTTGCGGTTGTTGCGGAACGTCTTCCACTCCGACTCGTTCGAGTGCGCCAGTACGATGCCGTCGAACGGGATCGCGCCGAAGCCTTCGGTACCCTTGTAGTTGCCTTCCTGGGTGGCCGTCAGCAGCGGGTGCAGCACCTTGATCGGCGCCTTGAACATCTCGACGAACTCCATCAGGCCCTGGTTGCCCAGGCACAGGCCGCCAGAGTAGCTGTAGGCGTCCGGATCGTCCTGGGCGTAGTCTTCGAGCTTGCGGATGTCGACCTTGCCCACCAGCGAAGAAATATCCTGGTTGTTCTCGTCGCCCGGTTCGGTCTTCGAGATGGCGATCTGCTTGAGAATCGACGGATAGCGCTTGACCACGCGGAATTTGTTGATGTCGCCGTTGAAGTCGTGCAGCCGCTTCACCGCCCATGGGCTCGGAATGGTGCGCAGGTAGCGCCGTGGAATGCCATAGTCCTCTTCCAGGATGACGCCATCCTCTTCCTCGTTGAACAGGCCGAGCGGCGATTCGTTGACGGGCGAACCCTTCAGGCAATAAAACGGTACCTGTTCCATCAGCGACTTGAGTTTTTCGGCGATCGACGATTTGCCGCCGCCCACCGGCCCCAGCAGGTAGAGGATTTGCTTGCGCTCCTCCAGACCCTGGGCGGCGTGGCGGAAATACGAGACGACCTGCTCGATGACTTCCTCGGTGCCGTAAAAATCCTTGAACGCCGGGTACAGCTTGATGACCTTGTTGGCGAAGATGCGCGACAGGCGCGTGTCGTTGCGGGTGTCGACCAGCTTTGGCTCGCCGATGGCGGCAAGCATGCGCTCTGGCGCCGTCGCGTAAGTGAGGTGATCCTTCTTGCACAATGCCAGATACTCGGTAAGGGAATATTCCTCTTCCCGGGTACGCTCGTAGCGAGCTGCGTAGTTGTCAAAAATGGTCATTTGAATGTCCTTTAATGTGCTTGTACGGATCACTATCGCCGGCAGGCTCACCCTGCCCAGGCCCTAGTCGCTGGCGTCTCCAATGGTCTCGCCGACACGTTTTTGATTCGATGTTTTGAAACAAAAACGGCTGGCGAATTTTTGTTTTTATGCCGGATGATTTCCGGTGTTTTGCGCGTTCTGACAAGGTCTTCTTACGCCTATGAAATTAATTATGTGCCTAATGGAAGCCGAAGTCAAAGCAATGTCGTGTGACCGATTGTAACGAACTCAAGTTATTGATTACAAGAGAAAATTGCTTAATGGAAGGACTTGTCCATGCCGCATTCCGCCCTCGTTCGCGCCTGTTTTCTTTACGCTTTCCCAGCACCATTCAAGCCTGTTGAGATAAGTGAACCGCGCTTGAATATCGACTGCTGATTTTGCCTTAAGTCGCCAGCCGGGGGCGCACGCAAACAGGGCGCGTGTTACATACTTTCCTGCTTGAATCAGACCGGTCGACAAACCCTGCCGGCGCCTTGCGCTACACTATGCGCCACACCCCTAATTCGCCGCACTAAATTGCTATCTCTGGAGAAAATAATGCCTAACGAACAGTTGCAAAACATTTTGCAGCAGATGCCTAAGGCAGAATTGCACATACACATCGAAGGGTCACTCGAACCCGAGCTGATCTTTGAGTTGGCTCAAAGAAATGGGGTCGCACTGGCCTATAAATCGGTCGAATCGCTGCGAAATGCTTATGCATTCGATAATTTGCAGTCTTTCCTCGATATTTATTACGCCGGCGCCAGTGTGCTGCTGACCGAGCAGGATTTTTACGACATGACGGCGGCCTATCTGCGCCGTGCTGCGCTTGATAACGTGCGCCACGCCGAAATTTTCTTCGACCCGCAAACCCACACCGCGCGCGGCGTGCCGATGCACACCGTGGTCGACGGCATCTGGCGCGCCTGCCAGGACGGCCCGATCAGCGCCAGCCTGATCATGTGCTTCCTGCGTCACCTGAGCGAGGATGAAGCCCTTGCCACGCTCGAGGAAGCGCTGCCCCTGCGCGGCAAGATCATCGGCGTCGGCCTCGACTCGTCCGAGCTGGGTCACCCGCCGGAAAAATTCGCCCGCGTGTTCGAACGCTGCCGCCAGCTCGGCCTGCACCTGGTCGCCCATGCCGGCGAAGAAGGCCCGCCGGCCTATATCGAAACCGCGCTCGACCTGCTCAACGTCGAGCGCATCGACCACGGCGTGCGCTGCCTCGAAGACCCGGTGCTGACAAAGCGGCTGGCGCGCGAGCAGATCGCGCTGACGGTGTGCCCGTTGTCGAATGTCAAGCTGCGGGTGTTCGATCACATGGGCCAGCACAACCTGCTCGACCTGCTCGACGCCGGCCTGGCCGTCACCATCAATTCGGACGATCCGGCGTATTTTGGCGGCTACATGAACGCCAACTTCCTCGCCGCCTTCGAGGCACTGCCGCTCGGGCTGTCGCACGCGCACCGGCTGGCGCGCAACAGTTTTACCGCGTCTTTTCTCGAGCCGGAGGCCAAGCGCGACTTCCTCGCCGAACTCGACGCCGTGTTTGCAACTGCAACTGCAACTGCAACTGCAACTGCAACTGCAACGGTAGGGTAGGCCGCCATGCTCAGACAATCGATCCGCATGACCGCGCGCGACTGGCGCGCCGGCGAACTGCGCTTTTTGCTGGTGGCCTTGACCATCGCCGTGGCGTCGCTGTCGGCAGTGGGCTTTTTCATCGACCGCATGCGCTCGAGCCTCGAGCGCGACGCCCACCAGCTGCTCGGCGCCGACCTGCTGGTCAATGCCGACGCGCCGATGCGCACCGAGTGGCGCGCCGAAGCGCAAAAGCGCGGTTTGCTGCTGGCCGATACCGTGACCTTCCCCAGCATGGCGCAGGCCGGCGAGGGCGAACAATCGCAGGCCCAGCTGGCATCGGTGAAAGCGGTCAGCGTTGGCTATCCGCTGCGCGGCCAGGTGAAAATCACCACCAGCGTTGACGCCGCGGCCGCCGGCCGCGGCGACAAGACGCGCGCCACGCCGGCACCTGGCACCGTGTGGGTCGACCCGAGCGTACTGACAGGCCTGAAAACAACCGTCGGCGCCACCCTCAAGCTGGGCGAAAAGAACTTCACCATCGCGCACATCATTGCGGCCGAACCCGACCGCGGACCGTCGTTCGCCAATTTCGCGCCGCGTGTGATGCTGCCGCTGGCCGACCTGGCCGCAACGGGCCTGACCGACAATGGCGCGCGCGTGACCTACCGGATGCAGGTGGCGGCGCCGTCGAACAACGACCTGACGGGCGTCAAGCAATACGAACAGTGGCTCACGGCGCGCATCGCGTCTGAAGGTGTCAAGGGCGTGCGCATCGAGTCGCTCGAAAACGGCCGCCCCGAAATGCGCGCCACGCTGGACCGCGCCGACCGCTTCCTGTCGCTGGTCGGCCTGCTGTCGGCGATGCTGGCGGCGGTCGCCGTCGCCATGGCGGCGCGCCGCTTCATGCTGCGCCACCTCGACGCCTGCGCCATGCTGCGCTGCCTGGGCTTGTCGCAGAACCAGGTCAGCGCGCTGTACCTGATCGAGTTCGTGCTGGTCGGGCTGGCCGGCAGCGTGCTGGGCGTGCTGGTCGGCTTCGGCGCCCACTACGTGCTGCTCGAACTGATCGGAAAAATCATCAGCACCGACCTGCCGCCGGTGTCGCTGTTGCCGGCCTTGCAGGGCATCGCCACCGGCATGCTGCTGCTGGTCGGCTTCGCGCTGCCGCCGGTGCTCCAGTTGCGCAACGTGCCGCACAACCGCGTGCTGCGGCGCGAGCAGGCGCCGCCGCGCGCGCTGGCGCTGGCCACCTACGGCTTCGGTATTTGCGCCTTCGTTGGCCTGTTGCTGTGGCAGGCCGGCGACGCCAAGCTGGCGCTGCTGACCGCGCTCGGTTTCCTGGCCGGCTTCGGTCTGTTCGCGCTGGCCGGCTGGCTCGGCATCATCTCGCTCAAAAGGCTGCGCGGCGCGATCGACACGCAGAGCTGGCGCTTTGCCGTTACCGCGTTGCAGCGCCGGCCCGGCGCCACCATCGTGCAGGTGGTGTCGCTGGCGCTCGGGCTGATGGCGCTGCTGCTGCTGACGGTGGTGCGCGGCGACCTGATGGGCGCCTGGCGCAGCGCCACGCCGGCCGACGCGCCGAACCGCTTCATCATCAATATTCAACCCGACCAGACGGCGGCGCTGGCGCAGCGGCTGGCCGGCGCCAACGTCAGCGAAGCCGTGCTGTACCCGATGATCCGCGGCCGGCTGACGGCGGTGAACGACCAGCCGATCACGGGCGCGACCTACCGCGCCGAGGACGCCCGACGGCTGGCCGAGCGCGAGTTCAATTTATCGAGCATGAAGCAGCTGCAGCCGTCCAACCAGATCGTCGCCGGCAAATGGTACGCCGACCAGCCGGGGCAGCCGGAAGCGTCGGTCGAGCAGGGCATCGCCAAGACGCTCGGCATCAAGCTGGGCGACACGATGCGCTTCGATATCGCTGGTCAGAGCGTGCAGGCGCGCGTGACCAGCCTGCGCAAGCTCGAATGGGGCTCGATGCGCGCCAACTTCTTCGTCATCATTAATCCGCAGGCGATGAAGGACACGCCGCAGAGCTTCATGACCGCTTTCCACCTGCCCTCAAGCAATTCGACGCTCACCAATGCACTGACGCGCGAATTTCCCAACCTGACCGTGATCGACGTCAGCGGCATCATCAACCAGTTGCAGGAAGTGCTGGAGCAGGTGGTCACGGCGGTCGAGTTCCTGTTCCTGTTCACGCTCGCCTCCGGCGTACTGGTGCTGTATGCCGCGCTGATGGGTTCGCAAGACGAACGCACCCGCGAGGCGGGCCTGCTGCGCGCGCTCGGCGCCACCCGCAAGCAACTGTCGCGGGCGCAGTGGATCGAGTTTGCGCTGGTGGGCGGCTTGTCGGGCCTGCTGGCGGCGTCGGGCGCCGCCGCCCTCGGCTGGGCGCTGGCCACTTACCAGTTCAAGTTCGCCTGGAGCTTCAGCCCCGGCGTCTGGCTGGCAGGACTGGCGGTCGGCGTCGCCTGCGCGATCGGCGGCGGCTGGCTGGGACTGCGCAACGTGCTCAAACAGCCGGTGCTGCAGACGCTGCGGGAAGGGTAAGCGTCTGCGCGATTCACGGCCGGGCGAACCCGGCCGTGACGGCAGCTGATGGCGTGCGTTATGATGACGCCATGACACAATTCATTATTCTCGCCGCGCTCGCGGTGACGGCTATCGCGCTACAGCTCGTCCTGCTGATGCGCGGGCGCGGCAACCAGGACGGTCAGTTCGAACGGCTCGAACGGGTTGAACTCTCGCTGCGCCATGAACTGCAGGCAAGCGCGCAGGCGACGCGCCAGGAGCTCGCCGCTACCCTCGCCCACAACCACGCCGCCAGCGTGCAGCAGCTCGACGTCATGCGCCAGCAACTCCACGTGCAAGGCGCCAGTGGGCGCGAAGAACAGTCGGTCACGTTCAAGCGCTTCGGCGACGCCCTCAATCTGAGCCTGTCGACGCTGACCGAATCGAATGCCCAGCGCATGCTCGAAGTGCGCGCCACGCTCGAGTCAAAAATCAAGGACCTGCAGCAGGATAACGCGGCGCGCCTGGAAGAGATGCGCAAGACGGTTGACGAAAAGCTGCATGCCACGCTGGAAACGCGGCTGACGGAATCGTTCCGCCAGGTGTCGGACCGGCTCGAAAAGGTCCACCAGGGCCTGGGCGAAATGCAGCAGCTGGCGATCGGCGTGGGCGACCTGAAGCGGGTGCTCACCAACGTCAAGACGCGCGGCACCTGGGGCGAAGTGCAGCTCGAGATGCTGCTTGAGCAGGTGCTCACCGTCGACCAGTACGCAAAAAATGTCGAGACCATTCCGGGCACCGGCGCGCGGGTGGAATTCGCCATCAAGCTGCCTGGCAGCGTCGATGGCGGCGCGCCCGTGTGGCTGCCGATCGACGCCAAATTTCCCAAGGAGCAGTACGAGCGGCTGGTCGAGGCCGCCGACCGCGCCGACGCCGACGGCGTGCTGACGGCCGGGCGCGAGCTTGAGCGCGCGGTGCGTGGCGAAGCGAAGACGATCTGTGAAAAATACCTGTCGCCGCCGCTGACGACCGATTTCGCGATCCTGTTCCTGCCGACCGAAGGGCTGTATGCCGAAGTGATGCGGCGCCCCGGCCTGGCCGACGATGTGCAGCGCACGCTGCGCGTCAGCATCGCCGGGCCATCGACCCTGACGGCGATCCTCAATAGCCTGCAGATGGGTTTTCGCACGCTGGCGCTGGAAAAACGCTCGTCCGAAGTGTGGCAGGTGCTGGGCGCGGTAAAAACCGAGTTCGGCAAATTCGGCACGGTGCTCAACAAGACCCGTCTCACCCTCGAGGCAGCGGCGAAGAACATCGAAAGCGCCGAAGTACGTAGCCGCCAGATGGCGCGCAAGCTAAAATCGGTGGAAGCGCTGCCGAGCGAAGCGGCGCAACTGATGCTGGGACCCGACATCGACAATGCCGAGTTGGACAGTTCCGGCACATAACCGTCACCGCGGAGACACTATGCCCCCACGTACCCTGGCACTGCCGGCGGACGCGATCCGTTCCGCCAAACGCAGCAAAATCGTCAGCGCGCTCGATGCGGTTCGGCTGATCCACGATGGCGACACCATCGCCACCGGCGGCTTCGTCGGCATCGGCTTCGCCGAAAACATCGCAGTGGCGCTCGAGCAGCGCTTCCTGGCCGGGCAAGATGGGCTGCGCCATCCACGCGACCTGACGCTGGTGTACGCGGCCGGGCAGGGTGACGGTAAGGACCGCGGCTTGAACCACCTGGCGCACGAAGGACTGGTCAAACGCGTGATCGGCGGGCACTGGGGCCTGGTGCCGAAGCTGCAAAAGCTCGCGATCGACAACCAGATCGAAGCCTACAACCTGCCGCAAGGGGTAATCAGCCAGCTGTTTCGCGACATCGCCGCCGGTAAACCTGGCCTCTTGACGCATGTCGGCCTGGGCACGTTCGTCGATCCGCGTTTTGGCGGCGGCAAAATCAACGCCAGCACGCACGAGGACCTGGTCGAGTTAATGCACATCGGCGGCAAGGAGGTCCTGTTCTACAAGGCGCTGCCGATCCAGGTCGGCATCATCCGCGGCACCACCGCCGACGCCAACGGCAACGTCACCATGGAAAAGGAAGCGCTGACGCTGGAAGCGCTGGCGATCGCGATGGCGGCGCACAATTCGGGCGGCATCGTCATCGTGCAGGTCGAACGGATCGCCGAGAACGGCAGCCTGAACCCGCGCGACGTCAAGATTCCCGGCATCCTGGTCGACTGCGTGGTAGTGGCCGAAAAGCCCGAATACCACATGCAAACCTTTGCCGAGCCGTACAGTGCCGCTTTCGCCAGCGAGTTGCGGGTGCCGTTGTCGTCGATTGCGCCAATGCCGCTGTGCGCGCGCAAGGTCATCGCGCGGCGCGCCTTGATGGAGCTGCATCCGAACGACGTCGTCAATCTCGGCATCGGCATGCCGGAGGGCGTGGCCAGCGTGGCGGCCGAAGAAAAGCTGCTCGACCTGCTGACCTTGACGACGGAACCGGGCGTGATCGGCGGGATACCTGCCGGCGGCCTCAATTTCGGCGCCGCGACCAACGCCGACGCGATCATCGACCAGCCCTACCAGTTCGATTTTTACGATGGCGGCGGGCTCGATGTCGCGTGCCTCGGGCTGGCGCAGGCGGACCGCCACGGCAACCTGAATGTGAGCAAGTTCGGCTCCAGACTGGCAGGCGCCGGCGGCTTCATCAACATCAGCCAGAACGCCAAGAAGGTGGTATTCGTCGGCACCTTCACGGCCGGAGGGCTGGCGGTGTCGATCAGCGGCGGCAAGCTGCACATCGATCAGGAGGGCGCATCGCGCAAATTCGTCGACGAGGTCGAGCATCGCACCTACTCGGGCCAGTACGCGCGCGAGCGCGGGCAGACGGCGCTGTACGTGACCGAGCGCTGCGTGTTCCGGCTGGTGGAGCAGGGGCTCGAGCTGATAGAGATCGCGCCGGGCATCGACCTGGAACGCGACATCCTCGCGCACATGGGGTTTGCACCGCTAATCAGCGCGGAACTCAAACTGATGGACTGCCGCATCTTCGCGCCGGCGGCAATGGGCTGGCGCACGCCGATGCTGGCCCAGCCGCTCGAGCAGCGGCTCACTTACGACGCCGGTCAGGGGCTGTTTTTCGTCGATTTCGAGGGCTTCGAGGTGACGTCGATGGGCGACATCGACGCCGTCGGCTCGCTGGTGGCGGCGCGCCTGGCGCTGGTCGGGCGCAAGGTGCCGGCCATCGTCAACTACGACAATTTCACGATCGCGCCGGAGCTGCTCGATGCGTATGTGGAGATGGTGAATGCGTTGACCGACCGCTTTTACAGCCGCGTGACGCGCTACACCCGCAGCACCTTCATGCGCGCCTACGTCGGTGCGGCATTCACCCGCAGCAAACACGAGCCGGCGCTGTATGCGAGTCCCGCCGAAGCGCTGTCCAGGCTGGCGACGGACGAGGAGTAGTTGGCGCCTACACCAGCCCTTCAAACATCAGCACGTCCACCATGTCGCCCGCCGCGACATTACCCATCTCGTCATGCAGCACCACCATGCAGTTCGCCTCCGACATCGAGCGCAAGATCCCCGACCCCTGCGAGCCGGTGATGGCCACCTGCTGCGCAGCGTCGGCGTCGACCGACAAAATTCCGCGCTGGTATTCGGTGCGGCCGGATTTTTTCCGGATCGCGCCGGCCGATTTCACGCGCAGCAGCGGCAGCGGGGCGTCGGCGCCCATCATCGCCAGCAGCGCGGCGCGGGCGAAAAAATAGAACGACACCATCACCGCAACCGGATTGCCGGGCAGGCCGAACAGGTAGGCGCTCTTGCCGTTCGAGTTGATTTGGCCAAAAGCGAGCGGGCGCCCGGGGCGCATGCCGATCTTCCAGAACGTGACGTCGCCGAGTCTTGCCATGATCTCGCGCGTGTAATCGGCGGCGCCGACCGAGACGCCGCCGGAGGTGACGATGGCGTCGACGTTTTCGCAGGCGTTGCGCAGCGCCTCTTCAAGCGCTTGCGGGTCATCCTTGACGATGCCCATGTCGACGATGTCGCAGCCCAAGCGCGTCAGCATGCCATACAGCGTATAGCGGTTGCTGTCGTAGACGCAGCCGGCGTCGAGCGTTTCGCCGATCGAGCGCAGTTCGTCGCCGGTCGAAAAGAACGCCACGCGCAGGCGCCGCTGTACCGGCACTTCGGCGATGCCGAGCGAGGCGAGCAGGCCAAGGTCGGCCGGACGCAGGATCTTGCCCTTTTTAAGCGCGGCGCTGCCGGCCATTAAATCTTCGCCGGCGAAGCGGCGGTTGTCGCCCGTGCGGATGGTGCCGGCGTCGATGCTGATGTCGGTCTCGCCAACGCCGACATTGGCCACGAACTCCTGCGGGATCACGCTGTCGCAGCCGGCCGGCATCACACCGCCCGTCATGATGCGCACGCATTCGCCCGCGGCAGGCACCAGTTCGCTCGGCCGGCCGGCGTAGACGGTAGCGATGACGGTCAAGGTGGTCGGGCCGTCGGGGCGCAGGTCGGCACCGCGCAGCGCGTAGCCATCCATTGCCGAATTGTCGTGCGCCGGCACGCTGATCGGCGAGACGATGTCGGCCGCCAGCACCCGGTCGAGCGCCGAGCGCAGCGCGACTTTTTCGACCGAGCGGATCGGCGTGACGAAGTCGCGGATGATTTGCTGCGCCTGGCGCACCGGCAGCGCGTCCGGGTCGTAATCGGACAGGCAGCTGACGACATCTTGCAGGCGGCGCGGCGCGCGCGCGCTGTCAAAACTGTGCAGTTCGTCGAGCGTGTTGATGTTGCGGAAGGCGTCGCTGTCGTCGAACAGCACTTCGGCTACTATCAGCTCGGCATACCAGCCGTCCACCCTGCGTCCGCCCGCCGCCAGGTATGTCGACAGCACCGGCAGCAGGGCGGTCTTGACGAGGCAAAACACCGGGTGCGGCTGCTTGCGCATGCCGGCTTCCTGGGTGACGGCGAGCGCGACGTCGGCGCCTTGCGACTGCAACGCGTGGAACAGCCGTGCGGCCAGGTCGCCCGGTAAAAACGGCGAGTCGCACGGGGCGCTGAGCATGTATGGGGTGGCACAGTGGCGCATGCCTGCCTCCAGCCCGGCCAGCGGGCCGGCGAAACCGGTGGTCTCGTCGGGCCATACCGGCACTTTCAAAGCCGCGTAGGCCGCCAGGTTCTGGTTGGCGTTGATGGCGACATTGCCGACCTGAGGCGCCAGCCGTTCGAGCACGTGCTGGACCATGGTGGTGCCGCGAAACGGCTGCAAGCCCTTGTCGACGTGGCCCATGCGCGAGCCGCGCCCGCCCGCCAGGATCAGTGCGCTGATCATGCTGTTTTTTTTCATGCTGGGCTTTCCTGCTGAGTTATCCGCCGATATACGACATTTCGACCCGCTTGCGGGCCGGTTCGATGCCGGAAGTATTGATGGTGCGGGTGTCGGAGTAGCGGTCGGCGCGCTTGCGCCAGAGGTGGGCGACGGCGTTCGAGATTTCGGCATCGCTGCGCCCCTCGCGCAGCAGGGCGCGCAGGTCGTGGCCGCGGGTGGCGAACAGGCAGGTGTAAAGCTGGCCTTCGGTCGACAGGCGCACGCGCGTGCAGTCCTTGCAGAACGACTGGGTGACGCTGGAGATCATGCCCACTTCGCCGCCGCCATCGAGGTAGCGCCAGCGCGCCGCGGTTTCGCCGGTGTAGTTGGCGTCGACCGGGACCAGGGGCATCTCGTCTGATATGCGGCGCACCACTTCGGCCGACGGAATCACTTCGCTCATGTTCCAGCCGTTGGAGGCGCCGACGTCCATGTATTCGATGAAGCGCAAAATAGTTGGGGTGTGCCTGAAATGGCGCGCCATCGGCACGATTTCCTGGTCATTCATGCCAGCCTTGACGACCATGTTGATCTTGATCGGCCCAAGCCCGGCGTCGTGGGCGCAATCGATGCCGCGCAGGACGTCGGCGACCGCGAAGTCGACATCGTTCATGCGCTTGAAGGTGGCGTCGTCGAGCGAATCGAGCGAGACGGTAACGCGGTTCAGGCCCGCATCCTTGAGCGCGCGGGCTTTTTTCGCCAGCAGCGAGCCGTTGGTGGTGAGCGTGAGGTCGAGCGCCCGCCCGCTCGGGGTGCGGATGTCGGCCAGCATGCCGACCAGCCGTTCGAGGTTCTTGCGCAGCAGCGGCTCGCCGCCGGTAAGGCGGATCTTCTCGACGCCATGGGCGACAAACACGTTGGCGATGCGGGTAATTTCTTCGAACGACAGCAGGTCGGTGTGCGGCAGGTAGGCGTAGTTTTTGTCGAACACTTCCTTCGGCATGCAATAGACGCAGCGGAAATTGCAGCGGTCGGTCACCGAGATGCGCAGGTCGTGCAACGGACGCGCGAGGGCATCGTCGACGCGGCCGGTGGGCGCTTCGAGGACGACGGGAATGGCCATCTGCGGCCGGCGCTCTTTGCTGAGCATGATAATTTTTTCAGCCATGTCGATACGATAGCACGAGGCCGACAAGCGCACAGGCGGCGATCAGTTTAATGGTGCCGACCTTGACGCCGAACTTGAACCAATACCAGAAGGCTTCGCGCAAGGTGGCGGGGGCGGAGCGGGTGTCGCGGGGTGGTGTCATCTGGTCGTTAGCACTGAGGGGTGGCTTGTTTCATTGGCTGGCGCTGGCGGCGTATGGATCCCCGCTTGCGCGAGGATGACTCGCTGGCATTTAAATTTGAGTAAAGACAAAAAAGGGAAGCACGCGGCTTCCCTTTTTCAATCAACCTGCCAATCGCCGCTTACTGACGGGTGGTGTCGACCTGAACCAGCGGCTCATCCGCTTGCGGCGGCAGCGGCTTGCGTTCGCGCGGTACACGTACCGGCGGCGCTTGCATGGCGGCCTGTTCTTGCGCCGCACGCAGTTTCTCGGGATCGGTGGCGGCCAGCGTCAAACCGGCGGAACCGAGCAACTCCTTCAAGTCAGCAACCGCGGCGGGCGCTGCAACAACCGGCGCTGCGACGACCGGCGCTGCGACAGCCGGCACCGCAGCCGGCTCAGGCGCTGCAACTGGCGCCGGCTCGACCGCTGCTGCTGCAGGCGCTGCAACTTCCTCAGGTGCGGTTTGCACCGCAACAGGGACAGCCACTGCACGCTCCTGTGCAACCGGCTCGACCGCAACCGGCGCCTCTACTGCAACCGGTGCTTCTACTGCAACCGGTGCTTCGACAACTGGCTCTACTGCAACCAACGCTTCGACTGCTACCGGCGTCAACTGCGGTGTTTCAGCAACAACAGCTTCAGCAACGGCTTCAGCCGCAACAGGCTCAAAGACGACAGCGGGGGCTTCCACCACCACCACCACCGGTGCTACCACCGCCACCGGTGCTACTACCACCACTACTGGGGCTATTGCCTCTGGCGCTGGCGCCGCAACTTCAGCCACCGGTAGCGTCGCCGCGGCGGCGATTTCTTCATCGGCTACCGGCGTGAACACTGGCGCTGGCGACGATTCCTCGCCGTCGTTCTCGCCTGCTTCGTTCTCGCCGCCTTCACCTGGCTCGCGGTCGCGGCGGTTGCGGTTGCGTCCGCCCCGGCGACGGCGACGGCGTGGCTCATCGCCACCGGCTTCGACTTCGATCTCTTCGCCGTTCGGGCCGATCGTCGTGATGGTCTTGACCGCCGCGTCGTCGTCGTCTTGCATGTCGCTGGCCTGGGTGAGCGGCTCGAGCGCCGGCGTGATGACGGTGTCGAGGATTACGACCTCGTCCAGGCTCGCTTCCGATTTTACTTCCGCAACAACGGCGCGGTAGTCGGCACGCTCGCGTGGCGGACGCGGGGTGCGTTCGGCACGCTCGGGACGCTCGCCGCGATCTTCACGCGGAGCGCGAGGCGTGGCTGGCGTGGCTGGCGCGATCGCCTCGGCCGGGTCACGCACTTCGCGCGGCTCGCGCGGTGGGCGTGGCGGACGTGGCGGACGGGCGTTGCGGGTCTCGAGGTCGGCCGCTTTCACGCTGTCGTCGACTGCGACAGCGCCTGCGGCCGGCTTGGCGCCTGGCTCGCGTTCTTCGCGTCCGCCTGGCTTGCCGTTACGGCTGCGTCCACGCGGGCCGCGGCCGTTGCGGTCGCCACCACGGTCGGACGCTGCCGGCTTGGCCGGCGTTGCCGCCACCGGGGCGGGCGCGGCAGCCACTGGTGTTTCCTTCTTGCCCATGAAGAAGTTGATGACCTTGTCGAAAAAGCTTACCTCAGCCACGGGAGTGGCCACCGGAGCAGCGAGGACCGGCTTGACCGGCTCGGTACGGTCGACCAGCGGCGCCGGCTGGGCCGGGGTAATGGTCTTGACGACGGCTTCCTGGCGCGGCTTGGCTTCTTCCTTCTGGCGCTTGCTGTAGGCCATGTCGGTATCGGCCTGCTCGGCCAGGGTGTAGCTGGCCTGGCTGTCTTCGAGGCGCGGATCGTCGTGCTTGATGCGCTCGAGCTTGTAGTGCGGGGTGTCGAGGTGCTTGTTCGGAATGAGGATCACGCCGATGCGGTGGCGGTTCTCGATTTTGAGCACTTCGCCGCGCTTTTCGTTGAGCAGGAAAGCGGCGACATCAACTGGCACCTGCACGTGGATGGTGGCCGAATTTTCCTTCATTGCCTCTTCCTGGATGATGCGCAGGACTTGCAAGGCGGACGATTCGGTGTCGCGGATGTGGCCGGTGCCGGAGCAGCGCGGGCAGGTCACGTGGGAGCCTTCCGACAGCGACGGACGCAGGCGCTGGCGCGACAGTTCCATCAGGCCGAAGCGAGAAATTTTGCCCATCTGGACGCGGGCACGGTCGTGGTGCAGCGCATCTTTCAGGCGGGTTTCCACCTCACGCTGGTTCTTCGCCACTTCCATGTCGATGAAGTCGATGACGATCAGGCCGCCCAGGTCGCGCAGGCGCAGCTGGCGGGCCACTTCTTCGGCCGCTTCGCAGTTGGTATTGAAGGCGGTGGTTTCGATGTCCGAGCCGCGGGTGGCGCGGGCCGAGTTGACGTCGACCGATACCAGCGCTTCGGTATGGTCGATGACGATGGCGCCGCCGGACGGCAACGGCACCGTGCGCGAGTACGCGGTCTCGATCTGGTGTTCAATCTGAAAACGCGAAAACAGCGGCACATCGTCGCTGTAGCGTTTTACACGGTGCACCATGTCGGGCATCACGTGGCTCATGAACTGATGGGCCTGCTCGTAGATGTCGTCGGTGTCGATCAGGATTTCGCCGATGTCCGGCTGGAAGTAATCGCGGATGGCGCGGATGACGAGCGACGATTCCTGGTAGATCAGGAAAGCGCCGTTGCCCTGCTTGCCGGCGCCTTCGATCGCGCGCCACAATTGCATCAGGTAGTTCAGGTCCCACTGCAGTTCTTCGACATTGCGGCCGATGCCGGCGGTGCGGGCAATCACCGACATGCCTTGCGGCAGGTCCAGCTTGTCCATTGTTTCGCGCAGTTCCTGGCGCTCTTCGCCTTCGACCCGGCGCGATACGCCGCCGCCGCGCGGGTTGTTCGGCATCAGCACCAGATAACGGCCGGCCAGCGACACGAATGAGGTCAGCGCCGCGCCCTTGTTGCCGCGCTCTTCTTTTTCGACCTGGACCATGATTTCCTGGCCTTCGCGCAGCGCTTCCTTGACCGACGCGGTACGCACGTCGACGCCTTCGCGGAAGTAGGTGCGGGCGACTTCTTTAAATGGCAGGAAGCCGTGGCGGTCTTCGCCATAGCTGACGAAGCAAGCCTCGAGCGAAGGCTCGATGCGGGTAATGACGCCCTTGTAGATATTCGATTTGCGCTGTTCGCGCCCGGCGGTTTCGATATCGATATCGATCAGTTTCTGACCGTCGACAATTGCTACGCGCAGCTCTTCTTGCTGCGTAGCGTTAAACAACATACGTTTCATTTTTATAAACTCCGCGGCCGGTGGGCCGTTCCAGGCCGCCTTGTCAGGGCGGCATAATGTGCACGGGATGTACGCGGGAGCGGAGAGTTGGAGGGTGGGTATGCCTTTACGTACGGCGCAACAACGACACTGCGTTGCGGCCGCAACAGGGCGCGGTGGGGTCGATCGACATGCCGAGTCCACGCATCGGCTGCAACTTTCCTCATGCAGGCCGGTCGAGCCGGCGCACAGGAACAGCCAGGCGGTGAGCAAATCAACGAGCCAAACCGTAGCCGGCCAACATACCAAGACGTCGAAGCTCTGGCGAATGATCCACCGTTATTCTCAAGCCTTTGGGATGAGGCTTACATCGGGTCGGGCGAAAACGACAAGCGTTATCGACGCCATCGACCGGCGAGCTGGCCACGGGGGACAGCTCGCCGGCACTTATCCTTACAATTCCAAACAATCCAATCCGGCAGCCATGCGCGTGATCCGATTACAACAACGGTGCAACCTTGATTCGCGCAGGGATGTGCGTACACGTTTTTCCATCGAATTTGCAATTTGGCGAGGCCGATGGAGACGCCCCTGTGTAAAATATCGTTTTAATTCTTACACCAGCAGAGGTTTAACCGCCGCCTGTCGATTATATATTCAAAATGAAGGACTTAGAGAGAATTTCTGGGAAGACAGAGCAAATGAAGATGCAAACCGATGTTGTTCCCCCTTCATCACAGCACGACAATACCCCCCCACTGCAGGCACAGTTTGTCACGATCACCGAAGAAGAGGCCGGTCAACGCATCGATAACTACCTGCTGCGGGTCTGCAAGGGCGTACCGAAGAGTCACATTTACCGGATTTTGCGTTCCGGCGAAGTACGTGTCAACAAAGGCCGGATCGACCAGTTATACCGCCTCGCCAATGGCGACGTGGTGCGCATTCCGCCGGTGCGGGTGGCCGAAAAGTCGACCGCCATTGTGCCGGGCGCCGAATTTACCATCCTGTTCGAGGATGCCCACCTGCTCGTCATCGACAAGCCGGCCGGCACCGCCGTGCACGGCGGCTCCGGCGTGTCGTTCGGCGTCATCGAGCAGTTGCGTGCGTCGAGACCAGACGCCAAGTTTCTCGAACTGGTGCACCGGCTCGACCGCGACACGTCGGGCGTACTGATGCTGGCAAAAAAACGCTCGGCCTTGACCAACCTGCACGAACAGATGCGCGATGGCGTCACCGACAAGCGCTATTTGACCGTGGTCGGCGGCGACTGGAAGAACGCGCGCCAGCACATCAAGCTGCCGCTGCACAAGTTCACTACCGCGGAGGGCGAACGGCGGGTCTGCGTGCAGGCCGGCGGCATGGAATCGCACACGGCATTTACCATGCTGCGAAAGTGGCAACAGTTCACACTGCTGGAAGCGGAGCTGAAGACGGGGCGCACCCACCAGATCCGGGTTCACCTGGCGTCTTCCGGCTATCCCATCCTGGGCGACGACAAATACGGCGATTTCGCGCTGAACCGGGTGCTGCTCAAGGCCGACCCGACCCGCGGCGCGCTCAAGCGGATGTTCTTGCACGCCCATCAGATCACCTTCACCCATCCTGAAACCGGCAAGCAGCAAACGATTAATGCACCGTTACCGCCGGAATGCGATCGTTTCTTGGTAAGCTTGGGAAAACCGCTAAATATTACTTCGCGTTAAGTGCGAACACCCGATAACCAATGGAAGGAGCCGGCTGCCACAAGCAGTCGGGAATAATGGCAAGAAAACAATTTGACTTGATCGTATTCGATTGGGACGGCACCTTGATGGACAGTACCTCCACCATCGTCAAAAGTATCCAGGCGGCAGCCAGAGACCTGGGCCTGCCGGTCCCCCGCGATGAAGACGCTTCGCACGTCATCGGTCTTGGGTTACACGAAGCGATGCAAATGGCGATGCCCAACATCGACCCTGCGCTGTATCCGAAGATGGTGGAGCGTTATCGCTTCCATTACCTGACGAAAGACCCCGAACTGGTGTTGTTCGACGGCGTACGCGACATGCTGGCCGAGCTGTCGCAGGATGGTTATTTTCTTGCGGTTGCGACCGGCAAGAGCCGTGTCGGCCTGAACCGGGCACTGAACGCGGTCGGGCTGCTGTCGCTGTTCGACGCCACCCGTTGCGCCGACGAGACATTTTCCAAGCCGCATCCGGCAATGCTGCAGGAACTGACCCGCGAACTGGGCCAGGATTTAAAACGCACCGTGATGATCGGCGACACCACTCATGACCTGCTGATGGCCAATAATGCCGGCGCTTCCGCTGTCGCGGTCGAATACGGCGCCCATCCGATCGACCAACTGCATTCATGTCAACCAATGTATTCGGCGCAAAACGTCACGCAGCTGCACGAATGGCTCAGCGAGCATGCGTAATGGATGAGCAGGCCGTCGCCGAGCTGTTCATTTGCGACGCCGACGCTCTGCTTGATGGCGGGCGCGGCCGGCGCTTTGCCGTCACCGCGTTCGGCGACGCCGCCACCGGCTTCGTGGTGCGCTTCAACGGCAAGGTGTACGGCTACCTGAACCGCTGCGCCCACGTACCGATCGAGCTCGACTGGGCCGAAGGCGAGTTCTTCGAGTCCAGCGGGCTGTATCTGATGTGCGCGACGCACGGCGCGGTCTACGTGCCGGAAACCGGCCAGTGCGCCGGCGGGCCGTGCAAGGGCGGCCGGCTGCGCCCGATCGGCGTGCGCGAAGAAAACGACAAGATTTACTGGCAGAGCGACAAATTCATCCGCGCACCGCAAGCGCAATCACCGACACATATTTCCATCAAACTTCACCCCGACGATCTATGAGCGACAATACGAGCAGCACCCCGGCGCCCGGCGCCCCCTTGGCAACTTCGCCCATCAACGCCAACTGGGAGCGCGAAACGCTGGAAAAATTGCTATTTGCAACCGTCAAGGAGCAGCGATTGGCGCGCCGCTGGAGCATTTTCTTCAAACTGTTGATTCTTGGCACTCTCGCCTTCTCGCTGTGGGCGTATTTCGACTTCAGCACCGGTTCGGACATCGAAGCGCTGGGCCGGCACACGGCACTGATCGAGATCGACGGCAACATCGAAGTCGAAGGCGGCGGCTCGGCCGACTCCGTCATTCCATCGCTCAACAAGGCGTTCAGCGATATCGGTTCGGTCGCCGTCGTGTTGCGGATTAACAGCCCTGGCGGCAGTCCGGTGCAAGCCGGCATGATCGTCGACGAGATCCTGCGCCTGCGAAAAGGCTACCCCGCCAAGCCGGTGTACGTCGTCGTCGACGAAATCTGCGCCTCGGGCGGCTATTACATCGCCGCCGCGGCAGACAAGATTTTTGTCAACAAGGCAAGCATCGTCGGCTCGATCGGCGTGCTGATGGACGGTTTCGGCTTCACCGGCACGATGGACAAGCTCGGCGTCGAGCGGCGCCTGCTGACGGCCGGCGAAAACAAAGGTTTCCTCGATCCCTTCACTCCGCAGGCAGAAAAGCACAAGGCGCACGCGCAAGTGATGCTCAACGAAATCCACCAGCAATTTATCAGCGTGGTGAGGGCAGGGCGCGGCAAGCGCCTGAAGGAAACGCCGGACATGTTTTCGGGCCTGTTCTGGAGCGGCGCCAAGGCGGTCGAGATGGGCCTGGCCGACGGTTTCGGCAGCGTCGACAGCGTGGCCCGCGAAGTGGTCAAGGTCGAAGATATCGTCGACTACACCGCGCACGAAGGATTGCCGGAGCGGGTGCTGAAAAAATTCGGCGCTTCGGTCGGCGCGGGCGCCGTGAAGTCGCTCTACCGCGGAGCGACACCGGCGGTGCGTTGAACCTTAAAAAATTATCCCTTGCAAGTTCGATTTATTGATCTATATTAAAGCTGTAGTTCACAAAAAGGGGTCTACATAAAAGTTCAACCAGTTGGCAAAATATCTTTGAACCGGACTACCGGCTGCACCACGGATGCGGCATAGAGAGAATTTACATTCCTCATTGAAAGTCTCCTTGCGGGACCAGAAGACGGCAGCGCAACGCTGCCGTCTTCTTTTGCGTTGCGCTGTCCGACAATAAACTTCTTTCGCTAAGCGTTAGCCGCATGTGAAGTTCGTCACGGTCGGAATCAGGGCCGCACCACAGCTCGTTTTGTGGCCTTCGTACGCGACTGCAACCCCGTCGATCGTATGGTGCGGATCGCCTTCCACAATCGTTCCGGTGCCATGGACCGGACATGTGGTCTTGTCACCGACGCGGGCGACAGCAACGCCATCGAGCGTAAAGTGGCTTGCAGCGACGCTGGCCACTTTGCCGCCATGGCTGGTAGGGTCATTTAAACGGATGACTTTGCGCATTGGAAGTCCTCGTCAATTGTCACTTGTAATTGTTCGGATCGATGGCGGGCGTGCCGCGGTGAGCGAATACATCGCCGCCGTTCGGGTGGGTCTGCGTCTTGCGCTTCTCATCCGATGGCGGGCTGACGAAAACGATGGATGCCTCGTTCGGGTTGCGCAGGTTGATGGCGGCGCTGATGCCGCCATCACGGTAGCTGCCCATGACGCCAATGGCCATTTGCACGAACAGCGTGGCCGCCCCGGTATTACCCAGGCGTTTGTCGGTATCGATGAACTGGGTGGATTTTGCGCTGTCGAGTTCCGGCCCGCCGCTGGCGGCGTACGCATTGAGCGTGCCGTGCAGGGCGATCATTTGCTCAGTACTGCCGCCGGTGGCGACAACAACCCGGGCCAGGGCGCTGGCGCGCTGGGCTTCAGGCAAGGTTTGCAGAGCTGTCTGCCAACCCGCCTGCAATGCTTTTTCGCGTTCGTCGCGGCGCGTCAATGGTTTGCCTTGTTCGTCGGCGAAGCGGACGAAGGTGGGGCGGTGGATGAAACCGAGGGTCGGCAACCGGTCGAAAGTGGCCAACTGGTTTTTGTTCCAGGGAATCGGGAACCAGGGAGTTGGTTGCCATTCCTTCGGCGGATGATGGGAAAACGGGTTGAGGTTGTCCAGCATGCCGGTGACGCCGGTGCCACGGATGTCGGGGCGTTGCGCGAAGGCTGCGGTCGCTTCCAGCCATTCGGTCACAAGGGGAGGGCGTTCGACGGGTTCGTTGTTTTCGCGACGAATCATATCAGCGCCCACCTGGGCCGGCGTACGATTAAGCTGCTGGCGCCGCGGATGGGGAACGGCGGCCATCAGTTCGCCATACATCCAGCGAAAGACATTTTGCAGGAACTTGTTGTCCGGGTCGTCCCACACGAACGGCCTTACCGGATCAACGCGTTCGCGCCGGGCCAGCACGAACAGTGCGGAGGAATCCGGCATTTCCGGGATGTAGTAGCCGTCTCTGAGCAGTTTGGCGGCCCCTGCAGGACGGTAGCTGTCGCGTGGCCCCATCCCGTCGTCCGAATTGAGCACGATGTATGGCACATCGGGATTGGCGTCGAAAAAGGCGAACACGTCCTCCAGTATGCGATCGGGATGTTCGTCGAAGCGGCGCTGGCCGATTACAAACAAATGCCAGGCCATCCCGGAAGAAATCGCTCCGCCGGCCAGGCCCATCAATGGGCTCGTCGGCTTTTCAGCGCGCGCAGGATTCAGGATTGGTCCTTCAGCATCGAAGACCGGAACCCCGTAATACATGGGAGTGTACTGCGCACCGTTTTCCAGCGAGTCGCCGCCGCGCCCGCCGCCGAGCCCCTTTTTGTCCTGCGCGCTCCATTCATATTTTTCTTTGTTCTGTTCACGGATCGTCGCCTGTGGACTGCCAGCTTGCAGTGCCTCCCATAGTTTTCTTTGGCGGTATTTGTCAAACGTTACGCCTAGGCCGATCACTTCCAGCACGTATTCCCGTTTCGCCTGATCGCTCACGGCAACCTGTTGCGCCTGTGCCTGGGGGGGCTTTGTCGGCACATTCTTCGACGCCATGCTCCAGCGCGCACCGAAGAGCAGCCCTACTACTGCGGTGGGCAATAGAACACCCCACTTAACGACCGGCCACATCCATGTGTTGTTCATCGATTGCTCCTGACTAAGAATAAAGGACTCGGGTTGAATGACGCGCGCGACGAACAATGTCCATAGCGGGATCAGGAAAACCAGTGCGATCAAGGCTCCCAGCAGGTACTGCCACAGCTTCGGAGGACGGGTGCTGGCGACGGAGCTCATGCTTTCTCCTTGCTGCCGTCGCCGGCCGTCTTGACTGCCTGTTTGGGTTCCGGTGTCGGTGCCCGGGTTGACCGGGTGCCCTGCATGGTTTCGCACACGACGAGCGACGGTATTCCCGCACGCAGCGCCGGAACGCAGGCTGGTAGCTTGCCATTGCTGTAATAGTCGGCATTTCCCTGGATAAGGTCCTTGCGCGACGGTGGTTCGACGCTCCAGTAGATTCCGAAATCAGAAATAAAATCTTCCCACCGCGTGATGGACGGCCGTACAGGTGCCGACGGATTATTTTGCAAGCGCCAGTCGGCAACCGCACACAAATACGCATAGAACTTCGGATCGCTCGATGCCTGCCCGCCACCGATCGCCACATCGTAGGCGGTCACGTTGCTATGATTTTTGGCACTGCCGATGATCGCGCCATGAAATGACTTCGGACTCACTTCGTGCTGCCAGCGTTTGCGCGCTTCGTTCGGGCTCTCCTCTACCAGCGCGCTCACTTTGCCATCCGGGTAGCGCACCACTTCCAGGATCGCGCGTTGCGCCTCCGGCCCCAGTTGCACCAGCTTGTTATCCTTGTTGTAACGCTCCTCGACCAGCTTGCGCTCGGCGAACGACAACTTTTGCGGCGAGCCGGGACGACGCAGCGCGCCCGAAGGATCCGGACAATCTTCGCGCCATGCTTTCAGTCCGTTGCTGCTGGTAATGGCAATCGCCGCATCGATCGGATCGACTTCCTCGCATGGTCCCTGATCCTTGGCTGACAGCTTGGCCTGCGCCGAATCCTTGGGGATGTTCTTCGGATCGATCTGGCCGCTGCCGCGCAGGTCGGCAGGCACCGGCACGAGCAGCGCTTCGCCGTTGATCCTGCGGATGCCGTCGCGCTTGCCCACCTCGGTCTGTAGAAAATCCCAGCGACTCGGCTTTGGCGGCCACACGGCTTCGTCATGGTTGGCGCGGTGGCCGCGGTTCGCTGCCGCCACATGGGCATGGTCGTCTTCGTCTTCGGTGCGCAAGGCGAAGTCGTGCGGCGCCTGGCCTATGAGCACCGCGCCAAGCTTTTTCTTTGCCGCGTCGAAGCGTTGCTTGCTGGTGAACACGCGCTGCAAAAAGCCCGGCCCCAGTTCGGACAGCGGCTTGCGGTGTTGCAGTTCGGTAGCCCATTGCGCAGTAGCGTCACCCCACATGCTTTTCTTCTTTTCCCCCTTCGTTTTCGACAAAGCCGTGCCGCTCATGAAATCGGGCACGCCTTGCCAGCCGATGCCCTTCATGTTGTCGAGCGCAACCGTCATGTCTTCCGGACAGAAGTACAGATAGACCTTGCCGCGGTTGTCGCGGTCGGCGCCCGCATTCCATTTCGAACCCACCATGCCGTGGTATTTGCCGTGATCGGTCAATGCCGCCAGTGCCGGCGTCGTGTGTTTTTTCGCCGCCACGCCCTGCACGATGTTTACCAAGGTACGCAAGCGCGCGTCGAAGGTTTGGCGCGCGCTGATGGCGCCGTAGTGGCCGTCCATCGCCGCGTCGGATCCTCCAGGTAGCTTTTCGAGCACCTTGAGAATAAAGTTTGCTTCCTCGTCCAGGCTGTACGGCGGGTGCGTCAGGATCAAGGTGTCGGCCGGGCGCTGCCCCTCGTCGAGCAGGAATGCCTGCGCCAGCAGCGATATCAAACAGCCCTGGCTGTGTGCAACGATCGAGACTGCCTCATTGACGTCGTAGTCGCGGATCATCGCGATCAGCGCTGCCAATCGCTTGGCGGCAAGAACCATGTACATCCGGCCGGGTGCGCTAAGAAGCGGCCGGACAGCGTCGCCAACCACATCGAAGGGCGCGGACAGGCCGTGGTTCCACATGTCGGGCAGCGTGCTGGTGGCGTTGCCGAACGGGCCACCGCCCTTCGACAAGTCCTTGTCCAGGCGGTTGCCGAAGCGGTCGATACGCTGGCCGTTTTTTGTGCCGGCCTGACTGAAAACTTCGCGAAAGCCCCAGTAAAACGGAATGACAGGGCTATGCGTCTTGACATCTATCTTGCGCTTGAAGAACACCGCATCCGGGTCGGGCTCGACCACGTCCTTGTCCTTCGCGCTCGGCAGGCGGTAGCTGCCCGCCACAAACCGCCCTTGCTTGCCAGGACCGGTGCCATGGAGCCGAACGTCGAGTCCGGCGCACAAGCCTTCCTCCACAGCGCCGAAGCTGGTGCCGACGTCGTTGACGCCGTGAATGACAATGACATTGCAGGGCAGGCCGTACGTCGACCGTCTTGTCGGATCGCCGATCGCATTGCAGGACGCTGGTTTCCCGGCCAACGCAAAACTGTTCTCGTGGATAGCTCATCGAGCCGTCTCCCTGGCGTTATATTTTGTCGGTCAAGATACGGATATGTGCGATATGCATCGCATCGCTTTGCAACAGACTGGTATTGCCGGCCGCATCGCTGATGCCCTGCAGCGTGCTGCCGTCGGTCATGTCGATCTCGAATTGCCGGTTGGGTGCGATCACGGCGTCGTCAGTGTGGGCGCCGTACTTAAGCACGAACTTCTGGTCCGGACTGCCGCCGCCGAAGGTCGGCATTTCAGCTTGCATGGTGGCCGGTCCGCTGAACGGGAAGTTGGCGGCCTGGTGTTTGATATCGCCGTTGGTGCCCAGCGTGATGCCGCCGCCGATCTTGATGAAGGAGCCGTCTTCAGCGATCAGTTGAATTTCTTTCGCCATCATGACGATCTTGCCGTCCGTTGCGGTGACCTTGACGTTCTTGGCGGAGTTGAGCTCGGTGTCGTCGTGCTGGCTTTGCAGTAAGAATTTGCCGTGATGGGCGATCGCCCTGATGCCGCCATGGTGAGAAAACAGCGAGACGCCTTGCCCCGCATTCAGGTTGAAATGCTGGCCGGCCGTCAGCTGCATGTGCTGTTGGGCCACGCTGTCGATATTGCTGGCCGCATAGCTGACGATTGCCTTGGACGTGGCAAAGCTAATGCCTTCGGGCGCGGTGACGCCGATCAGGGCGGCGCCGCCGTCCAGCCCATCGGGGGCGGTGTTGCTGCCGTTTTCCCACCGCTGGAACTTCGAATGCAGCTCGGCCTGGGGCCTGTCGTCCACCGGCAGCGCCTGATTGTCGGCCGCATAGTTGCCCAGGGTTCGGCACTGTTCCAGGCATTGCTCCATCAGCGAGAGGTATTCAGCGCGGGCAAGCTGGCTGTCGACGGCGTTCAGGCGCTTCCATGCGGTCAGCAGCAAGCCCTTGGCTGCGCGCAGGGCGACGTGCTCATCGCTGCGCAATTCGGCGCCTTCGCCGCGCTGCTCGCCTTTGCCGTCGTTTCTCGCGTGAGTCAGGTGCCCCAGATTCAGTTGGCTATGGCCATGCTCGCTCGCCAGTTGCGCGCTGATCTGGCCGGGGGTATCGTCCATCCGCAGCTGGTTGTAGCGCAAGCCCTTCACTTCGCGGCTTTTTATGCCGGAAAGGAAGCGGTTTCCCGGCAGGTGACCGCGATGGCTGAAAGCCGGCGGCGGGGTACGGCCGCCGTGTACGCGGCCGGTGATGACCGGCTTGTCCGGGTCGCCTCCAAGAAAGCTAACGAGGCACTCGTCGCCCGCACGGGGCAGCGAGATCGCGCCGTAAAGTTCGCCGGTCCAGGAACTGGCGACGCGCACCCACGCCGAGTCGCGGTCGCTTTCCGACGCTCCCGCTCCCTGCGCATGCACATGGTCGGCCGGGCGGCACGCCGGGAAGCGTACTTTGACCCGGCCATGCCGATCGCAATACACCTCCTCCTCGCCAGGGCCGACAACGATCACGCTCTGCATTTCGGTGCGCGGCAGGTCGATGCGGGGATCGTAGGCTGGTACGATCGGGATTGCGCGCCGCACGCAGGTGAATCGATTGGTATAGCGGGCGCCCCGTTCGGCGCTGGCCTGCGCCAGTCCGTCGTCGTCCGCGCGCCATTTATTCAACCTGAACAGACGCAATACCCTGTCGTTGGTCGCCTTGGGCAGGTTGTTTTCCGCGTCGATGCGCAATTTTGTGATGACGAATTCGCGTTCCTCCTTTGTGTGGGCGTCGATCTCGGGGTGGCCGGTGACGACGATCCACTGGCCGACGCATAGCTCGCGCCCCCCACTTTCGGCCTCAAAATACTTTGCCTGGTATTCGTGACCTTGCATGCGCAGCATCGCCAGGTTGCGGTAGTCGGCAGCGTCGTTCCCGGCATGCGGCACGTCGACCTGGTAGTCGTTTAGGCCAGCAGCAAACTGGTTGCCGAGAACTCCTTGGTCGTTGCTGCTGGTTTCCTCGCTTTCGCTTGGCCACGCCTGCAGGTAATCCCAGCTATGCCGGCTTACCTTGCCGGCAGTCAGTGAGCGAAGGGCATGCCACGCGGTGATGCTGTCACGCTTCTCCGTGCCATCGTCCCGGTGGTAGCGTACCGTGCCGGCGGCGTTCTGCTGCAGCGACTGGTTATTGTCAAACAATACAAGCGTGTGGCCCGATACTTCCTTGCTGCCCGATTCGGTCGCCTGACCAGCCTGGAAAAACCAGGCCAGGCCGCGCCGCTTCCACAGGCGGCGCAGGAATGCCGCGTCCGACTCGTTGTACTGCATCGTGAATTCCCTGGCCGGGTACGATCTCATGTGCAACAGTGAAAAGTCGAACGCACGCGCCATCACGGCATTGTTTTGCCGCCATTCGCGCAGGATGGTGTGGGTGATATCGATCTCGCTGGCGCCCCGGAAGATACGGGTGTTGATGCGCTGTTCCATCAACGTCAACGCATCGCACACGACCAGTTGGTAGGTCGCCAAGCCGCCGTCGCTTTCGCCTTCGGCGGCATGGGCAACTATCCCGCAGGCGGACCGCAGGCGGCCGGTGTCGGTGACGAACTGCAGTTCGACGGGCATGGCATTGAATTGTTTGAGCGGAAGGCCGGCCTTGCTGGCGACGCACAACAGGCGATATTCCAGGCCGCCGCACATGGTCTCGACCCCGTTGACATGCTTGACCAGCAGCAGGTCGTCAACAGGCCCACGCTCAGTCGACAGGCGCAGGCGGATAGGGCGGTTGGCGCCGGTAAGGCCGGCCATCTCGGCTCGAAGCTGCTGGAAATTCATGATGTGGGCTCCCAATGTTCGCAGCGCCGGCGGCGGCCGGAAGCGGCGTAGTCCATTAAATCGAATGGCGCAATGTACGTTTGGAGCGCAGGCGGCAACGATTTCGCAAAAATGTTTTCTGACGACGAAAAATTTCGTGCCGAAAGGAATTGTTGCGCGGATGCTAAAGAAAAGAGTTGAGATAGATCAAGGCGGCGGACAAGACCTGGAGGGGGAAAAACTATCGGCAATCCCGCTGGCATACAGAATTCCGTGCGCAGCGATGTGGTAGTGCGAGGACTGGAGATGCGGCAAGGTCACGGCAGCGTCATGCTGCCGCTATTTTTGCCGCGTTTTTACCGCATGTGGTGCCGAAAGTCGATAAAGTCACTCAAAACAGGAGTTCGCCGTACTCGCCCCACCGCCGGCAACTGGACCGGCAAGGTCCGCATCGTCGGCGATGACTGACGCGAGTTGCTCGCCGGACGCAACGTCGTATTGGGCAAAGCCGCCGCGTTCGAGCCATTCCTGAAAGTTTTGCTGGGTCTGGGCGTACCAGGCGGCCCTCGAGAGGGTGGCTTCCGCGATCGGCATGACATTGGAACTGTTATTGATCCACCGTGCAATCGCCAGCCGGGCAGCATATAGAGATGATTGCTCAAGGGCAATCATCGCGTGGGCCTTTGCCCCTGAAACAGGAAACTCGCTGCCTTGCTGGTTCCGGTTGCAGTAATTGTCGATGGTCATGATTTCCTCAATTGTTGGGTTAATTTTCCTACCGATGAGGTAAGCATTCGTCAGGTCCGTTAGGCAGATTCCTAACGAGGCTTCACTCTACCCATGAACTTGTTCACAAACTTGATCTGTGTCAAAGGTGTTGCTTGCGCTGCCTTAAATTTCCAATTGCTAATTGATATTGCATCGGGGAGGGTGGCCGGGCAGTTGTCCAGCCTGCTTTAGGCTCGAATTGGCTGTCCGTACCGACCCACGGCATTGGCGCGCACGACTGTCATTCGCATCGACTGCACCCTGTCAGCGCTTGTCGCCTTCTGTTAGAGTTCCGCCCATGAGCAAATTATCCCTAGACCGCATTATCCAATCGCAAGGCTTCGGCACGCGCAAATACTGTCGCGCGCTGATTGAGGACGGCGAAGTTGTCATCGACGGCGCGCCGCATACCAATTACAAGACAAGTTTCGACACCGATGGCCTGGTGCTGACCGTGTTCGGCGAACCGTGGCAGGTGCGCGAACGGGTCTACATCGCCCTCCACAAGCCGGCCAATTATGAATGTTCGCGCAAACCGAGCCACCATCCCGGCGTGCTGACCTTGCTGCCTGAGCAATTTACCTGGCGCGACGTGCAGCCGGTAGGCCGGCTCGACCACGATACCACCGGCATGCTGCTGATGTCGGACGACGGCCCGTTCATCCACGCCCAATCCTCGCCCAAGCGCCACGTGCCAAAAATCTACCAGGCGACGACGCAGGAGCCGGTAACCCAGGCGCTGATCGACGAGCTGCTGGCCGGCGTCAAGCTGCACGACGAGCCGGCCCCGCTGGCGGCCTTGAGCTGCGTCCAGCGCGGCCCCCACCAGCTCGAAATCGTGCTCGAGCAGGGTAAATACCACCAGGTCAAGCGCATGCTGGCGGCGGCAAGCAACCATTGCTTGGCGCTGCATCGCTCGGCCATCGGCGGCTTGACGCTCGAAGCGCTCGGCATAGCCGAGGGTGAATGGTGCTTTCTTGACCAGGCCCAGTTAGACTTGCTGGCGTGAAGCTCGCGACCCTGAGCGACGGCAGCCGCGACGGCCAGCTGGTCGTCGTCGCGCGCGATCTGAAGAGCGCCCAGGTGGCCGACCGCATCGCCCCGACCTTGCAGGCGGCGCTCGACGACTGGGCTTTTATTGCGCCCCAGCTCATTGAGCTGTCCCAGCAGCTCAACGCCGGCCGCGGCCACCGCAGTTTTGACTTCGACCCGGCCAAATGCATGGCGCCGTTGCCGCGCGCCTTCCAGTGGGTCGACGGATCGGCCTACGTCAATCACGTCGAACTGGTGCGCAAGGCGCGCAAGGCCGACATGCCCGAGTCGTTCTGGGAAGATCCGCTGATGTACCAGGGCGGCAGCGACGACTTCCTCGGCCCGATGGACGACATCGTGCTGGCGCATGAAGAGTGGGGCATCGATTTCGAGGCCGAGGTGGCCGTGATCACCGGCGACGTGCCGATGGGCTCGACGCCGGACCAGGCCCACCAGCACATCCGTTTGCTGATGCTGGCCAACGACGTCTCGCTGCGCAACCTGATCCCGGCCGAGCTGGCGAAAGGCTTCGGCTTCCTGCAGTCCAAGCCCGCCACCAGCTTTTCGCCGGTGGCGGTAACGCCGGACGAGCTGGGCGACGCCTGGCTCGGGGGCAAGGTCCACCTGCCGCTGCGCTCGACCTGGAACGGCAAGCTGGTCGGCCAGCCGCATGCCGGCACCGACATGGTGTTTAATTTCCCCCAGCTCATCGCCCACCTGTGCAAATCACGCAATGCGCGCGCCGGCAGTGTCATCGGCTCCGGCACGGTGTCGAACAAGGACGCCGGCCGCGGCTATTCCTGCATCGCCGAAAAGCGCTGTCTCGAGATGATTGCGGACGGCATCGCCAGCACGCCTTTCATGCTGTTCGGCGACACGATCAACATCGAGATGCTCGATAGTGCCGGCAAATCAATCTTCGGCGCGATCGCGCAAACGGTGAAGCAGGCGGTAGCGAGGAAGCTGCGTTAGTAATTTTAGCGCCGTAAGGTGGGGGTCGCATGATGCGTCGAATTATTCCGGACGCCAGTGCGCGGGGATGACGTGGGTGGGACTTGGTACTTGGTACTGGAAGATGCGCGCTGCCGCGCAATTGAATCCCGTGCAGACGCACTGCTGTCCGGGATAAGGTCGTTAACTTTTGAATCACTGTCCTCGCGCACGTGGGTGTCGCAAAACGGCGCTCAACTCTAGCGCCGTCGTTCTCGCCATTGGCGAAAACGACTCATCGCGCACGTGGGTATCGCAAAAGGGCGCTCAACTCTAGCGCCGTCGTCCTCGCGTACGCGGGGACCCAATTTGCCCGATTAGTTGATCATCTTTTGACGGACGAAGCCAGGCATTGTCGCTATTTTTAAAAAATTGGGTCCCCGCGTTCGCGCTAGGCTGAGTCTACATCTTTGAAACATTCAATAAAAATCAAAGAACTGAAAAAGTGCGGGGATCCATAAGCGTGAATCGCGCCGCATCCAAAAGGAACCGGCAATCGCTGCGCAAGGATATGGGATCCCCGCGTTCGCGAGGATGACGGCTTACACCAAAGTCACACAAGAGCCCGTCGTCCTCGCGAACGGGAAACGCATGCGTTTCCCCCAATATCAATCGAGCTATTCCAGACATCCTTGTGGTTACCGAGTCGATTTCCGGGCCTTAAAATTGCTAAACGTAGCTAGCTGATGAAATAAGTTGTTGTATCGCGACGATCTGCTGCCGTGCGGCATGGGTTTTTGTTATAGTTTGCACATTTTCTATTCGAAAAATTGTATGTAGGAAGCAAACTATCCGGAGTTATCGTGAAAACCAAGAAAAAAATCATGCTCGTGTTCGGTACGCGGCCGGAAGCGATCAAAATGGCGCCGCTGTACTTTGCCTTGAAAAATTGCCCGGATGAGTTCGAAACCGTGCTGTGCGTAACCGCGCAACACCGGCAAATGCTCGACCAGGTGCTGAAAGTGTTCGGCATCGTGCCCGACATCGACCTGAACTTGATGAAGCCCGGCCAGGACTTGTTCGACGTCACCGCGGCCGTACTGACCGGCATGCGCAGCGTCTTCAACGAGCACCAGCCCGATGCAGTGTTGGTGCACGGCGACACCACCACCAGCCTGGCCACCGCAATGGCCGGCTTCTACGCCGGCGTGCCGGTCGGCCACGTCGAGGCCGGGCTGCGCACCCACGACTTAACCGCGCCGTTCCCGGAAGAATTTAATCGCCAGGTCACTGGCAAGGTCGCGCGCTGGCATTTCGCGCCGACCGCCGTCAGCCAGCAAAACCTGCTCGACGAGCGTATTCCGGCCGCCCAGATCAGCGTCACCGGCAACACCGTCATCGACGCGCTGATGTGGGTACTCGGCCGCATCGATGCCGATGCCGGCCGCCGCGCCGAGTTATCCAACTTTATCGACGCACGCCTGCCGTTCGACTGGCGCAGCGAGCGCTTCCTGCTCATCACCGGCCACCGGCGCGAAAATTTCGGCGACGGCTTCCTGCAGATCTGCGAAGCATTAAAAGAACTGGCGCGCGGCTATCCGGAGGTCCACTTCGTCTATCCGGTGCACCTCAATCCGAACGTGCAGGGACCGGTCAACAGCCTGCTCGAAGGACTGAACAACGTGCACCTGATTGACCCGCTCGACTACGAGCCGTTTGTCTACCTGTTAAAACATTCACACATCGTCCTGACCGACAGCGGCGGCATCCAGGAAGAGGCGCCCAGCCTGGGCAAGCCGGTGCTGGTGATGCGCGACGTCACCGAGCGCCCGGAAGCGGTTGACGCCGGCACGGTGCGCTTAGTAGGCGCTGACCGCGGACGCATCGTCAGCAATGTTGCCGAATTGCTGGACAACGAAGATAGTTACAAGTCGATGGCGCGCGCCCATAACCCGTACGGGGATGGCAAGGCGTGCGCCCGGATCATTGATGTGCTGAGGAGTTTCTAAAATGAATAATACATCCGTTTGCGTCATTGGCCTGGGCTACATCGGCCTGCCAACCGCCGCTCTGCTGGCCAGCAACGGCTATAACGTTCTTGGTGTCGACCTCAACGCGCACGCCGTCGAAACCATCAACCAAGGCCGCATCCATATCGTCGAGCCCGACCTCGACGCTTTTGTCCGCTCGGCGGTTGCCGCCGGTCGCCTGAAAGCCTACGGCAAGCCGCAGCACGCCGACATCTATATAGTATGCGTGCCAACGCCTTTCCGCGAGTCCGACGGCATCCCGCAACCGAATCTCGATTACGTAATGGCCGCCACCCACAGCATCGCCGAGCACATCAAGCCGGGCGACATCGTCATCCTCGAATCGACGTCGCCCGTCGGCACCACCGCGGCAATGGAAGAAGTGCTGCGCCAAGCCGGCGTGGACGTCAGCGCGATCGACATCGCCTACTGCCCCGAGCGCGTACTGCCGGGCAAAATCATGACCGAACTGGTCGAGAACGACCGCGTCGTCGGCGGCCTGACCCCGCGCGCCACCGCCTCCGTCAGCGCCTTTTACCGCACCTTCGTGCATGGCGCCGTATTGGAAACGGAAGCCAAAACGGCCGAGATGTGCAAGCTGACCGAAAACAGCTTCCGCGACGTCAACATCGCCTTTGCCAACGAACTGTCGATGATCTGCGCCAAGGACGGCATCAACGTGTGGGACCTGATCCGCCTGGCCAACCGTCACCCGCGCGTCAACATCTTGCAGCCAGGCGCCGGCGTCGGAGGCCATTGCATCGCCGTCGACCCGTGGTTCATCGTCGCCCGCGACCCCGAAAACGCAAAACTGATCCGCCAGGCACGCGAAGTGAACAACCACAAGACCGTCTGGGCGATCGACCAGATCAAGATCGCCGCCGCCGACGCCACCGCGCAAACCGGCCGCAAGGCCAAGATCGCCTGCCTGGGCCTGGCATTCAAACCGGACATCGACGACCTGCGCGAGTCGCCAGCGGCATCGATCGCTGCTACGTTGCTGTCGCAGCAGTACGACATCATGGCGGTTGAGCCGAACATCAAGGAGCATGCAGAATTGAACCTGGTGTCGCTCGATGAAGCGCTGCGCACGGCGGATGTGGTGGTAGTGCTGGTCAAGCACCGGCAGTTTGGGGTGGCGCATGTGAAGGCGCAGTTGGGGGAAATGCGGGTGCTGGATTTGTGTGGGTTGCTGGCTTGATTTTCCTGCTTCATTAATTAGTGGGCAAAAAAAGGAGGCCGCGGCCTCCTTTTTCTATGTGGCAGTCAACCAGCGCCAAGCAAGCTTGTAGATATCCTCGAAACGCACGATATCGTCTTCACCCAAGTAGCTGCCGGACTGCACTTCGATAATGTGCAACGGCATCTTGCCGGGGTTTTCCAGCCAATGGTTCATGCCGATTGGCCCCACGGCCGGTAGACCTTGGTGTGGTAAAGATGCTCGGTGCGCGCTGTCGGCTTCAGGTGCTCGACGACCTGCTTGACCCGCAGGGCGGCGCGCCTGACGGCGGCGGCGAACATGTCGGGCCGTTCGATGACACGGTCGGCCGGCAGCACCAGCATGACCGCGCCGGGGTCGATGGCGGCCAGGAAGTGGGCCGCCGCGGCCATCGCCGGCGCCACGTTGCGCCCGCTCGGCTCGAGCAAAATACCGAGCGGCGCAACGCCGATCTCGCGCGGTTGCTCCGCCACCAGGAAGCGATGATCGTTGCCGCACACCACTACCGGCGCCATCAGCTCAGGCCAGTCGGCCACCCGCAGCGCGGTTTCCTGCAGCATCGTCTTGTCCGTCACCAGCGGCAGCAACTGCTTGGGTAACACCGCGCGCGACAACGGCCACAGGCGCGTGCAAGCGCCGCCGGACAGGATGACTGGGTAGATTTCATTAATGCCCTTTCTGTTGTAGATCAGGAGTTGTCTCGCCGTCTTTGCAGCACCCTTACAAGGGAGAGGCGAATTTCCCAATATTTCCGACGAACAGTCGGCCACATTGTATCGCGCCGGCGCGCAAGCATACTCATCCAGCTCGCTGCGCGCCGCCCTCCGCGTCTTGGCGCAACAGCGTCACGCCGGAAACGGACCGAACGTCCTAAAACATTTAAGCAAATGAAAGTGGCTGGCGACCGCCACGACTATTAAAGAAGAAGCACTTGGCATGGGCAATTGCGAAAGTGCTTGTCGCAACAATACCGGTATCTAAAACCAGCGGCCTGCATATCTAAAATGCATCGACTTGCGCGGTAACAATGACAACATTAATTGTTTTCGTTCGCAATAAAACAAAATGTTGCTTAAAAAACTTTATTCCGTATCATATTGGCGACGTGAATGCTGAGCCTTAATGTTAGAATCCTGGGCCCTTGAGCAATCTCAGCATGTAAAGGTTAGGTTGTGCTGGTCTTAATCTGCCCGGTTTTAAAGAGGCGTCAATCGCCCTCAGCATCAAAATTTACCGCCAGTCAAGTAAGATGGTTCATTGCTTGCCGTCATGTAAGCGCACCACAACCTCCGGCTCGGTAACGAATTGCCATTTCACGCGAATAGTTAAATTAAACATAAAGATAGCATGAAGACGAATATTCAAGCCGCTACCAAGTTGAAACAAATAGCAAGTGTTGCTGGCATTTGCGCAATGCTTTCCGGAACCGCCGGCGCGCAAATGGTTGGGCAGTCGGCGGGGGTGATTGCGCCAGCCATGGCACCGGAAAACTATGGCGAACGGGGCCTTCCAAGTATCACCAACGTGCGGCCTAACCCGCGCAACCCAGCGCAGCAACAACCGACGACCCCGCGTGCCGCCCAGCAGAATGGAAACGCCGCCAGGGTTGCAAACGATACCTTTGGGGCATATGTGGCGACGGTTACCGGCGCGCCGCTTGAGCAGTTCGGCAGAAACCTTTTCAGTAATGTGCCCACGACATTTGCGCCATTCGATTCTGTACAGGTGAATGCAGAATATGTCATCGGCACTGGTGACGAAATTCAGATCCGCGGCTGGGGCATGGTCAATGTCGATGTGACAGCGACTGTTGACAGGAGCGGATCGATCTATATTCCGAGGGTCGGCGCCGTAAAGGTCGCGGGTGTTAAATATAGCGACTTGCAGAGTTATCTGAAACAGGCAGTCAGCAAAATCTTCAATAATTTCGAGCTGACCGCAAGCATTTCGCAAACGCGTGCCGTCCAAATCTATGTGGTTGGCCACGCCGTGCGTCCCGGTACCTATACGTTGAATTCGATGAGCACCCTGCTGAACGCCCTGTTTACTTCGGGTGGCCCGGACGCCTCTGGCTCAATGCGCAACATCCAGTTAAAACGAGGCAGTGCAACAGTCGCCAATTTCGATCTTTACGACATGCTAGTACAGGGTGACAAGAGTCACGATGCGACGCTACGTGATGGCGACGTCATTTATATTCCGGAAGTCGGGCCGCTGGTCGCGCTCACGGGCAACGTTAAGACGCCCGCGATTTTTGAGTTAAAGGGGCCTGCTTCGCTAGCCGATATCATTGGGTGGGCTGGCGGTGTGGACTCCGCGGCGGACCAAAAGCAGATAATTATCGAAAAAACCGTCAATAACAACTACCAGTCCATCGCGGAACTAGTTGCCAACAGTGCGAACATCAGCTCGCGCCTGCGCGCTATTCCCCTTCAGCCAACCGATGTGATCCGCGTCTTTGCGCCAAGCGCAGTTGCTGTGCAGGCACAATTGCAAAAAGAGTATGTGCGGGTTTCAGGCGAGGTAAAACAGGGCGGTGTATTCCAGATACGCAAAGGCGAGACACTGCGCGATCTGATGTTTCGGCTGGGGGGCACTAACGATGCAGGTTACGTTTATGGAACTCAGCTACGCCGGGAGTCGGTGAAGCGATCGCAACAAGCGAAATTGGATGAGCTCGCCGAACGTTTCGAGCGGGAAGTCGAAAGCGCCGCCTCCGCGCGGCTGGCGGGAGTAACTGATAAAGATTCCGTAGCTATCCAAGCAACTGCGGTAGAGCGTCAGCTCCGCCTTGCGCAAAAAATGAGGACGGTCAAGGCGGAAGGCCGGATTGTGCTCGAGCTCGAAGACGGTAATGCGCAACTGAAAAATCTGCCCGAGCTGGCACTGCAGGACGGCGACAGTATTTATATACCCCGCAAGCCTGGCACTGTGGAGGTACTCGGTTCAGTATTTCAGGCTAATTCGTTCATCTACAAGCCGCGGCGCAACGTCAAAGATTATGTATTGCTGGCCGGCGGCGAAACCGGGACTGCCGATACGTCTGAAATGTATGTTATCCGTGCTGACGGCACCGCAACGAGCGGACGTGGTACGGGATGGTTTCGCGGCCTCGACGGCACGACGGTCAATCCCGGTGACACGATTGTTGTACCGGAAACTCTCGAACGCAGCAACTGGCGCCAAAGCTTGAAAGAGTGGACTGCGATTTTCTATCAGTTCGGTCTTGGGGTTGCCGGTCTGAAAGTTCTGCAGAACTGAAGCTAACTCTCGCAACTTGAGCGGCTCGGCCGCTCCGCTTTGAAAGCATAAAGATGTCTGAACAATTGGAACACAGCACGCAGCGTAGCAAGGTTGAAACTGCTGAAAGTGAGATTCACCTGCTTGATTTGCTGCTCGTATTAGCACAGCAAAAATGGCTTGTGATTGGTACTCCCGTGGTTTTCGGTACGATAGCGCTGGTAACCAGCCTGTTGATGACGCCAATTTTCACCAGTGTCGCCAAAATCATGCCGTCCCAGCAACAGCAGGGCGCCGGATTAGGAACCATGCTGGGCCAGTTGGGCGGTCTGGCTGCCGCTGCCGGCGCGGTCAAAAGTCCGAACGATCTGTACGTAGGCCTGCTGGAAAGTCGCACGATTTCAGACCGCCTGATCATACGGCTGAAGCTGAAGGAGCGCTACTTAATGGCCACGATGGACGATACGCGGGCGCTGTTGGCCGGGGCTACCGCCATTAGCAGCGACAAAAAAAGCGGCTTTATTTCGATCAGAACCAACGACAAGGACCCGATGTTTGCCGCGGAGCTAGCGAATGCCTATGTTGATGAACTCACTAAGCTGACCCAAACCATGGAGCTGACCGAGGCATCCCAACGACGCCTGTTTTTTGAGAAACAACTGAAGGACGCCGCCGACCAGCTCGCCATGGCCGAAGTGGCACTGCGCGGCACGCAGGAAAAGACCGGCATGGTTCAGCCGGAAGCGCAGGTTCAAGCGATCATTACCAGCGTTGCCCAGTTAAAAGGCACTATTGCTGCAAAGGAAGTACAGTTGAACGCGATGAAAACCTTCGCTGCGGAGCGAAATCCCGAACTGTTGCGCACTCAGGAAGAACTGCGCGGCTTGAGGGTACAACTGACGAAGCTCGAAAGGAACCGTCCTTCCGAAGAGGGCGACTTCATGGTGCCTACTGGTAGAATTCCAGAAGTTGGCGTCCAGTATGTGCGCAGCGTCCGCACAGTGAAGTATTACGAAACCATTTTCGAATTGATGGCGAAACAGTTTGAATTGGCAAAAGTGGACGAAGCAAAGGATTCCACCCTAATTCAGGTCTTGGACAAAGCGGTTCCCGCCGAGCGAAAAACGAAGCCGAGCCGAGCGCTGATAACGCTGACTGGTGCGTTCGGCGGCGCGTTCCTCGGCCTGATACTAGCATTTATGCGCGGCGCGTATCGCGCATCGCGCCGCAATCCGCAGAGCCTTGAGCGTTGGCACCGTGTGTCGAGTGCGCTGGCCAGAAAGCCGGTCCGCACTTAACGCGGAATATGCCATTGGCGGAAAATCACGAACAGGAATCGGCGCGCCGGCCAGCGCCGACCGGCATGTCAAGGCAAATAGTTGCGCTCGCTTGTCCAAAAGTTGCGCGTCGATGGTGTGTCGATAATGCAAGAAAATGCTAGCAGGAATGATGGAAAAAAAGCCGCAAAACATATTGTCAATCGTCGGCATCGGGACCATTCTATCCCTTGGGTATTCAGCGCTTAACTACGCGACACAGATCACACTCGTCGAATTGTTCGGTTATCGCCTACGCGGCATATTTGAGATCCTGATGTCGATTCTCGGGCTTACCTCAATTCTCTTTTCTTTTAATTTATACACTGCAATTAATTTACATGTGTCGAAGAATAGCGCAACGCCTGCTAACCTCGTAAAGATCGGGTCGAGCGTGTTGCTTGTGCAGGTTGTAGCCATCTCCATTTTATATGTGTTTTCCCCAAAGCAGGGGATCGTGCCGGAGCACCTGCAAACCCTATTTCTAGTGCTGCTCATCATTGCAGCAGTACTTAACCATAAGGTGAACGAATTTACCGCTATCTTGAACGGAAATCAATATTTTATTAAGGCAAAGATCCTATCTCTAGTGGGCTCGGCGTTTTCCGGCTCGCTTATCCTATTGGCATACTTTCTGGGCCACTCCGAAGTCAACTTAATCGTATGGCTGGCAGTGATAGGGCCGTTCGCCGGCTCCTATCTGTACGCCAAAGCACTAACTTTAACAAACGCCGGACTAAGGGCACGGGCAGGCTTGTTGAATTTCAAAAGTATGTACCGGGAGAATGGCGCGATCTATCTGATATCGTTGGCGCAGTTTATTTCGTTTAAGTTATATCTGTTATACCTTGCGAGGAGCGAATCGATCGAAGCACTCGGCATCTTTAGCTTGGCTTATAGCATAACGCAATTTTTGCTTTTGCCGGCAACGCTACTTGCAACGATTATTATTTCGAATCGGTCAGGCAGCCTCGGAAGTTTTGTCAACTCCTTTAAAATATTAATGGGTTACGGAATATTAAGTTGCGCAGTTGTAAAAATCATGATTGAAGTAGGGGTACTCGAGATGCTTCCTCTCAAATCATTACATAACTCTTCATTTATTCAGATGTTGGATGTCATGGTTGTTTCGACACCCTTTGCTGTGCTTAACATCCTTACCGTCGCCATTGCAATCAAGAAAAACATGTGTTCAAAAATGTTCGTTGCGGGACAAATGATGATGATTCCATTAATGCTTATGTTCTACATATTTTTCTCCAACACGTCGGTGCATGTTTCAGCAGTGCCCCTTGCCTATGTCGTAACTTGGTTAGTCGCTTCCGTTTTCAGTGGTGTCGCGTTGCGAACGAGTCTTCGCAAAGGTAGGGTTAGTCAATGACAAGTATTTCGATTATTATTCCATATTTCAATCGAGAGAATACGATTGCGCGCTGCATCACAAGTATTCGGCTTGGGGCCAATACCAAAATCGAGATCATCATTGTCGATGATTGTTCAAGCATGCCGCTACAACAGTTTGATAATCCGTTAATCAAAGTTGTGCGGCTTGAGAGCAACGTGGGACCGATCGCCGCTCGTTCAGTCGGAGCCATGAGCGCAAAACATGATTACCTCATGTTTCTCGACAGCGACGACGAGTTATTGCCGGATTGGCATGAAATATTTTGCGCGCAAATCGCTGCTGCGCCAGACTGCGACGTGTATGGATTTCCTGATGAAAAACACAAAAATGAAGAAGTGTTCTTAATTGAAAGCCTTGATCAGTATTGGCGCTGGGTGCAATGTCCAACTCGTGCCTCTGATTACCTCATCACGATAAGGATGCAGGCGTACCGGAATGTTGTCATGCCAAAAGTGAGGATCAGCGAAATCTGGTATATCGTGCAGTTGTTCGAATTCGGCCTGAAGGCACACTATTCGAATCGCCCGTTGTTCCGCTATCACCAAGACTCAGGCAACCAACTGTCCCGGCAGCGATTTGTAAGCTTGGATACGTCACGCTACACCAAGGATTCGCTGGCGTACGCGGTCAAGGTTTTCAACCGCAACGCACCGAAAATGAAGCAGCTCGCGCAGGACTACCATAAGGCGTGGTTTCGCCGACTGCTGAAAGAGGGGTTGCTTTCGCTTAGTCCCGTGGCACTGGCCCGACTGTTCTGGGGCGGGCATGGCCAATAATTTTTGCATCGCATTCGGCTTGCTGCGCGACTGTGCCGGCTGGAGCTTGCGAAGCATGAAGCGACTTGGGCGTTTTTTTATCTGGCAGTGGCGTGCGAAAAAACGTCATTCGTCAATTCGCAGTCTTGAAGTCGCGCTGGGAGCGAATGTTGGCGAGCGCGTGATCATCGAAAAAGGCGTGTTCATTGATGCCGGCTCGAGCATCGACAATTTTAGTTACATTAATCCGAACAGCTCAGTTGAGAACGCAGTAATCGGGAAATTCTGCTCGATCGCACGGGACGTGATGATCGGTCCGGCCAGCCACAATTATCGGAACCTCAGCACGCATCCATTCTGGCACCAAGATTTTTATGGTTTCGACTGCAGCGGTACCGCAAGCGGCGCTGCTATCGCCAAAACGCGCATTGGTGATGATGTTTGGATCGGCTGCAACGCAGTCGTTATGCAGGGGGTAACCCTGAATGTCGGCGCGGTGATTGGCGCCGGGTCGATTGTGACGAAGGACGTCGGGGCGTACGAAATCTGGGCCGGTGTGCCGGCGAAGAAAATTGGCCAACGTTTCGATAGTAACGTAATACAAGATTTGGTCGCGCTCGATTGGTGCAACTTAAGCCCCACCGACATCCAATCTTTGATCGTGCCGAATATTTCCAATGTAGAGGCGGTCTGCAAAAAACCGACGAGCTACCATCCATGAGTTATCAAATTGAAGATTAGTTTTTTAGCGACCACGACGGGATCAAGGCCTGATCTTTTTGAGACACTGCTCGCATCGTTCAATAACTTAGACGTTTCGTCGGGATGGACGATGGAGTTACTGGCTTTGGACCAGGCGCCGCAACTCCACGACAAAATTTTTGAACGGAATCCAGCGGTCGACGAGCGCAGGATTACCCGTATTCAGTCGAACACGCGGATTCCGCTATCGCTCGCGCGCAACCGCTTGTTAGCAAATATCTCAGGCGAGGGGTATGTGGTGTTCTGCGACGACGACGCCAGCTACCCAAACGACTTCCTGACTAGCATGCGCGACGAGTTCGCCTGCTGCGGCGAATGGGATATTGCCGTATTTCGTCTTTTGAACACCGGCGAAACGACGCCCTATGGCAATCGCAAATATCCGTCGCACTCGCGGCCTATGCGGGGGCACGAATTAATCAACTTGGCCATTAGCTTGAATCTCGTGATGAAGCTGTCGTGCATTTCCAATGTCGGTGGATTTAACGAGGCGCTCGGGGTCGGTAGTAGCGGATTATGCGGAGAGGAAACTGAGCTGGTTCTGAAAGCGCTCGACAACGGCGCCAAGGCCGTTTATGTCCATGCACCGTATGCCTATCATCCCCGCCAGGAATTAGTTGAAATGAATGAGCTCAAGCTGTTCAATTACAGCCGCGGGTATCGCGACATGTTGCTTGGATTTAAAGGTTCGTTGCAATTGTGCTTGACCGTGCGCCTCCATTTGTACATGGCTGTCGCAAAATCGGCAGTAGCCTATGTTATTCGCAAGAACGAACGGCGCGGCAGGCTTATTAAACTGAAGGGCTTGTTAGGCCTGAGGTTCACTAGGAGCCGTGATGATTAGGGTGTTGGTGGTAAATATCCATTCAAGCGGAGGCGGCGCGGAAACTGTATTGAATAATCTGAAGGATGCAGTTGGCTCGAGCGGTCGGGCGCTTCAGGTTGATTCCCTGAGTAAGGGCGAATTTGATCTGGCCAGCGTCGCGACCTCAAAGTTGGTAGGCTATGCACAGTTCGTGCGTGAGATACGTTCACGCAGCGCTGGTTATGATTTTATCGTTTCCGGGGTTGAGGGCGTGCCGTTTCTTCTGTGCGCGGCTGCGCTGCTGGGACTTAAAAAACCGCGGTTGATCATGTGGTTGCATTGCAGTGCGCCAGTTTATCTGAAATTTCAGGGAGTAAAGAGTAGGTTGGCGATCGGCATGAGCCTGCGACTTGCGCAGCGCGTTATTTGTGCCGCACCTGGCGAAGCACGCCGCTTAGCTGTCACCAGCAAGCAGGTGCTGTTTTTGCCGAACATCCGCCGCGTCAGCACGCAAGCCGTTGCTGTGATTACGCGGATGTTGCCGCGATTGGTCTTTATTGGTTCATTTGCGCCGCTGAAGCAACCACACAAGGTGCTGGAAGTATTGCACGCGTTAATCACGAAGGGTGATCGCAACTACCATGCCGACTTCTTCGGCGCTGGCGGCTTGCTCGAGGAAATCGTGCAGCAGATCGAAATGCGCGGAATCGTGTCGCGCGTGACGCTGCACGGCTTTGTCGCCGATCCATGGGCATCGGTCTTGCCGGGAAGTATTTTACTCTTGCCTTCATTGACAGAAGCAATGCCGATGGTGGTGCTAGAGGCAATTGAAAAAGGCTGCGTTGTCATCGCCAACCGTTTTGACGGCTACGATTTTTTTGACCGCCATTGCGGGATGTTTCTAAGCGCTGACTTCAACGATATCAGCCAGGTTCTTCCGCTCATTCATCAGGCCGAGGCGTGGTCCCCAGAGGAACTTGCGGTCCGCGGGGCGAATTCGGGCAAGTTTTTGAAACGTGAATTCGACAATTCCCGGTCGATTAATATGTTGCATGGCTATTTTACCTCCCAGATTGCACCGGAATGATCGGGTAGGCCGGTTTAGATAATTTTACGAAGCGTCCCTGTGACGTTACTAGTGATGATGAATTATGTTTTGATTGCAATTTTTGCCTTCATGATTTGGAGAAATAAGGGGCAACTCTCCTTTTCCCAAGTCTTTTTGGTATTGATTATCGGGTTTCACTATGTGCCATTATTGTATATGGTAATTAACTTCGCCGACTTGCCGAACCTATTTTTACTGCGCGAAGTTCACAACGGGCTAAACAAAGTAGTGATAACCTGTCTGTTTATTTATATTGGCGCTCTGTCGTGTCAGTTTTTCATCAAGGTCATGCGTTGGCGCGCAGTCGCTGCCGTGCCACCGCGCGCGTTGAAGGTTTGGATAGGCATAAATGTCTTGTTAGGCACGCTGATTATTCTTAATAATTCAATGGCGGCATATCAGGCAATCAGTGCAGGGTATCTCGAAATTTATGCGGGAGGGCAGAGCGGCTCGCCGTTGAAAACGATTACGATTCTACCGGTATACGTATTCTCCCTGTTCTTTTTATTGTCGAGCTGGCTTAGTTTTCGCGATGTTTTTTCGCAGCATTTAAAATATCTGCTGTTGGGCGTATTTTTCGTGCTGGTAGTAAGTTTTATATTTACGGGTTCGCGCTCCTCTGTGCTCTACCTTGGTGTAAGCATAGTTGTTCTTTGCTCAGCCCGGTTAGGCTTCAAGATATGGAAATACATTCCGCATGCGGTCGCGACCATTGTCGCCAGCACGGTCATTGGGGTCATGCGCGAAGGATCGTTTGCTGAGATGGATCTAGGTTCAATGTTTTTGCGCCCGATAATTGAACTCACCAATACTGCAGTAGTGTTCCTGACTTCGGACTCCATTGCGGGCCAATTTGTTATTTCCGGCTCACGGTATTTTGCAGCCCTGCTATACCTGCTACCGGTCAGTTTATTGGCACAATTTGGCATCGTCCCACCGGAATTGCTGTCGCAGCAGTATGTTGCTATCGTCGATCCGGGTTGGGCCGATCTCGGGGGCGGCTTCGGTTTTTCGGTAGTCGCTGAAATTTACCTACTGGGTGGGTCGATGTGGGCTTGGGCCATTTCGCTGTGCCTTGGCGTTTATCTGGGATGGATCGACTCGACGCTGAAATCTGGAAACAATGCAAAGGCAGCGTTGGCTGCATCGCTAGGTTTCCTTATGTTATTCGTTGTTCGCGGTGAGCTGATAGAACTGTACAGGAACATTTTCGTAGTAGTTTTGCTTTATTTACTTTGCGTCGTACGTATTACATCGAGCCGATAAGGGCGATGGTTCTGGTATCAAGTTATTAATTCGGTGTGTTCTCGTCATTTGAGTGGTAGATTATTAACTAATTTGGTAGCTATGTCATATTTAGAGTTGGACGACATTATTCAAAATGTCCAGAAATTTGGTGGTGCCTCAACATACTGGCATGAGTTGACAACTCGGCTGCCGGAATTCGTGCTCGGACCGATTGTGCATAGTACAGCGAACAAGTATATGCGGCTGTATTCGCCGACATCGAGCGCGAAAGTTTTTCATTCGAGTCATTTTCGGGTGTCTTCGAGTCGCGGTACCAAAAACGTCACTACCATTCACGACCTGATTTACGAAAAAGGGCTGGGCGGTGGACGTGGAAAAATTGTGAACCTGTACGAGCGGAAGAAATCGGTGGTTAAGGCCGATGCGATTATCTGCATTTCCGAATCCACCCGCTGCGATTTGTACGAATGCTATGCGCGTGAGATCGGATCAAAGCCGGTATATGTTATCCATCACGGCTGTTCGAGACTGATTTCATCGCCGGCTATGGGCATTGCAGCATTCGGCCGCCTGCGGGCGAGAGGGTACGACCTCGAGTCCAGGCAGTTTTTCCTGTTCGTGGGCGGTCGATCAGGATACAAAAACTTCGAGTTGTTACTGCAGGCATTTGCGGCAGGCGGGCTGATGAAGCAAGGTTTGCTCATTGTCTGTACCGGCGCTGCCCTCAGTGAGCAGGAGCGCCAACTGATCGAATCGTTGAAGTTGACTGAGGCGGTAATATCGATCGGATTTGTCGATGTCGACACGGTGGGCGCGTTGTACGGCATAGCTCGCGCCTTGGTATATCCATCTGCTTACGAGGGCTTCGGGCTTCCGCCGCTCGAGGCGATGGCGGCAGGGTGTCCTGTGATTTGCGCGAACTCGTCATCTTTACCAGAAGTGATCGGCGAAAGTGGTATATTAATAGATCCTCGTTCTGTCGAGCAACTTTCTATTGCGATGTCGACCATGTTGGATGATCAGCACTGGCTTGTTTTCTCGCGCGCCGGAATCGCCCGCGCTGCATTGTTCGACTGGCGAGAGTCAGCACGCAAACATGCGGATGTGTACGCATCACTTGTATCGTTTTAATTCCTTTGTAAGCTATTTATGTCAAATTTGGTTCTTATCACTGGTGGCGCAGGTTTCATTGGACAGCGCGTAGCGCGTGCATTGTTGCGGCAAAATGTCAAATGTCGCGTTCTGGACAATTTTAGTCCTCAGATCCATGCCACCGAGACATTATCGGACGATCTGACGGGGCAGGTCGAGGTTATCAAGGCGGACGTGCGTGACCACGCTGCGTTGAAACAAGCGCTGGCCGGTGTCGATGCAATCGTGCACCTGGCTGCAGAAACCGGCACAGGCCAGTCGATGTACGAGATTGAGCGCTATTTCAGCGTCAACGTTCAGGGTACTGCGACGATGCTGGACCTGCTGCAAAACGATGAGTGCGGCAAATCGCTGCGCTCCATCGTCGTCGCGTCGAGCCGCGCGGTGTATGGTGAGGGCGCTTATCGTTGCACGGTCCATGGCAGGGTCTCGCCAAAACAACGCAGCCGCGAAGACATGTCGGCAGGCCGATTCGAGCCTGGCTGTCCTGTGTGCGGTGCGCTGCTGGCGCTGTTGCCAACCCCTGAGGTGTCGCCATTTGTGCCGATGTCGATGTATGGCCTGACGAAGCAAGTGCAGGAACAGGCAGTGTTATTGTTCGCCAGTACACGTGGTATCAACGGCTTCGGGCTGCGGTATCAGAATGTATATGGGCCAGGGCAGTCGTTGAAGAACCCCTATACCGGCATTCTCGCAGTGTTTTCGAACCTTGCGCGGCAGAACCAGGGAATCGAAATCTACGAGGACGGCCAAGAATCGCGAGACTTTGTCTACATCGACGACGTGGTCGAAGCGACAGTGCGCGCAGTGAATTACGAAGGCCATTTTGTTGGTGCGTTGAACGTCGGTTCGGGTCACGCCACAAGCGTGATGGCCGTAGCCGAGGAAATCAAAGCATATTTTGCCAGTGACAGCATAATTAAGGTGACCGGAGAATTCCGGATGGGCGATATCCGCCACAATATCGCGGACATGTCGACATTTGAGCAGGTGCTGGGTGCGCTGCCGGTAACGCCTTTCAATGTCGGCTTGGGCCATTTCCTGGATTGGGCCTCGGCGCAACCGGCAGAGGACAAATCGGCTTACTTGCGCTCGGTCAGTGAATTAGCCTCACGCGGTTTGATGGGGAAGACGTCAAACCAATGAACGGCGCGTTAAAAACAGGCGGTACGGATGAGTTCCGATTCTTCCGATATGTAGCAGCCGACCTGCGCCGTGCGCGGGTTTTGTTATACGGGACCGCGGACAGCGTGACTGGGGTGAAGCTATGGAGCGGGGCGCTATCGCCACGTTTTGCGCCGGTGTTGCTGTGCAGGCTTGCGTATACCTGCCACCGGATGAAAATCGGTCCCGTCGGTAAGGTTTTTTCGCTGCTGAATTTCTTCTTTTTCGGCATTGAAATAGCCGTGCGCTGCCCAATCGGCAAGGGGCTGTTTTTCCCCCATACCCAAGGTACTGTGATCGGCGCTTGGGCAATCGGTACTAATGCAACGATTTTCCAAGGCGTGACATTGGGCGCACGAGAACTCGATTTTTCTTATATGCAGGTCTCGCGACCGACGCTCGGCGACAACGTCACGATCGGCGCGGGCGCCAAAGTGCTCGGCGCTGTAACGCTCGGTGACGGGTCAAGCGTTGGGGCAAATGCCGTAGTCGTCAACGATGTGCGGGCGGGGGCGACCGTGGTCGGCATTCCAGCCGTTGAAGCCAGACCGAAAAGATAATCCAACTCCGTCCGCCTTGCTGACTGCGTAAGCACGGGTCGGCGAGAACCAAAGACAAGTCAATTGAAAATCTCTTAATAATGTATCCTGAAATTTTACCAGACGGCACTAAGCCACGCGGCCACGTGTTGTTGGTTTCGCCGTTAACATTTTCTTACCATGTCTCGATCTCGGCGACGCTAAGGGAAATGGGTTACGCCGTGACGTGGTGGGACGAGCGCGCAAGTAGCGCCACCTTGTATAAGCTTGCGTTGCGAGCACTTCCTGCGGCGACAGTGCGCTGGTCGGAGCAGACCTTTAAAAAACGCCTCGAACTGCTGCGTGGCGCGCCCATTACGCATATTCTGGTGATCAAGGGGGAGGGACTTTCGCTGCGCATGACGCGTGAAATTAGCAGAGCATTTCCGTCGGCCAGCATCGGTTTATACTTATGGGACGGTTTCGAAAACATCCGAGGACTATCAAAGATTTTACCTGCTTTCGATTCGGTGGCCAGTTTTGATCCCATCGATGCCGCAAAATTCGACTGGACCTATCGTCCGCTATTTAGCAGAGACGTTGCGCGTGGCAAGCCCAAGGAAGATGTCACGAACTTCGATTGGTGCTTCATCGGCACCATACATTCGGATCGCCACCGGGTGATTGATCGGCTGCGGAAGCGGTATGGCACTGTCGCACGCAGTTTCGTTTATGCGTTTTTCCAAAGTCCCCTCGTGTTGTTACTTCGCCGCTGTTCGGACCGGACCCTGTGGTTTGCACCAAAGGGTACATTATCGACCAAGCCAATGAGCGCCGATGCCGTAGCTGAGATCGTTGCACAGTCAAGAGCAGTACTGGACATCGAGCATCCGCAGCAACGCGGGTTCACGATGAGGACGATCGAAACACTGCTTTCAGGGAAGAAGCTCCTCACCACCAACAAACATATCCTCGACAGCGATTTATATCATCCTTCGCGCGTACAGATTATCGAGCGCGGCGACCCTGAAATCACGAGCGGCTTCCTAAATTGCCCATTCGTGCAGGTTGATGAATCTGTTCGAAAATATTATGCCTGCGAGAATTGGGTTGCCGAGTTGTTGGCGCTGCAGGACTTGGCCAAGAAAAAATCGGCATTTCCGGCTGGATAACCATTTGTGTGTTCGCAACATTGCTGTCGGAGTTTGGGTCCTTGCGTTGCGTCATGTCTCGCCTTTGACAGTAAGTAAATTGGGGTAAAATAGTTGTTCAAAGTCTAAGTCCATGACGCTGCTATTTTCACATCTAATTGGTAACTTTATTGGAACTAATAATGAAGCGCTTTCTAGATTTATGTTTGGCGTTATTAGCGTCAGCGATATTTTCGATTCCATTGCTTGTGCTCGCGGTGTTAATCAAGCGCACTTCCCAAGGACCGGTGTTGTATTGGTCAGACCGCGTCGGCCGCGATAACCGTATTTTTTCGATGCCGAAATTAAGAACAATGCGCATCGATACCCCGGTAGTGGCAACCCATTTGCTCGAAAATCCAGTAAGTTTTTTGACGCCGATCGGGGGATTTCTACGAAAATCGAGCCTGGATGAGTTGCCTCAGCTTTGGTGCGTCATCCGCGGCGATATGAGTATCGTTGGTCCGCGGCCGGCATTGTTTAATCAGCATAATTTGATCGCAATGCGCACCGAACAAGGGGTGCACCGCGTGCGTCCGGGGTTAACAGGTTGGGCGCAAGTCAACGGCCGCGACGAATTATCACTCCTCGAGAAGGTAAGGCTTGACGTCGAGTACATGCATCGTCAATCACTCGCCTTTGATATTAAGGTAGTTGTTTTGACGTTCCTGAAGGTCTTGCTTCGCGATGGCATTGTGCATTGAGTACGTAGGTGGCAGCATTGCGTCTAACGTGGTCTTGCTTGGCGTTGCAAGAAACACCGTCGAGATCTCCAAGCTACACCACACGGTCGATATTATTTGCTGGTCGATTTGGCGCGCTACTGCATAATCGGGACCGGATTTGGGATGGGCCGGCACCAATTTCAGACTGACGTCGAGCGCGACCCTATACGTGTACATACCCAGATGCTCATGCAATGCTGTCCAAATGCAAAGCTAATGCGAGGTACAAATGATCGACGAGCAAACGATGATAGACGTCGCTGCGACGAAGTGCTTTTGCACACGATTAAGACTTAAGAAAGCATTTTTCGCGACGTGGAAATTTCATGAGCGGTATATGTCTCTCGACAGCAACGCCACGTTATCGGGCGTGTTTTTTTATTCGCCTCGGGACTCTATGGCACTAGAAGTTAAACGAGGTAGGTCCAGCCTCGAACTGCGAAGCCGTCTGGGTCGCCTTGTTAGCAACTTTCGTCCGTAATAGCTAACTATGTCGAAAATCGCTTTAAACTAAAGTTCTTCACAAGTTTTGTTGCAGATTTCTCTTAATAAATTAAAATATTGAAAATTATATTACGGCGAAGCGAGTTAGCAGGCTGTTGAAAAAAGAAACTTTGCCCCACCAAACGGCGAAAACTGCTGCAAAAACGAACTCAAAGTGCCAATAATTTCAGCAGAATCGTACATTTTTCTTAAATTCGAGGCAATTTTTGACTCTGATTGGAAAAAATTCCCACCACTGAATGATTTTTCAACAGCACTGTTAGTGCTGCAACTCGCTTGCACATTTCTTCAGTAGCTGATTTTAATTTTGTTAAACTGATCGCTTACATGGTTCTGCGCTGATCGGCCTCAACTTCGAGGCGTGCCAAGCAACGTTGTTTTTACTGCCATACTCCTATGCCCTGTGTTGTGCGCGGTGATTCGCTGCGATTAGGGCGATTTTCTTGGATACTCGCTTTGTTATCATTATTTCGAAATAAAATTAAATACACGTGGTGTGGGTGTGTCGTACTGAGCGCCAGCCAGGTTTTCGCTGCAACGCCGAACATGAGTGGGCAATCTGGCTATGTTAATATGCCGAGCGCTTGGGTCGAAAAGGATGGAACGGTTAGTTTGGGATTCAGCTACGATGCCCCTTATGGATCATTTTGGGTAAGTTCAACAATACTGCCATTCATGCAAGTGACAGCACGTTATGCATCGATCAATGGCATTCCCGGCTTCACCAATGAAGCTGGCCAATACGGTATTGAATATGGCCGTTACAAGGACAAAGTGTTCAGCGCGAAACTGCGTCTTCTGGAAGAGAGTGCATGGTTGCCCAGCGTCGCGTTTGGCGCTGCCGATCTTCAAGGGACGGGCAGATTCAAGGGCGAATACCTGGTCGCTACTAAGACATTAGGCTCGGCCAATAATCTCGAGGTCAGCGCGGGCATTGGCCGAAAGCGCCCGGATGGCGCTTTTGCCGGAGTGCGCTGGTCGCCGATCAGTGCGCCCAACTGGGCGGCAGTGCTGGAGTATGACGCCAACGACTACCCACATGATTATCGCGCAGCGGAGACTTATGCTGGTCAACGCCGCAAAGGGTTGGTTGGCGCAATGGAATATCGCTGGGGGTGGCTTGGCGCACAGATCGCTCGTCACCGGGACCATTTCAGCGCGAATGCGTATGTGACGATACCGTTGAGCGAACGCGAATTCATACCAAAACTGAAGGAGCCTGCCGCGTTCCAGCAAAAAGATGCGCCAGCGCGCGCCTCGCTGGCGGACTGGCAGCATGACGGCCGTCCTGGCGCCAACTTAGTCCAAGCGCTGGCAAAGCAGGATTTTAAGAACATTAGGGTGGAGCTGGACGGCGATATCCTCAAGTTGACCCTGACGAACAACCGCATTTCGAACCTGGGCCGCGCGATCGGCCGGGCAAGCCGGACCGCACTGGCCTTTGCGCCGGCCGGGACGCGCGGGTTTGAAATCACCTACACAAAAAATGAACAGCCCGTAGCGACGTATGAGTTCTTGAACTTGTACGTGCTAAGCAATTACCTCGGCGGGCTGGTCACGCGCGAGGCATTCCTCCAAACGGTGATCGTGCGCGCCGCCGCGCCGGCGGACCGGATCGATATCGACCAGCCGGCCATGCTCGCAGGCCTCAACGAAGACGTCCGGATCGGTGTCGACGTCGGCCACGACGGCAACATGGTGCAAGTGCGCTCGGAAGACCGCGAAGCGAACCGTTTCCGCCTTGCCCCAAAGCTTGGCCTGTTCTTCAACGATCCGAGCGGCGCCTTGCGCTACGAAATCGATGCCGCCGCCAATTACGACCGTCGTCTTGGCACCGGGCTGTACCTGAACGGCATGGTCAGTGCCAACATTATCGAAACTGTGTCTGGCGTGACCCAGAAGTCGAACAGCCTGTTGCCGCACGTACGTACCGATATCGCGGAATACAAGCGTGGCTCGCGATTCAAGCTGAACAAGCTGATGATCAACAAGTACGCCATGCCTGCTGAAAACTGGTACGGCCGACTGTCGGGTGGCTTGTACGAGGAAATGTATCGCGGCGCCGGCGGCCAGTTGTTGTATGTGCCGAAGGACAGCCGCTGGGCCGCCGACCTGTCGGTCGATGCGCTGCAGCAGCGCGGCTTCAAGGGACTGTTCGACGCGCGCGATTACCGCACCGTCACCGCGCTGGGCGCGCTGCATTACCGTTTGCCGGCAGATATCACCGTGACGGCGCGCGCTGGCCGCTTCCTTGCGAAAGATACCGGCGTGCGGCTTGAGTTCAAGCGCCGCTTCTTCTCCGGCATAGAGATCGGCGCCTGGTACACCAAGACTAACGGCAAGGACACTACCAGCCCCGGCACGCCGAGTAACCCATACAACGACAAAGGTGTGTTCGTGTCGTTGTCGCTCAACACCATGCTGCTGGCCGATACCCAGGCCATTGCCAACATGGCAATTTCACCATGGACCCGCGACGTTGGCCAGATGGTGGCGTCGCCGGGCGACCTGTACGACATGATCGAGAAGCCGCGCCGCGACCTGACCTTGGGCGATGGGCTCGGCAACCTCGGCGAGCGGCCGGACGAACAAAACCTGGCGGTTACCTATCCGCAGGCCAGGCCAATTGGTAACCCGTGGCCGGCGTTCCGCCTGAGGTTGGCGCAGGCAGCGTCGTCGAGTCCGACTTTGCCGGAATGGGTCAAGGGCGGGGGACTGGCGGCCGGCGCGGTGTTGGGCAGCGCGCTGCTGGACAAGCCCGCGGACCGGTTTTTCAAAAAGCACCAGGATTCGGCCGTGGCGCGTGGTTTCGGTAACGTCGGCAAGGCCATGCCGGTCGCGCTGGTGGGTGCCGCTGGCGCCGCGATGGCGTTTGGCGACGATCGCATGCAAAACATCGGCCTCATTTCACTGGAGTCGGTCGCTGGTGCCATCGGTGTGACGGCGCTGGGCAAGTACGCCATTGGCCGCGCGCGGCCTGGCGAGGAACGCGGGCCATGGGAGAAAGTTGGCAACGGCGGGCGTTCGAATTCGTCGTTCCCGTCCGGTCATAGCGCTGTGGCGTTTGCCGCAGTAACGCCGTTCGCGCAGGAGTACGACGCGCCGTGGTTGTACGGTGTCGCGGCGTTGAGCGCTGCCGGGCGGGTGTCGGGGCGCCAGCATTGGGTGTCGGATACGGTTGCCGGCAGCCTGGTCGGCTATGCGATCGGCAGTTGGCTGTGGCAATCGCAGCGCGAAAACCGCAGCTCGTTCTTTTCGATCAATCCGGGACCGAAAGAAATCAGCATGTCTTGGCGCGGTTCCTACTAGGAGTGGAATCAGGCTGAAAGATCAAAAGCGCTTCCTGATTTTTCAGCGAGGCGCTTTTTTTGGTCTCCCAATACGTATCCGCGTGCGCGAAGAGTCAGTTTTTCCAATGGCTGCGAAAGCGGCGACTCAAATGGCGACCAACAAATTTCCGGCTGTTTCACATGCGCGGCAACGCGCCGCCTGCTGGCCGAATTTATCGCCTTGAAAAAATACCAGGCCTCGAGCAGCTGCCTGCAATATAATCCAGACAATATTTAATCTAATTAAGAAACTTTTTATTTTTATTAATAATGCCAATATAATATTCATATAAGTTTTATTGTTGTTGGAAACCCTCACTTTTGAGATCGTTAAATATCCAGTGTTATAATCGCAGCTGCAAATTTCTTTTCAACGCCTATTATAAATAGTGCTGCATTAATGCGGCTGCTCGCTGGAGCTGCCCCAATCGCTCGCTCACTGTCTGAATTTGCTGTAACGACGGGGCTCGACCCTTGGGAAATATGATTAACCGATTCTCCAAACTTTTGCTGGCCCTGCCGCGACCAGTCAAACGCGTGCTGGCGCTGGCGGTTGACGCCGGCCTGTGCGTCCTGTGCGTGTGGCTGTCCTTTGGCATCCGCCTCGATAGTTGGACCTTCCTCACGGGTGCGCAGTGGTGGGCGGTGGCCAGCGCCATCGGCCTGGCATTCCCTCTGTTTATCGTGAACGGCTTGTACCGCGCCATTTTTCGCTATTCGGGCACCGCTGCGCTGATGGCGCTGGTCAAGGCGTGCGTGCCGTTCGGGTTGGCGTATTTCTTTGTATTTACAGTGATCCAGATTGATGGCGTGCCACGCAGTATCGGCGTGACGGTGCCGCTGCTGATGTTCGTCAGCGTCGGCTGCAGCCGCCTGCTGACGCGCTATTCGCTGGGCGGCTTGTACCTTGACCGGGTTAACGCCAAAGGCTTGCCGCAGGTGGTGATCTATGGCGCCGGCGTGGCTGGCCGTCAGGTCGCTGCGGCGCTGGCCAACAACCGCGAAATGGTGGTGCGCGCCTTTGTCGATGATGCTCCGCATTTGCAGGGCAGCACACTCAGCGGCCTGCCGATCTATCCGGCCTCCGGCCTGCAGGACCTCGTGCGCAGCCAAGGCGTGACCGATGTGCTGATGGCGATGCCAAGTATCAGCCGCACACGCCGTGCCCAGATTGTACGGGCGATCGAGGGCATGCACCTGCAGTTGCACGTGCGCGCCTTGCCTTGCCTGTCGGACCTGGCGCAGGGGAAAATCAAAATCCAGGATATCAGCGAACTGGACATCGAAGACCTGCTGGGTCGCGATCCGGTGCCGCCGAGCACCGATTTGCTGGAGAAAAACATCGTCGGCCGCGTGGTGCTGGTGACCGGCGCGGGCGGCTCGATCGGCAGCGAATTGTGCCGCCAGATCGTCAGGCTTGGCCCTGACACGGTGCTGCTGGTGGACTCGAGCGAGCATGCGTTGTATGCGATCCACCACGAACTCCAGCGCACCGTTCCATCCAAGAACATCCGAGTGCTGCCGCTGCTGGCGTCGGTGCGCGACGAAGCGCGCATGCGCGAAATCATGCGCGTGTGGCGGCCGCAGACGGTGTACCACGCCGCTGCCTACAAGCATGTACCGCTGGTGGAACATAACCCGGCCGAAGGGGTGCGCAACAATGTGATGGGTACCTGGACGACCGCGCGCCTGTCGGCCGAGTTCGGCGTGCGCGACTTTGTGCTTATTTCTACGGACAAGGCCGTGCGGCCGACCAACATCATGGGCGCCAGCAAGCGCTTGGCCGAGATGGTCTTGCAGGGCCTGGCGCAGGAACGCAGCGCGACGCGGTTTTCGATGGTGCGCTTCGGTAACGTGCTCGGTTCGAGCGGCTCGGTGGTGCCACTGTTTCGCCAGCAGATCCGCGACGGCGGACCGATCACGCTGACCCATGCCGACATCACGCGTTTTTTCATGACCATCCCGGAAGCGGCGCAATTGGTGATCCAGGCCGGCGCGATGGCCGTCGGCGGCGACGTGTTCGTGCTTGACATGGGCGCGCCGGTGCGCATCATCGACCTGGCACGCCGCATGGTGGAGCTGTCCGGCATGACCGTGCGCGAGGACGGCAACGCCGATGGCGATATCGGGATCGAAATTACCGGACTAAGGCCGGGCGAGAAACTGTACGAAGAACTGCTGATCGGCGATAACCCGTCGCCGACCGAGCACCCACGCATCATGAAAGCGCACGACGATGCGATGGTGTGGAGCAAGCTGCGGTTGCGGCTCGCCGCACTTGACGCGGCGCTCGAGTCGAATGACGTCAACACGATCCGCCAGATTCTGCAAGAACTGGTGTCCGGCTACCTGCCTGCCGGCGAAATCGTCGACTGGGTCTATCTGGAAAACAGGTGCGAGATGACGCAGGGTGCGATGCTTGAAGTCGTCGTCGAAGAAAACGAGCCGGCGCTGGCGCCGACGGTTTGACGGAACGCCAGGAAGGCGTTCCGCTTGCTCCCAGGCTCAGGCGGCCGAGAGGGAATACTCGCCCTGCCGCACCTTGTGCGTGGCGTGGGTGGGATTGGTAATAAGAGACGCTTCGGCACGCGCGCATACCACCAGCAGATCGTCGGCCCAATGGGGATACGACGGCTCGCTACCACCCGTCAGGGCAGCCTGGTATTCGAGAATTGCTTCACTTGCCATCGCGCGCAACCTGTCGATTTGAATCATATATGGCCTCGTATGAGTGCTAGGTTCTAAGAATAATTATTTTACGTTTTAAATTCATTTGCGAAGAAACCTGCATTCAGGCCATTGCCCGGGCGCCTTCAGTAAAATGTAGTACGATTAATAAGTTTCATTAATTATATTGTTGGATATCAATATTACCAGTGATGAAGGTTTTTGTGTAATAAATAGTTATCATATTTGATATTTCGCAAATTTTTGATTTTTGCGCCTGCTGCCAAAAATGGACATTTTCTGGCGTTGGCCGTAGCGGCGCGTTCGGTTGTACAACGAGAGCTTTTCGTTGGTTTTCCGTAACTATTCAGCCGCTATGCAGCTGACTGAATAGGAGTGCCGGCGAAGGCCTGCTGCAGCACGGCAAGCATGTTGTGGCCTTGCTTGCGCAGGGTGTCGAGGCAGGAGCGAATGACGCAGAAATAC
>NZ_PDOB01000011.1 GCF_002760665.1 Massilia psychrophila | reverse complement strand
CGTCTGCGCGCCCTGCCACGCCCAGTTCGTCACGCCAACGCCGCGCTGCCCGCGCTGCGCCAACCCGGTCGGCGCGCTTGACGCGCGGCGCGAGTGCGCCGCCTGCCTGACGCTGCGCCCGGCCTTCGATGCCACGCTGGCCGGCGCGCACTACCAGGCGCCGCTCGACCAACTGGTGCTGCAACTGAAATTTGGCGGCGCCCTCGCGCTGGCGCCGTGGTTCGCCGCGGTGGTGCGCGACAGCGTGCTCGGTGAGCCGGGCTTCGTGCTGCCGGACGTGCTGTGCCCGGTGCCGCTCGGGCCGCGCCGGCTTGTCGAGCGCGGCTTCAACCAGGCGCTCGAGGTAGCGCGTCCGCTGGCGCGCCACCTCGGCATCCCGCTGCGCCCCAGGCTGGCGATCCGCGCCGGCGACACGCGCGCCCAGTCCGGCGTGGCGCCCGACCAGCGCGGCAGTAACATTGCCGGCGCGTTCAGCGTTGCCCCGGATGCGCTGGCGTTTGTGCGGGGCAAGCACGTCGGCCTCGTCGACGACGTCATGACGAGCGGCCATACACTGGGCGAACTGGCCGCCGTATTCAAGCGTTCGGGCGCCGCGCGCGTGAGTAATTTCGTGTTCGCGCGCACGCCGCCCCGTTAATTTTTGATTCACTGCCTACTCACTGAAGGAGAAGCACTTGTTCCACGTCGTACTGGTTGAACCCGAGATCCCGCCCAATACCGGCAACATCATCCGCCTGTGCGCCAACACCGGCGCCCAGCTGCACCTGATCGAGCCGCTCGGCTTTCCGCTCGACGACGCCAAGATGAAGCGCGCCGGGCTCGACTACCATGACTACGCCACCATGAAAGTGCACAAGAACTGGGACGCCTTTATCGCCGATGCGCAGCCCGACCCGGCCCGCATGTTCGCGCTGACCACCCATGGTTCAACGGCGTTCGCCGAAACGGCCTTCGAGCCGGGCGACGTGTTCGTGTTTGGCTCGGAAACGCGCGGCCTGGCGCCCGACCTGCGCGAATCGTTCCCGCCGCACCAGCGTATCCGGTTGCCGATGCGGCCCGACAACCGCAGTCTGAATTTGTCGAATACGGTGGCGGTAGTCGTGTTCGAGGCATGGCGGCAACATGGGTATGCCGGCGGCGCCTGACGCCTGGGGGTCTGATGCATAGGGCCTGATGCATAGGGTCTGACCCGTTGTTGGGGTCAGACCCCAGTGTCAAGCCCGTGACGCCGGGGTCTGACCCGTTGTTGGGGTCAGACCCCAGTGTCAAGCCCGTGACGCCGGGGTCTGACCCGTTGTTGGGGTCAGACCCCAGTGTCAAGCCCGTGACGCCGGGGTCTGCCCCCTCGGCATGGGTCAGTTGCCACGCACCTTGCTCAACAGCTTGGTAGTCGAACGGTCATGCTCGAAATCGATTGCCACCGCCTGGCCGCCGTACGCCAGCACCGCCTGTCCCTCCGGGATGGCGCGCATGTCGTAGTCGCCGCCCTTGGCATAGATGTCCGGGTGCGCCTGCTGCACCACTTCGAGCGCCGTGTCTTCGTCGAAGTCGATTACCAGGCTGACCGACTCGAGCGCGGCGAGCACCGCCATGCGGTCTTGACACGTGTTGAGCGGGCGGTCGGCGCCCTTGCCAAGCCGCTTGACGGACGCATCGGTATTGGCCGCCACCACCAGCGAAGCGCCCAGTGCGCGCGCCTGCGCCAGGTAGGTAACGTGGCCGCGGTGCAGGATATCGAACACGCCGTTGGTCAGCACCACCGGCTTGGGCAGCGCGGCGACGCGTTGTTGCAGTTGTTCTCGGGTGCAGATCTTGTTGTCGAATGCGGGCATCGGGCTATCATTTCAAAAAATCAGGAAGATCAGGAAAACTCGGCCGCGCGCCAGAAATTGAGCGCCGCTTCGAGTTGCTGCAGGCTCAGTTGGATCAATCCTCGGGTGCTTCCTCCACCAGCATCGACAGGTCGTCCGCGGTCGTTGAGCCGCTGTTGGCCGGCTCCTTGCGGTCGCCCCGCAGCTTGATCTGCAGGCGCAGGCCGTTGGCCGAATCTGCGTTGCGGATCGCCTCGTCGTAGCCAATAAACCCCTTGTTATACAGCTCGTACAACGCCTGGTCAAACGTGCACATGCCCAGTTCGCGCGACTTGTGCATGATTTCCTTGATCGCCTGAAAGTTGCCCTTCAAGATCATCTCGCTGATGGTCGCCGTGTTCAGCAGGATTTCGATCGCCGCCTTGCGGCCCTTGCCGTCTTCGGTGCGCACCAGGCGCTGCGAGACGATGGCGCGCAGGTTCGACGACAGGTCCATCAGCAGCTGGTTGCGCCGCTCTTCCGGGAAAAAATTGATGATGCGGTCCATCGTCTGGTTCGAGTTGTTGGCGTGCAGCGTGCCCAGGCACAGGTGGCCGGTTTCGGCAAACGCGATCGCGTGTTCCATCGTCTCGGTGTCGCGGATCTCGCCGATCAGGATCACGTCGGGCGCCTGGCGCAGCGTGTTTTTCAGCGCGTTGTGCCACGAGTGGGTGTCGACGCCGACTTCGCGGTGGGTGATCAAACACCCCTTGTTCTTGTGCACGTACTCGACCGGGTCTTCGACGGTGATGATGTGGCCGGCCGAATTGGCGTTGCGGTAGTCGATCATCGCCGCCAGCGTGGTCGACTTGCCCGAGCCGGTGCCGCCCACCACCAGCACCAGGCCGCGCTTGGTCATGATGACGTCTTTTAACACGTCGGGCAGGTCGAGCTTTTCGAAGTTCGGGATTTCGGAGGCGATGGTGCGCACCACCATCGCCACGCACTGCTGCTGCACGAACACGTTGACCCGGAACCGGCACACGTTGGGCAGGGAAATGGCGAAGTTGCACTCCATCTGGTCCTCGAACTCCGCCTTCTGCTTGTCGTTCATCAGCGACAGCGCCAGCGCGCGGGTGACCTCGCCGTTCAGCTTTTGCCCGCTCAGCGGCTTCATTGCCCCCTGGTACTTCATGCTTGGCGGAAAGTCTGCCGAAACGAACAGGTCGGAGCCGCCCTGGTGGTGCATCACGGTCAGCAGTTTGTGGATATAAGCCTGGGCTTCGGCGGGACCAAACGTCGTGGACATGCGCACCTCTCAAGAGTAAACCGGCAAAAAATCGCCTTCCCATCGATTATATCGATTGGCGTTCCGGTAAAATACCATTTCTTTGCTGACCAAAAAGCAACTCTCTGTCAATATGAGCTTGTCGGCACCCACGTTTATCCTCGCGGCACACACTACCCATGACCCTCACTGAACTGAAATATATCGTTGCCGTCGCGCGTGCGAAACATTTCGGCCATGCTGCCGAGGCTTGTTACGTTGCCCAGCCCACGCTGTCGGTCGCCATCAAAAAACTCGAGGACGAGCTCGGCGTGGTGCTGTTCGAACGCGGCGGCGCCGAAGTGTCGGTCACGCCGCTCGGGGTGCAGATCATCGCCCAGGCCGAACGCGTGCTCGAACAGACCGCCGCCATCAAGGAATTGGCCAAGCAAAACAAGGACCCGCTGGCCGGGCCGCTGCGCCTCGGCGTGATCTACACGGTGGGTCCGTACCTGTTGCCGCCGCTGGTGAAAAACCTGATCGACAACGTGCCGCAGATGCCGCTGATCTTGCAAGAGAATTTTACGGTGCGCCTGCTCGAATTGCTGCGCCAGGGCGAACTCGACGCGGCCATCATGGCGCTGCCGCTGCCCGAGCACGGCATGTCGATGCAGACGCTGTACGACGAGCCGTTCGTGGTGGCGATGCCGCGGACTCATCCATGGGCCGGCCGCAAGGAAATCTCGGCCGCGGATCTGAAATCGGAGACCATGTTATTGCTGGGCAACGGTCATTGCTTCCGCGACCAGGTGCTGGAAGTTTGTCCCGAGATGGCGCGCTTTTCGACGCCGGGCAACGGCATGCAGCGCACGTTCGAAGGTTCCTCGTTGGAGACCATCCGCCACATGGTTGCCAGCGGTATCGGCCTGACCGTGCTGCCGCGCGCCTCGGTGGCGGACATGAAGGACAAGAACGGCATGCTCGCCTTCCTGCCGTTCAGCCTGCCGGTGCCGTCGCGCCGCGTCGTCCTCGTCTGGCGCAAGAGTTTTACCCGGCGCGCCGCCATCGACGCCATCTGCGAGGCAGTGGCGCAATGCGATCTGCCGGGGGTGGAGACGACGGGGGTTGAAGCGGCGGCGGCGGCGGCGGCGGCTTGATTGTATGCCGCCTGGCGCGTTCGCGAGGGCGACGTCGTTCGCAGTCATGCGAATTTGCAAACCCGGTAAAATCGCGCGCATCGCCCATTCTCATCCGCACCCCATGACCAAGCTGGCCCTGTACTTCAAGCTGATCCGCGCCGACAAGCCGATCGGCATCCTGTTGCTGCTGTGGCCGACCTTGATCGCGCTGTGGCTGGCCTCCGGCGGCAAGCCCGACCTGAAACTGGTGCTCATCTTTACCGCCGGCACCGCGCTGATGCGGTCAAGCGGTTGCGCCATCAACGACTTCGCCGACCGCGACTTCGACAAGCATGTCAAGCGCACCGCCGAGCGCCCGCTCACCAGCGGGCGCATTCAAGCGTGGGAAGCGCTTGCCATTGCCGCGGTGCTGGCGCTTGTCGCGTTCTTGCTGATCCTGTCGCTCAACACGCTCACCAAGCAGTTGTCGGTAGGTGCCGTGATCATTGCCGGCACCTACCCCTACTTCAAGCGTTTCTTCGCCATTCCGCAGGCCTACCTCGGCATCGCTTTCGGCTTCGGCATCCCGATGGCGTTCGCCGCGATTTTGGACCAGGTCCCGGCCGTGGCCTGGTGGCTGCTGCTGGCCAACGTGTTCTGGGCGGTTGCCTACGACACCGAATACGCCATGGTCGACCGCGACGACGACCTCAAAATCGGCATCCGCACCTCGGCCATTACCTTCGGCCGCTTCGACGTCGCCGCCGTCATGCTGTGCTATGGCGCGGCGCTGGCGATCATTTTCGGCTGCGGCTGGCTGCTGGGCCTGCGCTGGTGGTTTGTCGGCGGCGTCGCCGTTGCCGCAGGGATCGCCCTGTACCATTACACCCTGATTCGCGGGCGTGACCGGATGCGCTGTTTTGCCGCCTTCCGGCAAAACAATTGGTTGGGTGCGGCCCTTTTTGCTGGTGTCGCGTTAGACTATGCATTAGGATAATGTTGTCCCTAATGCAGTGCACGAACCTTTTGTCCGCAGCGCTGCATTCCACAAAAATTTAAACCGACGAGGCTATCCAATGATGGAAAAAATCCCAACCCAGACCGGCGCACGCGACCAGTTGATGAACGATTTGAAATCGGTGATCGCGGATGCCGAAGTGTGGCTGCGCAGCGGCACCTCCTTGACCGGCGAAGACCTGAAGGCGGCCAAGGAGAAATTCGAACGCACCCTGGTCGGCGCCAAGGACGACCTGATGCGCTACCAGGAAGCGGTGGTCGAAAAGACCCGCGAAGCGGCCAAGGTCACGGACGAATACGTGCACGAAAATCCTTGGCGCTCGATCGCCATCGGCGCCAGCGTTGGCCTGCTGCTGGGCGTGGCGATCTCGCGCCGCTAAGCCGCATCGCGCACCTGGACCCTGGCTCGCGCCGGCGGCGGTGAAAACAAACAACCCTGGCGCCAGCCAGATGCTGGTGCCGGCGATCGCCCGTCGTAGCATGGGGGCGTCGCCGATGCCGCTTGAGCGTCGCTCAAGCGTGAATTCGTTTCATTTAAGTCTTTGTATTGTCGCAACAAGTCGTTATGATAGTTCGAACATCTGTGCTGCGTACGTCCTGCCGCCAGCCACACTGTTACCTCCACACGTCTTTGGAATAGCCCGGCCGGTTTCCGGCGTTGTTGACTCTTCCCGCTTTTCTCTCTCCAATTTAAATTTACCCTCCTGGAAGTTTCATCGAACGATGATTGCTGTTGCCAGAAAGTTTTGCCTAGCTAAATGACCGTCACCTTGCAACTCCCTTTGCTCTCCCGATTGCGCACCGAAACACGCGATCAGCATGACGCCATCGAGCAAACCCTGCGGTTGATGGACGATGACCTCACTGCAGAGGCGTACCGGCGTCGGCTTGCGCAATTTTATGGTTTCTACAAGCCGGTCGAAGCGCGCATTCTCGACGGCCGTGGTGCGCTCGCCGCTGCGCTTGCAGTACAAGAACGGCGCAAGACGCCGCTGTTGGAAGCCGATTTGAAAGCGCTTGGGCAAGCCACCGCGTGTTTGCCTCTTTGCACGAAGCTACCGCCACTCGTCAGCGCCGCCGAGTGCTTCGGTTGCCTGTACGTGCTTGAAGGCGCCACCTTGGGCGGCGTGATCATCAGCCGCCACGTTGGGCGGAAATTGGCCATTTCGCCGGCCTCGGGCGGAAAGTTTTTTGATGGCTATGGCGAACACACAGGTGCGATGTGGCAGCAATTTCGCACTGCCATCGCGACCTTTTCTTCCGGGTCTGATGAACAAGACAAAGTCGTTGCCAGCGCGCGCGCGACCTTTGAAGCGCTCCAGCATTGGTGCGAGGGAAAATAGAACCGATGGCTTCCACTGTTGCCGGCGCCGCCAGCCTTGGCGCATTTCCTCAACCTTACAGCACCAAGCGCGATGGGTCGACGATCGCCAACTGCGACAGCGAGCCGGTGCAGACACCGGGCTGCGTGCAGGCACATGGGGCGCTGCTGGTGCTTCGGCTATCCGATTTGCGTATTTTGCAGGCCAGCGAAAACGCCGCCGCCGTACTGGGCCAGGCGGCCGGGCAGCTCGTGGGTCAATTCGTGGACAGCGTCATCGGCGTTGAGGGACAACGTCAGTTGCGCGGTTTGCTGGATCAGGAAGGCACCGCTTGCAACCCGGTTCACCTGCTGACCTTGCCTGGGAACAGTACCGGCAGCGAGGGCAAAGCCGCCCTCGATGTGACGGTCCATACGGTCGACGGCGTCGCCGTCCTCGAATTCGAAGCCACCGGCCATACAGGCGGACCCAGGCCGGACTATTACGCTCTCGTCAAGACGACTTTGGCGAAACTGCAGGCCTCAGGTTCGCTGCAACAGTTTTGCGATGTGGTTGCCAACGATATCCGCGCGCTGACCGGCCTGGACCGGGTCATGGTCTACAAGTTTCACGACGATGGGCATGGCGAAGTCTTTGCGGAGAGCCGGCGCGCCGGACTGCCGTCCTGGCTCGGCCTGCACTATCCCGCCGAGGACATTCCAAAGCCGGCGCGCGCCATTTTTACGAGGACGTGGATACGCCCGGTTCCCGACGTCTCGGGCACCCTGGCCGAACTGGTTCCGCTGGCAAATCCGGATAGCGGTGAACCGCTCAACATGACGTATTGTCATTTGCGCGGCGTTTCCCTGATGTACACCGAGTACCTGCGCAACATGGGAGTGACGGCGGCGCTGACGATGGCGATCCGGCGCAACGGTACACTGTGGGGTCTGATCGCCTGTCACCATTACGACGGCCCCAGCCATATCCCCTATCACATCCGTGCCGCCTGCGAATTCCTGGCGCAGGTGGTGTCGCTCCAGCATCAGGCTGCCGAAGACAAGGAATTTCTCGCTTACCGGCTTAAAATTGAAGGCGTGCACCAGGTGCTGCTGGCCGCGGCCGCGCACGAAACCGGCCTGGCCAGCCTCGTCTACGGCACGCCATCGCTGTTGAACGGCGTCGATGCCGGTGGCGCTGCGCTCTACTATCTCGACCGTTGGTGGTGTGTCGGCAACACGCCCACCGACGATGAGCTGACGGGGCTGGGCGACTGGCTCACCGCTAGCGTGCTGCCGCTTGGGCCGCGGCCCTTGTACGCGACGGACCGGCTGACGCAGGCCTATCCGCCTGCCGCCCGCTTCGCCGGCGTGGCCAGCGGCTTGTTGGCCGTGCCGCTGTCATCCGACGGGCACGACCTGATGCTGTGGTTTCGCCCCGAAACGATCCGGACCGTGAACTGGGGCGGCAACCCGCACGACAAGCCAACCGTGCCGGGCGCAAACGGTCCGCGGCTGGGTCCCCGCCGCAGTTTCGAGCTGTTTGCCGAATCGGTGCGGCAGCAGTCGCTTCCATGGAAATTGATGGAAATCGACGCTGCCGCCAACTTGCGCTTCCTAGTCGCCGAAATGATGGCCGGACAGGCCGGACGGCGCGCCGTGCTGCACGCCGACTTGGCGCGCAGCAACGAGGACCTCGACGCCTTTGTGTACGTCGCCAGCCACGATTTGAAAGAGCCTTTGCGCGGCATTTACCGATACGCCCATCAACTGCTCGAAGACTGCGCTCCGATGGACCAAGAGAGCCGTCAAAAGCTCGACGGTTTGGTACGATTGACCCAGCGCATGGACAGCTTGCTCGATTCGATGCTGCATTTCTCGCGTGTCGGCGGCACCGATCTTTTGCTGGAAAACGTTGACCTCAACCAAGTTTTGGCCGAAGCGCTGGACTTTGTCGGCTCGCGCACACTCGATAACAACAACGCCGTGGTGGTGCCGCGGCCGCTGCCGACGGTGCCGTGCGACCCGGTCAGGTGCCGGCAGATTTTTGCCAATCTGCTGTCGAATGGCCTGAAGTACACTGACGGCGCCAACAAGCGCATCGAAGTCGGTTACATCGCCGCCGATGAAGTCCATCCGCGGCCCGGCTGCCAGCAAGCATCGCAGGGCCAGACGATCTACTACGTGGCCGATAACGGCATTGGCATCCAGGCCAGGCACTTCAAGCAGATTTTCAAGCTGTTCAAACGGCTGCACAGCCATGACAGCTACGGCGGCGGCACCGGCGCCGGCTTGACAATCGTTCGCAAACTGGTCGAACAGCACGGCGGACAGGTATGGGTCGATTCCGTAACAGCACAGGGCTCGACCTTTTATTTCACACTGCCAAGCAAGGCATGACCAATTCAATGACGACGACCGACGGCAAGGCGACAACGCCAACTTTTTCTCAGCAAGCGCATGGCACCGCGTACAGCACAAAACGGGACGGCTTGAACTTCAACAACTGCGACAGCGAACCGGTGCAAACCCCGGGATGCGTGCAGGCGCACGGGGCGCTGCTGGTACTGCGCCTGGCCGACCTGTGCATCGTGCAGGCAAGCGACAATGTCCAGGCCGTGCTCGGTCTTAGTGTCGAGGCAATGTTGAACGGTCCGGTCGGCGCCGTGATCGGTGTCGACGGCGAGCAACAATTACGGGACTTGCTCATCGGGCAATCGCTCGACCGCAATCCGGTATATCTTTTATCGTTGCCTGCCGGCCGTAACAAAATGGGCATGGCGGGCATGGTCGATGTGACGGTTCACGCCATCGACGGCGTGGCGATCCTCGAATGCGAATCGACCGGCCACACGGGTGCTGTCAGCGCCGACTATTACGCCATGGTCAAAAAGACCGTGGCGCGGCTGCAGACTGCCCACTCGCTACTGGCGTTTTGCACCTTGGCCGCCGAAGAGATCCGCGACATCACCGGCATGCACCGGGTGGTGGTGTACAAGTTCCATCAGGATGGTCACGGCGAGATTTTTGCCGAGAGCCGGCGCACCGACCTGGCGCCGTGGCTCGGCATGCACTTTCCGGCGGAAGATTTTCCGAAGCCGGCGCGCGACATGTTCAGCAAAATCTGGCTGCGCCCGATCCCCGACATCTCCGGCGCGCTGGCCGAAATGGTTCCCTTGGTTAATCCCGATACCAACCGGCCGCTCGACATGACGTACTGTTTCCTGCGCGGCGTGTCGATCATGTACACCGAATACCTGCAGAACATGGCGGTCAGCGGGTCCGCGACCCTGGCAATCCGCCGCAACGACCAGTTATGGGGCCTGATCGCCTGCCACCATTACGACGAGCCCAAGCATCTGCCCTACCAGGTGCGGGCGGCCTGCGAATTTCTGGCCCAGGTCGTATCGCTCCAGCATAATGCCGCCGAGGACAGGGAACACCTGGCTTACCGGCTCAAGCTGGAGTCGACCCACCAGCAACTATTGACGGTTGCCGCGCGCGAAGGCGGTGTCGCGGTGCTGGCCGCTGGCGTGCCTGCGGACGGCATGCCGTCCCTGCTGGACGGCATCGAAGCGGGCGGCGCCGCGCTCTTCCACGATGGTCAATGGTGCCGTGTGGGGCAAACACCCGACGTCACCGAGCTGACCGATCTGGGCGAATGGTTGAACGACGTCCAGCTTGCGCCCAATAAAGAGCCGCTGTATGCCACCGATTGCCTGGTGCGCGATTACCCTGCCGCGGCCAGGTTTGCCAACGTCGCCAGCGGTTTATTGGCTGTGCCGGTTTCGCGCGGCGGGCGCGACCTGATGCTGTGGTTCCGGCCGGAGACGATCCAGACCGTGAACTGGGCCGGCAACCCGCACGACAAGGCCATGGTGGCGGGCCCGAACGGACCGCGCCTGACCCCGCGCGTCAGTTTCGCCTTATTCGTCGAATCGGTGCGCGAACGTTCTTTGCCGTGGACGCTGGTGGAACGCGAGGCGGCGGCCAAATTACGGCAGCAATTGGTCGAACTGGTCGTCGACATTGCCGAGCAGCGCTCCACCCTGCATGCCGAGTTGGCCAACAGCCACGCGGAACTCGATGCGTTCAACTATGTTACCAGCCACGACTTGAAGGAACCCCTGCGCGGCATTCAACAATACGCTTCCCAGCTGACGGAAGACGCTGCGCTGCTCGATAACCAAGACCGTAACAAGCTCGATCGCATGGTGCAACTGACGGCGCGCATGGACAGCCTGCTTGAATCGCTCATGTACTTCGCCCGCATTGGCAAGGCCGGCCTGACGCTCGATACGGTACACCTGAGCGAGATCGTCGCCGAGGCCGTCGAGATGGTCCGCCGGCCCGAAGATCGGCATCTGGAACTCATCCTTCCGCGGCCGCTTCCCATCGTGCGCTGCAATCGAGGCTGGTGCAGGGAGATTTTCGCTCACCTTATTTCGAATGCGCTGCGCTATACGGCCGCCGATCCACAGCGCATCGAGGTCGGCACGATCGTCCCCGGCGAACTTCACGCCAGGCCTGGCTGTCCGCGCGCTTCGCTGCAGCATACGATCTATTACGTAGCCGACAACGGCATCGGCATCCACGCGGCATATTTCTCCCATATCTTCAAGCTGTTCAAACGACTCCATGGGCGCGACGAGTACGGTGGCGGCACCGGCACTGGTTTGACTGTGGTGCGCAAGCTGGTGGAGCGGCATGACGGAAAAATATGGCTCGATTCGCAGCTAGGCTGTGGAACGACGTTTTACTTCACTTTACCCAAAGGGGACGCACGTGAGTAGGACGATGACTGATACAGACGTCGATTCATGATCGCCCCCTTCGCAAGCCCGGCCCATGACTGGCATGTCGTCATCATCGACGATAGCCTTGACGACCGCGGCGAAATCCGGCGGCTGCTGCTTCGCGGCAGCATGGAACGGCGTTACCTGTTTGCCGAAGCGCAGACCGGGAAAACTGGCGTGCAGGCCGTGCTGGCCGGCCCGGCGATGCCAGATTGCGTGGTGCTCGATTTCAATTTGCCCGACATGGATGCGCTCGACGTGCTGGCATCGCTGGCCGGGCCTGACGGCCTGCCGGTGTGCCCGGTTGTGGTCCTCACCGGCGGAACCGGACCTGAGGTCGGACGCCTCGTGCTGCGCGCCGGCGCCCAGGACTACATTGCCAAAGACGGACTCACGCCGCTCGCCCTCACCCGCATCGTCGAAAACGCCATCGAGCGCCTGGCGATGGCGCGCGAACTGTTTGGCCGCAACGCCGCACTGATCCGTTCCGAAAAAGCACTGTCGGAAGCGGATCGCCGCAAAAACGAATTCATTGCGACACTGGCGCACGAATTGCGCAATCCGCTGGCGCCGATTGCCAGCGGATTGCAAGTGCTGCGGCTGACGACCGACGCCGTCGCGGCGCGGGCAATTCTCACGGTCATGGAGCGTCAACTGAGCCAGGTAACACGGCTGATCGATGACCTGCTCGATATTTCCCGCATTACCAGCGGCAAGGTGCTGCTGCGTCCGAAACGCGTGCTGGTGGATGTCTCCATGGAAGAGGCCGCCGAGGCCGCGCTGCCGCTGGTGCGCGCCGCCAACCATACCTTGACCGTGATCTTGCCGCAGCAGCCGCTATGGCTCGAAGCCGATCCGGCACGGCTGGTCCAGATGATCGGCAACCTGCTGAGCAATTCTGCGAAATACAGCGAAAACGGCAGCCTGATCACCCTGTCGGCAAGGGCGCAGGACGCTGAAGTCATCATTGAAGTGACCGACACCGGCCTGGGTATTCCCGAACCCATGCTCAGCCAAGTGTTCGACATGTTCACTCAGGTCAACCATACCCTCGAACGGGCCCAAGGCGGCCTGGGCATCGGCCTGGCGCTGGTCCGGCAGCTGGTCGAAATGCACGGCGGCAGTATCGTCGCCGCAAGCGCGGGCGCAGGTTTCGGCAGCACTTTTTCGATCCGGTTGCCGATGGCCCCGGCGCCGCCGAACACCTCCATTGGCCTGCCTGAAGGCCAGCCGATGCCGCTCGCTTGCCGTCGCATTCTCGTTGTCGACGACAACGTCGACGCCGCCACCATGCTGTCGATGATGCTCGGGCTGTCAGGCCATGAGACGCGCGCGGCCTTCAGTGGCGAGGAAGGGCTCGCGGTAGGCGTCAAATTCCGGCCCGAAATCGTTTTCATGGACATTGGCCTGCCCGGTATGAACGGCTATGAAGCAGCACGGCAGTTTCGTGCGACGCCGCTGTTGAAAGACGCCTTTTTGATTGCGCTGACCGGATGGGGCGGCGAGGACGATCGTCGCCAATCAAAGGAAGCCGGTTTTGACGCGCATTTGACCAAACCGGTCGAATTGGCCGTGATCGACGCCTTGCTTGTGCGATTCGAAGCGGCCAGCAACGCCTACGGACTGGTGACTTAAATCTCGTCGGCGGCGGCGCCCATCTGCTCGCCCAGTTCGCGCCCGCGCCTTGAGGCCGCCTTGATCGCCTCGACGATCGCCTGCTTCACCCCCGCCTGCTCCATGCTGGTCAACGCGGCGTAGGTGGTGCCGCCTTTTGAGGTGACGCGCTCGCGCAATACCGCCACCTCGTCGGGCGAGTGCGCCGCCAGTTGCGCCGCGCCTGTGAAGGTGGCCAGCGCCAGCTGCCTGCCCTGCTCGGCCGACAGTCCCAGTTCGCACGCCGCCTGCTGCATCGCCTCGATAAAATAGAACACGTAGGCCGGGCCGCTGCCGGACACCGCCGTCACCGGGTCGATCAGCGCCTCGTCGCTTAGCCACACGGTGGCGCCGACCGCCTTCATGATGTCATCGGCGACCGCCTTCTGCGCGGCCGACACGCCCTCCATCGCCACCATGCCGGTGATGCCCTGGCCGATCAGCGCCGGCATGTTCGGCATGCTGCGTACGATGGCGCCGTAGCCATTCATCCAGCGCGCCAGGTCGGCGCTGCGCACGCCGGCGGCAATCGAGAGCAGCAGCGGCAGCGGCTGGGCGCCGGCCTGCTGCGTCAATTGCGTCAGCTGCCGCAGCAGCGCCGCCGCCACGTCGCGCATCTGCTGCGGTTTGACCGCCAGCACGATGACGTCGCTGGCAAGCGCCGGCGCCCCGATTTGCTGCGCCGTGGTCACGCCGTAACTGGCGGCCAGCCGCGCCAGCTGATCAAAGTTCGGGTCGATGACGTGGATGTTGGCGCCCGCGGTGAGCTGGCCGGCCAGTCCCGCGATAAGCGCCGTCGCCATGTTGCCGCCGCCGATAAACGTGATCTTCATGCTTGCCTCTTTTTAATCATGATTGCGTAATCCAAAAATGGCGCTGCCGACGCGCACGATGGTGGCGCCTTCGGCAATCGCCGCGGCCATGTCGGCCGACATCCCCATCGACAGCGTGTCGAGCTCGAGGCCGCCCGCGCGCAGGGCGTCGGCCAGTGCGCGCAAGCGGGCAAAAGCGGCGCGCTGCCGGGCGGCGTCGATCTCGGGCTCGGGAATTGCCATCAGGCCGCGCAAGGTAAGGTTCGGCAGCAGCGCCACCTGGCGCGCCAGTTCCGGCAGTTCGCCTGGCGCCACGCCGCTCTTGCTCGCCTCGCCGCTGATGTTGACCTGGATGCACACGTTCAGCGGCGCCATGCCGGCCGGGCGCTGCTCGGACAGGCGCTGGGCGACCTTCAGCCGCTCGACCGTATGGACCCAGTCGAAACTGGCCGCGATCGGCCGCGTCTTGTTGCTTTGAATCGGGCCGATGAAGTGCCATTCCACCGGCTCGGCCGGCACGGCGGCCTTGATGTCGGCGATCTTGTCGAGCGCCTCCTGCAGGTAGTTTTCGCCAAAAGCGTGCTGGCCGGCGGCGATCGCCTCGAGCACTTGCGCCGCGGGGAAGGTCTTCGACACCGCCAGCAGTTGGACTGCAGCCGGGTCGCGCCCGCAAGCCTTGCTGGCGGCCTGAATAGCCGTAGCGACAGCTTGCAGTTTGTGGGCGATTGTGGACATAATCATTGTCAGTGGGAAATTAAACAGGTCGAGTCGATGCAAAACGTGCACACTTGCGGCACGCGCCCATTTTACGGCACAGGGATTATAAATGGACATCTCCGAATTACTCGCATTCTCCGTCAAGAACAAGGCTTCCGACCTGCACCTGTCGTCCGGCCTGCCGCCGATGATCCGGGTGCACGGCGACGTGCGCCGCATCAACCTGCCGCCGCTGGAGCACAAGGATGTCCACGGCATGATCTATGACATCATGAACGACGGCCAGCGCAAGCAGTACGAAGAAGTGCTCGAATGCGACTTCTCGTTCGCCATTCCCGGCCTGGCGCGCTTTCGCGTCAACGCGTTTAACCAGGAACGCGGCGCCGCCGCCGTGCTGCGCACGATTCCGTCGAAGATCCTCAGCCTGGAAGAACTGAACGCGCCGAAGATTTTCGCCGAACTGGCGATGCGCCCGCGCGGCCTGGTGCTGGTCACCGGCCCGACCGGCTCGGGCAAGTCGACCACCCTGGCGGCGATGGTCAACCACCTCAACGAAAACGAGTACGGCCACATCCTGACGATCGAAGATCCGATCGAATTCGTCCACGACTCCAAGAAGTGCCTGATCAACCAGCGCGAAGTGGGCCCGCACACGCTCTCGTTCAACAACGCGCTGCGCTCGGCGCTGCGCGAAGACCCGGACTGCATCCTGATCGGCGAACTGCGCGACCTCGAAACGATCCGCCTGGCCTTGTCGGCGGCCGAGACCGGCCACCTGGTGTTCGGCACGCTGCACACTTCCTCGGCCGCCAAGACGATCGACCGTATCGTCGACGTTTTCCCGGCCGATGAAAAAGAGATGGTGCGCGCGATGCTGTCGGAGTCCTTGCAGGCGGTGGTCTCGCAGACCCTGCTCAAGACCAAGGACGGCAGCGGGCGCGTGGCGGCGCACGAAATCATGATCGGCACGCCGGCAATCCGCAACCTGATCCGCGAATCGAAGATCGCCCAGATGTATTCGGCAATCCAGACCGGCAGCAACGTCGGCATGCAGACGCTCGATCAGAACCTGACAGACTTGGTGCGCCGCAATGTCATTTCGACCGCCGCCGCGCGCTCGGCCGCCAAAACTCCGGACAACTTCCCCGGTTAATTTTCAGATCATTTTTTCAGGAGCGCACGTGGAACGCGACCAGGCTACAAAATTCATGTTCGACTTGCTGCGCCTGATGGTCAGCAAGGGCGGCTCCGACCTGTTCATCACCGCCGGCTTCCCGCCGGCGATCAAGATCGATGGCAAGATGACGCCGGTGTCGAGCCAGCCGCTGGCGCCGTCGCACACGACCGATTTGGCGCGCTCGATCATGAACGACAAGCAGACCGCCGGCTTCGAGCTGACCCGTGAAGCGAACTTCGCCATCAGCCCGGGCGACCTGGGGCGTTTTCGCGTGTCGGCCTTCGTCCAGATGGGCAGCGTCGGCATGGTGCTGCGGGTGATCACCACCACCATCCCCAGGCTCGAGGACCTCGATTTGCCGCCGATCCTGGCCGACATCATCATGGCCAAGCGCGGCCTGGTCATCATGGTCGGCGCCACCGGTTCGGGCAAGTCGACGACGATGGCGGCGATGGTCGGCTACCGCAACGAGAACAGCTACGGCCACATTATCACGATCGAAGACCCGGTCGAATTCGTCCACCCGCACAAGAACTGCGTGATTACCCAGCGCGAGGTCGGCGTCGACACCGACAGTTTCGAGGTGGCGCTGAAAAATTCGCTGCGCCAGGCGCCGGACGTAATTCAGATCGGCGAAATTCGCGACCGCGAAACGATGGAACACGCGATCTCGTTCGCCGAAACCGGCCACCTGTGCCTGGCAACGCTGCACGCCAACAGCGCGAACCAGGCGATCGACCGCATCATCAATTTCTTCCCGGAAGAGCGCCGCGCCCAGCTGCTGATGGACCTGTCGCTGAACCTGAAGGGCATGGTGTCGCAGCGCCTGATTCCGCGCAAGGAGTCGAAGGGGCGCGTGGTAGCAATCGAGATCATGCTCAATTCGCCGCTCATCTCCGACCTCGTGTTCAAAGGCCAGGTGCACGAGATCAAGGAAATCATGAAGAAATCGCGCGAACTGGGCATGCAGACGTTCGACCAGGCCCTGTTCGACCTGCATGAGGCGGACAAGATCAGTTACGAGGACGCGCTGCGCAATGCCGACTCCGTCAACGACCTGCGCCTGGCCATCAAGCTCAATGGCAAGGACGCGAAAAACCGCGACCTGTCGGCCGGCACCTCTCACCTGGGCATCGTGTAATCTTGTGACCATGAACATTTTCGATTACAGCGCCATTGGCTTGACGGGTGAACCGGTCGACCTGTCTCGATACAAGGGCAAGGTGCTGCTGATCGTAAACACCGCCAGCGCCTGCGGCTTCACGCCGCAATACAAGGGCCTCGAACAGGTCTACCGGCAATTCAGGGACCAGGGCGTGGTGGTGCTCGGCTTCCCGTGCAACCAGTTCGGCGGCCAGGAGCCGGGCGACGAAGCGGCCATCGGCGCTTTCTGCGAAAAGAACTACGGCGTGACGTTCCCGCTGTTCGCCAAGATCGACGTCAACGGCAGCGACGCCGATCCGCTGTTCACGCAGCTCAAGAAGGACGCCCCTGGCCTGCTCGGCACCGAGGCAATCAAGTGGAACTTCACCAAGTTTTTGGTCGGGAAGGACGGCAAAGTGGTCACGCGCTTCGCGCCTTCGACCAAACCGGAAGCACTGACCGGCGCCATTGAAAAGCTGCTGACCTGACATCGCCCGGCCCGCCGGGCGCGCGCCGCACTGAACAGGCCGCCTGATTGTTTTTGCGCTATGATTCCCGGTAACATACCGAACAGCGAAGCGCGCGGCAGCCATGGATTCGACCACTTCCCCAGATCCCACCCAGGACGTCAAAGCGCCGTCGACCTCCGGCGGCGCCATCAACATGGACTGGGCCTTCGAGCAAAGTCCCGACTGCATCAAGATCATGGGCGGCGACGGCAGCTTGCAGGCGATGAACCGCAACGGCCAGTGTGCAATGGAGATCGACGACTTCAACGCGGTGAAAGGCGAACTGTGGCCGGCCTTTTGGCCCGCGTCAGCGCGCCCGAAGCTGGCGGCGGCGATGGCGCGCGCGCTGCGCGGCGAATCCGGCCACTTCAATGCATTCTGCCCGACCGCCAAAGGCACGCCGAAATGGTGGGACGTGCTGGTTACGCCGATCATGGGCAGCGACGGCAAGGTCGCCAACCTGCTGACCGTGTCGCGCGACATCACCGAAGTACACCGCGCCGTCGAGCAGCAGCTCGAACTGGCGGCACGCCTCAAGTTCGCGCTCGAAGTGGCCCAGTTCGGCGAGTGGGATCTCGATCTCGAGACCCTGGCGGTGACCCGCACGCTGCGCCACGACCAGTGTTTCGGTTATACCGAAGCGGCGCCCGCCTGGACTGTCGACATCATGCTCGAGCACGTCCACCCGGCCGACCGCGCACGGGTGCATGCGGCGCTGCTGGCCGCCTTCGACGGTTCGCAGCCGGTGCGCTTCGAGGCCCGCGTGGTCTGGCCTGATAGCAGCATCCACTGGATCAGTTCGCACGGCAGTCTTTTTCGCAACATCGACAGCGATGGCCGGGCCGATCGCCTGATCGGCTTCGTCTGCGACATCACTGAACGCATGCGCACCACCGAGGCGCTGGAAAACGCCAGCCGCAACAAGGATGAATTTTTGGCGATGCTGGCGCACGAACTGCGCAACCCGCTCGCGCCCATCAGTGCCGCGGCCCAGATCCTGACCATGGGCCGCGCCGACGCCGCGCTCACCCGCAAGGCCGGCGCCATCATCGAACGCCAGGCCCGCCACATGAACCGCCTGCTCGACGACCTGCTCGACACCTCGCGCGTCACCCACGGCCTTGTGGCGCTGAACATGACCCGGCTCGATTTGAAACGCGTGGTGGCCGAAGCGATCGAACAGGCGCGCCCGATGATCGAGGACTGCCGGCACCGCTTCACCGTGCGGCTCGACCCGGCGCCGGCCTTCGTCATGGGCGACGACAAGCGCTTGGTGCAAGTCGTCGCCAACCTGCTCAACAACGCTGCAAAGTATACCCCGCGCGGCGGCAACCTGGCGCTGGAGGTGGCGTGCGACGGCGCAACAGCGCGCATCACCGTCACGGACGACGGCATCGGCATGGCGCCGGACACGCTGGGCAAGGCGTTCGAGCTGTTCTCGCAGGCGGCCCGTTCGTCCGACCGCGCTACCGGTGGGCTCGGGCTTGGCCTTGCCCTCGTCAAGAGCCTGGTGGAACGCCACCGCGGCGCCGTCAGCGCGCAAAGCGGCGGCAAGGGCTGCGGCAGCCAATTGGTCGTCACCTTGCCGTTGCTTGCCGCGCAAGCGCGGATGGCACCGTCACGGCAAGACAAAGCCGATGCCGCGCCGGTTGACGGCGCTCTTTGCCTGTTAATCGTCGACGACAACCGCGACGCCGCCGAAACGCTCGGCATGGTCCTCGGCGCGATGGGCCACGACATCCATGTGGCTTTCGGTGGCCATGACGCGCTGGCGCGGGTGGCCGCAATCCGGCCCGACGCCTGCCTGCTCGACGTCGGCCTGCCCGACATGAACGGCTACGAACTGGCGCGCCGCCTGCGGGCGCTGCCGGCAACCCGCGATGCGGCGATGATCGCCATCACCGGCTACGGCAGCAAGAGCGACCGCGAACATTCGGCCGGTGCCGGCATCGGGCACCACCTGACCAAGCCGGTCGATACTGACCAGCTAAGCCGGCTGCTGGCGCAGATTACAGCGAAGGCCTGACATTACGCCAGCGCGCGGTCGATCAGTTCGATCCAGTGCGTCACCGGCGTCGTCGTCCCCGACTGCAAGTGGGTCAGGCAGCCGATGTTGGCCGAGACGATTTCGTCGGCACCGGTAGCTGCCAGGTTCGCCAGTTTCCGGTCGCGCAGCGCGTGCGCCAGTTCCGGCTGCAACACCGAATAGGTGCCGGCCGAACCGCAGCACAGATGACTTTCGAAGCACAGCGTGACGTCGACGCCGGCCGCGCGCAGCACGCCCTCGACCTTGCCGCGGATCTGTTGGCCGTGCTGCAGCGTGCATGGCGGGTGATATGCGATGCGCTTGCTGATTTTGCCTTTCAGGCGGGCACCCAGCTCCGCTTCGAACTCGGGCATGATCTCGGACAGGTCGCGCGTCATGCTTGAAATACGCGCCGCTTTTTCCGCATATGCGCTGTCGTGCGCCAGCAGATGGCCGTAGTCCTTGACCGTCGCGCCGCAGCCGGATGCGTTCATCACGATCGCCTCGACCTGGTCTACCAGCGGCCACCAGGCGTCGATGTTGCGGCGCATGTCGTTTAGGCCGCCGTCCTGGTCGTTCAGGTGAAAGCGCAGCGCGCCGCAGCAGCCGGCCTTCGGCGCCACCACCAACTGCACGCCGAAGGCATCGAGCACGCGCGCGGTCGCCGTATTGATGTTCGGCGCCATCGACGGCTGCACGCAGCCTTCCAGCACCAGCATCTTGCGTGCATGGGTTCGGGTCGGCCATGCACCGGCGCCAGCGGTTGCCGGCAGCTTGTCCTGCAAATTTTTTGACAACAGCGGCCGCACCAGCTGGCCGGCCTTGAACGCCGGCTTGAAGATCCAGCTGCGCGGCAGCGACTCCTTGAGCAGGGTGCGGGTGAGGCGCTCGCCTGGCGGACGTCCCACCCGCTGGTCGACGATCTTGCGGCCGATGTCGACCAGCCGGCCGTACTGGACGCCCGACGGGCAGGTGGTTTCGCAATTGCGGCACGTCAGGCAGCGGTCGAGGTGGATCTGGGTCTTGCGGGTCGGCTCGGCGCCTTCCAGCACCTGCTTGATCAGGTAGATGCGCCCGCGCGGGCCGTCCAGTTCGTCGCCGAGCAGCTGGTAGGTCGGGCAGGTGGCGGCGCAAAAGCCGCAATGCACGCAGGCGCGCAGGATCGCTTCGGCTTCGTCGCCGTCGCGGGTGCCCTTGATAAAATCGGCAAGATTGGTTTGCATGGTCCTTGGTTTCTCTACTGGCGGCCCGGCGGGTTTGCTTTTTCGCTGACCCCGCGCTTGAGGTTTTCCCGGTCGCGTTCATATTGTTCAAAATTTGGCCCGATGCGCTTCAAGCACGCATTGCGCTCCTCGATCAACTTCATCCGGTTGCAGCGGTCGACATTGGCGTCCTGCCCGATATCATATAGCAGGCCGCAGCCGGAGGCCGACAGCATCACGGCAAGGTACAACAGGGCCGGCAGTTTCTTCATGGGGGCGAGCATCTTCGTTGAGGGAGCAACGATCATCGCCACCGGACGCACGGTGTTCAATGTTAATCCGGCAAGTGGCGCCATGCAGTCCTCTTGGCCCCGAATTTCGGTACAAATTTCAGTGCAAATTTCAATACATGCGGCCAGGGTTGAACACATGCGACGGATCGAAGGACGCCTTCAGGCGTTCATGAATCCGCGCGATCGCCGGCGCCAGCGGCTGGAACACGCCGACGCTCTTGTCGCCGCCGCGAAACAGCGTGGCGTGGCCGCCCACCGCCGTCACCGCACCGCGGATGTTGCGCGCGGTGGCGGCGTCGCTGCCGGCTTTCAGCCAGCGCTGGGCGCCGCCCCATTCGATCAGTTGCTCGCCCTTGAGGACGATGGCGCTGGCAGTCGACGGCACCGACAGGCGCCACAGGCTGTCCGCGCCATGGGCAGGAAAGCTGAAAAACGGGTGCTGCTGTTCGCGCAGGCCGGCCCAGAAGAGCGGGCCATCGGCCACCGCTTCGCCGCCGAACTGGCGTACCGCCGCCTCAACGGCGGCTTGCGCGCCGGCCAGGCGTACCGTCATGACGCCGTCATGCCAGCAACTGGCCGACAGCGGCAACGGCTGGCCGCCCCACTCGTTGAGGCGCCGGATGGCCTCGATTTCGGACAGTTCGAAGCGCAAAGTTGCTTCGCGCACCGCCAGCGGCAGCACCTTGACCGAGTGCTGCAGCATCAGGCCGAGCGTGCCCATGGAGCCAGCCAGCAGGCGCGAGACGTCGTAGCCGGCGACGTTCTTCATGACCTGGCCGCCGAAGGTGAGTACGTCGCCCTTGCCGTCCATCAGGACTGCGCCGAGCACGAAGTCGCGCACTGCGCCGCTGGTGGCGCGGCGCGGGCCCGACAAGCCGGCCGCGACCACGCCGCCGAACGTGGCGGCGTCGCCAAAATGGGGCGGCTCGAACGCGAGCATCTGCTGGCGCGCGGCCAGCGCCGCCTCGATCTCGACGAGCGGCGTGCCGCAACGCGCGGTGATCACGAGTTCAGTCGGCTCGTAGTCGACGATACCGCAATACTCGCGCGTGTCGAGAATGTCGCCATCGAAGGCCTGGCCGTACCAGTCCTTGGTGCCGCCGCCGCGAATGCGCAGCGTTTGCCTGGCCGCTGCCGCCGTCAGCACCTGGTCGCGGAATTGTTCGATTTTCTGTTCTAGCATCGCGTTGTCACTTTGTTGTCATCCCGTTGTCATGCCGTCTTCATACCGTCTTCATGCCGTCGTCAAAACCGCGCCAGCTCCGCGAACGGCAGCACGCCGCCGGAAACGCGCATCTTGCCGAATTCGGCGCACCGGTTCAGGGTCGGAATCGCCTTGTCGGGATTGAGCAGGAACGCCACATCGAAAGCGCGCTTCACAGCGAAAAAAGCGTCCAGCTCGGCCCTGCTGAACTGGATGCACATCGAATTGATTTTTTCTTTGCCGACCCCATGCTCGCCGGTGATGGTGCCGCCCACTTCGACGCACAAGGCGAGGATGTCGGCGCCGAACGCTTCGGCGCGGTCGAATTCGCCCGGCTGGTTGGCGTCGAACAAAATCAGCGGATGCAAATTGCCGTCGCCGGCGTGGAACACGTTGGCGCAGCGCAGGCCGTATTGCACTTCCATCGCCTCGATGCCAATTAAAACCTGGGCCAGCTTCTTGCGCGGGATGGTGCCGTCCATGCAGTAGTAATCGGGCGAGATACGGCCCGCCGCCGGAAAGGCGTTCTTGCGGCCGGACCAGAATTTCATCCGCTCCGCTTCGGTTTGCGACACGGAGATCGCGATGGCGCCGGCCGCTTCCAGCACCAGCGTCATGCGTTCGATTTCCTCGTCCACTTCGATCGCGGTACCATCGGCTTCGCACAGCAAAATGGCGGCGGCGTCGATGTCGTAGCCGGCCTTGACGAACGGCTCGACCATGCGCGACGAGGTACGGTCCATCATCTCGAGTCCGGCCGGGATGATGCCGGCGGCAATCACGCTGGCCACTGCGTTGCCGCCGGTGACGACGTCGCCGAACGAGGCCATGATGACGCGCGCCGATTGCGGCTTGGGCACCAGCCTGACCGTCACTTCGGTGACGATGCCGAGCATGCCTTCGGAGCCGATGAAGACCGCCAGCAGGTCCAGGCCGGGCGCATCGAGCGCATCGCCGCCCAGTTCAAGGATCTCGCCGTCGATGGTGGCGACCCGCACGCGCAGCACGTTGTGCACGGTCAGGCCGTATTTGAGGCAGTGCACGCCGCCCGAATTTTCCGCCACGTTGCCGCCGATGGTGCAGGCGATTTGCGAGGACGGGTCGGGCGCGTAATACAGGCCGAGCGGCGCCGCCGCTTCCGAGATGGCCAGATTGCGCACGCCCGGCTGGACAACGGCGGTGCGCGCGTACTGGTCGACGCGCACGATGCGGTTCAGCCGCGCGGTGGAGACGACGACACCGTCGGCGATCGGCAGCGCGCCGCCCGACAGGCCGGTGCCGGCGCCGCGCGGCACGATCGGCACCTTCAGCTCGCGGCAGATATTGAGGATCGCCAGCAATTGCTCCTCGCTGTCGGGCAGGGTGACGACCATCGGCAGCTGGCGGTAGGCGGCCAGGCCGTCGCATTCGTACGGACGAGTGTCTTCCGGGTCGGACAGCACGCAGCGCTCCGGCAGAACGGCGCGCAGGGCGCTGGCAACCTGCTGCCGGCGGACGGGATCGATAGGGATTGGCTGTGACATGGAGCAATTGTACCGGATCGGCGTTTTAACGTATCCTCGACGTATTAAACACTAAGGGACACATCATGGGCAACCGGCTTTCAAAAATCGCCACGCGGACCGGCGACAAGGGTACCACCGGGCTGGGCGACGGCAGCCGCGTCGACAAAGACAGCGCGCGTATCGCCTCGTTGGGCGACGTCGACGAGCTCAACAGCTTCGTCGGGCTGCTGCTGTGCGAGCCGATGCCGGCCGAACTGCGCGAGGAGCTGATCACGATCCAGCACGACCTGTTCGACCTTGGCGGCGAGCTGTGCATCCCGGGCTATCAGCTCATCACCGACGCGCACGTGATCCGGCTCGACGACCTGCTGGAAAAATACAATGCCGATTTGCCGGTGCTGCAGGAGTTTATCCTGCCGGCCGGCGCGCGCGCGGCGTCGATCGCGCACGTCTGCCGCACCGTGTGCCGGCGCGCCGAGCGCAGCATCGTGACCTTGGGGAAGGCCGAAGCGATCAACGAGCATCCGCGGCAGTACGTCAACCGGCTGTCGGACTTGATGTTCGTGTTGTCGCGGGTGTTGAACCGGTTTGCGGGAGGGACTGATGTGCTGTGGCAGCATGAGCGCAAGCGCGGGTAGTTTGCAGGCAAATGCGATTCCCGCCTGCGCGGGAATGACGTTGCGACGGCAAACGAATCAAGTTGCGGACAGACCGTTAGCCCTTAGTTAGCTAATAGTTAGCTATTATTCACCACCAGCCTCGGCACCGCCGCCCCAAACCGCTGGCGGACCGAGGCGGCAATGCCGGTGGCATCGAGCCCCACGCCGGCCAGCAAGCTCGCCGGGTCGCCATGGTCGATGAACTTGTCCGGCAAGCCGAGCATCAGGATCGGCTTGACGATGCCCTGGGTGGCCAGTGCCTCGGCCACCGCGGCGCCCGCGCCGCCCATGATGCAGCCCTCCTCCACCGTCACAAAATAGTCGTGCTCGCGCGCCAGCTGTTTGACCAGCTCGACGTCGAGCGGCTTGACGAAGCGCATGTTGGCCACCGTCGCATTCAGTCCGGCGGCCGCCGCGATGCTCGGGGCCACCATCGAACCGAAAGCGAGGATCGCCACGCCGGCGCCGTTGCGCTTGATCTCGCCCTTGCCGATCTCGATCGAGGTCAGTTCCTGGTCGATGAGCGCGCCAATGCCGGCGCCGCGCGGATAGCGCACCGCCGCCGGGCCGTCGTAGTGAAAGCCGGTGGTGAGCATGCGGCGGCATTCGTTCTCGTCGGAGGCGGCCATCACCACCATGTTCGGGATGCAGCGCAGGAAAGCCATGTCGTAGTTCCCGGCGTGGGTAGCGCCGTCGGCGCCTACCAAGCCGGCTCTATCGAGGGCGAACGTCACGTCCAGGTTCTGCAGCGCGACGTCGTGGATCAACTGGTCGTAGGCGCGCTGTAAAAACGTCGAGTAGATCGCCACTACCGGTTTCAGCCCTTCGGTGGCCAGGCCTGCGGCGAACGTCACCGAATGCTGCTCGGCGATGCCGACGTCGAAATAGCGCTCCGGATACTGCTGCTCGAAACGCACCATGCCGGAACCTTCGCGCATCGCCGGCGTGATGCCGACCAGGCGCTTGTCGCTTGCCGCCATGTCGCACAGCCAGTTGCCGAACACTTCGGTGTAGGTGACCTTGCCGGCCTTGGCCGGCGCGATGATGCCTTCGGTCGGATTGAATTTGCCGGTGCCGTGGTACAGGATCGGCTCGGCCTCGGCCAGCTTGTAGCCCTGGCCTTTCTTGGTCACCACGTGAAGGAACTGCGGCCCCTTGAGTTTCCTGATGTTTTCCAGCGTCGGGATCAACGATTCGAGGTCGTGGCCATCGATCGGGCCGATGTAGTTGAAACCGAATTCCTCGAACATCGTGGCCGGCACCACCATGCCCTTGGCGTGTTCCTCGAGACGCTTGGCCAGCTCGCGCACGGGACCGGGCAGCACCGACTTGCCGACCGTCTTGGCGGCGGCGTAGAACTGGCCCGACATCAGGCGCGCCAGGTAGCGGTTGAGCGCACCGACCGGCGGCGAGATCGACATGTCGTTGTCGTTGAGGACCACCAGCAGGTTGACGTCTTCCTGCACGCCGCCGTTGTTGAGCGCTTCGAAGGCCATCCCGGCCGTCATCGAGCCGTCGCCGATGACGGCGACGGCGTGGCGGTGCTCGCCCTTGATCTTGGCCGCCTGCGCCATGCCCAGCGCGGCCGAGATCGAGGTCGACGAGTGAGCGGTGCCGAAGGTGTCGTACTCGCTCTCGTCGCGCTTCGGAAAGCCGGAGATGCCGTCGAACTGGCGCAAGGTGTGCATGCGTTCGCGCCGGCCGGTAAGGATTTTGTGCGAATAGGTCTGGTGGCCGACGTCCCACACGATGCGGTCGTGCGGGGTGTTGAATACGTAGTGCAGCGCGATCGTCAGTTCGACCGTGCCGAGGTTGGACGACAGGTGCCCGCCGGTCCTGGAAACCGAATCGAGCAGGTACTGGCGCAATTCGTCGGCCAGCGGCGTCAGTTGGCTGCGCGACAGCTTGCGCAGTTCGGCCGGTTCATTGATTGTCTCTAGCAGTTTCATTTACGCTTTCCGCTGCACGATGAGGTCGGCGAGTTCGCGCAACCTCAGTGCCTTGTCCCCAAACGGCGCCAGCGCGTCATGCGCCGCTCGCCTCAATTTTTCCGCCAGCAAAATCGATTCGTCCAGCCCCAGGATCGAAACATAGGTCGGCTTGTTGGCGGCGGCGTCCTTGCCGGCGGTCTTGCCCAGCGTGGCCGAATCGGCGGTCGCGTCGAGCACGTCGTCGACCACCTGGAAGGCCAGCCCGATCGCATTCGAATAAGTGTCCAGCGCGGTTAGCTCAACGGCGTCGACATCCCGCCCGGCGAGCGCGCCGAGCAGCACCGATGCGCGCAGCAAGGCGCCGGTTTTCAGCTGGTGCATCCGCTCGAGCTGCTTGAGCGTCAGGCTGACGCCGACGCTGGCCAAATCGATCGCCTGGCCGCCGCACATGCCGGCCGGGCCGGCGGCGTGGGCCAGTACGCGCAGCATCGCCACCAGCCGCGCCGGCGCGATCGAGGCATCGTCGGCCAGCACCGCGAAAGCCTGGGCCTGCAACGCGTCGCCGACCAGCAGCGCGGTCGCTTCGTCGTAGGCCATGTGCACCGTCGGCTTGCCACGCCGCAGCGCGTCGTCGTCCATGCACGGCATGTCGTCGTGCACCAGCGAATAGGCGTGGATCATCTCGACGGCCGCCGCGGCGCGCGCCAGCGTTTCGAGGTCGGCGTTAAACAGGCCGCCGGCGGCGAACACCAGCAGCGGGCGTACCCGCTTGCCGCCGCCCAGCACGCTGTAGCGCATCGCCTCGTGCAGCCGGGCCGGTTCGCGCCCTGCTGCCGGCAGCAGGGCGCCAAGCGCCTCTTCGACGTGCACCTGCACCGTGGTCATCCAGCCGTCGAACGACGCCAACAGCGTCATTGCATCGCCTCGTCGATGCCTTCGGCGGCGAACGGCTTGAGCATGTCGCCTTCCAGCACCTTGACCTGCGATTCGACTTTTTCGAGTTGAAAGGCGCAGTACTTGACCAGTTCCGAACCGCGCGCGTAGGCCACCACCGACGCCTCCAGCGGCAGCTGGCCCGATTCCATCCGGGTGACCAACTGCGCCAGTTCGGCCATCGCCTGTTCAAACGATTCGGGAGCCGCCGATTCGGGAGCCGCCGCACCGGCCGGCGCTAATGTTTTGTTTGCCATAGTTACTTACTTCATGGTTACTGACTTTTAGGGTACTTCGAGAAAACGCCAATCTGCGAGGTAAGCCGCGCACCTGCGTTCAACCGCGTGAAACCGGGCCGCGCACCTTGGGCGACAGCGTTCAGCCTGAATCCTTATTCTAAAACAATCCGTCCTGTTCGGTGACGACACTTGGCCTTTGCCGGCCGCCACGCCCGCCGACATTTTATCGCAATCGGTCGTCCCCCTATGAAACCCATGTTCCAGCGGCATTTTTCTTACCGTTCCGCACCACATTCCCGTGCCAGCCCACGACTGCAGGGCTGGTTCCACGGTATAATCGCCGGTTATGTCCGAAATACCGTATTGCGCAGGAAAAATACTGGTCTTTGGATTCTTTCTCTTCTTTTGCTTAAAGCTCTTTTAAAGGGGGGTTGGGATGTCCGATCTGGCTACCCACGCCAAGCTGGCGCGCCCGTGCGCGCAGCTTCCGGTAGATGTCTACTTTGACGACGCGCTCCAAAAGCGCGAGATGGAACTGTTATTCCAGGCCGGTCCGCGCTATGTCGGGCACGAACTGATGGTGCCCGAGGTCGGCGATTTTGCCACGCTTGCTGCCGAGAACGAAGGCCGCATGCTGGTGCGCAACGCCGACGGCATCGAGGTGCTGTCGAACGTCTGCCGCCACCGCCAGGCGCTGATGAACAATGGCCGCGGCAACGCCAGCAATATCGTCTGCCCGCTGCACCGCTGGACCTACGACCTCAAGGGCGAGCTGATCGGTGCGCCGCATTTTGCCGAGACGCCGTGCCTGCACCTGTCGAAAACGCCGCTGCAAAACTGGAACGGCCTGCTGTTCGAGCAGAACGGCTACAACGTCATGGAAAAACTGGCGCAACTGTCGGTGACGAAGGACTTCGATTTTTCCGGCTACATGTTCGACCACGTCGAGGTGCAGACCTGTAACTACAACTGGAAGACCTTCATCGAGGTCTATCTCGAGGATTACCACGTCGAGCCGTTCCACGCGGGCCTGGGCGGCTTTGTCAGCTGCGACGATTTGCGCTGGGAATTCGGCCGCGACTACTCAGTGCAGACGGTCGGGGTCAACCGCGGGCTGCAGCATTCGGGCTCGCCGGCCTACCGCCGATGGCAGCAGCAGGTGCTCAAGTTCCGCGGCGGCGTCCCGCCCGAAAACGGCGCGATCTGGTTCACCCTGTACCCGAACATCATGGTCGAGTGGTATCCGCACGTGCTGATCGTCTCGACCCTGTGGCCGAGCGGCCCCCAGCAGACGCGCAACGTCGTCGAGTTCTACTATCCCGAAGAAATCGTGCTGTTCGAACGGGAATTCATCGAAGCCGAGCGCGCCGCCTACATGGAGACCTGCGTCGAGGACGACGAAATCGCCATGCGGATGGACGCCGGGCGCCGCGTGCTGATGGCGCGCGGGGTCAGCGAAACCGGACCCTACCAGTCGCCCATGGAGGACGGCATGCAGCACTTCCACGAGTGGTATCGCAGTCACATCGACGTGCAAGCTTAAGGACCCGATGGCCTCGTTGTGGATGTTGTGCGCCGCCTTGCTGTTTTCCGTGATGGGAGCCTGCGTCAAGCTGGCGTCGGTTACCTTCTCGATATCCGAAATCGTCATGTACCGCGGCCTGATCGGCGTCGTCATGCTGGCGCTGCTGGTGCTCCAGCGCGGCGGCAGCCTGCGCACCGCGGTGCCGCGCGAGCATGCCTGGCGCGGCCTGGTCGGCGTCGTCTCGCTATGGCTGTGGTTTTACGGGATCTCGAAGCTGCCGCTGGCGACCGCCGTCACGCTGAACTACATGTCGCCGATCTGGATGGCGGCCTTCCTGTTCTGCGCCGGCTGGTGGCATGCCAAGGACCACGTCGAATGGCCGTTGCTCGGCGCCATCCTGCTCAGTTTTATCGGCGTCATCCTGGTGCTGCAACCGGCCTTCGAAGCGCGCCAGTGGATCGGCGCCGCCACTACCCTGTTTTCCGGCATGCTGTCGGCCGCCGCCTACCTGCAGGTGCGCCGACTGGGCCAACTGGGCGAACCGGAATACCGGGTAGTGTTCTATTTTGCGATGATGAATTTGCTGGCGGGCCTGGCCGGCAGCGCCACCACGGCGGCCGATCCGGCCATCGACACCTGGCATGCGCTCGACCTGCGCGGCGCCACCCTGCTGCTGACGATGGGCGTGACGGCCACCCTGGCGCAGATGGCGATGACGCGCGCCTACGCCATCGGCAAGACGCTGGTGGTGGCCAACCTGCAGTACACCGGCATCGTTTTCGCGAGCCTTTTGGGCATGCTGCTGTGGGGCGATCGCTTCGACTGGCACGTCTGGCTCGGCATGGCGGTCATCCTCGGCTCGGGCCTGGCTGTCACCTATTACAATACCCGCAAGACCGAGCGCGGCACGGCGGTCGAGACGACCGATCCCATCGCCAGCGAAACCTAGCGAAATTTAGTTCAACCCGAGGGCGCCATGTACACGACATTGATCACCGCAAGCGAACTGGCCGGACGTAGCGAGGACCCAAAGCTGGTCGTCGTCGACTGCCGGCACGACCTGATGAACCTCGCCGCCGGCGCCGACGGCTATGCCATCGGGCATCTCCCGGGCGCCGTCTTCGGCGACATGGAAACGGCGTTGTCCGGCTCAAAAATCGGCGCCGACGGCCGGTTTCGCGGACGCCATCCGCTGCCCGAACGGGTCGCGCTGCTCGCTACCTTGCGCGACTGGGGCGTCGACGACGACTCCCAGGTGGTGGCCTACGACGCCCACGGCGGCATGTTCGCCGCCCGCCTGTGGTGGCTGCTGCGCTGGCTCGGCCATCCGGCGGTGGCGGTGCTCGACGGCGGCCTGGCGGCATGGCAGTCGCAGGCATTGCCGATGACGGCGGCGGTGCCGGTCCGGCCGCGCGGCGACGTCAAAGAGCGTGCGCCTTTGGTGCGGACCGTGTCGGCCGATGATGTGCTGGCCAATGTGCTGGCCAACATCGGCACGGAGCAATTGACCGTCGTCGACGCCCGCGCACCCGACCGCTTCCGCGGCGAGAACGAGACCATCGACCCGGTGGGTGGCCATATCCCGGGCGCGAAGAACCGGTTTTTCAAGGACAATTTGCAGCCTGACGGCCGCTTCAAGGACGCCGGCCAGCTCAACGCCGATTTCGCCGCACTGGTTGCCGACCCGGCCAAGGCCGTGATGCAGTGTGGCTCCGGCGTCACCGCCTGCCACAACCTGCTGGCGCTCGAACTCGCCGGCATGCCTGGCGCGGCGCTGTACCCGGGGTCGTGGAGCGAGTGGTGCGCCAATCCGGCGCGGCCGGTGGCGATGGGAGGCTGACCGGAATCTGGTCACCGCAGGGGTCTGACCCAGACGACGGGTCAGACCCCGTAGCGTCAGTGGCCGCGCGTCAAAAACAGCACGATCACGACGCCAAGGCCGATCAAAAGCACTTGCGGAATCGACTCGCGCACCGTGGCGCGGCGCTGCATCTGCGGCATCAGGTCGCTCACCGCGATGTAGATGAAGCCGGAAGCGGCAAACACCAGCACATACGGAATCATCCCGCTGGCGCGATCGAGCGTGAAGTAGCCGAGCAAGCCGCCCGCCACCGCCATCAGGCTGCACAGCAGGTTGAATACATAGGCGCGCTTGCGCGTAAAACCGGCGTTGAGCAGCACGATAAAGTCGCCGATCTCCTGCGGAATTTCATGCGCGATGATCGCCAGCCCGGTGACCAGCCCGAGCTTCGGGTCGGCCAGGAAGGCCGCCGCGATCAGGATGCCGTCGGTGAAATTATGCATGCCGTCGCCGATCAGGATCATCCACCCCGCCCGCCCGGCTTCGCGCGCATCGTGCCCGTGGGCGTGATGGTGGCCGTCGCCTTCGTGATGGTGGGAGTGGCGCAGGATGGCGAATTTCTCCAGCATGAAAAAGCACAGCAGCCCGGCCAGCAAGGTGGCGAACAGGCTGCGCGGGTCGGCGCCCGACTCGAACGCTTCCGGCAGCGCGTGCAGCAAGGACGTCGACAGCATGATGCCGACCGACAGGCTGACCATGCGCTCGACTACCTTCGAGAGCAGCGCGAACGAAAACACCGCCGCGGCGGTGATGCTGAAAACGCCGGCGATGGTCGTCGCCAGCAGGATGGATATGAGAATCGGGTCGATGTGAATGCCTCGTGAACGCAGCGTTTTGCAATGCTTGCAACTGCGCATTGTACTGTACTCCAGAGGCGCCAACTAGCGCCCTGGCGAGCCCCCCGCCCTGCCGTGATGTAGTCGCTCAGTTGGGCACCGCCCGCAGGGTCGCGGTCACCCGCGTCGTATAGCCGGGGGCGCTCGCTGCAACCATGTACGAGGCAACCGACGGCGCAATGTCCGGCTGGGCCGCGAAGGCCAGCGATCCGGTCGCACTGTACAGCGCCAACTGGCGCCGTTGCGCATCTGCGCGATATTAATCCGGCGCGCCGGCTGCACGTCGATTTCTGTTCAGCCAGCCTCGCCTGAGGCGGCAGTTGCACTCATGTGAAAGTGCATTTTGGTGACGGTCATGTTGACGGCATCGAGCCCGCAGGCGGGCTCGTCGGCTATTGCCATGGCAACGGTGCCAAACATTACTGTTGGCGAGGGTGACGGCGCCGGGTTTGGATTGGACAGCGTAGGGAAGCTCCAGGTCGACGTAAATGGCTGATCGGCAACCGCCGGCACCGGAGCAGGAGGCGCCGCCGCCGCCGCCACAGCCACAAGCGGAAAGGGCTGCCAACGCAATCGCCGATAGAGTGAGGCAGCCCCGACGGCGGAAAGAAGTTTTCGTGGTGTATCCCTAAAATCGGTGAATGCGGAGCTCGAACAAGTGGAGCCCTGCCATACCGCCGATCTTATAGAGCGCGAAATATTTCCGTTCACAAACACACATTCAGAACAACCAAGTTAAAGAATAATTAACAAAAATGGTCGTCTTGCCCCCGCCAGACTGCCCCATCCATGGCGCAGCCTTGACAGCCCCTCGTTTTAATCTAAGGAATCAGCGCGAAGTTGACGTTCGACTGGCTGGCCGCCGAAATGTCGACCGTGGACACCGACTTGGCGGTATAACCGGTCGCCGAGGCATCAACCTTGTACTTGCCGGCGCCTGGCGTGGTGGTCAGGTTCTGGGTGAACACCAGCGGCAAGGTGGCGCTGTACATGGTGTACTGCGGCGCGGCGATTGGCAGCCTGGCCAGCGTGTAGGCGCCGCTCACCAGGTCGGCGCCCTGGTACTTGATCGTCACCGTCGGGCCGGCCGCGAACGACTGCTTGGCGGCGACGTAGGCCGGCTCGGTAGTGCTGGCAGGCGCCAGCGTCACGACGCCGCTGATCGAGCCGCTGGTGCTGGCGGCGAGGTTGATCGGCGCACTGGCGGTCGACAGCACGGTGTTGCTGCTGGTGGTCGCCACCGGCACGGCGGCGACCACCGACGCGGCGCGGTCGTCGGCCGTGATGACGACGTCGTAGTTACCCGGCACCAGGCGGGCAAGGAAGAATTCGCCGGTGGCGCTCGGCACGGTGGAGCTGACGATAACGCCGTTCTGCTGCGCCGATACCGTCACGTGGCTGGCCAGCAGCGCAGTGTTGATGACGCCCGAGATGCCGTTGATGGCGGTCGGGATGACCTTGACGACGGGTTTGAGCATGTATTTGCCGTTGCCGGTGGTATGCACCGACTTACAGGCGTCAAAGTCGAGCACGAGGTCGACGCGCTGGCCGGCGGCGATGTCGAATTCATTGACCAGCTTGATGCCCGATTGGGTCGCGCTTGGCGTTACCAGGCTCTGCTCGACGGTCGAACCGGTGGGGACGACGGAGTTGGCCAGGCCGGTGCCGGTGTTGGCGTCAAGGACCAGGCGCAACTGGGAATAGTGGCCGGGCGCGAGGCTTGTCTGGCCCAGCGCTTCGAGCACGCCGTTGGTCAGGTTGAGCAGGTTGATCTTCTTGGCCGGGCTGAGCGTGATGTCGGTCCAGCCGCCCTCCGTGTCGCTCGCCGACGCGCTCGCGTGGACCCGCACCTTGTTGACCGTGACGTTGACGGCGTCGAAACCGCAGGCCGGCGCGTCGGTCATCGACACGCCAAGCGTGCCCATGGTAGCGGTCGGCGCCGGCGCCGCTGCGCCGCCGCCGCCGCAGGCAACCAAGGTGGCCGCGGCGACGGCGGTAGTGGCGAACAAAGCGATACGGGAGAATGGTGCGTTCATGATGGTTGCCTCTTTATATTTTTTACGGTTAACGTCAAAACCTGCCAGCCTCAACTGCACTGTCATGACACCTTACTATCCATGAGGAAACTTATTCGTGCGCCACCGCGCTTTGAAACCTTCGCTTACACAAATTACACGGCAGCGTTGTCATTATGATCATTCCGCGTTGTATTTACGCACTGACATCAACTCATACCGCGCGCGCGACCCGGGCGATCTGCAGCGCCGAAGGCACCAGCGAAGCCCCGGGGTCAGGAAGCCCCGGGGTCAGTTCCGACATTCGGACACGACCTCAGCAGGCCCCGGGGGTCAGTTCCGGCCCTGGGGTCAGTTCCGCCCTGGGGTCAGTTCCGACATTCGGACACGACCTCAGCAGGCCCCGGGGGTCAGTTCCGGCCCTGGGGTCAGTTCCGCCCTGGGGTCAGTTCCGACATTCGGACACGACCTCAGCGCTATCAGAGGCAGCACGGATGGGGCCGTGTCCGAATGTCGGAACTGACCCCTGGGGAATTGGACTAGGGAACGGATGGGGCCGTGTCCGAATGTCGGAACTGCCCCCTGGGGAAGGAACTGCCCCCTGGGGAATTGGAACTGACTTTGGAGATCAGTGCGCTTCGTCCCAGTTCTTGCCGATGCCCACTTCGGCCAGCAGCGGCACCTTCAACGCGGCGACGCCGGCCATCAGTTCGGGCAGCTTCACTTTGACCAGATCGAGCTCGGCTTCCGGTACTTCCAGCACCAGTTCGTCGTGCACCTGCATGATCATGCGCGTGGCGAGGCCGTCGTTTTCGAGCCAGGTTTGCACGGCGATCATCGCCAGCTTGATCAGGTCGGCGGCGGTGCCTTGCATCGGCGCGTTGATCGCGGCCCGTTCGGCGCCTTGCCTGCGCGGGCCGTTCGGCGAATTGATCTCGGGCAGCCACAGGCGCCGGCCGAATACGGTTTCGACATAGCCGCGCGCCTTGGCTTGCAGGCGGGTGTCGTCCATGTACTGCTTGACGCCGGAAAAGCGGGCGAAATACTTGTCGATGTAGCTTTGCGCGGCGGCGCGCTCGACGCCCAGATTGCTGGCCAGGCCGAACGCGCTCATGCCGTAGATCAGGCCGAAGTTGATGACCTTGGCGTAGCGGCGCTGCTCGCCCTGCACGTCACCAGGGGCGACGCCGAAGATTTCGGCGGCGGTGGCGCGGTGGATGTCCTCGCCCTCGGCAAACGCGCGCAGCATCGCCGCGTCTTCCGAGATGTGCGCCATGATGCGCAATTCGATCTGCGAATAGTCGGCCGACACGATCACGTTGCCGGGACCGGCGATAAACGCTTCGCGGATGCGCCGGCCTTCCTTGGTGCGGATCGGGATGTTCTGCAGGTTCGGATCGTTCGACGACAAGCGCCCCGTCACCGCCACCGCCTGCGCGTAGTTGGTGTGGACCCGGCCGGTGGCGCGGTTGACCATTTTGGGAAGCTTGTCGGTGTAGGTCGATTTCAGCTTCGACATGCCGCGGTATTCGAGCAGGATTTTCGGCAGCGGAAAATCCTCGGCCAGCTTTTGCAGCACTTCCTCGTCGGTCGACGGCGCCCCGGTCGGCGTCTTTTTTATCACCGGCAGCTGCAGCTTGACGAAGAAGATTTCGCCGATCTGTTTGGGCGAGCCGAGGTTGAACGGGCCGCCGGCCAGCTCGTAGGCTTTTTGTTCGAGTTCCATGATGCGCGCGCCCAGTTCGCCCGATTGCACCTCGAGCAGCGCGGCGTCGATCAGCACGCCGTTGCGCTCGATTTTATGCAGCACCACCGAGGTCGGCAATTCGATGTCGCGGTAAATGTACGCCAGCTTCGGATCGCTCTCGACGTGGCCCTTCATTGTCTGGTGCAATCGCAAGGTGATGTCGGAATCCTCGGCGGCGTATTCGGTGGCGCGGGCAAGTTCGACCTGGTCGAAGCAGATCTGGCTGGCGCCCTTGCCGCACACTTCGACAAACGGGATCGTCGTGTAGCCGAGGTGGCGCAACGCCATGTTGTCCATGTCGTGGGGCTTGTGCGATTCGAACACGTAGGACTGCAGCAGCGTGTCGTGAACGATGCCGCGCAAGGTGACGCCGTGGTTGGCAAAGATGTGGCTGTCGTACTTGAGGTTTTGGCCAAGTTTAGGCTTGTCCGGATTTTCCAGCCACGGTTTCATCTTGGCCAGCACCAGTTCGCGCGGCAGTTGCTCGGTCACGCCGGCATAGCGGTGGGCGACCGGGATGTAGGCGCCCTTGCCGGCCTCGACGGAAAGCGAAATGCCGACCATTTGCGCCGTCATCGGTTCGAGCGACGTGGTTTCGGTGTCGACCGAGGTCAGCGCGGCGGTGTCGATCAGCGCCAGCCATTTGTCGAGCTGCTCTTCGGTGGTGACGGTTTCGTACTCGCCGCGGATGACCGGCACCAGTTGCGGCTCGCCGAACAAATCTCCCTCGGGCGAATTGAGGGCCGGCCCCTCGGCACGGCCGGCGTTCGGGCTGCCGACGATTTCCCTAAGCAGCGACTTGAAGCCATAGCGCTGGAAGAAATCGCGCAGGCCGTCCATGTTTTCCGGCTTGCCGACCAGCGAGTCGGCGATCGACACCATGTGTTCCGACAGGTCGCAGTCGATTTTGACGGTGATGAGCGCGCGGCCTTGCGGCAGCCATGCGAGCGCGCTGCGCAGGTTCTCGCCAACGGCGCCGCCAATGCTGCCGGCGTTTTGCATTACCCCCTCCAGGCTGTCGTGCGCGGCCAGCCATTTGAGCGCCGTCTTCGGGCCGCACTTCATGACGCCGGGGATGTTGTCGACGGTGTCGCCGATCAGCGTCAGGTAGTCGATGATGCGCCCGGGCGGCACGCCGAACTTGGCGATGACGCCGGCTTCGTCGAGTTTCTCGTTCGTCATCGTGTTGATCAGCGTGACGTTATCGTTGACCAGCTGCGCCAGGTCCTTGTCGCCGGTCGAAACGATGGTCTTCATGCCCATTCTCGTCGCCTGCACCGACAAGGTGCCGATGACGTCGTCTGCTTCGACGCCGTCGACCATCAGGATCGGCCAGCCCATCTGTTTTACCGCCTCGTGGATCGGCTCGATCTGCAGGCGCAGGTCGTCCGGCATCGAGGCGCGCGTGGCCTTGTACTCGGGATACATGTCATCGCGGAAGGTCTTGCCTTTGGCATCGAACACGCAGGCGATGTAGGCGGCCGGGTAATCGGCGCGCAGTCGGCGCAGCATGTTGACCATGCCGTGCATGGCGCCGGTGGGATGGCCGTCCGCGCTGCGCAAGTCCGGCAAGGCGTGGAAGGCGCGGTACAGGTAACTGGAACCGTCGACTAGCAAGAGAGTATTTTGCATGGTGCTAACTAAAAAGGGTGTGCCGGCAGAACCGGCGGAATGTCTGCCATTATCGCAGAATCGGGCTTGGAGAAAACGCAACAATGCGCAACGGCGTATGCTGTCCATGGGAGGACAAATTCGACACATTCCACTGGCGACGGTGTCGGTTTGTTACAATGGCAGATAACGAATGACAAGGTGAATCACCATGGCGCGCACCACTACTGTTGGAAAAATCCTGTTGCTGGGCATGCTGGCCTGCGCCAGCCTTGCCCAGGCGCAGCAGGCGCAGCAGGCGCAGCAGGCGCAACAATCGCAACAACCGTCCAGTTCGGCGCCGCCCAAGCTCGAACGCATCGAAGAAGGCACCGATACGCCGATCACGGTCACGCCGCAGCAGCGCGGCGGCGCCAAAATCAACGAGAAGCGCGAAGGCGGCCGGGTCACCGAAGTGCAAGTTACGACCGGCAAGAGCAGCTACACGATGAAGGGAGCGGTCCCGGGCTCCGTCGCGCAGACTGGCGACGCCACCGGCAGCACGCTGCGTCCGCCGCAATGGAAGGTGCTGGAATTTGACCTTTCCAAGAAGAAGCAAAAGGAAGGCGAGGATGCGGATGCTGCCACGGCCGACGCACCGCCGCCTCCTTTGCCAGCCCCAAACAAAAAATAAGCCATCGACGCACTGGCACGGCACGCCTGACGTTGCCGTGTACTTGTGTGCCGATATCCGATCTCCCGCCCTCTTTTTATTCTTCGCTTGCACATGGCAGTTTTCACCGCGGTCAGTCTGGACGATCTCACTTGCTGGATCGAACAATTTTCTCTTGGCAAAGCGATTGCGATCAACGGCATCGCTTCCGGCATTGAGAACAGCAATTTTTTCATCACCACCGAGCGCGGCGAATTCGTCCTGACGATTTTCGAGACGCTCAGCTTCGAGCAATTGCCGTTTTACCTGCAGCTGATGCGCCATCTTGCCGAACGCGGCGTGCTGGTGCCGGCGCCGGTGGCCAACGCCAAGGGCGAACTGGTGGTGGCGCTGCACGGCAAGCCGGCCGCCATCGTCAGCAAGCTCGACGGCAGCTCCCAGATGAATCCACAACCGCCCCACTGCGCCGCGGTCGGGGCGATGGTCGCCAACATGCACCTGGCAGCGCGCGACTTTCCGTTGAATCAGCCGAATTTACGCGGCTTGCCCTGGTGGCAACAGACTGCCCCGCAGGTGCTGCCCTTCCTCGATGAGGCCAGGGCTGCGCTGCTGCGCGCCGAAATCGACTTCCAGCAAGCATTCGCCGCCGGCCCCGTTTATCAGCAATTGGCGCGCGGGCCGGTGCACGCCGACCTGTTCCGCAATAACGTGATGTTCGACGGCGAGCGCCTGACCGGCTTTTTCGATTTTTATTTCGCCGGCTGCGACACTTGGTTGTTCGACCTTGCCGTCACCGTCAACGACTGGTGCACCGACCAGGCCAGCGGCGTGCTGATTGAAGCGCGCGTGCATGCGCTGCTTGGCGCCTACCATGCGGTGCGCCCGTTCACTGACGCCGAGCGGCAGTCGTGGCAAGCGATGCTGCGCGCCGCCGCGCTGCGTTTCTGGCTGTCGCGCCTGTATGACCTGTACCTGCCGCGCACTGCCGAAATGTTGACGCCCCACGATCCGTCTCATTTTGAGCGCATCCTGCGCGAACGCATTGCCACGCCGGGGCTCCCGGCGTACGGGCTTCCGGCATGAGCGCGATTCCCGCAAAAGCAGGTTGGTCCTGGCTCAAGCAAGGCATGAACCTGTTCCGCAAGCAGCCGGCGGCGCTGACCACCCTGCTGTTCGCCAACGTGCTCTTCAGCTTCGTCATCGGCGCGGTGCCGCTGCTGGGGCAGATTGTCGCAGTGGTGCTGATTCCGTCGCTGAGCATGTCGTTCATGCAGGCCTGCCTGATGATCGACCACGGCCAGCGCGTCACGCCCATGGTACTGCTGACGGGGTTCCGCAAGCCGGCCGTCATCAATCTGTGCAAGATCGGCTTGGTCTACCTGCTGGTCACGGCGCTACTGACCGTCATCGCCTACCTGACGCTGGGCGAAGGTTTCTGGAAGCAGGCGGCCAACCCGGCCGTGCCGGCCGTGGTGGACCGCTCCGACATGCTCGGCGTGCTGCTCATTGCGATCCTTCAAATCGGCACCGTCATGGCGCTGTGCTTCGCCTCGCCGCTGGCGTTCTGGCAGAAGATGCCACCCGGTAAAGCGATTTTTTACAGCTTCTTCGCGGTGATACGTTCGGCGCGCGTGTTCCTGGTGATGTTGTTGGCGTGGTTCGGCATTTTCATGCTCGCCAGCATCGCGCTGTTGATGGTGTTCGGCAGCGCTTCGCCGGGCCGGGTGGTCATTACCTGGCTAGGATTCCTGTTCATCCTGCTGCTACAGTGCGCGCTGTACGCCGGCTACCGCCAGATTTTCGGCGTGCCGGAGCTGAATGCCAAGCCGGGCGCGGCCCTCTGAGGCCATTGCGCCAGCGCCGCGCAATGTTACACTGCGCGTTAACAGACCAGGAACCGATACCACATGAACACCACTACCAAGCCAGCGGCCAAAAAACGGGCCGAACCAAGCGCCGCGAAGCCAGCAACGTCGGCACCGAAAAAACGCGCAGAGCCAAGCGCCGAGCGCGCTGCCAATCCCTTCCTCGATGGCGAGCTCTACACACGCACGCGCGAATACAGTCCGCGCGAAGCGATCTTTTCGAAAGAGATGAAGGCCATCAACGAACGCGGCGCCGGCAAGCGCAACCGCGATTTGCTGCAGGCGCCGTCGCTCAAGCCCTTGCTCGGCATGGTCAAGAAAGGGCTGACCTTGCAGGACATGTTCGGCAAGATCATCGCCGGCGCCGACAAAGGTTTATGGGAAGCTTGGATGGAGACGTTCGGCTTCGAGATCCGCTCGGTCAACTATGCACCAAGCGGCAAGCGCAACGCCGTACTGGCGCTCGACCTGGGCATCACCTCGAAGGCCAATGCGCTGTTCGCCAAAGAAGGCGTGCCGAACTGGCGCAGCCTGGTGGTGGAAGACTGCGCCGAGCTGAAAATCCGGCATGCGACTGAAAAAACGCCGTTCGCCGCGTGCGCCGTTTTTTATTTGGACAAATAGGACAAAATTAGCATGATCGCGAAAAAGCCGGACGCCGCCCGCCTCGACAAAATCGTCGCCGACGCCCGCCGCGCCGCCGACACGCGCGAACTGGGCTACCGCGAACGGTCGCTCAAGATGTATCCGTGGATTTGCGGGCGCTGCATGCGTGAATTCACCCATGCCAACGTGCAACAATTGACGGTGCATCACCGCGACCACAACCACAACAACAACCCGCCTGACGGCAGCAACTGGGAACTGTTGTGCCTGTATTGCCACGATAACGAACACTCGCGCTACCTGGAAGCCGATCGCGGCGCCGGACTGCAGGCACCCGAGATGCAGGCAGCCACCCACAATCCGTTCGCCGCGCTGGCCGGCCTGATGAAAAAGAAGGACGATAGCTGAGCGCGCCTGCTGTACTGCCACATCGAACAGGGCAGCACCGCCCAGGACCTCGGGTTCGGCGCGTCGAATAACCCCTGCAGCTTGCCATCGAGCGCCATCAACAACCGTTTCCGTTTCAAGCCAGTGACGATCGGCGACGGCCAGAGCATCGACTACATCCAGATCTACACCGATTACCAGACCAAGCGCCAGGCCATGCTGCTGCACGAGGCGAGGTACCTGGCGCCCCAAGTTCAGGCCGGCATTGACCCTGCCGGGCTGACCGGCATCGGCTATCTGTATTCGCCGTTACCAGGCCGTGAAATGGTCTGTAGCTGCGCCTTGCGGGAAGACGCGCCGTGCACCTTCGGCACCGCACCAAACAGCTCACGTTTTGTCTTCGATGGCGTTCCCAGCCTGGAACTCGACAAGCCAGGCGCACGACGGTGGCGCATATGACGCGCGAAGGCATTTCGGTCGCCGCGCGCGCAAGACCGGCGCCGGCTGGGGCTTGTCCGGTTCGCCAGGCCGGTCAGCTGGAGTGCCCTTCGCAGGCAACGCGTGACCCGCTCGGGCGGGGCTACCGGCAGGTCGAGCACATTCAATACGCCTGACAAAACCTTTGATTGCCACGGGAGCAACAAACTCCGTACACTGAGCTTTAACGAACTTCAGCAATCACGTCGGTGGCAACCGTTGAGTGATAGACTGATTTCGGCCAAGAGCGGACGGACGCTGACAATTCTATATATTTCGGGCATGCAAAAACCATCTACACTCTTTTTTCTTCCCGGCGCATTAGGTCGAACCGAATTTTGGCACCCTGCGGCCGATTTGCTGAGCTATCCGGCCCCAAAAGTTCATGTGACTTGGCCTGGTTTCAGCGGAATTCGACCTGATCCAAGCATCCGGGGTATCGACGATTTGGTTTCTAGGATTGTTGCCGACATTGACCAACCCAGTGCGCTGATCGCTCAATCGATGGGAGGCGTTGTCGCCATGCTCGTTGCGCTCCAAAAACCGGAACTCGTCACTCACTTGGTGCTTTCCGTGACCTCAGGCGGAATGAACCTGGCTACACTCAATGCACAAGACTGGCGCCCAGCTATTCAAGCCGGCCATCCGGGCTTGCCGGATTGGTTCACAAGCTATCATGAAGATCTAACGCCGAAGTTATCGGCATTACGCATTCCGACTCTTCTGTTATGGGGAGATGCAGACCCGATCAGCCCTGTGAAAGTCGGTCAGCGTCTGGCTTCCCTGCTGCCAAATGTAGAGTTGCATGTTTTTTCAGGCGGTGACCATAGTGTCGGTTGTACGTTGGCGCACCTCGTTGCGCCGCTCATTGATCGGCACTTGTCCTTGCGCCCCTGAAAGCTCCAGCTTTGTCCGTGGACGTAGAGAAGAACTTGCACCGGTCTTGTTTGCACGCCTTCGCGTCTGCTCCAGATCGACAGCCAGGGTCCGCTCTGGGTCGAAAACGGAAGTACGAATAGCTTGCATTCCGTAAGCATTTAGGGTCGCCGCGACCTGCGCATTAACATAGCGCGCAGGTCAGCAGCTGGAACCGACGCCATGGCCTAAGCATTTCAAATCATGGTTGCGGTATAAGAAAACTTGTCGAGAAGGCGCCACCGAGCCGGTCGATATTACCGGTATCGCCTGCTCGCCGTCATCTTTCGGCGGCGCTAGCGCGCCACCCGCTCCAGCTTGGCCACCGACAAATCGAGCACCTTCATGCCGGCGCGGCCAAAATTGATCTGGGCGCGGGCATTGCTGCCGCCGCCTTCGATGTTGACGATGACGCCTTCGCCAAACTTGGCGTGGGCCACCGATTCGCCGATGCGCCAGCTGGGCCCGACCTGCTTTTGCGTGATCTGCTGGGCGATCTTGTTGTCCGAGCCGGCGCTGGTGAACTTGGCGTCGTCCCAGGCCGACTTCTTGTTGCCGAACCAGTGGGACTGCACGCGCGGCGAGATCCATTTGAGCGACTCTTCCGGCAGCTCGTCGAAGAAGCGCGACTTCATGTTGTAGCGGGTCTGGCCGTGCAGCATGCGCTGCTGGGTAAAGCTCATGTACAACCGCTTTTTCGCGCGCGTGATCGCCACGTACATCAAACGCCGCTCTTCGTCGACGCCATCGAGCTCGCGCGAACTGCTCTCGTGCGGGAACAAGCCTTCTTCCAGGCCGGTGATGAAGACGGCGTCGAATTCGAGGCCCTTGGCCGAGTGCACCGTCATCAGCTGCACCGAATCCTGGCCGGCCTGGGCCTGGGCGTCGCCCGCTTCGAGCGAGGCGTGCGACAGGAAGGCCGACAGCGGCGACATCACGCTCGGCAGCGGCGCGTCGGCATCCAAAATCTCGATGCCGTCGCCGCTGAGGATCGCCGCGCCGGCCTGGGCGTCGGCGCGCGGGCCCAGGTGGGCCGGCGCGCCGTAACCGAAACCTTCTTCCTGGACGAACTGGGTCGCCGCGTTGACCATCTGCTCGAGGTTTTCGATGCGGTCGGCGCCTTCTTTTTCGTTGCCATAATGGGTCAGCAAGCCGCTCGCCTCCAGCACCACTCTGACCATTTCAGGCAAGGCCAGCTGCTGGGTCTCGAAACGCGCGCCCTCGATCAGTTTGACGAAAGAGCCGAGCGAGGAACCGGACTTGCCGGACACGTACGCCACCGCTGCGTACAGCGAAATGCGGTACTGCTCGGCGGCCGCCTGCAAGGTTTCGATCGAGCGCATGCCGATGCCCCGGGTAGGGAAATTGACCACACGCAGGAAGGCCGAGTCGTTGTGCGGATTGTCCATCAGCTGCAGGTAGGCGATGGCGTGCTTGACCTCGGCGCGCTGGAAGTAGCGCTGGCCGCCGTACACGGTGTACGGCAGCGCGGCGGCAAACAGCGCGTGCTCGATGACGCGCGACTGCGCGTTCGAGCGGTACAAAATCGCGATCTCGCTGCGCGCGCCGCCGTCGGCGACCAGGCTCTTGATCTCTTCGATCAGCCACTGGGCTTCTTCGAGGTCGGACGAGGCTTCGTAGATGCGCACCTGCTCGCCGTGGCCGGCGTCGGTGCGCAGGTTTTTGCCGAGCCGCTTGGTGTTGTTGGCGATCAGCAGGTTGGCGCTGTCGAGGATGTGGCCGTGCGAGCGGTAGTTCTGCTCGAGCTTGATCAGGTTCTCGACGCGGAATTCGCGCTCGAACGCGCTCATGTTGCCGACATTGGCGCCGCGGAAAGCGTAAATGCTCTGGTCGTCGTCGCCCACGGCGAACAGCGCGCCGCCGATTTGCTCGCCATGGCCAGCCAGCAGTTTGAGCAGGTTGTACTGCAAATCGTTGGTATCCTGGAACTCGTCGACCAGGATGTGCTTGAAGCGCGCTTGGTAATGTTCGCGCAGCGGCGCGTTGCGTTGCAGCAGCTCGAACGAGCGCAGCAGCAGTTCGGCGAAATCGACCACGCCTTCGCGCTGGCACTGGGAGTCATACAGTTCGTACAACTCGACCATCTTGCGCTCGATCGGATCGTGCGCTTCGACCCGGTTGGCGCGCTGGCCCTGGTCCTTGGCATTGTTAATGAAATACTGCAGGTTCTTGGCCGGGTACTTTTCATCGTCGACGTTGTTCGCCTTGAGCAGGCGCTTGATCATCGACAGCTGGTCTTGCGAGTCGAGGATCTGAAACACCTGCGGCAACCCGGCGTCGCGGTAGTGGGTGCGCAGGAAGCGGTTGCACAAACCGTGGAAGGTGCCGATCCACATGCCGCGCGTACTCACGGGCAGCATCGCCGACAGGCGGGTGAGCATCTCTTTCGCCGCCTTGTTGGTGAACGTCACCGCCATGATGCCGGCCGGCGACACCTGCCCGGTCTGGATCAGCCAGGCGATGCGGGTGGTCAGCACGCGCGTCTTGCCGGAGCCGGCGCCCGCCAGGATCAGCGCACTCTGCTGGGGCAAGGTGACGGCGGCGAGTTGTTCGGGATTGAGGTTGTGAAGGAGATTCTGCATCGCTCATTATAACTGGCAGGGTGGTTTTCCGAGCGTCAGCAAGCGCGGCGCGGCACGAAAATGGGGCGCATGGTGGCCCGGAAGGCCAGGCTTGCCAAGCCTGGCCTTGGCGCGCCAATTGCTGGTTGATCTGCTACCGCCCGGGCACAATGTCGACGCCGATCTGTTCGGCCAAGCGGAGGAGCTCTGCGTAAGCCGTGGAATCACTGACGAGATTGCGCGATATGGCAGCCGGTTGGAGGACGTCTTGCGTTACGCGGTCGCCGAACAGCATCAGCGCTTGGGCGCTGTCGTCTTGTCGTGACGTCCAGCAAATACCCTGCACCTCGGGGCATTGGGTGTGAATTGCCTCGGCCCATTGCCTGGTAGTTGGGTATTGATCCTTCTCGGTATCGATGATCTGGCCTCTGGCGACGCCAAGTTTGCGAAGTGCCTTGCTGCGCAAGTCAGCCAGAACCAGATCCGCGCCGGGCTTGACTTGCGAGTGCACTTGTCTGGTCAGTTTTGTCTTGTCGAGCGTCTTCAGGCCAGGCGCAAAGGGAACGTCGTGAAAAACCGTTTCCATCGCTGCGCACGCGAAAGTCGCTCCGCCGTAAAGAGTCGGAACCGGCTCACCCAAAGCGTTTTTAATCGGACTGAAGCGGGCATTGCCCTTCAAACCCGGGTTGAATTGATCGCCGGCATAGTGGTCCTGGTGCACCCGGTGAATAACCGTATCGAGCGACCATATCATGATGGAAACGGCAACCGTCGCGGGAGGCGATGGCGCAATTCCTGCATTGGAAGGCGCGCATATCGCTGTTACCGGGGACGCTGTGGCGAGCGGATCTTTGCCAGGGCTTGCAAGGCCTTTAGCCATGCGCAATTTCTTGGACCTCGTCTTCAGCCGCCGCAAGCACACGGTGCGGCGCCGATGCCATCAGATCCTGGGGACGTTGACCGCCCAGGAAGCTGTTTGCAGACTGGAACCAATAAGCCATCCCCCACCCATCCTTCATGGCTTCTAAAACCTGAATTACCGCAGCCATCGATTTTAACGGCCGGTAACCATTGCTTGGGTCGAGTCCAAACGTGGGATAGTAATCGACGCCATTGTGGCGAATCGCAAAAATTGCTCCTGCGCGCTTCCATTTACCTGGCGGCACGCTCGGATTTGTCGTGTTGAAGCCGGCAACCTCTGCAATTTGCGGGGCCGTCATCCAATCGCGTGTTGTCAAAACCGCGGTCCGTGCACGCGCTAACATGACAGCTTCCTTGAGCTCATGCGGCTCCGGCACAAGCTTCGGTACAAGCGCCTCGACTATTGTCTCTAACGCATGCTGATGGCGGGTCGCCAATATATTGTGCAGAAGCGGCGCGAGGCTAGCCAGTGTTTCGACAATGGCGCCTGCTTCACGCGTTGGACCACTTTGCACGGTGAAGGCTACCACCTGCTCAGCGTCGATTCCATCCAGCTGCCGGCGGACCTCGCCAGGCGAGCCCGTAATGGTGGCGACACTAAATTGTTCTGGATATTTGAGGCTTGAGTTCATGGCTAGTTGTTCGGTTAGCTCGGTTAGCTCGGTTAGCTCGGTTAGCTCGGTTAGCTCGGTTAGCTAGGTTACTTCGATTTCATCATATCCCAAATAACCCCATGGCGCCATCGGTACGCAACAAGCTATTTATCCCCTTCTACCAGACTGTGCAGCGCTCGGCAGCAACCATCGGCCGGCCTGGTTTGCATGAGAACGCTTTTTCGAACTCGGCCATGTTGACCGGACGGTCACGTCAGATTAACCCATGCAGTCATAGAGTTTTTGACAACGCAATGGCGGCGTCGGGGCCGTACCCGCATGCGCGCACGGTGCCTCGCCTGTGCCACGCCACCTGCGGCGCGCCACGTTGTCAGAAATTGGCCTATTTTGTCATTACACCCATAATAAATTTCGGTTGGTGGGGCCGCAGGGCGGCCGCGCCACATTTAACCTCACATGGTCGTAGCGCAATTTCTGCATTCAAGGAGATCCAAAAATGCTAAATCGAGTGGTTACAGTGGCCGCACTTGCGGTCGGCGGCATGCTGTTGTCTAAAAAGCTCAAGGGCGGTGGCAATACCAGGAGCGCCTCGTCCGTCGAGGAGTCGATCGAAGTCAACGTGCCGGTCAGTGCCGCGTATAACCAGTACATCCAGTTCGAGGATTTTCCAAAGTTTATGTCAAACGTAATCGAGATCAGGCAGCTGGACGGCAAGCACCTGCACTGGCGCGCCAGGGTAGGCCTGGAAGAAAAGGAATGGGATGCCGAGATTACCGAGCAGATTTTGGACAAGCGCGTCGCCTGGCGCAGCGTCAGCGGTCCGCGCAATGGCGGCGTGGCCACCTTCCACAAAATCTCCGACAATGCCACACGGATCATGGTGCAGATGGACTATGAGCCGGACGGCGTGTCAGAGAAGCTGGGCGATGCGATGAGTGCGGTGCGGATGGAATTGCGTACCGGCCTGCAGAGCTTGAAGGAAATGCTCGAGAAGCACGGCGAAACCGGCGCCTGGCGCGGCAAAATCGCCCAGCACTGAGATCGAGCGGCAAAACCAGCCAGGTAATAGACGCGACAAGTAAAGACACCCCCGGAGCCTGGCTCCGGGGGTGTTTATTTTTTGCCGCCAAAGCATGACGGCGTGGTTCATGTCGCGGTCAGTAAATGACTACCGAGCGGATCGATTCGCCGCTCTTCATCAAATCGAAGCCCTCGTTGATGCGCTCGAGCGGCAAGCGGTGGGTGATCAGGTCGTCGATGTTGATCTTGCCTTCCATGTACCAGTCGACGATTTTCGGCACGTCGGTGCGCCCACGAGCGCCGCCGAAGGCCGAGCCTTTCCACACGCGCCCGGTCACCAGCTGGAACGGCCGCGTCGAAATTTCCGCCCCGCCCGGCGCCACGCCGATGACGATCGACTGGCCCCAGCCCTTGTGGCAGCACTCGAGCGCCTGGCGCATCGTCGTGACGTTGCCGATGCACTCGAAACTGTAGTCGGCGCCGCCATCAGTGAGGCTGATGATATCGTCCACCACGTTGGCGGAAGTACTCGCATTGATGAAGTGGGTCATGCCGAACTTGCGCGCCATCGCCTCGCGCGCCGGGTTCAGGTCGACGCCGATGATCTTGTCGGCGCCCACCATGCGCGCGGCCTGGATCACGTTCAGGCCGATACCCCCCAGCCCGAACACCACCACATTGGCGCCCGCCTCCACTTTGGCGGTGAACAGCACCGCGCCGACGCCGGTGGTGACGCCGCAGCCGATGTAGCAGATCTTGTCGAACGGCGCGTCCGAACGCACCTTGGCCAAGGCGATTTCCGGCACCACGATGTAGTTGGAAAACGTCGACGTCCCCATGTAGTGAAGGATCGGTTGGCCTTTGATTGAAAAGCGGCTGGTGGCGTCGGGCATCAGGCCACGGCCCTGGGTCGAACGGATCGACTGGCACAGGTTGGTCTTTTGCGACAGGCAGAACTTGCACTGCCGGCATTCCGGCGTGTACAGCGGAATCACATGGTCGTCCTTGCGCAGGCTTTTTACGCCCGGACCGACGTCGACCACGACGCCGGCGCCTTCATGGCCGAGAATGGCCGGGAAGATGCCTTCCGGGTCGGCGCCGGACAAAGTGTAGTAGTCGGTGTGGCAGATGCCGGTCGCCTTGATCTCGACCAGTACCTCGCCCTCCTTCGGTCCTTCGAGGTCGACTTCCTCGATCGTCAGCGGTGCTCCCGCCTTCCATGCAATCGCTGCCTTGGTTTTCATATTATTCCTGTAAATGATGAGACGGTGCGCGGCCGGTGCCGCACGAGGGCATTATCATAGCAAGGCGCCGGCATGCTTGTCGGCCGTCACGTTTTTGGGGATTTGTGGGGCGCGTCAGGCGGCCTGCGGGCGCAAGCCCCACATGGCGTGGCCGGTAATGAACATGGCCGGTGGTGCGGACGTGCAGGTCGTCCTGTTTGGCTTGTTTTGCTTACTTTGCTTTAAAGCGGCCGGCGAACGCCGCATGCAGGCTGTTGAGCACTTCCTCGGCCGCCAGCAACTGGCCGGCTACTTGGTTGATCTTGCGCCGGCTCGAACGCGCATGGCCGCGCCGCGCTCAGGTTCGTTTCGGTGCGCCGCAGCTGGCCAATCTCGTCGGCGCGCGCCAGGCCCGCTTCGAACGCCGGCATCAGGCGCGCCGCAGGTGGCGGCCTGCTTGCCCATTTCGCCGTCGTATTCTCGTGCAGGTGGCGCGCCAGCTCGAGGCCGGACATGCCAGGCATCGTGATGTCGAGCAGGGCCAGGTCCGGCTCGCGCGCCTCGATCTGGCGGATCGCTTCGACCGCAGTGTCGTAGCCGGCGTGGCCCGGCAATTCGGCGAGAAACTCGAGCAGCAGCTTGTGAAGGGCAGCGACGGAGTTCGTCTGCGCCGGCAGTACGAAGCCTGCGTCCAAAAAGAGGCGGGGCCGGCGGCGCAGCCACTGCCCTGTCATCTATAATGTTCGTTTTCGCAAAACACATACGCCACCATCATGGAATTAGCCAAGTCTTTCGAGCCAGCCGATATTGAACAGTTCTGGCGCAACGAGTGGGAACAGCGCGGCTACTTCGCCGCCTCCACCGACGCCGACAAACCGTCGTTCAGCATCCAGCTGCCGCCACCGAACGTGACGGGCACCTTGCACATGGGGCACGCTTTCAACCAGACCATCATGGATGGCCTGACCCGCTATTACCGCATGCGCGGCTTCAATACCGCCTGGATCCCGGGCACCGACCACGCCGGCATCGCGACCCAGATCGTCGTCGAGCGCCAGCTCGACGCGCAAAAAATGTCGCGCCACGACCTCGGACGCGAAAAATTTGTCGAAAAAGTGTGGGAATGGAAGGAAAAGTCGGGCAATACGATTACCGGCCAGATGCGCCGCATGGGCACCTCGCCCGACTGGGCGCGCGAATATTTCACGATGGACGAGCCGCGCAGCAAAGTGGTCACCGAGGTCTTCGTGCGCTTGTTCGAACAAGGCCTGATCTACCGCGGCAAGCGGCTGGTGAACTGGGATCCGGTGCTCGGCACGGCGGTATCTGACCTGGAAGTGGCGCAGGAAGAAGAAGACGGCTTCATGTGGTACATCCGGTACCCGCTGGCCGATGGCAGCGGTCACATGACGGTCGCCACCACGCGCCCTGAAACGCTGCTGGGCGACGTCGCCGTGGCGGTCGATCCGACGGACGAGCGCTACAGCGCCAGCGTCGGCAAGATGCTGAAACTGCCGCTGACCGGGCGCGAGATCCCCGTCATCGCCGACGAATACGCCGACAAGGAATTCGGCACCGGCTGCGTCAAGATCACCCCGGCCCACGATTTCAACGACTACGCCGTCGGCCAGCGCAACAAGCTGCCGCTGATCTGCGTGCTCACGCTCGACGCGAAAATCAGCGACGAGGCGCCGGCTGCCTACCGCGGCATGGACCGCTTCGCCGCGCGCAAGCAGATTGTCGCCGACCTCGACGCACTGGGCCTGCTGCAGGAAGTCAAACCGCACAAGCTGCAAGTGCCGCGGGGCGACCGCACCGGCGTCGTCATCGAGCCGATGCTGACCGACCAGTGGTTCGTCGCAATGAGCAAACCGGCGCCGGAAGGCACGCGCTTTCCCGGCCAGTCGATCGCCGAAGTGGCGCTGGAAAAAGTGGCCAATGGCGAAATCAAGTTTGTGCCGGAAAACTGGAGCACCACCTACAACCAGTGGCTGGGCAATATCCAGGACTGGTGCGTGTCGCGCCAGTTGTGGTGGGGCCACCGCATCCCGGCCTGGTACGACGAGGCCGGCAACATCATCGTCGCCCGCAGCGAAGAGGAAGCTCAAGCCAAGGCCGCAGCGGCCGGCATTACCGGAGCGCTGCGCCGCGATGACGATGTGCTCGACACCTGGTTTTCGTCGGCCCTGGTGCCGTTTTCGACCATGGGCTGGCCGCAAGAGACGCCCGACATGAAGATGTTCCTGCCGTCGTCGGTGCTGGTGACGGGCTTCGACATCATCTTCTTCTGGGTCGCGCGGATGGTCATGATGACCACCCACTTCACCGGCAAGGTGCCGTTCGAGACGGTGTACGTGCACGGCCTGGTGCGCGATTCGTCAGGCCAGAAGATGTCCAAGTCGAAGGGCAACACGCTCGACCCGATCGACCTGATCGACGGCATCGGCATCGAGGAACTGGTTGCCAAGCGCACCACCGGCCTGATGAATCCGCGCGACGCCGCCAAGATCGAAAAGGCCACGCGCAAGGAATACCCGGCCGGCATCGCCCCCTATGGCACCGACGCGGTGCGCTTCACGATGGCCAGTTACGCATCCCTCGGGCGCAGCATCAACTTCGACCTCGGCCGCGCCGAAGGCTATCGCAACTTCTGCAACAAGCTGTGGAACGCCACCCGCTTCGTGCTGATGAATACCGAAGGCCACGATTGCACGCAAAATGAGGCCGACCTGTCGCCGGCCGACCGCTGGATCATCTCGCTGTTGCAGCGCGCCGAGCAGGACGTGGCCAAAGGCTTCCAGGACTACCGCTTCGACAACATCGCCGCGACGATCTACAAGTTCGTCTGGGACGAATACTGCGACTGGTACCTGGAAGTGGCCAAGGTGCAGGTCCAGCACGGTACCGAAGGCCAGCAGCGCGCCACCCGCGCCACCTTGCTGCGGGTACTGGAAGTGGTGCTGCGCATGGCCCATCCGATCATCCCGTTCGTTACCGAAGCGTTGTGGCAGAGCGTGGCCCCGCTGGCCGGCAAGACGCTCGATGCGGCCGGCGACTCGGTCATGCGCCAGCCGTATCCGCAGGCGAATGTCGCATTGATCGATGCCGGCGCCGAGGAATGGATGGCGCAGTTGAAGGCGCTTACCGACGCCACCCGCAACCTGCGCGGCGAGATGCAGATTTCGCCGTCGGTGCGGGTGCCGCTGATCGTCGAGGCAGCCGACGCCGCCGACAAGACGCGGCTGCTCGGTTTCGCCCAGTACGTGCAGGCGCTCGGCAAGCTGTCGGAAGTGCAGGTGGTCGACGCGCTGCCGGAGTCGCCGGCCGCGGTGTCGATCGTCGGCACCACCAAGCTGATGCTCAAGGTCGAGATCGATGTCGGCGCCGAACGCGAACGCCTGGCCAAGGAGATCACCCGCATCGACGGCGAGATCGCCAAGGTCAACGGCAAGCTGGGCAACGAGAGTTTCGTGGCGCGCGCGCCGGCCGCCGTGGTGGCCCAGGAAAATGAGCGGCTGGTCAATTTTTCGGCCACCATCGCCAAGCTGCGCGAGCAGATCGCCAAACTGCCCGCGGCCTGATTGGCGACCGGACACCGATAATGGGTGCCGGTGAGCCGGGCCGTTCGCCGGTTTCGGTGCGCCAAGCACAAAAGCGGCGCGCAGGACAAAAAACCAAAAGGGCCGCTCGGCCCTTTTCCAATTTACATTCCAAAACCCGGTGCAATATCGGTTGCTGCCGTCACGGGCGTTTTTTGCGGACCCGCGCACGGACCAATAACGTCGCTGGTGAAGTTGCCAAAAGGCGACAAGCCGCTCCTCGCCTGGGCGTCAAAATAACATTGCGTATCGAAAATGCCACAGATGTGTTATTTTAAATCAACAGCACGACGCGGCCAGCAAGAAATAAATTATTCAAGCAATCTCACTTTTACGAATTCCTCAATGATATTTCTTCGCTGCATGTCATTTCTGATCGGCAGCCTGATCGTTACGGGCGCGCCCTTCCTGCTGTTGCCCGATACGCCCCAGGGCCCCGGCGACGTAAGCCGGGCCGTGGCGGGATGCCTGGCGATCGCCCTGACCGCGGCAGGCTTCTGTTTCATCGGCGTCGCCGGCAACCACATGAAGCGCTCGCGCCGCACACGGGCGTTGGGGGCCGTCTTGCTGGCGTTTCCGATTGGCGGCAGCGTCTGGGTGCTGCAGCTCGACCGCCCGCCGGAGCACATCTGGGCGATCGGACCGCTGCTGTTCTGCGCCGTATTGCTGTTTTACAGCTTCGTCTTTCCGGGCATGCGCGCTCACCTGCATCCGCGCATGCGTCCGCGCGATCCGGACGCCGCCGCCAATGCCAACGCCAACCCATAGGGGTGGTGCCGATAAGGCGATAGCGCAAGAAGACTTCGGCTCGCGGGCCGCCAACAGCTGCGAATGAAACTTACCGCCGGCGGGCGTCGTCAGCCCAGGGCGCCGGGCTGGCCCCACAGCTCGCCTGTCGGGCTGGTGCGCGGCGCGGCAACCCCGAAGTGGGTGTACGCCAGCGGCGTGGCGATCCGCCCGCGTGGGGTGCGCTGCAAATAACCCTGCTGGATCAGGAACGGCTCGAGCACGTCTTCGATGGTGTCGGCTTCCTCGCCGATCGCCGCGGCCAGGTTGCCGATGCCGACCGGGCCGCCGCCGAATTTGAATAACACCGCTTCGAGCAGTTTGCGGTCCATCACGTCGAAGCCGACCGAGTCGACGTCGAGCATGACCAGCGCGGCGTCCGCCATCGGCCGGGTGATTTCGCCATTCCCCTTCACCTCGGCATAGTCGCGCACCCGCCGCAGCAGCCGGTTGGCGATGCGCGGGGTGCCGCGCGCGCGCAAGGCGATCTCGCGCGCGCCGTCCTCGACGATCGGCGCGTGCAACAGCGCCGCGCTGCGGGTAACGATGCGGGTCAGTTCGGCGGCATTGTAGAACTCCAGCCTGGCGACGATGCCGAAGCGGTCGCGCAGCGGATTGGTCAGCATGCCGGCGCGGGTGGTGGCGCCGACCAGGGTGAACGGCTGCAGGTCGAGCTTGACCGAGCGCGCCGCCGGTCCCTCGCCGATCATGATGTCGATCTGGTAGTCCTCCAGCGCCGGATACAGGATCTCCTCGACCACGGGCGAGAGGCGATGGATCTCGTCGATGAACAGCACGTCGTTCGCTTCCAGGTTGGTGAGGATCGCCGCCAGGTCGCCCGGGCGCTCGAGCACCGGGCCGGACGTCTGGCGCAGGTTCACGCCCATCTCGCGCGCGATGATGTGGGCCAGCGTGGTCTTGCCCAGGCCGGGCGGGCCGAACAGCAAGGTGTGGTCGAGCGCTTCCTTGCGCTGGCGGGCAGCCGTGATGAAGATTTCGAGCTGGCCGCGGATCTTCTCCTGGCCGACGTATTCGTCCAGGTGTTTGGGCCGCAGCGCGCGCTCGATCGCTTCTTCGTTGGGCGACGAGGGCGTCGCGGCAATAATGCGTTGCTCGCTGAAATCGTCAGTCTGGATCGTCATTCTTTCTTTCGCAATAAAACACTTTTGGCTCAGGAAGCCTGGCTTGCAAGCCAGGCCCGTTACGCAGGGTCGCGGCTTGCCGCGACAATTGCCTGCTTCACCCTTTCGTCAGCGCCTTGAGCGCGTACTTGATGCCGTCGGACACAGTACTGCCGCTCGGCATGTTCTTGATCGCGGCCAGCGCTTCCTTGTCAGAATACCCCAGCGACATCAAGGCACTGAGGATATCCGATTGGGCGTCGTGCAGGACGACGGCGCCTGGCGTGCCGAGCTCGGCGCCGAGCTTGCCCTTCAGTTCGAGCAGCAGGCGCTCGGCGGTCTTTTTACCGATGCCCGGCACCTTGACCAGCCGGCCGGCTTCCTGCAACGTCACCGCCTGGGCCAGGTCGGCAATCGTCATGCCCGACAGGATCGACAGCGCGGTGCGCGCGCCGACGCCGGTGATCTTGATCAACAGGCGAAATACGCTGCGCTCGGCGGCGTTGCCGAAGCCGAACAGCAGGTGGGCGTCCTCGCGGATCGCCTGGTGGGTAAACAAGGACACCTTTTCACCCAGCTGCGGCAGGTTGTAATAGGTGCTCATCGAGACGTCAACTTCATAACCGACGCCGTTGCAGTCGACCAGCAATTGCGGCGGGTTTTTTTCGAGCAGGATTCCGGAGATGCGACCGATCATCGATGGCTTTCAAAGAGAAGATTAGACGAGGCGCCCGCGCTTCATGCGCAAGGTATTCGATGCGGGCGCCAGGGCGCCGATCAGGGCCAGCGCATCGTGGCTGTTGGCGTGACAAATGGCAACTCCTAGTGCATCCGCAGCGTCGCTGCCGGGCAGGCCAGGCAGCACCAACAGGCGCGCCACCATGTCCTGCACCTGCGCCTTGGCGGCGCGGCCGCTGCCCGTTACTGCCTGCTTGACCTGCAGCGCGGTGTATTCGGCCACGTCGAGGTCGCCGCCGACCAGCGCGGTGATGGCCGCGCCGCGCGCCTGGCCGAGCAGCAAGGTCGATTGCGGGTTGACGTTGACGAACACTTTTTCGATCGCCGCGCAGTTGGGATTATAGGTGCGGATGATCTCGGCGATGCCGGCGAAAATCACCTTCAGGCGCGGCGGCAGCGCCGCCTCGCTGCCGGTCTTGATGGTGCCGGAAGCGATGTAGCGCAGCCGGGCGCCGTGTTTTTCGATGACGCCGAAACCAGTGGTGCGCAGGCCGGGGTCAATGCCAAGAATTATCATGCTCGAATGGTATACCGCGCGGCAACCTTCGTGTCGAAATACTGTGTAAAAACACAGGGTTTCGACAGGGTTTCGGCAATTTCTTGCCGATCAGTGCCGGAAGTGGCGCGTGCCTGTGTACAACATCACCACGCCGCGCTCGTCGGCGGCGTCGATCACTTCCTGGTCGCGCATCGAGCCGCCCGGCTGGATCACGCAGCTCGCGCCGGCGTCGACGACGACGTCGAGGCCGTCGCGGAACGGGAAAAACGCGTCCGACGCCACTGCCGAGCCGGCCAGCGACAGGCCGCCGTTCTGGGCCTTGATGGCAGCGATGCGGGCCGAGTCGATCCGGCTCATCTGGCCGGCGCCGACGCCAAGCGTCATGCCGTTGGCGCAGAACACGATCGCGTTCGACTTGACGAATTTCGCCACGCGCCAGGCGAACAGCATGTCCTGCAATTGCTGCTGGGTCGGCTGCTGGCGGGTGACGACGCGCAATTCGCCCAGGCCGACGTTTTTGGCGTCCGGCGACTGCACCAGCAAGCCGCCGCCGACGCGCTTGACGTCGAACGGGTTGCTGGCGCCGCCCAGGGCAATTTCCAGCATCCTGACGTTCTGCTTGGCCGCCATCAGCTGCTTCGCCTCCGGCGAAAACGACGGCGCGATCAGCACTTCGACGAACAGTTTGGCAATCTCAAGCGCGGTCCTGCCGTCGACTTCGACGTTGAAGGCGATGATGCCGCCGAAAGCGGAGGTCGGGTCGGTCTGCAACGCGCGGCTGTAGGCGTCGAACGCATCAGCACCAAGCGCCACGCCGCACGGGTTGGCGTGCTTGACGATGACGCAGCCGGCCTGCCCTTCTGCGCCGAGCGACTTGACGCATTCCCAGGCCGCATCGGCATCGGCGATGTTGTTGTACGACAGCTCCTTGCCCTGCAGCTGCTTGTAGTTGGCCAGCGCGCCGGCGGCCGGCACCAGGTCGCGGTAGAAGGCGGCCGACTGGTGCGGGTTTTCGCCGTAGCGCATGTCCTGCACCTTGTTGAACGTCATGTTCAGCACATGCGGATAGGCCGCGCGGGTGGCGTGCGCCTTGTCTTCGCCCAGGCTGGTCAGGTAATTGGTGATGGCACCGTCGTACTGCGCGGTGTGGGCGAATACTTTTTTCGCCAGCATGAATTTGGTGTCGTAGCTGACTGCGCCGACACCCGGGCCGGTGCCCTTCATTTCAGCCAGCACCATGCCGTAGTCGGCTGGATCGCACACTACCACCACGTCCTTGTGGTTCTTCGCCGCCGAACGCAGCATGGTCGGCCCGCCGATGTCGATGTTTTCGATGGCGTCTTCCAGCGTGCAGCTGTCCTTGGCGACGGCTTGCTGGAACGGATACAGGTTGACCACCACCATGTCGATGGTCGGGATGGCGTGTTCAAGCAGCTTGGCAACGTGCTCCGGAGTATCGCGCCGTGCCAGGATGCCGCCGTGAACCTTCGGATGCAAGGTTTTCACGCGGCCGTCCAGCATTTCCGGAAAGCCAGTGTAGTCGGCCACTTCGGTTACCGGCACGCCATTGTCGGCCAGCAGTTTCGCGGTGCCGCCGGTGGACAGGATGCCCACGCCCATGGCGGAAAGCGCGCGCGCGAAATCGAGAACGCCAGTCTTGTCGGAGACGGAAATCAAAGCTTGTGTGATCATGGGAGTAGCCCGGTTGATGAGAATTCTGTGGTGCAGGCGCGGCTGCTGTTTAGCACAGCAGGCCGCGGCGCCCGTCGCGATGGGCGGGTGACTTACAGCAGGCCGTGCTCTTGCAGCTTCTTGCGCAAGGTGTTGCGATTAATGCCCAGCATTTGCGCCGCGTGGGACTGGTTGCCGGCCGCGCGCAGCATCACCACCTCGAGGATCGGCTTCTCGACCGTGAGCACGACCATGTCGTAGATATTCGATGCCTGCTGCTCGCCGAGGTCGTTGAAATACTCTTCAAGACTCTTCTGAACCACTTCCTGGATACTTTCTTTGCTCATTTTCTCTACGTCGTCCGGCTAATTAGTGTTGTCGCCGCCGCTCTCAAGGCAGCGTTCGTTCCATCATTTCTTGATATTCCCGCGGGCCTGGTTTTTACTTTTTGTTTTTTGCCGGGTTTTAAGCCGCCATCGCCTGTTGATCGATGTCGGCGGGCCGGTATTGTAACCGCTCGCCGAAGCGCTGTTGCATTTCAAAGAACCCGGCCACCGCGGCCAGCTGCTCCGACGTCGATTCCAGCAGGTTCATCTGGCGGCGAAAAGCCTCGCCGCCATCGAGCTCGCGCACGTACCAGCCGATGTGCTTGCGCGCCGTACGCACGCCGAGGAACTCGCCGTAGAACGCGTAATGCGCCTCCAAGTGCTCTTGCATCAGGGCACTCACTTCGTCGACCAGTGGCGCCGGCAAATGCGTGCCGGTGCGCAAAAAATAATCGATCTCGCGGCAGATCCAAGGCCGGCCCTGGGCCGCGCGGCCGATCATCACGGCGTCGGCGCCGGTGATCGCCAGCACGTCGCGCGCTTTTTCGGGGGTGGTGATGTCGCCGTTGGCCACCACGGGGATTTTCACCGCTGCCTTGACCATGGCAATCGTGTCGTATTCGGCCTCGCCCGCGTAGCCGTCGGCACGCGTGCGCCCGTGCAGGGTCAGCATCTGGACGCCGGCCTGCTCGGCAATGCGGGCGATGTTCAAGGCATTCTTGTTTGCCCGATTCCAGCCAGTGCGAAACTTGAGCGTGACCGGCACGTCGACCGCGCGCACCACCGCGTTCAAGATCCGTTCGACCAGCGCCTCGTCTTGCAACAGCGCCGAACCGCACCAGCTGTTGCAGACCTTCTTGACGGGGCAGCCCATGTTGATGTCGATGATTTGCGCGCCGCGCCCGACGTTGAACCTGGCGCAATCGGCCAGGTCTTGCGGGTCGGCGCCGGCAATTTGCACCGCCTTCGGTTCCATTTCGCCGGCGTGGTCGGTACGGCGCGCACTTTTTTCGGTGGCCCACAGGCGCGGATTCGACGCCGCCATCTCCGACACGGCGTAGCCGGCACCGAGCTGCTTGCACAGTTGGCGGAACGGACGATCAGTCACCCCGGCCATCGGGGCGACGAAAACATTATTGCGCAACAAGTACGGGCCGATTTGCACTGGTCAACCAAATTGAATGACGGAACCTGCTATTTTAACCGATCCGCCGCTCGAATTGCCCAAATAATAGGCACTATTTTGTTACGCCAGTTCATCGTGGACGCGCGGCGCCAGGTGGGCCACGCCGCCCCAGCTGACCAGGCGCAGCTTGCCGTTTGCCACCGTGAAGCGGTTGATGCTGGCATTGAGCACGGCAAAGTGACGCGGGGTTTCGAGCGGCAGGCCGGTCGCGGCGCGGTAGGCGCACTCGAGTACGCCGCCGTGGGCCACCAGCGCAATCGACTGGCCCGGATAAGCGGCGGCCCAGCCGAGGATGGCGTCGACCGAACGCACATAAAACTGGCGGAACGATTCGGCGCTGCGCGCACCCGAGGGCATCAGGGCGTCGATGTCGCGCGCCTGCCAGCGCGCGAACTCGAGCGGGAAGCGCTCGGCGATCTCGGCGTACAGCAAGCCCTCGAAGCCGCCGTAGCATCGTTCGCGCAGCGCCGGGTCGGTTTGAACCTGCACGCCACGCGCGCCTGCCACGGCTTGCGCCGTTTGCAGCGCGCGCTGCAGGTCGCTGGCGACGATGGCGTCGATATCCTCGCCGGCAAGGGCGGCGGCGAGCGCCGCGGCCTGGCGCTGCCCTTCGGCATTGAGGGCAATATCGATATGGCCTTGCAGGCGGCGTTCGGCATTCCAGGCGGTTTCGCCGTGGCGGATCAGGACAATATTGGTTTCAAGCATGGCATATGATACCAGCCACGCCTGAAAGCCGGATGCTCTTAACCGACCAGTGCATCGGCCACTTCGGCATTGAGCGAATAGACGCCGAACACTTGCGCCTCGTCGAGGATATGGCCGCAGATGGCGTGGCGCGCCTCGGCGCCGGTAAAACGCCCTTCCAGCGCAAAGCGGGCAATGTCGAGCGCGTACATGCAAAACAGGTAGGCGTGCGGCCGCATATCGTTCCACGGCGGACACGGGCCGTCGTAGCCATAGTAGTCGCCGGCCATGTCGGGGTCGTTGGCGAACCAGGAGGTGTAATCGTTGAGACCCTGGCGTAACTGGTGCTCGGTGCCGTTCTTGATGGTAAACGGCACCAGCGGGCCGGGCTTGCCGTGCGGCGTCACGCGGGTCGAAAACGCACCCTCGGCAAGCGACCTGATGACGACCGGGATATCGACCAGCGTCCATTGAAAGAACTCGACGCGCGGCAGGTCCGCGGCCACCACCTTGCCTTCACGGTTGACGTCGCTACCATGCGGCGGCGCATCGACGTCGCGGCAGAACAGCGCCAGCGACTGCGTACCTGATGGTACCTCATCCCATGCCAGATGCGGGCTGCGGTTACCCGCATGACGCACATGATTGACGGGATCGATCTGGGCGAACGCGCACTCGGGTGGAATTACCCCGCCTTCGATAAAAGAGTTGCTCCACAGTCGCATCAGACGCTCCCGCCGCTTTTTCGTCTCTCTTCGTCTTTTTTTCGTATATTACAACGACAGACGCGGGACGGCTCACCCGATTGGCGTCGCAGCCTCGATTTGCAACCAGAAAGTCACCGGCCCATCGTTCGTCAGCGCCACTTTCATGTCGGCCCCGAAGCGGCCGGTAGCAACCAACGGATGACGCGCGCGCGCACGGGCGACGAAATGATCAAACAGGCGCAGGCCGTGCTGGGGCGAGGCGGCAGGCGAAAACGACGGCCGCGTGCCGGAGTTGGTGTCGGCCGCCAGGGTAAATTGCGGCACCAGCAGCAAGCCGCCGCCGACATCGGTGACGCTGCGGTTCATCTTGCCGGCGTCGTCGCCGAACACGCGGTAGGCCAGCAGCTTGGCCAGCAGCGCATCGGCTTCCCTTTCGGTATCGCCTTTTTCGGCGCACACCAGCACCAGGAGGCCGGCGTCGATGGCGCCGATCTGGGCGCCATCGACCACCACGCTGGCGTGGCTGACTCGTTGCAGCAGGGCGATCATGCGCAGCGGCTCACGCGGACAAGGTCACGCGGACAAACTTGCGCTTGCCCACCTGCAGCACAAACACGCCGGCGTCGAGTTTCAATGCCTTGTCGCTGACGACCGCGCCGTCGATCCGCACGCCGCCCTGGTCGACCATGCGCATTGCCTCCGAAGCCGAGGCGCACAGCCCGGCTTGCTTGAGCAGGTGCGGAATGCCAAGCGGCGCGCCGGCCAGCGCCACTTCCGCCACGTCGTCCGGGATGCCGCCCTTGGAGCGGTTGACAAAGTCGGCCAGCGCCTCGTCGGCCGCCGTGGCCGAATGGAAACGGGCGACAATCTCCTGGGCCAGCGCCACCTTGGCGTCGCGCGGGTTGAGCCCGGCATCGACCGCCGCTTTCAAAGAGGCAACGTCGGCAATCGAGCGAAACGACAGCAACTCGAAGTAACGCCACATCATGACGTCGGAAATACTCATCAGCTTGGCAAACATGGTATTGCCCGGCTCGGTGATGCCGATATAGTTGTTTTTCGACTTCGACATCTTGTCAACGCCATCCAGTCCTTCGAGCAAGGGCATGGTCAGGATGCATTGCTGCTCCTGGCCATAATCTTTCTGCAATTCGCGTCCGACCAGCAAATTAAATTTCTGGTCGGTTCCACCCAGCTCAAGGTCGGCCTTCAAAGCGACAGAATCATAGCCCTGCATCAAAGGATAAAGGAACTCATGGACGCTAATTGGTGTCCCACTCTTATAACGCTTGGTAAAATCGTCGCGCTCCATCATTCTTGCCACTGTGTAATGCGACGACAGTTCAATCATGCCGCGTGCGCCGAGTGGGTCGGACCATTCCGAGTTGTAACGGATCTCGGTGCGCTCGGCGTCGAGTACCAGCGAGGCCTGCTTGAAATAGGTCATCGCATTGAGCTCAATTTGTTCCCGTGTCAGCGGCGGGCGCGTGATGTTTCGGCCGGACGGGTCGCCGATCATCGACGTGAAGTCGCCGATCAGGAAAATCACCTGGTGCCCCAGGTTTTGCAGCTGGCGCATCTTGTTCAGTACCACCGTGTGGCCGAGGTGCAGATCGGGCGCGGTGGGATCAAGGCCAAGTTTAATGCGCAGCGGCTTGCCGCTCTGTTCCGACCGCGCAAGCTTTTGCGCGAACTCGGCTTCGATCAGCAACTCGTCGACACCGCGTTTGGTGACCGCGAGCGCTTCCAGTACGGTATCCGTGAGCGGAAGTGACGCTGACGCGGCGGCGGTCTTGCTTGAAACGGAAGAGGTCATAGTTATTTTATTAATGAAAGTCGAAAATGTCGGGCAGACGCTGGAGTTTGTTATAATGCCCGATCTTATTAACGTTGCCCAATGAAAACTAAACATAACAACAACAAGAAAATGTAGTTTTCTGGAAGTTCAAGCGGCAAATTTTAACTGATTGCATGAACCCTACAAACAAAATCACAGGCAAGAGCTGGACCGGCCTGCTGGGAACGACGCGAAAAATGCGCATTCTCAGCGCCAGCGCGCTCTTTCTTGCAGTCTGCGCATTCGGCGCCGCCGGCGTCGCGCCACTGGCGCCGGATGCGTCTGACCTCCCGGTCAAATCAATCGCGCAAGACTTGGAACTGCCGAACCTGGCGGACCAGATCGCCGCGCTCCAGCAAAAACCCCAGCAATTCATCCACGAAGAGAAAGTGCGTTCAGGCGATTCGCTCGCCTCGCTACTGTCGCGCCTTGGCGTCGACGACCAGGATGCCGCCCGCTTCATCAAGAGCGACCGCGTCGCCAAGGGCGTAATGCAGCTGAAAACCGGCAAGCGCGTGCAGGCCAAGACGGACCAAGACGGCCAGATGCAATGGCTGCGCGCGACCGTCGTCGATGCCCAGGACAACCCGGTCAAGACCATTTCCATTACCCGCAAGGACGACAAGTTTGTTGCGCAAGAGACCGCTCCCAAGCTCGAGCGCCGCGTTGAAATGCGCGCCCGCACCATCACCAATTCCCTGTACTCGGCCACCGATGCGAACACCGACGGCGGCAAGCTGCCTGACACGATCGTCGCGCAAATCATCGAGATGTTTTCCACCAGCATTGACTTCCGTTCAGACCTGAAACGCGGCGACCATTTCAACGTGGTCTACGAAACGTTCTGGCAGGACGGCGAAATGGTGCGCACCGGCCGCATCCTGGCCGGCGAATTCGTCAACCGCGGCGTCACCTATCAGTCGGTCTGGTTCGAAGACCCCTTGAGCAAGGCCGGCGGCGGCTATTACACCCTCGACGGCAAGGCGCTGAAAAAAGCCTTCCTCAAGTCGCCGCTCGAGTTTTCGCGGATTTCCTCCGGCTTTTCAATGCGCTCGCATCCGATTTCAGGCAGCTGGAAAGCCCATAAAGGCATCGACTTTGCCGCCGCCCTCGGCACCCCGATCCGGGCGTCGGGCGATGGCGTGATCGAATTCAAAGGCGTTTCCGGCGGCTACGGCAACATGGTCGTGATCAAGCACTGGGCCAAGTACAGTACAGCGTATGCGCACATGAGCCGGTTTCCTCAAGGACTGCGCAAGGGCAGCAAAATCAGCCAGGGCGACATTATCGGCTACGTCGGTTCGACCGGCTGGTCGACCGGCGCTCACCTGCACTACGAATTCCGCGTCAACAATGAAGCGCGCGATCCGAACGCCCTCGCTGTCATCGTCCAGGCGCCGCTGACATCGGCCGAGCTGGCCCGTTTCAAGAATTCGGCCACCGACATGACCCACCGTTTCGCGCTGCTGCGTCCGGGCATCAAAACCACTACGCTGGCATCACGCTGATCCATCGTCAATCCATCATCAATCCATGATGCCCGAAGGGCGGGAAGGCGATTCGCCTTCCCGCCCTTTTTTGCGCACCCCTTTTGAGCCCGCCATGACCGCACCCTCTTCCCTGTACATCGGCCTGATGTCCGGCACCAGCCTGGACGGCGTCGACGGCGTGCTGGCCGATTTTGCCGATGTTGCACATAGCGGCGCCATCCGCACGATCGCAGCCGGCTTCGTCCCGTTCGACTTTGACCTGCGCGCCGACCTGATGGCGCTGCAGTGTAGCGGCGCCAACGAAATCGAGCGCGAAGCAATCGCCGCCAACCGGATCGCCCATGTCTACAGCGCCTGCGTGGCGCAACTGCTGCCTGCCGCCAGCGGACCGGTGCGGGCGATTGCGGCGCACGGCCAGACCGTGCGCCACCGCCCCGAACTGGGCTTTACGCGCCAGACCATCAACCCGGCGCTGCTGGCGGAATTGACCGGCATCGACGTCGTCGCCGATTTTCGCAGCCGCGACGTTGCCGCCGGCGGCCAGGGCGCGCCGCTGGTGCCGGCTTACCACGCGGCGCAATTCGGCCAGCCCGGCCAGACGCGGGTGGTGGTCAATATCGGCGGGATCGGCAACATCAGCGTGCTGCATGCGGACGGCAGGGTGACCGGTTTCGATACCGGCCCGGGCAATGTGCTGATGGACGGCTGGATCGCGCGCCACCAGGGCCAGCAATACGATGCCGACGGCGCCTGGGCGGCAACCGGCAAGCCCGACCCGGCCTTGCTGGCGGCAATGCTGGGCGAGCCTTATTTTGCGCTGGCCGCGCCGAAAAGCACCGGGCGCGACCTGTTTCACCTGGACTGGCTCGACGCCATGCTGGCGCGCTGCACCGCGCTGCCGGCGGCCGACGTGCAAGCCAGCTTGATGCAATTGACAGCCGTTAGCATCGCGCGCGCGATCGGCACCGAAGCGCGGCAGGTCGATGCAGTGTATGTCTGTGGGGGCGGGACCTACAACGGCGCGCTGATGCGCGCCCTGCAAGCAGAAATGAAAGGTAGTGCAATTGTGGCATCGACGGCGACACTCGGCGTGGCGCCGAACCGAGTGGAAGCGCTGGCGTTCGCTTGGCTGGCTTACCGTTTCCATCATCGCCAGGCAGGCAATTTGCCCGCCGTGACCGGAGCAAAGGGTAGCCGGATCCTCGGCGCGCTTTACCCCGCGTAGTCCTGTTGCGCGGCCACCGGTCAGGCTGGAGCCGCGCCCTTCTTTACGCCGAAAATGACGAGCCGCAGCCGCAGGTCGAGGTCGCGGACGGGTTCTTGATGACGAACTGGGCGCCCTCGAGGTCGTCCTTGTAATCGATCTCGGCGCCGACCAGGTACTGGTAACTCATCGAATCGATCAGCAACTGCACGCCGTTCTTGACCATGGTGGTGTCGTCTTCATTGACAATTTCATCGAAGGTGAACCCGTACTGGAAGCCCGAGCAGCCGCCGCCCTGCACAAACACGCGCAGTTTCAAGTCCGGGTTGCCCTCTTCCTCAATCAGTTGCGCAACTTTCTGGGCGGCGCTGTCGGTAAAAATAATCGGCGACGGGATGACTTCTTGCATTTCAGCTACTGCATTCATGGGTGACTCCTACTTGGGACGGTTGGGACCATTATAGACTGTTGACGCCACTGGCGCTCCGGAAGCTTCCGCCGTCGCCAAGTGAAACTCCGGTTCGCCGGCTTCCTGGTGCGTCAACGTGCCGGTGACGGCGCCGCCGCCATGCATTTCAAGCAGCCTGTAATGAACATCTCCCATAATGCGGCCTTTCGGCTGCAATTCAAGCAGGTTCGATGCATGTACCGTGCCGGCGATGTAGCCATTGACGATCAGGTTGGCGCAACGTACTTCGCCTTCGATGCGCGCATGCTCGGAAATAATCAGCAGGTTGTCGGCCCCCTCTTCAGCGAGCACGTTACCGTGTACTTCGCCGTCGATCCGCAAGCCGCCGGTAAAACAAAGGTCGCCTTCGATCCGGGCGGAGATGCCGATGAGGCTGTCAATTTCGTGTTTCGCGTTACGACCGAACATGATGGGCGCCTTTGCGGTGACAAACGGTAATGGGAGTCTGGATTGCAAGTTCGACCTACATCAATCAATTTACCGCTATCAACGTACGCCGCTTTGATCTAGATCGTTGTCGATAATATATTTCGGCAGAAATTGCCAGATAACACTCTGCTGCAGGCGAATCGCTCCGCCTTTTTCCCTTACGGCAGCAGCGCGATGTGCTGCAAGCCCGTCGTTTCCGGCAGGCCGAACATCAGGTTCATGCATTGAACCGCCTGGCCGGAGGCGCCCTTGACGAGGTTGTCCTGCACTACCAAAATCACCACTAAGCCAGAGCCTTCGGGACGATGCAGGGCCAGGCGCACCATGTTCGAACCGCGCGTCGAACGGGTTTCCGGATGCGAACCGAACGGCATCACGTCGACAAAGGCGTCGAGCTTGTACTGCTGCTCGAATAGTGCCTGCAGCGCGGCGTCGTCGATGTCCTTGGTCAGGCGCGCGTACAAGGTGGCGTGCATGCCGCGAATCATCGGCACCAGGTGCGGCGTGAACACCAGGCCGACCTTCTGGTCGGTGTAGCGCTGCAGCTGGGCCGACGTTTCCGGCGTATGGCGGTGGCCAGACACACCATACGCCTTGAAATTGTCGCTCGACTCAGAAAACAGCGTGCCGATCTCGGCCTTGCGGCCAGCGCCCGACACGCCCGACTTGGCGTCAGCGATCAGGTTGCCCGCATCGATCAGGCCGGCTTTGAGCAGCGGATAAAAGCCCAGTTGCATCGTCGTCGGGTAGCAACCCGGGTTGGCCACCAATGTGGCCGACTTGATTGCCTCGCGATTCAGTTCCGGCAAGCCGTACACCGCCCGCTCCAGCAGTTCGGGCGCCGTATGCGGGATCTTGTACCATTGCTCGAAGCTTGCCTGGTCCTTCAGGCGGAAGTCGGCCGCCAGGTCGATCACCTTCACGCCGGCTGCCAGCAGCGTTGGCGCCTGCGCCATGGCGACGCCGTGGGGGGTAGCGAAGAACACCACGTCGCACTGCGTCAGGTCGACCTTGTCGGGCGCCGAGAACGCCAGGTCGACGTGGCCGCGCAGCGACGGGTACATGTCCGCCACCGGCAGGCCGTCTTCCTTGCGCGACGTAATTGCCGTCAGCTGCGCCCCGGGATGGGCTGACAAAATTCGCAGCAGCTCCACGCCCGTGTATCCGGTGCCACCGACGATGCCGACTTTGATCATGTGTGTTCCTTCAATGTTGAATAAGTAGTAATGCTTGACCTAGCCGCAATTTTACCAGCCTGGAAAATCCGCGCGCCGTACAGGATTTCGCTAACGGCCAAAAAAAACCGCCGGGCTTTGCAGCCGGCGGTTTTTTGTCGCAGCGCTTGGGCAGCGCTGCAGGGGAAGCGAATTAACGCTTCGAGAATTGCTTTGCGCGACGTGCTTTACGCAGACCAACTTTTTTACGCTCGACTTCACGCGCATCGCGGGTAACGAAACCGGCTTTTGCCAGGTCAGGCTTGAGCGTTGCGTCGTAGTCGATCAGGGCGCGGGTGATACCGTGGCGAACTGCACCAGCCTGGCCGGACTCGCCACCGCCGTGAACGTTGACCTTGATGTCGAAACGCTCGACATTGCCGGTCAGTTCGAGCGGCTGGCGAATCACCATCAGGCCTGTTTCGCGCGAAAAGTATTCCGACGCTGGCTTGCCGTTGACGATGATTTGGCCGGAGCCAACTTTGATGAAGACGCGAGCAACTGCACTCTTGCGACGGCCGGTGCCGTAATTGTAATTACCGATCATGTCAGCTCCTTAGAGAACGAGTGCTTTAGGTTGCTGCGCAGCGTGCGGATGGGAACCTTCCGCGTACACTTTGAGCTTCTTGATCATCGCGTAGCCGAGCGGGCCTTTAGGCAGCATGCCCTTGACCGCTTTTTCGAGCGCGCGACCCGGAAAACGCTGTTGCATTTTCAGGAAATTGGTTTCGTAGATACCGCCTGGGTAACCCGAGTGACGGTAATACGTCTTTTCGGTTGCCTTGGTACCGGTCACGCGCAGTTTGCCTGCGTTGATCACGACGATGAAATCGCCCGTGTCGACGTGCGGAGTAAATTCCGGTTTGTGTTTGCCGCGCAGTCGGAGTGCCACTTCGCTGGCAACACGTCCGAGGATCAAGTCCGTCGCGTCAATCACTAACCAATCGCGCTGGACTTCATGTCCTTTAGCGGAAAAAGTTTTCATGTTGACTTCCTAATATGTAAATCGCTCAAATGGTGGTTCCGCTCTTGCTGCCTGCGGACTCTGCCTTATTGTCTTTCCTGAGCAAACGGAAAGCCGGCAATCATAGCGCACTTCGGCTTGCCGCGTCAACCCGCCAATGGCCGCGCTGTTGCATTCCCGGCGAATGGCGCGCGCAAGGTCAAAGTTGCCTAAAGTCATCTATTTAAAACCTCAACTAAGGGTTGACCGGGGAAACTTCGCCAACATAGTATTGCTCAGCCTCCCATCCAACTTAGGAGAAATTCGTGGACGTTCGCACATGCCTTGGCCTGACTTTGACCTGCCTGCTGCTGCTGCCGGCGGCCGGCCGCGCCGCGCAAGCCGGCGCGCAGACCCGCTCCTGCCACCTGCCCGGCTCGGAAGAGGCGCTGCGCTGCGTCAACGTGCCGGTCTCGCTCGACTACACGAAGGCGAACGGCGCAAAGCTGGCGCTGCACGTGACGGTCGCGCCGGCGTTTCGCGAGTCGGCCTTGCGCGATCCGCTGTTCGTGCTGGCCGGCGGCCCCGGCGAAGCCGGCTCGGACGTGCTGCCGCTGCTGGCGAACGCCTTTCGCCGCACCCGCGCCACGCGCGACATCGTGTTCATCGACCAACGCGGCACCGGGTTATCGGGTAAGCTCGACTGCGAAACCAAGCCGGCCCAGCAGGCGATGACGGAAGACCAGCTCGAGGCCGAGATCGGCGCCTGCATCGCCGGCCGGCGCGTCGACTATGCCGCCTACACCACCGCCAACGCCGCGCGCGACATCGAGCAGGTGCGCCTGGCCCTGGGCTACGGCAAGATCAACGTCTGGGGCGGCTCGTACGGCACCCGCCTCGGCCAGGCCTACGCGCGCGCCTTTCCCGGCCAGTTGCGCGCGCTCGTGCTCGACGGCGTCGCCGCGCCCGACCAGGTGATCCCGGCCGGCGGTCGCGACAGCCAGGCCGCGCTCGAGGCGTTGTTTCGCCAGTGCGCCTCCGATCCATCCTGCCAGCGCGCCTTCCCTGCCGTGCGCGCCGAGTTCGCCTCCCTGACCGCCAAAATCGCCGCCGGCAAGGTCAAGGTCGACATCGCCGACCCGCGCACCGCCGAGCCGATGCAACTGACGATGACGAGCGCGCGCTTCCTCGGCACCGTCCACAGCATCCTGTATTCGCCATCCGACAGCCGGCGCCTGCCGTTCCTGATCCACAGCGCTGCGCAGGGCCGCTGGGAGCCGTTCGTGGCGCGCCGCAACGTCGCCGCCGATTTCTCGGCCAACGGCTCCAACGCCCTGGTGCTGCACCTGGCGGTCATCTGCGCCGAGGATTTCCCGCGCCTCACGCCCGCACTGCGCGCCGAGGACGCTTCGCCGTTGACCGCGCCGATGCTGGCGCGCCTGCCTTCGCTGTGCGGGGCGATGAAGGTGCCGCCGGTGCCGCTGGCGGCGCCCGCCACGATTGCCGCGCCGGTGCTGATGCTGTCCGGCGCGCTCGACCCGGTGACGCCGCCGCGGCGCGCCGAGGCCGCCCGCAAGACCATGGCGAACGCCCAGCACCTGGTGGTGGCGAACGCCGGCCACGGCATTTCGCAGCTCGGCTGCGCGCCGCGCCTGCTGCGCGAATTTCTCGACCGTCCGGGCGAGCCGCTCAAGGCCGACTGCCTGAAAGACATCCCGGTGCCCGGCTTTCAGCTCGGCAGCGCCGGGCCGCAACCGTAACCGCCAGGACCCGACCATGATAGAAGCGAAAGAAGTACGCAAACAGTTCGGCGCCGTCCAGGCTTTGGGCGGCGTCAGCTTTCAGGCGCGCGACGGCCACATCACCGCGCTGCTGGGGCCGAACGGCGCCGGCAAGACCACCCTGCTGCGCCTGCTGGTCGGCCTGCTCAAGCGCGACCACGGCAGCATCAGCATCGACGGCATCGACCCGGCCGTCGACCCGATGGCGGTGCGTAAGAACATGGGCTTGCTGACCGACCAGTTCGGCCTGTACGACCGCCTCAGCACGCGCGAATACCTGGCCTACTTCGGCGAACTGAACGGCATGGCCGGGCCGTCGCTACAGGCGCGCATCGACGAAGTGGCCGACCTGCTGGCGATGAACGATATTCTCGAGCGGCGCGCCAAGGGCTTTTCCCAGGGCCAGCGCATCAAGGTGGCGCTGGCGCGCACCTTGCTGCACCGGCCGCGCCACCTGCTGCTCGACGAGCCAAGCCGCGGCCTCGACGTGATGAGCACGCGCGCGCTGCGCAGTGCCCTGGGCGCGCTGCGCCAAGATGGCTGCTGCGTCATCATGGCCACCCACGTGATGCAGGAAGTGACCCACCTGTGCGACGACGTCATCGTCATCGCCAGGGGCCAAACGGTAGCGCAAGGCTCGCCGCAGCAATTATGCGAGCGTACCGGCATCGCCAGCCTGGAAGACGCTTTCGTCAGCCTGGTCGGCACCGAAGAGGGAATCGTCGCATGAAGGCGAAATGGCGGATCGTGTTTTTGAAGGAATTCCGCGAAACGATGCGCGACAAGCGCTCGCTCGGCCTGCTGCTGCTGTTTACGCTGATGTACCCGGTCATGCTGGGAGTGATCCTGAACCAGCAGATCAAGCGCGCCACCAAGCCCGAGCGCGAAGGCATCGAGCTGGCCGTGATCGGCGCGGCGCAAGCGCCCAACCTGATGGTGCAGCTCAAACAGAAGAACATCAGCGTCGAGCAAAAAGGCCCGATGGACGAGGATGCGATCACGCAACTGCTGCGATCGCGCAAGGTCGTGGCGGTGCTGCGCATCAGCGACAAGTTCGCCGAAAACTACCAGGCGATGCGCCCGGCGCGCGTTGAACTATGGTTCGATTCGGCCGCCGACAATGGCGCGCGCCAGCGCGACATCGAAGAGGTGCTGCACGCCTACAATTCGAGCATCGCCAGCGCCCGCCTGCTGGCGCACGGCGTGTCACCGGCCACGGTGGCGCCGCTGCAGCTGCAGCGCTACGACACCGGCACCACCGCCGCCCGCTCGGCCGGCCTGATCGGCAGCATCCTCGGCTTCCTGTTCTTCCCCGCCTTTATCTGCGGCCTGTCGGCGGCGGTCGACAGTACCGCCGGCGAGCGCGAGCGCCGCTCGCTCGAAGTGCTGATGTCGCAGCCGGCGCGCACCTGGGAACTGGTGACCGGCAAATGGCTCGCCGCCGGCGCCCTGGCGGTCATCGGCATCACGCTCGAACTGTTCCTCGCGCACGCCATCCTGTCCTGGCTGCCGCTGGAGGAAATCGGCATGTCCTGGCGCGTCACCACTTTCGATCTGGTGATGGTATGCCTGGCGTCGGTGCCGCTGTCGCTGTTCGCGTCAGCGGTGCAGATCGCGGTGGCGATGAATGCCAAATCGTTCAAGGAAGCGCAAAGCATGCTCAGCTTCGTAGTCATGCTGCCGATGATCCCCGGCATCGCCGTATCGATGCTGGAACTGAAGACCGCGCTGTGGATGTACGCCGTGCCGATGCTGTCGAACCAGACCCTGCTGCGCGAAATTGCCAAGGGCGAAGCGATCGGCGCGCTGCCGTTCGTGCTGACGTTCTTCAGCGCCATGCTGCCAGCGCTTGCCGCCGTCGCCTTCGCCACCTGGCGGATGAAGAGCGAACGCTACGTACTGGCGGTATAAGCCGTACAATAGCTGTAACAAAAAATGGGGTCAGACCCGTTTAAAAAACGGGCTCGACCCTTCTTTTTACTCATTAAAACGGGTCTGACCCCACGTTGAAAAAGCAGACCTGCCCTCTCAATGACAGAAGGCAGAGATATAAAAATCGGCTGGAATAGTAACCGGGTCAGACCCGTTTAAAAAACGGCCTTGACCCTGTTTTTGGCACATTAAAACGGGTCTGACCCCGTTTTGAAAAGCCGCCTGGCCGCACTCAAAGAAAGAATGCGATGGAAGTGAAAATTAGCTGGAATGGCCCGTCGGGCATGAGTTTTCGGGCCGAGACCAGTTCCGGCCACATGGTCAGCATGGACGGCGCTCCTGAGGGCGGTGGCCACAACCTGGCACCGCGACCGATGGAGATGGTGTTGCTGGGCACCGGCGGCTGCACCGCCTACGACGTGGTGCTGATCCTCAAGCGCGGGCGCGAAGACGTGCGCGGCTGCGACGTCACCCTGAAGGCGGAGCGGGCCGATACCGATCCAAAGGTATTTACCAGGATCCACTTCCACTTCACCGTGACCGGCAGCAAGCTCAAGCCGGGCAGCGTGGAGCGCGCCGTCAGCCTGTCGCACGACAAATACTGCTCGGCGTCGATCATGCTGGCCAAGACCGCCGACATCACGCACTCGTTCGAGATCGTCGAAGTCTAACCACGTTACCAGCTCAGATGTAATACGCGCTCGTCGTCATCACCTTCGACATCGCCGTCATCAGCACCTTGACCGGCAGCGCCACTTCGCTTGCGCCCAGCGCGCTCGCAGCGGCGCCGTGCGCGGCCTCGTCGCGGCGCATCTGCTCGACGATCGCGCGCGACTTGGCGTCATCGCTTGGTAACTCGACCAAGTGGCCCGCCAGGTGAGCTTCGACCTGGCGTTCGGTCTCGACCACGAAGCCGAGACTGCGGGCGTCGCCGAGGTGGGCGGCAATGGTGCCGAGCATATAGGCGCCGGCGTACCACAGCGGATTTAACATGCTCGGCTGGGAACCGAGCTCGGCCAGTCTTTGCGCCGTCCACGCCAGGTGGTCTTCTTCTTCGCGGCCGGCCTGTTCGAACTGCGCGCGCATGGCGTCGCTGGTGGCAAAGCGCGCCTGGGAATGGTACAGCGCCTGGGCGCACACCTCGCCGACGTGGTTCACCCGCATCAGGCCGGCGCTGTGGCGGGCGTCAAGCGGGACAAGGTTGCCGTCGGCGGCGCGCGCGCCCGGGTAAGGCCGGGTTGCCGTGGCAGCGCCGGAAATCACGCGCAAGGCCTTGTCGAAGCCGCTAATCAGGTTGTCGAGGGGATGCTGGGAAAGCTTGGCGACCATAGCGTATGTCCTAATAGCAATGAAGCCACTATTATAGGGCGGCGGGCGCGGCCGGGTCGCCACGCTGGGCGGTGTCTTTCTGGCGCTCGATCCAGTCCAGCACCGGCCCGCCGATGTCGAGCTTGGAGATGTCTTTGGCCACCCCAAGGTTGAGCGAGAGCAGGAAGCCGATCGTGTCGACCGGCACCTCCGCGCAATGCTCGGCGAATACGGCGGTAAAGCGCGCCGAATCGACCACCGCCACCACCTTCGCCCCACTCATGAACTGCAATGCGCTGGCAATGCTGTGGCCTTTGCCGATCGCGCGGTAGATAAACCGGTTGAACTCGCCGTCGACTTGCTTGAAGTCGATTGGCGCTTGTGTCATCAGGCCGGACAGGTAATGCAGCCCGACGCTGACGCGAAACCAGGCGAGCGACTCGTCGCGGGTGCGGGCGGCGCGCGCGACTGCCAGTATTTTCTCTTGAATGACAGTGTCCATCCGCCCATTATGCCTATTTCCGGCCTGGACCGCGACCAATCTTGGATGCGGCAAAACTGTCGCCACCGCGGTGTGCGCCCACCGCAGGTGCTGCGCCGTCGCTTCTCCATCCCATCCCCGCGTCTGCTCCCCCGAATGCGCACTCTGGGACAGCCAATTGCCCGCCTGTCGCAAGCCCCCCCTGGCACGCCATAATTTTAATACAATGCAATTATCGAGAAGCCATGCCGGCATGCGGCGCGGCGCCTCACGGCACCTGCAACTGAACATCAGAAATCGGAGTCACCCGCATGGAATTACGCATCCGCAATCTGTCCAAGACCTACGCCAACGGTGTGGTGGCGCTGGACAGAATCAGCCTGACTATCCCGGCAGGGATGTTCGGCTTGCTCGGCCCGAACGGCGCCGGCAAGTCGACCCTGATGCGGACGCTGGCGACTTTGCAGGAATGCGATTCCGGCTCGGTATTTTTCGGCGACCTCGACGTGCTCGACGAAAAAGACGAGATTCGCCGCCTGCTCGGCTACCTGCCGCAGGACTTCGGCGTTTACCCTAAAGTCACCGCGTACGAACTGCTCGACCATTTTGCCGTACTGAAGGGCCTGACCAACAAGGCGCGCCGGCGCGAAGTGGTCGACGGCCTGTTGCAGCAGACTAATCTGTTCGAAGTGCGCCACCAGCGCCTCGGCGGCTTTTCGGGCGGCATGCGCCAGCGGTTCGGCATCGCCCAGGCGCTGCTGGGCGATCCCCGGCTGATCATCGTCGACGAGCCAACCGCCGGCCTCGACCCGCAGGAGCGGGTGCGCTTCCACAACCTGCTGTCCGACATCGGCGACGACAAGACGGTGCTGCTGTCGACCCACATCGTGTCCGACGTCGCCGACCTGTGCGCCAACATGGCGATCATCAACCAGGGCCACGTGCTGCTGTGCGGCGAGCCGCAAAAGCTGATCGACGCGGTCAAAGGCAAGATCTGGGCGCGCTTCGTCGCCAAGCACGAACTGGCGGCTTTCCAGCAGCGCCACGCGGTGATCTCGACCCGCCTGTTGACCGGACGCACCCTGATTCACGTGTACGCCGACCAGGATCCGGGCGACGGTTTCGCATCCGCCATCGGCGACCTCGACGACGTCTATTTCGCCACCATCGCCGGGCGCCACACGGCCGCCAGCAACTGCTAGAAGGGCCGGGAACCCCTCATGCTGGCAATTGCATTATTCGAAGCGCGGCAGCGGCTCAAGCTGCTCTCGACCTGGGTCTACTTCGCCATGTTCCTGGCGCTGGCGATGCTGTGGATGGCCGCCGCCGGCGGCGTCTTCAAGGAAGCCAACGTCTCGTTCGGCGGCAAAGTCTTCATCAACGCGCCGCGCTCGATCGAGCTGACCGTCGCCGCCCTCGGCTGCCTGGGCGTAATCGTGATGGCGGCCGTGATGGGCCGCTCGGTGCAGCAAGACTTCGAGTACGACATGCACCACTTCTTTTTCAGCGCGCCGATCGGCAAGCACCAATACGTGTTCGGCCGCTTTCTCGGCGCCTACCTGACGTTGGCGGTGGTGTTTTCGAGCATCGTGCTGGGCGCCTGGCTGGGCATCTATATTCCCGGCATCGAACCGGACCGGGTTGGCCCGGTGGTGCTGTCGATGTACCTGCGCCCGTACGTCTTCACCTTGCTGCCGAACCTGTTCATTTTCGGCGCCCTGTTCTTCGTGCTGGCCGCGCTGACGCGGCGCATGCTGCCGGTCTACATCGCCAGCATGGTGATGATGATCGGCTACATCGTGGCGCCCAACCTGGCGCGCGACCTCGACTACAAGACGCTGGCCGCGCTGATGGATCCGTTCGGCACCACCGCGCTGGTGCGCCTGACCGAATACTGGACCGTGCTTGAGAAGAACAGCCGCGCGATCGGCTTCGAAGGGGTGTACCTGATCAACCGCCTGACCTGGTCCGGCTTTGCGCTGGTCGTGCTGCTGCTGGGTTATTGGCGCTTCCATTTCTTCAGCGACGTCGGCCAGCGCGCCGCCAACCGGCCCGAGGGCGCAGGTATGCAGGCGCCGGCGCTGTCGAACAGCGCCATCGACACCCGCGAGCCACCCGATTTCGCCGGCCGCGGCATGGCGTGGCTGTTGCTACAATCGACCTGGCTGAACCTGCGCGAGTCGCTCAAGAACGTCTATTTCGTCGTCATCGCGCTGGCCGGCGCGCTGATGCTGCTGGCCGCCTCGCTCAACCTCGGCTCGCTGTACGGCACCAACACCTATCCGGTCACCTACCAGATACTCGAACTGATCGGCGAGACCTACCCGCTGTTCATGCTGATCGCCACCACCCTCTACAGCGGTGAACTGGTCTGGCGCGAGCGCGAGGCACGGGTCGCCCAGATGCTCGACGCGCTGCCGGTGCCAAGCTGGCTGCCGCTGGTGGCCAAGACGCTCAGCCTGGTCGGCCTGCAGGCGGTGATGCTACTGGTAGCGATGGTGTGCGGCATGTTGATTCAGTTGTTCAAGGCTTACTTTGTGCTCGAACCCGGGCTCTACCTGCAGACGCTGTTCCTGATCAAGCTGCCGCATTACGCGCTGCTGGCGGTGCTGGCGATCGCGCTGCAGGTGCTGATCAACCAGAAGTACCTGGCCTACTTCGCCATGATCTTGTATTACGCGGCGACGCTGACGTTCGGCGCGCTCGGGCTCGACCATCCGATGCTGCTGTACGGCACCTCGCCCGACTTCGTCTACTCGGCCATGAACGGTTACGGCCACTACCTGGCGCGCGAACGATGGTTCGCGCTGTACTGGTTCGGCGCGGCGCTGATGCTGATGGTGCTGTCGGTGGTGTTCTGGCCGCGCGGCTGTAACGCACAATTGGGCAGCCGCCTGCAGCTGGCGCGCCGTAACCTTTCCAAGCCGGTGCTGGCGGCATTCGCCGTCGGCTTCGCCATCTTCGTCGGTAGCGGCGGCCTGCTGTACTACAACCTGCACGTCGTCAACGGCTTCCAGACCGCCTGGCAAGAGGAGCAGTCGCGTGCCGAGTACGAATTGCGCTACAAGCGCTTTGGCGCGCTGCCGCAGCCGCGCATCACCGGCGTCAACCTGCAGGTCGACCTCGTGCCGGAGCGGCGCAGCCTGCGCGTGCGCGGCGCCTACCAGCTGGAAAACCGCAGCGCCGCTTTGATCCGCGATGTATTCGTGCACCAGGCGCGCACCAGTGCGCTCGTGCTGCGCTTGGCGCCGGGCGCGCGCCTGCTGCTGTCCGATCAGGCGCGCGGCTTGTATGCTTACCGGCTGGCCGCGCCGCTCATGCCGGGTGCCAAGGTGGCGCTCGAATTCGAGCTCACGGACGCGCCCCAGGGCATTCCCGGCATGGGACTTGACACCCGCGTAGTCGCCAACGGCACCTTCTTCAACAACGATGCACTGCCGCGCATCGGCTACCAGGCAAGGACCGAACTGCGCGACGACCGCGACCGCAAGCGCCACGGCCTGGCGCCGCGCGCGCCGATGGCGGCGCCCACCGACCCGCAAGCGGCCGGCGTCAACTACGTCGCCAGCGACGCCGACTGGATCGACTTCGAGGCGGTGGTCAGCACCAGCCCGGACCAGCTCGCCATCGCTGCCGGCACCCTCGAACGCGAATGGATGGCCGGCGGCCGGCGCTACTTCCACTATAAAATGGACGAGCCGATCCTCAATTTCTATGCCTTCCAGTCGGCCCGCTACGAAGTGCGCCACGAGCGCTGGCAAGACGTCACGATCGACGTGTATTACCATCCGGGCCACGACTTCAACCTGGAGCGCATCGTTAAGGGCGTGCGCGCCTCGCTCGAATATTGCTCGGCCAATTTCACTCCCTACCAGCACAAGGTGCTGCGCATCGTCGAGTTCCCGCGCTATGCCGGGTATGCCCAGTCGTATCCGAACACGATCCCGTTCTCGGAGTCGGCCGGCTTCATCGCCAAGGTCGACGACGCCAACCCGAAAGACATCGACTATCCGCTGTACGTCACCGCGCATGAAGTGGCGCACCAGTGGTGGGGCCATCAACTGGTGGCCGCCAACGTCGCCGGCGCCACGGTGCTGAGCGAAACCCTGTCCGAATATACCGCCCTGATGGTGATGAAGCAATCCTACGGGCCGGCCAAGATGCGCCGCTTCCTGCGCTACAACCTCGACCGTTACCTGACGGAGCGGGCGCACGATAACCGGCGCGAACTGCCGTTGGCGCGCAATCAAGACCAGCGCTACATCCACTACCGCAAGGGCGCGCTGGCGATGTACCTGTTGCAGGACCTGGTTGGCGAGGACAAGGTCAACGAGGCGCTACGTGCGCTGCTGGTGCGTCACGCCTTCCACGCCGCGCCCTACCCGAACGTGACGATGCTGACCGACGAACTGCGCCGCGTCACGCCCCCTGGCCTGGCCTACCTGGTCGACGACCTGTTCGAATCAATCGTGCTGTACGAGAACCGGGCGATGCGCTCTTTCGCCGTCAAGCGCGCCGATGGCCGCTATGCAGTGACGCTGACGGCCAGCGCCGGCAAGGTGCGGGTCGGCGAACGCGGCGACGAGAAGGATGCCGCGCTCAAGGACATCATCGAATTCGGCGTCGACGACAAGGACGGCAAACCGCTCGTGCGCGAGCGCCGCCTGGTCGGCAGCGGCGAGGTGACGGTGACGATGGTGGTGGCCGGCCGCCCGGCAAAGGCCGGCATCGACCCGGATAATAAATTAATCGATCGCAAGCCCACAGATAACCTGATCGATGTGGAAATGCGTTAGACTAAGGAAAGATTTAAAAAAAAATAAGATAGAGGGGGTGCCACCGATGTCCACATTAGTTGCAGAAATAGCCGAAAAAATCCAGCTGCTGAGCAGTGCGGAAAAGAACGACCTGCTGCGTTTGCTGTTGCTGGACATCGACGGCGCTGTCGATCCCGACGCCGACGAAGCGTGGCGCGAAGAGATCGTGCACCGCGTAAAGGCGATTCGCAACGGCGAAGCGGCAATCCGGGCGTTGCAGGCGGGGTGGCAGGAATAAACTGGCAACAGAGGCCGAGGTGCTTACCGGCGCCGAATAACATAAAACCGCGCGCCGTAATGGCTACGCGGTTTTTTTATTAACCGAGATGTCTGCCATCGGTACTGCCACTGGCAGTACCGATGTAACTTACTTCTTGGCCGCCGCCGCGCGCTTCACCGGTGCTTTCTTGGCCGCCACTTTTACCGGCGCCTTCTTTGCCACCGCCTTCTTTGCCGCCACCTTCTTCGCCGCCGGCTTGATCGGCGCCGTAACCTCGGCCGCCCCATCGCCCTCGTCCGCCACTGGCTTGGCCTTGACCTTGGCACCCGGCTTGGCTTTGCGTTCCTCGAACTCGAAGCTGATCTTGCCATCCTTGCCCTTGACCAGGAAGGCCTTGAACGGACGGCGCGTGCGCTGCGAAACAAAGCCTGGCATCAGGTCGGTCTTGCCGTCATTGAGCAGCTTGACCATTTGTTCCGGCAAGATCTCCTGCTGCAAGATGATGCGCCCGCTGCGGAAGTCGCATGTCTTCGGTTTCGCCACGCTCGCCTCGCACACATACGCCAGGCCCATCTCGTACACGCCGCCATTGCATTTCGGGCAAGGACCGAGCGGCGTCTGGCCGGTGAAATCGACGCCCTCGCCGTTTTCGCCTTCCTCGTCGTTTTGGCCGAAATCGAATTCGAGCTTGCAGTTGTTGATATCCTCGTCGCGCACGATGCGCAGGATCGCCGCGAACGGCCGCCCCATCTTCGAGCGGAAGCCCTGCATCGGGCCGATCGTGCGGTTCTTGAGCAACTCCTCGACTTCGGCGATTTCGAACTGCCGGCTGCCCGGCGTCTTGCTCATGTTAAATTCGCACTTGGAGCAGGCGAAGCGGCGGTAGTTTTCCTTGACCACGCCGCCGCAGTTCGGGCACGGCGTCGTCAACGTCGCATAGTCGCCGGGGATGGTCTCGTTATTGTATTCCTTGGCGCGCTTGACGATGATCTGGGTCATCTGGGCGATCTCGCGCATGAATTCTTCGCGCGAGATTTTGCCTTTTTCCATCTGCGACAGCTTGTATTCCCACTCGCCCGTCAGTTCCGGCGCCGTCAGTTCGTTCACGCCGAGGCCGCGCAGCAAAGTCATCAGCTGCGCCGCCTTTGCCGTCGGAATCAGCTCGCGCCCTTCGCGCAGCAGGTAACGCTCGCCCAGCAAGCCCTCGATGATCGCCGCCCGCGTGGCCGGCGTGCCGAGACCCTTGCCGGCCATGGCGTCGCGCAGTTCGTCGTCGTCGATCAGCTTGCCGGCGCCTTCCATGGCCGACAGCAACGTCGCCTCGGTGTAGCGCGCCGGCGGCTTGGTGACCAGGCCATTGGCGGTGACTTTTTCGGTCTGCACCTTCTCGCCTTTTGCCACCGGCACCAGGTTACCGCCGGTGCTGCCTTCCTTGTCGTCATCGGTCGACGCTTCCTTGCCGTAGATCGCCAGCCAGCCCGGATTGGTCATGACCTTGCCTTCAGTCTTGAACTGATGGCCCGACACTTCGGTAAACCGGGTGGTAACCTGGAACTCGGCCGGCGGGAAGAACACCGCCATGAAGCGCCGCGTCACCAGGTCGTACAGCTTTTGCTCCGGCTCGGACAGGTTCTTCGGCGCGATCGGCGTCGGGATAATGGCGAAGTGATCCGAAATCTTGGTATTGTCGAAGATGCGCTTGTTCGGCTTGACCCAGCCCTTGGCGCTGATCTGCTTGGCGAACTGGTGGTAGTTGTTGTTCTCCGCCAGCGACGTCATGGTCTCCTTGACGGTGTCGATGTAGTCTTCCGGCAGGTGGCGCGAATCGGTACGCGGGTACGTCAACACCTTGTGCTTTTCGTACAACGCCTGGGCCAGGCCCAGCGTGTTCTTGGCCGAAAAGCCGAAACGGCCGTTCGCTTCGCGCTGCAAGCTGGTGAGATCGAACAGGCCCGGGGCCATCGAGGTGGTCGGCTTGCTCTCTTCGGTAACTGCGCCCTGGCGGCCCTTGCAGGCCATCGCGATGGTATCGGCCGCAACCTTGCTCCACAAGCGCTCCGGACGGCGCTCGGGGTCGTTCTCGTCCTTCTTGAACGACTGGTCGAGCCAGCGGCCTTCGTAGATACCGGCCGCGCAGATGAACTCGGCGCGCACTTCCCAGTAATCGCGCGACACGAATTTTTTGATTTTTTCTTCACGCTCGGCGACGATCGACAGGGTGGGCGTCTGCACCCGGCCGACCGTGGTGAGATAGAAGCCGCCCTCTTTCGAGTTGAACGCGGTCATGGCGCGGGTGCCGTTGATACCGATCAGCCAGTCCGCTTCCGAGCGGCAGCGCGCGGCGTCGGCCAGCGGCAGCATCTCTTCGTCGCTGCGCAGCTTGGTGAAGCCTTCGCGGATCGCGCCCGGCGTCATCGACTGCAGCCACAGGCGCTGGACCGGCTGCTTGGCCTTGGCGTTCTGCTGGATCAGGCGGAAAATGAGCTCGCCTTCGCGCCCGGCATCGCAGGCATTGATCAGGGCGGACACGTCCTTGCGCTTGATCAGTTTATTGAGCACCTTCAGCCGCGCCTCGGTCTTGGCGATCGGATTGAGCGCAAAGTATGGCGGAATCATCGGCAGGTGGGCAAAGCTCCATTTGCCGCGCTTGACGTCGTGTTCTTCCGGCACGGCAATTTCGAGCAGGTGGCCGACCGCGGACGACAACACGTACTGGTCGGACTCGAAGTACTCATCGTGCTTGGTGAAGCCGCCCAGCGTCTTGGCGATATCGTTCGCGACAGAAGGCTTCTCGGCGATGATGAGGGTTTTTGTCATAGGGTTTCTCGTCGTACTTATAAAGTGGTTCGGCAGGCGCATGATACATGGCTTGGCCCAGCGGGATGCATTTGCCACCCGTGAGCTGCTTGCTAACAGTCAAAAGGTGCGGCCAATGATAAGCGGGTTGCGCGCAAATTCGCAAGCGGCCTGTGCATCGGCAGGGCCGGCGCAACACCATGCGTGAAGCCGGGCGGGAAAAGCGCGAGGATTGGGCGCCTGGGTGCCTGGTAGCTTAATGCAGCAGGCGCGGCGTCTGCTCGTCGTCGGCGCCGAACAGGTCGTCGAACATCAGCGCGTCCGGCTCCTTGCCCTGGCTCCAGAGCAGCATCAGCACGATGATCTTCAGTTTGCCCAGGCTGACGGGCGATTCGCCCAGCGCCAGCGCGCGCTCGATGACGATTTCGCGCTGCAGCGCGCTAAGCACCTTGGCGCTTTCGAGAAATTGGATGAAGCCGACCGCACCGCTGCCGAGCACATCGAGTTCCTGCACCACGTAAAATCGCGTGCCGGTCGAGGCGACAACGTCGTTGTGCTCGGCGCCGGCCATCGCGGTCAGGTCGGTGAGCCAATCGAGGGCTTCGGAAATTTCGACGTCGTCGAACCCGACCGCCGACAGCTTGCGCGCCAACGCCCCCGGCTCGGGACAGGCGTCCGGCCGGTAATAGGTTTCGTAGAGGTAGACGAGGATATCGAACATGGCTCTACTCTATCAGTTAAGTTCGCTCCGGCACAAGCCCTGCGCAGCGGCATCACCGATTCATGCGCTGGAACAATCCTCCCGGCAAGCGCTCGACCTGACCGGACAGCTCCAGCTCCAGCAGTACCAGGCTCAATTGTCCCGGTTCGGCCTTCGGTTCGGCTTCATACAGCCGCGCCAGCGCGTCGGCGCCGACCGGCTCGTGCGCCATCGCCGCCAGCAGCGCCTGGCCGGCGCCGGAAATGGCTGCGGCAACCACCGGGTTTGCATAGGCTGCCTTCGCCATCGCAACCAGCGGCGACATGCGCAGTTCGCCCAGCACGTCGGCGGCCGACTCGACCAGCTTGGCGCCTTCCTTGATCAGCTTGTGACAGCCCTTGGCCAAGGCCGAATGAATCGAGCCGGGGATGGCGAACACGTCCCTGCCCTGGCTTGCAGCCAGTTGGGCGGTGATCAGCGAGCCGGACTGGGCCGCCGCCTCGATCACCAGCACGCCGGCCGACAGCCCGCTGATGATACGGTTGCGACGGGGAAAGTTGTGCGACAGCGGGGGCGTGCCCAGCGCGTACTCGCTGACGATGCAGGCTTGTTCGGCGATGCGGTGGGCCAGAGCACGGTTGCGAGCCGGATAGACGATATCGGCGCCGGTGCCGATCACCGCCACCGTCGCGCCACTGCCGTCGAGTGCACCCTGGTGAGCCGCCGCGTCGATACCCAGCGCCAGGCCGGAGACGATGGTCAGCCCGGCGCAGCTGAGTGCATGGGCGAACACCTCGGCGTTGGCCTTGCCCTGCATCGTCGCGTTACGGCTGCCGACGATGGCCAGCATGGGCGCGGCCAGCAATTGCGGCCGGCCTTTTACATACAGCAGCGGCGGCGGGTCGGGAATCTGCGCCAGCGCCGCCGGGTAAGCGGAGTCGTGCAGCGTCAGCAAATGGTTGCCGGGCCGCTCGAGCCAGGCCAGCGACAGGCCGATCTGGCGTTCAATCGCGCAGGACGGCGGCTCGCATAGCGCGCGCGCCAGCGGCGCGGGGACGTGAATGCTCAGCGCGCGGTAACCGGCGTTGAAGACGCGCTGCGGGGAACCGAACTCGGCCATGAGCGCGCGCAGCGTAGCGCGCCCCAGGCCCGGCGTCTGCTCGAGGCGGATCCAGCCGGCAAGATTGGCAGCATCGGCCGGGGTGGCGCCGCGGGGATGGGGGCGAAGGTCCGTGTCCTGCACGGCGATGTTACTCCGGTGATTTGGCGACGTCGCCGACTTCCACTGGCTTCGTCACTTGCATGATCAGGCCGTAGGCAACATGCTTGAACACGCGGAAGATAAACAGGTTCCCGATTTGTTCATCGGGCAGCTTGATCATCGTTTTGCCCAGGCCCATCACGCCCTGCTTGCCGCCCGGGTCAGCGACAGTCTGACCGAAATGATAAAGCTGCAGCACGGCGCCGACATCGAGTCCGTCAAGCGAACCGCGATTGACGCTGACGACCTGGTTCTGGCCGGCATAGGTAACGCCTGAATAAATCGACAGCACGCGCGCATTTACCTGGCGCTGTGGCGGGTGCGGCACATAATTGCGCAGCGGCGTAGGCGGCGCCGGCATCAGGCGGTCGCCCACGCCCATCTCCTGGGTCGAGCTCGACACCGTGAACGTATGCACGTCGACACCCGGTTTCGCCTCGGCCTGCAGCTTAACCGTGCCCAGGTACACCGCCTCGTAGGCGAGCAGGCGGCCGGTCTCGGGGTCCTTCAACGCGCTACCCGGGCGAAATACCTGGAACGACGTTGCGCCGTGAAGGACGCCGCGCACGTACAGCTTGTCGTCCTTGCCGAGGTAGACGTGGTTGTCCCCGATGGCGGCAATCCGCGGCGCGCTGTTCAGTTCGCCTTCTTCGACGATCAGCGGCCTCGACAGGAAGGGCTCGATCGCGCCGGCCGAAATCGATTGCACGGCGTCGTTGCCCAGGCCCTCGGTGCGGATCTGCGGCGACAGCCGGGTAGTTTGTTCAATGCCGTCGCTTGGTGCGTCCGGGCGCGACAAACTCAGGCGCCGGTTGAGCCGGTCGAAATACACGGTCTGCCCCGGATAGATCCAGTGCGGGTCGCGGATCTGGTCGCGATTGATGCCCCACACCTGCGGCCAGCACCAAGGATGCTCGAGGAACTGACCGGAAATATCCCATAAGGTGTCGCCGCGCACTACCAGATGCTGATCCGGCGCATTCGGACGGAACTCACAGGTAGCGGCCTGGACGGGAGCGGCCAGAACAGACGCAAAAACCGCCGCGACAGCACCGCGCGCGCCGACTGTGATAAAATTTTTCATCGAGATGTCCGTAAAGTGCAGCGTGAAAACGACATTCCTGGCTGCAGCCGCTCCAGGCCCCGGAGGCGCGGAGGCCGGCTCAAACCAGCGCCATCCATCCGGCAAACGGATGAAAAGTTGCCGAACTGGATCAAATTCTGCACACAAATCCTTGAACTGGCAAGACAAACCACGCTCGGCCACCCTGCCGACCTGTTGCGTTTTTGTTGATTCAGGGCATTACATGCGCGTGCTGCGTCACACTGCGGTTATGTCCATTGCGGGTATACCCATTGTTAACCATCGTCCGCTTGATACCGAATTCTTAACGAGTTGTCCTACCCTATGGCCTTACTGAATATTCTGCGCTACCCCGACCCCCGCCTGCACAAGGTGGCCAAGCCGGTCACCGAATTTGGCGATCGCCTCGGCACCCTGGTGGCTGACATGGCCGAGACAATGTACGACGCACCCGGCGTGGGCCTGGCCGCCAGCCAGATTGACGTCCATGAGCAGCTCCTCATCATCGACACGTCCGACACCAAGGACGACCTGAAAGTATTCATAAATCCGGAAATTACCTGGGCCAGCGACGAAAAGTTGATTTACGACGAGGGCTGCCTGTCGGTGCCAGGCGTTTACGACGGCGTCGAGCGCCACGCGCGCGTCAAGGTGCGCGCGCGCGACCTGCACGGCGCGGCGTTCGAACTCGAAGCCGACGGCCTGCTCGCGGTGTGCATCCAGCACGAGATGGACCATTTGCTGGGCAAAGTGTTCGTCGAATACCTGTCGCCGCTCAAGCGCAACCGCATCAAGGCGAAGATGGTGAAAGAAGTGCGCGGCCTCGAGCGCGAGGCGGCCTTGAAAGCCGCCGGCCGTCGCTTCTGATGAGCTTGGCCACGAAGGAATCGATGAAAATCGTCTTTGCCGGCACGCCGGAGTTTGCCGCGCTGGCGCTGGCCAGCCTGCACGCGGCCGGCGTCGAGATTGCCCTGGTGCTGACCCAGCCCGACCGCCCCGCCGGCCGCGGCCTGCAGCTACATGCATCCAGCGTCAAGCAGTTTGCCATCACCCATGGCATCGAGGTACTCCAACCGTTGTCGCTGCGCCAGGACAGCGCGGACCCGGTACGCGCCGAACAGGCGCGCGCCGTACACGCCCGCCTGCTGACCACCGACTACGACGTCATGGTGGTGGCGGCCTACGGCCTGATCCTGCCGCGCGCCACCCTCGACATCAAGCCCTGCATTAACATCCACGGTTCGCTGCTGCCGCGCTGGCGTGGCGCCGCGCCGATCCACCGCGCGATCGAAGCGGGCGACGTCGACACCGGCGTCACCATCATGCAGATGGAACAAGGGCTCGACACCGGCCCGATGCTGGCGATGGAGCGCGTCGCCATCTCCCGTTTTGACACCACCGCCAGCCTGCACGACACGCTCGCGGCGCTGGGCGCGCGCATGATCGTCGACACGCTGCGCAAGATGGAATCCGGTCCCCTGGAAGCGGTGCCGCAACCGGATGCCGGCGTGACCTATGCGGCCAAGATCGGCAAGGAAGAAGCGCGTCTCGATTTCACCCTCGGCGCGCAGCAACTGGAGCGCAAGATCCGCGCCTTCAATCCGTTCCCAGGCGCCCACGCCCAGGTCAACGGCGTCACCCTCAAGATCTGGGGCGCCCAAACGCTTGCGACCGACAGCGGCGCGCGCGCCGGACAGGTGCTCGCCGCCGACGCGGCAGGCGGCATTGTCGTCGCCTGTGGAAGTGGTGCCCTGCGCTTGACGGAACTGCAAAAACCCGGCGGCAAGCGGCTCCCCGCCAGCGAGTTCCTCAAGGGTTTCGCGCTGGCGAACTGCTGTTTCGATTAGTTCGGCTCGCTGCCGGTTTTGTCCTGGTGCTCCGCCATATACTGGCGCAGGATCTGGTTGATCCGGGTCTGGTAGCCCGGCCCGGCGCCCTTGTACCATGCCAGCATGTCGGTATCGAACCGGATCGTGACGATCTGCTTGTGCGAAACCACGCTGGCCTTCGGCGCTGCGGCGCGCGGTTCCACCGGCTCCGGTGCATCCCATTGTTGTGCGTATTCTTTGTTCATCTGGTCTTTCGGTACCTGCATGTAAAAGCGAAGTGGATGGCGAATGCTTCCACCAGACAACGATTCTGCTGCCGGCATGTATCACGAAGATTGCTGGCTTCCCGTTAATTGTATCGTTATGTAACAATTGACGCGCCGAAACATAATGTTACAAACACGCGGCAACGGCGGCGTGCGCCCTGCCGGCAACCAAACTGACGCGATGCCGTATAATTTCAGCCCTTCCCCGCGCCTGCCGGATTTCCCGCCGCGCCTATAGAAAGCAATCGATGACCACCGCCACCGCCGCTGTTTCTCCGACCGAAATCGCCTTGCGTGACATCTTATCAACCCGGATCATGATTCTCGACGGCGCGATGGGCACCATCATCCAGCAGTACAAGCTGGGCGAGCAGGAATACCGAGGCGGCGCCGACGGCCGTTTCGCCAGCTTCGCGGCGCCCGGCGGCAGCGGCGCGCGCGAACTGTTTGTCAAGGGCAACAACGAACTGCTGACCTTGACCCAGCCGCACATCATCCAGGAAATCCACGAACGCTACCTCGCGGCCGGCGCCGACCTGATTGAAACGAACACCTTCGGCGCTACTTCCATCGCCCAGGACGACTATCACATGGGCCACCTGGCCTACGAGATGAACGTCGCCGCGGCCAGGCTGGCGCGCGCTGCCTGCGACAAATTTTCCACGTTTGACAAGCGCCGTTTCGTCGCCGGCGCGCTCGGACCTACGCCCAAGACCGCCTCGATTTCTCCGGACGTCAACGACCCGGCCGCGCGCAACGTCAGCTTCGACCAGCTCGTTGCGACCTACCACGAGCAAGTGCGCGGACTGGTCGACGGCGGCGCCGACGTGCTGCTGGTCGAGACCATCTTCGACACCCTCAACTGCAAGGCGGCGCTGTTCGCCATCGACCAGTATTTCGACGAGCATCCCGACATCGTGCGCCTGCCGTTGATGATTTCGGGCACCGTCACCGACGCCTCCGGGCGCATCCTGTCCGGCCAGACCGTGCCGGCGTTCTGGAACTCGGTGCGCCACGCCCGGCCGCTGACGATCGGCCTCAATTGCGCGCTGGGCGCGGCGCTGATGCGCCCCTACGCCGAAGAGCTGTCGCAGATCGCCGACACCTTTGTCTGCATCTACCCGAACGCCGGCCTGCCCAACCCGATGAGCGACACCGGCTTCGACGAGCTGCCGGCCGACACCTCGGCGCTGCTGCGCGAATTCGCCGACGCCGGTTTCATCAACATCGCCGGCGGCTGCTGCGGCACCACGCCCGAGCACATCGCCGCGATTGCCGCGCTGCTGGCCGACACCGCGCCGCGCGTGCCGCCGGAAGTACCCGTTGCACTGCGCCTGTCGGGCCTGGAACCGTTCACGGTCGATGCCGATTCGCTGTTCGTCAACGTCGGCGAGCGCACCAACGTCACCGGCTCCAAAGCGTTTGCCCGCATGATTTTAAACGAGCAGTTCGACGAGGCGCTGTCGGTGGCGCGCCAGCAGGTCGAAAACGGCGCCCAGGTCATCGACATCAACATGGACGAAGCGATGCTCGACTCGCAAGCGGCGATGAGCCGCTTCCTGAACCTGATCGCCTCCGAGCCGGACATCTCGCGCGTGCCGATCATGATCGATTCGTCGAAATGGTCGGTGATCGAGGCCGGCCTCAAATGCGTACAGGGCAAGTCGATCGTCAACTCGATTTCGATGAAGGAAGGCGAGGAAGAATTCATCCGCCAGGCGCGCCTGTGCCGGCGCTACGGCGCCGCCGTGATCGTCATGGCCTTCGACGAACAGGGCCAGGCCGACACGTTCGAGCGCAAGACCGCCATCTGCCAGCGCGCCTACAAGGTGTTGACGGAGCAAGTGGGGTTCCCGCCCGAAGACATCATTTTTGACCCGAACATCTTTGCCATCGCCACCGGCATCGAAGAACACAACAACTACGCCGTCGACTTCATCAACGCCACCCGCTGGATCCGCGCCAACTTGCCGCATGCGGGCGTGTCGGGTGGCGTGTCGAACGTGTCGTTCTCGTTTCGCGGCAACGACCCGGCGCGCGAAGCGATCCACACCGTGTTCCTGTACCACGCCATCCAGGCCGGCATGACAATGGGCATCGTCAACGCCGGCATGATGGGGGTGTACGACGACCTCGCGGCCGAACTGCGCGAGCGTGTCGAAGACGTGGTGCTGAACCGGCGCATCGACGCCACCGAGCGCATGATCGACATCGCCGGAACGCTCAAGGCCGGCGGCGCCAGGCAGGACGCGCAGAACCTCGAATGGCGCGACGCCACGGTGCAAAAACGGCTGTCGCATGCGCTGGTGCACGGCATCACCCAATGGATCGTCGAAGACACCGAAGAAGCGCGCCAGCAATTGCTGGCGTCAAACGGACGGCCGATTCACGTCATCGAAGGGCCGCTGATGGACGGCATGAACGTCGTCGGCGACCTGTTCGGCCAAGGCAAGATGTTCCTGCCGCAGGTGGTCAAGTCGGCGCGCGTGATGAAGCAGGCGGTGGCCCACCTGATCCCGTTCATCGAAGAAGAAAAGCAGCTCGAGGAAAAGCGCACCGGCATTGTCGCCAAGCCGAAGGGCAAGATCGTGATTGCGACGGTGAAGGGCGACGTCCACGACATCGGCAAGAACATCGTCTCGGTGGTCCTGCAATGCAATAACTTCGAAGTCGTCAACATGGGCGTGATGGTGCCTTGCTCCGAAATTTTGGCGCGTGCCAAGGTCGAAAATGCCGACATGATCGGTCTGTCCGGCCTGATCACGCCGTCGTTGGAAGAGATGGCCCACGTCGCCAAGGAGATGCAGCGCGACCCGCATTTCCGCATGCTCAAGATTCCGCTGCTGATCGGCGGCGCCACCACCTCGCGCGCCCACACGGCTGTAAAAATCGCCCACAACTACGACGGCCCGGTGGTGTACGTGCCGGACGCCTCGCGCTCGGTATCGGTGGCGCAGGCGCTGCTGACTCCTGAAACGCGCGACCAGTACATCGACGACATCGCCCTCGATTACGTGCGCATCCGCGAGCAGCACGCCAGCAAGAAGGCGCTGCCGATGCTGCCGCTGGCCGCCGCCCGCGCCAACAAGGCGGTGCTGCCGTTCGCCCCGGTCAAGCCGAAGTTCATTGGCCGGCGCGTCATCAAAAACGTCGACCTTTCTCTGATCGCGCGCTACATCGACTGGGGCCCGTTCTTCCAGACCTGGGACCTGGCCGGCCCGTTCCCGGCGATCCTGACGGACGCCGTGGTCGGCGAAGCGGCAACCAAAGTGTTCGAAGAAGGCCAGGCGCTGCTGAAAAAAATCATCGACGGCCGCTGGCTGACTGCCAGCGGCGTCATCGCCCTGCTGCCGGCCAACAGCGTCAATGACGACGACATCGAGGTCTACCGGGACGACAGCCGCGGCGATGTCGCGCTGACCTGGTACGGGCTGCGCCAGCAAGGCGTCAAACCGCTGGTCGACGGCGTGCAGCGCCCCAACCAGTGCCTGGCCGATTTTATCGCGCCAAAAGAGTCCGGCGTGCAGGACTACATCGGCATGTTCGCCGTGACGGCGGGGTTAGGCATCGAAAAGTACGAAAAGCGCTTCGAGGATGCGCATGACGACTATTCGTCCATCTTGCTCAAGTCGCTGGCCGACCGGCTGGCCGAAGCGTTTGCCGAATACCTGCACGAGCGCGTGCGCACCGACCTGTGGGGCTATGCTGCCGGCGAAGACCTCGCCAGAGACGCGCTGATCGCCGAAAATTATTCCGGCATCCGCCCGGCGCCGGGCTATCCGGCCTGCCCCGAGCACACCGTCAAGGCCGACATGTTCAATGTCTTGCAGCCGGAAGAAATCGGCATGGCGCTGACGGAATCGTATGCGATGTTCCCGGGCGCGGCGGTGTCGGGGTTTTACCTGGCGCACCCCGACTCGAAGTATTTTGTGGTGGGCAAGATCGGCACCGACCAGCTGGCGGACATGGCGCAGCGCCGCAAGGTCCCTGACGCGCAGCTCGAAACCTGGCTGGCGCCGAACCTGTCATAGGGCCAGGGACAGGTTCTTTGCCATGTTCGCGCTTGAGCTTGACCGCTGCCAGCGCGCGCCCGGCGCGTCGGCACCGCCACCGTCACCTCTGCACCCAGCCGGCGAAACCGGGTCGACCGTCAGATCGCGTAACGCACCACCGTCTCGCTCCACGCGAACGCGGCAACCTCGAACTCCACCGGTTCGTCGTTGGCGATGGCCAGCTGCTTCAGGCTCGGCGTCACCAGGTCTTCGCCGCCTTCCATCTGTTCAATCGATTCGGCCAGCCGCAGCAGTTCGCCGAAGAAGCCGCTGCGATGCGTCAGCGCGGCGGCCACTTCGTCGATCACCGGGATCTGCATGACGATCTCACGCATCGGAATGCCGAACAAGGCGTCCATCAGCGACATGATGCCGACGGTGAAGGCGACGTCGGCGACGTTGCGCTGGCTCGGCCGCAGCCGCTTGGCGAGCAGCTCGAGCAGCCGGCCGCGCGTGGTGGCGAGCATCAGCAAGGGCGAGGCGCTGTGGCCGCGCTCGCCCGCATCGGCGTACAGCATGATCTGCAGCCAGCGCTGCAGCTGGCGCCGGCCCAGCACGATCAAAGCCTGGCTGACCGAATCGATCCGCTGGCGCATGCCGACCGCCGGCGTATTTACCAGCCGCAGCAGGTTCAGCGCCAGGGTGACGTCGCGCTTGACGGCGCGCTCGATCTCGATGTTCTCGGCGTCCGAGCTCACCAGCGTCATCAGCTCGAGCAGCGCCAGCTGCGACGGCGTCAGCTTGCGCCCGCTGATCAATGCCGGCCTGGCAAAATAATATCCCTGGAAGTAGTCGAAGCCGAGTTCGCGGCAGCTGTCGTAGATTGGGCGCGTCTCGACTTTTTCGGCCACCAGCAGCTTGCCGGCGCGCTTGACGTGCGCTGTCACTTGCAGCAGCGCCGGCGCCGTCATTTCGCGCGTGTCGATCTTGACGAAGTCGACCAGCGGCAACAGCCGTTCGAGGCGCGAAGTGGCTTCGCGCACCCCGCCCAGTGCGAACCGGAAGCCGTGATCGGCCAGTTCGGCCATCCGCTCGAACAGCGGCGCGCCGGCGTGGGCGGTGTCTTCAAGCGCCAGCACCAATTTCTCGCGCGGCAGGAAGGCGAACATGTCGCCGTCGATGACGGCGCTGTCGACGTCGATAAAGGCCTGGGCATCGCCGATGGCTTTGTCGAGGCCCAGCTGGCCGGCGTGGGCGATCACCGCTGCCGTGGCCGACAAAGCAGCGCCTACGTTGACGTTGCCATAAGCGTTGCCGCCCTGCGCATCGCGAAACAGCAACTGGTAGCCGAACAGCGCCTGGTTACGGTCGAGGATCGGCTGGCGCCCCAGATGAAAATCGCGCACGCTGAGGTCTTGCGGTGCGTGCCGGGAGTGGGCAGGATCGGTCATCGGGTGTCGTTCCGGGGTCGGGGGAATGCCTTACTTTACCGCATTCTCTTGCGCCAGTGAACTTTCGACATTGAATTACGGACAAATTCTTTTCTTTTCGCCATCACATCACGGCAACGGCTGTCCGTCGACGAATACTTTGAGTTCGCCCGGCTGGAATTCGGTCCAGCGCTCGTTGGTGGTCAAGGGTTCGGTGACGATGATGGCAACGCGGTCATCGGGCGTCGTCACCTGCGAAAAGTCGACGTTGAGATCCTCGTCAGATAACTGGGCGGTGACGAATGGGTATTGGCGCACCACGTAGCACAGCCTGGTCGAGCAGTGGGCAAACAGCGCAGAGCCGTCCGACAGCATCAGGTTGAAGGCGCCGTGGGCGGCGATGCCGCTGACCAGTTCGGCAAGCGCGGCGCGCAGTTGCGCCAACGGCGGCGCCACGTCGCCAAAGCGCGCGCGCAGCTCCTGCAACAGGAAGCAGAAGGCCCGTTCGCTGTCGGTGTCGCCGACCGGGCGAAACGCGCCGTCCAGCACGGGAAAAAAATGCTTCAGGTCGCCGTTATGGGCAAACACCCAGTAGCGGCCCCACAATTCGCGCACGAACGGATGGCAGTTTTCCAGCGCGACCCGGCCTTGCGTGGCTTTGCGGATGTGGGCGATGACGTTTTTCGACTTGATCGGATAACGCTTGATCAGCTCGGCAATCGGCGACGTCACCGCGGCCTGGTGATCGACGAAGTGGCGCACGCCAGCGCCTTCGAAAAAGGCGATGCCCCAGCCGTCATGGTGGGTATCGGTGCTCCCGCCGCGCAGGGCAAATCCGGTAAAGCTGAAGACGATGTCCGTGGGGACGTTGCAATTCATTGCGAGAAGTTGACACATGGTGTTGAGCTTACCATATTGCCGGGAAGGGAAAGCGGGAGAGTGCCTGACCGGATGAGGTCAGGCCTGGTGTTGCGGTTGCTGCAAGTGGTTCAACGCAAAGCCCGTGCAAACTTAGTGCAACAGCACCGGCTGGCTCATCAGGGAGTCGTAGGAGCCGAGGAAATCGTCGATCTCTTCCATCGTCGGTTCGCTGGCGATCAGGTTGTTGACGTCGCGACGGAACGATTGGGCAAGCGTACCGCCGATAAACGCTTCGCGCTGGCCGGACTTGTCGACGATCTCGTAACCGCCGAAGCGCAAGGCCTCGAGGTTGTGATCGACGCCGAATTCGACGACGCTGTATTGCTCGCTGTTGTAAATCATGTTCATGGTCATTCCTTCGCCAGATCAGACAGTTTTGCAGGCTGACTTGCACCCGCCTCAGCTTTGAGGTGGGGCTGTCCGGACCAAATTCAAGTGCGCAGGTCCGGCGTCAGTTCCAACAGCTGATCGTATGGCGGCTGCAGCAGCCACGATCTCAACTGATCAAGGTGTGCAGTGACCGCCAGAGCAATGTAAAGACGTTCGGGCCGCCGCCGCAGCAGACGATTTAATGTTACACGCAAAACGAGATTGCCGGTGCAGCACAGGCAACCTGGCGCAATGCGCTCGATCAGGACAGAGGGAGACGGGAAAATGATGCTGGTGCCGTCGGGCAAACCTTCGAGGAGCACGGCGACGCAGGCGGGTGCGCCAGGCAGATCAGGTGCGAGGTGCGCCGCGATCAATCGCTCGCGCGCGCCGGCAGTGGGGCCGATAACCAGGCTGGTGGTTACCAAGAGCGGCGCCAGGGCGCTGCTCATCCCCCTTTTTTGGCCAGTTTGCCTGGCTCGACACCGAGCTGCTTGAGCTTGCGGTACAGATGGGTGCGCTCGAGCCCGGTCTTTTCGGCCACCCGCGTCATGCTGCCGCCTTCGCGGCCCAGGTGGTGTTCGAAGTACAAGCGCTCGAAAGCGTCGCGCGCCTCGCGCAGCGGCAGGTCGAAACTGAGGTTGTAACCCTGCGGCTCACCGTTTGACAAGCCGGCCAGGCGCGGCGCGATGCCGGACGACTGCATCGACTGCGCGGCGAACATCGTCGTTGCCGAACTGCTTTCCTCGACCTGGGGCGCCAGCACCGGGCGCGCCGCGATGGCCGGCGCGCGCACCGTTTCCTGGGCCCTTGTCAAGCCCTGCTGGACAGCCTTGAGCAGTTTTTGCAGCGCAATCGGCTTTTCGAGAAAATTGAGGGCGCCGATGCGGGTGGCCTCGACCGCGGTATCGATCGTCGCATGGCCCGACATCATGATCACCGGCATGGTCAGCAGACCGTCGCGCTGCCACTCCTTGAGCAGCGTGACGCCATCGGTATCGGGCATCCAGATATCGAGCAGCACCAAGTCCGGCGCCCCCGCCGCGCGGGCGTCGCGCGCTTGCTGGGCGTTTTCGGCCAGCTGGATCGCGTGGCCTTCGTCGCCCAGGATCTCCGAGAGTAGCTCGCGGATGCCCATTTCATCATCAACTACGAGTATGTTTGCCATCTGTATATTGCCTTCTTTTTGCACTCGCGCTTGCCTGGACGCGCCGCGCGCGCCCGTCGATAGCCGTATTCTAAGGTGCGATTGTAATGGTTGCACCGCCATTTACGCCAATTTTGCGGCCTCAGGAGTTAACTTTAACAGCAAAATCAGGACCGACGCGCCCGTTCCGTCCTGCCGGTTCTGGATGTCGATACGTCCGCCATGTTCGTCGATGATTTTTTTGACCATCGGCAGGCCAAGTCCGGTGCCGCGCGCCTTCGACGTGACGTACGGTTCGAACGCGCGCGACAGGATGCGCGGGGCGAAACCGGGACCGTTGTCGACGATCGCCAGGCGCACCGCGGTGCCGGCGCCGCCGGCCGCGTTCTGGTAGCGGATCGCCTCGGTGGTGACGTCGATGCGCGCTGGCGCTTGCCCTTCCCCTGCCCCGCGTTCGGTCATCGCATCCTGGGCATTCTGCAACAGGTTGTGGATGACCTGGCGCAACTGGGTGGCATCCCCCATCACCGCCGGCAGCTGCGGCGCCAGCGCGGTGTGGATGATGTCGTTGCCGTCATCGGCCAGGTAGAGCCCGAGGATTTCGCGGATCAGGCCGTTCAGGTCGAGCGGCTGCAGCACCGCCGGCGGCGCCTTGGCGTAGTCGCGGAAGTCGTCGACCATGCGCTTCATGGCGTCGACCTGGTTGACGATGGTGGTGGTACTGCGGTTGAGCAGCGCGGCGTCTTCCGGCCCCAGCCGGCTTTCCAGCTTCATCTGCAGCCGCTCGGCCGACAGCTGGATCGGCGTCAGCGGATTTTTGATCTCATGGGCCAGGCGGCGCGCCACCTCGCCCCAGGCCACCGAGCGCTGCGCCGAAATGACGTCGGAAATATCGTCGAACACGACGATGTAACCGCTGCCGACGCCGACCGGCAATCGCGAGCCGCGCGCCAGCAAGGTGATGTCATGGTCGTCCGAGGTGCCGAGCCGGCGCGGGATTTCGATCTCCTGCTGCCAGTGGGTGCGCTGGCGTGCGCTGCCGGCCGCCGACTGTGCGCTCTGGGTCGAAAATGCCCGCGTGACGGCGCCGGCGAACCCCTCGAGTCCTTCGATTTCGCTCAAAGCGCGGCCCAGGTGATCGCCGACGTCGTTGAGCAAAATGCGGTCGACCGCTTCGTTCGAATTGACGACGATGAAGTCGGCGTCGAGCACGATCACGCCGGCCGACATGTTGCCCAGCACCGATTCAAGGTGGGCCTTGGCGCTTTGCAGCGCGGCGCGGTTGCGCTCGACCGCGCTGCGCGCCTCGAACAACTGGCCCGTCATGGTGTTAAACGATTGGGTCAAGGTGCCCAGTTCGTCCGAGGTGGTGACGATCGGGCGCGGCGACAGGTCGCCCTCGGCCACCGCGCGCGTGCCTTCGGCCAGCACCAGCAGCGGCTGCGCCAGGTTCGACGCCATCACAAAGGCGCTGGTCACGGCGCCGAAAATCGCCAGCAGCAACGTCAACGTCAGCGTTTCGATGTACATCTTGCGCAGGCCGACGCGCGCCACGAAGCGGGTCTGGTATTCGCTGTAGGCGTTGCGCAGCACTTCGGCGTTGGTGGCCAGGTTGACCGGCACCGCCTGCAGCAGCTGCAGGTAGCGCGGCGCGGCGCCCGGCGGCTCTGGCACCGCGACCACTACCCGCAGGCGCAGGCCGGTGGCGGCGTCGAGTGCGTCGGCGCCGCTGGGCGCAATCGCCGCGCTGTCGCGAAAATCGCGCTCGATGCCGCCTTCGGACTGGGTGTACCCGCCTGGCATTTGCGCCCCCTTGAGCATCTGCGAGGTCGGCAGGTCGGCCGCCAGGTTCGCCAGTTTGTCTTCGGAAGCGGAGGCCAGCAGTTTGCCGTCGGCGTCGACCAGCATGGCGTTCTGCACGCCTTCCTGCTCGGTGACGATGCGGTTTAAAATCACCTGGGTGGCGGCCTGGGGCTGGCCCGCCAGCGTGGCGCTGGCCACCCCGGCGGTGGCGCGCAGTTCGGCCAGCGACTCGTCGAGGGCGGCGCGCCCGAGATCCAGGCCCGACTGCAGCGCCGCTTCGATCTTGACGTCGAACCAGGATTCGATCGAGTGCGACACGAACCGCACCGACACCAGGAAGATGACAAGGCCCGGCAAAATGCCGATGCCGGCGAACAGCAGCACCAGGCGCGCCATCAGGCGCGAGCCGAACTTGCCGCTCTTGTAGCGCCCGTACAGGCGCGCCAGCGCCACTACCACGAAGATCAGCAGCGCCAGCGCGACGCCCGCATTAAGCCCCAGCAGCCACGAATAATATCGGTCGAAAAAGCCCGAATTGTCGGACGCGGAGGCGAGCAGGAACAGCAGGATGCAGACAATACCGCCGCCGACCATCAAGCCATACCGCAAGCCTTGCTTCACCCTACTCCGCCTTGTAAGTGAAGGTTTTTTTGGCTGAACCGAGCTGCCAGCCGGCGTTGTTGAAGGCATTCACCTGCAGCGGTTTTTGCAGGAACTGGCGGTCCATGAACATGCGCAGCGTGACGTTGTAGGTCTCGCCCGGCTTCAGGCCGCTTCTCGGCGCGATCAGCCAGCGACTCGGGCGCCGGATGTTGAACAGCGCGTCGTCGAGCGTGGCGAAGTTTTGCTTGATGCTGCCCACCACCGATACATGGTACTGGCGCAGCAGGACGTCATACCAGATGCGCTGGGACTGGCGCGCCGACACCGCTTTTTCGTCCGTCCACCACCAGCGCGGACGGGTCAGTTCGATTTCCGTGGTGAAGTACAGCGAGACGCCGTGCTGGATCGCATCCTCGAGGTCGCGATTGAGATCGAACGCGTACCTGGCGTCTAACCGGTAGCCCTCTTCGGTCACCTCGATGCGGGCCAGCGTGACGTCGACACCGTCGGCCGCCAGCGCCTGGGCGCACACGAACAGCAGCAGCAGCTGGCAGGCGATGAGTCGAAAAAATCGGGTTGTCACAAGTGGGCCGGAACCTTAAAAAACCATCGCTATGTCGAAGACCTGTTACGCCGCATTCTTTTGAAACAGGGCGTAGAACAGACCATCATGATCCTGCTCGGCGCCTGCGGTTGGAAACAGCTGGCCCGGCGCCGCCAGCCGGATCGCGCCATGGCGCGCCGCGAAAGCGGCCGCCTGCGCCTCCGATTCCTGCGGCCAAAGCGAACATGTCACGAACAACAATTTACCATTGGGCCGCAGCATCTGCCAAAGGTTGTCGAGTATTTTGGCCGAAAGTGTTGCAAGTTGGAGCGCATCGCCCTTGCGCCGCAGCCAGCGGATGTCGGGGTGGCGGCGCACGATGCCCGACGCGGTGCACGGCACGTCGGCCAGGATGCGATCGAACTGCTGGCCGTCCCACCATACCGAGGTTTGCGCCTCGAACGCTTTCAGCGTGGCCGAAAGACCCAGGCGCTGCAGGTTTTCTTCGATCCGCACCAGTCGTTTCGGGTCGGAGTCGACCGCGGTCAGCTCGATCTGCGCCAATTCGAGCATATGCCCGGTCTTGCCGCCGGGGGCGGCGCAGGCGTCGAGCACGCGCATGCCGTCGTGCAGGTCGAGCAGCGGCGCGGCCAGCTGGGCGCCGGCATCCTGCACCGAGCACAATCCCGCCTCGAAGCCCGGAATTTGGGTCACGCCGATGGCCTTGTCGAGCCGCACCGCCGTCGCACCGATCTTTGACGCGCCAATGCCGGCCTCTGCCAGCAGCTGTAAATACGCCTCGACCGAGGTCTTGCGCAGGTTCACGCGCAGCGTCAGTGGCGGCTGTGCATTGCCGGCCGCGAGGATCGGCTGCCAGTGATTGGGGTAAGCCGCCTTGGCCGTGTCGATCCACCATTGCGGGTAGTTCCACATCGCCACCGGGTCCTGCAGCGCGGTTTTCACCAGCGATGCGCGCTCGCGCAGGAAGCGCCGCAGCACGGCGTTGACCATGCCTTTCGCATGCGCCATGTCGGGGTGGGAAGTGGCCACCGTGACGGCCTGGTCGACGACGGTGAATTCTTCGTACGGCGCCGCGGCCCCCTCCAGCGTGTCGATCAGCGACAGCGCGCAGCACAGCAGGCTGGCCAGCATCGGCGGCTCCGGCGCCTTCGACGTCATCAAGCTGAGCAGCACTTCGCTGCGCCCGAGCTGGCGCATGGTGCGGTAGGCGATGTCCTGGATCGCGCCCCTCGCCTGCGGCGACGCCTGCGTCACGCCGAACGCGGTGATGAGCGCCTGCGGCAGCGCCGCGCCGGCGCGCACCTGGGCCACCGCGTTGGCCGCGCCCAGCAGGCACAGCGCCAAAGAATCGGGTTTCAGGCGCGGCAGGTAGCCAGGCTGCAGCACCGGCTTGACCTCGTAGCTGGCGCGCACGCGCGGCGCGGTCGGCGGCTGGCCGGCGCGCTTCGGTGCGGCCGGCACAGGCGCGGCGGGTTTGATGGAGAGCGTTGGGCGCTTGGCTGTCATGATGATCTTTGCGTGAGGCGTGAATTGGTGCGTGCGGCTTGCATTGCGCCTGCGCTATACCTGCGTGGTAGCGCATCGGGCGCACCATAAAGGCGACAATTGTAACGGCTAAGACTTGCGCCACGCTTAAAGCGGGCGTTTTGACAACAAAATCGCTGTGCCCTGTGCTACCGGCAACATATTTTCACAGCGCCAAACCAGTATAATTGCTTGTGTTTGCCCGTGGCCCGGCCACCGCTTTTTTCACTCTGACAGATTACCCGCACATGCTCGCCCAACAAAAACTCGAAATCGTTGCCCTGCTCCAGGCCGCCCTCGCCCCGCTATTGGCCGCAACCGCAGCTGGCACCGATTCTGTTCCCGTCGTTGTGCTCGAGCGTCCGCGCGACCCGGCCCACGGCGACGTCGCCTGCAATATCGCGATGCAACTGGCCAAGCAACTCAAGATGAACCCGCGCGAACTGGCCACCAACATCGTCAGCGCACTGCTGGCCGACCCGGCAGCAAAAGGCCTGATCGAAGCGGCCGACGTCGCCGGTCCCGGCTTCATCAACCTGCGCGTGGCCGCCAGCGCCAAGCAGGCGGTGACGCACACCATCCTGGCGCAGGGCGCGCAGTATGGCCGCAGCAGCGTCGGCGCCGGCAAGAAGGTCGTCATCGAATTCGTCTCGGCCAATCCGACCGGCCCGCTGCACGTCGGCCACGGCCGCCAGGCCGCCCTCGGCGACGCGCTGTCGTCGCTGTTCGAGTCGCAAGGCTACGCTGTCACGCGCGAGTTCTATTACAACGACGCCGGGGTGCAGATCGCCACCTTGGCCGCCTCGGTGCAAGCGCGCCTGAAAGGCTACGCGCCGGGCGATCAACAGTGGCCGGAATCGGCCTACAACGGCGACTACATCGCCGACATCGCCGCTGACTTCAAGGCCGGCAACACGGTCTGCGCCAGCGACGGCCAGCCGGCCACCGCCAGCACCGACATCGACGACATCGAGTCGATCCGCGCTTTTGCCGTGACGTATCTGCGCAACGAGCAGGACATCGACATGCAGGCGTTCGGCGTCGAGTTCGACAACTACTTTCTCGAGTCGTCGCTGTACCTTGACGGCAAGGTGCACAAGGCCGTCGATGCGCTCGTCGCGGCCGGCAAGACGTTCGAAGACGGCGGCGCGCTGTGGCTGCGCACCACCGAGTACGGCGACGACAAGGACCGGGTGATGAAAAAATCCGACGGCACGTATACCTATTTCGTGCCCGACGTCGCCTACCACCTGGTCAAATGGCAGCGCGGCTTCGTCCAGGCCATCAACATCCAGGGCAGCGACCACCACGGCACCATCGCGCGCGTGCGCGGCGGCCTGCAGGCGCTCGGCGTCGGCATTCCGCAGGGTTATCCGGACTACGTGCTGCACAAGATGGTCACCGTCATGAAAGACGGCGCGGAAGTGAAGATCTCCAAGCGCGCCGGCTCCTACGTCACGGTGCGCGACCTGATCGAATGGTCCGGCGACGGCGACGCCATCCGCGGCCGCGACGCGGTGCGCTTTTTCCTCATTTCGCGCAAGGCCGACACCGAGTTCGTGTTCGACGTCGACGTCGCGCTCAAGCACTCGGACGAAAACCCGGTGTATTACGTGCAGTACGCGCACGCGCGCATCTGCTCGGTGCTGGCGCAATGGGGCGGTGACGAATCGGTGCTGAATGGCGTCGACCTGGCACCACTGACGGCCCCGCGCGAAGCGACACTGCTGGCGACGCTGGCGCACTACCCGGAAGCGCTCGAGCGCGCCCTGGGCGAACTGGGTCCGCACCAGGTCGCGTTCTACCTGCGAGAATTGGCCGGCGAACTGCATGGCTACTACAACGCCGAGCGCGTGCTGGTCGACGACGAAGCGACCAAGATGGCTCGTCTGGCGCTGATGGCCGCCACCCGCCAGGTGCTGCGCAACGGCCTGGCGCTGATCGGCGTGTCGGCGCCAAACAAGATGTAAGCCGCCTCGAGCATCCCCACCGGAATGTCAACCCTGAAGGCACCAATGCACCATACACCCCGAATCGCAGCGCGCCTGCGCCAGCAAGGCAATACCCTGACCGGTATGATCATCGGCCTGATTGTCGGCCTGGCCATCGCAGTGGCGGTCGCGCTGGCGATCACCAAAGGCGCAACGCCCTTCACCGACAAGGCGGCCAAGTCCGGCAAGCTGGCCGAGCCGACTGCAGGCCAGGCGTCGGACCCGAACACGCCGCTTTACAGCAGCAAGGACGCGGCGCGCGAAGCGAACAAGCATTTCACCGACAAGCCCAAGCCAGCCGTGCCAGCCGCGCCAGCGCCCGCCGCCGATCCGCTTGCCGCCGTGATCGCCAACATGAAGGACCCGGCCGACGTCAAGACCGAGGCCAGAAAGCACGCGGCGCCGGCCGCCGAAGCCGCCCCCGCGCATGAACTGGCGCGGACGCAGTTGCAGCAGGCGCCGAAAGCGGACGCGAGTGGAGACGACAAGGTCATCTACTTCCTGCAGGCCGGCGCCTTCCGCGAGATGACGGACGCCGAAAACACCCGCGCCAAGCTGGCCCTGCTCGGCTTCGAGGCGGCCATCAGCGACCGCATCAGCGACGCCGGCACCTTGCACCGGGTCCGGATCGGGCCGTACAGCCAGGTCGAAGCGATGACCCGCGCGCGCGCCAAGCTGGTCGACAGCGGCATCGACGTGGCGATCGTGCGCAATCAAAAATAGCCGAGCAAAAACAAGCCAGGAGCCACCCATGCGTTTCATTTCTACCCTGCTGTGCGCCGCCGCCATCGGTTTCGGTTGGTGCGCTAACGCGGCGGCCGCCGCCCCGCAAAACGGCGTGCAGTACCTGACCCTGCCCGAGGTCCAGAACACCGACGCCGGCAACAAGGTCGAAGTGACCGAATTCTTCGCTTATTACTGCCCGCACTGCGAGCGCTTCGAGCCGCGGCTGGCGGCGTGGGTCAAGAAACAGGGCGACAATATCGTCTTCAAGCGGGTGCACGTCTCGCGCGGACCGGGCGTGCTGCCGCAGCAAAAGCTGTTCTACACGCTCGAAGCGCTTGGCCTGCTCGAGCAATATCATGTCAAGGCCTTCGACGCCATGCACGTCCAGCGGCTGCGCCTGGCCAGCGACAAGGAAGTGTTCGACTGGGCCGCCGCGGCCGGCATCGACCGCGCCAAATTCATCGACGCCTACAACTCGTTCGGCGTGCAGGCCAAGGTGCGCCGCGCCGAGCGCATGATGGCCGATTACCGCATCGACTCGTGGCCGACGGTCGCCGTCGGCGGGCGATTCATGACGTCGCCGACCCAGGCCGGCGAAGCCGCGCCGGGGCCGCAAACCACGCAAACCGAAGCGCAGCTGCAGCAGTCGGCCCTCGACGTCATGGATTTTTTGGTCGCGAAAGCGAAAGCGGAAAAAAAGTAGGCATGCACACCTTGCCAGCGCACGCGCCATGAACCGCGTTTTCATCACGGGCGCCTCGAGCGGCATTGGCGCCGCACTGGCGCGCGAATACGCCGCCCAGGGCGCCACTTTGGGTCTGCTGGCGCGCCGCCGCGACGCCCTCGATGCGCTTGCCGCCAGCCTGCCTGGCGCCGGCAGTCACAAGGTCTACGCCGTCGACGTCCTCGACCACGCGGCCCTGGCTGCCGCCTGCGCCGACTTCATCGCCTGCACGGGCGGCGCCGATATCGTCATCGCCAATGCCGGCGTGTCGCATGGCACGCTGACCGAAGAATCGGATGACCTGGCCATGTTCGAGACCATTTTTGCCACCAACGTGACCGCCACCGTCGCCACCTTCGCGCCGTTCATCGCCGGCATGAAGGCTGCACGCACCCGAGGCGCCGGGGGGCCCCAGCCCCACGCGCCGACCCTGGTCGGCATCGCCAGCGTGGCGGGGATCCGCGGCCTGCCCGGCGCCGGCGCCTACAGCGCTTCGAAGGCGGCAGTGCTCTGCTACTGCGAAGCGCTGCGGGTCGAGATGAAACCGCACGCCATCCGCGTCGTCACCCTCGCTCCCGGCTACATCGACACCCCGATGACGCAGGGGAACCCGTACCCGATGCCGTTCCTGATGCCGGCCGGGTGCTTTGCCCGCAAGGCGGCCGCCGCCATCGCCGCCGGCGCCAGCTACCGGGTCATCCCGTGGCAGATGGGAGTCGTCGCCACGCTACTGCGCGCGCTGCCGAACGGCCTCTACGACCTGGCGGTCGCGGCGGCGCGCAGGAAGCCGCGTAAAGTCAACCAAGCCGACCAAGCCGGATTGGTGCCATGAACGCCAGCCGGATCGCCGCGCTCAGCATGTGCGGCGGCGCTGTCGACGTCGAGGTCGTCGCCCACACCGGCTCGACCAACGCCGACCTGCTGGCGCGCGCCCTCGACCTGGCGCGCCCCACCCTGCTCGTCGCTCTGCACCAGAGCGCCGGCCGCGGCCGGGCCGGACGCAGCTGGCTGTCGGCCGCCGACGCCTCGCTGACGTTTTCGCTGGCGTGGAAATTTTCCGGTTCGCCGCAACGCCTGCTTGGCCTGCCGCTGGCGCTAGGGGTAGCGCTGGCCGAAGCGGTGGCCGCGCAAGGCGTGCCGGTGCGGCTGAAGTGGCCAAACGACGTACTGAAAGACGGCGCCAAGCTGGCCGGCATCCTGATCGAAACGCGCCGCGCCACCGATGGCGGTACCTGGGCGGTGATCGGCATCGGTTTGAATCTCTTGATGCCGGAAGAAATGGAGCAACGCATTGGCCGCGCCGTCGCCACCGCGCCATGGCTGGCCCGCATGGAGCGCGACGTCTTGATGGCAGCGCTGTTGAGCACGCTGGCGATCGCTATCGAACAATTCGAGGCCGCCGGCTTTGGCGCCTTTCGCGAGCGCTGGAACCGATTGCACGCCTGGCGCGGCCAGCAGGTGGACATCATCGACGCCGGTACCGTCTTGCAGCAAGGCGTGGCGCTTGGTGTCGACGACAGCGGGCGCCTGCTGCTCGACACCGTTGACGGGCGCGTGGCGGTGCTGTCCGGCGACGTTTCGCTCAGGCTTACCGACAACTGCGGGGGGTAACTGACATGCTGCTGCTGATCGACGCCGGCAACACCCGCATCAAATGGGCACTGGCGGCCGACGACGTCCCGCTCGGCCAGTGGTCCGACTCCGGCGCCGTCACCCACGCCGAACTCAATTACTTGCCGGCCAGCTGGCGCCACGCCGGCGTGACGCGCGCCATTGTCTCCAACGTGGCGGGGGCCAAGGTGCGCGACCAGCTGCAGCTGATGATACCGGCGGTCGACGTTACCTGGTTCGCGTCCGTGTTTGAAATGGCCGGGGTACGCAACGGCTACCGTAACCCGGGGCAGTTGGGCTGCGACCGTTTCGCCGCGGCGATCGGCGCGCGCGCGCTGGAGCCGGACAGGGCGCTGGTGGTCGCCACCTGCGGCACCGCCACCACCATCGACGCCTTGAACCTGAAGGGCGACTTCATCGGCGGGATGATCTTGCCGGGCCTGGGCCTGATGGCCGCTTCGCTGGCGCGCAACACGGCGCAGCTGCCGATGATCGTCGCCAGCGGCGCCACCGCGGCCGGCTTTGCCGACAATACCGACGACGCGATCCTGTCCGGCTGCCTGTCGGCCCAGGCCGGCGCCATCGAGCGCGCCTGCGGCCTGCTCGGCCCCAGTTTGTGCGTGCTGTCCGGCGGCGCCGCGCGCTATATCGCGCAGGCGTTGTCGACGCCATACCGGATGATCGACAACATCGTGCTGGTCGGCCTGCACGCCGCCGCCGTCAAATAGGAAACAGCCTGTGCTGAAATTTATCTTCTGGTCCCTGCTGTGCCTGAACGGCTTGCTGTTCGCCTACAGCCAGGGCTTGCTCGGCAATTACAACGGCAACGAGCACGAACCGGCGCGGCTGAGAAACCAGCTCAGCACCGACAAGCTGCGGCTGGTGGCGCCACCTGTGCCGGCACCAGCCGCCAGTGCCAACACCACGCCGCTGGCCGAGGCGGCGACGCCCGCGCCAGCCATCTTCGCCTGCATCGAAGCAGGCAGTTTCTCGGCAGCCCAGGCGCGCCGCTTCGAAGCGAAGCTCGCACCGCTGCAGCTGGGCGAGCGCCAGAGCCGTCACGGCCTCGCCAAGAGCGAAGCCACCAGCCACATCGTTTTCATTGCGCCGCAGGGCAGCAAGGAAGCGGCCGAGCGCAAGGCCGGCGAACTGAAAAAACTCGGCGTCACCGATCACTTCATCGTGTCCGACAACTCGGCGCTCAAATGGGGGATTTCGCTGGGCGTGTTCAAGTCGGAAACGGCGGCCCGGAGCTTGCTGGCCACGCTCGGCAAGCAAGGCGTGCACGGCGCCCGGCTGGTGGCGCGCGGTGCGCAGCCGAGCAAACTGGCGTTCCGGTTCAGCGGGGTCGACGCCGCCACCAGGGCAAAAATCGACGCCATCACCGGGCCGTTTGCCGGCGTGGAAATGGGCGATTGCGAATAAGCGGTTGGCGGGTCCGGTCAGTCGGCAGTGCGGCGCACCACGATCGGCTTGATCGCCAGCGCCGGCGGCAGCGCGCGGCCGGCTTGCTGCGCTTCGTCGCGGCTGCGGAACGGGCCGCCGTACAGGCGGTGCACGGCGCCCGACTGCACCACCTCGATGATCTTCATCGCGCTTGATGCGAGCAAGCGCTCGCGCACCTGGCCCGCTTTGTCGGCGCGGCTGTAGGCGCCCAGCTGCAAGTAAAAGCCGTCCGACAGCGACTTGCGCGGCGGCTCGGCCGCAGTTGTTGCGGCGCTTGTTGTCACGCTTGTTGCCACGCCTTTTGCCAATTCAACGCGCGCCTCGCTGTCGAGCCTGGTGCGCTCCTCGAGCATCAGCGCCGCCATCTCGGGCGGGTCTTCCAGCGGCGCAGTGCGCATGGCGCCGGCGCTGCGCGCAAGCTGGCCCGGCACCAGCAGTTCGAGCTCGACCTCATGGCTGCCTTTGGCGAGCAGGCCCAGTTTCAACGCCGCCGTGTACGACACGTCGACGATGCGGCTCGAATGAAACGGGCCGCGGTCGTTGATCCGCACGATCACCGACTGCCCGCCGGAGACGCTGGTGATGCGCGCATACGACGGGATCGGCAAGATCGGATGGGCCGCGGTCATCTTGTACATGTCGTACAGTTCGCCGGACGAGGTGCGCTGGCCGTGGAATTTTTTACCGTACCAGCTGGCAATGCCGCGCTGGACCAGCGACGCATCGGCCGGCATCGGTTTATAGGTCTTGCCGAACACGGCATACGGCCGGTTGGCGTACCTCGACAGCGGCTCGGCTTTCACCACCGCGTCGGGCACGTCGCTCAGGTTGGCGGGCGGATGCTCGCCAGGGCCGTCGTCCATGTAGTAGCCGCCGCGCCCGGAACCGGCCGCCGGCATCACCTGCAAATTCGGGTCGGACTTCGGATGCGGCGCCCCCTTGTTGACCAGCGCCGGCGCGTCCGCTTTCGGCCTGGGGCCGCCGCAGCCGGCCAGCAGCAGCAGCAGCGCCGCCGCCAGCGCTTCAATCCTGCGCGGCGTCAAGTCCGCACCAGCTTGCGGTGACGCTGGATGCTCATCAGGATACCTGCCCCCAGCCCGAGGGTGACGAATGCGGTACCGCCATAGCTCATGAACGGCAGCGGCACCCCGACCACCGGCAAGATGCCGCTGACCATGCCCATGTTGACGAAGGCATAGGTAAAGAAGATCATCGTAATGGCGCCGGCCAGCAGGCGCGCGAACAGGGTCGGCGCATTCGCGGCGATCATCAGGCCGCGTCCGATCAGCAGCAGGTAGATCAAAATCAGGCCGAGGATCCCGATCAGGCCGAATTCCTCGGCGTAGATCGAGAAGATGAAGTCGGTCGTGTGCTCCGGCACGAACTCGAGGTGCGACTGGGTTCCCTTCAGCAGCCCTTTGCCGGCAATGCCGCCTGAGCCGATCGCAATGACCGACTGGATGATGTGGAAGCCCTTGCCCAGCGGGTCCTTGGTGGGATCGATCAGCGTCAGCACGCGGTCGCGCTGGTAATCGTGCATCAGCGACCAGGCCACCGGCAACGACGCCGCGCCGGCGATGAACAGGCCCAGCAGCGCTTTCCACGACAGCCCGGCCAGGAAGATCACGTACAGCCCGGCGGACAGCACCAGCAGCGAGGTACCCAGGTCCGGCTGCAGCTGGATCAGGCCGACCGGCACCGCCAGCAGTAGCGCGGCGACGACGAACGAATGCCAGCGCACCATGCCGGCCTTCTGGTGGAAGTACCAGGCCAGCATCAGCGGCATGGCGATCTTCATGATTTCGGATGGCTGGATGTCGAAGCCGATATACAGCCAGCGGCGCGCGCCCTTCTTGACGATGCCGAACAGGAACACCGCCACCAGCAGCGCCACGCCGGCCGTATAGATCGGTACCGCGAGACGCATCAGCGTCTGCGGCGGCACCAGCGCGGCTGCCCACATCACGATGAAGGCCACCATCGTGTTGCGCACCTGGCTTTCCAGCCGCCCGGGGTATTCGATACCGGCCGAGTACATCGTGATCATGCTGGTGGCCAGCAGCAGGAACAGGATCATCGCCAGCGGCGCGTCGAACACCAGCAGGTGCGGCTTCATGCGCCGCCACAGGGAGCGTCGTTCGTTGATACGCATCGGTCAGTCCTTCGCCGGCGGTTCGGCGCCCGGCTGGAACGGCGCCGGCACGGCCGGCACTTCTTCGACCTCGACCGGTACCGGCTTGGCGCCGGCCTTCGGCGCCGGCCGTTTGCCGGTCAGGTAGTAGTCGAGCGCCTTGCGCGCGATCGGCGCGGCGTAGGCGGCGCCGAAGCCGGCGTTTTCAACGATCAGCGCCAGCGCGATCTTTGGTTTGTCGGCCGGCGCGAACGCCACGTACAGCGAGTTGTCGCGCAATCGCTCGCCCATCGTCTTGGCATTGTATTTTTCGCCGCGCTTCAAGCCCACGGTTTGCGACGTGCCGGTCTTGCCGCCCGCGGAGTAGGCGGCGTTGGCGAACGCCAGGCGGCCGGTGCCTTCCTGCGTCACGCCGACCATTGCGCTCTTGATGAAGTCAATGTTTTCCTGCTTCAGCGGAATCCGGAAACTCTCTTTCGCCACCGTCGGGGTGCGTACGCGCGTGCTGCCGTCTTCCACCAGCTTGACCAGGTGCGGCCGCATCACCACGCCGTTGTTGGCCAGCGTCGACACCGCATGCGCCAATTGCAGGATGGTATAACTGTTGTAACCCTGGCCGATGCCGATGTTGACGTTGTCGCCCTTCTGCCAGGCCTGCGCCGCCTTGTTTTTGGCGAACCGCTGGCGCTTCCACTGCTTCGACGGCAGCACGCCGATTTTTTCGTGATCGAGGTCGATCCCGGTCAGGCGCCCGAAGCCGAACGGCTCCAGAAAATCGTGGATATGGTCGATGCCCATCTCGTGCCCGAGCTGGTAGTAGTAGGTATTGCACGAAATGACGAGCGACTTGTACATGTCGACCGTGCCGTGCCCGCCCAACTTGTCGTCCATCCAGCGGTAGTTCCCCAGGCTGAACGAGCCGACGTCGTGGATCGCCTGCGACGGCGTGCGGAAACCCTTCTCCAGGGCGGCCAGCGCCATGAACGGCTTGAAGGTCGAACCGGGCGGATAGGTACCTTGCAAGGGGCGGTTCAGCATCGGACGGTCGAGCGAGGTATTGAGTTCGTTCCAGCTCTGGCTGTCGATGCCGTCGACGAACAGGTTCGGATCGAAGCCCGGGCGCGACACGTAGGCCAGCACGTCGCCGGTCTCCGGCTCGATCGCCACCAGCGCGCCACGGAAGTCGTCGAACGCTTCTTCCAGGATTTTTTGCAGTTCGATGTCGATCGACAGCACCAGGTTGCTGCCGGGCGTCGCTTCCGTGCGCGACAGGGTGCTTACCGCACGCCCGCCGGCGGTCTTGATGACCTTCTCGTAGCCGGTCACGCCGTGCAGCAGTTTCTCGTAGCTTTTCTCCACGCCCTCCTTGCCGATATGGTCGGTACCGCGGTAATTGGTGGCGTCGGCACCGTCTTCGAGCGCGCGCGCCTCGCCCTGGTTGATGCGGCCGATGAAGCCGATCACGTGCGCGGCCGTTTCGCCCAGCGGGTACTGGCGGAACAGGCGCGCCTGCACGTCCACCCCGGGGAAGCGGAAGCGCTGGGCGGTGAAGCGCGCCACTTCATCGTCCGTCAGGCGGGTGCGCAATGGCACGCCCTCGAAGTTTTTCGATTCGGCCATCAGGGTGCGAAAGCGCTTGCGGTCCTTCGGCTCGATGACGACCAGCGTGGCCAATTCGTCGATCACCGAGTCGAGCGTGTTGCGCAGCTTCGATGGCGTGATTTCCAGCGTATAGGCCGAGAAGTTACGCGCCAGGACGACGCCGTGGCGGTCGAGGATCAAGCCGCGATTGGGCACGATCGGCACGATTGCCAGCCGATTGTCCTCGGCCAGCGCGGCGTAGTCGTCGTGCTTGATGACCTGCAGCCAGACCACGCGCCCCACCAGGATTGCAAAGCACACGAACACCAGCGCGAACAGCGCCGTGACGCGCACCCGGAAAAGATGGATCTCGCGATCGTTGTTGTGTAATTCAGTCATTGCGTACGCCGTCGCATCAGATCGGCCGTGTATGGTCGCGGTCGACGGCGCGCCGCTGCGGCGCCAGCAGCAGCCAGGTGATCGCCGGCCACAGCGCGATGGCGACAAAGCTCTCGATGAAATGCAGCCAGCCGGGGAAGCGGCCGGAAACGATGAAGCGCACCAGCACCTGGATCGCCTGGGTGAACACCAGCAGCGGGAAAACGTGGACCGCCTGCGTCATCACCGGGAACCACAGCACCCGACGGTGAATCATGATCGCCAGGTAGGACAGCATGGTGTAGGCCAGCGCGTTCTCGCCAAGCAAGGTCGAGTCGTGCACATCCATCATCAGGCCCATGAAAAAAGCGATCCCGATGCCGACCTTGCGCGGCTGGTGAATACCCCAGAAGACCAGCACCAGGGCGACGAAATCGGGGGCGCCGATCCAGCGGCCCCACGGCAGCAGATTGAGCATGAAGGCGCCGGTCAGGCTGAGCGTGATGAACAGCGGGCTGACCGGCTGCAAGATGTAATGCGGGCGGTTCATCGGGCAGCTCCCTGGTTGGCGACCGGGGCCGGCGCGGCTGCGGCCGGCTTGGCCGGCGCATTGGCTGTCACTGGCGGCGCCAGCTTCGGCAGATTAAGCGGCGCCATCTTCGGCAGTCCATGCTTCTTGCCGAGAGCCTTCGGCGGCTCTTCGGCGGGGCGCGGCAGCACGTCCGGCGCCGACATCAAAATCAGCAGCTGGCGGTTGCGGTCGATGCCGGCCAGCGGCTGGCACACCACGCGCCCGAATGCGCCGGTGGCACTGCTTTCGACCTGCACCACCTTGGCCACCGCCAGCCCGGCGGGATAGACGCCGTCCATGCCGGAGGTGATCAGCACGTCGCCAACCAAGATATCGGCGTTCGGCGCCATGAAGCGCAGGTCGAGCAGGCCGGATTGGCCGCGGCCATAGGCCACGCTGCGCAGGCCGTTGCGCAGCACCTGCACCGGGATTGCCTGCTCCTTGTCGGTCAGCAGCGTCACTTCCGCGGTGAACGGGAACACGCGGGTGACCTGGCCGACCACGCCGGCGTTGTCGATCACCGGCAGGCCGAGCGCTACGCCCTGGCGCAGGCCACGGTCGAGCACCACCTTGCGGGTCGACGGATCGCGCGCCTCGTACAGGATCTCGCTCATCATCGACTTGACCGGCAGGTGCTCGCGCGCGCCCATCAGTTTGCGCAACTGGACGTTTTCGGCCATCTGGAGCTGGGCCTGCTGCATCGAGCGGGCGGCGATGGCCTGCTGGCTTTCCAGTTCGCGCACCTTCTTCTGCAGCACCGACACGGTCGAGAAGTAGTTGCCCATGTTGGCCAGTGCGTCGCGCGGCAGCAGCGCGGCCATCTGCAGCGGGTACAGCACAGTGGCGGCACCCTGGCGCAGCGTGGCCAGCATGTGCAGGCGCGCATCCATCATCAGGAGAGCGATCGAAATGAATGCGAAAACCGTCACCTTGACCCGGGCCGGAGCGCCTTGCTTGAAGAGCGGCGGAGGACTGTATTCCATGACTTCCAATAATGACAGCGCGGGGCGGCATCAAAGCCCGACGTCTTGAAGAACGCAAGTCCTGCAAGGCCAGACCGGAACCGCGTTTTACTCGTATGAGAAGATCGATCCGAGCTTGTCCATGCGCTCGAGCGCCATGCCCGAGCCGCGCACCACGCAGGTGAGAGGATCTTCGGCGACCAGCACCGGCAGGCCGGTTTCTTCCATCAGCAAACGGTCCAGGTCGCGCAGCAAGGCGCCGCCGCCGGTCAGCATCATGCCTTTTTCGGCAATGTCCGCGCCCAGTTCCGGCGGCGTCTGCTCGAGCGCGTTTTTCACCGCCGAGACGATGTTGTTGAGCGGGTCGGTCAGCGCTTCGAGGATTTCATTGGACGAGATGGTGAACGAGCGCGGAATGCCTTCGGACAGGTTGCGGCCCTTGACTTCCATTTCCTTCACTTCCGAACCCGGAAACGCCGAACCGATGGCCTTCTTGATCGCTTCGGCCGTCTGCTCGCCGATCAGCATGCCGTAATTGCGGCGGATGTAGTTGACGATCGCTTCATCGAACTTGTCGCCGCCGACGCGCACCGACCCCTTGTAGACCATGCCGCCGAGCGAGATGATGCCCACTTCAGTGGTGCCGCCACCGATGTCGACGACCATCGAGCCGGTCGCCTCCGACACCGGCAGGCCAGCGCCGATCGCCGCGGCCATCGGCTCTTCGATCAGGTAGACCTGGGAGGCGCCGGCGCCGAGCGCCGATTCGCGGATTGCACGGCGCTCGACCTGGGTCGAGCCGCACGGCACGCAAATGATGATGCGCGGCGATGGCCGGAAAAACTTCGAGTCGTGCACCATGCGGATAAACTGCTTGAGCATCTGCTCGGTGACGGTGAAGTCGGCGATCACGCCGTCCTTCATCGGCCGGATCGCCTCGATATTGCCCGGCACTTTGCCCAACATCTGCTTGGCTTCCTTGCCGACTGCCTGGATTGTCTTCTTGCCGTTCGGGCCGCCTTCTTGGCGGATCGCCACGACCGACGGCTCGTCGAGCACGATACCCAGGCCGCGTACATAAATCAAGGTATTCGCCGTACCCAGGTCGATCGCCAAATCGTTCGAAAAATAGCTACGTAAAAAACCAAACATGTGTGTCCTGATGCGCAACGGTGTGCGCCTAAGCATTAATAATGTACAGCGGCAACTCGCGCCACGGTTGAAACCGCAGGCGGCGGCGGGGTGTTTTATATGCTGCGGCAGCTCGTTTTCAGCGCCGTCAACGCATTAGCCCGTCATTCTACCTTATAATTTGTCGATTAAATGCCTACAAGCCTTTCAATTGCATCTCGTTATGCTCTGCCAATTCGGCGGTATTGACAAGGTTTTACGGCCTTTTAACGCGGCGTTATATAAACTTCGTTAATATTTTCAACTATTTGAACGCGGCTCTCACCGCGCTACCTGCCATGTCCCTGACCCTTTCAGACGTAAAACGGATTGCCCACCTGGCTCAACTCGACATGGACGAAGCGCATGCCGAGATTGCCTTGGGTGAACTCAATGGCATCTTTGCGCTGGCCGAGCAGATGCAGGCAATCGATACCGACGGCGTAGCGCCGCTGTCACAACCGCTCGCCGCCTGGCTCGGCGAATTGCCGCTGCGCCTGCGCGAGGACGTCGTTACCGAAGAAAACCGGCGCGAAGCCTACCAGGCTCCGGCGCCGAAAACCCAGGATGGCCTGTACCTGGTGCCAAAAGTGATCGAATAGGTGATTGAATAAGTGATCACGTCAGTAATTGAATAAGCGATCGGGCAAGCGATACTCCACGAATCTCACCATCGAACCATGCATACTAAAACAATCAAAGAGCTGTCCGCGCTGCTGCACGCGAAACAGCTGTCCGCCGTTGAACTGACCGGCCACTTCCTGCAGCGCGCCCAGGCCAGCGACCTGAACGCCTTCCTGCATATCGATCCGGCGCTGTCGCTGGCGCAGGCCGGCGCCGCCGACGCCCGCATCAAAGCCGGCACCGCCGGTCCCCTGACCGGCATCCCGATCGCCCACAAAGACATCTTTGTCACCGAAGGCTGGCGTTCGACAGCCGGCTCGAAAATGCTGGCCAATTACACCAGTCCTTTCAACGCCACCGTCGTCGCGCGCTTCGAGCAGGCCGGCATGGTCACCGTCGGCAAACTCAATTGCGACGAATTCGCGATGGGCTCGTCGAATCAGAATTCGGCTTTCGGCGCCGTCCTGAACCCGTGGGACAAGCTGGCGGTGCCGGGCGGCTCGTCGGGCGGCTCGGCGGCGGCGATCGCCGCCCGCCTGGCGCCGGCCGCTACCGCCACCGACACCGGCGGCTCGATCCGCCAGCCCGCCTCGTTCTGCGGCGTCACCGGCATCAAGCCGACCTATGGCCGCGTGTCGCGCTTCGGCATGATCGCGTTCGCCTCTTCGCTCGACCAGGGCGGCCCGATGGCAAAGACGGCCGAAGACTGCGCCATGCTGCTCAACGAAATGGTCGGCTTCGACGAGCGCGACTCGACCTGCTTGAGCCCCGCCCAAGGCAACGTGCGCGAAGATTTTACGCGCGAGCTCGACTCGCCGCTGGCGGGCCTGCGCATCGGCGTGCCGAAAGAGTATTTCGGCGAGGGTTTGGCGAGCGATGTGGAACAAGCGGTGCGCGCCGCCCTCGATCAGTTCATCAAGCTCGGTGCCACGCTGGTCGACATTTCGCTGCCGAAAACGGCGCTGTCGATTCCGGTCTACTACATCATCGCGCCGGCCGAGGCGTCGTCGAACCTGGCGCGCTTCGACGGCGTGCGCTACGGCCACCGCGCGGCCGAGTACAAGGACCTGTCGGACATGTACAAAAAATCGCGCGCCGAAGGTTTCGGGCGCGAAGTCCAGCGCCGCATCATGGTCGGCACCTACGTGCTGTGCCACGGCTATTACGACGCCTACTATGTGAAGGCGCAAAAAATCCGGCGCCTGATCGCCGACGACTTCCAGGCCGCGCTGGGCAACACCTGCGACGTCATCATGGGACCGGTCGCGCCGACGGTTGCCTGGGACCTGGGCGAAAAAACCGATGACCCGGTTGCCGCCTACCTGGCCGACATCTTTACCTTGTCGACCAGCCTGGCGGGACTGCCCGGCATGTCGATCCCGTGCGGCTTCGGCCAGGGCGAAAAGAACGGCAAGCGCCCGGTCGGACTGCAGATCATCGGCAATTATTTTGCGGAAGCGAAACTGCTCGGCATCGCCCACCAGTACCAGCAAGTCACCGACTGGCACACCCGCACGCCAGCCGGCGCTTGAGCCGGCCAGCAGAAAAGAGAGAACACTATGCAATGGGAAGTCGTCATCGGTCTTGAGAACCACGTGCAGCTCACGACCAATTCGAAAATCTTCAGCGGCAGCGCGATCCGCTTCGGCGCCGAGCCGAACACCCAGTCCAGCCCGGTCGACCTGGCGCTGCCCGGTGTGCTGCCGGTGATGAACAAAGGCGCGGTCGAACGCGCGATCCGCTTCGGCCTGGCGGTCAACGCGCACATCGCGCCGCACTCGGTTTTCGCGCGCAAGAACTATTTTTATCCCGACCTGCCCAAGGGCTACCAGATCAGCCAGTTCGCCGATCCGGTGGTGATCGGCGGCCAGGTCAGTTTCGGCTTCGAAAAAGACGGCAAGTTTGAAACCCGCACCATTCACCTGACCCGTGCCCACCTCGAGGAAGACGCCGGCAAGTCGCTGCACGAAGACTATGCCGGCATGACCGGCATCGACTTGAACCGGGCCGGCACGCCGCTGCTCGAAATCGTCTCCGAGCCGGAAATGCGCAGCGCCGCCGAAGCGGTCGCCTACGCCAAAGCGCTGCACTCGCTGGTAGTGTGGCTGGGCATTTGCGACGGCAACATGCAGGAAGGCTCGTTTCGCTGCGACGTCAACGTCTCGGTACGCCCGCTCGGCACAACCGAATTGGGCACCCGCTGCGAAATCAAGAACCTGAACTCGTTCCGCTTCATCGAGGAAGCCGTGCATTACGAAGTGCGGCGCCAGATCGAACTGATCGAGGACGGCGGCAAGGTGGTGCAGGCGACCCGTCTTTGGGATCCGGACCGCAAGGAAACGCGCGCCATGCGCACCAAGGAAGACGCCCAGGACTACCGCTACTTCCCGGATCCGGACCTGCCGCCTTTGACCATTTCGCCTGACTGGATCGCGCGTATAAAAGCCGACATGCCGGAACTGCCGGCGGCCATGCGCATCCGCTTCGCTGCCGACTACGGCCTGGCCGAATACGATGCGCTGATATTGACGCAATCGCACCAGATGGCGGCGTATTTCGAAGCGGTGGTGGCGATCGCCGGCAAGCAGAACGGCAAAATGGCGGCCAACTGGCTGATGGGCGACGTCGCCTCGACTTTAAACCGCGAAAACGTCGACATCGCACACGCTCCCGTCGAAGCGTCGCAACTGGCGCTGCTGCTGGTGCGGATCGCCGACGGCACGATTTCGAACAAGATCGCCAAAGAAGTGTTCGCGGCGATGTGGGAAGCGAAGTCGACGGATGAAAAAATCGCCGACCTGATCATCGATCAGAAGGGATTACGCCAGATTTCGGACAGCGGCGCTTTGGCGTCCATTGTCGACGAGGTGCTGGCGGCAAATGCCAAGTCGGTCGAGCAGTACCGCGCCGGCAAAGAGGCGGCGATCAACGCGCTGATCGGCCAGGCGATGAAGGCCTCGAAGGGCAAGGCCAATCCGGCGCAGTTGACGGAACTGTTGAAGAAGAAGCTGGCGGGTTAAACGTCAACTCTTACCACGCCCGACGCACAAGGTGACGTCATCCTCGCGCACGCGGGGATCCAATTTGCGTGCGCATTGACAGCGGCGGTGAACATCGCCGAACGCTGACAACTCTGCTCGTCGAAATGGGGTCCCCGCATGCGCGAGGACGACGTTTCAAATGTAAACGTTATTACTCTTACGCGATACCGTACCGTGCGCGGTAGCTCGACACCGCCTCACGGTATTGCGCCAATTGCGGATCCGCCCCTGCTTCGCCTTCGGCCTCGGACAAATAGCTGAACAAGTCGTCGAGGTTACCGATCGAGATCACCGGGATGCCGAATTCGCGGCTTACTTCCTGCACCGCCGAACTGGCCGACAAGGCGCCGTCGGTGCCGGAGCGCTCCATCCGGTCGAGGGCGATCAGCACCGCGCATGGCTCGGCGCCGGCGGCGCGGATCATGTCCACCGATTCGCGCACCGAGGTGCCGGCCGAAATCACGTCGTCGATGATGACCACCTTGCCCGCGAGCTTGGCGCCGACGATGGTGCCGCCCTCGCCGTGGTCCTTCGCTTCCTTGCGGTTGAAGGCGAACGCGGTGTTGTGCCCCTTGCCCGCCAGCGCGACCGCGGTGGCGCTGGCCAGCGTGATGCCCTTGTACGCGGGGCCGAACAGCATGTCGAATTCGACCTTGGCGTCGAGCAGGGTCTGCGCATAGAACTGGGCCAGCTGGCCCAGCGTGGCGCCTTCGTGGAACAGGCCGGCATTAAAAAAATACGGCGACAAGCGCCCCGCCTTGGTCGTAAATTCGCCAAAGCGCAGCACCCCCGTTGAGACGGAAAACGCGATAAACTGTTGCCGCAAATTGTGCACAATAACCCCTGTTGTTTGTCTGTGATGAAATGTGGCTGTATTTTAATCCGGCGCCACGGCCAGCGCCATCGCTCTCCTTCTTTTGCCCCTGAAACCATGCCAAAAATCATTTCCGCCAACCTCAACGGTATCCGCTCCGCCCATAAAAAAGGCTTTTTCAACTGGATGGCGGCGCAAGACGCGGACTTTATCTGCGTGCAGGAACTGAAAGCCCAGGAAGCCGACATGACCGAGGAATTCCTTGCCCCTGGCGGCTACCACGGCCACTTCCACTACGCCGAGAAAAAAGGCTACTCGGGCACCGGCGTCTACAGCCGCACGCAGCCGGACGCCAAGCGTATCGGTTTCGGCTGCAGCGAATTCGACGCCGAAGGCCGCTACACGCGCTGCGACTTCGGCAACCTGACCGTCATCTCGGTCTACTGCCCGTCCGGCTCCTCATCGCCGGAACGCCAGGAAGCCAAGTTTCGCTTTATGGAGCGCTTCCTGCCGCACTTGGTGGAACTGAAAGCCGAAGGCCGCGAAATCGTCATCTGCGGCGACTGGAACATCGCCCACAACGAGATCGACCTGAAGAACTGGAAGGGCAACAAGAAGAACTCGGGTTTTCTTCCGCAAGAGCGTCAGTGGCTTACACGCGTGTTCGACGAAGTCGGCCTGGTCGATGTCCACCGCGGCATCGACAAGCGCGAAGAGCAGTACACCTGGTGGAGCAACCGCGGCCAGGCATACGCCAAGAACGTCGGATGGCGCATCGACTATCACGTCGCCACGCCCGGCATCGCGTCGCAGGCGCACACCGTCTCGATCTACAAGGACGAGCGGTTTTCGGACCACGCCCCGTTAATCATCGACTACTCGCTATAAACGAGGCGGCGTTCGCTGAAAAACTCGCGCTCTTTTCCGCTCAAGGGATCGGTGAACGCAATCGAACGCGCCAGCAGCTGCAGCGGGCGCGTAAAATCGTCGCCCCGGCACGGCTGCGCATCGGGATAGAAAGCGTCGTTGGCGATCGGCGCGCCGAGGGACGCCATGTGCACCCGCAGCTGGTGCTTGCGGCCGGTGTGCGGCTGCAATCGGTATAGCGCCAGTTCGCCCTGCATGCCGGCCATCTGGATGCTGGTTTCCGAATTCGGCGCGCCGGCCACTTCGCGCATGCGAAAGAACGGCGTGCCTTCGACCATCAGGCTGCGGTGGACATGCGGCCAGGCCAGGTTCTCGAGCGGCGCCGCCAGCGCCTCGTACGCCTTCGACACCCGGCGTTTCTGGAACAGCGACTGGTAGGCGCCGCGGCTGGCGACATTCGACGAGAACAGCACCACGCCGGCGGTTTCGCGATCCAGGCGGTGAATCGGCACCAGGTCGTCGATGCCCAGCCTGAGTTTTAAGCGCACCAGCAAGGTCTCGCGCAAGAAGCGCCCGGCCGGCGCCATCGGCAGGAAGTGCGGCTTGTCGGCGACCACCAGGTGCTCATCCTGGAACAGTACCTGCTCCTGATACGGAATCGCCGTTTCGGCCTCGAGCTCGCGGTAGTACCAGATGCGCGTGCCGGAGCGCACCACGCTGTCGGGCGCCAGCCTGGCGCCGGCGCCGTCGACTACCTGGCCGCGCGCCATGCGGTCGCGCCAGGCCGCTTCGCCGACGGCCGGGAACTGCGCGATCAGGAAGCCGATCATGGCGCCGCCGCTGCCGTGCGGCAGCCACAGGTAGCTCGGACCCACACCGTTGACGATCGGCAGCGCAGCGACGGCGTTGGCAGACGCTTGCCGTCCCATCCGGGGCCGTTCCATCTCAGTTCTGCGCTGTGCGATAGGCCGGCAATCTGGCGGGGTTCACGCCCTGGCTGCGCGCGTACAGCGGCAGCAGCACGTTCATGTGGGCGTTGATCTGGTCGATGCGATCCTGGCCGCCCGGGTGGGTCGACAGCAACTCGACCGGCGCGCGCTTGTTCAGCGCACCCATCTTCTGCCACAACGCGACGCCGGCACGCGGGTCGAACCCGGCGCGCGCCGCCAAGTCGAGGCCGATCAGGTCGGCTTCGCGTTCTTCGTCGCGTGAAAACTTCAGCACCACCATCTGGCCAAGGGCGTTGGTGGCAACGTCGGTCAGCCGCGGGTCGATTCCCGTATAGGCGGCGACGCCGGCGCCGATGATGCGGCTGACGACCCCGGTGGCGGTCGACTTGGCCGCGCGCTCGCGCCCGTGCTCGCGCAGCGCGTGGGCGATTTCATGGCCCATCACGGCTGCCACTTCGTCGTCGGTCAGTTTCAGCGAAGTGAGGATGCCGGTGAAAAAAGCGATACGCCCGCCCGGCATGCAAAAGGCGTTGACCTGCTTCGAGTTGAGCAGGTTGACCTGCCACTTCCATTGCGCCGCTTCCGGATTCCAGCGGGTCGCAAACGGGATGATGCGCTTGGCAATGGCGCGCAGGCGCACGACCTGCGGATGGGTTTCCGGCACCAGCACGCCGTTTTGCTGGGCCTCGGCCAACAGGCCGGCGTACTGCTGCGACGCCTGCTGGTCGACCGCGGCTTGCGGTTGCAAGTGGCGCCAACGCGAAAGTTTGGTTACTTCAATTCCGTCCTGCACCACTTGCTGCGCCTCGGCGGCCGGCGCGATACCGGCGCCGCCAAGCAGCGCGACCAGCAAGACCAGGCATTTCAAGTTTTTCATTGTCGGTTCCATGGAGCGATTTCAGGTAGCGTTATCATGGCAGGAAACGCCAGCATATAGCACACGATAAACGTCCAGCAACCAGCCTGTTTCCGCCACGATAAAACCGCTGGCAAGCTCGGGGCTGGTGGCGGTCATGTTCAGGCTCCGGGACGCGCTTTTTTGCGCAGCCGGAACACCGCCAGGCTGCCGCGCAGGTTGGGCAGGAACGAGACCGGCCGGCCGCCTTCGGCCAGCGCCACGCGCTCGAGCACTTCGAGGCCGCATTCGGCGGCCAGCTCCTCGAAGTCGAAAATGGTTGCGCAGCGTACGTTGGGCGTGTCGTACCACTGGTAAGGCAGCGTCTTGGACACCGGCATGCGTCCGCGCGCCAGCGCCACGCGGTGCGGCCAGTAGGCGAAGTTGGGGAACGAGACGATCGCCTCGGCGCCGACCCGCACGATATCGCGCAGCAGCGCCTCGACGTGCTGCATCATCTGCAGCGACTGCAGGCACAGCACCGTGTCGAAGGAATTGTCGCCGAAGATGGCGAGGCCTTTTTCCATGTCCTGCTGGATGACGTTGATGCCGCGCTGGGCTGACTCAAGCAGTTTATTGTCGGCGATCTCGATGCCGTAACCGCTGCAGGCCTTGTCGGTCTGCAGGTAGTGCATCATGGCGCCGTCGCCACAGCCAACGTCGAGCACGTGCGATCCGGCCGGCACCCAGTGGGCGATGAAAGCGAGGTCGGGACGCTCGCTGGACAGTTCCTGGAAATTCATGCGTGCTCCGTTGTGCTGTGGTCCACCTGTTTTTGGTCGAGCCCGTCCCAGATCCGCCCGTACCAGGCGCGCACCATGTTCATGTAGCGCGCGTCGTCGAGCAAAAAGGCGTCGTGGCCGTGCGGCGCGTCGATCTCGGCGTACGATACGCGGCGCCGGTTGCACACCAGTGCCTGCACGATCTCGCGCGAGCGTTCGGGCGAAAAGCGCCAGTCGGTGGTGAACGAGGCGACATAGAAGTCGGCCCGGGTATCGGCCAGCGCGCGCTCAAGGTCGCCGTCGCAGGCGCGCGCCGGATCAAAATAGTCGAGCGCCTTGGTGATCAAGAGGTAGGTATTGGCGTCAAAGTATTCGGAGAACTTGTCGCCCTGGTAGCGCAGATAGGATTCGATTTCGAAATCGATGCCGAAGTCGAACTTGTAGTCATTGCTCCCGGCGGCGTTGCGCAGCTTGCGGCCGAATTTTTCGGCCATGTCGTCGTCCGACAAATACGTGATGTGGCCAACCATGCGGGCCACCCGCAGGCCGTTCTTCGGCACCACGCCGTGCTCGTAGAAGTCGCCGCCATGGTAATCCGGATCGGACAAAATCGCCTGGCGGGCGACGTCGTTGAAGGCGATGTTCTGGGCCGTGAGCTTGGGCGTCGAGGCGATCACCACGCAGTTGCGCAGCCGCAGCGGATACATGATCGACCAGGCCAGCGCCTGCATGCCGCCGAGTGAGCCGCCCATCACCGCGGCGAATTGCACGATGCCGAGCTCGTCGGCCAGGCGCGCCTGCGCCACCACCCAGTCTTCCACCGTCACCACCGGGAAGGCGGCGCCGTACGGCTTGCCGGTGGCCGGGTTGACGTGCATCGGGCCGGTCGAGCCGAAGCAGGAGCCGAGGTTGTTGACGCCGATGACGAAGAAACGGTCGGTGTCGAGCGGCTTGCCCGGCCCGACCATGTTGTCCCACCAGCCGACTTTTTTCGGCTCGTCGGCGTACACGCCGGCCACGTGGTGCGAGGCGTTGAGCGCATGGCACACCAGCACCGCGTTCGACTTGTCCGCGTTGAGGGCGCCGTAGGTTTCGTACATCAGCGTGTAGCCGGCCAGCTGCGCGCCGCTTTGCAGGTGCAGCGGTTCGGCGAAGTGCATTGCTTGCGGTGAGACTATTCCGATGGATGGCATGTGGGTCGCAAATAATTTAAGGGGACGAATAAAATGCAGGCAAACCGGGGTCGGGCTCCAGATCACGCACCGGGGTCAGACCCTAAGAGCCCTATATCACCTGCAGCTGTTCGACGGCCAGGGCGATTGCGTCCGGTTCCATCGAGCGCAGGATCTTGCGGGTTTGCGGTGTGATGGTGGTCAGGTCGCAGCCGAGGATTTCCTGTTTCACCGCCAGCAGCTGCGCCGGGTGCATCGAGAACTCGCGCAGCCCCATGCCCAGCAGCAGGCGGGTGAGCTTGACGTCGCCTGCCATCTCACCGCAGACGGCAACGTCGATGCCGGCTTTTTTGCCGGCCGTGATGGTCATGGCGATCAGCTGCAGGACGGCCGGATGGAGCGGATTGTACAGGTGCGCCACTTCGTAATCGACGCGGTCGATCGCCAGCGTGTACTGGATTAAATCGTTGGTGCCGATCGACAGGAAGTCCATCCGCCTGACGAACATCGGCAGCGCCAGCGCGGCGGCCGGGATCTCGATCATGGCGCCGACGTCGATACCGTCGTCGAATTTCTGGCCTGCCTCGCGCAGCTGCGCTTTGGCTTGCGCCACCATCGCCAGCGACTGGTCGATCTCGAACGCGTGCGCCAGCATCGGGATCAGCATGCGCACCTTGCCGAAAGCGGAGGCGCGCAGGATCGCCCGCAACTGGGTCAGGAACAGCTGCGGCTCGGCCAGGCAATAGCGGATCGCGCGCAGCCCGAGCGCCGGGTTGAGCGCGGTGTGCTCGCTCTGGTCGAGCGGCTTGTCGGCGCCGATGTCGAGGGTGCGGATGACGACCGGACGGCCTTTCATCGCCACCACCGCCTTGCGGTACTGCTCGAACTGCTCGTCTTCGCTCGGCGTCAGGTGAGCGTGGCCGGCGCGGCCCATGAACAGGAACTCGGAGCGGAACAGGCCGACGCCGGCGGCGCCCTGCTCCAGCGCCGCCGGGCAGTCCTCGGGCAACTCGATGTTGGCCAGCAGCGTGATGGGCGTGCCGTCGCGCGTGATGGCCGGCGTCTTTTTCAGCTTGAGCAGCTTCTTGCGCGCCTTCAGCAGCGCCACCTGGCGCGCGCGGTACTGCTCGAGCACCAGCGGGCTCGGATTGGCGATCACCACGCCGGCGTCGCCGTCGATGATGACCCAGTCGTCCTGCTCGATCAGCTGCGAGGCCTGCGACATGCCGACCGCGGCCGGGATGTCGAGGCTGCGCGCAACGATCGCCGTATGCGAGTTCTGGCCGCCGACGTCGGTAACGAAGCCGATGAAGGAGCGGTCGCGGAAGTGCAGCATGTCGGCCGGCGAAATGTCGTGGGCGATGACGATCATCTGCGGCTGGTACTCGTCGCTCGGCAAGCGCGGCGGCGTCAGCAGCGCTGTCCCCATCAGCACCTTCAGCACGCGCTCGGCGACCTGCTGGATGTCGGCCTTGCGCTCGCGCAGGTACTCGTCCTCGATCTCGTCGAACTGCGCCGACAGTTCGTCGATCTGGGTCACCAGCGCCCATTCGGCGTTGTAGTGGCGGGTGCGGATGATGTCGAGCGGCGCTTCCGAAATCATCGGGTCCGACAGGATCAGCGCATGGACGTCGATGAAGGCGCCCAATTCGGTCGGCGCATCGCGCGGCAGGTCGGTCCACAGCGCCTGCAGGCCGCGATGGACTTCGGCGATGGCGTGCTGCAGGCGGTGCACCTCCGCTTCGAGCCGCTCCTCGGCGACCAGGTAGTGCTTGACGTCGAGGGCGGCCGGCGTGAGCAGGTGCGCGCGGCCGATCGCGATGCCGCGCGAAACCGGTATGCCGTGGAGCGTAAACGAAGCCATCGAGGGTCCTGTATTGGGATAGCGCGGAGCGTACACCGGGCTTACTCGCCTTCGCCGAACTTGTCCCCGATCAGCGCGATGAGCGCTGCCAGCGCGTCGGCTTCATCGAAGCCGTCGGCTTCCAGGGTCACCTTGGCGCCCTTGCCGGCGGCGAGCATCATGACGCCCATGATGGACTTGGCGTTGACCCGCCGGCCGTTGCGGGTAAGCCAGATCTCGCTCTTGTATTTTGCCGCGAGCTGGGTGAACTTGGCGGAGGCGCGCGCGTGCAGGCCCAGCTTGTTGACGATCTCTAATTCTTGTTGAATCATGTCTTTATCTTCTCAGTCACACAAAACCCTCGCCACACAGGATGGCCGCACGGCGCCATCATCATTGTCGGTTCACCGCCTGTTGCGCAGCTAATCCGGCCCGACCCGGATCCGGTTATCGACCCGCACCGCTCCGCTCTGGGCGCCGGCCAACGCCATCTCCACCACGACGTCGAGGCTGTCGCGCCGGTAGGTGATGGCGCGCAGCAGCATCGGCAAGCTGATGCCGGCAATCACCTCGACCTGGCCCGGCACCGCCAGCGAATTGCAACAGTTCGACGGTGTGCCGCCCTTGATGTCGGTAATCACCAGCACGCCGCTGCCGTCGTCGAGGCGCCCGATCGATGAGCGCGCCAGTTCGTGTACCTCGGCGATGTCCTGGTCGGCGCTGACATCGATCGCTTCGAAACGCTCGGTCTGGCCGCGGAACACGTGCGCCACCGCCTCGATGAAGGCCCTGCCGAGCGGCGCGTGGGTCAACAGTAAAATGCCTACCATATTATGTTTCCGGAACCTGGTGTAAAACCTGCCGTTCAAGGGCGTCGATGAACATCGCCGCCACGTCGAAACCGGTCTGGTCGGTGATCTCCTGGAAGCAGGTCGGGCTGGTGACGTTCACTTCGGTCAGGAAATCCCCGATAACATCCAATCCTACCAGCAACAGACCCCGGGCCGCCAGTACCGGGCCGAGCGCTTCGGCAATTTCGCGGTCGCGCGTGCTCAAAGGCTGCGCCCGGCCGACGCCGCCGGCTGCCAGGTTGCCGCGCACTTCGCCGGCCTGCGGAATGCGGGCCAGCGCAAACGGCACCGGCTGGCCGTCGATGACGAGGATGCGTTTGTCGCCATGCACGATGGCGGGAATGTATTTTTGCGCCATGATGGTGCGCGCGCCCAGCTCGGTCAGCGTCTCGATCACCGAGCCCAGGTTCATGCCGTCGTCCTTGATGCGGAAGATGCCGGCGCCGCCCATGCCGTCGAGCGGCTTGAAGATGACGTCGCGGTGCAGCGCGTGAAAGGCGCGCAGGCGCTCGGCGCTGGACGACACCAGGGTCGGCGCGGTGAAATTCGAAAATTGGGCGATCGACAGCTTTTCGTTGTGGTCGCGGATCGCCGACGGCTTGTTGAAGACGCGCGCGCCCTGCATCTCGGCCAGCTGCAGCAGTTGGGTGCCGTAGACGTATTCCATGTCGAACGGCGGGTCCTTGCGCTCGATGACGGCGTCGAATTCGGACAATCGGGTGCTGGCCTGCTTGACGACCGCGTACCAGTCGTCCGGATCGCCCGTGAGGGTGATTTCGGCAACGTCGGCGCTGACGACGCCGTCGTCGAGCGCCATGTCGCGTTGTTCGAAAGCGTAAATGGCGTGCCCGCGCCTGGCCGCTTCGCGCATCATGGCGAAGGTGGAATCCTTGTAGATCTTGAATCCGGACAGCGGATCGGCGAGAAAAGCGATTTTCATGGGGAATTCCGTTCAGGCGTATGGCTTGATTTTAGCTGGAAACGGGGGTTTCCGCCGGGGGACTGAAGAGATCGGGAGGGCTACCCGTCATCCGCGCGAAGCGGGTACCCATGCTGAGCACGCTAAATTGGTCGAGCTGGCTCAGTATCGAGCGAATTCGTGCAGCGCGCGGATGACGTATGTCAGGCGGTGCATCGATCTCAATACACTTCCGGATTCGGATCCGTGCGCTCCATCTCGAGCGAAGCGGCCAGCAGCCCGAGCCGGGCCACCACGCCGTACACGTAAAAACGGTTCGGCGCCGCCGTGCCCGGCTTGGCCTTGAGGTCCGGCACCGCGTGCTGCTGGGCGAACGCCAGCGGCACGAACTGCGAGCCGGGGGCATTCAAATTCTGGTCGACGCCACGCTCGGCGTGGATGCGGTAGAAGCCGCCCACCACGTAGCGGTCGATCATGTACACCACCGGCTCGGCGACAGCGTCCCTGATGCTTTCGAAGGTCGGCACGCCTTCCTGGATAACGACGTCGCTGATCTGCACGCCGTCCTTGATGACCGACATGCGCTCGCGCTGATTGCGGTTCAGGTCCTTGAGCTCGCTGGCGTCCTTGACCGTCAGGATACCCATGCCGTAGGTGCCAGCGTCCGGCTTGACGATGACGAACGGCTTCTGGTCCTTGATGCCATATTCCTTGTATTTCTTGCGGATTTTGGCCAGTAGCATGCTGACGTTGTCGGCCAGGCACTCGAAACCGTTGTCTGCCTCGAAGTTGACTTCGCCGCATTTGGCGTGGAAGGGGTTGACCAGCCACGGGTCGACGTCGATCAGCTTGCCGAACTTCTTGGCCACTTCGTCGTAGACGGCCAGGTGGTTGCTCTTGCGGCGCAGCGCCCAGCCGGCATGTACCGGCGGCAACAGCGACTGCTCGTGGATGTTTTCGAGGATCGACGGAATGCCGGCCGACAGGTCATTGTTGAGCAGGATGGTGCAAGGATCGAAATCGGCCAAGCCGATGCGGCGCCCATTGGCCGAACGCACCAAGGGCTCGATCACCAGCATGTTGCCGTCAGGCAGAGCCAGCGGCGTCGGCTGGGTGATCTCCGGCGACAGCGAGCCGAGCCGCACGTGCAGTCCGGTCTGGCGGAAGATTTGCATTAGCCGGGCGACGCTTTGCAGGTAATGCGGATAGCGCGGGGTGGTTTCCGGGATCAGGAGCAGGTTGCGGGCGTCCGGGCAATACTTGTCGATCGCGGCCATCGCGGCCTGCACCGACAGCGGCAGCATCTCGCTGGCAAGATTGTTGAAACCACCTGGAAACAGGTTGGTATCGACCGGTGCCAGTTTGTAGCCGGCGTTGCGCAGATCGACCGAGCAGTAGAACGGCGGCGTATGTTCCTGCCACTCCATGCGAAACCAGCGCTCGATGGCCGGCGTGGCCGTCAGGATTTTCTTTTCTAAATCGAGCAACGGGCCAGTCAGGGCCGTGACGAGGTGAGGAACCATAAATGACGTCCTTCAGACTTCTGAGTATTGTGAAAACCGTAAATCGGGGCGAAACCATAATTTTAAAGGCATGAACAAAAAAAGGCGCCCGGAAGGGGCGCCTGCGGGGCGACGACAGCCCGCCTGCGCGGGCCTGGGTCTACAACGCCGATCAGGCGTGGTAGGCGGACTCGCCATGGCTCGTGATGTCGAGCCCTTCCCTTTCCTCTTCTTCCGGCACGCGCAGGCCGACCGCCAGGTCCACCAGCTTGTAAGCGACCACGGCCACGACCGCCGACCAGATGATGGTGGTGCCGACGGCTTGCGCCTGGACCCACACCTGGTTGCCGATCGAATAGGCGTCAGGCGACATCTTGTTGATGGTGTAGTCGAAAATGCCCTGGCCGCCCAGTTGCGGCGCAGCGAACACGCCGGTCAGCAGCGCACCGAGAATACCGCCGATGCCGTGCACGCCGAACACGTCGAGCGAGTCGTCGGCGCCGATCATGCGTTTCAAGCCATTCACGCCCCACAGGCAGATGATACCAGCGAGCAGGCCAATGACCAAGGCGCCCATGGGACCGACGAAACCGCAGGCCGGGGTGATAGCGACCAGGCCGGCCACCGCGCCGGAAGCGCCGCCCAGCATCGACGGCTTGCCTTTGGTGATCCATTCGCCGAACACCCATGAAATGGTGGCGCAGGCAGTGGCCAGCAGCGTGTTGATGAAGGCCAGCGCGGCGACGTCGCCGGCTTCGAGTGCCGAGCCGGCGTTAAAGCCGAACCAGCCGACCCACAGCATCGAGGCGCCGATCATCGTCATTGTCAGCGAGTGCGGCGCCATCGATTCACGGCCGTAGCCGACGCGCTTGCCGATCATGATGGCACCGACCAGGCCGGCAACCGCGGCGTTGATGTGGACCACCGTGCCGCCCGCGAAGTCGAGCGCGCCTTTTTGCCACAGCCAGCCGGCCTTGGCGGTTTCGGTCGCCAGCGTGGCCGCGTCCTTGATGGCGTCAGGGCCGGTCCAGAACCACACCATGTGGGCCACTGGCAAGTAGCCGAAAGTGAACCACAGCACGATGAACAGCAGCACCGCGGTGAACTTGGCGCGCTCGGCGAAGGCGCCGACGATCAGGGCGCAGGTGATGGCGGCGAACGTGCCCTGGAACGCGACGAAGATAAATTCCGGAATCACCACGCCTTTGCTAAATGTGGCCGCGCTGGTAAAGGTGGCGGTGGCCGGATTCCAGATACCGCTCAGGAAGGCACGGTCGAATTTGCCGACGAAGGCGCTGCCTTCGGTAAACGCGAGCGAATAGCCATAGATGCACCACAGCACGATGATCACCGCAAAAATCATGAACACTTGCAGCAGCACGGACAGCATGTTTTTCGAGCGGACCAGGCCGCCGTAGAACAGCGCCAGGCCAGGAATCGTCATCATGATGACGAGGATGGTGGCGATGAACATCCAGGCGATGTCGCCCTTGTTCGCTGTCGCCGCCGGGGCCGTTGCAGGGGCGGCTTGCGCCGCGACCGGCGTTGCAGCAGGGGCGTCGGCCGCTGCCGGAACACCAGCCTGGGCGAGGACAATCGGCGCCGGCGCGGCATGGTCGGCGCCGTCATGATTTGGCGCATCATGCGCGCTGGCAGTCAGGGCGCTGCTCAGGGCGCCGATTACGGCAATCCCGAATAGCCACTTTGTCAGGTTTTTATTCACCTGGTTCCCCTTAAAGAGCTTCGTTGCCGGTTTCACCGGTACGAATACGCACCACCTGCTCGAGGTTGTACACGAAGATTTTGCCGTCACCGATCTTGCCGGTGCGGGCCGCTTTTTCAATCGCTTCGATCACCTGGTCGACAATCGCATCGTCGACAGCTGCTTCAACCTTCGTTTTAGGCAAGAAATCGACGATATATTCGGCGCCGCGATACAGCTCGGTATGCCCCTTTTGGCGGCCGAAACCCTTGACTTCCGTGACGGTGACGCCTTGCACGTTGATCGCCGATAGTGCTTCGCGCACTTCATCGAGCTTGAACGGTTTGATGATGGCGGTAATGAGTTTCATACGAAGCCTCGGGTTAAAAAGTTTTGGAAACGGCCAGCACGGCTCCGGTTTTTGCCAAGTTCTTGCCGGACGGGCTGACGTAAGCCTTGGTATCGGCGTAGATCGCCGCCAGTGCAACGGTACAAAAGCCGAAATCCTTGGTAACGCCGATCTTGTAATCGGTGTAAGAAAACGCATTGTTGTTCTTGATGCGTTGGTGGCCGACGTGCAGGTTGAGCAGCAAGCCGGTGCCGATTTCGACGTTGGCGCCGACGTCGAGGTAGCCGCTGTTTTTGCTGTTGGACGTGCCGAACAGATTGGTGGTGGAATGCGAATACTTGATGTAGCCGGGGCCGTAGCCGACCTGGCCGTACAGCTCGAACGTATTGGCGCTGGTGGCCAGCGCGTTGGACGGATAAAAATAATACAGGCCGCCGACGTCGTACGAGATGCCGGCGGCGATTTCGCCCTTCTTGCCGGCGTAGATGTCCCACTCGATATTGCCGTCGCCACCCGCGTCGCTGATCCACTTGATGGTCGACAGCCAAATGCCGGCATAAAAGCCGCCCGGATTGTTGACGTAGTCCGCGCCGCCCTGCAGCGCCGGCTTCAGGCGCGACTGCGAAATGCCGCGATATCGGTAGTCGGTGGTGACGGCGGCATTGAAGCTGACCGCATTGTCCGGCGGGGCATCCGCGGCCCGAGCGGTGGAAGCGGCGCCGAGCGACGCGAATGCAAGAGTGATCGCTGCGGCAAGTGTCAACTGGCTTTTCAGGTTTTTCATGGCGATTCCCTATTCAATTGAACGGATGTGGCGGTTGCGGTTTAGAATATTATTGCGGACATGGCTTGTTCTGCTGGCTTGTTCTGCTTTTATGTTGTTTTACCTGTTAGCAGAATGCATGCCAGCTTCGAAATTTCCTTGCGTCGCTTGTTTTTCAGGGTTGACGACACAATATCGATCGTAATGATCGGTAAACAATTGTGCGTTGCGCGATCAGCGTCGGCGCACGCACCGATTTAAGGCTGGCGCGCACTACGACGGTGCATGCGCACGGCCACACCACGAGAAACGGATATGAACATGAACAGCTTTTTCACCGATTTACAGGGAAAGATCAACCAGGCCATCGACAGTTCGCCGGCCAAGGACCTCGAAAAAAACGTCAAGGCGATGATGACCCAGGGGTTTTCGAAGCTCGACCTGGTGACGCGCGAAGAATTTGATATCCAGGCGCAGGTGCTGGCAAAGACGCGCGCCAAGCTCGAAGCGCTGGAGTTGCGGATGGGTGAACTGGAATCGCGGCTGGCCGAGCAGGCGACGGGCAAATAAACGTCGTGCGGTTGGGCGGATAACCGCGGCAGCGCCGTTTAGCCGCGCTGCCGATTCAATACCGGCGCAATCGAAATTGCCGCCAATGCCAGTGCCAGCGGCACCGTCGAGATAAATCCGGCGTAGTGAAAGCCGAAGGCGCCGCCAAGGCCGCCGGCCAGGAATGAGCCGATCAGGGTTGCATGCACGCGCAGCTTGCGCAGGTTGGCGGTGACCGCCACGCGGCCATCGGCCTCGCTGTGGCGGTTCCAGTAAAGCAGTTTGCCGATCTCGATGCCCATGTCGGTCGTCAGGCCAGTCAAGTGGGTGGTGCGTATCTCGGCGCGCGATATCTTCGTGATCAAGGCGTTTTGCAGCCCCATCGTAAAACACAGCGTGATGACGGCCAACGAGACATCGACAAGCTCGTGTTTTTGCAAGGTTCCGCCGAACGCGCCGAACACGAGAATGAGGACCGCTTCGATCAGCAGCGGCACGGCATACACGTTGCCGACATTCGCCCGGCGCAGAAAATTGACCATCAGGGCTGTCGTCGCCGCGCCGCACACGAAAGCGAGCCACGAGATCGCGGCGATTGCGGCAAGGTCGAAGTGGCGCAGTACCACCTGGTCGGCCAGGGTCGACACCATCCCGGTGATGTGCGAGGTGTACTGGCCAATGGCCAGAAAGCCGCCGGCGTTAAGCGCCCCGGCGACCAGGGTCAAAATGACGCCGATATGCAGATCGGCCTGGCGCGTGCGCGGCTTGGCGGTCAGGCCGGTCAGGTACTGTAATGGCATGATGGCCACGCCTTCAGGTATGCGGTGCATGTGCCCGAATGATGCGGGCGGGTGTCGACACTATCGCGACAGTACCTTCATCATACCCCCCCGCCGTTAGCCACGGGCTACGTGTGAACCCACAAAAAGAACTTGCCTAAAAAAAAACTCCGGTGCACGATTCGATTGCAGTCCGAAGTTAACCAATCACCAGGAGATGAGCCGTGATCAAAGTGAGCGTGATGTATCCAAACTCCCCGGAAGCCCTATTCGACCATGCATATTACCGCGATCAACACATGCCGATGGTAAAGAGCCGGATGGGTGAGCATTGCAAGTCGTACATGATCGACAAGGGGCTCGGCGGTGGCGCGCCCGGGGTCGCCGCCCCTTACATCGCCAGCGGTCATCTTGTTTGCGAATCCGTCGAGGCGTTCCAGGCAAGTTTCGGCCCGCATACAAAAGAAATCATGGGTGACATCCCGAATTACACCAATACGACGCCGGTGATTCAGATCAGCGAAATCGTGGCTGGCTAGGTTTTCCAAGGCGGGGCCAGAACACGGCGTCAGCCGCCACACTTGTCAACGGCTGCGAGCACGGCCGACACGCGCGCGCCTGCTCTGCCTACAAAGTTCCATATCGATTTTTCCGTCTCCGCGCCTTGTACGCATGCGAATTAGCTTGCTTCGCTGTCACGTGTCAGTTATTGTTTACACGTGAATGAAAAATTAAATAAACTGACTGGGGATGCACTGCTGGCCGCGCTTGCTGCGTTGGCCAACCCGCATCGGCTGCGCATCCTGGCATCGCTGCAGTCGAATGGGCGCAACTACGTCAGCCAACTGGCCCGCGAAATCGGCATCAGCCGGCCGCTGCTGCACCTGCACCTGCAAAAGCTGGAGAAGGCCGGCCTGGTCAAGAGCGCGCTGGAACTGTCTGCCGATGGAAAGGCGCTGAATTTTTTCGAGGTTACCCCTTTCGCCTTGTCGCTCACCCCGGCGACCATTGCGCAAGCTGCTCTCACTTTGACTCACCACCTGGAACCATAGAGGCCCCACATCTCCGAAAACGCAATTTTTGCGGCGTTCTTCTTTCCATCCGTCGCAGCCGTGCTGATCTATTTTATGAAATACCGGGCTGCCATCAAGCAGGCGCGCGTGCACGGTGAACAGGATGACGCTTACCGCGACCTGGCATTGAGGGTGGCGGCATCGCAATCTGGCATGATCTCTGCCCTGGCGGTGCTGACCGGCTCGCTCGCCGACGTGCAAACGCGCATGGCCGGGCTGGAAAAGGTCTTGAAAGAAGTCGAATAGATCGATTCCAACAATTCCTTTATACAGGAGGTGTTATATGAACGAGGTTTCACTGTTTCGCCTGTATTTGCTGCGCGCGATGTACCTGCTCGTATCGATCGGCCTGGGGCTGCTGATCTGGCCGCAGATCCTGTTCCCGAGCCAACCTTGGGAACTGAAGCAAGGCGTGGTCTTGTGCATGCTCGCCGCATTCCAGCTCATGGCCATGCTGGGCCTGCGCTATCCGCTGCAGATGTTGCCTGTCCTGCTTTGGGAACTGGCGTGGAAAACACTCTGGCTGGGCGTCGTCGCATGGCCACAATGGTCAAGCGGAACGCTCGATGCGTCGAACCGGGCTAATGCGAGCGCCTGCCTGTGGGTCGTGATCCTGCCCTTCGTCATTCCCTGGGGCTATGTGGTGCGGCATTACCTCACGAAGCCGGGCGAGCGCTGGCGTTCTGCCAAGGGTCACGCCGCGGTGACGCCTGCGGCGTGAGCGCTACCCGCACTGTTTGCAAGCCGCCATGGCATCGTAGCCAATCCAGACATCGTTGCAGTTAGTATCTCTGCAAGCGATGCAACCCAAAGGAACAAGGCCATATTTTGAGCCTTACTGCGGCCTCGCCGTCCTTGCCACCGGTAGTTGTCAACAAAGATGTCGCGTCAATCAAGCAGCTTTCTCTAATACTTCTGGCTGATTCCGTTCTGGATTCAGCCAGACCTGGTCCTGCAGTTCCCAGTCCCGGGTCCGTCCCGCCCAGCGC
>NZ_PDOB01000010.1 GCF_002760665.1 Massilia psychrophila | reverse complement strand
TTTCCAGACACCCTTGACCTTGATGTAGGTCTCATCCATTCGCCAGCTGGCGCCTACAGGACGCTTGTGCTTGCAGGCCATCTTCTCGATGAGCGGCAAAAAGCGGATCGCCCAACGGTTGATCGACTAGTGGTCGACCGACACGCCGCGCTCTTGCATGATCTCTTCCAGATGCCGGTAGCTCAGTGGATAAGCCACATACCAACGGATACAAACCAAGATCACATCGATCGGAAAACGCATCCCTTTGAGGTTGAGCATGTCGATTCGTTCAAAGTCACGGCATCGCAGTCTACCTCAAGACCGACAGGAATCCGCTAATGCGACGGAACCCGCCGAGCTGGTGTACCAGCAACTGTTCGCCGGCGGCTTCGGCATCGCCAGCAACTATTCGTACACTTCCAGCGACATCAAGGAAAACATCCTGGTCGGCAATCCATTTCCGATCGAAGGCCTGATGAAGCACAACGGCGGCGTGACCGTGTGGTACGAGCAGAACGGCTACGAAGCGCGCTTGAATGCCAATGCCCACAGCAAGTTCGTGCGCAACCCGGGCTGGTCGCCGAACCTGCTCGAAAACGGCGCCGAGACCTGGGTCGGTCTCGCCTTGGCCAAGCAGCTCACGCCACAGATCCAGCTGCGTTTCGGTGTCGACAACCTGACCAACCAGAAGGTTGTCTACACCGAGGCCAACAATCCGTACCGCCAGGAAGTCACGGAGTCCGGTCGCCGCTTCAACCTCGGCTTGTCGTTCAAGCTGTAAGGGGACCGCTGGCCCCACCGGGCAAGCTGAGCCAGGAACGACAAAAAACCCGTGTTTTCTCAGAAAGCGCGGGTTTTTTATCAAGACGTCGACAGCGACTCGATCAACGCTCCCGCATCGGCAGAACCAATCGCAGTGCGATGCGCGTACTGGATGGCCACGGGGGAGGGGACATTGACTGACAAGCCCGACCAGAGCAGGATGGGGCAGGCCAAGGCAGGACAGCGAAGCGGGTGGCGCAAAATGGGCTTGCTCGGTTCAAGCAGGGGAGAAGCATGGGGTTGGAATTCTGGCCAGAATCGACTAAAATTGACCGAAGTAATTTTTTCGTATGGCGATGGCGCGAGGAAAAACTCAGCCGCCGGGAACACCGTTGCGCGCTACGCCATCCATAAAGTTAATTATACTCGACATTACCAACTATATTGTCGAGTTAAAAAGCGATGCTGGCAAGGATGCTATACTGTACGTTAATACAGTATGACGAACTTTCCCATGCATAAATTCGCACCCATCGACCTCGAACCATCACCCGCGAACACGGCAAAGGTGAGCGCGCGGCCACGCCCGGACATCGGCATTTTCCGCCCAGTCGCCGACGACGCCATTACCGATGCCGCCACCGACAGCGACATAGCGCGGGAATTCATCGAACATGGCGAGTTGAGCGCCAAGTCGATCGCCAATACGCAAAAAGAGCTGTACCGCTTCCTGACCTGGTGCCGGGAGGAGGCAGGAAGATCGTTCCACCAGCTGAGCGTGGCCGACCTGAACAGCTATAAGGAATTTCTCAGGAATCCGCCGCCGGACTGGATATCGAGGACAAAGTGGCCGCGTAGCGATCCGCGTTATCGGCCGTTCACGGGGCCGCTGTCGGATGCCAGCCGGCGCCAGGCAATGATTGCCGTCAAGGGACTGCTGGCATTCGCCGAACAGACCGGCTACCTGCGGCGCAACCCGGCCAGGCTGGTCAGGAACGTCAGGGCGCAGCATGCAAGCCGCATTACACGCTACCTGACCCAGCAGGCAATTGCCCTGGCGCTGGCGACGGTCACCGGACGCGTTGCCGGCACGCCTGCCGCGCTCAGGCAACGCGAACGCGACCGCTTCCTGCTAGTGGCGTTCGCGCATACGGGCGCCCGCTTGAACGAGATCGTCGGCGCCAACATGGGAGCGATTTACACCGAGGACGCCGGCCGCTGGTGGCTTGACGTCATGGGCAAGGGAAACAAGCCGCGCCGTTTGCCGGTACCGCCGGAGATGCTGACGGCCTTCCGCGATTACCGCGAGGCTTTCGGCCTGCTGCCGCAGACAAGCCGCACCGACACCACGCCGCTGGTGCTGTCGAGCCGCAGCCGCGCGCTCGCGCGCCTCACCGACGAAGCTGCTTCTGAAGCGCTGAAGGCGGTATTTGGCGCCGCCGGCCTGGCCGCGGCCGCCACCGGCGACAGCGATACCGCCGCCGTCCTGAGGAACGCGTCGACCCACTGGCTGCGCCACAGCATGCTGACCAATCACGCCAACAATGGCGTTCAATTGAAGACCCTGCAGGACACGGCCGGCCACGCCAACATCGCCACGACTGCCGCGTACCTACACAAGACCGATCACCAGCGCCACGACGAGATCATCGCTTCGGTGAACGGCAAGGGCATCTTATGACAGGATGAAGAGTGGCGTGGCACGCGGGTCGACTAGCCACGCACCGACGTCATTTTACATAATATAAATTATGCGAAGTTTTGGCGCAATGATACGCGCTGCGTTCATCTGCAAGTAATCAGTACCGTTTCCAAGACAGTTCTTCCGTCAATGGTATTTAACGTGTTGCTCGAACTTGTCAATCGACGACGCTCATGCAACTTTCCAGCGTTTCGGTAGCGGCAATACCGCGTGGCCGGTGCTCATTGAAAAACGCGGCTTGCCGCGCCCATGGGCCACTGCCTGGCCGACGCCCGATAGTGCCACGCGCGGACCCGCCGCCCATGCACGCCGACAGCGCAGTCACGGCACGCTTGACTGATATTGCTAACAGCGCCGGCCTGGCGTTCTCGCGCGACCAGGCGTCATGCCCGCTGCGATAAGCCGCTTTCGCGCCATTGCGCACCGCAGTCCTCGGGCAGCGCCCTCTTCCCGTATCGCCCTCACGGTCTGCGTCATGCGCCGTTGTCGTCGCGCTTTTTGAAATTGATGACATTGACCAGTTGGGGCCGGGGACCAATTGGCTTGTCGAGCGTTTCGACAAATGCCAGCAGTTGCGGATCGACAATGAAGCTCGCCGATGATTCGACCCCGAGCATCAAGGACGGGTCGCCGGGGCGCGCAACGGCGTAACCCTGCACGTAATCGACGCCGATCCCGGCCAGCGTCTGCACGGTTGCACAGTCTTCCGCCCACTCGGCGATGGTCTTCATGCCAAAGTTCATGGCAAGTTTGACGATGGCTTGCACGATGGCGACGTTGGCCGGGTGCGCGTTGAGGTTGACGATGAAATTGCCATCGATTTTCAGTAGGTCGGCGGGCAACTCCTTCAGGTAGGAGAATGAGGTGTAGCCGGCGCCAAAATCGTCAAGTGCCACTTTGACGCCGTAACTGCGCACCCGGTCGATGAAGCGGCGCGTGTTTTCAAGGTCCTGCAACGCCACGCTTTCAGTGATTTCCAGGCACAGGCGACTGGCCACGTGCAGGTTTTGCTCGAGGATGGCGAACGCATCTTCGGCGAATCGCTCATCGTTGAGTGAAGCGCCGCTCAAGTTCATGCAGACGAATTGCGTGCGCCCCAAATGGTTGTAGTTGGCCGTCATCCAGGCCAGCGTTGTCGTCATGACCCAGCGGTCGATCACGCCGATCTGTCCGCTGCTTTCAGCGGCGCCGATGATCCGCTCGGCAGGTATTACCGTGCCATCATGGTCGCGCACGCGCAGCAGTACCTCGAAGTTGTGCGTCTCACACGGCGCATTGAGCGACATGATAGGCTGCATTTCAATGAACAGGCAGTCGACGACGCTGCCGCTCGCCAGCCGTTCGACCAGGTCCAGCTCCGCTTCGCGCTCGATGAATGCTGCGGCGTGTTTCTCGTACACCACCAAACCGCCGTTGAGGCTGGTTTTGGCTTCGCGGCAGGCCCGGTCGGCACTCGACAAGGCGTCCTTGAGCAACGATGTTGGCGCCACTTCGATCAGGCCGACGGAAACGCGCACGTGGAATGCCTTGTCGCCGATGCGGTAAGGCATTTCGCTGATGCTGCCGATAATGCCCCGGCAGGTCCGGGCCGCCTGCGCCACGGTGGTATCGGGCATGGCGATGACAAATTCGTCACCGCCGACCCGGCCGATGCAGTAATTTTCGGTGAGCATGCCGGACATGCGCGCGCATACTTGCTTCAACACCTCGTCGCCGACGCCGTGGCCATACAGGTCGTTGATGAGTTTGAAGCGGTCGAGATCGAGGTACGCAAGCGCCAGCGGCCTGGCGGATTTCAGCTGCGTCAACTCGCGCAGCGCGCCGTGATAAAACATTTCAATGCCGCGTCGGTTGCACACCTTGGTCAGCGGATCGTTATCGGCCATGAAACGCAGGTCCTCGATGGCCTTCGACTTCTCGGTGATGTCCTGGAGCGACCCTTCGATCTTGCCGCGCGCAAGTGTAGCCCGAATCAAGAAGCGCTTGCCGCTTTCGGTCCCGGGCGTTGTGTGACCGTTGATTTCAAGCTCGCCATCGGATTGCGTCTGCACCATGGTGTGCAACTGTTGCCAGGCGGCCTCGTCAAAATACGCGCCCCAGGACGTCGACGGCGCCCACTCGGGCCCGCCCATCATGGCAAGCAGGGCCGGATTCTTGCTCAGGAAGTTGCCATCGAGGTCGAGCGTGAACAGGCCAACCGGCATCGCTTCATACGTGTGTTCCAGTTCAGCCTGCGCTTCGACATTTTGCCTGTGCTCCTGCCGCATTTGCTCGGCAATGGCGAGCGCCGCCAGCAAACTCGACGACAGCGCCGCCGTGACGCTGTTGACCGAGCCAATCAGGCCGGTAAAGCCGAAAGCGGCGGTAATTACTTCGGACATGCTGGCAAACAGGGTGATGCAGATCGAAGCGCCGTACCAGATCGCCACCGGCGAGCGCGTCACCAACAGGATACGGACGAGGAAAAACAGCAGTACGCCAATGCTCAGGCTTGCGGCAACCCAGATGATTGGCAGAAAAGTCTCGTACGGGATGATGAGCGACATCACCAACAAAGGCACACAAGTCCATTGCGAGAATCTGAGCAACGCGGCATAGCCGACTTTTGCAAGGCCGTCCTTGAACAAGGTGCGAAACAGGGTAATCGTCAAGACATAATAGGCCGCCAACGTCAGCGGCCGGACGTAACCGATCCACGTAGGCGGCAGCGTCATCCCCAGCCACTGGAAGTCCCATCCGACCGATAGCCCGGCCACCCGCAGGTTCACGACCAGCCATGTTGCAAAAATGACGTACATACTGTTGCGATTGATCACTGCCGTTACCAGCATGAAGACCGCCAGCACCAGCAGTCCCCCATCTAGCAAGCCGGCGCTGCGGTGGTACTCCTCTGCTGCAACGCGCAGTTGTGCCGCCGGCCATTCGAACGCAGTCAGGCGTGCCGGTCCGATAAATTCGGCGCGGCACAGCACCTGGCGGGGGAACGCGGCCGCTTCCAGCGTCAGCGCGAACCCCGCCTTGATGACGCCAACGCCGCCGACTGCACGCTGGCGGTCGGCAGCGCCGAGCGGCGCCAGGGTCTGTGCATTCCAGCAAGCGGTATCGATTGCGTGCCTGGACGGAAACTCGGCCATGATCGGCCCGTTGTTCTCTGTGGCGCCAATGCCGAACTGGAACCAGACCGGCTTTTCGGAACGGCGGGTTTCATGGCGCTGTACTGCCGGGCGGCCAGCGAGCAGTTGCTGTGCCTGGGCCGGCGATAATGCTTGGCCCGGCTCTTCGACGACGCGCAACGCCAAGGGTTTGGCGGGGGAATAGGGGAAAAAACTCTGCCACGTCGACAACGCAATTATGGTCACCAACGCAATCAAGGCAGGCATGGCGTAAGCTGCAAACGCGTACAACACCCGGTCGAGATACAGGCCTAGATATTTTGACATGCTGTTATTTCATCCTCACGGAAACTGTCCTCGCCACGCATGGACCGCATCCGAAACTGCACTCAGCCGCACCGCGAAGTCTTGATCCCGGGTCCGGCGTGGCCGTTTTCCAGCTATTCGTGCAGCTGAATACTACTCTGGGTTCCTCAATTCCTTGGGATTACCAACGCGCGGCGTACAACCGCGATTGTGCGGCCCTGGGCAGGCTGCTGACAGCATGCGCAGGACTTAAAACGCGTGGGGAAGCGGATGCCGCTCGGGTGATGCAATCATGAAGGGTGCACTTGTCGGTGCAAGCCCTGCCGCACCATCCTTCATTGCCACACGCGGAGGCAGCACGCAGCGCTCGTGCTGCATTGCATTTTTGTCCATATCGAGAGTGAGCGCCCCAGGGCAAGGCTTTGGCCGAGCCGTCGGCCCGGATCAGTGCAAGGCAGTTACCGCATAACCTTTTTCTGCAATCTGTTGCGACACGTGATCGATCGCATAGTCTTCCAGACGCTCGGCGTCGTCGTCCACTTCAAGCGCCCTCACCTCCACCTGCCAGTCAGTGCTGGTCGCTTCTTCAGGAATATTGCGTGTTTCCGGTACAGCCAGGTATGAAAACTTGCCGCCGGTTTCGGCTCTGCGGTAAATATCCAGGCGCATGGTGGTTTCTCCTGTTAGTGAACACGGTATCGAGGTCTTACTTTAAGCCAACGGCTGCGGACCGTCTGTTAAATACAGCACACAGTCTGCTTCAACGGCCCGGATTGCCGCGCAGGATACGGGCAGGCAGCATGACGATGGCGCGCAGCAGCTCGAAGACCGCTTCGACACCGACCCCGACTAGCCGCAGCGGCAACAGCAGCAGCCAGACCAGCGGATACAGCACCAAGGCCAGCAAAGCGAGCGGCCAGCACAGGAACAGTACGACCAGCCACAGCAGGAAACTCAACATGGTTCACTCCAATCGAAGTCGGTTCGGGTGAAGTGACTGTAGGGCCGCCGTCCTCGCGGTGCAATTGCCGTGCGATGAACTGCGCGCGGGCGCGATCAAAGGCCGAAACACGAGGTCAAAGCGCAGGACGGGGGGGTGGCTATTGCCCGACGCAAATGATCTTGGTCGCGTATTCCTGGGCATTGGTTTTCTTGTTGGACGCCCAGTCGATCACCTCCTGCGCCTGGCCGACCGTCATGATGGTCGCTTTTTCCTTGTTCTTGATAAAGGACACGCCTTCGAACTTGCCTTCCTTGCTGCGCATGACTTTGGCAAATACAGGCGGCTTGCTGTCGCCATCGCCGACTTTGTTTTGCTGGACGAGATAACGTTGGTCGAGGTTTTCCATAGGGTCTTTGCAGGTGGTAATCAATCCCGCATTTTACGGCCTGGGAGGCAAAGACGTGGGGAAATGGTCCGGCTGGACAGGCGGGACCTGCAACCGGCAATCAGGCCAATTCCGCGGCCGCGATTGCGGCCTCGACGCTGGCAGTGGCCAGTACCTGTGCGCGGATGGCCGCCTGCAGCGATGGAATCGATCCGCCGGCGCGGTACTGGAAGCTGACCTGCAACACGTCGCCAGGGCTTACCTGAACCGGGCTATCGAGTGGCAACGCCATGCTGTGATTGAGCCAGTCGATCGTGCTCGACTCTTCGCTGACAACGGCCAGGATGTTCTTGGTGATGAAGCGCAGCGCATTGAGCATGCCGGCTTTGTCGATTCGGAACTGGCCTTCCCAGGCGATCCGGGTATCGGTCGGCTGGCTGAAGTCGAGCACACTGTAGACCGCCGGCGCCGCCAGTTCGGTCGTGCCTCGACTGCTCGCGGCGGTGTCCTGGAACTGCACGATCGGCGCATGAAAGCCCTCGAAATCGTAATCCTGCTGCAGCGGCTGGACCGCCATGATGACCGCCTCGGGCAAGAACACCGGCAGCGGAGCGCCAAAGCGGGCCAGATAGCGCCGCTTGAACGATTCCATCACTTCCACCTGTTTTTCGCGCAGCATTGCCACGTGGATCATTTCACAGATCACCACGTCGACCGGCTCCGGCGGCAGGTATTCGAAGGCATCGGCATGCACCACCTCGACCTTGTGGCCGTTCGGGTTCATCGCCAGCATCTTGCGCGCTTCCTTGACCATGTCCGGATTGAACTCGACGCAGTACACTTTTTCCGCCTTGGCGGCCGCAAACCACGACAGGACACCAGTGCCGCCGCCCAGTTCGAGCACCTTGGCGCCTGGCTTGACGGCGTAATTGATGGCCGATTTGAAACCATGCATGCGGTTTTGGTCCATCAGCATGTTGTGATGGTAATGGACCGGTATGAACTGACCCAGGTAGCAGCTTTCGATTTCGCGTTCAGTCAACATGGCAATCCTTGATTTCCAGGCGCCGCTTCCATGTGCGGGAAACGCGCCTGCGTGTGAATGGTTACGACTATTATTCCCAAAAATCAACTCAACCAAAACGGCAAGGTCAGTCCGTTTTCGGTGTCAATTCAACGATTCGGGCCGGGATTGGGCGGCGAGCGGCGGGCAAGGTGCGTGGCAATGGCGGCGGCGATGCGCGGCTTGTCGGCGCGCTGGGCAATCTGGGCGGCAGTGAGGGACTCGCTGTTTTTCAGGCTGGCGTCGGCGCCTTCGTCGAGCAGCAAGCCGACAGTTGACTCGTGGCCTTCGCGCGCGGCGATCATCAGCGGCGTGAATTTGGCGGGGGCTTCGGCGTCGATGTAGGCGGAATGGTCGAGCAAAATCCTGGTGATCTCGTCGTCGCCGGCGGCGGCGGCAAAATGCAGGGCGGTCCAGCCGGGCCGGTTGACGATGGCGCCCTTGGCCAGCAACGCCTTGACCGCCGGGACGTTGTGCTTGAACGAGGCCATCATCAGGGCGGTGTTGCCGTTCGGCGCCTTCAACTCAAGTTTGGTCGATGGATGGGCCAGCAGGACGTCGAAGACGCCCGAGGATCCTTCGCGCAGCGCCAGGATCAACCCGCTCTCGCCGCCGATCGGGTCGATCGCATTGGGCCCGACCATGCCGCCGGCGATCATGGTGCTGACGGTGCCGGCGTCGTTGAGTTTGACCGAGCGAAAGAAGGTGGTCAGTTGCGCGATCGTCGCCGCGCCCGCCGGGCCGGCACCGAGCGTGACGGCAATGGCGACGCAGCAGATATTGCGAATAAATTGGCTGGAAAAAAATCCCGGTATCGACATGACGTATTCACCGTTCGATGTTGAATAAATTAAAGAAATTGTCCGTCGTCTGCTGTGCCACCTGGCTCAACGGCACGTCTTTCAAGGTGGCGAGGTATTCGGCGACATGGCGCACGAAACCCGGTTCGTTCATCCGGCCGCGCAGCGGCACCGGCGCCAGGTAGGGCGAATCGGTTTCGATCAGGGTACGCTCGAGCGGCACCTCGCGCGCTACCGCCTGCAAGTCCTTCGCGCTCTTGAAGGTGACGATGCCGGAGAACGATATATAGAAACCCATCGCCAGCGCCGCCTGCGCCACGTCGAGCGATTCGGTGAAGCAATGCATGACGCCGGCGACGCCGCCCTTGTCGGTGCCGGCGCCCTCCTCGCGCATGATGCGGATGGTGTCTTCGCTGGCCGCTCTTGTGTGAATAATCAACGGCTTGCGCGTGGCTCTTGAAGCTCTTATGTGGGTTCGAAAGCGTTCACGTTGCCACTCGAGGTCGCCTTCGAGCCGGTAATAGTCGAGCCCGGTTTCGCCTATGGCAACGATTTTTTGGTGATTCGACAGTTCGACCAGTTGCAGGAGGGTGGGTTCCGGCGTGTCCGCGTAATCGGGGTGGACGCCGACCGAGGCGTAGATATGTGGATATTGCTCGGCCAGCGCCAGCACTTGCGGGAAATGCGGCAGGTCGACCGAAACGCACAGCGCATGAGTAACCTTGTTTTCGGCCATGTTGGCCAGCAGCTCGGGCATGCGCGCGGCCAGCTCGGGGAAATTGATGTGGCAGTGGGAATCGATATACATGCCCCGATTGTAGCCGATCGCAGCCCAAGGCAACCCGGCCGCCGCGCTTGGCGACTGCTACAGCGTGTGGGTGGCGCGCGATGAACGCAGTGCCGCGCCGAGGATTTCTTCGACGCGCAGCTTGGCGCGCTGGCCGGTGTCGTCGGCCGGGAAATGCACGCCGATGCCTTGCGCCTTGTTGTTGTTGGCGCCGGCCGGCGTGATCCAGGCGACCTTGCCGGCAATCGGGTACTTGTTGGGATCGTCCATCAGCGCGAGGATCAGGTAGATCTCGTCGCCGATCTGGTAAGGCTTGGCGGTGGGCACGAACATGCCGCCATTCGCCAGGAAAGGCATGTAGGCCGCATACAGCGCCGCTTTTTCCTTGATGGCAAGCGACAGCACCGATGGCCGCGGGATCGTCGGGACGCTCGGTTCAGTTGGGTTGCCGGTCATTCAAATCCTCTCAGGGGGTACGGCCGGGGCCGCAGCATGCAGTGTAATCAAGCAGCATCGCTTCGACAAACAATTTCGGCGACAGTGGATGGTCCGCGATCGCGCGCCGCTGGTTGGTACTCTTAACGGCGAGCAACAATTTCGCAGTGTGCACGCTGGCGGCCAAGGCGGCAACTTCCTTTTGGAAGCGCGGATAATAGCGGATGTTGCCCGACAGTTTGTACGATACCAAGTCGTACAGCCACCGTTGCTGACAAGATACAAGCGCGCCCAGCGGCAATTTGCTCAGCTTGTCGGCGGCTTTCAAGGCCGCTTCGACACCAGGGCGGGCCAGAAATTGCAGTAACGTTTCCAACTCGTCACGGTTGCCCGACTCCGACTGCGCCAGCGCCGCCAGCGGTGCGCCGCCCTGCTCGCGCAGCCAACTGTCGGCGTCGGCCAGGCCTTGCTCCTTCAGCCAGGCCAGCGCCGCGGCGTTGTCCGGCATTGGTAGCGCGAACTTGCGGCAGCGCGACAGGATGGTCGGCAGCAACCGGTCCAGGCTGTTTGACGACAACAGGAAGACGGTGCCCGGCGGCGGCTCCTCCAAGGTTTTCAGCAAGGCGTTCGAGGCCGGCATGTTGAGCGCCTCGGCCGGATACAGGACGATTACGCGCAAGCCCTGGCGGTGGGTCGAAATGTTCATGAAGTCGGCCAGCTGCCGGATCTGCTCGATTTTTATTTCTTTCGACGGCGCCTTGGTCGCCTTGGCGGCGCCGGCGGAGCTGCGTTTCTTGGTGGCTTCGGCGTCGCCGCCAGGTTCGCCGTTGTCCCCCTCGGCCGGCAACTCGTCTTCCAGCGCCTCCGGGCGCACGCGGCGGTAATCGGGATGGTTGCGCTGCGAAAACCAGCCGCACGAGACGCAGCTGCCGCAGGCAAAGCCGTCAGCGCGGACGTTCTCGCACAGCAGCGACTGGGCGAACGCTTCGATGAAGTCGGCCTTGCCGGTGCCCGCTTCGCCGTGGAACAGGATGGCGTGCGGCAGGCGCGCGCGCATCTCCTGCAGTTGCTGCCACGCCGGCGATTGCCAGGGATAAATCACTTTATTCATTCAATTCAGTATCTTGCGTGATGTTATTAAGGTTGATTCGAATTCCGCCGCCGCGACTGTGCGCGCCGCCCCGCAGTTAAAGTGATGTCTCAACATCGACTTAAAGTAACTTCTGAAGTACCGCGCTCAAGGCCGCGCGCGTCTGTTCGATGCTGCGGGTCGAATCGATGACGACGATGCGCTCGGGGAACTGGGCGGCGCGGCGCAGGTATTCGTTGCGGCAGGCGGCAAAAAAGTCCTGTTGCTCCTGTTCGAACTTGTCCAGGGTGCGGGTGGCGTCGAGCCTGGCGCGGGCGACGTCGAGCGGAACGTCGAACAGGAACGTCAATACCGGCTGCAGGTGCGGATGAACCCACTGCTCGAGCGCCTCCATCTTGGCGCGCGACAGGCCGCGCCCGCCGCCCTGGTAGGCGAAACTGGCGTCGGTAAAACGGTCCGAAATCACCCATTCGCCGCGTGCGAGCGCCGGTTCGATCACTTGCGCCATGTGTTCGCGGCGGCTGGCGAACATCAGCAAGGCTTCTGTCTCGAGGTGCATCTTGTCGTGCAACAGCATGTCGCGCAGCTTTTCGCCGACCGCGGTGCCGCCCGGTTCGCGCGAAGAGACGACGGTCTTGCCATGCGCCTTCAAAAAATCGGCGACAAAGCCGATGTGGGTCGACTTGCCGGCGCCGTCGATGCCTTCAAAGCTGATGAACTTGCCGGGTACTGCGGTACTGTCTGGGGTCATGAAAAGTAAAACGCTTTAATTTTTGAGATCTATCGTTGAAATTGATTCACTGCCCGATTATGGTCAAGCAGGTTGCCGGAAAACTTGCTGGTGCCGTCGCCCCGCGAGACGAAGTACAAGGCGTCGGTCTTGGCCGGCCCGAGCGCCGCGCCGAGCGACTGCACGCCTGGCAAGGAGATCGGCGTCGGCGGCAAGCCTGGCCGGGTGTATGTATTGTACGGCGTGTCGGTAAGCAGATCCTTTTTGCTGATCTTGCCTTCATACCTGGCTCCCATGCCGTAAATGACGGTCGGATCGGTCTGTAACAGCATGCCCAGCTTGAGCCGGTTGACGAACACGCCGGCAATCATGGCGCGCTCCGATTTCTGCCCGGTCTCTTTTTCGACGATCGACGCCATCGTCAACGCCTGGTAGGGATTGGCGTACGGCAGGCCCGGATCGCGCTTTTCCCACGCCGATTTCAGGTGCGCCATCAGCATCGCGTGCGCCTGCTTGTAAATGTCGATGTCGGGCGAACCCTTGGCAAACAGGTAGGTATCGGGAAAGAACAAGCCTTCCGGCGCCTTGAAGTCGGGCGACACCTTCGCCATCAAGTCCTGGTCCGACAGCGCCGCCGTTTCATGCTTGAGTCCCTCGTTAGCGGCAATCGCCTGACGCATCTGCCGGAACGTCCAGCCCTCGATGATGGTCAGGGACTCCTGGGCGAACTCGCCGCGCACCAGTTGATCGATCAGCCGGCGCGGGCTGGTGCCGGGTTTGAGTTCATAACTGCCAGCCTTGATGCGCGACGCTTTCTGGGTCACCCGCGCCAGCATTGAAAACAGCCACGGATTGAGCGGCGCGCCGGCCGCGGCGATCTGATGGGCCGCGAGGCCCACGCCACTGCCCGGCAACACGGTGAAGGCAATCACGCCTTCCTGGTCGGTAATGGGTTGCTTCGCCCACCATGAGAAACCAGCCACGGCCGCAACCGAAACGACGGTGCCGGTGATAAACAATTTTTTTATGAAACTCATTCTTGCTCTTTTGGTTTTGCGGGGAGTCCGGCGGGAATTTCCCGACATCTCTATAATGAACCCGTAATCATAATGCCTTAACGGAAAGTATTTGGGAATTTATGGATAACTGGAATAACTATCTCGCCTCCCAAGGCGCGCGTCACAGCCCGGATGATACCTCGCAAGCGACCGATTTCGGCCATGCGTTGAGTGTGGCGCAGCTCAATGCCGGCTTTGTCGCCGTCATAAGCGACCTCGGCCTTATATCGGTGAGCGGTGAAGACGCTGCCAGCTTCCTGCACAACCAGCTCACCAACGACGTCCAGAACCTCGGCTTCGACCAAGTCCGGCTGGCCGGCTATTGCTCGCCCAAGGGCAGGCTGCACGCCACGTTGCTCATGTGGCGCAACGCCGAATCGGTTTTTCTGCAGTTGCCGCGCGAATTGCAGCCAGCGTTGCAGAAGCGGCTGTCGATGTTCGTGATGCGTTCGAAAGCGAAGCTGACCGACGCCGGCGGCGTAGTGGTGCTGGGCCTGGGCGGCTTGGCTGCCCAGGCCGCCCTGAAAAAGCATTTCGCGGCTTTGCCGGAAGCGCCTTATGCCAGGATCGACACCGATCTGGGCACCTTGCTGCGGGTGGCCGATGGGCTCAACGCGCCGCGCTACGAGTGGCTGGCCACGCCCGCCACCGCGCAGGCCGTGCTGCCAGCATTGCGCGACGTGCTCGCGCTGGGCGGCAACCAGGCCTGGCACTTGTCGTCGATCCACGCCGGCGTGCCGCAGGTGAGCACCAGGACGCAAGAGCAGTTCGTGCCGCAGATGATTAACTTCGAGCTGCTGGGCGGCGTCAATTTCAAGAAAGGCTGCTATCCGGGCCAGGAGATCGTCGCCCGCAGCCAGTACCTCGGCACGCTCAAGCGGCGCACGACCCTCGCCACCATAGCCGATGCGAACGCACAAGCAGGCGACGAGGTGTTCGCCGAGGCCGATCCGGGCCAGCCCTGCGGCATGGTGGTCAATGGCGCGCCCAACGGCCTCGGGGGCACCGATGTCCTGGTTGAAATGAAGCTGGCCGCGCTGGCCGCTGGCGAAACAGGAAACATCCGGCTCGGCTCGGCAACCGGCGCGCCGCTGACGTTCCTGGCCATGCCCTACCCGCTCGACGCCCTCGTGCTCTGAGCCGGCATGTTCGACCTGTACATTTACTATCAGGTGCGCATGGAAGACGCCGCTGCACTGTCGTCGCGGGTGCGGGCAATGCAGGCGCGCCTAGTCGTCGAGCACGGCGTCGCCGGCCAGCTCAAGCGGCGCCCTGAGGCGAAAGACGGCTTGCAAACCTGGATGGAGATTTATCCCGCGACCCTCCCGGGCTTCGACGCCGTCCTTGAGGCGGCGGTAGCGCACGCCGCACTGGCGCAATTGACCGCCGGCAAGCGTCACACCGAATTTTTCATGGATCTACCGACATGTGCTTGATTGTTTTTGCCTGGCACGTCGTGCCCGGCGCCCCGCTGATTGCCGCCGCCAACCGCGACGAGTTTTACGACCGTCCGGCCAGCGCCGCCGCCAGCTGGCCCGAGCACCCGCGGGTGTACGCGGGGCGCGACTTGAAAGGCGGCGGCAGCTGGATGGGCATCACCCGCGAGGGCCCGGGCGGGCCCAGGTTCGCGGCGCTGACCAACATCCGCGGCCCGCTCGAGCGGCGCACCGACGCGCCGTCGCGCGGCGCGCTGGTGGCCGACTACCTGGCGGGCGAATTGTCCGCGCCCGAGTACATCGCCAGCATTGCCGATGTCGCCGGGGCCTACAACGGCTTCAACCTGGTGCTGGGAGACCGCGACAGCCTGTACTGGTTTTCCAACCGCGGCGACGGCGACGAGCGCAACGGCCAGGCACTGCAGCCAGGCATCTACGGCATTTCAAACGGTTTGCTCGATTCGCCATGGCCGAAAGTGCTGCGTACCAAGGCGCAGTTCGCCAGCCTGCTGTGCCAGGGCGCGCCCGAGGATGCCTACTTCGAGATGCTGGCCGACACCACCCGCGCCCCCGACGTGCGCCTGCCCGACACCGGCATCGCGATCGAGATCGAGCGCATGCTGTCGGCGGTCTGCATCGAAACGCCCGGCTACGGCACCCGCACCTCGACCGTCGTCACACTGTATGCGGCCGCGCCGGCCGAACTGCACGAGCGCGTGCTGCAGTAAATTCAGCTTACAACTTCATCTTGGCGCGCAGCATGTCGCGGATGTGCGGCGCCGCCTTGTAGGGATCGCTTGGATTGCGCTGGTGCACGATTTGGTCCATGCGCTCGGCGACGTTGCCCAGCGCTGCCGGGTGCGAGTAGATGTAGAACTGGCCATCGGCAATCGCCTCGAAAGTCAGCCTGGCGACATCGAACGCCGACACCTTGCCGGACTCCACCGCCTTGCTGGTCATTGCCTGCGCCGCCACCTGGCTGGCGGTCGGGCCGGCCGTCATCTTGACGTCGAGGGGCCGGTTGCGGTGCGACTGGCTGATTCCGGTCGGCACAAAATACGGGCACAGCACCGAAGCGCCAATCGGCGCGCCGACCAGTTGCAGGTCGTGGTACAGGGTTTCGGACAGCGACACCACGGCATGCTTGGAGACGTTGTAGACGCCCATCGCCGGCGCATTGAGCAGGCCCGCCATCGACGCCGTGTTGACGATGTGACCCTCGAACGAGGGATCGCGCGCGGCGCATTCGAGCATCAAGGGCGTAAAGATGCGCACGCCATGAATCACGCCCCACAGGTTCACGCCCAGCACCCACTCCCAGTCGGCTTCGGAATTCTCCCAAATCAAGCCGCCCGAGCCGACGCCGGCGTTATTAAATACCAGGTGGACGGCGCCGAATTGCGCCATCGCCGCGTCCGCCAGCGCCTGCACCTGGACGCCCTTGCGCACGTCGCAAGGCATCGCCAGCACCGTGGCGCCGCCGCCCTCGAGTTCGGCTCTGGCCTTGTCGAGCCCGTCCAGGTCGACGTCGGCCAGCACCAGCTGCATGCCGAGGGCGGCCGCGCGGTTGGCAAATTCAAGGCCGAGGCCGCTAGCTGCGCCGGTGATGACGGCCACTTTCCCGTTGAAGTTTTTCATTCGCTTGGCTCGCGTTATCGCGTTATACGGCCGACACGCCGCCGTCGACGGCCAGGGTCTGGCCGGTGATGTGCTTGCCCGCGTCTGAAGCGAACAGCACCGTGACGCCTTTCAGGTCCTCATCGTCGCCGATCCGCCCCAACGGCGCTTCCTTCGTCAGCGTCTCTTCGCCGATCGCCGCCAGCACGCCCTTGGTCATTTTCGACGGAAAAAAACCCGGCGCGATCGAATTGACCGTGATGCCGTAACGGCCCCACTCGCCTGCCAGCGTGCGGGTGAAGTTGACGACCGCCCCTTTCGAGGTGTTGTAGGCGATCGTGTTCATCGTATTCGGCGGGTTGCCGGCGAGGCCGGCAATCGACGAAATATTGATGATGCGCCCGTACCGGCGTGGGATCATCGACGCCTTGCCGACCGCCTGGGTGAGCATAAAAATACTGCGGATATTCAGGTTCATTACCTTGTCCCAGGCCTCGAGCGGATAATCCTCGGCCGGCGCCCCCCAACTTGCGCCAGCGTTATTGACCAGGATATCGATGTGGCCGAGGCGCTCCATCGCCCGGTCGACCAAAGGCTGGACCTGGGCGTCGATCGACAGGTCGACGGCGATGGCCGAGGCGTCGATCCCGCGCGCCGCCAAGTGGGCAAGCGCCTCGTCGAGTTCGGACTGCTTGCGCGCCGACAGCACGATACGCGCGCCCTGCTCGCCGAGCGCCTCCGCCATCTGCAGGCCGAGCCCGCGCGAGCCGCCGGTGACCAGTGCCGTCTTGCCGGCCAGTGAAAACAATTGTTGGGAAGTACGCATGGCGATGATTCCTTGGTTAGTTGCAAAATCCACCCCGGGGGGCGGGCTCAAGTCAAAACCACGCGTCTTGCATGTCCAGCGTGGTGGTGTCGATACTGGCGAGCAGTTCGAGCTGGGGCTGAACCTTCGGCAATTCCCAGTGGAAGAAATAGCGGCACGCTTGCAGTTTGCCGCGGTAGAAATCGGCATCGAGCGCGGCCGCGCCGGCCAGTCGGGTTGAGGCCAGCAGCGCCTGGTCCAGCCACATCCACGCCACCACCACATGGCCCACCGCCTCGAGGTAGACGCTGGCGTTGGCCAGCGTCTTGTTCAGGTCGCCGCAAGCGTACAGCGCCGTGGTGACGGCCTCGACCTGCTGCCAGCTCGCTTCGAGCTGTGCTGCGTACGCCAACAATTCGGCCGCCACCCCGGGCAGGTGCGCGCCGGCGACGGTCCGGGTCAATGCCGCGCTGACGGAGCGCAACAGCGCACCGTCCTGGATCGACGCCTTGCGGCCCAGCAGGTCGAGGCCGTGAATGCCGTGGGTGCCCTCGTGGATCGCGTTGAGCCGGTTATCGCGGTAAAACTGTTCGACGTTGTACTCGCGCGTGTAGCCGTAGCCGCCGTGTACCTGGATCGCCAGGCTGTTCGCTTCCACGCACCATTGCGCCGGCCACGACTTGGCGATCGGCGTGAGGAAATCGAGCAAGCGGCCGGCGTCGCGGCGCGCTGCCTGCGTGTCGGCGCTGTGCTGCTCGTCGACCAGCCGGGCGCAATACAGCACCAGCGCCATCGCGCCTTCGGTGTAGGCTTTTTGCGCCAGCAACATGCGCCGCACATCGGTGTGCCGGATGATCGCCACTTGCGGCTTGACCGGGTCTTTTTCGGTCGGATGGCGTCCTTGCGGGCGATTGCGGGCGTAATCGAGGGCATGCAGGTAAGCGGTCACCCCTAACACCGCCGCGCCCAGGCCGACGCCGATGCGCGCCTCGTTCATCATGTGAAACATGTTGGCCAGGCCCTGGTGGGGCGCGCCAACCAGGTAGCCGACCGCGCCTGCCCTGCCGCCCGGCTGGTACTTGCCCTCACCAAAGTTGAGCAGGCAGTTAGTGGTGCCGCGGTTGCCCATCTTGTGGTTCAGGCCGGCCAGGACGACGTCATTGCGTTCGCCCGGCGCGCCATGCTCATCGAGCAGGAACTTCGGCACGATGAACAGCGATATGCCTTTGACGCCGGGGATCAGGCACCCGTCCGGCCCCGGGATCTTGGCCAGCACCAGGTGGACGATGTTGCCTGCAAGATCGTGCTCGCCGGCCGAGATCCACATCTTGTTGCCGGTAAGCCGGTACTGGCGCTCGCCGTCGGGGCCGTCAGCAGGATCCGGCTCGGCGCGGGTGGTAATGTCGGACAGGCTGGAACCTGCCTGTGGCTCCGACAGGCACATCGTCCCAAAAAACCGGCCGGCCAGCATCGGCCGCACGAATTGTTCGACCTGGCGCGGCGTCGCGCATTTAAGCAAGGTATTGGCGTTGGCGATGGTAAGAAAGATATACGCCGACGTGGCGACGTTGGCGGCGGTGAACCATGCCATCACCGCTTTTTCCACCACGCACGGCAGCTGCATGCCGTCGTACTCGTAGTCTTGGCCGGCGGCCATCAGGCCGGCCGCGGCGAAGGCGTCGAGCGCGGTTTTTACCTCGGGGATGATGGCCACGATTGCTGCGCCAGCACCGGCCTCACACATAGTTGGCTCGTTGCAGTCGCTCTTCTTGTTATGCGGCGCGAACAGGTCGGTGGCGATCTGCTCGGCGGTATCAAGCGCCGCGCTAAAAGTTTCGCGGCTGTGGTCGACAAAGCGCGCGCGGCTGGTCAGCGACTCGGCGTCGAGCCACTCGAACAACAGGAAATCGAGGTCGCGGCGCGACAGGATCTTTGATTGCATGGGTGGGCTCCAAAAAAAGTGCGGGTCTGAAGTCCGACCCCGGGGTCAGACCGTGATATGTTCGCGGTCAGACGACTTCGAACAGCCCCGCCGCGCCTTGGCCACCGCCGATGCACATCGTGACGACGACAAACTTTACGCCGCGCCGCTTGCCTTCGATCAGCGCATGGCCGACCAGCCGCGCGCCGGACACGCCGTACGGGTGGCCCACCGCAATCGCGCCGCCATTCACATTCAGGCGATCCATCGAAATGCCGAGCTTGTCGGCGCAATACAGCACCTGCACGGCAAACGCTTCGTTCAATTCCCACAAGCCGATATCTTGCACCGTCAAGCCGGCCTTTTTGAGCAATTTCGGCACCGCGAACACCGGGCCAATACCCATTTCGTCCGGCTCGCAACCGGCCACGGCGAAGCCGCGGAAGATGCCGAGTGGCGTGAGGCCCCGGGCCTGGGCTGCCTGCGCGCTCATCACGATCGATACCGAGGCGCCGTCCGAAAACTGGCTGGCGTTGCCAGCGCTGATCACGCCACCTGGCACCGCGGGGCGGATCTTCGACACGGCTTCCAACGTCGTGTCGGCGCGGATGCCCTCGTCGAACGACACCGTTACTGCGCGCGTCGTCAAGGTGCCGGAAGCCTTGTCGGCCACTCCCATGATCGTCGTCATCGGCACAATTTCAAGATCGAAGCGGCCGGCGGCCTGGGCGGCGGCGGCGCGCTGCTGGCTTTGCACCCCGTACTCGTCCTGGCGCTCGCGGCTGATGTTGTAGCGCCGGGCGACGTTTTCGGCCGTCTGCAGCATCGGCCAGTAGAGTGCCGGCTTGTGCTCCTGCAGCCATGGATCGGCCAGCATGTGACGGTTCATTTCCTGCTGCACGCAGGAAATCGATTCGACCCCGCCGGCGGCATAGATGTCGCCTTCGTTGGCCAGGATGCGCTGCGCCGCGAGGGCGATGGTTTGCAGGCCGGACGAACAGAAACGGTTGACCGTCATGCCGCCGGTAGACACCGGGCAGCCGGCGCGCAGCGCGATTTGGCGGGCGATGTTGGCGCCGGTGGCGCCCTCCGGGTTGGCGCAGCCGATGATGACGTCTTCGACTTCGCCGGGAGCGATCCCGGCGCGCGCGATTGCCGCCTGCAGCACGTGGCCGCCGAGGGTGGCGCCATGCGTCATGTTGAACCCGCCCTTCCACGATTTGGCCAAGGCTGTGCGGGCGGTCGAGACGATGACGGCATCTAACATGTGGATCTCCTGAATGGGTAGGGTGGCTGACGACGGGCGCGGCACGGCACGGATGAGAATAGCACGATTTAGTACGGTCGTTCGCAAATTATCGGGCCCGAAACGGGCGTTCGATGCGGCAAGCGATGCAGCAAGCGATGCCCAGCCGCAGCCATGCGCACCGGCTGCGAGTGTGAACCAAGACTCATTGTAAGTTTGGCGTAAGTTTGAAGCAAGCCTGTCGTAAGTTTAACGGTCCACAATTAGTCACAGCTGATCAATTCACGGCTAATCCGATGACATCGACATAATTAATACACGGAGACAAACATGGCAACTACACCCGGCATCGCCGCCAACGGACGCAAGGCAGTGCCCGCGTCCGCGGGCATCACCAAGGAAGAGCGCAAAGTCATTTTTGCCTCGTCCCTCGGTACCGTTTTCGAATGGTACGATTTCTACCTGTACGGCGCACTCGCACCGATCATCGCCACCCAGTTTTTCATTGGCGACCCGACCACCAAGTTCATTTTCGCGCTGCTCGCCTTTGCTGCCGGCTTCATCGTGCGTCCATTCGGCGCGCTGGTATTCGGCCGGCTCGGCGACATGATCGGCCGTAAGTACACCTTCCTGATCACCATCTTGCTGATGGGCGCCTCGACTTTCATTGTCGGCCTGCTGCCCAATTACGCCTCAATCGGCATCGCCGCGCCAATCATCCTGGTCACCCTGCGCATCCTGCAGGGCCTGGCGCTGGGCGGCGAATACGGCGGTGCGGCGACCTATGTGGCGGAGCACGCGCCGGAAGGCCGGCGCGGTTTTTTCACCTCGTGGATCCAGACCACCGCAACGCTCGGCCTGTTCCTGTCGCTGATGGTCATTCTCGGCACCCGCAAGGCAACGGGTGAAGCGGCGTTCCTCGAGTGGGGTTGGCGCGTGCCGTTCCTGGTATCGGTGCTGTTGCTGGCCGTATCGGTCTGGATTCGCATGTCGATGCATGAATCGCCGGCGTTTGCCAAAATGAAAGCCGAAGGCAAGACCTCGAAAGCGCCGCTGACCGAATCCTTCCTCAAGCCGAAAAACGCCAAGATCGTTTTCCTGGCGCTGGTCGGCCTGACGATGGGCCAGGCGGTAGTCTGGTACACCGGCCAGTTCTACGCACTGTTCTTCCTGACGCAAACGCTGAAAGTGGACGGCGCGACGGCCAACGTCCTGATTGCAATCTCCTTGCTGCTGGCAACGCCATTTTTCGTCTTCTTCGGTATCTTGTCCGACAAGATCGGCCGCAAGTACATCATCCTCGGCGGTTGCCTGATCGCCGCGCTGACTTACTTCCCGATCTTTGGCGCCATCACCCACTACGCCAACCCGGCGCTGGAAAGTGCGTTGAAGAACTCGCCAGTCGTTGTGGTGGCCGATCCTGCAACCTGCAACTTCCAGTTCAACCTGACGGGCCAGAAGAAGTTCCCTTCGTCATGCGATATCGCCTCCGCCATGCTGACGGCGCAATCGGTCAACTACACCCGCCAGGACGCACCTGCCGGTACGATTGCCCAGGTCAAGATCGGCGACAAGGAATTCACCTCGTTCAATGCCAGCATGGACGCGGCCGGCCTGAACTTTGACGCCGACAGCAAAACCCGTGAAGCGGCACTGAAGAAGGAAATCGGCAGCGCTATCAAGGCGGCCGGCTACCCTGCCAGCGCCGATCCGGAGCAGATCAACAAGCCGATGGTCGTCGCGCTGCTGTTCGTGCTGGTGCTCTACGTAACGGCGGTGTACGGCCCGATCGCCGCGATGCTGGTCGAAATGTTCCCGACCAAAATTCGCTACACGTCGATGTCGCTGCCGTATCACATCGGTAACGGCTGGTTTGGCGGCTTGCTGCCAACCATCTCGTTCGCGCTGGTGGCGTCGAACGGCAACATCTACTACGGCCTGTGGTACCCGATCATCATCGCCCTCATTACGGTGGTTATCGGCACGCTGTTCGTCAAGGAAACGAAGGACAACGATATCTACGCTGCCGACTAATTAGCATCAGCATCTGCAGCGGTTCGTCCGCAACAACAAGAATGCCGCTAGCGATAGCGGCATTTTTGCTTTTCAACATATGCCCGCGACGAATATTTGTCAAAAAAAATGCCGCTGAAACAGCGGCATTTTTCATTCTACAAGCGCCCGGTCAGCTGTTGAAACCCTTGCCTTCGGCCGCCAGCCTGACCAGCAGCGGCGCCGGCGCCCAAGCATCGCCATGGCGGCCTTTGGCGTATTTCTCCATCGCCATCAACACGTTGAACAGCCCGACCGTGTCGGCGTAGAACATTGGCCCGCCGCGAAACAGCGGGAAGCCGTAGCCGGTCAGGTACACCATGTCGATGTCGGAGGCGCGCATGGCGATGCCCTCGTCGAGAATGCGGGCGCCCTCGTTGACCAGCGAATACACCAGCCGCTCGACGATCTCCTGGTCGCTAACTGTGCGCCGTTCGACGCCGATGTTCGCCGAGTGCTCGACGATCATCTGGTTGACCGCCGGGTTCGCATACGCCTTGCGGTCACCCGGTTTGTAGTCGTACCAGCCGGCGCCGGTTTTCTGGCCGAAGCGCCCCATCTCGCACAGCAGGTCGGCCGTCTTCGAATAGACGATCTCCGGCCGTTCGAGGTAGCGCCGCTTGCGGATGTACCAGCCGATGTCGTTGCCGGCCAAATCGCCCATGCGAAACGGCCCCATCGCAAAACCGAATTTTTCGACCGCCGCGTCGACCTGCTCTGGCAAGCAGCCTTCCTCCAACAGGAAGCCGGCCTGGCGGCTGTATTGCTCGATCATGCGGTTGCCGATGAAGCCGTCGCACACGCCCGACACCACGCCGGTTTTTTTAAGTTTTTTCGACAGCGCCAGGGTCGTCGCCAGCACATCCTTGGACGTTGCCTTGCCGCGCACGATTTCCAGCAGCTTCATCACGTTGGCCGGGCTGAAAAAATGGGTGCCGACGACGTCTTGCGGCCGGCTCGTGAAGCCTGCAATCTGGTCGACGTCCAGGGTCGACGTGTTCGACGCCAGGATCGCGCCCGGCTTCATCACCGCGTCGAGCTGCCTGAACACGGTTTCCTTCACGTTCATGTCTTCGAACACGGCTTCGACGACGATGTCGGCCTGGGCGATATCGTCGTACGACAGCGTGCCGCGAATGAGACCGATACGCTGGTCAAATTTCTCCTGGGTCAGCTTGCCCTTCTTCATCGTGTTTTCGTAATTCTTGCGGATCGTGGCGATGCCCTTGTCGAGCGCTTCCTGCTGCGTTTCCAGCAGCACGACCGGGATGCCGGCGTTGACGAAGTTCATTGCAATGCCGCCGCCCATGGTGCCGGCGCCGATGATGGCGGCCTGGCGGATGGCGCGCGTGGGCGTGTCCGCCGGCACGTCAGGCACCTTGCTGGCCAGACGCTCGGCAAAAAATGCATGGCGCAGGGACTTCGATTCCGGCGTCTGGATCAGGTGAAAAAAGCGCTCGCGCTCGAATTTCAGGCCGTCGTCGAATGTGCGGGTCACCGACGCGGCCACTGTGTCGACGCATTCGAGCGGCGCCGGAAACGGGCCGGACATGGCTTTGACGGTGTTGCGCGTAAATTGCAAAAAAGCTTCGTGGTTCGGGTAATCGACCTTGCGCTCACGCACCTTTGGCAGCGGCCGGATGGCGGCCACCTTGCCGGCAAACGTCAATGCGCATGCCAGCAGGTCGGCGCTGCTCTGTGCCCCTTCGTCGAACACGTCGTCGAACAAGGCAGTCTTGGCCAGGTTTTCGGACAGCACGGGGGTGCCGGAAACAATCATGTTGATCGCCATTTCCAGCCCCACCAGGCGCGGCAGGCGCTGGGTGCCGCCAGCACCCGGCAGCAGGCCGAGTTTGACTTCCGGCAGCGCGATCTGGGCGCCGCGCAGCGCCACGCGGTAATTGCAGCCGAGCGCCAGTTCGAGCCCGCCGCCCATGCAGACGCTATGGATGGCGGCAATTGTCGGCTTGTGCGATTCCTCGACCACGCGGATCAAGGTGTGCAGCGACGGCTCGGCGAGCGCCTTTGGCGAATTGAATTCCTTGATGTCGGCGCCGCCGGAAAACGCCTTGCCGGCACCCACGATCACGATGGCGGTAACGGCGGCGTCGGCCTGCGCACGGCGCAAGCCTTCGACGGCAGCGGTGCGGGTAGCCAGTCCCAGGCCGTTGACCGGCGGATTGTTCAAGGTGATGACGGCGACACTGCCATTGACCACGTAATCAGCGCTCATGTTTATTCCTTTGTCAGTTGAACCAGCAATGCTCGACTATACCCGAGAATAGTACGGTCGTATTATTTTGTTTCACAGCCATGAGGGGGAGAAGAGGGAAAACGGAAAAAAATAGCACGCTAAGCCTACGGCGCGACTTTGAAGGGTCTTCCAACCCAGACGGCAGGCCGCTTTCGACCCAGACTGTGTAAAAACGCGCGACCCGCACATTTTTAGAGGTCGGTATATTATTGCCGCCGCTCCGAAGACGCCGTAGCACTCCTTTTGGGCAGCCCAGTCTGCCAGCGATTTCGTTACGGCCACGTGGACGTTCAGAACTTCATCTCCAGCGTCGCACGCACGGTCGGCGAACCCGGATAGACGGTGCGGCTGCGCTGGGTGCCGCTGCCCGCTACGGTGTAACTGCTTTCGTAGATATAGTCCTGGCCAAGCAGATTGGATGCTGCCACGCGCAGCTGGGTCTTGGGGATCAACTTCCACAGCACGTACAGGTCAAGATCGCGGCGCACGCTCTCGTAGGTGACCTGGTCGGCCGACACGCGCACTTCCCCGCCGTTCTTGAAGACGAAGCTGCCGCCGGTGGTGAATGCAGCGAGCTTGTAGTCGGCGCTCAGCGTGGCCGACAGCGGGGTCTGGTTCTGCAGGCGATTGTTCGGTCCAGGGATCGAGTCGACGCTCGACCAGTTGCGCGACAGGCTAGCACGCAGATCGAGCGCGGTGGTGGTGTCGATCACGGCCTTCAGCGGGAACTTGGTCTCGAGCTCGAGCCCGCGCGCGCGCGCGCGGCCAGTGTTCATGGGCAGCGAGACCCAGCGGCTGCCGTCGAACACGGTCTGGTTGCGCGTGCTGTTGTCGATGTTGCGGGCCGACGCGCTCACCGATACCAGCGCGCCCTCGCTCCAGTAATGCTCCCAGCCTGCGTCGACGCCAAGCGCCAGTTCCGGCTTCAGGTTCGGGTTGCCGATCGCATCGGGATCGGTCTGGTTGTTGTTGGCCGAGTTGAAGCGGTGCGGGATCAGGCTTTGCACGACGGGCGCGCGGTAGGTGCGGGTGAGCGCGAAGCGCAGCTGGTCGCCCTTCGTATTGGGGAGCTTGTACAGGGTCTGGAACAACGGACTGAACACGGTCGAGCGGTTTTGCGCGGCCGCGAACGTATTGCCTTCGACCCGGGTCTGGATGCCTTCCCAGCGCGCGCCCAGGTACACCGACCACTGCGGCGTGACGTTCCATTCGTCCTGGCTGTACACCGCCATGCGCGCGACATTGGCGGTGTAGAACTCGTCGCCGCCCGGTGGCGACACATCGGGCTGATAGGAGTCGCGGACACGGCGCGCGTCATGCGAGACCAGGTAGCCGCCGTCCCAACCGAAGGCGAGCGCGTGGCCTTCCCAGCTGGCGTTGGTGATCTTGCCCACCGTGTTCACACCGCGCACGTTATTGTCCGACTGGACCAGCTCATGCAGCGCGCCCACGCCCGGGCTGCCGGCGCCGGCGCGGTACATCGCGTTGGAGGCGGCGCCGGCGGTCGCGCTCAGTTTGGCGTCGAGCTTGGCGCCGGAGGCATACTTGCGCGTCCAGTTGACTTCCTGGCGCAGGAGCCAACTATCATTGCTCATGGTCTGGTCGAGGTTCGGATAGGCCGGCGGCGGGCCCAGCCCCGTATAGACCAGCGTGTGGACGTGGTTCTGGAAGTGGTTGTCGTTGACGAAGGTCTGGAAGATCAGCGTGTCGCCGTTCTCGAGGTTCCAGATCAGGCGCGGGCTCAGGCTGAGCCGCGTGACGTGCCCGTCCTGGGGCAGGTTGCCCAAGCGCAGGCCGTTTTGGATGCCGGCCGGATCGACGTGTTCCTCGACGTTGTACACCTTGCGCGAGAAGTGCTCGCGCATGACATTGGCCGCGACCGACCAAGCCAGGCGGCCCGCCTTGTCGCCGAGTTGCAGGTTGACGTTCGGCCCTTTGGTGTCGTGGGAGTGCGAATAGCCGACCTTCACTTCACGCTGCCCGGCCTTGACCGTCTTCTTCAGCACGATGTTGATGCTGCCGGCAATCGACTGGGTCGAGAACTCGGCGCTGGCGGCGCGCAGTACCTCGATGCGTTCGATCAGGTCCGGGGCCAGCGAATCGAGGGTGAAGCTGGGCGGGACTTTTTCACCGTTGAGCAAGATCTGCGTGTAGCCGGCGCCCAGGCCGCGCATGCGCACCTCGCTGCCGCGCCCGCCGTTGCCACTCACCGTCACGCCAGGCACGCGCTTGAGCACATCGAGCACATTGGAATCGCCATACTTAACGATCTCGTCGCGGTTGACCACGATCTTGCTGGCGGTGTCGTCGCGGCGCGGATCGTAGGCGTCGATCGCGCCGTGCACCTCGACCTGCTGCATTTTGTTGTCTTTCGCGTCCTTGCCGTCCTTGGCCGCGCCATCGCTCTTGGTGATCGCGGATTGCTGGGCATGCGCTGGTGCGGCGGCCAGCGTCATGGACAAGGTGGCCGCGACGGCTGCGGCAAGTACGTTCATATGCATGGATGAATTAGAAAACAGGTGTTTCAAAGCAGCCCCTGGCAAACCTGCGTGGAAATTATCTAAATATAAACATTGCTACAATGTTAGCATTAAAAATTGCTTCTGAGAAGAAGTTATTGCGTGCGCGCTTGCCCGGCCCATTCCTGCATCATTCGGGGTTCTTGTTGAGGTGTTGTAGTGCCTCCGCCAGAGCGGGCATATAGGAGCGGCTGGCGCGCAGCACACTGCCGTCGCGCAGGCGCAGCATGGCGTCCCGGTTTGTGAGCGAGCACAGCTCGGCGATCATGTCCAGCCGCACTCTTCTTCTTGTATGGTTTTCAACTGGGACAGTTTGTCTCAATGTATGGAAATTGTTTTAAAGTAGTATGCTTCGGAAGTCGCAGCAACACCATCCTTGCATGGCAGTCGCTGACGTTTTCTCCTCTCTCATCTGCATTCGGCAAGTCACTCCGCTGGATGCCATTGTCATTTCATAGCCTGGAAATACTCAAAAATTATGGACTGGGTCCCTATAGTCTTAGCTACGTTCAAGGTTCTCGTGTTAGGCACGGGCATGTTCTTCGCCATCAAGTGGCATTACGATCAAGGCAAGAAGGTGGAGGAGAAGGAGAAGCGCGCGGTGCTACGCGCGGTCGGCAAGGTGGCCGCCGTCTTCGTGCTATCGCTCTTGGGCCTGTTGCTCTTCACCTTCTTCCTTAGCAGGAAGCTCGGTTTGGACTTGACCTTCCCATGATGGCAAAGTGAGCAAGCCTATACCTCCAGCCACTCCTTGCGCACGCCCGCATCGGCGCGCAGCGCCGCCGGCGTGCCTTCGAACACGATGGCGCCATGGCCCATCACATACACGCGCGCCGAGATGTCGAGGGCGATTGCCAGTTTCTGCTCGACCAGCAGCACCGACACCCCCTTTTCCTTCAGCGCCAGCAGGTATTGCGCTACCAGCGCGACGATTTTCGGCGCCAGCCCTTCGGTCGGCTCGTCGATCATGATCAGGTCAGGGTCGCCCATCAGACTGCGGCACAGGGTCAGCATCTGCTGCTCGCCGCCCGACAGCACGCCGGCCGGCGCCGATCGCCTTTCCTCGAGTCGCGGAAACATGCCATACATGTCGGCCAGCGTCCACCGCCCGCCCCCGCCCGCGCGCTTTTGGCCGAGCACCAGGTTCTGCTCGACCGTCAGGGTCGGGAAGATATCGCGGTTCTCCGGCACGTAGGCGACGCCCTTGTGGGCGATCTGGAACGCCTTCAGTCCCAGCAGCTGGCCGCCCTTGAAGCACACCGAGCCGGTGGCGCTGACCTGGCCCATCACCGCTTTTACCAGCGTCGAGCGGCCGACGCCGTTGCGCCCCAGCAGGCTGACGATTTCGCCCTGGCCGACCCGCAGGTCGACCCCGTGCAGGATGTGGCTCTTGCCATACCAGGCGTTCAGTTGCTTTATTTCCAACAACGGTTCCAGCAGCGCGCTCATGGCTCCCCCAGGTAGGCGGCCTGCACCGCGCTGTTGGCGCGGATGTTGGCCGGCGTATCGCAGGCGATCACCTCGCCATAGACGAGTACCGCGATCCGGTCGGCCAGGCCGAACACGACGCTCATGTCGTGCTCGACCATGATGAGGGTCTTGCCGACCGTGACTTTGCGGATCAGTTCGACGGCGGCGTCCGATTCCGAGCGGCTCATGCCGGCAGTCGGTTCGTCGAGCAGGATCACGCTGGCGCCGCCGGCAATCGTGATACCGATTTCCAGCGCGCGCTGCTCGGCGTACGTCAATACCCCGGCCGGCACGTCGCGCTGGCGCTGCAGGCCGATTTCCTCGAGCACCTGCAAAGCGCGCTCGTGGGCGTCGCGCAAGCCGCCCAGGCGCTGCCAGAACGAATACTTGTAGCCGAGCGAGTACAGCACCGCGCAGCGCAGGTTTTCGATCACGCTCAGTTTCTCGAACAGGTTACTGATCTGAAAACTGCGCGCCAGCCCGAGCCGGTTGATCTCGAACGGCCGCAGGCCGGCCACGCTGCGCCCGTTCAGGCAGATGTCGCCGCCAGTCGCGGGAAAGCGGCCCGACACCAGGTTGAACAGGGTTGACTTGCCGGCCCCGTTCGGCCCGATGATGGCGCAGCGCTCGCCCTTTGCCACTGCCAGGCTGGCGCCACGGATGATCTCGGACTTGCCGAAGCTCTTGCGCACGTCCTTAAGTTCGAGCGCGTTCATGCGGTGCCTCTTTTCAAATGTGCAACGATTTCGGCATTGACTTCGTCCCATTCGGCCATGTAGACGGGTTGGGTTCGACGGTAGCTCGCATACGCGGCCAGCATCACCACCGTCGCCGCCAGCCACGGCGTCACCGTGTGGGTGTCGAACTGCATGCCGAACACGCGCGTGACGCTGCCGTTGGCCGATTCCAGCGTCAGGTGGTAGAGCAGCTCGGTGCCGAACACCAGGCCGAGCACGCCGAACACGGCCGGAATCGCGACCGCCAGCAGCGGCTTCCACAGGCGGGAAAACTTGCCGAACTTGGCCACCCGCAGCAACAGCATCAGCAAGCTCGACAGCCCGCCCGGCGCAAAGCGCACCACCGCGATGAAGAACAGGCCCAGGTACAGCTGCCAGGCGGCAGTGTATTCCGACAGCATCACCGTGAAAAAGACGCCCACCACCGCGCCCACCAACGGACCGAAGAAGAAGCCGATGCCGCCGATGAAGACGAACAGCAGGATGGCGCCGGAGCGGATCGCGCTGACGTTCTCGGCGCTGACGATCTCGAAATTGATCGCCCCCAGCGCGCCGGAAACGCCGGCAAAGAAGGCCGACAGGATCAAGGTCAGGTAACGCACCCACTGTGTGTCGTAGCCGATGAACTCGACGCGCTCCGGGTTGTCGCGCACGGCGTTGAGGATGCGCCCCAGTGGCGTTTGGGTAAATGCGAACATGGCGACGGTGCTGGCAAACAACCAGGCCGCAATCAGGTAGTACACCTCGATCTGCGGCCCGAACGTGATGCCCAGAAAAGGCTGGCCGATCACCCGGTTGGTCGTCACGCCGCCCTCGCCGCCGAAAAAGCCCGGGAACATCAACGAGGCGGCAAACACCAGTTCGACCAGGCCCAGCGTGATCATGGCGAAGGTGGTGCCGGATTTTTTCGTGGTGACGTAACCGAACAGCACGCCGAAGAACATGCCGGCAACGCCACCCACCAGCGGGATCAGGCTGGTCGGCACGTGGATGCCGGTGCCAACCTGGTTCATCGTGTGGATGGCGAAAAATGCGCCCAGCCCGGAATACACGGCGTGGCCAAACGACAGCATGCCGCCCTGCCCCAGCAGCATGTTGTAGGACAGGCCGAGGATCGTCACGGTGCCGACCACGCACAGGATCGACAGCGCCGCGCCCTTGGAAAAAACCAGCGGCGCGGCAAGCAGCACCAGGGCGAAGCAGGTCCAGACCAGATAGCGCGACAGATTCAGGGGGGCGTAAGTCAGCGTGCGGTGGCGCCTTGGATTGGCTATGTGAGTCGGTTTCATTCGCGCGTTCCCATCAAGCCCTTGGGGCGGAAAATCAGGATTAGCACCAGCAGCAAGAAGGGCAGGATCGCCGCACTCTGCGCGATCGTCACCGTCAACAGGCTGTAGCCCGGGGTAGCGGCGGTAATGCCGGCGCCGGCCCAGTTCAGCAAGCTCATGATCGAGTAATCGAGGGCTACCGCGAACGTCTGCAGCACGCCGATCAGGATCGAGGCGACAAAGGCGCCAGCCAGCGAGCCCATGCCGCCGACGACGACCACCACAAAAATGATGGTGCCGACGGTGGCGGCCATGCCCGGCTCGGTGACAAAAGCATTGCCGCCGATGACGCCGGCCAGGCCCGCCAGCGCGCAACCGCCGCCGAACACCCACATGAAGATGCGCGGCACGTTATGGCCGAGCGCCTCGGCCGCCTCGGGATGCGTCAGCGCAGCCTGGATCACCAGGCCAATGCGGGTACGCTGAAGCACCAGCCAGATTGCCGCCAGCATCGACAGCGCGACCAGCATCATGAAGCCGCGGTACATCGGAAAACTGGTGGCGAACAGCGTAAACAGCGGCCGGTCCAGTTCTTTCGGGATCGGATACGCCACCGCCGCGCGGCCCCAGACCAGCTGCACCAGTTCGACCATCAGGTAAGACAGGCCGAAGGTGAACAGCAATTCGGGGATGTGGCCGAATCTATGCAGCGGCCGCAAGCCGTAGCGCTCGACCAGCGCGCCGGCCAGGCCGACCACCAGGGGCGCGAGCACCAGCGCCGGCCAGAAGCCGAGCTTGGCACTGATGGTATAGGCGATGTAGGCGCCCAGCATGTAAAACGAAGCGTGCGCAAAATTGAGCACGCCCATCATGCTGAAAATGAGCGTCAGCCCGGACGAGAGCATGAACAGCAGCAATCCGTAACTGACGCCGTTCAGCAGTGTGAATAGCGTGAATTCCATGTGTGATCAGCTCATGCCCGTCATGCCCGCGAAGACGGCAATCTCATTGCGCCGATGAGCGACGAAAATTCGATCTCCGCAGTCGCGAGGATGACGGTCTTTAGGTAGTGGAAAGAATCGGGGCTGAAATGCCCCGCGCAAACTCGCCCGGCGTGGCCGGCCTAGACCCCCGGCCGTTTCATCTGGCACGACGTCGGCTGCCCGGCCATATACGCGTCGATCTTTTTCTCCATCTTCCAGCCGTAGCCGGTGTTTTCCTGGTCGTATTTGACGTCCTTGCCATTGACCTTGCTCCAGGTGCCGATGTACAGCGCCTGCTGCAACTGGTGGTCGACCTTCTGCATCGTCACTTCGCCGTTCAGGCTGGTGAACTTGGCGCCTTCCATCGCGAACGCGACCTTGACCGGATCGGTCGACTTGCTCGCCTTGATCGCCTGCGCCAGCATGCCGATGCTGCTGTGGGTCTGGGCGGTGTAGTAGTCGTCGTTGTATTTCTTCTTGTAGCCTTCGACGATTTCCTTGCCCTTGAAGGCGTCGGTATTGATCAGCCAGTTGCCGACTACCTTGACGCGATCGACACCGGACGCGCCCATCGCCGTCGGCACCCCGGTCGTCACCGCATAGTACGTGTAGAAATTGGCCTTCAGGTCGGCGTCCTTGGCGGCGCGGATCAACAGCGCCAGGTCGGCGCCCCAGTTGCCGGTGATGACAGTGTCGGCCCCCGACGCCTTGATCTTGGCGATGTAGGGCGAGAAATCCTTCACTTGCGCGATCGGGTGCAGGTCGTCGCCGGCGATCTTGATATCGGGCCGCTTGCGTTTCAGGTACTCCTTCGCGGCCCGGCTCACCGCCTGGCCGAAGGCATAATTCTGGCCGATGATGTAGACGCTCTTGATGTCCTGGTTGGGCGCCATGTAGCTCGTCAGCGCTTCCATTTTCATGTCGGAATTGGCGTCGAAGCGGAAATGCCAGAAGCTGCACTTGCTGTTCGTCATGTCCGGATCGATGGCGGCGTAGTTCAGAAACACTACCTCCTTGCCCGGATTGCGCTCGTTGTGCTTGTTGACCGCGTCGAGCAGGGCTAGGCCGACGCCCGAGCCGTTGCCCTGCGTAATGTAGCGGTAACCTTGGTCGATGACGGCCTTTAACTGGGTCAGCGACTCCTGAGGACTAGCCTTGTTATCGAAACCGACCACCTCGATCTTGTGCTCGCCCGCCCACTTCTGCTGCGTCGCCAGGTCGGCAATGGTCTGGAAACTGCGCAACTGGTTTTGCCCCACCGGTGCAAACGGACCCGACAGCGGGTCGATGAAAGCGATCTTTACCGTCTCGGCCCGGGCCGCAAATGGCGCGGCGAACAAAGCAAGCGATACTGCAGCGGCCAGTGGGCGAATGTGCATCTTCATGTGTCTCCATCCTTCGTTGTAGTTTTGGTGGGTACGGCGGGTACGGCTGAAAAGCTTATGCGGTCGGCAGCTTGTACTCCTTGAACTGCTCGCGCAGCTTGTTCTTCTGGATCTTGCCGGTGGCGCCGGTCGGCAAGGCCTCGATGAAGGCGACGTCGTCCGGCATCCAGAATTTGGCGATTTTGCCTTCAAAAAACTTTAGCAAGTCTTCGCGGTTCACTTCCTGGCCCGGACGCCTGACCACCAGCAGCAACGGCCGCTCATCCCACCTTGGATGAGCGATGCCGATGCAGGCCGCCTGCAGCACCGCCGGGTGCGACATCGCGATGTTTTCCAGGTCGATGGTGCCGATCCATTCGCCGCCCGACTTGATCACATCCTTGCTGCGGTCGGTGATCTGCATGGTGCCGTCCGAATCGATGGTGGCGACGTCGCCGGTCGGGAACCAGCCGTCCTGCAGCACGTCGCCGCCCTCGTTCTTGAAGTAGCGCGCGATGATCCACGGGCCCTTGACCAGCAAGTGACCGTAAGTTGCTCCGTCCCACGGCAGTTCGACGCCGGCGTCGTCGACGATCTTCATGTCGACACCGTAAATGGCGTGGCCCTGCTTTTGCAGGATCTTGCGCTGTTCGTCCTTCGGCAGCGCAAGATGCTTCGCCTGCAAGCCGCCGGTGGTGCCGAGCGGCGACATTTCAGTCATGCCCCAGCCATGGATGACCTGCACATCGAGCTTGTCGATCAGCGTATCCATCATCGCCGGCGGGCAGGCCGAGCCGCCGATGACGGTGCGGCGAAAGGTGGAAAATGTCAGGCCGTTCTGCAGCACGTAGTTGATCAGGCCGAGCCAGACCGTCGGCACGCCGGCCGAGAAGGTGACTTTTTCGGTTTCGAACAACTCGTAGAGCGACTTGCCGTCGAGCGCTGCGCCGGGAAACACCATCTTGGCGCCCGACAGCAGGACCGAATATGGCAAGCCCCACGCGTTGACGTGGAACATCGGCACCACCGGCAGCACGGTGTCGATCGAGGCCACGTTGAGCGCATTGGGCATCGCCGAACCATACGAGTGCAGCACGGTGGACCGGTGCGAGTACAGCGCGCCTTTCGGATTGCCGGTAGTGCCGGAGGTATAGCACAGCGAGGCGGCTGAGTTCTCGTCGAACAGCGGCCATTCGTAATCGTCCGAGCTGCCGGCGAGCAGCTCTTCGTAGCACAACAGGTTGGGGATTACGCTCTCTTGCGGCATGCGCTCGCGCTCGGCCAGCAGCACGAACGCCTTGACCGTCTTGCAATGCGCGGCGACCGCCTCGATCAGGGGCAGGAAGGTCAAATCGAAAAACAGCACCTGGTCTTCGGCGTGGTTGACGATGTAGGCGATCTGTTCCGGATGCAGGCGCGGATTGATCGTGTGCAGCACCGCGCCCGAGCCGGACACGGCGTAATACAGTTCCAAGTGGCGGTAGCCGTTCCACGCCAGGGTGGCGACGCGATCGCCCATCTGCACGCCCAGGCCTGCCAAGGCATTGGCGGCGCGGCGCGCGCGCGCGTGGCAATCGGCATAGGTGTAGCGGTGCGTGTCGCCCTCGACGCGGCGCGAGACGATCTCGACTTGGCCGTAATGGCGGGCGGCGAATTGAATGATGCTGGAAATGAGCAGGGGCTGGTCCATCATTTGCCCTCTTACTGGACTCATTGGGTAAGACGTCATCGGCTCTCCTGTTTTGTTTCAAGTTTGTTTCGTCAGTATTTCAAGGCAACTTAAACCTGAGTTTCGTACGACCGTTCTATTTCCGTCAATGCATTTCGATGCTGCGGCGCACCAACCGGCGACAGGCGCGCGCCCCCAACATCGCCGGTCACGGTAAAATACTGAAATTTACTACAACACACTTTGACTGGAACCATCATCAATATCGACGACCTGCGGTTGGGCAACTCCTTCGCCGCGCTGCCGCCCGTCTTCTATACCAGGCTGATGCCGACGCCCCTGCCGGCGCCGTATTTCGTTGCCGCCAGCGCCAAGGCCGCGGCCCTGGTCGGGCTCGACGCCGCGCAGCTGGCCAGCGCTGACTTCGTCGAATTCTTGAGCGGCAATCGCGTGCCGGCGCTTTCCCAGCCGCTGTCGGCGGTGTATTCCGGCCACCAGTTCGGCGCCTGGGCCGGCCAGCTTGGCGACGGCCGCGCCATCCTGATGGGCGAACTGAACGGCCCGGCTGGCCCGATGGAGCTTCAGCTCAAGGGCGCCGGCCTGACGCCCTACTCGCGCATGGGCGACGGCCGCGCGGTGCTGCGCTCGTCGATTCGCGAATTTTTGTGCTCCGAAGCGATGCACGCGCTGCGCATCCCGACCACCCGCGCGTTGAGCGTGACCGGCTCCGACCAGCGCATCATGCGCGAAACGCCCGAGTCCGCCGCCGTGGTGGCCCGCATGGCGCCCAGTTTCGTACGCTTCGGCTCATTCGAACACTGGTTTTACCGCGATAAACCGGAACAATTGCGCACGCTGGCCGACTACGTCATCTCCACCTTCTACCCCGAACTGACGGCCGAAGCGAACCCGTACAAGGCGCTGCTGGCCGAGGTGACGCGGCGCACCGCCCGCATGGTCGCGCACTGGCAGGCGGTCGGCTTCATGCATGGCGTGATGAACACCGACAATATGTCGATTCTCGGCCTGACCATCGATTACGGCCCGTTCGGTTTCATGGAAGCGTTCGACGCCGGCCATATCTGCAACCACACCGACCAGGCCGGCCGCTATTCGTACGCCAACCAGCCGCAGGTCGGTCACTGGAACTGCTACGCGCTGGGCCAGGCCTTGCTGCCGCTGATCGGCGACGTCGACGCCGCGCAGGAAGCGCTCGGCGTCTACCAGCCGGAGTTCGAGCGGACCCAGGACGGCCTGCTGCATGCCAAGCTTGGCCTGTCCACTGCGCAGGACGACGACCGCCTGCTGTTCGACGCCATGTTCAAGCTGATGCAGGCCGGCCACGTCGACTTCACCAATTTCTTCCGGGCGCTGGGCAATTTTACGATCGAGGCCGACACCGCGCGCACGCCCCATCCGGACCGCGCGCTGCGCGACATGTTCATCGAGCGCGAAGCCTTCGACGCCTGGGCGCTGCAATACCGCCAGCGGCTGCGGCGTGAAAACAGCGTTGACGCCACCCGCAAGGCAGAGATGGACCGCGCCAACCCCAAATACATCCTGCGCAATTACCTGGCCCAGGTCGCGATCGACAAGGCCGACAAGAAGGATTTTTCCGAAATCGCCAAGCTGCTCGCCATCCTCGAGCATCCGTTCGACGAACAGACCGAGCACGAAGCCTACGCCGCGCTGCCGCCCGATTGGGCCAGCGAACTTGAAGTCAGCTGTTCTTCCTGAAAGCCTCATACCATGACCGACAAAGTAAGCAAGACCGACGAGCAATGGCGCGCCATGCTCGATCCAATGGAGTTTCAGGTAGCGCGTCAGGCTGCCACCGAGCGCGCCTTTACCGGCAAATTCTGGGACCACCACGAGCATGGCATCTACACCTGCGTGTGCTGCAACACGCCGTTGTTCGCCTCCGACGCCAAGTTCGATTCCGGCTGCGGCTGGCCGAGCTATTTTACGGCGCTCGACCCGGCCAATGTGATCGAAAAGGCCGACCGCACCCATGGTATGCTGCGCACCGAGATCATTTGCGCAGTGTGCGACGCCCACCTCGGACACGTGTTCCCGGATGGCCCGCCGCCGACCGGCCTGCGTTATTGCATCAATTCGGCGTCGTTGCGCTTCGATCCACAATAGCCTTAACCTACGACAGACCATGAAATTCTTGTTCGACTTGTTTCCCGTTATCCTGTTTTTTGCCGTCTTCAAATGGGGCGAAGGCCACCAGGACGCCGCCCACGGGGTGGTGTCGCAGTATTTCAGCGGCCTTATTTCGGGCGGCGCGGTGACGGCGGCGCAGGCCCCGATCATCCTGGCAACCGTGGTCGGCATCGTTGCCACGGTGCTGCAGATCGGCTACCTGCTGGTGCGCGGCCGCAAGGTCGACGGCTTGCTGTGGATGTCGCTCGGCGTCATCGGCATCATGGGCGGCGCCACCGTTTACTTCCACGACGACAATTTCATCAAGTGGAAGCCGACCATCTTGTACTGGGTGTTCGCCCTCGTGCTGCTGGGCGGCCAGGTGTTCATGAAGAAGAACCTGATGCGCTCTGCAATGGAAAAAACCATGAAGCTGCCCGACCCGGTCTGGCCGCGCCTGAACTACGCATGGATGTGCTTCTTCTTCTTGATGGGCCTGCTGAACCTGTTCGTCGCCTTCGTCATCTTCAAGGGCAACACCAGCGCCTGGGTCAGCTTCAAGCTGTTTGGCTTCACCGGCATCTTTTTCGCCTTTATCGTCGGCCAGACCGTGATGCTGTCGAAGCACATCATCGAGGAGGAGGCATGAGCGCGCCCGCCGCATCCTCACGCGCTGCCCGCATCCGCGACCTGTTGAACGCAGCGCTGGCGCCCGGCGTGCTCGAGCTGACGGACGAGTCGGCGTTGCATGCCGGCCATGCCGGCGCCGCTTCCGGCGGTAGTCATTTCCGCGTGAAAATTGTCTCGTCCCGCTTCGAAGGCCTCAGGCTCGTCATGCGCCATCGACTCGTGTATGATTCCGTGCACGATATGATGCACACTGAAATTCATGCCCTTGCCATCACCGCTTTGGCGCCGTCGGAACTGTAAAGTCGGCTGTGACTTCAGGCGCATCTTTCAGGGATTCTTAAGAAATCTGCTTGACAATCGTACTGCACAGTAAAAGTAAAAAAACGAACCTTATCTTGTCCAAGCAACTTTTCCAGGAAGTTTAATAATGACCTTAAAGCCAGCCCGCTTGCTGTTAGCACTCCTTGCCATCACCGCCATGCCGGCATTCGCGCAAAACCTCGCCGTAGTCAATGGCAAAGCCATCCCGTCGTCGCGTGCCGATGCAGTCGTCAAGCAAGTCGTCGCCCAGGGCCAGCAGCCGGATTCGCCGCAGTTGCGCGAAGCCATCAAAAAAGACCTGATCGCCCGCGAAGTGATGATGCAGGAAGCGGTCAAGCAAGGGTACGAGAAAGACGCCACCGTCAAGTCGCAGATGGACACTGCCCGCCAGACCATCATCATCAACGCGCTGGTACGTGACTACATGGCCAAGAACCCGGTCAAGGAAGCCGACATCAAAGCCGAGTACGACATTTACAAGGCCCAGGCCGGCGACAAGGAATACCATGTCCGCCACATCCTGGCCGGCACCGAAGCCGAAGCGAAGGCCATCATCGCCAAGCTGAAGGGCGGCGCCAAGTTCGAAGAACTGGCCAAGACGTCGAAAGACACCGGCACCGCGAACACCGGAGGCGACCTCGACTGGGCAGCGCCGTCGTCGTTCCCGAAAGTATTCAGCGACGCCTTTGTCGGCCTGCAAAAAGGCGCTGTGACCGAGAACCCGGTGCAGACCCCGAACGGCTTCCACGTCGTCAAGCTCGACGACACCCGCCCGACCAAGATGCCGGCGCTCGAAGAAGTCAAGGGCCAGATCGAAGAAGCGCTGCAGCAGAAGAAGCTGCAAGCGTACCAAGATGCCATGGTCACCAAAGCCAAGGTGCAGTAAGCATTTAAGGAAGCAAGGAAGTAGGCAGGACCGGCCGGCGCCAGCTTGGCGCTGGCGCGCCCCGTCGCGAGACGTGACCTCATTTTGAGTTTTTATAGGAATCGAACAATGACTTTAAAGCCAGCCAGCCTGTTGTTAGCCCTGACCGCCCTGGTCGCCGCCCCGGTATTCGCGCAAAACGTCGCGACCGTCAACGGCAAGCCAATCCCGTCGACAAAAGTCGACCAGATCGTCAAGCAAGTGGTTGCACAAGGCAAACAAACCGATTCCCCGCAATTGCGCGAAGCAATCAAGAAGGACTTGATCGGCCGTGAAGTGCTGATCCAGGAAGCCGACAAGCAAGGCTTCGGCACCCGTCCTGAAGTCAAGACGGCGATCGACAACGCGCGCCAGGCCATCATCGTCAACGCGATGCTGGCCGATTACGTCAAGAAGAATCCGGTCAAGGATGCCGAGATCAAGGCCGAGTACGACAGGTACAAATCCCAGGTCGGCGACAAGGAATACCATGCGCGCCACATCCTGGTCGCCACGGAAGACGAAGCGAAGGCCATCATCGTCAAGTTGAAGGCGGGCGGCAAGTTCGAAGAACTGGCAAAGGGCTCGAAAGACGGTTCGGCAGCCAACGGCGGCGACCTTGATTGGGCTAGCGCGGCGTCCTACGTCCCCGAGTTCTCGCAAGCGATGGTCAAGCTGAACAAGGGCCAGGTCACCGATACCCCGGTCAAGACCCAGTTCGGCTTCCACGTGATCAAGCTGGAAGACACCCGCGCGGCAAAAATTCCGGCGTTCGACGAAGTCAAGGCCCAAGTGGCCGAGTCGCTGCAGCAAAAAAAGCTGCAAGCGTTCCGCGAGCAGCTGCTGTTAAAAGCCAAAGTCCAGTAAGCTCGGTCCTGGCGACAGGCAGGGGTTACTAAAAAACGTTATACAAAAGGCGCTTCGTTCGGAGCGCCTTTTTTTTGCGCGCTTTTTCACGGCACGAGAGCGGCTGAACACGATGTCCGGCTTACCTGTATCGTTGCCTGGTTTGTTACTGCACCGCCGCGAAGACAAAACAGGCAGCAGCAGGATAAAAGGCGCAGGCGTTGCCTCTTGCCCCCGCAGATAGAAGTTGTTGATCGAATTCATTTAGACAATCAATCTTACAAACAACCAGGAATGTCTATACTGAGTTATCCGCGCAGACGGCGGCAACGTTGTCTAGAGGACGGGCGCTGTGTATGGCGGGAGAAGCATACGCTGCCGTCCGGATGATTTGACAACTTTTTCTTTTACCATTTTTATTAAAACAGGGGTTTCACGTGAGTATCGAAAAAACTGAAGCGAAGTGCCCGTTTAATGCAGCCGCGGGGCAAGGAACATCCACGCGTGACTGGTGGCCGCAACAATTGCGCCTGGATTTGCTGCACCAGCATTCATCCAAGTCCGACCCTATGGGCCAGGAGTTCGACTACGCCCAGGCGTTTGAAAGCCTCGACCTGCCTGCGGTGAAAAAAGACCTTACCGATTTGATGACGGACTCCCAGGATTGGTGGCCGGCGGACTTCGGCCACTACGGCCCGTTGTTCGTCCGCATGGCATGGCATAGCGCCGGCACTTACCGCATTGGAGACGGGCGCGGCGGTCCTGGCCGCGGCCAGCAGCGCTTTGCTCCCTTGAACAGCTGGCCGGACAACGTCAGCCTGGACAAGGCGCGCCGCCTGTTGTGGCCGATCAAGCAGAAATACGGTGCAAAGATTTCATGGGCCGACCTGATCGTCCTCACCGGCAACGTGGCCCTGGAAAGCATGGGCTTTAAAACCTTTGGCTTTGCCGGTGGCCGCCAGGACGTGTGGGAACCGGATCATGACGTGTACTGGGGCCGCGAAACGAAATGGCTCGGCGGCGACATCCGCTACTCGCAGGGCTCGCCCGGTGTCGACGGCCATGGCGTGCTCGTAAAAGATGACGATAGTGAAGTGGTGCACACGCGCGACCTCGAGAACCCGCTTGCCGCCGTGCAGATGGGCTTGATCTACGTAAATCCTGAAGGCCCGGACGGCAAACCCGATCCGCTCGCCGCGGCAACCGACATCCGCACCACCTTCGCCCGCATGGCGATGGACGACGAAGAGACGGTCGCGCTCATCGCCGGCGGTCACAGCTTTGGCAAGTGCCATGGCGCAGCGCCGACGGAGCACGTCGCGGATGAGCCCGAATCGGCCGGCATCGAAGCCCAAGGCTTCGGCTGGAAGAACAGCTTCGGCAGCGGCAGGGGTGGCGACACGATCACCAGCGGACTAGAGGTCACCTGGACCACCACGCCGACACAGTGGAGCAACAACTACTTCGAAAATCTGTTCGGTTTTGAGTGGGAGCTGACGAAGAGCCCTGCCGGGGCGTACCAGTGGGTCGCCAGCGACGGCGCCGGCGCCGACACCATCCCGCACGCGCACGACAGCGACAAGCGCCTCGCGCCGACCATGCTGACGACCGATCTGTCGATGCGGGTGGACCCTGCCTACGAAAAAATCTCGCGCCGCTTTCTCGCCCATCCCGACCAGTTCGCCGATGTGTTCGCGCGGGCCTGGTTCAAGCTGACCCACCGCGACATGGGACCGCGCAGCCGCTATCTCGGACCCGATGTGCCGACCGAAGAGCTGATCTGGCAGGACCCGATCCCCGCGCTCGATCACGCGCTGGTCGACCTGCACGATGTCGCTTCCCTCAAGCAGAAAGTGCTGGCGTCGGGGTTGTCCGTTGCCGAGCTGGTTGCGACGGCCTGGGCGTCCGCGTCCACCTTCCGCGGCTCCGACAAACGGGGCGGCGCCAACGGTGCGCGGGTTCGCTTGTCGCCGCAGAAGGACTGGGCCGTCAATCAGCCGGAGCAGCTTTCCAGGGTGCTCCAGGTGCTGGAGGGAATCCAAAAGGACTTCAATGCTGCACAGTCGAAGTCGCAGTCAGGTGCAAGAAAACTGTCCCTGGCCGACTTGATCGTACTCGCCGGTGGTGCAGGCGTGGAGCAGGCAGCCAAGCATGGCGGTCACGAGATCGATGTTGCCTTCGTTCCAGGGCGCATGGATGCGTCGCAAGAGCAGACTGACGTGCAATCGTTCACGCCGATCGAGCCGATCGCCGACGGCTTCCGGAATTATCAGAAGACCCGTTACAGCGTTCCGGCAGAGGCCTTGCTGATCGACCGCGCGCAATTGCTGACGTTGACGGCGCCGGAAATGACCGTGCTCGTCGGTGGCCTTCGGGTGCTCGGTGCGAATGTTGGCCAGACACGGGAAGGCGTCTTCACCAGCAAGCCGGGTACATTGAGCAACGACTTCTTCGTCAACCTGCTCGACATGAACACGCAATGGCACCCGGTCCCGGCGACGCCGGACCAGTTCGAAGGGCGCGACCGCACGACCGGGGAAGCGCGCTGGACTGGCACGCGGATTGACTTGATTTTTGGGTCGAATGCGCAGTTGCGTGCTATCGCCGAAGTGTATGCCGCGCGCGATGCCGAGAAAAAGTTCATCGACGATTTCGCGGCCGCATGGACCAAGGTGATGAATCTCGACCGTTTCGATCTCGCGTAAGAGGCGCCGAACCTTAAACGACGCCGGCAACTAAAAAAAAGCGCTTCAATTGAAGCGCTTTTTTTCGGACCTCTATTTTCGGACCTCTATTTTATATGCTGCCGCCCTTACCCGACGAAGGTGCGGGCGTTGCGGAACATCCGCATCCACGGCGAATCATCGCCCCACGATGGCGGATACCACGACTGCTGCACCGTGCGGAACACGCGCTCGGCGTGCGGCATCAAGACACTGAAGCGGCCGTCCGCCGTCGTCACCGCCGTCAGGCCTTGCGGCGAGCCGTTCGGATTGAACGGATACGCTTCGGTCGGCACACCGCGGTTGTCGACGAAACGCATCGCGCGGATCACCTCGTCGATGTTGCCGGTCTGCGAGAAGTCGGCATAGCCTTCGCCGTGGGCGATCGCAATCGGCGTGATGGTGCCGGCCATGCCACCAAAGAAAATCGACGGCGAATCGAGCACCTCGACCATGCCGAAGCGCGCTTCGAACTGCTCCGACTTGTTGCGCGTGAATTTCGGCCATGCATGGGCGCCGGGAATGATGGATTTGAGATTGCTCATCATCTGGCAGCCGTTGCACACGCCCAGGCCGAAGGTGTCGGCGCGCGAGAAAAAGCGCGCGAACTGGTCGGCCAGCAGGTTGTTGAACAAGATCGTCTTGGCCCAGCCTTCGCCGGCGCCCAGCACGTCGCCGTACGAAAAGCCGCCCACCGCGATCACGCCCTGGAAGTCGTCCAGCCTGGCGCGGCCGGCAATCAGGTCGCTCATGTGGACGTCGACCGCGGCAAACCCGGCCTGGTGCATCACGTATGCCGTCTCGACGTGCGAGTTGACGCCCTGCTCGCGCAGGATCGCCACGCGCGGACGCGCACCGCCGGCGATATAGGGCGCCGCCACGTTGTCGTTCGGGTCGAACGTCAGTACCGGCGACATGCCCGGATCGAGTTCGTCGAGCAGGCGGTCGTATTCGGCGTCGGCGCAGGCCGGATTGTCGCGCAGGCGCGCGATGCGCCAGCTCGTTTCGCTCCACAGCCGGTGCAGGCTGGCGCGCTTCTCGCTGTAGATGATCTTGGCGTCGCGGGTGAACTCGATCACGCCGCGCTCGTTCGGTTTGCCGATGATGTGGCTGCACGCGCCCAACTGGTAGTGGCGCAGCACGTTCATCGCCGCCGTCTTGTCTGCCGCCCGCACCTGGATCACCGCGCCCAGTTCCTCGGCGAACAGCGCGCGCAAGGTCAGCTCGTTGCGCCGCTCCGCCACCTGGCCGGCCCAGTTCTTGGCGTCACCCCAGTCGGCGGCGTGTTCGCTCTCCATCGCCAGGATGTCGAGATTGACCGACAGGCCGCAGCGGCCGGCAAACGCCATTTCGCACAGCGTCGCATACAGCCCGCCGTCGGAGCGGTCATGGTAAGCCAGCACCATCGCTTGTTTGTTTAATTGCTGGATCGCCGCGAAAAACGCCTTCAGGTCGTCGGCGCTGTCGACGTCCGGCGTGTCGTTGCCCAGCTGCTGGGTCACCTGCGCCAGTGCCGAGGCGCCGAGGCGGTTCTTGCCGCGTCCGAGGTCGACCAAAATCAGCACGGTGTCGCCCGCGTCGGTCCGCAACTGCGGCGTAAGCGTGCGGCGCACGTCGACGACTGGCGCAAACGCCGAGACGATCAGCGACACCGGCGACATCACAGCCTTTGCAGCGTCGCCGTCGTTCCAGGTAGTGCGCATCGACAGCGAGTCCTTGCCGACCGGGATGCTGATGCCGAGTGCCGGGCACAGCTCCATGCCGACCGCCTTGACGGTGTCGAACAGCGCCGCGTCCTGGCCCGGCTGGCCGCAGGCGGCCATCCAGTTGGCCGACAGCTTGATGTCGGAAATATCGGCAATCGGCGCCGCCGCGATGTTGGTGATCGCCTCGCCCACCGCCATGCGGCCCGAGGCTTTAGCGTTGATCACCGCCAGCGGGGTGCGCTCGCCCATCGCCATCGCTTCGCCGAGGAAGCCCTCGAAGCTCATTGCGGTCACCGCGCAGTCGGCCACCGGCACCTGCCACGGGCCGACCATCTGGTCGCGCATGGTCATGCCGCCGACGCTGCGGTCGCCAATCGTGATCAGGAACGACTTGTCGGCCACCGCCGGCAACTGCAGCACCTTGTGCGCGACGCCGGCCAGCTCGAAGCCGGTCAGCTCGACCGCGGGAAAGCTGTTTTCGACGTGCTGGACGTCGCGCAGCATCTTGGGCGGCTTGCCGAGCAAAACGTCCATCGGCATGTCGACCGGGTCGTTGCCGTTCAGGGGATCGACCAGCTTGAGCTGACGCTCCTCCGTGGCGACGCCGACCGCGGCGAACGGGCAGCGCTCACGCTCGCACAGGGCGGCAAACAGCGGCAGGTCGCCGGGGGCGATCGCCAGCACGTAGCGTTCCTGCGACTCGTTGCTCCAGATTTCTTTCGGCGCCATGCCGGTTTCTTCCAGCGGCACGCGGCGTAAATCGAAGATCGCGCCGCGCTTGGCGTCGTTGGTAATTTCCGGGAAAGCGTTCGACAGGCCGCCGGCGCCGACGTCGTGGATCGAGATGACCGGGTTGTCAAGCCCCATCTGCCAGCAGGCGTTGATCACTTCCTGGGCGCGCCGTTCCATCTCGGGATTGCCGCGCTGGACCGAGTCGAAGTCGAGGTCGGCCGTATTGGCGCCGGTCGCCATCGACGAGGCGGCGCTGCCGCCCATGCCGATGCGCATGCCGGGACCGCCCAGCTGGACCAGCAGGCTGCCCACCGGGATGTCGTTCTTGTGGGTGTGGCTATCAGAGATGCTGCCAATGCCGCCGGCGATCATGATCGGCTTGTGGTAGCCGAACACCGTTTCAAGGGTGTCCGAACCGCCGGCCGCGAGGGCGCCGACGTTTTGTTCATAGGTGCGAAAAAAACCGCCCAGCACGGGGCGGCCGAATTCATTCGAGAACGCGGCGCCGCCAAGCGGGCCGTCGATCATGATTTGCAGTGGCGAGGCAATGCGCGCCGGCTTGCCGTAGGCGGTGGCCGCGACAGCGGCGCGCCCGGTGAGCGGCGCCGTCACGCTGGCGGCGTTTTCCCAGTCGTGCACGAAGCCGGGGATCGACAGGTTCGACACGGTAAAACCGGTCAGGCCGGCCTTTGGCTTGGCGCCGCGGCCGGTCGCGCCTTCGTCGCGGATTTCGCCGCCGGCGCCGGTCGAGGCGCCCTGGTACGGCGAGATCGCGGTCGGGTGGTTGTGGGTTTCGACCTTCATCAGGGTGTGCGTCAGTTCGGACGAGCCGCCATATTCGTGGCTTGGGCCGCGCGGATAGAAACGCGAGACGACGGCGCCTTGCATGATCGACGAGTTGTCGCTGTAGGCAACGATGGTGCCCTTGGGCTGCAGCTGGTGGGTGTTCTTGATCATGGCGAACAGCGACATGGCCTGGGCTTCGCCGTCGATCACCCAGTCGGCGTTGAAGATCTTGTGGCGGCAGTGCTCGCTGTTCGCCTGCGCGAACATCATCAGTTCGACGTCGGTCGGATTGCGCTGCGCGCGCGTGAACGCCTCGACCAGGTAGTCGATCTCGTCGCTCGACAAGGCCAGGCCAAGGTCGATGTTGGCAGAGGCCAGCGCCGCCCTGCCCGAGCCGAGCAGGTCGATCGATTCGAGCGCTTTGGCGTCGAGTTCGCGAAACAGCAGCGCGGCCTGGTCGGCGCTGCGCAGCACCGACTCGGTCATGCGGTCGTGCAGCAGGGCCGCCACGGCGTCCACCTCGAGCTCAGGCAGTTTCTTCGCCGCGCCGATGCTGGTCCCCAGCAATCCGGTCTTGAGCGTCAACGTAAAAGCGATGCCGCGCTCGATCCGGTGGATGTGCGCCATGCCGCAGTTGCGGGCGATGTCGGTGGCCTTTGAGGCCCACGGCGAGATCGTGCCGAAACGCGGAATGACGAAAAATTGCTCGGTCGCGCCGCTGCTCGCCTGGCCGTGGGCCGGTTCGCCGTAGGTCAGCATTGCCTCGAGACGGGCGCTGTCGTCAGGTGTCAATGGCGCGCTGGCGTCGATGAAATGGACAAAACGCGCCTGCACCGCGGCGACGTTGGGAACGGCCGCTTGAAGTTGGTCCAGGAGGCGTTGGCTACGAAATGCGGACAGGGCATTGGAACCCGGCAGAATCAACATGGTTGTGAGGGTGGTTGATGCAGCGTGGCTGCGGGTTAAATAGAGGGTGCGAATCGAGGTGGTGCTGGTGATCGGTGAAGCAATGTCGCTCGGACCGACATTATACCGCGTCGCACCATCGGCGGCCCGGCCCTGTCGTTGGCGCGCTGCCAGCGGCCGGGGCTATTGCGTAACATATTGGTAATAGCGTATCGTCCAGCTTCAAGACTTGCCCGCGCCGGCCGATATGGAAACAAACCGCTGGCGTGGCACCGCGGCAAACCCGACCCGAGAACAGAAACCGATGCAAGAAAATGCCAACCTGACAGTGCTGGTGATCGACCCGAATCCGGTCATGCGCGCCAGCCTGCACAACATGCTGACGCTCGCAAGCATCAGCAAGATCGACTTCGCCGTCAGTTCCGGTACCGCCATCAAGCAGCTGGCCAAGCGATCTTACGACATCATCCTGTGCGAATACGACCTTGGCAGCGGTCTTGACGACGGCCAGGACGGCCAGCAACTGCTGGAAGACCTGCGCCACCACAAGCTGATCGGCCTGTTGACCATCTTCATCATGATCACTTCCGAAGGCGTCTACAGCAAGGTCGTCAGCGCCGCCGAACTGACGCCCACCGATTACATCCTCAAGCCGTTCACGGTCGATGCCCTGGCCGGGCGGATTGCCCGCGCGCTCGAACGGCGCAGCGTCTTCCTCCCGGCGTTCCAGCTGATCGGCCAGGACAACGCCCGCGAAGCGATCGCCTCTTGCGTGCGAGGCGAAGCATCGCATCCGCGCTACGCGCCCGAATTCGTGCGCCTGCGCGCCGAACTGCACGCCAGCCTGAACGAGCAGGCCGAAGCCGAAGTGCTGTATGGCGCCGTGCTCGCCGCAAAGCCGGCGGGCTGGGCCAGGCTTGGCCTGGCGCGCACCCTGGCCGCGCAGCAGCGATTCGACGAAGCCGAAGCGCTGCTGGCCGCCCTGGTGGCCGACCATCCGAAACTGATGGCTGCCTACGACCTGCGCTCGCGCTGCCTGGAAATGACCGGCGCTCCGAAGCTGGCCCAGAGCGCGCTGGAGGACGCGGTGGCGATCTCGCCGCACATGGTGCGCCGGCTGCGCAAACTGGGCGAGGTCGCGCTTGAAGCCGGCGACCTGGCAGTGGCCGAGAAATCGTTCAGGCAGGTCGTCGCCAAGGCCAGGTATTCCGAGTTCCGCGATCCGGAAGACCACGTCAACCTGATCAAGGCCCTGATCCGTAAAGGCGACGCGGCGCAGGCCGGCGCAATCATTCGCGACCTGGAAAAATCCTTGCGCGGCAATCCGAATACCGAAGCATGCAAGGCCTTTTCAAAGGCAATGCTGGCTGAGGCGACCGGCAACGCCGACGCCGTGCACGAAGAATTGCATGCGGCGGTGCGCGCCGGCGCCGGCTTGTCGGGCAAGCTCAAGCTCGCGCTGGCGCGCAGCTGCCTGGCCAGTCAACTCGACACGCGAGCGTCGGAAGTGGTGCTGTCGGTAATCAACGACGCCGGCAGCGGCGTCACGGTGCAGCAGGCAACCAGCGTCTTCGTCAAGGCCGGCCGGCCCGACCTGGCCGATTCGGTCAAGCTGCAGCTCAAGGCGCAGGCCCAGCAGCGGCTCGAAGTGGCGCTCGAAAAAACCGGCGCCGGCGACTTCAAGGGCGCGGTACAAACCCTGCTCGAAGCGCGCCACTTGTCCCCTGGCAACCTGCCGGTGATGATCGCCGCCGCCGGCGCCATCTTGCGCCAGATCGACGCGATGGGCTGGGCTCCCAAGCTCGCCGAACACTGCGCCGGCATGCTCGACACCATCCGCAAACTCGATTCGGCGCACCCGGAACTGGCGCGGCTGAACAACGCTTACACGGCGGCGAAGCGCAAGTACGGCATGTCGGCTTAGCGGCTATCCGTAGCCACCGCCGCCCGGGGTTTCGATGACGAACACGTCGCCTACTGCCATTTCGACCTTGCCGATATGCGCCAGCGGCTCCACGCTGCCGTCGGCGCGCTCGACCCAATTGCGCCCGAGCGCGCCGGCGCTGCCGCCGGCCATGCCGAACGGCGGATAAATCCGGTTGTTCGACAGGATCGCCGCCGTCATCGGTTCGAGAAAGCGCACCTTGCGAACGGCGCCATTGCCGCCGTGCCAGCGCCCCGCCCCGCCCGACCCATGCCGGATCGCGTACGATTCCAGGCGCACCGGAAAACGCAACTCGAGGATCTCCGGATCGGTCAGCCGTGAATTGGTCATGTTGGTCTGCACCACGTCGGTACCAATAAACCCTTCCCCCGCGCCCGACCCGCCCGATATCGTCTCGTAATACTGGTAGCGCGCGTTACCGAACGTAAAATTGTTCATGGTTCCCTGGGCCGCCGCCATCACCCCCAGCGCGCCATACAAGGCATTGGTGATGCAGGTCGAGGTCTCGACATTGCCCGACACGACCGACGCCGGATAGCGCGGCCTGAGCATCGAGCCCTCGGGGATGATCACCCGCAAAGGTTTCAGACAGCCGGCGTTGAGCGGGATGTCATCCTTCACCAGCGTGCGGAACACGTACAGCACGGCGGCCATGCACACCGCCGACGGCGCGTTGAAATTGTTGGCCTGCTGCGTTGACGTGCCGGTAAAGTCAATTTCCGCGCTGCGCGTGGCCTGGTCGACCCGGATCGCCACCACGATGCGCGCGCCGTTGTCGAGTTCCAGGCAGAACTGGCCGTCATTTAATGCCGTAATGACGCGCCGCACCGCTTCTTCGGCGTTGTCCTGCACGTGGCCCATGTAGGCGCGCACGACGTCCAGGCCGAAGTGCGCGACCATCTTGCGCAGTTCGTCGACGCCCTTCTGGTTGGCCGCCACCTGGGCGCGCAAATCGGCCATGTTCTGGTCGGGATTGCGCGCCGGGTAGCGGGCGCCCGTCAGCAAGGCGCGCGCTTCGACGTCGCGCAGCAGGCCGGTGGCGCCATCGACGAGCTTGAAGTTGTCGATCAAGACCCCCTCCTCTTCGATCGAGCTCGAGTCCGGCGGCATCGAGCCGGGCGTGGTGCCGCCGATGTCGGCATGGTGGCCGCGCGAGCCGACGTAGAACAGGATGGTGGCGCCCAAATCGTCGAACACCGGCGAGATCACCGTCACGTCGGGCAGGTGGGTGCCGCCGTGATACGGGTCGTTGAGCATGTAGACGTCGCCCGGGCGCATGATCCCGGCATTGCGCTGCATGACTGTCTTGATGCTCTCGCCCATCGAGCCTAAGTGGACCGGCATGTGCGGCGCGTTGGCGATCAGGTTGCCGTCGGCGTCGAACAGGGCGCAGCTGAAGTCGAGCCGCTCCTTGATGTTGACCGAATGGGCGGTGTTCTGCAGCCGCAGCCCCATCTGCTCGGCGATCGACATGAACAGGTTGTTGAAGATTTCGAGCATTACCGGGTCGGCATTGGTGCCGATCGCGCGCCGCGCCGGCAGTGCCTCGACGCGCTGAATGACGATGTGCCGATACGGCGTGACGCTCGCCTGCCAGCCCGGCTCGATGACGGTGGTGGCGTTGTCTTCGGCGATGATGGCCGGGCCCGGGATGCAATCGCCGACGCGCAGGTCGGCGCGCTGGTACAGGGCTGTGTCAATCCATGTCTCGCCGCCGAACATGCGCACCGATGCACAGGGTATCGGAGAACTATCGCCCGCAGCCTCCTGCGCGGCTGATTCGGGCGGCGCGTTCGACGCGCCGATGGCCTCGACCGACACCGCTTCGACCACCAGCTTTCTTGCCGCCATCAGGAACGAGAAGCGCTTTTTGTAGGCGCAATCGAACTGCCGCTTCATGCCCGCCGGCGCGTCGAACAGCACGATGATGGCCGAGTCGGTGCCTTCGTAGCGCAGGTGGACGCGGCGCACCAGCGTGATGCGCTCGGCGCCGACGCCTTGTGCCAGCAGTGCCTGGCGCGCCGCGTCGCCAAGCGCGTCCAGCCGCTGCGCCAGCGCCATCTCGGCGATGTCGTCCAGCCGCAGTTCAACCGCCGCCTCGCGCATCGCCACCTGGTCGGCCAGGCCCATGCCGTAGGCTGACATCACGCCGCAGAGCGTGTGGACGAACACGGTCGTCATGCCGAGCGCGTCGGCCACCAGGCAGGCATGCTGGCCGCCGGCGCCGCCGAAACTGGTGAGCGCGTATTGGGTGACGTCGTGGCCGCGCTGCACCGAAATCTGCTTGATCGCATTGGCCATGTTGCCGACCGCGATGCGGATGAAGCCGTCGGCGACCTGCTCGGCGGTGGGCGTATTGCCGGTGGCGGAGCCGATCGCGCGCGCCATGCTTGAAAACTGGGCAAGCACCGTCGCCCGGTCGAGCGCCTGGCGGCCGTCAACGCCGAACAGGCGCGGGAAATACGCTGGCTGGATTTTACCGAGCATGACGTTGCAGTCGGTGACGGTGAGCGGGCCGCCGCGCCGGTAACTGGCCGGGCCCGGGTTGGCGCCGGCGCTGTCGGGCCCTACCCGGTAACGGCTGCCGTCGAAATGCAGGATCGAGCCGCCGCCGGCGGCCACCGTGTGAATGCTCATCATCGGCGCGCGCACCCGCACGCCCGCCACCTGGGTGTCGAACACGCGCTCGAACTCGCCCGAAAAATGCGACACGTCAGTCGAGGTGCCGCCCATGTCGAAACCGATTACCCGCTCGAACCCGGCCAGCCGGCTCGCTTTCACCATACCGACGATGCCGCCGGCCGGGCCCGACAGGATGCTGTCCTTGCCCTGGAAACTGCGGGCGTCGGTCAAGCCGCCGTTCGATTGCATGAACTGCAGCTGCACGCCAGGCAGATCGGCCGCGACCTGGTCGACGTAGCGGCGCAGGATCGGCGACAGGTAGGCGTCGACGACCGTGGTGTCGCCGCGCGCGACCAGTTTCGTCAAGGCACTGACCTGGTGCGAGCTTGACACCTGGGTAAAGCCGATGGCGCGGGCGATGCGCGCGCAGGCCGCCTCGTGTTCGGTATACCGGTAACCGTGCATGAAGACGATCGCCAGCGAGCGCAGGCCGCTGTCGTACTGCGTTTGCAGTGCTGAACGGACAGCCGCCTGGTCGAGCGCGCGCAGGACTTCGCCGTCGGCGCCGACCCGCTCGTCGATTTCGATGACGGCCGCATACAGCAGTTCGGGCAGCACGATGTGGCGGTCGAACAGGCGCGGGCGGTTCTGGTAGGCGATTCTCAAGGCGTCACCGAAGCCGCGCGTGATGGCGAGCGCGGTCGGTTCGCCGCGGCGCTCGAGCAGCGCGTTGGTTGCAACGGTGGTGCCCATTTTTACCGCCTCGATGCGCGCGACGGCGATCGCTTCGTCGCTGCTTAGCCCCAGCAGGTGGCGGATGCCGGCCACCGCAGCGTCGCGATAGCGCCCGGGGTTTTCGGACAGCAACTTGCAAGTCGCTAGCGTGCCGTCGGGCCGGCGCGCGACAATGTCGGTGAATGTGCCGCCGCGGTCAATCCAGAACTGCCAATCCATGCCGTCTCCCGTCCAGGTTTTTCTGTTTTGGCTATTCTATTCGTCATAAGACAAAATTTTAGCGAAAATGCGTAATCTCACGCAAACGCCCACCCTCACTTCCCCAGGACACCATGAAACCTCTGTATAGCGTTGCACAAATCCGGGCGGTTGAACAATTGGTAGCCGCCACACTTGAACCGGGCGCACTGATGCAGCGCGCCGGCCAGGCCGCGGCCAACGGCGTTCTGGCGCTGCTGGCCGGCCAGGCCAACCGCAGCGTGCTGCTGCTGGCTGGTCCCGGCAACAATGGCGGCGACGCCCTCGAAGCGGCGGCCAACCTGGCCGGCGCCGGCGCCGGCATCGACGTCGCGGTGATTTACCTGGCGGGCAGCGCCCTGGCGTCGGCCGAGACCGCGCAGGCCTTGGGCCGTGCCCACGACGCCCAGGTGCGCTTTCTCGACGCCCTGCCCGACAGCGCGCCGGCACTGGTGGTCGACGGCCTGTTCGGCATTGGCCTGGCGCGGGCGCTGGACGGCGCCGCGCGCGTGATGGTGGAAGCGCTCAACGCGCTGGGCTGGCCGGTGCTGGCGCTGGACGTGCCGAGCGGGCTGGACGCCGACACCGGCGCCATCGTCGGCCCGGACGGCGTCGCGCTGCGCGCCGGCCGCACGCTCGCCTTTATCGGCAACAAGATCGGCCTGCATACCTTCGAAGGGCGCGACGTGGCAGGCGAGGTGGAGGTCGCGTCGCTTGCCATCGATGCGCACTATTTTCCGCCCGCAAGCGCCGAATTGAACCAGGCGGCGCTGTTTGCGAACCAATTGAAACCGCGCGCCAACAATTCCCATAAAGGCAGCTTCGGCGATGTCGCCATTGTCGGCGGCGCCCGCGGCATGGCGGGCGCGGCGATGCTGACGGCGCGCGCGGCCCTCTACAGCGGCGCCGGCCGGGTGCTGGTCGCCGCGCTCGACCCTGGCCCCGCGTTCGACAGCGTGCAGCCTGAAATCATGTTCCGCGACGGCGCCACCTATCCGCTGGGCGTCGGCACGCTGGTGATGGGGCCCGGGATGGGAGGCTCCGCACTGGCGATGGACATGTTGGCGCGCGCGCTGCCTGGCGCCGCGGCGCTGGTGCTCGACGCCGACGCGCTGAACCTGATCGGCGCCAGCGTTGATTTGCAGAAACGGCTTGGCGCGCGCACGGCGCCGACAATATTGACGCCGCATCCGCTGGAAGCGGCGCGCCTGCTGGGCATCAGCAGCCTGGAGGTGCAGCGTGACCGGCTGGCCGCCGCGCGCGCGATTGCCAATCGTTTCAACGCCATCGTCGTGCTCAAGGGTTCGGGCAGCGTGATTGCCGCTCCCGGCGGCGCGGCGGTCATCAATACCAGCGGCAACCCGGGCTTGGCCAGCGCCGGGACCGGCGACGTCCTGGCCGGCATCTGCGGCAGCCTGCTGGCGCAGGGATGGCCGGCGCGCGAGGCGGCGCTGGGCGCGGTGTGGATTCACGGCACTGCCGCCGACCGACTGGTATCACAAGGCATCGGCCCGATCGGCTTGTGCGCCAGCGAATTGCCGCAGGCGGTGCGCGCTGTGCTCAATGAACTGGTCTACGGTACGGCGAAGAACGGCTAACGAAATCTTGGCTTGCTATTATGGCAATATTCGCCGTACACTGGGCATTGACGGAGGACTGCTTTCGGCCCGAAGCGAACGAATAGCATGGCGAGATTCCACTTACGTATTCAAGGAATAGCATGGCACTGGAACTGATGATTTCTGCACCAACAGACTTCGACTTTGTTATTGGGGACTGGTTTGTCACACATCGGCGGCTTAAGGAACGCCTAGCAAGTTGCAATGAATGGGTTGAGTTTGATGGAAAGATGTCCACCAAAAAAATCCTAGGCGGGTTTGGCAACATCGAAGACAACCTCTTGCAACTACCTGGCGAGGACGTCCGCGCCATAGCGTTACGCTCCTACGATCAAAACACGAGGAAATGGTCGATTTGGTGGCTTGACGGACGTTTTCCGGGTCAGATCGACGTTCCAGTAATAGGTAGTTTCGTTGATGGCGTTGGTACCTTCTTCGCCAACGATAGGTTCCAAGAAATCCCGATTACCGTCAGATTCGTTTGGCGCCAAATTGGTGAGGACCTGCTACATTGGGACCAAGCTTTTTCTGTCGATGCAGGAGAATCATGGGAAACCAACTGGACGATGGCATTTCGCCGTCAAAGTTAGACGTGTTGACAGCGAATGTCCGGTGTGGGTCGGGTGCTGCCGTCCGTCACTCCAAAAAATCGTGAAGTTCGGAAGCATGAGCACGCCAGAATGAGGTTCGATCCTAAAGGAGGACCTCATGAAACCGAATACACAAACGCCGGCTCTTCAAGTCGCCTGGAACAAGGGGAAATTGCTTGGCCAGAAATCGCCGTTGAAGCTGAAGGAGATTTGGAGCCGCCTTCCGGTACACCAACCGTCTTAAGAGGTTTTGTCAGGCGTTCTGGACCAGGCGCCCTGCCGCAATCGTGATGGTGCGGTCGCAGCGCGCCGCGATCGAGGTGTCGTGGGTGACCAGCACCAGGGTCGAGCCGCGCTCGCGGTTCAGTTCGAACATCAACTGGATTACCGCTTCGCCGGTGGCAGCGTCGAGGCTGCCGGTCGGCTCGTCGGCGAACAGCAGCGGCGGCTCGGTGACGAAAGCACGCGCCAAAGCGACACGCTGCTGCTCGCCGCCCGACAAAAATTTCGGATAATGCTTGAGCCGGCTCGACAGCCCGACCCGTCCCAGCATCTCGGTGGCCCTGCCGCGCGCGCCGGCGTCGCCGCGCAATTCGAGCGGCAGCATGACGTTTTCGAGCGCCGTCAGGTGGGCCAGCAACTGGAACGACTGGAACACGAAGCCCAGCTTGGCCATCCGCAGGCGGGCGCGGCCGTCCTCGTCGAGCGCGAAGATGTCGACGCCATCGAGGATCACGGTGCCGTTCGACGGGCTGTCGAGCCCGGCCAGCAACCCCAGCAGCGTCGACTTGCCTGAACCGGAGGCGCCGACGATTGCAAGCGTCTCGGCCGGTTGCACTGTAAAATTCACATTGTGCAGGATGGTAAGTTCGCCGCTGGCGTCGGCAACGCGTTTCGACAGCTGGCGCACTTCGATCGCGGCCGGCGCTGGCGCAACGTCGATCGCAACTGTTTTTAAATCTTTCGAATTTAAATTTTTAAAGTCTTCCGGGATGTCACGCATGCTTGCTTTTCTCACCAGGTATCTAGGCTCAACAATATTTGGCGCGGTGCTGATGCTGGCCGCGACGATCGTCCATTCTGCACCAAAAACGGTGCTTGTGCTTGGCGACAGCCTGTCAGCCGAGTATGGGCTGACGCGCGGCAGCGGCTGGGTCGCGCTGCTGGACCAGAAACTGAAGACCGAAAAAATCAATGCCGCCATCGTCAACGCCAGCATCAGCGGCGAGACCACCAGCGGTGGCCGTTCACGCCTGCCGGCCCTGATACAGCAGCATCGCCCGGCGCTGGTGGTCATCGAACTGGGCGCCAACGACGGTTTACGCGGCTTGCCGGTGGCGGCCGCCGAAGCGAACCTGCGGGCGATGGTCGAGCTGGCGCAAAAAAACGATGCCGAGGTGCTGCTGGTCGGCATGCGCATGCCGCCCAATTACGGCCGCGCCTACACCGAACAGTTTTTTTCGATGTACAAGACGCTGTCGGCGCAACTGAAAGCACCGCTGGTGCCGTTCATGCTCGAAGGCGTGGCGGAAAAGCCCGCGCTGTTCCAGGCCGACCGCCTGCATCCGACGGCCCAGGCCCATCCGATCATTCTTGCCAATATCTGGCCAAAGTTCCTCCCACTTGTCAAGGCACGATGAAATATCCGGCACTACTCCCTTTCACCGACGTATTGCCTGTGCTTGGCCAGTTCGATGCGATCATCGACGTGCGCAGCGAATCCGAGTTTGCCCTCGATCACATTCCGGGCGCCATCAATTGTCCGGTGCTGGATGACGACGAGCGCATCCGCGTCGGCACCACGTACAAGCAGGTCAACGCCTTCGAGGCAAAGAAGGTCGGCGCCGCGCTGGTGTCGCGCAACATCGCCCGTCATATCGAGCAATCGTGGATCGACAAGCCGCGCGACTGGAAGCCGCTGGTGTATTGCTGGCGCGGCGGCAACCGCAGCGGCGCGATGGCCCACGTGCTGGCCAAGATCGGCTGGCCGGCGATCCAGCTCGACGGCGGCTACAAGGCTTACCGCGCCCACGTCAGCACCGAGCTGACGCAGCCGCCGCGGCTTGACTTCAGGGTAATCTGCGGCACCACCGGCAGCGGCAAGAGCCGGCTGCTCGAAGTGCTCGACGCGATCGGCGCCCAGGTGCTCGACCTGGAACAGCTGGCTGCCCACCGCGGCTCGGTGCTGGGCAATTTGCCGGGCGAACCGCAGCCTTCGCAAAAGAGGTTCGAGACGCGCGTGTGGGACAAGCTGCGCCATGTCGATCCCGCGCGCCCCGTGTTCGTCGAGTCCGAAAGCAAGAAGGTCGGCAACCTGCGCGTACCGGACGCGGTGATGGAGCAGATGCGGGCCTCGCCCTGCATCGCATTGACCTTGTCGCGGCCGAACCGGGTGCGGCTGTTGATGGAGGACTACCATCATTTCTGCTTTGATCCGGCGACGCTGAACACCCAGCTTGACTGCCTGGTGCAGCTGCACGGGCGCGACAAAATCGACCGCTGGCACGCGATGGCCAACGGCGGCCGGATGCCGCAACTGGTCGACGAGCTGCTGGTCGACCATTACGACCCGGCCTACGTGCGCTCGATCGACCGCAATTTCGCGCAGTATGGCGCGGCCGAAGCGCTCGAACTGGCCGACATCGGCGCCGCCGATTTTCTGGCCGCGGCCAGGTTCCTGCACCCGGCTTAGGCCTCACTGACATGTTGCCGCCTTCACCGCGCAGGACCGGGTCCTTCGCGGTGACCTCTTTCATCGATGCGTTTTCTCGACATTAGGCTGCCAAACCGCCAACAGGTTCGGCCCGGCTTGTTGACGCTCCTCACCGGCCCAAACGCGGCTGCGTTGATACTTGTGACGGGCGATGAGTGACCGCGGCCGCGGTCTGTCGTCACTTTCATTCGATACTGGAGGAACCGTGACGTCGTCAAGCGAGGATCTTCAATCTTGTCCATCGGACCGGCAAGACAGCTTTATCGAAAGCCTCGGCCTGCATGCCAGGCAGCACCGGGCTCGTCACTGGTCGGGGCAGTTTTCAGCCTTCATGCAGGAAATCCTGGCCAAGGCGCCCGAGCGCGTCGCGCGCAGCTCGCACCAGTACATCTGGGACATGATTCGCGCTACCTTTATCCAAGACAATGACGGTCACTACCACTGCAAGCTGTTCGAGGACGAGCTGTTCGGCATCGACGAGGCCATCGACCGGGTCATCGATTATTTCAAGGCCGCCAGCGCCGGTTCCGAAGTGGGCAGGCGCCTGTTGCTGCTGCTCGGGCCGCCGTCGGGCGGCAAGTCGACCCTGGTGATCCTGCTCAAGCGCGGGCTCGAAGATTACAGCTACACCGACGACGGCGCGCAGTACGCCATCGCCGGCTGCCCGGTGCACGAATCGCCCTTGCACCTGGTGCCGCACAGCATGCGCGCCAGTTGCCGCGGCACCTACGGCATCGACATCGCCGGCCAATTATGCCCGCACTGCCGGGTCCGCCTCGAAGACGATTTCGGCGGCGACTTCATGCAGATGCCGGTCGAACGCCTGTTCATCTCGGAGGCCGGGCGCAGCGGCATCGGCACCTATGCGCCGCACGACCCCACCACCGCCGACCTGGCCGACCTGGTCGGCTCGGTCGACCTGTCGAAGGTGGCCGAATACGGCGACGAGGGCGACCCGCGCGCCTGGTCGTGGTCGGGCGCGGTGTACGCGGCAAGCCGCGGCGTGCTCGAAATGATCGAGATCCTCAAGGTCAAGCGCGAATTTCTTTACCTTCTGCTGACGTTGACGCAGGAGAAAAACGTCAAGGTGTCGCGCTTCCCGCTGATCTACCTCGACGAAACCATCGTCGCCCACACCAACCTGGCCGAGTTCCGCAAGTTCCTGCAGGAGAGCGAAAACGAAGCCCTGCTCGACCGCATGGTCATCATCCAGGTGCCGTACACCCTCGACTACAAGCAGGAAGCGCGCATTTACCACAAACTCATCGCGTCGGCGGCGCCGGCGTTCCGCGATGTCCACCTCGATCCCCACGTGCTGCACGCGGCGGCGGTGTTCGCCATCCTCAGCCGCATCCAGGACAGCGACGACAAGGAAATCGAACAGGTGCGCAAGGTGCGCACCCACGCCGGCGAAGAAGTCGAAGGCATGACGCGCGCCGACGCGCGCCGCCTCAAGCAAAGGGAAAAGGCGCCCGACGAGGGCCTGGCCGGGGTGTCGCCGCGCTTCGTCATCAACGCCTTGTCGAACGCGATCATCCAGTCGGACCAGAAAAGCCTGTCGACGATGGACGTGCTGCTCGCGCTCAAGGACGGCATCGAGAACGACGCCCGGATCGACCCGAAGAAAAAGCGCAAGTGGGTCGATTACCTGATCGTCACGCGCAAGGATTTCTACAACCGTTGGGTCAAGGAAGACGTCCACAAGGCGCTGTTCGTGTCGTTCGAACAGGAAGCGCAAGACTTGCTCGACAAATACCTCGACGAGGTCGAGGCGACGCTCGACAACCGCCAGGTCACGGACCCGATCACCAACGAGGAGCGGCGCCCTGACGAGCGCTTCCTGCGCGCGGTCGAAGAAAAAATCCATGTCTCTGAATCGGGCAAGCACTCGTTCCGCCAGGAAGTCGTGCGCAAGGCAATGGGCGCCTACAAGCGCGGACTCAAATTCGGCCTCGACAGCCATTTGCAGCTCAACGATGCGGTGCAGCATTACCTGTTCGAACAGCGCCGCGACGTGTTGCGGCTGGTCAGTTCCGCCAGGCGCCCCGACGATGACGTGCGTACCAAGGTGTCGGCGGTGGAAAAACGGCTGGTCGACGAATACGGTTACGACAGCCACAGCGCGCGCGAAGCGCTGAACTACGTGACGACCTTGCTGGCGCAAGAGTAACAGGGTTACTGGTTTTACTGTCCTGTATGGAGGAGCGGGTGACGGCAACGATCGACACGGCCTGGTACGACCTGTTCTCGCGCGGAGCGCGCGACTTGCTGCGCCACAATAGCAAGGTGCGCGAGGCGGTGCACGACCACCTGCCCGAGCTGATCGCCGGCCCGGACCTGATTACCGGCTCGGCCACGCGCACCGTGCAGGTGCCGCTGCGCATGCTCGAGCACGCGCGTTTCCGACTGGCCGACAGCCGTGCCAGGGCCGGCGTCGGCCAAGGCCGGGGCCAGCCCGGCGACGTCCTGCAGACCCTTGACCCGGCGCGCGCCGGCGCGGCCGAACCGGGCAAGGGGGGCGATGGCGGCAAGGGTGGCAGTGCGGACGGCGAAGTGAGCCTGCTGCTTGAATTCTCGGTCGACGAAGTGATGGACTGGATCTGGGAGGAACTCAAGCTCCCTGACCTGAAACCGAAGCCCAACACCCGCGTCGATACCCCGGAACTGGTGCGCGAAGGCTTGGACAAGCACGGCGCGCCGTCGCGCCTGGACCGGCGCCGCACCGCCAAGGAGGCGATCAAGCGACGTGCCGCGCAAGAGAACCCGGTGCCGTATGTCAACGGGGACCTGCGGTTTCGCCAGGTCGTCGCGCGATCGCGCCCCAGCACTTCGGCGGTAGTGTTTTTCGTCATCGACGTTTCGGCCAGCATGACCGAGCTCGAGCGCAAACTGGCGAAGTCCTTCTTTTTTTTCGCGCTCCATGGCCTGCGCCGCAAGTATGCCAAGGTGGCGACCCGCTTCATCGCCCACACCACGCGGGCGTGGGAATTTACCGAAGCCGAATTTTTCCAGGTGTCCGGCAGCGGCGGCACCATCGCCTCGAGCGCGATGCGGCTCACGCTGGAACTGGTGCGCGCCGAACTCGACGCGGCAATTGATAACGTCTACCTGTTCTACGCTTCCGACGGCGAGAACTTTACCGAAGACCGCGGCCCCGCCAGCGCCGCGTTGACCGAACTGGGCGGCATGCTGAACTACATCGGCTACATCGAAACCCTGCCCGGCATGCCGCGTACTGTCGACACCGAGATGCGGCGGCTGTGCGGCGAACTGCAGCGGCGCGGCCTGCCGATTGCCAGCAGCGTGCTGGCCAATCCTGACGATGTCTGGCGCGCGCTGCGCAAGTTTTTTGTGCAGGAAGCGGGCGCCGTTGCCGTCGATGCGCCGGGGGGGCCAGCCCGATGAGCGCCTGCCGCGGCGGCAACGGCGAGCTGGCGGACTACACCGCCCGGCTGGAGGCGCTGGCAATCGAACTCGGCATGGATTTTTACCCAGTCCATTTCGACCTGGTGCCGGCCAGTTTCATGCTCGAGATCGCCGTGTACGGACTGCCGGTTCGCATGCGCCACTGGTCGTTCGGGGTGAGCTACCTTCACCATCTAGTGCGTCAGCACATGGGCCACTCGAAAATTTTCGAAGTCATGTTCCCGGGCGACCCTTGCCGCGCCTTCATGCTCGAACAAAATTCACTGGCCGAAAACACGCTGGTCACCGCCCACGTGCTCGGTCACGCCGACTTTGCCAAGAACAACGCCCTGTTCACCCGTTTCATCGCGATGGCTGGCAGCAACATCCTCGAACAAAGCGCGGCACGCTCCAATCGGCTCGAGCGCGCGCTGGCCGCCCACGGGCAGCAACGGGTCGAAGCGGTGCTCGACGCGGCGTTGGCGCTGGAAACCCACATCGACGTCGACCAGCCGCTGCACCGCGACCGCTACGCCGAATTCGTCGGGTTGAAATCGGCAGCGCCAGCGGACCGGTTCGGCGATCGCTACGCGCGCCTGGCGGGTGAAGCCGACGTGCCGGCCAACCACCCGGCAGCTCAGTGCGCATCCCCGCACGCAGCCCAGGGCGCTGCGCAGCGTATGCCTTTGCCGCCGCGGCCGGAACCCGACCTGCTGTGGTTCCTGGCCCAGTACGCTCCTGAGATGGCAGACTGGGAGCGCGACATCTTGCTGGCGGTGCGCGAGGAAGCCTTCTATTTTCAGCCGATCCACGCCTGCCAGATCATGAACGAAGGCTGGGCTTCGTACTGGCATGCGCGCCTGCTGCGCGAAGCGCACTTCCTGCCGCCGGACCTGTACCTGTCGGCCATCAAGGCCCACTCCGACGTGGTGCGCCCGTTCGCCAGCGGCCAGCAGCTGGCGCTGTCGCTAAATCCGTATCACCTGGGCTTTTCGATGTGGGAACACATCATCGAGCGCCACGGCATCGAAAAAGCGCGCCAGATTTGCCGCGAGGAAGACGATTGCGGGTTCATCCGCAACTACCTCGACAGCGAGCTGGCCGAGCAACTCGACCTGTTTGTCTACCAAGCCCGCAAGGATGGCGACACGAGCATCGTCAGCCGCGACCTGCACGCGATCCGTGAAGCAATCCTGGCGCCAAAGTTCAACTTTGGCGCGCCCTGCGTTACCGTGTCCAGCGTCGGTGCCGACGGCTGCCTCGAGCTGCGCCACGATCACCTGCGCGACGGCCGCGGGCTCGACCTGGCGCAGGCCGAGCGGGTAGTCGAGTATGTCGCCCGCATCTGGCGCCGCCCGGTGTCGCTGCACACGGTGGATTTTCGCGGCGTGATACGGGTGTTGCCGACACGGCGTAATCCGCCCTAAGCCCTCAGCCCGGCACCCGGCGCGCGGCGCGTGCCGGCGGCTTATGCACGCGGCGCCGGCCCTCTTCCTTGTTGGGGAAATTGACATACCCGCGCCCCGGCCCGCGCCGGCTCGTAGCGCCCCGGCGCGATGATGCCGTCCGGGTCCAGGGCCGCCTTGATGCGGCTGACGACGCGCCAGAATACGTCGCCGTGCGGGTCGAGCCCTGCCATCGACTGGATGCCGACCCGGTAGGGAATGTAGCCCGCTGTCATCACGGCATCGAACAGCGCGCGGTAGCACCCCTTGGCGCGCTCGGTCTCGGCCGGGTCTTCCTTGTCGTACGCCACCGTCAGCACGCCGCCCAGCGCGCGCTCGTTGATCATGCTGAACGTGACAAACAGGTCGAAGCCGTAGTTGGCGAAGATCGGCGCCGCCAGCGCATGCAGGGCCAGCACGTCGGCGCCGCGCATCGGCAGGATCGGCGACACCCACAGCAGGCCGCAGTTATCGACAGCGGGGTTGGCCTGTTGCGGGAAACCGGCCGGCAGGCCGCCGCGCCGGCGCCAGTAAGCCCCGGCCAGGAAGCGCCCGTTCGGCTCGCCGCGGTTGATGGCAAACAGCGCTTCGCCCAGCCCCACCTTGGCGCGCAGGGGGGCGCCCAAGCCGACAATGCCGAGCAACCGTCCCAACAGCGCGCCGCGGCTCAGTGTTTGCGGCGTAAGAAATGTCGACCTTGCCTTTGTGGGGCGCAGCGCCCGGCGCAGCGCGGCGCGCGCCGCCGCCACTTGCAGTTTGCTGCCGTACAAGGCACCCGACACGGTCCATGCACCGGCGCCCGCCCTGGCCCGCAGCTGCAGGCGCAGGTCCTCCGGCAGCGCCGCCTGGCCGGCGGCCTGGTCGCGCGGAAAGGTGATGCCGCCCGAGATGACCCGCAAGTCGTTGCCGATATGGACAATACTGCGCAAGGTTCCGTCCAGCCGCAGCGGGCGCAGCGCATCGACGACGGGGCCGATGTCGGCATGCGCCGGCACCATGCATAAAAAATGGTTGACGCATTCCGCCTTGGGCATCAGCCAGATGCCCAGCTGGGTCACGACGCCGAAGTTGGACTGGCTGAACAAGCCGTCGAGGAAAGGCCCGACGCCGTACGGGAACAGGTGGGTGGTGCGCGCGTTGGGATAATGGCCGAAGCCGGTGTCGAGTACCTCGCCGCTGGCGAGCACCACCTGCATCCCGGCGATATACTGCAGCCGGTTGCCGTACGGCGAATGGCCGAAGCCGCGCTCGAGAATATTGCCGATGAAGCTGGTGTCGGGGCCGGCGCCGGTGCAGTCGATCTGCAGCGCAATGCCGCGCGCGTGCAGGTAGTCGGCCAGCTGTTGCTGGGTGACGCCGGGCTCGATTACCGCGTACGCCAGCTCGGGATCGACCAAGATGATGCGGTTCATGCGCGACAGATCGAGCACCACCTGGCCATCGGTAACTGCGCAGGCGTCGCCGTAGCCCCAGTTCTTGCCGGTGCTGACCGGATAGACGGCAGTGTGGTGGGTGCGCGCCAGCGCCACCAGCGCGATGACGTCGGCGCGCGAGCCGGGGCTGACCACCGCCAGCGCCAGCGTGCTGCGCGAGGCAGTGCTGCGCGCATAGCGGTTCAAGGTGGCGGCATCGCTCCGCACGTAGGCGGCGCCGACTGCCGCGCGCATCGCCCGCAGCAGCGCCGCGCCGCGGCCGCCGTCGTCAGCGTCCTTTTCAACGTCCTGTTCAGCCATCGCGCCCTCCTTCAATTGAGGCCGGCACGCAGCCGCCCGGTGAGGCCCGGCTCGTCGCTGGCCGGGAAAAAATAGGAGTAGAACGAACGGTCCTCGCCTTGCTGCTCCATGCGCCCGCCCCACGTGCGGATCTGGTCGCCCATCCGCGCCAAAGGCAGGCGCAGCAGCACTGCCGGCGCACCAACCCGGGTGCAGGGGCGCTCGGTGCCAACGCCTTCGAAGCCGAGCATGCGCTGATAAAACATCACGTGGCGCGGATTGACCTCGATCACGTAGTCCGAGCAGCAATGGACGACTCGGGCATACAGGTAGGAAATATGGATCAGCGCGGCAAACACGCGTTTCGTCACGCCCTTGTCGATCGCCAGCCGCGACGGCTCGCACAGGCGCCGGCCCTCGGCGCGCAAATGGTCGAGCACGTCGCGGAAGTTGTCGTCGGCCGGCAGCAGGATCGGGCTGTCCAGCCACAGGCTCATGGTGGCCACGACCGCGCCGCCGGTCTCGGCGTACAGCGTGATCTTGCTCGGTTCCTTGAGCAGCGACGGCTCGAAAGCGTAACCGCGCCAATCGTACATCTTGCGGATCAGCACACTGGCCTCCTCGCGCCGACCCGTCGAATTAGCCATCCGGATATGGAAAACCTGCATGTCGGGCCGTCGTTCCAGTTCAGCGTCGAGTCCGGTTCCCGGCGCGGTCGCGGGCGCGGCACCACTGGCGCGCTGGCCCGTACACAATTTGCGCACGCAGGCGGGCGCCGCGAACGTTGCAATCGGCAATTCTTCTTGCATCATGTTGTCGTCCTCCGGTTGTCGACCCGCGCCGATATCGGGCGCACGTACGTTGTGAGGGTGAGACAGAGTCATGCGTAGTCGAGTTCGCGCGACGACAACATTGTTTGCCTTTAGACAAATCGCGGCCAACACCGGGAATAAGTTCGCGGCCAGGCCGGTGCCGACGCAACGGTTCGACAAGAAATTCTTGATGCCAATCAACGGCGCCGCAGTTAAGCAAGTCCGAAAGCTTGCCGGTTTTATCATCAGTCTGTGGCGCAGCCGAGGTCATTGCGGGTTTTGCCGCCCAACACAGAGAACTTCTCCGATACCCCAAGCATGCTCAAGCCGTTCCTCTGCGCGGGCTGGCGCATGGTCATTATCGATTCGCCGCGGCGGCTGCCGCCGCTGACCCGCCTTCGGTTCCTTGCGAAGTACAACCTTCAACTGCGGAGTAGATCATGGCAGCGACAGCAGGACAATCCAGGCTGGTAGTGCATCTGGTCCACCAGCTCGAAGCAGGCGCGCTGGAACACGGCCTGTTCAACCTGATCCGGCACATGCCGCCAGAGCGCTACCGCCATGCCATCGTCTGCCTGAGGGGCAGCAGCGAGCAGCACGCCCAGATCAGGGCGCATGGCCGCGACATGCCGGACCATTCGCCACCGCGCAACAGCGCCTACGCGCGGCGCACCATGGCGATCCTGCGCCAGCAGCGCGCAATGGGCTGGCGCACTACCCAACTGACCGGCCCGCACCCGGGCCTGGTCGAGCCCGACCGCAACCGCGGCGGCCGGCGTCATCGTGCAGCGCCTGCTCGGGGCGATGGCGCGTGGCTGCCCGATGGTCAGTGTGGGACGCTATGGGCCGCTATACCGGCGCCTGCTGGGGCAAACCCGCACTGAGTCGACAGTGAGCGCGCTGCGCCAGCGCATCGGCGTAGCAATCGGCCAGCTGCAGGGCCACGCTGTCCCAGGTATGCGAGCGCACCAGCGTGCGCACCCGCTCGCGCTGCGGCGGCGCGTCGAGCAGGTCGAGCAGCGCGCTTTTCTGGGCCCGGCTGTCGTCCCAACGCACCATGCGCAGCGCGAATTCGCTGTGCGGCAGCGCGATCCCGCTTTCCTCCGTCATCATGACCGGGGTGCCGGCTGCCAGCGCTTCGAGCACCGCCTGAGGCTGCGGCTCGCCCTGGCTGGGCAGCACGAACACGGTGGCCGCGGCGTAGGCGCTGGCCAGCATGCGCTGCTGCTGGCGCAGCGCGCCCATGCAAATCACGCCGGGCACAGCGCGCAACTGGCGCAGGTAGTCGGTATCGCGCTCGAGCGCTTCACCGATGACGACGAACGGCAGTGCCATCTCGGACAACACCTGGGCGATGCCAAGCTGGTTTTTGTAGGGAGAGACCGGGCCAACCATCAGCGCGAAGCGGCCATGAATCGCGGTGCGCGAACGGAACAGCGCGGGCTCGGCGTCGAAAAAGTGGGGACTGACCCCGTTCGGCAGCACGCGCACCTTGGCCGGATTGATCAGGAAAGCGGTGCGGATCGCCTGCCGTTCCGGCTCGCCCTGCGCCACCACCAGGCTGGCCAAATGCAATGCATGGCGGATCTGCGAATAGCTGGTCTGCACATCCGCGCCGATCAGGTTGCCGAGCAGCCGGTCGGCGATCCGCGCGCGGGTGCCGTCGGACCGGCTCCAGCCGGGCGCCACCAGCGCCGACAGCACCACCGGCACCTGCAACCGGGCCGCTTCCTCGACGATGCGGTGGTTGCCGTTGACCGCGGCGAACACGTGCACGACGTCGTAGTCGTCGAGACGCGAACGGAACGGGTCGACCAGTTCGGCCTCGATCCGCGCGCCGGTCGGTAGCGGCGGCAGCCGGTTGAGCGCGGCCACGGTCGCGCGCACCTGTACCTGCAGGTTGCCGTCGCGCTGGAACAGCATCGGGTATGACAATATGCCTACACGCATCGGCTTCTTTCGTTCAGTGCGACAGGGCCGCGGCCAGCTTGCGGCGCGCGAGTTCAGTTCGTCAATCCAGCACGCTGGCGCTGCTCGCTGCTCGCCGTCCACCGCCCACGGCGCCCCGACCTAACCGATCGCAAGCAAAAATAGCGTGACATGCTGGACATGCTATAGATGACGGACGGGAAACACGTGATGCGGATCAAGGGCGCCGCCGCATCCCATTACTCGCCATACAGCAGGCGCCGGCAGATCTTCGCGCTTGCGTCCCTTGTAGATCGCGGACGGCGCCGGCACCGGGTGCAGGTACCGGTGCTTATAGAGTGCCTACGAGTCAATTTTGCAGCCGGTGCCGAGCATGGCTTGCTTGAAAATGCCTTGCGTAAAGAATCCATGATTGAGAACAAGCCCCGCTCGCTGATCGACACTGACCCATCAATACCGCTGAGTCGCTTGCTTGTGCGCTATCAAGAACGGCGCAATTTGAGGGGTGTCTAATTCATATTATAGATAGACAAAAATCATCAAACCTTTGCGAAAAGGAAGCGTATGAAACACCTTGACACCGTCAAGCTGATCCTCGGCGACCCGCTCGGGGTTGCCACTGCCCCCTCGGGCGCCGATTTTTTGCCGCCCGGTAGTGTGCCGCCCGGTAGTGTGCCGAAAACCGGTTCGACGGCCGTGATCGGTGTCATCGTCACGGTCGGCAGCCTGGCCACAATCGTCTTGGAGATGCGTCAGTCATGAATGCCCCACTTCCCGCCACGCCGCACGCCTTGCCGTTTTTCTTCAACGTCGATCCGGGCACGCGCTTCTGCCTGTATTACCCGCCCAATCCGGGCCTGCCGGCGCGCGGCGCCATCCTGTACGTGCACCCGTTTGCCGAAGAAATGAACAGGAGCCGTCGCATGGCCGCGCAGCAGTCGCGCGCGTTTGCCGCGATGGGTTATGCGGTGCTGCAGATGGATTTGTTCGGCTGCGGCGACAGTTGCGGCGAATTTTCTTCCGGCCGCTGGGAGCAATGGAAGCGCGACCTCACGGTGGCGGCCGAATGGCTGGCCGAACGCACCAGCGGACAGCCGCTGCACTTGTGGGGCGTGCGCCTGGGCGGCTTGCTGGCGCTCGATTTCGCCGCCACCCGCAAGGTCGAATCCATCATCCTGTGGCAGCCGTTCATGAACGGACGCACTTGCATCAACCAGTTCCTGCGGCTGCGGCTGGCCGCCGGCACCGACCACGGCGCCCCCCTGGCGCCGCGCAGCACTTCCGCCTTGCGCGCGGAACTGGTCATACGCGGGCGGCTCGAAGTGGCCGGCTACGAACTCGACAGCACGATGGTCAAGGGGATCGATGCCTGCGACGCGGTCAACATCAGGCCGCTGCCTTGCGATGTGCATTGGTTTGCCAGCGGGGCGCGGGCCGCGCGCAAACTGGCGGCCGGCACCGCGCGGCTGGCCCGACACTGGACCCCGCTCGGCGTGACGCTGCACTTCCACGCGATCGACGGCGCGCCGTTCTGGGCCATCAACGACGTTGCCGAATGCCCGGCCCTGCTGGCCGCCACCTCCAGCGTGTTCGCCCCCGCCCCATCATGAATGCCGAGGGACGCGCGCTCAGGTTCAACTGCAATGGCAGCGGCCTGGTCGGCATTGTCGAGGTGCCCGAACGCCCGCTGCCGCGCGGCGTGCTGGTCGTCACCGGCGGGCCGCAGTACCGGGTCGGCAGCCATCGCCAGTTCACCATGCTGGCGCGCGGCCTGTCGCAGCGGGGCCTGCCCGTGATGCGCTTCGATCGCCGCGGCATGGGCGACAGCGAAGGCGAGCCGCGCGGCTTCGAACGGATCGACGACGACATCCGCGCTGCCATGAAAGAATTTTTCATGCAGATGCCGGAATTGCGGGAGGTGGTGATCTGGGGCCTGTGCGATGCCGCCGCCGCCGCCGCTCTCTACGTAGCCACCGACGAGCGCGTGTGCGGCCTGGTGCTGCTCAATCCGTGGGTCCGCACGCAGCTGGACGACGTGGCGGTCTGGAACAAGGTCCCGGACGGCAAGCGCAATGTGTTCGCCGGCGCCGCGCCGCTGCCGCAGCGAGTGGCCGACAGCCTGGCCAGGTACGCGGGCCAGGTGCTGGTGATCCTTTCCGGCGACGACCTGATGGCGGCCGAATTTGCCCGCGTGATGGCACGCCACGAGGTGCGCGCCAGGCGGATCGACGTCAGCGGCGCCAGCCACACCTTCGCCAGCCACAAGTGGCGCGCCCAGGTCGCCGAAGCGAGCGCCAACTGGATCATGTCCTGGTAAGCCCGAGTTCCGGAGCATGCGCGGTCAAGCGCCCTGCCCGGGCTCGACCCACGAGCTCCATGCGGGTCGGCGGCGCCCGGGCAAATAGATTATAGTGGTGCTTTTGTGCACCCCAGCGTGAGCAACCATGAAATTTGACGTCGCAATTGTCGGCAGCGGACTGGCCGGCCTGTCGGTCGCCCTGCACCTGGCGCAGACCCGTACAGTCGCCATCATTTCCAAGCGCGCCCTGTTAGATGGCGCCAGCAACTGGGCCCAGGGCGGCATCGCCGCCGTGCTCGATTCGGGCGACAGCTTCCAGGAACACATCGACGACACCCTGGTCGCCGGCGCCGGCCTGTGCGACGAGGCGGCCACCCGCTACATCGTCGAGCATGGCCGCGAAGCGATCGAATGGCTGATCGAGCAAGGCGTGCCGTTCACCCGCGACGCCAACGCGGAGATGGGCTTCCACCTGACGCGAGAAGGCGGCCACAGCCAGCGCCGCATCATCCACGCCGCCGACGCCACCGGCCACGCGGTGCAGCTCACGCTCGAGCAAAAGGTGCGCGCCCATCCGAATATCTCGCTGTTCGAGCAGCACTGCGCGATCGACGTCATCAGCTCCGACAAGCTGGTCGCCAAACACCCGCAAGCCGGCCATCCGGTGGCGCCGCGCTGCCTCGGCCTGTACGTGCAGGATGAAAAAACCGGCGCGGTGCTCACGTTCGAAGCCGAGCACACCGTGCTGTGCACCGGCGGCGCCGGCAAGACCTACCTGTACACCACCAATCCCGACACCGCCACCGGCGACGGCATTGCGATGGCCTGGCGCGCCGGCTGCCGCGTGTCGAACATGGAATTCATCCAGTTCCACCCGACCTGCCTGTACCATCCGTTCGCCAAGTCGTTCCTGATCACGGAGGCGATCCGCGGCGAAGGCGGGCGGCTGCTGCTGCCGCCCGAAGCGGGCGCCGCCGCCGGCACCCGCTTCATGCCGATGCATGACGAGCGCGGCGAACTGGCGCCGCGCGACGTCGTCGCCCGCGCCATCGACTTCGAGATGAAAAAGCGCGGCGTCGACTACGTCAACCTCGACATCAGCCACCTGCCGGCCGATTTCCTCATCGAACACTTCCCGACCATTTACGCGCGCTGCCTCGAACTCGGGATCGACATCACGAAGCAGCCGATCCCGGTGGTGCCGGCGGTGCACTTCACCTGCGGCGGCGTGGTCACCGATCTTTCCGGGCGCACCGACCTCGAAGGCTTGTACGCGGTCGGAGAAACCGCCTGCACCGGCCTGCACGGCGCCAACCGGCTGGCCAGCAACTCGCTGCTCGAATGCCTGGTGGTCGGCCGCGCCTGCGCCCAGTTCGTCGCCGCCCAGCCGAAATTCACGCTGCCCGCGTTGCCGCTGTGGGACGAAAGCCGGGTCACCAATGCCGACGAAGAAGTGGTCATCTCGCACAACTGGGACGAACTGCGCCGCTTTATGTGGAATTACGTCGGCATCGTGCGCACCACCAAGCGGCTCGAACGCGCCCAGCACCGCATCGCGCTGCTGAAGGAAGAAATCGACGAGTATTATCACCACTTCCGCATCTCGCACGACTTGCTCGAACTGCGCAACCTGGTCGAGGTGGCCTCGCTGATCGTCAACAGCGCGCTGTCGCGCCACGAAAGCCGCGGCCTGCATTTCAGTCGCGATTATCCGGCCACCTTGCCGAAGGCGCTGCCCAGCGTGCTGACGCCGCCGCGGCGCTGAACGACTTCGCTACCGAGACCCAACCCGCTGACCGGCGGGTTTTTTAATTTCGAGAATGCATGAACCGCACATTGACCGCTTCCACCGCGTTGCTGCTGACCGTTCCACCGCTGCTGTGGGCCGGTAACGCCATCGTCGGGCGGCTGGTGCGCGATGCGGTGCCGCCGATGACGCTGAACCTGCTGCGCTGGTCGATCGCGCTGCTGATCCTGCTGCCGCTCGGGCGCGCCATGCTGCGGCCCGGCAGCGGGCTGTGGCAACACTGGCGCCGCTACAGCCTGCTCGGCCTGCTCGGCGTTGGCCTCTACAACTCGTTGCAATACCTGGCACTGCAAACCTCGACGCCGATCAACGTCACCCTGGTGGCGGCCGGCATGCCGGTGTGGATGCTGCTGGTCGGCGGGCTGTTTTTCGGCATGCCGGCGCGGCCCCGCCAGCTGGTCGGCGCCGCGCTGTCGATTGCCGGCGTGCTGCTGGTGCTCTCGCGCGGCGAATGGCGCCAGCTGGCGGCGCTGCGGCTCGTCGCCGGCGACGGCTACATGATCCTGGCGACGATCTGCTGGTCGTTCTACAGCTGGTTGCTGCTTCAATCTGGCAAGCTGCATTCCAGGGACCGGCCGGGCGTGCGCGCCGACTGGGCCGCCTTCCTGTTGGCGCAAGTGATCTACGGCGTGCTCTGGTCCGGCGCGCTGGCCGGGATCGAATGGTCGGTGCGGGACGTTCACATAGACTGGAGCTGGCAGGTGGTGGCGGCGCTGCTGTTCGTCGCCATCGGCCCGGCGGTGATCGCAATGCGCTGTTGGGGCGCCGGCGTGCAGCGTGCCGGACCCACCGTCGGCGCCTTCTTCACCAACCTGACGCCGCTGTTCGCGGCGCTAATGTCGTCGGCTTTCCTGGGTGAACTGCCGCAGCTGTACCACATTGCCGCTTTTGCCCTGATCGTCGGCGGCATTGCATGGGCTTCACGTTAGGCTGCCGCGAGTTTTTCATTTTTGACCGCAAGAACCGCCCTGCCGTGCCAATCAAACGCACGCTGCCGCAATTGCCCGGAGCCTATAGTTCGCCGACCGCGTCAACGATGTCGAAGGATTTGCCCAGGGCCTCGGCCGCATCACGCTGGCGATTTTCCATTTGTCGTCGGCGACCTTGATCATCTGCCACACCTCGACGCCGTAATTTTGCGCCTTGCCGTCGATATGGAACCAAGGATCGAGGCCAGGACGAAGCAGCGCATGTTGAAGCTTTCTGTTAAATTGGAAAGATCCGATCCTAGGTTAAATTTGACTAATATGCAATATATGCACATGCGCCCGACCGGCCCGGATGAACAAGGCCAGGTCGATCAATTGACCCGCTTCCTGGCGCCGCTGCGCCGCGTGCTGGTGCTGACCGGCGCCGGCATCAGCACCGCGTCGGGCATTCCCGATTACCGCGGCCCCGACGGTATCCGGCGCGGCAAGGCGCCGATACAAGGGCCGGAGTTCCGCAAGTTCGAGGCGGTGCGCAAGCGCTACTGGGCGCGCAGCATGGTCGGCTACCCTGCCCTCGCGCGCGCGGCGCCGAACCCGGCCCACCAGGCGATTGCCGAGCTGCAGGCCGACGCCAGGCTCGGCGGCTTGATCACGCAAAACGTCGACGGCCTGCACCAGCGTGCAGGCAGCCATGACGTCATCGAATTGCACGGCAATATCCACGGCGTCGTCTGCCTCGACTGCCACGCCGGCTTTTCGCGCCGGTTCGTGCAAGATTTGCTGGAAGAACTCAACCCGGGGATACCAGCCTCTGGCGCCGACATTGGCGCCGCGCCGGACGGCGACGCCCACTTCGAGCCCGATGCGCTGGCCCGATTCCACGTTCCCGACTGCGTCCATTGCGGCGGCACGCTGAAACCAAACGTCGTGTTCTTCGGCGACGGCGTCGCCCCCGCCTGCACCACGCAGGCCCTGGCGGCGATGGAAGCGGCCGACGCGCTGCTGGTGGTCGGTTCGTCGCTGATGGTGTTCTCAGGCTTCCGCTTTTGCCGGATGGCGGCGGCAATGAATAAACCGATCGCCGCGATCAACCTCGGCATCACCCGCGCCGACGATTTGTTCAGCCTGAAGATCGACGGCTCGGCCGAACGGCTGCTGCCGGCGCTGCGCGCTGGGCAGCGGCGAGCGTGGTGAGGTCGGGGGGTGAGGGTGATAGCGTGGTGCGGTCGGTGCAGAGTGGCAATCTTCCGGTTGAGCTGACACTGATCCTGCCATGATCGTTTTTTAATACAACCTCTGCAGTGTTGCCTCTTAATCGACGATCCGCAGCGAGTAGTCGGTCGCCTTGACGTCCTTGGTCAGGCTGCCGACCGATATGCGGTCGACGCCGGTCTCGGCGATTGCCCGCACGCTGTCCAAGCTGACGCCGCCGGAAGCTTCCAGCAGCGCGCGCCCGGCATTTAGCGCCACCGCCTGGCGCATCGCGTCGAGCTCGAAATTATCCAGCAGCACCGAGGTGGCGCCGGCCGCCAGCGCGTCCGACAATTGCGCCAGCGTCTCGACTTCGATCTGCACCGGTTTGCCGGAGTTCAACGCGGCAGCTGCCGCCAGTGCGCGGCCAACGCCGCCGGCCGCGGCGATATGGTTTTCCTTGATCAGGATGCCATCGAACAAGGCCATGCGCTGGTTCTTGCCGCCACCGACCCGCACCGCGTACTTTTGCGCCTGGCGCAGGCCCGGCAGCGTCTTGCGGGTGTCGAGGATCGCCGCCTTGGTACCGGCCACGGCGTCGACGTAACGGCGGGTCGCGCTCGCCACGCCCGACATCAGTTGGAGGAAATTGAGCGCGGCCCGTTCGGCCGTCAGCAGCGAGCGCGGCGCCGCGTCGATGCTGCACACGACGCTACCGGCAAGCATCAGGTCGCCTTCAGCATAATTCCATTCGACTTGCGTATTGTCGTCCAGCGCCTGCATCACGCCGTCGAACCACGGCGCGCCGCACAGCACCGCGTCCTCGCGCACGATCACGCGCGCGCGCGCGCGGGTGTCGCTTGGTACCAGCAGGCCGGTCACGTCGCCGCTACCGATGTCTTCCAGTAATGCTGCCAGCAGGTTCGATTCGAACGCCGACTGCAGCGCCGCGTCGAATGCATTGTAGGGATTACGTAAATTGCTGCTCATATTGTTAAAGTAGTTCATGCGGGACCGACTCCTGAAAACAATACGGCTTCTTTCGCCAGTTCGCCGCTTGGCAAGGCACGGGCTTTTTTCGCCGCCGCGAAATCGAGCATGCGGTCGATCGAACGCACCGCCTGCTTGCCGATATTGGGCTCGACGAACACTTCGTTGTTCATGTTTTCCAGCACGTCGGCCAGGTTGCGCAGGCCGTTCATCGCCATCCACGGGCAATGCGCGCAGCTCTTGCAGGTGGCGCTGTTGCCGGCGGTCGGCGCCTCGATGAAGTGCTTGCCGGGCGCGGCGAGGCGCATCTTGTGCAGGATGCCGTTGTCGGTGGCGACAATAAAAGTGGTCGCATCCATGCTGCGGGCGGCGTCGATCAACTGGGTAGTCGAGCCGACCACGTCGGCCAGCGCCACCACGTTGGCCGGCGACTCCGGGTGCACCAGCACTTTTGCGGCCGGGTAGTCAGCTTTCAGCAAATCGAGTTCAATGCCCTTGAATTCGTCGTGCACCAGGCAGGAACCCTGCCACAGCAGCATGTCGGCCCCGGTCTTCTTCTGGATGTAGGAACCGAGGTGGCGGTCCGGCGCCCACAGGATCTTCTTGCCCTGCGCGTGCAGGTGGGCGACGATGTCCAGGCCGATCGACGACGTCACCATCCAGTCGGCGCGCGCTTTCACGGCCGCGCTGGTGTTGGCGTACACCACCACCGTGCGGTCCGGATGCTGGTCGCAAAATTGCGCGAATTCGTCAGCCGGGCAGCCCAGGTCGAGCGAACAGGTGGCGTCGAGATCTGGCATCAGGATGCGCTTTTCGGGGCTCAATATTTTGGCCGTCTCGCCCATGAAACGCACGCCGGCCACGACCAGGGTTTTGGCCGGATGGTCGCGCCCGAAACGCGCCATTTCCAACGAGTCGGAGACGCAGCCGCCGGTTTCTTCGGCCAGGTCCTGCAGGTCGGCGTCGACATAATAATGGGCCACCAGCACCGCCTCGCGTTGCTTGAGCAGGCGCCGGATTTTGTCCTTCAGCATGCTGCGCTCGTCGGCGGATGGCGTCTCCGGCGCGCGCGCCCAGGCCTGCGCGGTACAGCTCTGGCCTGCCTGCGGATGGTCGTATTCGAACTTCGTTATCGGCATGATGTTCATTGCTGATTGGCTCTCCGCCTCGGTTAGTCGATGCCCTGGCTTTTCAGGTAATCTTCGTAGTTGCCCAGGTAATCCGTGATGCCGTCTTCCTTGATCTCGAGGATGCGGGTCGCCAGCGACGACACGAACTCGCGGTCGTGCGAGACGAAGATCAGGGTGCCGGTGTACTTTTCCAGCGCGATGTTGAGCGACTCGATCGACTCCATGTCCATGTGATTGGTCGGCTCGTCGAGCAGCATCACGTTGTGGCGGCCAAGCATCAGCTTGCCGTACATCATGCGGCCCTTTTCGCCGCCGGACAGCACCTTCACCGATTTCTTGACGTCGTCGCCGCCGAACAGCAGACGGCCCAGGATCGAACGCACGGCCTGGTCGTCGTCGCCCTCTTTCGTCCACTGGCCGATCCAGTCGGTCAGCACGGCGTCGGTCGGGAATTCTTCCGTCGGATCCTGCGGCATGTAGCCGACGTTGGCGTTTTCCGCCCACTTGACGCGGCCGGTATCGGGCTTCAGGCCGCTCACGTCGCCGCCGATGGTGCGCAGCAGCGTCGTTTTGCCGGCGCCGTTGGCGCCGATGATGGCGATGCGCTCGCCCGCCTCGACCATGATGGAAAAATTCTTGAACAGCTGGTGCTCGTATTTTTTCGAGATGCCTTCCACTTCGACCGCCAGGCGGTGCAGCTTCTTTTCGGCCTCGAAACGCACGAACGGGTAGGCGCGCGACGACGGCTTGAGATCCTCGACCTTGATTTTCTCGATCTGCTTGGCGCGCGACGTTGCCTGGCGCGCCTTCGACTTGTTGGCGGCGAAGCGGCGCACGAACTCCTGCAGTTCGGCGACCTTGTCTTTCGCTTTCGCGTTGTTCGACAGCAGCTGGTTGCGCGCCTGGGTCGAGGCAAACATGTATTCGTCGTAATTGCCCGGGTAGACCTTCAGCGTGCCGTAGTCCATGTCGGCGACGTGGGTGCAGACCTGGTTGAGGAAGTGACGATCGTGCGAGATGATGATCATCGTCGAGTTACGGTCGTTGAGCACGTCTTCCAGCCAGCGGATGGTGTTGATGTCGAGGTTGTTGGTCGGCTCGTCGAGCAGCAGGATGTCCGGGTTCGAGAACAGCGCCTGCGCCAGCAGCACGCGCAGCTTCCAGCCTGGCGCAACCGCGCTCATCGGGCCCTGGTGCTGCTCGATCGAGACGCCGGCGCCGAGCAGCAGTTCGCCCGCGCGCGCTTCGGCCGAATAGCCATCGTACTCGGCCACTTTCGATTCCAGTTCGGCCGCGTGCATGTAATCGTCGTCGGTCGCCTCGAGGTTGGCGTAGATGGCGTCGCGTTCGGAGATCGCGTTCCACAGTTCCGTGTGGCCCATCATGACGACGTCGAGCACGCGCATCTCTTCGAACGCGAACTGGTCCTGGCGCAATTTACCGAGGCGTTCGTTCGGATCGAGCATGACGGTGCCGCCCGACGCTTCGAGGTCGTTGCCGAGGATTTTCATGAACGTCGACTTGCCGCAGCCGTTGGCGCCGATCAAGCCATAACGGTTGCCGTCGCCGAACTTGACGGAGATGTTTTCGAACAGCGGCTTGGCGCCGAACTGCATGGTGATATTCGCGGTAGAGAGCACGGATGAAGCCTTTAATGAAGATTTCTATTAACCGGTGATTTTACCATTGCGCGATGCATATCGGGTGGGCGGTCCCAAACGAAGCAACCACGCTCCTTCTGGCTTACTCGCGCAGGCGGTCGCGCAGGGCGTAATACCAGTACGTCAGCTGGGCGGCGAACAAGCCGGCCGGGCCGCCCGTCGACGGCAGTTGCCAGGGCGCGAAGCGGGCAAGAGCGGTGTCGTTGCCGCACAGGGCTTGCGCCAGCACTTCGCCGCCGAGCGTGGTGGGGCCGATGCCGTGGCCGCCGAAGCCCATTGCATACCATTGACCATCCGGCAAGCGCCCGAGTTGCGGCATCTTGTGGCGTCCGTAACTCATCTTGCCGCTCCAGGCATAGTCGACTTTCACGCCGGCCAGTTGCGGATAAACCCGCAGCATGTCGCGATACAGCAGCCGCGCGACGTCGCCGGCGCCGCGTTCGCGCACGGCGATGCGCCCGCCCCACAGCAGCCGGGTGTCCGCCAGCGGCCGGTAGTAATCGAAGGCGAAACGGGTGTCGTAGACGGCCGCGCCGGCGCGCATCGCGCTGTCCATCCGCGCGCCGAGCGGCGCGGTCGCCATCACATAAGTGGCAATCGGCAGCATGGCGCCGGCCAGCCGGGGCATCAGCCGCTCGAGATAGCCGCCGCAGCACACGACGACGTCGCGCGCGCGCACTTCGCCCTGCGCCGTCGTCACCCGCCAACCCTTGCCCTCAGGCGCGATCCGGATCGCCCGGCTCTGCTCGTGCACCTTGATGCCGCCGTCGGTGAGCGCGCGCGCCAGGCCCCGCGCGTACTTAAGTGGATGAAAATGGAAGGCGCCCGGCTCGAACAGGGCGCCGGAGTAGCGTTTCGTCAGCAGACGGCCGGCCAGTTCCGCGCGGCCGATCCTGTGCCATTGGACGCCTAAACTGTCCGCCATGAAGCGCTGCTGGCGATCGAGGATGCGCTCGTCGCCGAACCAGTTGGCCGGTAGACGCCCTCCTCGCGCGCTTCGCATTCGATGCCGTAGCGTTCGACCCGGCGCCGAATCAGGTCCACGGCGTCGAGCGTGAGGCGGTACAGCTTGCGCGCGCTATCCAGACCGACCGCGTCGACCAGGCTGCGCTCGCCGAGCGAAAAGCCGCCGAAGACGAAGCCGCCGTTGCGCCCCGAGGCGCCAAAGCCGACGGCCTCGGCTTCGAGCACGATGACGTCGCCGTCGCACCGGCCGCGCTCCATCAGCGACATTGCGGTGCCGAGCCCGGCAAAGCCGGCGCCGATGATGCAGACCGCGCATTCGGTGGCGCCGCTCAATGGCGGATAGGTGTCGGCTACCGAAGTGGCCCGGTAATAATGTTCGCCGGGCAGCGGTTCAGGCATCGCCCTGGATGGCGCCAATGGTTGGATAGTCGCTCATGGTCAACTGAAACCGCTCGCCATCCGACACCAGGTTGGCCTGGGCGCCGAAGGGAATCGTCACGCGGCTCGCGATATGGCCGAACTGCAAGCCGGTCAGCACCGGCAACGGCAGCGTGCTGCGCAGGTAGGCCAGCATGACGTCGATATCGTAGCCGTGGTCGGACGGGGTCAGGCGGTAGCCCGAAATATCGCCGATCACCAGTGCTTTTTGCCTGGCCAGCACGCCGGCCTGCATCAATTGCAACAGCATCCGTTCGATGCGGTAGGGATGCTCGTTGATGTCCTCGATAAACAGGATGCCGTCCTCGACCAGCGGAAAATACTCGGTGCCGAGCAGCGACACCAGCATCGCCAGGTTGCCGCCCCAGATCGTGCCGGACAGATTGACGCTGGGATTGCCCGCCGCCAATTGCGTAATGACGTGGGTGGGTCCGGCCAGGCATTGCCAGAAATTGTCGAGCGTGAAGTCGACCGCCTGTTCGACGGCGAAGTCGCCGGCGAACATCGGCCCGCAATAACTTTTCGCACCGGTTTTCGCCATCAGCGCCATGTGGAAAGCGGTCATGTCGCTAAAGCCGACGAAGATCTTGCCGCTCGCCGCGATGGCCTCATAATCGATCTTCGGCAGTAGCCGGGTCAGCCCGTACTGGCCGCGCAGCGCCATCACGACCTGCACTTCGCGGTTGGCTACCGCCGCGCCGAGCTGGGCCAGCCGGCCGCCGTCGGTGCCGCCGAAGCGCTGGAACGATAGCGCCGGGTCGTAGTAATTATGAACGACGCAGCCGCGCTGCTCGAGCCGTAGAATGCCGCGCGCGAGGTCGGCATCGTCGGGCGCGCGCCCTCCCGGCGCGAAAATCGCAATACCTAATGGTGTTGTCATTATTGTTTTTCGAAAAGACGTGGAAAGATGTCCGGCGCCATCTTACCGCGCGTATGAGTGTCGATCAAGGCGAGCAGGCGCTCGATCAGCTGGCCGGGCAGGTCGTGCCCCATGCCTTCGATGACTTCGAGCCGGGCGCCCGGCACCAGCCGTGCCGTGTCGATGCCGGCCGCTACCGGGACGAGAGGGTCGGCGGCGCCGTGGATCACCAGGGTCGGTCGTTCGATGCTGCGCAGCAGCGCGCAACGGTCGCTTGACGCAATGATGGCCACCAGCTGGCGCACCATGCCCGCCGGGCAGCTATTTCTCAGCAGCGCAGCCGCCACCGCGGCGCGCAGCTGCTTTTCCGGTGTCGGATACGCCGGGCTGCCGACCACGCGCAACATGTTGGCCAAGTGGCCGAGCATGCGCTCGGGATCGGCGCCGTGCGGCGGACGGGCCATCAGGGCCGCGCGCGCCTGTCGTGTCGGTCCGGGCAAGCCGCGCCGCCCGCTGCTCGACATCAGCGAGGTCAGGCTGAGGATCCGTTCGGGATGGCGGGCGGTGAGGATCTGGGCGATCATGCCGCCCATCGACAGCCCGGCCACATGGGCCTTGGCCACGCCCAGCGTGTTCAGTACGCCCAGCGCATCGTCCGCCATATCGTCCAGGCGGTAGGCGCTGCGCACCGGCAGGTGCAGCCGGGATTTCAGGAACACCAGCGGCAAACTGGGCGTGCCGGCCTGCTTGAACTTGGTCGACAGCCCGCTGTCGCGGTTGTCGAAGCGGATCACGTAGTAGTCGAGGTCTACCAGGCCGTCGACGAAATCGGCCGGCCACGCGGTCAATTGCATGCCAAGGCCCATGACCAGCAGGACTGGCATGGCTTTCGGGTCGCCGGCGGTTTCGTAGGCGATGCTGATACCATTTGAAATGAGGCTAGGCATGATGGACAGTCACGATAGTCACGATAGTCACGATAGTCACGATGGGCGCAGTCCGGCACCGCGAACAGCGCCGATAAAATCTGTGACCAGCATAGCATCTTGCAGCGCCGCCGTCGTCCCGCGCGCCCGCCTTTGCGTGCGTCCTTAAGGCGGAACCTGGCCGCGAGTGATGAGGCCGCGTGCTGCCAGGCGCCGCTCGGCAAAGAAGCCGCGCAGCATGGCGCTCGCTTCATCGGCCAGCATGCCGCCCAACAACGCCGTGTGGTGGTTCAGTTTCTCCTGCTCGAACAGGTTCAGCACCGAGCCGCAGGCGCCGGTCTTCGGGTCGGCGGCGCCGTACACCACCCGCGCCAGGCGCGCATGCATCATGGCGCCCGAACACATCGCGCACGGCTCGAGGGTGACGAACAGCTCGCAGCCGGGCAGCCGGTAGTTGCCGAGTTTTTCGGCCGCCGCGCGCAAGGCAATGATCTCGGCGTGGGCGGTCGGGTCGTGGCGCCCGATTGGCTGGTTGAAACCAACGGCGACCAGTTCGCCGCCCTTGACGACGACGGCGCCGACCGGCACCTCGCCCAGGCGCCATGCATGCCGCGCCTGGGCCAGCGCCATCTGCATGAAGTCGGCATCGGACTTCGCTGCATCAGCCATCGGTGATCTCGGCCCAGCAGTTCGGCGTTTCGTGCAACACCAGCTTGTGCAGGTGCAGGCCGGTGCCGAAGCGGTCGGTGTAAGCGGCCTTCAAGATGTCGAAAGCCACGCGCGCGAGGTTTTCGACGGTCGGGATGCGGTCGATGACGACCGTCTTGTGGCCAGGCAGCGTAGCGAGAAATTCGCGTACCGCATCGTCTTTCTGGTACACCAAAAAGGCGTGGTCCCAGACGTCGACCAGGTGCTCCTTGGCCAGCGACTTGATATCGGAAAAATCCATGATCATGCCGTTGTCGGAATTGCCTTCGACTTCGATGACCGCGCCGGTCAGCGTGATTTCGAGCGTGTAGCGGTGGCCGTGCAGGTTGCGGCACTGGCTCTTGTGGTCGGGAATCCGGTGACCGGCATCGAATTCGAGCTTGCGTGTAATCGTCAGCATCAGGTAATCAAGGTATCTGTAGGAGTTTATGGGTTTGCAAGCTCAGCTTCCACTGTGGATGCCGCTTGCAGGTGTCGATCGCCAGGCGCGTGTTGTACTCGGCCAGCGGGCCGTCCATCGGCTGCACGAAAAAATGGTCGAACCCGAGCTGTTCGTAGGCGGCCAGGTCCTGGCCGGTTTGCGGGATGACGACCTTGATTTCGTTGCCACGGCCGACCACCAGGGTCGCGCCGATTTTCGGGCTGACGCACACCCAGTCGACCCCGGCCGGCACCGGCAGCGTGCCGTTGGTTTCGATGGCGATCTCGAAGCCGGCCACGTGCATCGCATCGATCAGCGCGCCATCGAGCTGCAGCAGCGGTTCGCCGCCGGTAAACACGACGTACTTGCTGGCCGGGTAGCGCGCCGGCCACAGGGAATTAATCTTGTCGGCCAGGTCACCCGGCCGAGAGAATTTACCCCCTTCTTCGCCATCGGTGCCGACGAAATCGGTGTCGCAAAACGTGCAGACAGCGCTGGCCCGGTCGCTCTCGCGGCCGGTCCACAAGTTGCAGCCGGAAAAACGACAGAAAACGGCGGGCCGCCCCGCGTGGGCGCCTTCTCCCTGCAGGGTATAAAAAATCTCTTTGATGCTGTAAGTCACTGCACACCTCAATCGTCAACCGGCCATTATAGCGCGGCCGAGGGCATCGGTCGCCGCCCCGGACTGATGCCCTGTCGAAATTCTGTTGATGTGAAACAAGACCGCCACCCGTATCGCCATGTAACTTCAGACCACGCGACTTAGATTTTGTAAGAAAAGGATGCCATGAATACCGCACCGCGTCGACTTGCAACAACCGCACTCAGGTTCGCCGCGCTGGCCGCGCTGGCCGCCTTGGCCGCAGTAACCGCATCGGGCGAAGCCGGATTCGGCCATCCGGCCATCGTTCAACCGGTCGCGCTGATCGCGGTGCCGTGGCTGCTGCTGCTGGGCTGGGGCTTCCACGCCTGGCTCACCCGCCACCTGCGCATCAACGACCGGCTGGCGTATTGCGACTCGCAACTCGGCATCGAACGCCACGCGCGCCGGCTCGCCGAGCACGCCCAGCTTGACACCCACACCAGCCTGTGCCGCCTGATCCAGCAACAAGACCATGTCCGCGAGAACGAGCGCAACCGCATTGCGCGCGATATCCATGACGACCTCGGCCAGCACTTGCTGGCGTTTAAGATCGAACTCGCGCTGATCCAGGTCAGCACCCGCGGCGCCCATCCGCAGCTGCACCAGCATGTCGGCCGCCTGTTGCGCAGCGCCGACCTGTCGATCGCCTCGCTGCGCGCGATCATCAACAACCTGCGTCCGTTTGCGCTTGAACAAGGTTTGCAGGCGGCGATCGAAACCCAGCTGGCCGAATTTTCCCGCCTCAACGGCATCCGGCACGAACTCGACGCCAGCCCCGGCGCCTTCGACGGCAACCGCGATGGCGCCGTCGATACGATGCTGTTTCGCGTCCTGCAGGAATCGCTGGCGAACGTCGTGCGCCATGCAGAGGCTAGCGAGGTCAAGGTCGCATTGACCCGCAACGGCGACCAGCTGACCTTGCAGGTACGCGACAACGGCATCGGCATGGCCGGCTTGCCGCAGGCGCGAGGATGCGGCCTGGCCGGTATTGCCGACCGCGTGGCGGCGGCCGGCGGGCAATTCGTCATCGACAGCGAGCCGGGCGCCGGAACCGTGTTATCGCTATCGATTCCAGCGGCGCGACAGGTTTCCGTACATTAAGAGGAAATGTCGTGGGTTCTTGTGAAATATCAAAAATCGAAGGCCACGCCGTAGCAAAATAACTTGTCGGCAGTCAATCATTTGCTCAACGGATAGTTTTACAGGACCGAACATGCAAACCATAACATCACGACCGCGCGCGATGCAGTACCCCGCTCCCGACCATGAGCGGGCGTTCGCCAACAAGCTGATGCAGATGCTGGCAATTCCGGCCTTTGTACTCGACACCAGCTGTAAAGTGATGATCTGGAACCGCGCCTGCGAGCACCTGACCGGGGTGCCAGGTTGCGAAGTGCTGGGAACGTCGGATCAGTGGCGCGGATTTCACGACGAGCCGCGGCCGAGCCTGGCCGACCTGGTGATCCAGAACCGCACCGATGAAATCCACCAGCTGTATCCGCGCCAGGTCAATCCTGGCCGGCCCGCCAGCCACCTGACTGCCGAGAGCTGGTGCGACATGCCGCGGGTCGGGCGCCGCTACCTGGCCGCCGACGCCAGTCCGATCCTGGGCGACGACGGTTCGCTGGTTGCCGTGGTGCAGACGCTGCGCGACCTGACGGACGAAAAAATGGCGCAGATCAAGCTCGAACAACTGGCCACCCGCGACGGCCTGACCGGGCTTGCAAACCGGCGCTGCTTCGACGACACGCTGCTGGCAGAATGGGCGCGCGCCATGCGCCAGTCGCAGCCGTTGTCCCTGCTGATGGTGGACGTCGACAACTTCAAGAGCTACAACGACGCCAACGGCCACCTCGGCGGCGACGAATGCCTCAAACGCATCGCCGGCGCGGTATCGGGCGAGATGCGCGCCAACGACCTGGTGGCCCGCTACGGCGGCGAGGAGTTCGCGGTGATTCTGCCGAACCAGTCGCTCAAAGGCGCCGCCATCGTGGCCGAACGGATCCGCTCCAGGGTCGAGCGGCTGCAGGTACCGAACCGCAACGGCGCTTCAACTTATGTGACCGTCAGCATTGGCGCCGCCACCGCCCTCGCTGCGCCCGACAGCAGTCCCGGCGAGCTGCTGGCGATAGCCGATGCGGCGCTGTACCGGGCCAAGCACATGGGCCGCAATCGGATCAGCTTGCCACTTACCGAAACTTGCTGAAATCTGCTGATACCGGCTGCAATCGGCTGCAATCGGCTGCAATCGGCGCGCCGGCGGCAAACCGCCCTGCCGTCGCCCCCGTCAATAGCGGCGCCGTTCCCAGCCGTACCGCACCGATGCCTCGAACCGGTCCCACTGCGCGCCGGGATTGCGGCCTTCCCAGTCGCGCCTGAGCTCAGAATTGACGTCGGTCCACGGCCGCCCGCGATACTGCGCGTCGGCGGCCATGTCGGCGCCATATTTATAGGCCGGTGCATGGTGGGTGTACTGGTCGCCGGCACCGGCGTAATTGCTGTTGAAATGACCGAGGTAATAGTCGTCGTCGGCTTCGATCGCGGCCTCGGTTTCGTTCAACGTCGCCGCGGCCTCGTGGCTAAACACCTTGACGCCGCCGCTACGCTGCTCCGAGCCGCCCTGGACGCTCTGCTGCGACATTGATGCCGCAGCTTGCGGCATCGGCATCGGCGGCAATGGCGACCGCGACGCGCCGTTGCGCATCGCTTCGCTGGCAAGGGTACCGCCGCTCCATTGCGCTGCCCGCTCGTCGATGTCGACCGGGCTGAAGCGCTCGACGATGGCGCCGGCGCGCTTGGCGTCCGACTCGTCGCCCGCCGTCAAGGTCAGTACATGGTGGCCGCGGGTGACGGCGTCGGCATATTTTTGAACGTGCTCGCTATTATCGGTGCCAAATAGCGTGCCGAGAAAATTCTTGATACTGTCGCCGAACGAACCGGGGCCGCGCGGCGCTTCCGTGGCCTGGTCGCCGTCAATGGCGCTGGCTCCGCCCGTCGGGTCGCCCTCGCTCAGGCGAATCTGCGGGCGCGAAAATCCGGCCGCCACCAACTCCTCGATGGCCGACCGGGCGTCGGCGTGGTTGTCGAAAACGGCAATGAGTGTGCGTTGCATGATGGTTCCTCCCAATGGTGTCAGGCCGCCTGTCCGGGTAACGGACAGCTTGCACGGCTGGCCGGCGCGCCGACAATTTAGCGTACCCGAAACCGCCCCCACCCTGCGCACCATTGGCTTGCCCGCCTCCAGCGACGACCCAGCGCGCTAATTGAACGGGTTATCGACCGTTTTCACCTGCGGCGCCGGCAACGCATCCGGCAGCGCCGCCGCCTCGAGAACGGCGACGACGTCGCCGAGCAACCGGTGCAGCAGCCTGGCCTGCGCCAGTCCGGCCTTGTCGCGCGTCAGGTCGACGTCGCCGTGCAGGGTAATCCGGTCGAGCCGGTTTTCGATTGCCAGGTTACCGACCTCGATCACATCGGCCTCATTGGCGTACGGGACAAACGCTGGCTTTGCACTCATGACAAATCTCCTCGATTAAAAACCTGGAACGTGGGCCGATTTCTTGCGCTTGACGTCCGGCAGCCGCAGCATGGTTTCCTTCTGGCGCGGCGACAGTGACGGCAGCAGGTCGATGCCGATGGCCGCTTCCAGCGCGGCAATCGAGATCGCCTGCTGCCGGGCCTGCGCGCGGTTCTCCATGAACCAGGCGGCGCCGGCACGCTGGCGCGGGCTGTACACCAGTTTATACACGTGGCTCGGCACCATCACGTTGCCGATCCTGCGCAGGCTGGTGCCGATGAAGGCCGGGCCGGTGATCACGTACAGCGCGCCCTCCTTCTTCGCCATCTTGCGCACCAGGCCCTCGATGCCGGCCCAGGCGTGACGGTTGAGGTCGGCGTCCTGGGGCACCATGTTGGCCAGCGTAAAGCTCTCGCGCTGGGACTGGCGGTCCGGCATGTCGCCGTTCGGCGCCATGTGGCCGCGGTCGAAGCCGCTGCGCGCGTAGTCGGACAATTCGGCCCGCTGCGACAGCGGCAGTTGCGGCTCGGCGTGAAAAGAATTCTCGCGCGACAAGTCGCTCGCCGCTTCCAGGTTATCGGCTTTTAAATGCTCGGCCGACCACAGCGGGGTGCGGGTAACGCCAGAATGCATTACCCCGAACACCCCGAAGCACAGCTCCCGGGTGGCGGTTGCAAGTTTCGGATTGCGAATTTCCGGCAGCCGGCCATCGACGTAGTGCGACGGGCAGTCGCCGGCCAACGCCGGCGCCGCCGCAGCCAGCAGCAGCCACGCCAACGCCGCGGCGCGTAAAGATCTCTGCAGCATGATTTCCTGAACGAAATGAAACGGAGCCGCATTCTAGCCCAACCGCAGGCGGCGATGGCGAGGATTCCTACCGTGCGCGCACACCGCTGCCGGACGCGCTGCCGGATCGACTTCGGGTGTGACGGAGTGGCTAAATCAAGGCAGCAGCAAGGTGTGCTGGGTGGCCGTATGAAAATCGCGCCAGACGCGGTTGATCTCGCTTTGGGCATGCGCCGCATATAGCCCGCAATACGGATACAAGTCGTCGACGGCCAGGCGCGCAACCCTGACCAGTTCGAGCGACGCCGCCCGCAAGGCCGCAGCCACGCCGTCGCCAATCAGGGCCCCACCGGCTAGTTGCTCCCACGCCCCGTCGAGCAAGCGATAGAAGTGGCTGCGGGCGGCGTCCAGCTCGTCGCTGGCGCGGCGCAAACGCGCCGCGACAGCCGGCATGTCGACCAGCGGCAAGCCGGTCGACGGGTGGCGACGCCGCGCGATGGCCGGCTCCGCCAGGCGCAGAAAATGGCGCGCCATGCCCGCCAGGTTGACCGACAAGGTGACGAACGCCAGCGACATGAAGGGAAACCGGTACAACGGACCGCTCGAAGTCGCCTGCACCGGATCGATGACAAACCCGTGTTCGGCGCCGATCCACGCATCGTCGATGCGATAGCTGTGCGAGGCGCTCGCGCGCAGGCCGATGCTGTCCCACGACGGAGTGACGACAACGTTTTTGGCCGGCACGATGAAAGCCCGAATAAGGGCCGCGCCGGCATCGTCCAACACGACCTGGCCATGCTCGCGAACGACCGCGTTGAGCGTGAAGTGGGTCGCCATCGGCGCTCCGCTGGCGTAATCCCAGCGGCCGTTGATGCGAAAACCGGCGCCGTCGACGTCGGCGTAGTCGGTCGGCGCGCCGCTGCCGGCTACGCACACGCGGCGCGTCTTGATGATGTCGCGCGCCACCGATGGCGCCATGAAGCCGGCGAACCAGCCGGCGCCGGCACACAGCGTAACGATCCAGCCCATGCTGCCGTCGATGGCCGCGATCTCTTCTTCGAGCCGGACGACCGCCGGCAGCGGCAGTTCGGCGCCGCCCGCCGAGCGCGGCGCCAGCATCTTGAGCCAGCCACGGCGGTGAATCAGCGCGCGCTGCACCGGTGTGATGAAGCCGGCGTTGTCGGCGGCCGGCGCCAGCTCGACGATTCGACGGCTGTCCCGCTCGCCAAACACGCCGCTGCCTGCTGCATGGAAGTGTTGCGCCATCAAATCGTTCTTAGTCCAAGGTGTCCGTAGCATAGCAGAACGGCAACGGCACCGGCAGCTTGTCGGCGTCGCGCTTTATTTTCATTTAATAAATATTTTTTCCCATTAGTTACTAATAACGCTACAATCTTTCGCGCCGGGCTGGACCTGGACGTCGATAAAAACAGGGGACAAAAATGAAGACTGCAAACTTAAAGATCGGGCAGCGGCTCAATATTGCCTTTGCACTCAGCTTCGCGATGCTGGCCCTGGTGGCGGGACTGGGCGCGGCGCGGCTGGCGGCGCTCGGCGGCGATTTCGACGTCACCCTGAACCACCATTACCGCAACATCGCCGACCTGGGCGCCGCCCAAGGCGCGCTGGTGCTGCAGTCGCGCCATCTAAGCCACGCCCTGCTGCAAGCCGATGCGGCGCTGGCCAGGGCCGAATTCGACAAAGCGGACCGGCTCGGCCTGCAGGCGGCGGCGGGACTTGACGCTGTCGGTTCGCGCTTGCGCTTGCCTGAGGCGCAGGCGCTGTTTGGCCACGTACAGGCAAGCGCCGTCGCCTACAGCGCGGCGCTCGGGCACGTCGTGCAGCTGGCGCGCGCCAGCCAGAACGAGCAGGCCGGCGCGGCGCTGCTGGCCACCTTTTCACCGGCCCAACGCGCCTATCTCGATGCGATCGACAGTTTGAGCGATTTCCACGCCGGCCTGATGCGCGCCAACGGCGAGCGCGCGGTCGCCGCCGCCACCCTCGCCAGCAGGGCGATGGTGGCGCTTGGCGTCGTCGGCGGCGTTCTCTGCATGCTGACCGCGTGGTACATCACGCGCGGCATCGTCGGCCCGATCCGCCACGCGGTGAAAGTGGCGCGCATGGTCGCATCGGGCGACCTGTCCAGCAACATCGAGGTCCGCTCGAGCGACGAGGTCGGCCAGTTGTCGGCCGCGCTCAAGGAAATGAACGGCAATCTGGCGCGCATCGTCGGCCAGGTGCGCGGCGCCACCGACACCATCGCCCTGGCATCGGGCGAGATTGCGGCCGGCAACCAGGATCTCTCCAGCCGCACCGAGCAGCAAGCCAGCACCCTCGAAGAAACGGCGGCGTCGATGGAGCAACTGACCGGCACCGTTCGCCAGAATGCCGAAAACGCGCGCCTGGCCAGGGAACTGGCCCAGTCGGCCTCGAAGCTGGCGGACCAGGGCGGCGCGGTCGTCGAGCAAGTCGTGGCAAAAATGGCATCGATCAACGAAGGCTCGCGCAAGATGACCGACATCATCGGCGTGATCGACTCGATCGCCTTCCAGACCAACATTTTGGCCCTGAACGCAGCAGTCGAGGCGGCCCGCGCCGGCGAACAGGGCCGCGGCTTCGCGGTGGTGGCAAGCGAAGTGCGCAACCTGGCCAAGAGCTCGGCGGCGGCGGCGCGCGACATCGGGCGCCTGATCGGCGACGCCACGGGCGAAGTCGACGCTGGCGCCAAGCTGGCCGGCCGGGCCGGCCGCAGGATGGCCGACATCGTCGGCAGCATCAGCCGCGTCACCGTCATCGTCGGCGAGATCGCCGACGCCAGCGCCGAGCAACTGGCCGGCATCGTCCATGTCAACGCCGCGCTGGCGCAGATCGACCAGGCCACCGGCCAAAATGCCGCGCTGGTCGAGGAAGCGGCGGCGGCGGCGGCGGCGGCGATGCGCCATCAGGCCGGCGACCTGTCGCGCGCGGTCGATATTTTTACGCTGGCGAGCGCGCCTGCGGTTCACGCCGGGCCAGGGCGCAGCGGCGTCGGCACGATTGCATTGGCGCCGCCGCCGCCGGCACGCAAAAACGCCAAGCCCTCGGGCCTCGGCGCGCGCGCAATGCGCGCCTGAGTGGCCGGAATTGCAGGATTGCGGGATTGTGCGGGCCTGCCTTTTTTCGAAGCTCTGCCTGAGCGGTCTTGTCAATCCCTACCACGCCAGCGCCAGCAGCCGCTGCCCCATGCGCGGCCAGCACAGCGCGGCCACCTCGGCGCGCGCGGCCCAGCGGTAGCCGTCGACTTCGGGTGTCGCCGCGCCGCTGGCGTGGTGCGGAAAGAAACTGGTGCACGCCAGGTGATCGAGGCTGGTTAGCTCGACACCGGCGTGCACCAGGAACAGGTGCAGCCGTTTGTCGGGCCGGTAGTCGAACAGCCCGAGCTCAAGGTAACGTTCGGGCGCAAACGCGATTCCCGCTTCCTCGCGCAATTCGCGCATTGCCGCCTCGAGCGTGCTTTCGCCTGCATCCTGCATGCCTTTCGGGATATCCCACTTGGCGGTATCCGTCACGTGGCACAGCAGCAGCCGGCCGGCCCGGTTGACGATCAGGGTGCCGCACGAAATGGGTAGCGGACCGCGCGGCAGCTGGCGCTTTGGCAGGGAATCGTTCGAAGCGCCGTTCATTTGCGCCCGCCGGCGACCGCGCGGAAGGTGCGTTCGAGCGCCTCGACGCTGACCGGCTTGGCGCGGTCTTCCGGCGTAAAAATCATGTCGACCGGCTGCCCGCATGCCTCCAGCGCGTCCCGGTCGAGGATCAGGCGGATGCGCTTGTCGCGCTCACGCAGCGCGGCCTGGTGCGTGGCCTCGCGGTGCAGCGCGATCTCGGCGCCCTTGCGGTACAGGTCGATGAACACCGACACCCGGTAGCGCAGCACCGCGGGATTGAACGGCCGGGTCATGAAGTCGACCGCACCGAGTGCATGCGCCTGTTCGATCAGGAGGTCGGCGTCGGCGTTGGCGGCGCTCAGGAAGATGATCGGCAGCTCCCGTGCGCGTGGATGGTGCCGCATCAGCGCCGCCGTCTCGAAGCCGTTCGTGGCCGGCTGATCGTCCACCAGCAGGATCTTTATTCGCGCTTTATTCATGCTGTCGCCACGCCGGATCCTGTCGCTTCATGTGAGCTTGACTGTAGGGCGTGCGCTGCCGCAAGTCAAATGTACGCCGCCTGTCGAGTGCCTTTCTTGTAATCCCGATCTTACACGGACGCGGCGTTCGAACCTCTATCGTACGCGTATTGCGCCTTGCATACTGATTAAGAGTTGGTTCAGCCAATGCATCACATGCTGCCGGTGCCTGCAACAATTTATGGAGAGAGAACAATGCCTAATCAAGCCACTGCAACTTCCCGCCCAACATTGCATGCCCAAACCGCTGCCACCGGTGCGACCAAAGCCGGCGTGCGCCGCATGTACCTGGCCCTGTGCGAGCGCGACATCGAAGCGGGCGCGGCCGAGGCCGATACAGCGGCACAGTGGCTGCGCGGCCAGCTCGACGCCGCCGGCCCGACGCGCTCAACCCTGCCGCAAGGCGCCGACGCTTTTGCCGCCTGGTCGGTCGCCCACCATGATTTGGTCGGCGTGCAATACAAGCAGTACCTGGGGCAGCGCAAGGCCGGTGCGCCGCGCCGGTTTTTCAGCAACAAGGCGCACGCGCTGTATTTCCTGAAAGGCGTCGCGCCGACCAAGCTGGTCGACGGCGCCTGGCTGTTCGGCTTGCTCAAGCACTGGGAACAAGGGGCAATGCGCCCCTTGATCACGACTTACCTCGAAGAACTCGGCAATGGCGTGCCGGAGAAGAACCACGTCGTGCTGTTTCAGCAACTGATCGACGCCCACGGCTGCGCCCAGTGGCAATCCTTGCCCGAAGAATCCTTCGTGCAAGGCCTGATCCAGCTGGCCCTGGCCTACAACGCCGACCAGTTCCTGCCCGAGCTGATCGGCTACAACCTCGGCTACGAGCAGTTGCCGCTGCACCTGTTGATCACCGCCTATGAGCTCAACGAACTCGGCATCGACCCGTACTATTTTACCTTGCACGTCACGGTCGACAATGCCGACAGCGGCCATGCGCGCAAGGCATGGGAAGCGCTGCACAAGCTGACGCCGCAAGTGGGCGACAGCGCCGCTTTCATGCGCCGGGTCGAGGCCGGCTACCGCCTCAACGACCTTAGTGTTGGCACCGAAGCGGTGATCGCCTCGTTCGACCTGCATGCCGAGCTGGTCGGCATCCTGGGCGCCAAGAGCGCGGTTGGCAAGAACATGCACTCGGACTACTGCAAAGTGGGCGGCCGCTCGCTCAACGACTGGATGGGCGACCGCGGCCAGATGCCTGGTTTGCTGGCGGCGCTCGAGGCGCAAGGCTGGTTCACGCGCGGCCAAGCGCCCGAGGACAGCCGCTTCTGGGCGCTGATCCAGGGCGACCATGCGCAAATGTTTGGCGTGTTCAGCGCCTACGAGCAGCAGGTGTTGCATGACTGGATCGCGACGCCGCCGCACCCGTGGGCTGCGGCCGTGCTGCCGCGGGTTGCCAGTCACCGGGCTCAGCAGCGCGCCGCCGGCGCCATCGGCGGCACAGCGCGGCGGCCGCGCGACAGGGCTGAACGCGGCATCCTGCGCCACCGTTTCCCTGACGACGCGCATGCACGGGAAACCATCGACTGCGAATTGCGCTTGCTCGAAGCGAAGCTCGCTGCCGCCGGCAGCAAGGAAGAAGCGGTCGCCATGCTGACCGCGCTGATGTCGCCGGCCAAGCACCACAGCGCCGCCGGCCTGATGGCGACCAGGGTGTTTTCCAGGCTGTTTAATTGAGCCCGGTTGCCACTTTGCCCTCGACCTTCGCCCCACCTGCCGCCTCCGCCTCCGCCTCTGCGCCGGTGCGGGCCGACGCCGCCCTGCTGGCACTGGGCAAGGCGTTGAAAACGGCGCAGTACCGCCACGTGACGGTAACCCCGGCCACCCACGCGCGCGTGCTGCGCCGCGCCAGTGGCGTGAAGCCGGTCAGCCTGACCGACGTATTCGGCTGGAGCCGGCCGTTTCGCGAGGGCGACGTGCCCTCCGACATGGTGGCGCTGATGCGCAGCGCCGGCGTGCTGCGCGCCGAAGGTGAGTGCCGGCGCAGCCTGGTGCGTGTTTCAAACATCGGCGACGAGCTGTATTTTCACTCGGCCTACCCGACCAGCGCGGACAACGCCGTCTTCTTCGGCCCCGACACCTACCGGTTCGTGCGCGCGCTGCGGGCCGAACTGGGCACCGGTTCAATCGAGCGCGCGGTCGACATCGGCTGCGGCGCCGGCCCGGCGGCGATTACCATCGCGCTGCACGCGCCAGGCGCCGAAGTGCTGGCGCTCGACATCAACGACGAAGCCCTGCGCATGGCAGGCGTCAACGCCCTGCTTGCCGGCGCCGCCAACGTGCGCCCGCTGCACAGCGACCTGTTAAAGGCGGCCGTCGGCCAGTTCGACCTGATCGTCGCCAACCCGCCCTATCTGCTCGATCCCTGCGAACGCGCCTACCGCCACGGCGGCGGCGAACTCGGCGCCGGCTTGTCGATCGACATCGTGCAGGCGTCGCTCGGCCGGCTGGCGCCTGGCGGACGGCTGCTGATGTACACCGGTGTGGCGATCGTCGACGGCGTCGATCCTTTTCTTGCGCGCATTAAGCCCCTGCTGGACGCTGCCGGCGTCTGCTGGCACTACGAGGAGATCGATGCCGACGTGTTTGGCGAGGAGCTCGACGAAGCCGAGTACAGCCGCCGGGAGCCAGGTGTCGACCGCATTGCCGCGGTGTGGCTGCGGGCGCGGCGGACGCCGGCATAAGGGTCTGGGCTCTACGGGTGAATTCAACCGCGCGCGGCAAAAACAATTTCATTGCCTGGGTTAATATCGGAGACCGGTCCCGGAGCGGTGCCTGCTGCCGGAATCGCCCCCCTGCAACTCCAAGGTGCGATCATGTCAGACAGCCCTCAGCCGCAGCCCGACCATCGGGACAGCGGCACAGACATTGTGGATATTCCCTTTCGCACGCTGCTGTACCGCTCCATGTTTTTCGAGTGGATGGTCGCCGACATCAGCGCGGCGCGCAACCTGTTCGAGCGCCGTGCCTTGGTTCAGCACAACCGCCGCATGTGCCACTACCTGCCGGTCTACCTGCGCCGCTGGTCGGTGCTGACGGCGTGCGACTTCGGCCTTGGCCTGTTGGCCGAACGGGCGCTGCAGGCGAGCGTGGTGTCGGCCTGGTTTTTTACCTGGTCGTGCGTCAGCCTGACCGGGATGGTGATCCTCTCGGTGGCCTGGATTTTCCTGTCGAATTCACGCATGTCTTGAACACCGCGTCACTGCGGGCTGTACGGCAGCACCTCTTGCGGCTGGCCGTCCCGACCGAAGCGCAGCGCCACCGATAGGGCGTGGATGCCGATGGTGGCGAGGGCGTCGCAGATGTCGTCGACTTCGGTCTGCAGGTCCGCCGCCAGGTCGAACGGCATTTCGCGCGAAGCGATGGGCACCGGGTTGCCGGCGCGGTACAACGCCACCCGCAGCACCATCTGGTCGTCGACATCGGCCGGCGCGACGATGGCGCTGACCTCGGCGGCATCGAGTCCGTTGTCGACCAGCGCCGCGTTAATGCCGGACATCATCGCCAGCATCGCCATCTCGGCCATGCCCTGCGCCTTGGCGCCGTAAAACAAGTCCTGGTAAAGGAAGTTGAGCCTGAGCGCCGCCGCTGGCGGCGCAAGGCAAGTTTGCAGCAGCGGCGCCGCTTGCTGCGCCCAATTGCGATAGCGTTCGAGCCGCGCGGCAAAAAAGGCATCGGCTTCCTCCTCGTCTTCCGGCACGGCGTAGAACGGATCGTCGGCGCGCTTGCGCGCGAAGCCGAGCAGGAAGCGCAGTTCCATCGCCTCGTCGAGCGGCTCGAAACCGCCGCCTTCCCAGCCTTTGATACTGGCCGCCAGCGCCGGCGTGTCGACCAGCTTTTTCTCGCTCATGGTGGCGGCCACTTCGCGCAGCATGTCATTGAGTTGGCTGTAACTGATGCTGTCGATTTCCTGCAGGTCGTAGGCGTGGCTGATCAGCACCACCTTGGCGTCGGGGCTTTCCAGCCCGGCCTGCTGGAAGCTGACGCGCAAAAATTCGAAGGCGGCGGTATCCTGGAACGTGTCCGCCAGCACCAGGCCGCCGGTGCTATGGATAAACACCGGCACCAGGAAGGCCACCATTTCCTCGGTCGGCTTACCGTCGCGCCGGATCATCATCGTCGCGCCGGCCTCTTCGACATGGGCGCGCAGGTATTGCCAGGCACTGATATCGGTGTACTTGGCGTGTTCGATGGCGCTGTACAACACCTCGTCGTTCTTCTTGCGCAGCGCGTTGCGCACCAGCCGCGCCAGCTCGTCCTCCTTCAGGCGTAGGGCGGCGGCGTCGACGACGGTACTTTCGTCAACTTCTCCTTCGACGATATCGAGCGCGAGGTCGGCCAGGGCCTGCGCCATCACATCGGCATCTTCTTCCTGCGCGAGGGCGGATTTACGGGGAACCGGCGGCTTGTTTTTTGGCATGGTGTTATTTGGTGAGAGGGTCAATGACGCCATGGTAACAAAATCAACTGCGGTAGGACGGGTCTTTTCGCTCCAGGCGGCGCAGCAGCGCCGGCCAGGCCAGCATGCCGCCTTGCGCGCGGGTGACGTCGCGCGCCTGCTGGCGAGCCCTGGCGACAATAGCGTCGGGGATGTGCACCAGCTCGCCGCCGCCGGACTGGGCCCGAATCTGGATTGCGCACGCCGATTCGAACAGGTACATCTGCAGGAAGGCGTCAGGAATGCTCCTGGCCACGGTCAGCAGGCCGTGATTGCGCAGCATCAGGTAGCGCTTCGCCCCAAGGTCGGCCACCAGGCGCGGCTTTTCGTCGTCGTTCAGCGCCACCCCCTCGTAGTCGTGGTAACCGAGGCTGGCGAGGATGAAAATCGATTGCTGCGACAGCGGCAGCAGGCCTTCTTTCTGGGCCGACACCGCCACTCCGTTGAGGCTGTGCACGTGCAGCACACAGGCGGCATCGTGGCGGGCAGCGTGCAGAGCCGAATGGATGGTGAAGCCGGCCGGGTTGACCGGGAACGGCGAATCGCCCTGCTTGTTGCCATCGGTATCGATGCGCACCAGCGACGAGGCGGTGATTTCGTCGAACATGAGGCCGTAGGGATTGATCAGGAATTGGTCTTGCCCCGGGTCCTGCCCTGCCTGCCCAGTCGGCAGCCGCGCCGAAATATGGGTGAACACCAGGTCGCTCCAGCCGAATTCGGCCACCAGCCGGTAGCAGGCGGCAAGATCGACGCGCAGCTGCCATTCCTCGGCGGACACTTTGCCTTGGAGCGGCGCTATTCCCAGTTCATTTTGCTGCATTTATGTCTCCTGTTCAACAACGGAACAACATTTTAGTCACATCTCGTTACAACTATCAATATTGCCTGCTATCCGTGCGCTAACTAACACAGGATCTCTGGCTGACTTGCTATAAATAGCGTCTTGAACAACCATTTTAACGACACAGGATCCTTATCATGAATAATTTGAAACGCAACTGCCTGGCAGCCATGATATCCGGTTTGGTACTGGGCGGCGTGTTTGCCCCGGCCCAGGCATCGAGCCACCGCGAGGCGCCGTTTTTGACCAACGCGCCCAAAGTCGACGGTACCGACTTTTTCATGTTCCGCAGCTATGCTCCGGACCGCGGAGGCTACGTGACGATGATCGCCGACTTTATCCCGTTCCAGGATCCGCAGGGCGGCCCGCACTTCTACCAGTTCGACCAGAACGCGCTCTACGAAATCCACGTCGACAACGACGGCGACGCCAAGGAAGACGTGTCGTTCCAGTTCCGCTTCAAAAATACCTCGAAAAAGACGGCATTAACCATCGGCGGCAAGTCGGTGCTGATCCCGTTGATCAACTCGTCGACGATTTCCGGCGTCAACCCGGCTTCCCTGAACGTGCGTGAAACCTTCACCATCGACATGGTCAAGGGCGACCGCCGCGGCGGCACCCGCACCCGCCTGGCGGCCACCGGCGGCGCTACCGAATTCGACAAGCCGGTCGACAACATCGGCGACAAGGTCTTCGGCGGCGCCAGCGGCTATGAAACCTACGCCAACAAGCATCTGTACGACATCGCGCTGGGCGCATGCGGCACCGGCCGCGTGTTCGTCGGCCAGCGCAAGGAGCCGTTCTACATCGCCGTCGGCAAGATCTTCGACCTGTTCAACCTGAACCCGCTCGGCGCGGAAGAGGGCGGCAACAAGAACAACCTGGAAGGCAAGAACATCAGCTCGATCGCCATCGAAGTGCCGATCGCCTGCGTGACCAATGGCAAGGAGCCAGTCATCGGCGGCTACGCCACCGCCAGCATGCGCCAGGGCCGCCTGCTCAACCCTTTCCCGGGCACCAGCATCAACAACGCCGTCAAGGAAGGCGGCGGATGGAGCCAGGTATCGCGCGTCGGCATGCCTTTGGTGAACGAAGTGATCATCGGCCTGGACGACAAGGACAAGTTTAATACCTCCAAGCCGAGAAATGACGGTCAGTTCATCGACTACGTCACCAATCCGGCGCTGCCGGCCGTTGTCGAAACGCTGTTCCCGGCGGCCAAGGCGCCGACCAACTTCCCGCGCAACGACCTGGTTACCGTGTTCCTCAAAGGCCTGCCAGGCGTAAACCAGCCTGCCAACGTCGTAGCCTCCGAAATGCTGCGCCTGAATACGTCGATCGAACCGACCGCGGCCGGCGCGCAGAACGCGCTGGGCGTGGCCGGCGGCGACAATGCCGGCTTCCCGAACGGGCGCCGCCCTGCCGACGACGTCGTCGACGTCTCGCTGCGCGTGGCCATGGGCGCCCTGTGCGCGCTCACTGGCAACACCGACACGCTGAAGGTGGGCTGCAAGCCTTCGGACGCACCGGCCGGCGCCCTGCCGCTGACCGACGGCGTACGCAAGAGCGCTGCCGACTTCCAGGGCGTGTTCCCCTACCTGAACACCCCACTGCCGGGCAATAACTAAGCAATCACGAAGTACCACCAGGCAAACCCCAGTCAAGGAGATTTCATGAAGCCATTTAATTTTATCGTCGGAAGGGCGCAGGCTGCCATCGCCGTGGCGCTGCTGGCCGGCGCCGGCCTGTCCGGCTGCGGCAGCAGCAACGACGACGACCACGGCAACAACGGCGGCGGCGGCTCGCCGTCGACGCCGGCGCCGGTGACCGATGTGTTCTTCAGCACGGTATCGAGCTTCATCTCGGCCTCGTCCGAGAGCACTGAAGACAGTGCGATCGACGTCTTCGTTACCACCTCGCCGGAAAACACCGAGCCTGAACCGCTCGGCTAGTCAAGCGCATCAGCCAGCTGGAACCTTGCTTGCATGACGTGGGCGCGGTTCCAGCTTTTTCATTTTTCACTAGGGTTCCATGAACGTTGTCTCCCGCTTGTATTTGAACACCCTGCGCGCTCTGGCGCTGATGCTGGCCCTGGCCGGCGCCTGCCATGCCACACCCTATATTCCGGCCGACGGCAGGCAAGTGGTCGAACGCCTGCCCAGCCGCGCCAATCCGGTCCAGCGCGAACTGCAGCAGCTGCGCGCCGAACTGAGCAAAAATCCGAACGACGTTACCCGCGCCACCGCCCTGGCGCAGCGCTATATCGAGCAAGCCCGCCTCGAGGGCGACCCGCGTTACCTTGGCTATGCGCAAGCGGCGCTGGCGCCGTGGTGGACGCTGCCGCAACCAAACGAGCAGGTACTGGTGCTGCGCGCCACGCTGCGCCAGGGCACCCACCAGTTCGCCGAAGCGCTGGCCGACCTCGACACCGTGCTGGCCCGCGACAGCGGCAACGTCCAGGCCCGGCTGACCCGCGCTACCGTGCAGATGGTCACCGGCGACTACGCCGGCGCCAGGGCCAGCTGCATGCGCCTGTACTCGCGCGCACCGCAGCTGATCGTCCAGACCTGCCTGTCGAACATCGGCAGCGTCAACGGCGACGCCAGGGCCAGCTTCGACAAGCTCAAAACGGCGCTCGACCAGCATCCCGACGCCACTCCTGAAGTGCGCACCTGGGTCCAGACCCTGCTGGCGGAAATGGCCGCGCGTCTCGGTGACGACGCCAACGCCGACGCGCTGTTCAAACAGGCGATGGCCGGCGTTGACCCCGACAGCTACCTGCTGGGCGCCTATAGCGACTTCCTGCTCGACCGCGGCCGCGCCGTCGAGGTGACCAGGCTGCTCAAGGACAAAACCCGCATCGACGCACTGCTGCTGCGCTACGCCATCGCGCTCAAGGCGCTGCGCTCGGACGACGCTGCGATTCAGGCTGACTCGCTGCGGCTGCGTTTCGACGCGGCCATGCTGCGTGGCGATACTGTCCACCAGCGCGAACAGGCGCGCTTTGAGCTGGCGCTGCGGGGCGATTCGAAAACCGCGGTCAGGCTGGCGATGTTGAACTGGACGGTGCAGAAGGAACCGGCCGACTTGCGCATCCTGGTCGAGACAGCCGCCGCCAGTGGCGACGCCGGCGCCGCGCGCACCGCGCTCGACTGGATCGCAAAAACCCGCATCGAAGACCGCACCATCGCGCCAACCGTAGAAAAACTGCGCGCCATGAAAGCGCCGGCATGATACCGCGTTGGCGGGCAGCGGGCCTGGGTTTGCTGCTGGCGCTGTTCACGGCGCAGGCAAGCGCGCACAAGCCGAGCGACAGCTACCTGACGCTGAAAGTCGCCGGCCAGCAGGTCGACGGCCAGTGGGACATCGCGCTGCGCGACCTCGACATGGCGATCGGCCTCGATGCCGACGGCAACGGCGAATTGACGTGGGACGAGGTGCGCGCCCGGCACCCGGATATCGCCGCCTACGCGCTGTCGCGGCTGGCGCTGGGCGTACCGGCTGGCGGGGGTAAAGCTGAACCGTGTCCGCTGGCCGTCACAAGCCACCTGCTGGACGATCACAGCGACGGTGCCTACGCCGTCCTGAAACTGCGGGCGACCTGCCCGAACGCGGTTAATACACTCGACATCGATTACAAGCTGCTGTTCGATATCGACCCGCAGCACAAGGGTCTGCTGCGCCTCGAGCACGGCGCCCTGACCTCCACCGCCATCTTCGCGCCCGACAGCGCGCGGCAACTGCTGCGGGTGGCCGACGCCTCGCGCTGGCGCCAGTTTTTCGACTACGTCAAACACGGCGTCTGGCACATCTGGATCGGTTTCGATCACATCCTGTTCCTGCTGTCGCTGCTGCTGCCGGCGGTGCTGATACGCCGCGAAGGCCGCTGGCAGGCGCGCGCCACGTTGCGCGCCTCGAGCATCGAGGTGCTCAAGATCGTCACCGCCTTCACGCTGGCCCATTCGATCACGCTGACCCTGGCCACGCTCGGCGTCGTCGCGCTGCCGTCGCGCGTCGTCGAATCGGCCATCGCCCTGTCGGTCGCCGTCGCGGCGCTCAACAACCTGTGGCCGGTGATCACCAGGCGCCTCGCGCTGCTGGCGTTTGCTTTCGGCCTGCTCCACGGCTTCGGTTTTGCCAGCGTGCTGCTCGACCTGGGTTTGCCGCAATCGTCGCTGCTGCTTTCGCTGGTGGGTTTTAACGTCGGCGTCGAACTGGGCCAGCTGGCGATCGTCGCCGCCTTCCTGCCGCTCGCCTTCCTGGCGCGCGCGACGGCGTTTTACCGCAAGGCGGTGCTGGTGGGCGGCTCCAGCCTGATCGTCGCGATCGCCCTGGTCTGGCTGTCCGAACGCGCGCTGGACCTGAAGATCATCACGGCATGATGGCGTCATGAACCGGCGCATCACGCCTGCATCATGAACCCGCGGGCAGCGGGCCGCGCGCTGCTGGCCGCCTTGTTCATCGTCGGCGGCGCCCTGCACTTCATCCTGCCGGATGCCTACGCCGGCGTGATGCCCCAATGGCTCGGCTATCACGCGCAACTGGTCGCCATCAGCGGCGCCTGCGAAATGGCCGGCGGCCTTGCCGTGCTGCTGCCGCCGCTGCGCCGCGCCGCCGGCCTCGGCCTGATCCTGCTGTCGATCGCCGTGCTGCCGGCCAATCTGCAGATGCTCCTCGATGGCTTGCATGACGCTCGCCCAGGCTGGCAGATCGCCTTGCTGACGCTGCGCCTGCCGTTGCAGCTGGCCCTGGTATGGTGGATCTGGCGCGTGACGAAGCGTCACCCGGGGGTCGGTTCCCTCCATCCGGAACGGCACTAGCAAGCGAACCCGCAACGCCGCGGCGTTATACTGTCCAGTATCGACTTCGTCCAGGAGAATCCTGTGTCACTGGAAACCTTTTTCAAGCTTAAGGAAAACGGCAGCGACGTGCGCACCGAGGTGGTGGCCGGCGTCACCACCTTCCTGACAATGGCTTACATCATCTTCGTCAACCCGACCATCCTCGGCGACGCCGGCATGCCCAAGGATGCGGTGTTCGTCGCCACCTGCCTGGCCGCCGCCCTCGGCACCGCGATCATGGCGCTGTACGCCAACTATCCGATCGGCATGGCGCCGGGCATGGGCCTGAACGCCTACTTCGCCTACGCCGTGGTGATCGGCATGGGGGTGCCGTGGCAAACCGCGCTGGGCGCCGTGTTCATCTCGGGCTGCCTGTTCGTGCTGGTCAGCGTGCTGGGCCTGCGCGAAATGATCGTCGACGGCATTCCGACTTCGCTGCGCACGGCCATCACGGTGGGACTGGGCCTGTTCCTGGCGCTGATCGCGCTCCGAAGCGCCGGCCTGGTCGTTGCCAGCCCCGCCACCCTCGTTACCGCCGGCGACCTGCACCAGCCTCCGGCGCTGATGGCGATTGCCGGCTTCCTGCTGATCGTCACCCTCGACCGCTTGAAAGTGAAAGGCGCGATCCTGGTCGGCATCGTCGCCGTCACCGTCCTCAGCTTCTTTTTTGGCGGTAACAAGTTTGTCGGCCTGGTGTCGCTGCCGCCGTCGATCGCGCCGACCTTGCTGCAACTGGACGTGCCGGGTGCGCTGTCGATGGGGGTGCTGAACGTGGTACTGGTGTTTTTCCTGGTTGAACTGTTCGACGCTACCGGCACCCTGATGGGCGTGGCCAAACGCGCCGGCCTGCTGGTCGAAGGCAAGATGAAGCGGCTGAACCGTGCACTGCTGGCCGACAGCGTGGCCATCGTCGCCGGCTCGGCGCTCGGCACCTCGAGCACCACCGCCTATATCGAAAGCGCGGCCGGGGTGCAGGCCGGCGGACGCACCGGGCTCTGCGCGCTGGTGGTCGCGCTGCTGTTTTTGGCCTGCCTGTTCATCGCGCCACTGGCCGGCGTGGTGCCGGCTTATGCCACCGCGCCGGCGCTGCTGTTTGTCGCCTGCCTGATGCTCAAGGAACTGGGCGAGATCGACTGGCTCGATACCACCGAGAGCGTGCCGGCGGCGATCACCGCGCTGGTCATCCCGTTCACCTATTCGATCGCGCAGGGCATTGCCTTCGGCTTCATCACCTATGCGGTGCTCAAGCTGACCACCGGGCGGGTCCGCGAAGTCAAGCCGGTGGTCTGGATCATCGCAGCGGTGTTCGTGCTCCGTTTCGCCTACCTGGGCAACGGCTGACCGGTGGTTGCCCAGGCCAGCGCTCCTCAGTGGCCGCCCGGCTTGTCGATGCCCGGCGCGCCAGCGCCGTGACGCACCACCATGAGCAAGCCGCCGGCAATCGCCAGGTTCTTCATGAAGCTGATCATTTGCATCTGGTCGCCCGGCTGGAAGTGAAAGATCAGCCCCGACAGCAGCGTGAAGCCGGCCAGCGCCAGCGCCGCCCATCTGGCCTGAAAGCCCAACAGCAGCGCCAGGGCGCCACCGATTTCGGTAAGGATCACCAGCGGCAGCAGCGCCCCGGGTACGCCCATCTTCTCCATGTAGGCCTGGGTGCCGGCGTAAGCGCTGATCTTGCCGATCCCCGAGATGAGGAAAATTTGCGACATCAGGATGCGTGCAGCAAGGTTCAGGAAGCTGTCCATGGTTCTCTCCTGCGACGGTGGTTCGCCCAAGCATAGCTGATTTGCCATGCTTGCGCTTACGCCAACGCAGTTGTCTGCACCTTCTCTACAGCGCCGCCTGCAGCGCCGCCAGCACCTCGCCACTGTCGCCCGGCCGCACCACGCGCGCCAGTTCCCTGCCGTCCTTTAAAACGATCACGGTAGGCCACAACTTGACGCGGAACGAGCGCCCCAGCGGCCGGCCGGGACCATCCTCGACCTTGACATGCCGCACCGCCGGTTGCCCAGCCAGCGCGGCTTCGATCGCCGGCGCGGCGGCCTTGCAGAAGCCGCACCAGTCGGTGCCAAAGTCGAGCGCGACGATGCCGGCCGATGCGTCGATGGCGGTGCGTTCGGGCTGGTTGGCCTGGTAGTCTGTGCTCATCAATCGTCCCCTCGTTGGCAAGCCCTGAGCCTACCTGAAAATGCCGCGGCGCGGCGGGGCAGTATTCCGTATCTTGATTTGATGTTCGCAACTTTTCCGATTGAATTTGGTCTTATGAAGTGATCGACCGCTCCTTTTTCTGCAAATACCTTGCCAGGATTGGCGATACTTTTACCAGCGTTAGGCAAAAAGGAGAATGACATGATGAAAGCCGCCGCTTTGGCGCTCACTGCCCTGCTTGGCGTCTCAGGCAGCGCCCTGGCTCAGTACACCGGCCCCAGCGATGGCAAAAAAGTCATCCCGGGATCGGCAAAAAAAGTTCCCCGAAACGTTGCACCAACGACTGTCCGCGCGTTGACGGCATCTGGAAAGGATGATACCGAAGTCAGCCTGCAAGGGCGCATCGTCCGTCACATAGGCGGCGACCATTATCGTTTTACCGACGGCACGGGCGAAATCGATCTCGACATCGACACCGAACAATGGCCAGCAAATACGCCGATCGACGATAAAGCCGAACTCCGTATCACGGGCGAGTACAACAAGGGATTGATCCGCGATCCCAAGGTGGAAGTGGCTCGTATCGATAAGCTGCAGTAAGCTTGCTGAAGGCGTGCTCATCGCTGGCGGCGCGCGCGTGGCCGACCGCCTCTTTATTGCCGGGGCCCGGGTTCGCTGTCTTGCTGAGTACTGCCAGCGGTTTTGAACCGCAGCAGCGACAGGATGCCCAACGCAAACAGGGCGCTGAGGACCGCCGTACCCTCGCGCCCCATGCCGGCTGCCACGCCGACGGCGGCAGTAAGCCAGACGCCCGCCGCTGTCGTCAGGCCAGTGATCTGCTTTTCGTCTTGCAATTTCAAGATGGCGCCGGCGCACAGGAATCCGATGCCAGCCGTCACGCCCTGCAGCACGCGCGAAATGCCGTCGAGCTGCATGCCTGCCTGTAAAGGGATTAGCACGAACAACGCCGAGCCCAGGGCGACGAGCATGTGCGTGCGCAACCCGGCCGATGCGCCTGCCGACTCTCTTTCGTAACCGAGAATAGCGCCCAGCACGACCGCGACCAGCATGCGCACGCACACCACGGTGATGGAACCGACATCGCTCAGGTCGGAAAATTCTTTGGCAATGGTTTGCCACACCTGTGACCACATCGCGCTTTCTCCGTATCCATATCAGCCGGGCAGGCCGGTGCGGCTCATTTTCGCCGCGCCGGACGCTCGAGCAACAGCGTCCTGATGTCGTTTTCCAGCACCTGTTGGTGCAGAAACGACGGCGAGTAGATTTCGCGCACGCTGCCGCCGCGGTCCAACAGGTAGACCTTCAGCATGTGGGCCAGCGTCGGCACGCGCGCGTTCAAGTCCTGCTGCGCGGCTACCGACACATCCTGGCCGAAACCGTCCAGCATTGGTGCCAGTTGCCTGGTCGATGCGGTGGTGAGGAAATGCCAGCGCAGGCCGCTCGTGTCGCGCGCATCCGCGCCGCCATAGCTGCGCATCGCCTGCGGCGTATCGAAGCGCGGATCGAAGCTCATGCTGACGAAACGCACCTTGCCGATCAAAGCGGGATCCTGCTCGATGCGCTTCTTAAGTTTATGCAAGGTTTCGTACGCCAGCGGACAGCCCTTGGCGTCGGTGCAATACGTATAAATGAAGGAAAACAGCGTGACTTTACCGGTCGAAAACTCTGACAGGCGGTGAACGCTGCCATCGCTGTCGAGCACCTCGCCGTCGGGCGCACGCATGATGTGCTCGAGCTTGTAGGTAGCCGGCGCCGGCGGCACGAAACCGAGCGGTGCGGTGGTGCCGGCCGCCGGCGACAGTGACGGTGCGGCCCCGGCGAGCGCCACCAGGCATGCCGCGCGCAGGACGTTTTTCATGCGGCTACTTCGGTGCCAGCGCCATGGCCGTGCCCGGCTTTGCCGCGCCGAGCTTCATGTGGTGGGCGCGGCCAAGCTTGAGCTGGTAGAAATCGGCCGTAAAGGTTTCCTTGAGCTCCTTGCCGTCCCACGCAAACAGCTTGACGAACTGCTCGTCGTCGACGCCCTTCTTGTCCCATTTGGCCAGCAGCGAGGAACTGACGTAGGCCCGCTTGCCATCCCAGCTTTGCGACACCATGTTGACCTGCGAACCGGTGCGCTTGGCATAGGTCTGCTTCGGCGCTTCCGGGTTGCGCAGGTCGAAATAGCGCGTCGTGCCGTCCATGAAGGTATTGACCCACAAGCCCTTGCCGTCGGCCGTGATCGAGATGTCGACCGGCAGCGGTATCTTGGCCGGGTCGCCGATCTGCGCCACCGACTTTGCCTGCCATTCGCCCTTGGCGTCCTTCTTTACCAGCCATAGCATCGAGGTCAGCGCACTGGTGGTAATGGCCCAGTCGTCGCCCTCCTTGAGCGACCAGCGGATTTCGAGCGGCGCGCCGGGCACGTTCAACACTTTTTCCGGCTGCATCGACTTCAAGTTCCATATCACCATGCTGGTGCCGAAGCGCTGCATCGCCGGCTTGTCCTTCATCAACTGGCCGAGGTCCATCATGTAGTTATTGCGTCCAGTGAAGCTCGACGTCAGCATCGCGTTCCTGGCTGGATTGATGGCGATGTCGTAGCCGTAGCCGTCGCCACCCTGATCGGTCGGCATGTCGTACTTGCTGATGAAGTCGCCCTTGTTGCTGTACACCGCCATGCCGGTCTTGCCGCCGTTATCCTTGCTGTTCGACAGCGCGCCGATCAGCATGCGGCCCGGCAGCGCATAGAAGGTGTGCGGGCCGACCAATCCGGCGCGCGGGGCAAAATCGGTGATGGTCTTGACCAGCTTGGGCTTGGCCGGATTGGTCGACACGTCGAACACGTGAATCTTGCTGTCGTCGAGGCCGCCGGCCCACAGGAATCGGCGGTCGTCCGTAAAGCCCATGTGATGCGCTTCGCCGCGCCCGCCCACCGCAACCTGGGCTAGCACCTCGCCGAACCCCTTTGACGTCGGATTGACGTCGAGCGTGACGAGCTTATCAAAGCCGTCGCCCATGCCCGGCACGCCGAGCGTCCACACATATAAAAAATCTTCCTGGCCCTTGATCAGGTTCGACATGTAGGGCGAGTTGCAGGTTTCGTCGGCCAGCACCAAAGCGGGGCACACACCGGCGCCAATGGCAACGAAAGCAAACACGGCCGTCCGTGGCACGAAAGCCCGGCTGAATGTATCGAAACGCATGCTGATCTCCGGTGAGCCCGGCGCCGGCGCAAAGACCGTGCCGAATCTGATGGATGGCGACGTCAGCCTGTTTCGGCGAACGCTTCACGTCGGTGGCGACAACGTCAGTACATCCCCGAATGTACGCTGTTTTTTCGTTTTGTTTGCATATTAACAATGATTTTATAGTGTTGGATTGATCTGGCTCAATCCAATCGCATAAAATTAACCCGTGTGATCCGTGCTTTTTTCGCCGAACAGGCGATGCCAGTCCTGCACCTCGGACATCATCAGTTCGACCAGTCCGGCCAGGCGCTTCGATTGTTCCTGCGCCACGACAAAGGCTGTGCCAGTTGGTCCGGTGCGCGTTGCGCAAGGTGACGACCAATACCAGCCGCATCAACAGCTCGGCCAGCAGGCGTAACCATACGGAAATGCCAAAAAAACAATAATAGGAAAGATAGCTTGTTGGCGATTTATTTTGCCGGCTAGTCGCCGGGGAACTAAAGGGTATCGGGGCAACTCTGTAAACTACGAGGTAAATGGAGGACACGATGAGCGCACCCAAACAACTTGCCGGTAAGCGCATTGCGGTGTTGGCAGCCGATGGTTTCGAAAAAGCCGAACTGGCCGCGCCTGTCGCGGCGCTCAGGGAAGCGGGCGCGGACGTCGTCATCGTCGGCCTGCATGCGGGCAGGATCCGCGGCATGGACGTGCAGCAGGCGGCCGAACTGGTGGCGGTCGACCTTGAAATGAGCCAGGCGCGCGCGCCCGACTTCGACGGCCTGCTCATCCCTGGCGGCTACATCAGTCCCGACCTGCTGCGCCAGAGCGCCCAGGCGCGCGACCTGGTGCGCCACATGGACGCGCTCGGCAAACCGATCGCCGTACTGTCCCAGGCGCCCCTGCTGCTGGCGTCGAGCGGCCTGGTCACCAACCGCACGCTCACTTCATGGCCGGGGGTGCGCGACGACATGGTCAATGCCGGGGCGATCTGGCTCAACGAGGAAGTCGTGCGCGACCTGAACTGGCTTTCGAGCCGGAGCGCCGAAGACGTGCCGGCCTTGGTCCGCGCAATGATCCCGTTTTTCGAAGGCCAGTCCGAAGCCGGCGCGACGGTTCGCCGGGCGCAGTCCGACCCGCAACGCCAGGAGCCGTCGGAGACGCCCGGCCAGCCGCTGCGCTGGCTGGCGACGCCGTCGGTTGGCGCCATGCTGAGCCTGGCGTTGCTGGGGATCGGCGTGGTGGCGTCGAACCGGGTACGGCGCCAGAAGCAGGCGATGCCAGCCGAGCCGGAACCGCCGCCAGCGCAATAGAACAGCGCGGGTCTTATCGCCTGCAGGCCAGGTGCTGACCTGCAACCAGGATCGACCATGAAGCCCTTGGGGGCGCCGACACCGACTAAGCGACAACTTCATCTTTGATCTGGGCTAAAAAATCATTTTTATCGCTGTCTTTGCCGTGTGCCAGCCGGTACAGAAGCGGCAGGACAAGCAGCGTCAATATGGTCGACGAAATGATGCCACCGATTACGACCGTCGCCAGCGGCCGCTGAACTTCCGCCCCGGTGCCGGTTGCAATCGCCATCGGAATGAAGCCAAGCGAAGCGACCAGCGCCGTCATCAGAACCGGCCGAAGGCGGGTAAGCGCCCCCGTATTGATGGCCTCGTCAAGTCCCATGCCTTCTTCGCGCAGCGTGCGAATAAATGACAGCATGACCAATCCGTTCAACACCGCCACGCCCGACAGCGCAATGAAACCTACCGCCGCCGAAATGGACATCGGAATATCACGCAACCAAAGCGCGAAAATGCCGCCGGTCAGGGCAAATGGAATCCCGGTGAAGACCAGCAGGCCATCCTTGACGTTATTGAACATCACAAAAAGCAGCATGAACACCAGAAACAATGCAAGCGGCACCACGACCTGCAGGCGCTGCGTCGCCGACTGTAACTGCTCGAAGGTTCCGCCCCAACTGGTCCAGTATCCAGGTGGGATCTTTATCTCCTTCAATATCAGGCGCTCGGCTTCGGCAACAAACGTGCCGATGTCGCGGCCGCGCACGTTGGCGCTGACAACGATGCGGCGCTTGCCATTTTCCCTGCTGATCTGGTTTGGACCAGGCGCAAAGTCCAGCGTGGCCACTTCAGCGAGCGGAATGTAGCTTATTGCGCCAGGTGTCCCATTGGCACCAGACAAGGTCGGGCTGCTCAGCGGGATCGGCAAGCGCTTGAGCGCCTCCAGGTCGCTGCGCAATTGCTCTGGCAGGCGGACGATAATGTCGAATCGGCGGTCGCCTTCAAACATCGTGCCAGCGCTACGGCCACCGGTTGCGATCGCGATTGTCTCCTGTACGTCGCCAATGTTCAGACCGTACCTGGTGGTCTTTTTCCGGTCGATGTTGACCGTGAGCATGGGAAGACCGGTGGTCTGCTCGACTTTTACTTCGGCGGCGCCAGGTACCCGTCCGAGCGTAGCCGCCACCTTGGCCGCAGTGTCATTGAGCACATCCATATCGTCGCCAAAAATCTTGACGGCGACATCGCTACGCACGCCCGAGATGAGTTCGTTAAAGCGCAACTGGATTGGCTGCGAGAACTCATAATTATTACCGGGGTACTTGGCGGCTTCCGCCTGCACGGCCGAGAGCAGCTCGTCACGCGTTTTCTTGGGCGATGGCCACTGCGATTGCGGCTTGAGCATCACGTAGCCATCTGAAATGTTCGGAGGCATGGGATCGGACGCGATCTCTGCAGTACCCGTGCGGGCAAAAACCCGTTCGATTTCCGGAAACTTCGCCTTGAGTCCGCTTTCAAGTTGTTTTTGCATGTCGAGCGATTGGGTCAGGCTGGTGCCGGGTATGCGCAAAGCCTGGATGGCGAAGTCTCCCTCATTTAAGCTGGGGACGAACTCGCTCCCCATGCGGGTTGCCAGCGCGCCGGACAGCACCACGAGCACAATGGCGATGGTCACTACAACCGCCTTGTTGAGCATCACCTTTGCCAGCATTGGCTTGTACATGCGCTTGGCAAATTCCATCAAGCGGTTTTCTTTCTCAGCAACACGCTCGCCAATGAACAGCACAACGGCGGCCGGAATAAACGTCATCGACAAGATCATCGCCCCCACCAGTGCCGCGACAACTGTAAAAGCCATCGGATGGAACATCTTTCCCTCGACGCCGGTCAGCGCGAAGATCGGGATGTAGACGATCATGATGATCAGCTGCCCGAATAACAGCGGCCGGCGCGCCTCCTTTGCAGCTGCGAACACTTCATGAAACCGCTCGGTGCGGGTCAACGGACGTTTGTGGTGTGCCTGGGCATGAGCCAGACGTCGAACACAGTTTTCGACGATCACCACCGCGCCGTCGATGATGATGCCAAAATCAAGCGCCCCAAGGCTCATCAGGTTGGCACTGACCTTGTACGTCACCATGCCAGTGAACGTGAACAGCATCGACAAGGGAATGACCATCGCGCAGATCAGGGCCGCCCGGATATTGCCGAGGAACAGAAACAAAACGGCAATGACCAGCACGGCGCCTTCCAGAAGGTTTTTCTTGACTGTGCTGATCGCCTTGTCAACCAGGACCGTCCGGTCGTAGACAGTGTATGCCTTCACTCCCGTTGGCAAGGTGCGGTTAATTTCCACCATCTTCTTGTCCACCGCCTGCGACACGACACGGCTGTTCTGTCCGATCAACATGAAGACGGTGCCCAGCACAACTTCTTGCCCGTTATCGGTCGCGGCACCGGTACGCAATTCACGCCCGACGTCCACCTCGGCCACATCGCGCATGCGAATTGGCACGCTTTGCACATTGCTCAGAATGACGTTCCGGATATCTTCGACCGTGCGGACCTGGCCAGGAACCCGGATCAAGAATTGTTCTCCGCGCTTTTCGATATGGCCGGCACCGACATTGCTATTGTTGCGCTCTAGCGCGACGACAACATCCTGCAAGGTGAGGTTGTAGGAAGCCAGTTTGGCGGGATTTGGCGTGACGTGATACTCCTTCGCATACCCGCCGATCGAGTTGATCTCGGTTACCCCAATGACGTTGCGTAATTGCGGCTTGATAATCCAGTCCTGAATCTCGCGCAAATCGGTCGGCGTGTAGGGCGTGCCGTCAGCCTTTCTCGCGCCCGGCAACGACTCGACGGTCCAAAGGTAGATTTCGCCCAAGCCTGTTGAAATCGGGCCCATCATGGGGCTTACTCCAGCAGGCAGGCGCTCTTTCGCCTCCTGGATCCGCTGGTTGACCAGTTGGCGGGCAAAATAGATATCGGTGCCGTCCTTGAAGACGACGGTAATTTGCGACAAGCCGTAGCGCGACAGCGAACGCGTCTGTTCGAGATTCGGCAGGCCGGCCATCACAGTCTCGATCGGAAACGTGACGCGCTGCTCCACCTCCAGGGGAGAATAGCCGGACGCCGACGTATTGATCTGCACTTGCACGTTGGTGATGTCGGGGACCGCATCAATCGGCAGCTTCTGGTAGCTGAAGATGCCGATAGCCGTCATCGCCACGACAGCGAGCATGACCAGCCAGCGCTGTTCTATGGAAAAGCGAATGATTCGTTCAAACATATGATCTCTCCCGCTTAATGTGCGTGCTCGGCGCTGCCCTTGCCTTGCTCCGCCTTGACGACGAAACTGCCGCTGGCCGCGTATGCGGTGCCTGTTTTGATCCCGCTGACAATTTCGGTGTACTTCCCGTCGCTGCGGCCGGTCGTGACGGTCTGACCGACAAACCCGCCATCCATCTTGATAAATACTGTCGGGCTGTCCTTCACCGTCTGGATTGCGTCGGAAAGCACGGCAACCGGTGCGTTGCGTTCATCGGACGTAAGCTCGACGTCCACAAACAGCCCCGGGCGCCAGGCAAGGCTGGGATTGGCCAGCGTGACGCGCGCCTTTGCGGTGCGCGTTTGCTCGCCGATGAGCGATCCCACGTACGACACCGTGCCGGTTGAGACCGATCCCATGGAGGTCGCCCTGACAGTCGCTGTTCCCCCGACGCGCACAATCCCCAAATCCTTGGCGGGGACGATAATTTCAGCCCACACGGAAGACAGGTCAGAAATCATGAACACGTTCGAATCTTCCTTGACCGCTTCGCCCAGGGCAATGTGTTTCTCGACGATGGCCCCATCGAATGGTGCGCGTAATTCGTACCGGTTCAGTGCACCCGCTGTTGCCGTCGATGCGCCAATGGCGGCCAGCTTCTGGCGCGCATTCTGGGTCGCGATCTCGGCTTCCCTGAATACCTGCTGCGCCTGAAGGTAATCCTGCTCGGCAGTGATTTTTTCCTGCCAGAGCTTCTTTTCTCTTTCGTAAGTCACTTGCGCCAGAGCCTGTTTCTTTTGAGCAGAAAGTAATTCACTACGCATCTCCGATATCGCAGTACTTGCAATGACGGCGAGGATTTGGCCCTTCTTGACCTGCTGTCCCAGATTAGCCGCCACGCTCTCGACGACGCCGGCCAGGCGCGGCACGACGTGCGCGGTGCGGTCTTCATTGAAGCGGATCTCGCCCGCAAGCTGGAACGCGCTGCGAATACGCGCTGGCGCAGCGGTCTCGATCTTGATGCCGGCAGTGTTTGCCTGGGCGTCGCTGAGCTCGACTTTGCCTTCCTTGCTTTCGATGTCGAACTTGACGACATCGGTGCCTCGCTTCACGACGAACGCGGCTTCGAACACATGGGGCTCGGCAATTACCTTTGAGGTAAGCAGGCTGTCGCCCTTGACCACAAAGATATAGTCTTGAACTTCGCCCTGGAGACGTTTGACTTGTTCAGTCGCCGTGAAGCCCGACGTGGGTAGCGGCTTGCCATTTTCGTAGGCCCATAACTGGTGTCTGGCTTCGCCGTCTTGCTCCGCAAGCAGTACTTCCACACTCAAGCTGCCCTGGGTAACCAAGCGTCCACCGTGCGGCCCTTTTTTTGGTGCGTCGCCATGTTCTGACGCTTCACCGCGCGCGGCGCCGCCAGCTTCGCCCACTGCATCCGGCTTTTTCCCCGACAACAGGATGACGGCGAGAAGCGCCGCGCCAACAGCCAACACGATGGCGATCGCGATGCGCGTCTTTTTGTCCAGGGTTGAAGTTTTCATTGTGTTTCCTTGTTATTGGGCTGGGGTGACGTCAGGCTGCCGTGCAGCTCGACGTTCCCGACGATGCGCTCGATGTCAGCGGCGGCGCGGTGGGATTCGGCCAGGGCCCGGACGTACTGGGTTTTTGCCTGAAACAGGGTGCGCTGGGCGTCCAGCACATCGAGAAAGCCGAACTTTCCGAGCTCGAACCCCTTCGTTCCTGCCTCGTATGCACTTTGGGCGCCTGGAAGAATTTCATTGCGCAAGATGTCCAGTTCAGAGCGCGCCCCGTTAAGGCGCAACGACGCTTGCACCAGTTCCACAGACAGTTTGTTTTGTACGGCCAGCAGTTCGTCCCTTGCCTTATCCGTACGACGCAACGCGCTAAGCACATTTCCCTGGTTTCGATCAAACAAGGGAAAGGGAACCGCCAGGCCGACGACAGTCTGCCGGATCCCGATCTGCTCGTCGCGCTTGCTTCCGAGACTGATGGTCAGGTCGGGGAAGCGGCGGCTGCGTTCAACTTCGGCCGTGGCCGCCTGACGCTCGACTTCGCTGCGGGCCCGGGCAATTTGTGGGGCGGCAGGAAGATGTAAAAGCAGTTCCGCTGTGGTTAGATGAGCGCCGACCGGCACCGCAGGGGTCTCCACCATACCTTCAATTGGCGTCAAACTCCCCCAGGTTGCGGCCAGGCGGCGCTTCGCCAACGCCAGATCGTTGCCAGCCTGGCTCAACTCGATCTTTGTACTCGCTTCGGCGACCCTTGCACGGGTTTCCTCGACCGGCGAAATTTTTCCGGCGGTAACGCGCCTCGATGCGGCGCCAGTGACTTTTTGGGATAATTCCTGTGACGCCTGGGCGAGCAGTAAGCGCTCCTGAGCGGTCAATACGTCGAAGAACGCGGTAACGACATCGGCGCGCAGCACGCTGCGGTAACTGGCCAGATCTGCCGATGCGACGTCGCGCTCGCGCTCAGCCAATGTTATCCGGGCTCCGCGTTTGCCACCCAATTCGATCGCCTGATTGATCTGCACGGTCGTCGTGCGGGCGTCCTTTTTTATTCCTTCCGAAAGGTAGGAAAGCTGCGGATTGGGAACGAGGCCGGCCTGCATGCGCTGCCCCGCCGCAATGTCAAGATCGCGACCAGCCGCCCGCAGGCCTGGATTTGACTGGAACGCCCGGCGTATCGACGCTTCCAGCGTAAGAGCAGACGAGGCAAACAGCGGCCCGTCGGCGCTAGGTGTTGCGGGAATCGGGACTGGCGCCTGGGCGGCTGCCGACAATGGCTGCGCGCACAGCAACGCCAGCCCGATAGGGAAAAGTAGTGATCGCATTGAATTCTCCAGTGTGAAAATGGGAAGAATTCGGCGTCGACAAGCCTACGCGTGAACGTATTGGAAACCTGGATCAGGAATGAATGGCTGGACCGGCGCCGAACTTAAGCGGCGCGAATCCAATTGGGGCGTTCAGGAAGGCCGAGATAAGGCGTTGGCCAGCCAGTGACGTGGGTGAGCTGATGGTGCGGGGACGATACGAACGGCTGAACCTGGGAAGACCAGGAAAGCATGACGAGTGACCCGTGGGAACACGATGCGCAGTCCGGATCCGGGCCGAACTTCTTGACCGTGGTTGACCCGTCGTCGTCGCCATCCGCAGCCGCGTGTTCGTGCTGATGGTGGCCGACATGCTCACTCGCCTGGCCACTCTCATGCATGCAATACGCACCCGCGATTCCAGCGCTCATCTGGAGAACAAATGCGAGAGCGAGCATGTAAAAAAAGCGTTTGACCATCGGCGGATTATATCTCTTTACTTTGTGTCGAGCGGTTTAGCGACGATTCTAACGTGCCATGGCGATGGTGCAGCAAGCGCAAGCCGTTGAACACCACCAGCAGGCTGGCGCCCATGTCGGCGAATACCGCCATCCAGAGAGTTGCTTGCCCAGTTAGCGCCAGAACCAGAAAGACTGCCTTGATGCCGAGCGCGATTACGATATTTTGCATCAGAATACGACTCGTCCTGCGGCTCAGTGTCAAGAAATCGGCAAATTTGCTCAGGTCGTCGTCCATCAGCGCAACATCGGCAGTGTCAAGGGCCGTGTCGGCCCCCGCCGCCCCCATGGCAAAGCCGATATCGGCCTTCGCCAGCGCTGGAGCGTCGTTGATGCTACCTTTAACCCCGCGGTATCGCCCTTAATTCGGGTTTCCATTCCACAACGCCTCTTTTCCGGCAGGTTCGGCCAGAGGCAGGGGAAATGCGGCGGCCACGGGGATGGCGACATGGTCGCGCAGCAGGCGCGCGCAGGCAGTGGCGTCGATCGGCCGGCTGAACAGATAGCCCTGCATTTCGTCGCAGCCGTTGTCGAGCAGCAGCGCCAGCTGGCCAGCGGTTTCAACGCCCTCGGCGATGACGGTCAGGCGCAAGCCGTGCGCCATTGCGATCACCGCGCGCGCGATCGACAGGTCGTCTGCATCGGTGGTGAGGTCGCGCACGAAGGACTGGTCCAGTTTCAGCTTGTCGACCGGGAAACGCTTGAGGTAACTGAGGTTTGAACAACCGGTGCCGAAATCGTCGATCGCCAGCCGCACCCCCATGTCTTTCAACTGGCGCAGGATCAGGAAGCTTTGCTGCGGGTCTTCCATCGACGCGCTTTCGGTCAGTTCGAGTTCGAGCAGTTGCGGCTCCAGGCCGGTGTCAGCGAGGATGCGCGCGACCGTGGCGGCGATGTCGGTCGAGAACTGGCGCGCCGACAGGTTGACCGCCACCGGCACCGGCGCCAGGCCGGCGCGCTGCCAGGCGCGGCTTTGCTCGCGGGCGCGCCGCAGCACCCATTCGCCGATCGGCAGGATCAGGCCGGTCTCCTCGGCCAGCGCGATGAAGCAGCCCGGCCCGATCAGGCCCAGTTCCGGGTGCTGCCAGCGCACCAGCGCCTCGACGCCGATGATCGCGCCGCTTGCCATGCTCACCTGGGGCTGGTAATGCAGCACCAGTTCGTCGCGCCCGACCGCATGGCGCAGCGCGCTTTCGAATTTGAAGCGTTCGTGCGCGCCCTGATTCAACTCCGGCCGGTAAAACGCGTAGCGTTCGGCGCGGCTGCTGGCGGCGCGCCGCATCGCCGCCTCGGCACCTTGCGCTACGCTATCGTAGTCGTCGCCGTCGTTGGGGAACAGGGCGATGCCGATGCACGGGTCGAGGTGCAGTTCCTGCTGTTCGAACGTGTACGGCGCGTTCATCGCCGCCAGTACCTGGCGCGCCAGCGCCGCCAGTTCGGTGGCCGCATTCCTGATCGCGACGATGGCGAAACTGGCCTCGCCAATGCGCGCCACGCTGGTGTGGTGGTGCGTCCCTCCCTGGAGCCCGTCCTGTGCCGCGCCACTCCCCCACTGTGCCAGCCGCGCCGCAATCTGCAGCACCATCGCCTGTTCGGCCCCGGCGCCCAGGCTCTCGCCGATCAGGCGCAGGCGTTCCGGCTTGAGCATCAGCAGGCCCATCACCTGCGGGGCGGCGAGCTGTTCGCGCATCCGGCCGAAGCGTTCGCGCAGCAGGATCCGGTTCGGCAGCCCGGTCAGCGGATCGTAATTATTCAGGTAGCGCAGCTTCTCTTCGGCGCCGCGCAACTCGGTGACGTCGAGGCCGGTGCCGAGGAATAATTCGACCGCAGCGTCGTACGGTTCATCAGCCGCACTGTCGTCCTTGCGCAGCAAGGTCGTCGACCAGATGATCGCGCGCGGCGAGCCGTCGCGCGCCAGCCACTGGCCGTGCACCTGCGACGGCGGCGCCCGGCGCTGTGGCTGGTCGAAAAACCGCGCCAGCGACTGCGACCCGCCGACCCTGCAAAACACTTCCCAGCATGGCCGGCCGATCGCCTCGGCCGCCGGCCAGCCCATCACCTGCTCACAGGCCGGGTTGAACAGGCGGATCAAGCCGGCCGCATCGACCATGCACACCAGCGCGCCGCTGGTGTTGACCACCGCCGAGAGCAGCTTGCGTTCCGCCTGCCAGGCCGCGGTGCGCTCCACGACCTGGGCCTCCCTCTGGCCAAACAGGCGCGCGCGTTCGGTCGCGATGTCGCGCTTTTTGCCGACCGCCTCGCGCACCTGCCATCCGGCGGCGGCGATGGCGCCGCCGGCCGTCGCCGAACCCGGTAATTCCAGCACAAATGCATCGTCGGTCTTGGGTAGGTCGATTGCCACTTGGCATGGTCTGCCGCCGTTGTTGTTCATGGTTGGTCTTTGCAACTCGAAAATTCGTGGTCGAGTGCATGATACCGAACAGACGCCGGCAAGGCTTTTGGCAACCTCGTCCATGCGAGAGGGAGCGGATACCGCATCAAGTTTTACTTGAAAGCATAAGTCTTTGATTTAAAGCACGTATATACGCCGCGAGGGTGCGCCGGGATGACCCTCAAGTCACAAATTTACGACGGCGCTGTCACAAATTTAACGACAAGTAAGTACGTAGGAAGTGTTGCTCGACACCTACATGATTGGTAATAAATTAACTTGCCAGGCCGGCTTTGAGGGCATACCGGATCAGCGCGGCATTCGACGCCAGGCCCAGCTTGCGGAAGATCCGGTTGCGGTAAGTGTTGACCGAACTGACGCTGATGCCCAGTTCGGCGGCAACTTGCTTGATCTGCATGCCGGCGCCGATCAGCGCGACGATTTCCGCTTCGCGCGGCGTCAGGTTCAGGTGCGGCGGCGGCGGCTCGTTCGCCTGGCGCGCCATCAGTTCGGCCAGCCGCGGCCCGATGTAGGTGCTGCCGGCCACCACCTGCCGAATCGCCTTGACCAGTTCCTCGGCCGCCATTGCCTTGGTGATGTAGCCGGCCGCACCAAGGTGCAGCGCGCCGAGGGCGTAACGCTGTTCGTCGTACATGCTCAGCATGACGGCCCGCTGCTGCGGGAAGCGGCGGCGCAGTTCGGCCAGCCCGTCCAAGCCTTCGTGCCCGGGCAGGCTGATATCGAGTACCACCACGTCGGGCGCGTGGCGGGCCACCAGCGCGAGCGTGCGCGCCAGGTCGGCTGCCTCGCCGACGATGCGGATGTCGGCGCAGGCGCGGATGATCTTCTTGACGCCTTCGCGAATCAATTCGTGATCGTCGGCGATGACGATGCTGATCATGGAGGTGCTCCCGACCCTGCTCCCGGCAGTACAGGGAGAATTTCCTGCGTAAACATCGGAATCAAGGCCGACACCAGGGTGCCGCGCGGGGTCAAGGGCCCGACCCTGAGGCGCCCGTGCGCCAGGGCGGCGCGCTCACGCATGCCGATGATGCCGAGCGAACCGTCAAAGCATACGGCCCGCGCGCGCTGGCGGGCGATGCCACTGCCGTCGTCGCGCACGCGCAGCAGCAGCGCTGCGCCGCGCTGCTCGACGCTGACCCATACGCAGCTGGCGTGGGCATGGCGCAGCACGTTGGTCAGCGCTTCGTGGAAAATGCGCAGCAGCGCTTCGCCGGCCGCGCGCACCGGCTGCGCCAGGCCGGCGCCCAGTTCGAGATGGACGCTGACGCGGGTGCGCCGTTCGAAGTCGCGCGCATGCCACTCGATCGCCGCATACAGTCCCTGGCCATCGAGTTCGGGCGCGCGCAGTTCGGTGGCGATGTCGCGCACCAGCTGCATGGCGCGGTCCAGCGTGACGCCGGCCGAATGCAGCTCGGCGATGATTTTTTCCGGCGCCAGCGCGGTGCCATGCACCCGGATGTCGCCCTCGAGCAGCTTGACGTCGATCTTGGCGGCCGACAGGATCTGCCCGAGCTGGTCGTGCACTTCGCGCGCCAGGGCGGTGCGCTCGGCCTCGCGCACCGTCTGCAGGCGCTGGTACAGCACGTTCAGCTCATCCTGGGCGGCGCGCCGGCCCGCCTCGACCCGCTTACGCTCGGTGATGTCGCTGGCGACGTGGACGAAATAGCGGGCCCGCCCCGCGCCGTCGGCGATGATCGAGACAAAGTTGTGGATCCAGATCACGCTGCCGTCGGCGCGCCGGCAGCGCACTTCCATCTGCGCCGAATCGACGGCGCCGCCTTCCAATGCAGCGATCTTTTCGGCCGCCGCCGGGTAGTCGCTGGCCACCGTCAGGTCGGCGACGGTACGGCCAAGCAAAGCCTGCTCGGTCACGCCGGCCAGCGCCTGGTAGGCTGGGTTGGCGCGCACGAAGCGGCCGAGCGTGTCGGTGATGGCGATGCCGCCCGGCGCGCGGTCGAACACCGCGGCAAGCAGCCGGTTCGCTTCGCGCAACTCCTCGGTGCGCAGGTCGAAGCGGCGTTCGAGCTCGCGTTTGGCGCGCTCCTGCAGGCGTTCGGCATCCCTGCGTTCGGTGATATCGTTGCCGAACACCAGCAGGCCCTGGGGCGCGGGGTAGCAGCGCACGTTAAACCAGCGCGCGCTGCGCGGGTTGCATACTTCGACCTCGACCGGTTCGCCGCCGGCCAGCGCGGCGCGCAAGGCCGGCCCCAACATCATCGCCACGGTGGCCGGCAGCAGTTCGACAAAGCTGCGCCCCACCAATTCCTCGCGCGCGCCGCCGAGGCTGGCCACGGCGGCGTCGTTCAGGGTCAGCAGCCGCAGTTCGAAGTCGACGCTGACGAAGGCATCGCTGGTTTTGGCCAGCACGTTGGCGAGGTCGTGCTTCGACCGTTCCAGCTCGGCAGTTGCACGCGCCCGTTCGACTTCGAAGGCGGCGGCGTCGACGCTGGCCACCGCGCTGGCGACCAGACCGGCCATGGCGTCGATGAACTGGCGGTAGTCGTCGTCGAACGGCGCGCGCGGATTGAGCGCGACCAGCACGAAGCCGCGCGGCGTGCCGCCGCCACCCGGCAACGCCAGCGCAATTACCTGGCGCGGCGGTTCCGGCCAGGCGCCACAGGTGTTTGCCCGGCCGAACAGCTCTTCGAAGTCGTACAGCTGCGGCCCGGCCGCACTTGTCAAGCCCGTCAAGCCCGTCAAGCCCGTCAAGCACGCCAGCGGATGGGCCTCGCCGCCCCACGCGATGCGCTGGTCGATGCCGGCGCAGCCCTCATGCAAGCCGATGCAAAACACGGCATCAACGTCGCCGCTGCCGGGTTGGTGGGCAGGACCGGCAAGATACAGCGCCGCCAGCGGCAGGTCGGACCCGTTGGCGGCCAGCGCCTGGCGTACCAGGTCGAAGGTGCGGTCGCCGCCACGGCCCAGCGCGACCTGGATCGCCAGTTCGGAAAGCGTGCGCTGGCGGCGCTCGCCGAGCACGCGCCGGGTGGTCTCCATAACGGCGACAAAGACGCCGGCGGCGCTGCCGGCATCGGGGGATATCGGGCTGTACGACAGCGTGAAAAAGCATTCCTCGGCAAATCCGCTGCGGTTTAACATCAGTGGCCAGTCGTCCTGGCGCACCCGCTCGCCGGTCTCGAGCACCGAGCCGAGCACCGGTGCAATCGTCTCCCAGGCTTCCGGCCAGACGTCGGCGACGCGCCGGCCGAGCGCTGCCGGGTGCTTGTCGCCGAAGATGGGAATGCAGGCGTCGTTGTAGATGTAGATCAGGTCGGACCCGGCCAGGACCATGAGCTGGAAATGCGAACCGAGGCAGATGCTCACCGCCGTGCGGATGCAGGACGGCCATGCCGACACCGGACCGAGCGGCGTTCGCTCCCAGTCGTTGGCATTCACGGCGCGCGCCATTTCACCCTCGCCGGGAAAGAAATCGCTGACGGTTGTGGCAATTACATTATCCATAGGTCTGACGCCGCGTGAAAGTCAGATTATGCGCGCTCATCGCCAAGCCTGGCGGCTGGCGGTCCAAACACCTTGCCCCAGCTGGCCGTCCCATATTGGCCAATTCAGGATATTGCAGTGCACGAAAAATATTTTCACCAGCCGCATACCGCCGGGCTGAACAATTTGCTATCCTCAAGGCGCACGCCACCTTACCAAGGGGAGCAATGATGAGCCAGAGCAAACCTCTGACACTGCATGTCCCGGAGCCTACCGGTCGCCCGGGTTGCCAGACCGATTTTTCTTACTTGCGCCTGGCCGCTGCCGGCTCGGCGCGCAAGCCGCCCGTCGATGTGGCGGCGGCGGACACCTTCGATCTTGCCTCGACCTTGATCCGGGTGCTGGATGACGCCGGGCACGCGGTGGGACCGTGGGCGCCGGACCTCGATAGCGAGCTGCTGCGCTTCGGCCTGCGCAGCATGATGAAGACGCGCACTTTCGATGCCCGCATGGTGATTGCCCAGCGCCAGAAGAAGATGTCGTTTTACATGAGTTCGCTCGGCGAGGAAGCCATCGGCACCGCCCATGCGCTGGCGCTGCAGGACGGCGACATGAACTTCCCCACCTACCGCCAGCAAAGCCTGCTGATGGCGAAAAATTTTTCGCTCGTCGAGATGATCTGCCAGTTGCTGTCGAACGAACGCGACCCGCTCAAGGGGCGCCAGTTGCCGGTGATGTATTCGGTGCGCGAAGCCGGGTTTTTTACTATTTCGGGCAACCTGGCGACCCAGTTCGTGCAGGCAGTCGGCTGGGCGATGGCGTCGGCCATCAAGGGCGACACAAAAATAGCGTCGGGCTGGATCGGCGACGGCGCCACCGCCGAGTCGGACTTCAACACCGCCCTCACCTTCGCCCACGTGTATCGCGCGCCGGTGATCCTGAACGTGGTCAACAACCAGTGGGCGATCTCGACCTTCCAGGCGCTGGCCGGCGGCGAGAGTGTCACCTTCGCCGCGCGCGGCGTCGGCAGCGGCATCGCCTCGCTGCGGGTCGACGGCAACGATTTTCTGGCGGTGTACGCCGCCTCGCGCTGGGCCGCCGAGCGGGCCCGCGCCAACCTCGGCCCGACCCTGATCGAATGGGTCACTTACCGCGCCGGGCCGCACTCGACGTCCGACGATCCGTCCAAATACCGGCCGGCCGACGACTGGTCGCACTTCCCGCTGGGCGACCCGGTCGAGCGATTGCGCCAGCACCTGACCGGCCTTGGTTTGTGGTCGGATGAACAACATGCGGCGACGCAGCAGGAACTGGAAGCGGAGATCGTCGCGGCGCAAAAGCAGGCCGAGCAGTTCGGCACCCTGGCCCACGGCCGCGCGCCAGGCGCGGCGTCGATGTTCGAGGACGTCTACAAGGACATGCCCGAGCACCTGCGCCGGCAACGTCAACAATCGGGAGTGTGAGCGTGCGCAGAGCAGATAACGATAGCGAAATTAACACCGTACCGATGACCATGATCCAGGCCCTGCGTTCGGCCATGGACGTGATGCTGGAACGCGACCCCGACGTCGTCATCTACGGCCAGGACGTTGGTTACTTCGGCGGCGTGTTCCGCTGCACCGACGGCTTGCAGGCCAAGTACGGCAAGTCGCGCGTGTTCGATGCGCCGATCTCGGAGGGCGGCATCGTCGGCACCGCCGTCGGCATGGCCGCCTACGGCCTGCGCCCGGTGGTGGAAATCCAGTTCGCCGACTATTTTTATCCGGCGTCGGACCAGATCGTGTCGGAAGCGGCGCGCCTGCGCTACCGCTCGGCCGGCCAGTTCACCGCCGCCATGACGATCCGCATGCCCTGCGGCGGCGGCATCTACGGCGGCCAGACCCACAGCCAGAGCCCGGAAGCGATGTTTACCCACGTCTGCGGGCTGCGCACGGTGATGCCGTCGAACCCCTACGACGCCAAGGGCCTGCTCATTGCCTGCATTGAAAATGACGACCCGGTGATTTTCCTCGAACCGAAGCGGCTCTACAACGGCCCGTTCGACGGCCACCACGACATGCCGGTGGTGCCATGGTCGAAGCATCCGCTAGGCGAAGTACCGGAAGGCTATTACACCGTGCCGCTCGATTCGGCCAAGGTGGTGCGCGAAGGCGCCGCGCTGACGGTGATTGCCTACGGTACCATGGTGTACGTGGCTGAGGCGGCGGCGCGTGAAACCGGCATCGATGCCGAGATCATCGACCTGCGCTCGATCTGGCCGCTCGACCTGAACACCATCGTCAATTCCGTCAAAAAGACCGGGCGCTGCGTGGTGGTGCACGAGGCGACCCGCACCAGCGGCTTTGGCGCCGAGTTGTGCGCGCTGGTGCAGGAGCACTGCTTCTATCAGCTCGAAGCGCCCATCGAGCGCGTCACCGGCTGGGACACGCCCTACCCGCACGCCCAGGAGTGGGCGTATTTTCCCGGCCCCGAGCGGGTCGGCGCGGCCTTCAAACGTGCGATGGGAGGAGCGTAACGTGGGCGAACATGTGATCAAGATGCCCGATCTTGGCGAAGGCATTGCCGAAGTCGAAGTCGTGGCCTGGCGCGTGCAGCCGGGCGAGCGCGTGGTGGAAGACCAGGTGCTGGCCGACGTCATGACCGACAAGGCCACCGTCGAGATTCCGTCGCCGGTGCACGGCACCGTGCTCTCGCTGGGGGGCGCAGTCGGCGCGGCGCTGGCGGTCGGCGCGGAGCTGATCCGGCTGCAAGTCGAGGGGAGCGGCAACGCGGTGGCGGGCAACCACCCCGATCTTGCGCCGGCACCGAAGCCGCCGACAGCAACTGCCGAAGCGGCGCCGGTGCCGGCGAACGCCAAGGCGCCGGCGGCCACGCAGGCGCTGCGGGCGGTGGGCGAAAAGCCGCTGGCCGCGCCGGCCGTGCGCCAGCGCGCCTGGGACCTGGGGGTCGAGCTGCAATACGTCGCCGGCAGTGGCCCGGCCGGACGCATCACCCACGCCGACCTCGACGTCTATGTCGCGCGCGCTGGCAAACCGGCGGGCGGCGCGGCCGCCGAACGCTATGGCGAACTGCACGGCGAGCAGGCCGTGCCGATCATCGGCCTGCGGCGCAAAATTGCCGAAAAAATGCAGGACGCCAAGCGCCGCATTCCGCACTTTACCTATGTCGAAGAAATCGACGTCACCGAGATCGAAGCGCTGCGCACCCAGCTCAACACCCGCTGGGGCGGCGAGCGCGGCCGGCTCACCTTGCTGCCGCTGCTGATGCGCGCCATCGTGCTGGCCGTGCGCAGCTTTCCGCAGGTGAACGCCCGCTTCGACGACGAGGCCGGCGTCGTCACGCGCTTCGAGCCGGTCCACATCGGCATCGCCACCCAGACCGAACCGGGCCTGATGGTGCCGGTGGTGCGCCATGCCGAAGCACGCGACCCGTGGTCTGGCGCGGCCGAAGTGGCGCGCCTGGCCGACGCCGCGCGCGCCGGCCGCGCGCTGCGCGAGGAGCTGTCCGGCTCCACCATCACCATCACCAGCCTGGGCGCGCTGGGCGGCATTGTCACCACCCCGGTCATCAACCATCCTGAGGTGGCGATCGTCGGCGTCAACCGCATAGTGGAGCGGCCAGTCATCCGTAACGGCGCCATCGTCGCACGCAAGATGATGAACCTGTCGTGCTCGTTTGACCACCGCATCATCGATGGCGTTTATGCCGCCCAATTCGTGCAGGCGATCCGCGGCTACCTCGAATGCCCCGCCACGTTGTTCGTGGAGTAAAGCAAGAGCGGAGAAAATGAGGACATGAGAACATCGGTGACGACTACCCTGCTGGTGATCGGCGGCGGTCCCGGCGGCTACGTGGCGGCGATTCGCGCCGGCCAGCTCGGCATCCCCACCATGCTGGTCGAAGGCGCAAGCGTGGGCGGGACGTGCCTGAACGTCGGCTGCATTCCGTCCAAGGCGATCATCCATGCGGCCGAGCAATTCGACAGGCTGCGCCACTACGCCGGCGACTCGCCGCTCGGCATCACGGTTCAAGCGCCGCGCATCGACTTGGCACGCACCGTGCAGTGGAAGGACGGCATCGTTGAGCGCCTGACCAGCGGCGTCGGCGCACTGCTGAAAAAAAACGGCGTGCAGGTGGTGACGGGCTGGGCGCGCATCATTGACGGCAAGAGCGTCGACGTAGTGCAGGACGGGACGCAAAACTCGCTACGCATCGACTGCGAGCATTTGCTGCTGGCCACCGGTTCGCAGGCGGTCGAACTGCCGTTCATGCCGTTCGGCGGCGCCGTCGTATCGGCCACCGAGGCGCTGTCTCCCGCCACGCTGCCGCGGCAGCTGGTGGTGGTGGGCGCCGGCTATATCGGCCTCGAACTGGGCATCGCCTACCGGAAGCTGGGCGCACAGGTGGCGGTCGTCGAGGCGATGGAGCGGATCCTGCCGGCGTATGACGAAGCGTTGTCAACGCCGCTCAAAGCCGCCTTGAAGCGGCTCGGCATCGACGTCCACCTCGGCTGCCGCGTCGAAGGCTTCGATGGCGCCTTGAATGCGGTGAACATCCGCGATGCGGCGGGCAACGCATCGGCGCTGGCGGCCGACCGCGTGCTGGTGGCGGTCGGCCGCCGGCCGGCCACCTCCGGCTGGGGCCTGGAGTCCCTGCGGCTGGACATGAACGGGCCGGCGCTCAGAATCGACGACCAGTGCCGCACCTCGATGCGCGGCGTGTGGGCGATCGGCGACCTGGCGGGCGAACCGATGCTGGCGCACCGGGCGATGGCCCAGGGCGGCATGGTGGCCGAGATCATCGCCGGCAAGCGGCGCCATTTTGCGCCCGCGGCGATTGCCGCGGTCTGCTTTACCGATCCCGAAATCGTCGTCGTCGGCATGACGCCGCACCAGGCCGAGGGCGCCGGCGTGGACTGCATCAGCGCCAGCTTCCCGTTCGCCGCCAACGGCCGCGCCATGACAATCGAGAGCACCGACGGTTTTGTGCGGGTGGTGGCGCGCCGGGACAATCACAGAATCGTCGGCTGGCAGGCGGTCGGGCGCGGCGTGTCCGAACTGAGCAGCGCGTTTTCGCAATCGATCGAACTGGGCGCCCTGCTGGAAGACGTCGCCGCCACCATCCATGCCCATCCGACCTTGGGTGAAGCGGTGCAGGAAGCGGCGCTGCGGGCGCTGGGACAGGCGCTGCATATCTGAGCCACATGCCAATCTGCAGGGTCCGGCGAGCCGGACATCGGCCGCACCCTGGCTCGCTGTTGCTTTTTGTTTCCCTTTGTAGCAACTGTTCCAATCTGCTCCACGCAATGTACAGTTTTGGCACAGTCAATGGGCGTGTGCGTCGATTGCGCCGCATGGTTCGCAGTGGCGCAGACCCGGCACGCAATTTGCATACATCACACTGATTGCATGGAAACCGGGGTTTCCGTCAAGCCGTGCAATCGGAACGTCCACCTAAAATTGATGAGGAGATTGATCATGGCTTGGAGCAAACCTGAGTTTACCGACCTGCGCTTTGGATTTGAAATCACGATGTACATCGCCAACCGCTAATCGCGTGCTTCGCCCGGCGCCCGCCTGTTACCAGGCAGCGGGCGCCGGCTTACCGAAAGCTCTATGAAAATTATCGTATTGGGCTCTGCCGCCGGCGGCGGATTCCCTCAGTGGAACTGCAACTGCCGCAACTGCGCCGGCGTGCGCAACGGTACTATCAACGCCACCGCGCGCACCCAATCGTCGATTGCCGTCTCGGCCGACGGCACCAACTGGGTGCTGATCAATGCCTCACCCGACATTCTGGCGCAGATTCGCGCAACACCGGCGCTGCAGCCGGCACGCGCCGTTCGCGATTCCGGCATCGCCGCCGTCATGCTGATGGACGCCCAGGTCGACCACGTCACCGGCCTGCTGATGCTGCGCGAAGGAAGACCACTGCCGCTCTACTGCACCGCATCGGTATGGGGCGACCTCAATACCGGCCTGCCGCTGGCGCCCGTGCTGTCGCACTACTGCGGCGTGCTGTGGCACGAATTGGCGCTGGCGCCTGGCGGCGCTGCCGCGCCTTCGCTGCAAGTGCCGGGCGTCGAAGGCATCCGCTTCACGCCGCTGGCGCTGCGCAGCAAAGCGCCGCCGTATTCGCCGCATCGGGAGCGGCCTCAGGTCGACGCCAACATCAGCGGCGACAACATCGGCCTCCTGATCGAAGACACGGCGAGCGGAAAAACGGTGTTTTACGCCCCGGGCCTGGGCGCAATCGACCCGCAGATCGAGGCCGTCATGCAGTCAAGCGACTGCGTGCTGGTCGACGGCACGTTCTGGCGCGCCGATGAAATGATCGCACTGGGTTTTTCGACCAAAAGTGCGGCCGACATGGGCCACTTGCCGCAGTCGGGCGAGGCGGGAATGATTGCCGTATTGGACCGCGTCAAAGCGCGCCGCAAGGTGCTCATCCACATCAACAACACCAACCCGATCCTCGACGAGGACTCCGAACAGCGCGCCACCCTGGCCCGCCACGAGATCGAAGTCGCGTTCGACGGCATGGAGATCTGCTTATGAACGTGATCTCTTCATGACCGCGGCCGCGCCCCGCTGGAGCCGCAACGAGTTCGAATCGCAGCTGCGCGCGCGCGGCGCCGGCTACCACATCCATCATCCGTTCAACGTCAAAATGAACAGCGGCCAGCTGCGCGAGGACCAGATCCGCGGCTGGGTCGCCAATCGCTTCTATTACCAGGTCAACATTCCGCTCAAGGACGGCGCCATTATCTCCAATTGCCCGGACCGGGAAACGCGGCGCAAATGGGTGAGCCGGATCCTCGACCACGACGGCCATGGCGGCGGTGGCGACGAGGGCGGCATCGAGGCCTGGGTGCGGCTGGGCGAGGCCGTGGGTCTCGAGCGCGATGAACTCTGGTCGCAGCGCCACGTGGTGCCGGGCGTGCGTTTTGCCGTCGATGCCTATGTCAACTTCGCGCGCCGGGTGCCGTGGCAGGAAGCGGTCTGCTCGTCGCTGACCGAAATGTTCGCACCGCAGATCCACAAGGACCGCCTGGCCAACTGGCCCGTCCACTACGGCTGGATTGCCCCTGAAGGCCTGCAGTATTTCCGCAGTCGCATCTCGCTGGCCGAACGCGACGTCGAACACGGCCTGCAAGTGACACTCGACTATTTCTCCAGCCGCGCCCAGCAGGAGCGCGCCCTCGACATCCTCCAGTTCAAGCTCGACATCCTCTGGTCGATGCTCGACGCGATCGAAAAAGCTTATCCCTAACCGCCAGGTGCCATGATGAACACTGTTTCGCACAAACCCGCCCTTTCCCGCCTGTTTCGCATGCAATGGGAAGAAGCCCAAAACAATTATGTGCTGCTGTACCCGGAAGGAATGGTCAAGCTGAACCAGAGCGCGGCCGAAATTCTCAAACGCTGCGACGGCCGCCATAGCGCGCTGGCGATCGTCCATGAACTCGAACAGGAATTCGGCGCCAGCGGGCTGCGCGGCGACGTCGACGAGTTCCTGCGCACCGCGAACGAGCGCGGCTGGATTACCTGAGCCGCCGCAATGAGCGCTCCCCTGCCGCACCCCGCACCACGACCTCCGATCGCCGCACCGCTCTGGCTGCTGGCCGAATTGACCTACCGCTGCCCGCTGCACTGCGCGTTCTGCTACAACCCGATCAATTATGCCAACGAGCGCGCTGAGCTCTCCACCGCGCAGTGGATCGACGTGATGCGCCAGGCGCGCAAACTCGGCGCCGCCCAGCTCGGATTTTCGGGCGGTGAACCGCTGGTGCGCGACGACCTCGAAGAACTGGTTGGCGAAGGCCGCCGGCTGGGCTTCTACACCAACTTGATCACCTCCGGCATCGGCCTGACGGAAACCCGGCTGGCGCGGCTGAAGGAACTCGGGCTCGACCATATCCAGCTGTCGTTCCAGGACTCGACGAAAGAAATGAACGATTTCCTGTCGAGCACCAAGACGTTCGACCTGAAGTCGCGCGTCGCCAGGCTGATCAAACAGTACGACTATCCAATGGTGCTCAACGTGGTGCTGCACCGCTACAACCTCGACCATGTCGGGCGGATCATCGACATGGCGCTCGAGATGGGCGTCGACTACCTGGAACTGGCCAACACCCAATACTACGGCTGGGGCCTGGCCAACCGCGCGCACTTGATGCCGACGCGCGAACAGGTGGTGCGCGCCGAGGAAGTGGTCAACCAGTACCGTGCCAGGATCGGCAACAAGGTGAGGATTTTGTTCGTCGTACCCGATTATTTCGAGGAGCGGCCCAAGGCCTGCATGAACGGCTGGGGCTCGGTGTTCCTCGGCATCGCCCCGGACGGAACGGCGCTGCCCTGCCATGCCGCACGTTCGTTGCCCGGCATCGCCTTTCCCAACGTGCTCGACTACAGCGTGCACGATATCTGGTATGCCAGCGGCGCCTTCAACCGCTACCGCGGCGACGCCTGGATGAAATCGCCCTGCCGGGACTGCCCCGAAAAAAGCAAGGATTTCGGCGGCTGCCGCTGCCAAGCCTACGCGCTGACCGGCGACGCCGCCAACGCCGACCCGGTGTGCGCCAAGTCGCCGCGCCACGCCGAGGTGCAGGCCATCGTCATGCAGGCACAACATGCGCAAAATTCGCATCCGGCGGTGGCGCAACCGCAGGCCAAGCCGATCCTGTTTCGCACCGACGCCAATTCGCGCCGCATGGGTAACGATGGCAAGCCGGGAGACGGCAGGAGCGAAGCGGCGGACGAACCGCGGTAAGTCGCCGCCATGCATGAAAATTGGCACCGGCCCCTATTTGCAGTGCGCGCGGTCAAACGAGCCGCATGCGATGATCACGCCGACATCCGGATTGCTGAAATAAGCGGTATGCGCGGTCACCGGATTTTCCAGCAGGCCAAAGTAAGTCGGGCGGTTCGATACCAGGACGTCGGCCACTTGCACGACCGGGGTGGCGTACCTGGACGGCAGCAGCCGGTACGACAGCAGGTCGTTCGGATCGGTCAGCGCCACCACGGTCAATGCAGAGAAGCGCCTGCCCGCCGACCGGGGAAACGCCTGGCGCAGCGCCAGGAAGCGCTGCAGCGGGTCGGCCGCCGGCAGCAGGCCTGCCGTTTTCCGGTCGAGCGCCACCTGGTCGGCCAGGCCGAGGATCGGGAGTTGATTGGCGACCATGAAGACCTGTACCAGGCGCGAGGCAGCCAGACGGGCAGCCTGGACCTGGGGGGCAGCAGCCTTCCCCTCCAGCATGGCGTTCAGCGCATCGAAGGTAATCTTGCTGCCCAGGCTCTCGGTGACCAGGATCAGCGGCCCGGCTCCCTGCCGAGCGAAGGTGGCATCGAGCGCCTCGACCATTTTTTGGCGAATCGTCGCGCGGCTGTCGCCTTGGTAGATGATTGCATCCGACAGGCAATCGTTGAGCAAGCCGTCCTTGAGCATCCCATTGAAACGGGCGCGCCGCGGCCGGCATTCGGCATCGACAGCGCAGTCGGTGGCGGCCCCGGTGCGGTCGAAGTCGAGTTGACGTTTCAAGCCGGCGGTTAGCGGCGACCAGATCATGCTTGAAAACCGAATCGGCACGCCGCGTACGGCTTCATTGCGCTGCACGATGCGGATTGCATCGGCAATGTTTGACGACTCGCTGTTGCGGGGTTTGGCGACGTAGCCCGGTTCAATGGCGGTCATGATGGCGTCGACCGCGCCATGTGCCCAGGCGTCGGTCTTGGTGCACATGCCGTGCACCAGTATCACGTCGACCGGATTGCCGCTGTTTTCCGCGATGACGGCGCCCAGCCCGGTAAAACTGGCACTGCCGGCCACCTGCACGGGCGGCCGGTAGGGAGTGGTGCAGCCTGCCAGCATCGCAAATAGAAGCAACAACGCCGCCGCTGCCCCAGCTTTGGAAACAAGTCGCATTGCGTCCTCCGATCCGATAGTCGATTGCGCGATGATGTCAGGTGTTCATGCCGCGGTGGCGGTTTGACCCGCAGGTTCAGCGGCAGTCGGCCTTGGTGCGTCAGCGCCCCGCCCGACCCGGCGCCGCAACCTTTTCCAGGATGTGACGCGGCACGGCGGCGTAGTGTTTGAACTCCATCGAATAGGTCGCCCTGCCCTGCGTCAGCGAGCGCAACTGGGTCGAATAACCGAACATTTCGGCCAGCGGTACCGACGCGCTGATCAGCTTGCCGCCGCCGCCGGGGATCTCGTCCATGCCTTGCACCATGCCGCGGCGCGCCGTCAGGTCGCCGATCACGTTGCCCATGAACTCTTCCGGCGTTTCCACCTCGACCTGCATCATCGGCTCGAGCAGCACCGGCTCGCCGCGCCGCATGGCGTCCTTGAAGGCAATCGATCCGGCCATGCGGAAGGCGTTCTCGTTCGAATCGACATCGTGGTAGGAACCGAACGTCAGCGTGGCCTTGACGTCAACCACCGGGAAGCCTGCCAGCACGCCCGAGCGCAGGCTTTCCTGGATGCCCTTGTCGACTGCCGGGATGAATTCGCGCGGTACTACACCGCCCTTGACGGCGTCGACAAACTGATAGCCCGTTCCCGGCGCCATCGGTTCGAGCGTGAGTACGACGTGGCCATACTGCCCGCGTCCGCCCGACTGCTTGATGAACTTGCCTTCGACATCCCGCGCCGCCTTGTGGATAGTCTCGCGATAGGCGACCTGCGGCTTGCCGACCGATGCCGCGACGCCGAACTCGCGGCGCATGCGCTCGACCAGGATTTCGAGGTGCAGCTCGCCCATGCCCGACATGATGGTCTGGCCAGATTCTTCGTCGGTATGCACGTGAAAAGACGGGTCTTCCTGTGCCAGGCGGTTCAGGGCAACGCCCATCTTTTCCTGGTCGGCCTGGGTCTTCGGCTCGACCGCTTGCGAGATCACCGGTTCCGGGAACACCATTTTTTCAAGCACGATCACATGTTCGGGCGAGCTGAGGGTGTCGCCGGTGGTGACTGTCTTGAGGCCAACCGCCGCCGCGATGTCGCCGCAATACACCTCCTTGATTTCCTTGCGTTCGTTGGCGTGCATCTGCAGGATGCGTCCGAGCCGTTCGCGCTGCCCCCTGGTCGGGTTGTACACCATGTCGCCCGATTTGACGACGCCCGAATAGACGCGGAAAAACGTCAGCTGGCCGACGAACGGGTCGGTCATGATCTTGAAAGCGAGGGCGGCGAACGGCTCGTCGTCGGACGGGTGGCGCTCGATCGGATTGTCGTACTCATCAATGCCGGCGATTGCCGGGATGTCGAGTGGCGACGGCAGGTAGTCGATCACGGCGTCGAGCATCGCCTGCACGCCGCGGTTCTTGAAAGCGCTGCCGGCAAGCATCGGCACGATTTCGTTGCGGATGGTACGCATGCGCAGGCCCAGCTTGATGTCCTCTTCGGTCAAGGCCTCGCCGTTCAAATATTTTTCGGTCAGCTCGGCCGTCGCTTCGGCAGCCGCTTCGATCATGTGTTCGCGCCACTGCTGCGCGCTTGCCTGCAGCGCAGGCGGGATCTCTTCGTAGGCAAATTTCACGCCCTGGGTATCGTCGTCCCAGCGTATCGCGCGCATCATGACGAGGTCGACGACGCCGTGGAAATCGTCCTCAAGGCCGAGCGGTATCTGGATCGGCACGGCAACGCCCTTCAGCCTGCTGCGGATCTGTTGCTGAACGCGAAAGAAGTCGGCGCCCACGCGGTCCATCTTGTTAACGAAAGCGAGGCGCGGCACCGCATATTTATTGGCCTGACGCCACACCGTCTCAGACTGCGGCTGCACTCCGCCGACCGCGTCGTAGACCATGACGGCGCCATCGAGTACCCGCATCGAACGCTCGACCTCGATTGTAAAGTCGACATGGCCTGGCGTATCGATGATGTTGATGCGGTGCTCGGGATAGTTGCCCGCCATGCCCTTCCAGAATGCGGTGGTGGCGGCCGAAGTGATGGTGATACCGCGCTCTTGCTCCTGGTCCATCCAGTCCATGATGGCCGCGCCGTTGTGCACCTCGCCGATTTTGTGGCTCACACCCGTGTAGAACAGGATCCGTTCGGTCGTGGTCGTTTTGCCGGCGTCGATGTGCGCGCTGATGCCGATGTTGCGGTAGCGCTCGATGGGAGTCTTGCGAGTCATCATTAGCTCCTGGCGACGTGCGGGTGCGTATGGACTGAAGGGCCGAACACAATGCGTCGCCCATCCAAGACCGCTTATGCAGGATATCAGGCAATTCCCGACAAAAGACGGTGCGGAATTAAATTATGTGCGATGGGCCTGGTTTTCGCACCACAACCCACGCCATGATCCGGTTGCTGCATTCCTTGATGGAGGGCGCCATGGTTGCGATGAAAGCAATGTACCGACTCAGGCAGCCAATACCTTCTTCAGCTTGGAAAAATAAGAAGCGAGGGGCGCGCGCTGTGCGCCGTCTTGCGCCGCGGCATGCACTGGAACTGCCTCCAAGTCAGGCGTTAGCTGCGGCGTCCCCCCTTGCGGTCCATGCGAGACGCCGGAATCGGCGCTGTACGAACTCCGGCCTTCGCCCAACGTAATATATACCGCTGGCACGCTCCCCTCGATGCGAATCCGGAAGTTATTGGTGCCTGAATGCTTTATCAAATTCAGTGCCGCCTTTTGCAAATCGTCCGTTAATTGCCGTGCCTTTTCAGCTTTGTCATCGTAATCGCTCATTATCGCCTCCAAACTTGGCCGTTTCCGCAATCTGGTAAATACATGCTAACGCTGAGATGACAATAGAAAAATATTATCGAAACCAGTTTGTCAATTTCAAGAAAAAGCATAGCGGACCGTCCGCTTGAAATCGTATTCGAAAACTTTATGTTGCGTTTGACTTTCCGCAAATTGTCGAGCGGACCGAAATGTGGAAAAGAAACTTATTGTTCTGCTTCGATCCTATACGGCTCACCTACATATTACCCGGCAATTCAATTGGGTGAATTCCGTTACACGGCAAGCCCTTCCATTTGTTCCAAGTCAAAATGAAGGGTTGCTCATCCATCACTATACGTTGAATGGCAAGACAGTTGCATTGCGACGAGGAACGCCGCAAAAGTTCTCAATGGAATTCTTTTATGGGTCAGATCAGCGCGTGAATAAATCCGAACGACAAGTTTTATAAAACCGTTCATTAACATCTCCCCGGCACTATTAATTTTTTGCAATAACGCGTTGAACGCTGCACGACAGGGATTGCATTCCATAAATTGATACTAAAAAGCAATCCTCATGAAAACTGCGCTGATAACAGCAATTACCCGCATGACGATCTTCTGGTCGCTACCGGGCACCGCTCTACAGGGTGTCGTTTTATCGTTGAAGTCGCCGAGCTCGGCATCGGCATCGGCATCGGCATTGGTCCACTGAACGCTGTGAAACGGTGGTAAAGAAGCAAATAGTCCACGGCCTTGAGACTGCCTGCCGCCATAGGCTGGTCAAACGCACGGATATACCTTCCCAATATTTTGGAGTGAACCATGGATACTACGCAGACCCGTATTTACGTTGCCGGCCACAACGGCCTGGTGGGATCGGCCATCGTGCGCACTCTGCGCGCGCAGGGATACACCAATATCGTCACCCGCACCCATGCCGAACTCGAGCTGACAGACCAGGCCGAAGTCCGCGCCTTCTTCCGCAACGAGCATATCGACCAGGTCTACCTTGCCGCCGCCAAGGTGGGAGGCATTCATGCCAACAATACCTATCCCGCAGAATTTATTTACCATAACCTGATGGTGCAGACGAACGTGGTGCATGAAGCCTGGCGCAACGGCATCGGAAAGCTGCTGTTCCTGGGCTCGTCTTGCATTTACCCCCGGCTGGCCGAACAACCAATTCGCGAGGAATACCTCATGAACGGCATGCTCGAGCCGACCAACGAGCCGTATGCAATTGCCAAGATCGCCGGCATCAAGCTGTGCGAAAGCTATAACCGCCAGTACGGGACCGACTACCGCAGCGTGATGCCGACCAATCTGTACGGACCCGGCGACAATTTCCACCCTGAAAACAGCCATGTCATACCAGCGTTGATCCGGCGCTTCCATGAAGCAAAAGCCACCGGCGCGGACGAGGTCGTGATTTGGGGCAGTGGCAAGCCGATGCGTGAGTTCCTGTACGTTGACGACATGGCGGCAGCCAGCGTGCACGTCATGCAACTCGACCTTGGCGTCTATCATGCGCACACCGACACCATGCTTTCGCACATCAACGTCGGCACCGGCGAGGATACCGCGATCGGCGACCTGGCCAAGTTGATCGGCAAGACCGTCGGCTATGCCGGACGCATTGTGTTCGACAGCAGCAAGCCGGACGGCACGCCGCGCAAGCTGCTCGAGGTATCGAAGCTGAAGACGCTTGGCTGGAAGGCTAGCATGCCCCTCCGCAAAGGCTTGCAACTAGCCTACCAATCCTTCCTGGAGGCGCAGCGATTGACGCCTTCCGGCACCCATGCCAACCATGCCGCCGACGAGCTGCTTCGGGCCTGAACCGCGCGCCCGGATGCCGGTTTGCTGACGCACCGCAAACAATTGCCAAATCACCATCTTTGCTTCGATGATGTTGTTAATATGATCAAAATCCGGGGTTATAACCCGGGACGATACTTGTTTTACCGCCCAATACCGTTCTTTGGTAAATCTACGGAGATGCCTAAAATGCAAAGTTTAATCAACACAAATCTGGTGAAAAAAAGTGTTCTTCAAGCAATTCATTCCGTACCGCACTCTGTCCCAACCGAAACTGTCACCATTTCATGCTACGAAAATGCGATTCCGTCCTTCGTTGAAACGGAGCTCGACCGCCTTTACAAACACATCAATTCTTCGCTATCTCATCACGCCGTACAGCGTAAAGCCAACGGTGCAAGTACGTATGTTGCGCGCAAGGGCGAGCAGGCAATTGCCATCCTGCTGTTCAAGCGGGAAAAAAGGAAAGTCAGCGTCATCAACGAAATGATCGATATCGCGCCGGAAGAGCTGGAACGGTTTGCCAGCTATATTTTCTCTAACGATAAGTCGATAGCGGTGATTTCTTTCTCGCTAATCGGCGATCAGATTGGCAGCTTACCGTTTCCCTGCCACCAATACGAGATATCGGAAGATATCGTACTCACACTACCTGCAACCCCGGAAGCCTACCTCGACAGTCTCAGTTCCAAAATGCGTAGAAATATCAGGCGATATCTGCGTGCAATAGCGCGCGATAATTCCACTTTTCGTTTTGAGGTTTGTGCGGGCGATGAAATCAACGAAAAGTACCTGCACGACCTGATCGACCTCAAGAAAATCAATATCGGCCAGAAAAATATCAGGTTCGGCATCGACCCCGACGAAGTCGACTGGATCGTCAGGCAGGCGAAGCTGAGCGGACTGGTTACCGTTGCCCTGATCGGCAACCGGGTTTGTGGCGGATCAATCAGCCTGCGGGTCAACGATCATTATTTTGGCCAGATCATTTCGTACGATCCGGCGTATCAAAAATACAGTCTCGGCATACTCTGCTGTTATCAGGCCATTTGCGACCAGATTTCGCTCGGGGCGAAAGAAAGCCATCTCTGCTGGGGGCGTTATCAGTACAAATACAAATTAATGGGCGTGCAGCGCGATCGCGCCAGCCTGGACATCTATCGCTCCCGCAGCGCATACTGGCAAAACGCCGGTACGGTCCTGATAAAGACGGTCAAAACCTGTCTGCAGGAGTGGAAAAAACGGCTGCTGAATATGGAACACGAAGAAAATCCATCATTGCGTTTCGGTCCGCTGCTAGTAAAGACGCTGCGCAAGATCAAACGTTTCCGGATGGCGGGCGATGCCGCATAGCCGACGCGCGAAACATCATCGGAAAGCCGGCTTGGAGGTGCACCATGAAGTGGCCGAATGAGGTTCAGGTAACATTGCCCACCCGAGCGCGAGCAGCAGGCAACAAGTTGCAATTGTCTGCAAAAGGCGGCCGCCTCATTACGGAATGCTATGAAGAGGAGGTGCCGCACTTTGTCAACGAAGAGATCGCGCAACGCTACGGCAGCCTGTTCTCGACGCTTCCGCATTTTCGTCAAACCGGACAACTGACTGATACCACCAGTACATACATTACCCGAAAGAATGGGACGGTGGAGACAGTATTGCTGTTCGATCGCAATGGCCAGCAGGTAACCGTCCTCAATGAATTAATTCAAATGTCGAAGACGGAAGCGCGTGATTTTATCGCCTTTGTGTTCACCCGTTATGAGTCGGTTTCCAACATTGTATTTAATGCGATAACTGCCGATCTTGGCGGCTTGCACTATCCGTTTCAACAATTTATATGCGCCGAAGATATTGTCATTGGGCCGCTGACGACTGTCGACGCATATTCCTCGAGCCTGTCGAAAAATATCCGCAAGAGTATTCGGCGCCAGGCCAACGCCCTCCTCCGGTCCCACCCTGGCTTTCACTTTGCCATCTTGCCGCGCGAGGCGGTCAGCGAGGATTTGGTGCGCTTTATTATCGGCCTCCATAAAGCGCGAATGGCCGACCAGCAGAAAATTTCGGCGTATACCGATGACGAATGCGATTGGATAGTTGCGCTCGCCAGCACCCTAGGCGTGGTCAGCGTGCTCACGATCGACGGCAAGGTGTGCGCCGGCACAGTGTGTTGCAAGGTCGGCCAAGGGTTTCATATGCTCGTCTGCGCCCATGACCCGGCTTACGACCTGTTCGGCATGGGAACTCTATGCTGTCACCGTAGTATTTGCGAATACGTCGCGCGCGGCGGCAAGCAAGTGCATATGTTGTGGGGACGGCACGCTTACAAGACCAGCCTGGGCGCCACGCCTCGGCAGTTCGACAGGATCGCCGTCTACCGCAGTCGGGCCGATTACTGGAGCAATGTCGACAAGGTCCTGTTCGCGGCCGCGGCCGGATATCTGCGTGAGGCGCGGCTTTGGCTGATGAATGCCGAAAGCCAAGATACCTTCAAGGGGCGAATCGCAACAAGGCTGTGGCGCGTTTTGCGGCAGGTAAAACGACGCGTCATTGCCGTCAAACAGGCTGTAGCCGAGGCGAATAACAAGCCGATGGAATGAAAGTTGCCAAGCGTACCAATTTTCGAGAATCGGCTTGATTGACATTATCGCCATATCAAGCTGACGGCATGTAACGCTATAAAATTAGCGCTTGTTATTGTAAATTTCGCGTCTGCATTTGAATTCATAACGGCAATAATAATCATTGAGACAGTTCTTTATGAATATTTTATTTGTCCATAATGCGTATCAAAATTTCGGCGGTGAAGATGCCGTCGTCGACATGGAAATGGCATTGCTGCGCTCGCGCGGGCATGCGGTTCAACTGTACCAGCGACACAACGACGAGTTACACACGCTTCCCGCTGCAACGGCTGCCGCGTCCGCCCTCTGGTCGCGGCGCTCGGCGCGCGACGTGGATGCGGTTTGCGCAGATTTTCAGCCCGATCTTATCCATGTTCACAACACATTTCCCCTGATATCGCCTTCGATCTACTGGACGGCCGCGCGCAAGCGGATTCCAGTGGTGCAGACCTTGCACAATTTCCGCCTGCTGTGCGCGCAGGGAACGTTTTTACGCAAGGGCACAATCTGTGAAGACTGCCTCGGCAAGTCGCCGTGGCGCGCCGTCGTCCGAAAATGTTACCGCGAGTCAATGCCCCAGTCCGCAGTCCTGGCAGGCATGTTGAGCGCGCATCGGCTGGCCGGCACGTATAAAAGCCGGATCACCCGGTATATCGCCTTGAGCGCGTTTTCACGCGACCGCTTCGTTGCCGGCGGCTTGCCGGCGCAACGACTGCGGATCAAGCCGAATTTTGTCGATGGCGCCGATTCGCCCGGCCCAGGTCAGCGCGCCGGCGGCCTGTTTGTCGGCCGGCTATCGAGCGAAAAAGGCATCGGCATCTTGCTGGGCGCGGTCCGCCAGGGCGACGATACGCGCATCGAGGCAATCGGCGCCGGGCCGTCGGAGACAGCGGTGGCAAGCCAATTGGGCGACGGCTACCTCGGGTTTCGCTCGCGCGCGGAGATCATGCAAAGGATGCGTTTGGCTTCTTTTTTGATCGTACCGAGCATGTGTCTGGAGCAACTCCCCACCACGATCCTCGAGGCGTATTCGTGCGCCTTGCCAGTAATTGCGAGCCGGCTCGGCGCCCTTGCCAACATTGTCCAGGATGGGGTCACCGGATTGCTGTTCACGCCGGGGGACGAGGCCGACCTGTCCAGAAAAATAGCGTGGGCTGGCGCACACGGCGAGCAAATGCAACGGATGGGACGCGCGGCGCGCGCTGAATATGAGGCGAAATACACGCCTTCGATTAACTATCAAATGCTGATTGAAATCTATGAAGAAGCCATCGCTGAAGTACAAGGAAAACGTCTCATTGCGCAGGGGGCACTCGGTGCTCGGCACCTGGGTTGACGCGCTGTTTTGGGACGACGCCATCGGGCATATCCTGAGCTGGGGGGCGGTGCGGGAGTCCCGTTATGTCTGCATCTGCAATGTCCATTCGGTGGTCACTGCAACGCACGACGCAGAATTAAGAAGTGCGCTCGGCGGCGCCGACCTGTCGATGTCGGACGGCGCACCGATTGCCTGGGCCCTGCGCCGCCTGGGGTTTCCCGCGCAGGAGCGGATCGCCGGCCCGGACCTGATGTGGCGCTACCTGCGTCAGGCAGAGCGCATCGGCCAGAAGATTTTCCTCTACGGCAGCACCCATGACACCTTGAGCAGTTTGCGCACTGCCATCGCGCATGCGTTCCCGCTGCTCGACGTGCGGGGTATGCTGTCGCCGCCATTTCGTTCGGCTTCACCCGCCGAAGACGAGGCGGAGGTTGCCGCAATCAACGCTTCAGGCGCCAACGTGGTGTTTGTCGGGCTGGGGTGCCCGAAGCAGGAAAAATGGATGGCGGCGCACCGGGGCAAGATTGACGCCGTCATGATCGGCGTCGGCGCCGCCTTCGATTTTCACTCGGGAATGAAAAGCCGGGCGCCGCTGTGGTGGCAGCGTCACGGCCTGGAATGGTTATACCGGCTCGGTTCCGAACCACGCAGACTGTTGCGGCGCTATCTCGTCACCAACACGTTGTTTGTCGTCGGGTTCGCCAGGCAGTTGATTGCGGCAAAAGTATTTGACCAAAAATAGCGCCGTCAGTCCAATAGGCATTTTGCATGCCGTATTGCGCGCCCTGCCCGCCTCCGTTCTTCAGGCTACAAAAAAAGGCCTCTTGTCTAGGGCCCGGTAAGGTTCCCCTTGCCCCGGGAGCCCCCGGGCGGCGCGTCGCCAATCACATCGCTTGTCACCGAATGAACGTCCTGCTGCATCTCGTTCCTCCAGCTTTGATAACTATGAGGGAGGCCGGGACTGCGGCCGTCCCATGTATGGCCGAACACGTTGAAATTGTTGCTGCGATAGGTGTTGTAATCGTAGGTGGCGAAATTTTTGTAGTTTGCCCCGGCCTCATGGTTGAAGGTGTGCTCGCCGCCAGTCGACTTGAAGGTATTGCCGGTAACCTGGTTGTTGCGAACGTTGCCGACGTCTTGGGCAAATCCCAGGTGGGTGACGCCGCTGGATGCAAATGTATTGTTGGTAATGACGTTGTTGAAGCCGTTGTGGACCATTACGCCTCGGTTATTGTTTGCTATCGTGTTCTGGTTGACGGTGACGCCGTTGGCATGGTCGTCGAGGTAGATGCCGATCGCTTGGATGCCCCTGGTGTTGGTAACGGTGTTTCCTTCGATAAGCAAGGTCAAAGGCTGTCCGTCACGCGCCGAGGTGTACACCGCCGCGCAATCGCTCAGGCGCGCGCACGCCATGTCAACGAGGCTGTTGAGCACGAAGGTGAATCGGTTATGTATCACGCTGATACCGTGGTAAGCCGAGTTCAGCACCCGCACGTTGTCGATGCGGTTGTCCGAGCCGCCGCCAAACATGATGCCGGCGTTGGACGCGGACGGCATGCCGACCATGCCGGTGTTGGCGATGATCGAGTTCGAGACGACCGCGCCGGTGATCGAATACCAGCCATCGATGCCGTTGCGGCGAGAGTTCGAGACGTTGCTCCCACTCACTTGCAGACCGCGGCTGCCGCTGGCCCAGATACCGTCCCTGGCGCTGTTGTTGATGTCGGTATTGAGCACTTTAAGGTCGGAAGACTCGTTTGCGCTGATGCCGTCATTCGCCGAGAAGATCGAGACGCCATCGATGATGATGCCATGCGATTTATCGGCATTGATGCCATTGCTGTCAGGCGCCGCCCATGCGCGGCCTTCGGGACTTTGACCATCCGGCGCCCACATGAAGATGCGGCCGTCCTGCACTGCCCATTCGCCCGGACTGTCGAGCATCCACAGTTTGCCCTCGACGTAGAATTGCTTGCCCGAGCCGATGCTGTTTCCGGTCAACGTCTGCGATTGGATCACCGATTGATTCGCCAGTACCACCATGGTGGCGCCATTCAGGTCGCCCGCTGGCATACCCGCGATGCTGGTGGCCCATGGCTGGTTGGGCCAATGTGCGGTACTGACTGCACTGCCGTCGATTGCCACTTGCTGCGGGGTAAAGCTGATCGGCGCTGAATAGATGCTGCCGGAATACCTTGCCCATCCGGAAATGGCGCGGCCTGGAGAAATGCCGGCCTTGCCGCAGTTGCCCACGGTCTTGACGGTGACGTTGGACTTGCCGCTCAACTCGAGTGTGCCTTGGTAGACATTACCGCATTGCAGGCTGACGGTGGCGCCGTTGGCGATGCCGTCGGGCATCGGCAGCACTGCCGTGATCGCCGGCGCGTGCAAGCCCAGCGCCGCGGCGCCAAGCAGCAGCGCTAACGACCGGTGCCTGCAAAGCACATGGCTGCGATGGATGCGCGGCAAGGACGCGCTTAAACAAACTCTTGAAGAATATGCGTAGACGTTCAAGGCTCTCTCCTGAAATAAATAGCGTGATCGATCGGTGGATATCTGCTCAACCAGTGTAAGGGGCTCAACATGGGGACGATTCAGGCCGGTGTCGACACAGGTCAAAGAAACTGCTGGTAATTCATGCCCCCAAGCAGGGATATGGCAAAAAGAAATTGACGGCAAAAAAAAATCCGCGTTTCCGCGGATTTTTGGGTCATAAAAAGACCATGAAAACATGCATGTCAGGCCCGGTCATCCCCTAACCGGCAGAAACCGGCTCGGAAGGATGCGCGTGCTCCTTACTCTTGCTTAACGACCGTTCATTGTGGAGTGCGCATCCTGGCCGCCCCAGCCCTTCCAGCCGGTATAGCTTTGCGTCACGCCAGCCGACCTGCCATCCCAATAACGATGGAACACGTTCGGGTTGTTACTGGTGTACGTATTGTAGTCAGCGCTCATGA
>NZ_PDOB01000009.1 GCF_002760665.1 Massilia psychrophila | reverse complement strand
TGTCGAGCAAGACCATCGCGCCATCAAGCGGGTGACCAGGCCGATGCTCAACTTCAAATCGTTCCGCTCTGCCGGCGGCGTGCTCGCCGGCATCGAGCTCATGCACATGATCCGCAAGGGCCAGTTCGCTACCAATGGCGCCAATGAAATGTCATTCGCCGACCAATTTTATGCGTTGGCAGGACAAGTCCGTCCAGTTTGAAGGGCACAGTGGCGCTTCTAGAAAATTCCGCCTTTTGCCGAACAACGCGACAAAACCTGGCGTTGTTGGGCATCGGTCCGGTGGCCGATGGCCGGCCCCAAAAATAGCCGGGCGACGAGAACAATTGACCGATCAGCGTCGAGCCCACTGGCTTGCCTTCGCGCAGCACCAGGCTGCCGGATGCCTTGTCGGCGAAAGCGAGCTGGCCGATGCCGGTCACTGCCAAAGGATAAAGGACACCAACGACCAGCGTGAGGGCGCCAAACAGGACGAGGGCGGGACGCAAAGTGGATTTCATGAGGTGCTTTCTTTTATACGAGGTGAAGGACCGACAACACCATGTCGATCAGTTTGATGCCGACGAAGGGCAAGATGAGGCCACCCACGCCGTAGATCAGGATATTCCTGCGCAGCAGTGCCGCGGCGCCGATTGCGCGGTATTGCACACCCTTCAGGGCGAGCGGAATAAGCACGATGATAATCAGGGCATTGAAGATGACGGCTGACATGATGGCCGAATCAGGGCTGCTCAACTGCATGACGTCGAGCGCCTTCAGCTGCGGGTAGGTGCCGACAAACGCTGCCGGAATGATGGCGAAATACTTGGCGATGTCGTTGGCGATCGAGAACGTGGTCAGCGAGCCGCGCGTCATCAACATCTGCTTGCCGATCTCGACGATCTCGAGCAGCTTGGTCGGGTTCGAATCCAGGTCGACCATGTTGCCTGCCTCCTTGGCCGCCTGGGTGCCGGAATTCATGGCCACGGCGACATCGGCCTGGGCCAGCGCCGGTGCGTCGTTGGTGCCGTCGCCCGTCATCGCCACCAGCCTGCCCTGGGACTGGTAGTGGCGGATCAGTTTGAGCTTGTCTTCGGGCGTCGCTTCGGCCAGGAAATCGTCAACCCCGGCTTCGGCTGCGATGGCGGCGGCGGTCAGCTTGTTGTCGCCGGTGATCATGACGGTCTTGATCCCCATGCGGCGCAATTCGGCAAAGCGCTCCTTGATGCCGCCCTTGACGATGTCTTTTAATTCGACCACGCCCATCACGCGGCCGGCGTCGACCACGACCAGGGGCGTGCTGCCGCGCCGGGACACGTCATCGACCAGGCGCGCCATCTCGGCAGGATAAGGCATACCCAGCGCTGCCACCTGCTTGCACACCGAGTCGGCCGCGCCCTTGCGCACCTGGCGCTCGCCGATATCGACACCGCTCATGCGGGTGTTCGCGCTGAACGCAATGAAGACCGCATGCAAGCTACCCATTTCGCGCTCGCGGATATTGAACCTTTGCTTGGCCAGCACCACGATCGAGCGACCTTCCGGCGTTTCGTCCGCCATCGAGGCAAGCTGCGCGACGTCGGCCAATTGCTGCTCGGTGACGCCAGGCGCCGCAAAAAAGCCTGCGGCCTGACGGTTGCCGAGGGTAATGGTACCGGTTTTGTCGAGCAATAGAACATCGACGTCGCCAGCCGCTTCAACCGCACGACCGGAGGTGGCGATGACGTTGGCCCCCATCATGCGGCTCATGCCGGCCACGCCGATGGAGGACAGCAGCGCGCCGATGGTGGTCGGTATAAGGCACACCAACAGCGCGATCAGCACCGTGACGCTGACCGGAGATCCTGCGCCGGCCGCGGCGACACCGAACAGCGAGAATGGCAGCAGCGTTACCGTGACGACCAGGAACACGATCGTCAACGCCACCAGCAGGATGGTCAAGGCGATTTCATTGGGCGTCTTCTGGCGTTTGGCGCCTTCGACTATCGAGATCATACGATCCAAAAACGTTTCGCCAGGATTGACCGAGACGCGCACCACCAGCCAGTCCGACAGCACGCGCGTGCCGCCGGTGACGGCCGAGAAATCCCCGCCCGACTCGCGAATGACCGGCGCCGATTCGCCCGTGATGGCGCTTTCGTCGACCGAGGCGACGCCTTCGATGACTTCGCCGTCGATCGGGACCACATCGCCCGCCTCGACCAGGATCGTATGACCTTTGCGCAAGTCCGCGCCCGGCACCGGCAGCCATGCGGTGCCGTGTTTCGGCGTTGCCAGCTTCTTTGCCATCACGGTTTGCTTCAGGCCACGCAGCGATGCGGCCTGGGCCTTGCTGCGGCCCTCGGCCAGCGCTTCGGCGAAGTTGGCGAACAACACCGTAAACCACAGCCACACCGACACGGCCAGGATGAAACTGCTAGCGGCGCTTTCAAGCGTGTTGCTGATGGCGCGGAAATACATCAGCGTCGTCAGGATGCTGCCGACATAGACCACAAACATGACCGGGCTGCGGGCCTGCGTACGAGGACCGAGCTTCATGAAGGCGTCGACGATCGCGGGCCAGATCAGGCTGGCATCGAACAGGGTCAGCGACCTGCGCTGGCTTGCTGCGGTTGCTACGGTTGCGACGTTAGGTAGCGATTTTACTTGAGACATCATGGACTCCGTGGCCTCTGATCGTTACTTGATCGTTACTTGATCGTTACTTGCTAGTTACTTGCTATAGAGCTGCAGATGTTCGACTACCGGGCCGAGGGCCAGGGCGGGAACATAGTTCAGCACGCCGACAAGCAGCACTACCGCGACCAGCAAACCGACAAAAATCGGACCGTGGGTCGGCATGGTTCCCGGGGTGGCCTCGAGGCGCGGCTTGGCGGCAAGCGCGCCGGCAATCGCCAGGATCGGCACGATCACCGCAAAACGCCCGAACCACATGGCGATGGCCAGCATGCTGTTGTAGAAGGGCGTATTGGCTGACAGGCCGGCAAACGCGCTGCCGTTATTGTTGGCGGCCGAGCTGAAGGCATACAAGATCTCGGAGAAGCCATGCGCGCCAGGATTGGCGATGCCGGTCTTGCCGACGTCGAGCATGACGGCAATCGCGGTGCCGCCCAACACCAGGACAGGCGTGATCAAAATCGCGATCGACGCCATCTTCATTTCGTAACTCTGGATTTTTTTGCCCAGATATTCCGGCGTGCGTCCAATCATCAGGCCGGCAATGAAAACGGCCAGGATGGCGAACACCAGCATGCCGTACAGGCCGGAGCCAACGCCGCCAAAGACGACTTCACCGAGTTGCATCAGCAGCATCGGCACCGCGCCGCCCAGCGGCGAGAACGAATTGTGCATGGCGTTGACCGCGCCGCACGACGCCGCAGTGGAAACGGCCGCGAACAGGGCCGACGCAGAGATGCCAAAGCGGGTCTCCTTGCCTTCCATATTGCCGCCAGCCTGAAGCGCGCTGGCGGCCTAGTCAACCCCCAGCGCCGCCAGGTGCGGGTGGGCGACCTGCTCGGCCCCCATGACAACCAGGGTTCGCTTGGTACTTGAAACCGCCCCCTGCCTCAGATCACCCGCCATCCGGCCAAAAGCGAAGCACAAACCAGCGGGAATCAGGAAAATGGCGAGCATCTGCACGAAGTTGGACAGCGGGGTCGGGTTTTCGTAAGGGTGCGCGGAATTTGCATTGAAAAAGCCGCCGCCGTTGGTACCGATCATTTTGATCGCTTCTTGCGACGCGACCGGACCCATGGCAATCGTCTGGATAGTTGCGGCGACGCTTTGCATCAGCGCCTGGCCCTGGGCATCCTTGAGCGGCTGGCCATCGGCGCCGGTTTTCGGCATCGCATAGGCGACCGGATCGATCAGCTGGACTTCCTGGTAAGCGGAGAAATTCTGGATGACGCCTTGCCCCATCAGGAACACGGCAAACAGCAGCGACAGCGGCAATGGTACATACAGCGTTGAACGGGTCAGGTCGACCCAGAAATTGCCGATGGTTTTTAACGAGCGCGAACTGAAGCCGCGGATCAGGGCAAAGGCCACCGCCATCCCGGTAGCTGCCGAAAAGAAGTTTTGGCCGGTAAGCCCGATCATCTGGGTTAGGTAGCTCATGGTCTGTTCACCGCTGTAACCCTGCCAATTTGTGTTGGCAACGAAACTGACCGCGGTATTGAACGAGGAGTCCGGGCTGATATTGGCCAGTGACTGGGGATTGAGCGGCAGCCATGCCTGCAGGCGCTGCAGGGCAAACACAAACAGCGCGCCGATGCTGTTAAATACCAGCAACGCCAGCACGTAGGACTTCCAGCCCATGTCGGTCTCGGGCGACACGCCACCGGCCTTGTACAGCAGGCGCTCGATGCGCCCCATCCATGTCATGCCGGGGACGACGCCAGCGTCGCCGACCCGGGCCAGAACCAGGCCCAGAGGCCATGCAAGGACGAGAAGGACGGCCAGAAATGCGCCAAGCAGCGCCAAAGATTGCATGGTCATCACAGGTCCTCCGCTTTCAGGAGTGCGTGGCTCAGGTAGGCCAGAAGACCGGCAGCGACGATGCCTCCAATTTGCCAGATTTCCATTATTTGCCCCCCAACTTGTCGCAGCCGACCGCGAAAGCCCACGTCAGTGCAAAAAAAAGCACCAGCGCGCCGATGTAAATTGCATCCATGTCATCCCTCTTGCAGTATTGGTTTTTGATACGGCAAGCGTATCGCTTGCCGCGTAAAAATTTTATAAAGACTTAAACGTCTGTTGTAAACAAACTGTAAAAATCAAAAAGTTTTACTGATGGTGAGGACCAGCGCCGACTTGCCCAGGAATTTGCCATTGGCGGGCGAGGCATAGGCGACCTTGCCGGCATTGGTGCCGACATAGGCCAGCGCTGCGGTGACGACGCCGAAGTCGCGGGTGACGCCGGCTTTCCAGTCCGTATAGCTGGCGGCACCGTTGTGCGCTACGCGCTGGCGCCCTGCATGAAGGTTGACGATCAAGCCGTTGCCCGCATCGAGGTTGGCAGCCAGATCCAGGTAGCCACTGTGCTTGCTGTCGACGAAGCCGAACAGGTTCGTCACCGCATGCGAATACTTGACCAGCGCGGGTCCGTATGACAACTGCCCATACACCTCGGTGGTGTTGGCGCTGACGAAACCTGGCACGCTCGCCAGCTTGTTCGATGGGTAGACATAGGTCAGCACGCCGACGTCATAACCAAGCCCGGCCGACAGCTCGCCGCGCTTTCCTGCATACAGGTCCAGCTCGATATCGCCATCGCCGCCAGCATCTTTCGTCCATGTGATCGTCGAGGCCCAGGCGCCGGCGTAGATCCCGGAGCCGTTATGGACGACGTCGGCGCCACCTTGCAGTGCGGGCTTCAGGCGCGTCTGGGAAATGCCGCGATAGCGGTAGTCGCTGGTGACGGCGGCGTTGAAGCTCAGCTCGGTGGGGGCCTTGGCGTCATCGGCGCATGCGTTGCCAACGGCGAAGGTAGTCATCAAAGCTGCGGCAAGGATTGCAAATTTCATGTCAGTCTTTCTATGGTGCCTGGTGGAGAAAAATAAGAGAGTCGCTATCGACTGGCGGGTACAGGAATTGAGGTCAAGCTGTTTCGGATGGAAAATCCGATTGGCGCCGCAACGCCGTCATGCGAACGGCGCGCAACTACATAGGGCTTGCCGACGGAAACGGTGCACGCCCGAGTGAGGATAAAACGTGGTGATTGACTTCATGATGGCTCCGCCGGCAATACGTGATTGACCGGAAGAAGCGTAGCAAGCAAAGCGTAAAAATTTTCTAAAAAGAACAACGAGTCTTGTAAACGCGGCGTAAAAATGCGCTGGTTGCGCTGGTTGCGCTGGTTGCGCTGGTTGCGCTGGTTGCGCTGGTTGCGCTGGTTGCGCTGGTCTTGCTGCTTCGTGCCGACGTGTTGCCGGCGCGTGTAGTTTCAATTGCCGCCGGACCGGGCTGGTTTGGTCAGGGTACGGACGGACGACCCGGCCCAGCCGCGCTACCTGGTCACCGAAACGGCGGTCGGCTGCGGCCGGCCTGACCGCCACCGTTATCCCGGCGTGATGCGCCGACCGGCACTGTCGATGACCGCTTCGCCGTCTTCCTTGCTGAATGCGTTCAACTGCGGCAGCGGCAGGATATCGAGCACCAGTTCAGCCGGCCGGCACAGGCGCACGCCGTAGGGCGTGACGACGAACGGACGGTTGATCAGGATTGGATGGGCCAGCATGGCGTCGATCAGCGCATCGTCGGCCAGCGCCGGGTTGTCCAGCCCCAGTTCGGCATACGCCGCTTCGCGCGTGCGGATTGCTCCGCGCACGGTGAGGCCGGCGGACGTGATCATCGCCTTCAGAAGCGCATGCGAAGGCGCACTGGCGAGGTAATCGATCACAATCGGCTCGACGCCGGTGTTGCGGATCAGCGCCAGCGTATTGCGCGAACTGCCGCAGCGGGGGTTGTGGTAAATCGTGATGTCCATATCAATCCTGTCGTTTCCGAAAAATGGATGATACAAGCGGCGCGCGCGGCGCCGCCTCTTTTTCGCTTGCCCGGTCCGCGAGCACGAGACGGAAGACGAAATTTCCGCCGTGCAGTTTTTGTTTTCATGGTGATAAGCCCATCTAACGACCTGAGCGCCAGGTCGCACGCGTGGGCCGGTATGCCGGTCGGGCGCGGCGCGGCTACCGGCCCTACTTGCTGCGCACCCCCGGGGTCAGTTCCGACATTCGGACACGAGCTCGGCACTAGCGTAAATATTCCAGCACTACGCATGAGGCCGTGTCCGAATGTCGGAACTGACCCCAGCGACGTTCCAGCACTACGCATGAGGCCGTGTCCGAATGTCGGAACTGACCCCAGCGACCGACAAGGCCGCCATCGCTGCCGTCTGCAAAGGCCATCATGGCCTGCACCCGGAACTGGAAGCGCCGATCATGCTGGCGCCGTCGCGCCAGCTTGGCCCTGGCGGCGCGGCGCCTTCGCCTTGGTTCGACGAAGCCCGGCTGCGCCTGGTCGCATCGACTGTCGGATCGCTTCGGCAATCCTTATAGTGATCGTACTTTCTCAACCACGTCAGGAAAAAACATGCGACACGCGATCAAGACCTTGTGCACTATTGCTTCTTTTTCCGCTTTGACGACTGTGGCCATGGCACTTGCCGCGACGTGCGCCCATGGCGCCGGATTCCAGCACGGAATTGCCGCCGACCCCAACGGCAAGCCGCTGGAAATTGGCATCTGGTATCCGAGCCAGGCAACACCGAAGTCCATGACCATGGGACCGACAACGATGCCGGTTGCGTTCAATGGCCCAATAGAAGGACGCGCCTTGCCGCTAGTGGTGATGTCGCACGGCACTGGAAGCTCGTTCCTGGGGCACTACGATACCGCCATTGCCTTGGCCGACGCGGGCTATGTCGTCGCCGCCGTCACCCATACGGGCGACAACTATGCCGACCAGAGCCGCAGCGTATTGATCATGGATCGCCCCCGGCAAATGCGCCGTGTGATCGACCATATGCTGTCAAGCTGGGACAGCCGTGCGACGATCGATCCAGACCGTATCGGGATGTTCGGATTTTCTGCCGGCGGCTTTACGACCCTGGCAAGCATCGGCGGGCTTGCTGATTTTTCCAGGGTGGGTCCGATGTGCGGCGCACATCCGGCAGATTTTGCATGCCAGTTGATCGCGAAGGCCGCGACGGCTGGTACCGCGCCGCCCGATGCAAGCCCTGTGCAGGACGATCGCATCAAGGCTGCGGTTGTGGCGGCCCCGGCCCTGGGGTTCGCGTTCTCGCCGGATGCACTGAAACACGTCAAGATACCGGTGCAACTCTGGCGTGCCGAGGACGACGCCATGCTGCCGCACCCCCGTTACGCGGAAGCAGTCCGGCTCGCGCTTCCGAAAATACCCGACTACCATGTGGTGCGCAAAGCCGGCCATTTTGACTTCCTGGCACCTTGCAGTGCTGCACTTGCGAACATTGCCGCAGTCATTTGTAAAAGCGGCCCCGGCTTCGACAGGGTGGCGTTTCACCAAACCTTCAACGCCGCGGTGGTCGATTTTTTTGGCAAAAATTTGAAGCGCGACTAAAACGCTTCGCAGCAACGCAGGCCGAAATTGACCGCCTTCGACACCGCTAACACACCGCGTCGAGCAAACCCTACTCGCGGATGAACACCATCACCGCGCCGACGCCTTCGCCGGTGCGCACCCCCAGGGGTCAGTTCCGACATTCGGACACGAGCTCGGCACTAGCGTAAATATTCCAGCGCTAAGCATGAGGCCGTGTCCGAATGTCGGAACTGACCCCCGGGGTCGAATGTTGGAACTGACCCCGGGGCCGGGTCATCGCGGCCGGCGGCAGCGCACCAGGCGGAACCAGAAGGCACTCTCGAATGCCAGGCCGAGCAGGAGCAGTCCGGCGGTCGACCTGTCGCCTATGGCGTACAGGATAATTGCCGCAAGCAGGCAGACGATGGTGACCAGATGGCGCATGTGGGTTCCTTTTGTGTTCGATCCGACAACGATGCCACAGCGGCATGCGGCTGTCATCCTTTTCCGGCCAGCTCATCCCACGCCATCGCGGTACTCAAAAAAACCTTGCCATTGAGCGTGGACAGCAGGTCGCTCGTTTTCAGCCGGTCGAGCACCGGGCCTTTTACCTCGGCCAGGTGCAGCTTGACGCCGCGGTGGCGCAGCAGCACGTTCAGTTCGATCAGGCCGAACAGCGCCGAGGTGTCGATCGCGTTGACCGCCGACAGCACCAGCACCAGGTGGCGGGTGAAGCAATGAGCTGAATGCGCGGCGAGTTCTTCCTCGATGCGCGCGTTGACGGCTTCGACGTTGCCGAAGAACAGACCGGCGTCGATGCGCAACAGCAGCACTCCTGGGGCGGTTTCGCCCGGATAGCGTTCGATGTTGCGAAAGTGCTCGGTGCCGGCGATGCGGCCCAGCACGGCAATGTGGGGCCGGCTGGCGCGCCAGATCAGCGTGCCCATCGACAGCACCACGCCGATCACCACGCCTGCCTCCACCCCCAAAACCAGTACGCCGCAAGCGGTCGCCACCAGCGCCAGCGCGTCGCCGCGGTCGTAGCGCAGCGCCGTGCGCAAGGTTGCCAGCTCGAGCATGCCGAGCACGGCGACGATGATGGTGGCGGCCAGCGCCGGCAGCGGCAGCAGCGCCAGCCAGCCGGTCGGCGCCACCAACGCCAGCGCCAGCAGCAGCGCGCTGATGACGCTGGCCAGCGGCGTGTTGGCGCCGGCCGAAAAATTGACCGCCGAGCGCGACATGCTGCCGGTGACCGGGAAGCCGCCGCTCAATGCGCTGCCGAGGTTGGCGGCGCCGAGGCCGATCAGTTCCATATTGCTGTGCAGTTTCTCCTGGCGCTTGAGCGCCAGCGCCTGGGCCGCCGACATGCTGATCAGGAAAATCATGAAGCCGATCAGCAGCGCCGGCTGCAGCAGCGCGCGCCAGTGGCCGTTCGACAGCGCCAGGTTCAGGCCCGGCAAACCGGCCGGCACCGCGCCGGTGGTCTTGACGCCGGCGGCGGCCAGGTCGAACCAGGCTACCAGCACGGTCGCGCCGATCACCACCACCATCGGCGCCAGCCGCACGCCAATGTCGGCGCCGCCGGGACCCATGCCGAGCGCGCGCAGCAGCCGGGCCAGCCAAGCGCGTGCCGCCAGCAGCAACAGCAGCGAGCCGGCGCCGAGCATCAGGCTCGGAAGATGAAACCGCGGCAGTGCGGCCCCGGCCAGCGTCGGCACCTGACCCCAGGCGATGACGATGGCCGAGCCGATGGTAAAGCCGCTCATCACCGGGCGCGAGAAGAAATTGGCGAGAAAGCCGAAGCGCAGCAGGCCGCACGCCAGCAGCGCTATGCCAGAGAGCAGCGCCAGCTGCGCGGCCAGCACCATGTACAGGCCTGAACCGGCAGCGGCCAGCGGGCCGAGGGCGGCGGCGGTCATCAGCGCGACGATCGCCATCGGGCCGACCGACTGCGTCATGCTCGAGCCGAACAGCGCGTACAGCAACGGCGGCAGGATGCTGGCGTAGATGCCGGCCACCGGCGGCAGGCCTGCCACCATCGCGTACGCCATGCCCTGCGGGATCATCATCATCGCCACCACGACGCCGGCGCTGATGTCGCCAGCCAACAGGGATCGGCGATAGTGCTTCAGCCAGCCCAGCCACCCCGGCGTGTTCGTCACTGCATCGCCAGTTCCACGCAGTTGCGCCCTGCCCGCTTGGCGCGCGCCAGCGCAGCGTTCACCCGCAGCATCAGCGCGTCGGCGCTTTCCTCGCCGGCCACCTGGGCCACGGCGAGGCTGACGGTGAGCCGGTCGCAGCCGGGAAACGCGGTGGCGGCGATCGCGGCGCGGATTTTCTCGGCCATCGTCAACGCGTCGATCGCATTGGTGTGGGTGGCGACGACCTGGAACTGGTCGCCGCCGGTGCGCGCCAGCAGGTCGCTGGTACGCAACTGGCCATGGGTGATTTCGGCGACGATGCGCAGCGCCGCGTCGCCGCACGGGTGGCCGTAACGGTCGTTGATCGCGTTGAAATGGTCGACGTCGATGGCGATCAGCGCCAGCGGCGCATGGTAACGGCGCGCGCGCTTGATTTCCTGCTCGAGCACTGCTTCGCCGCGGCGCCGGTTGGACACGCCCGTCAACGCGTCGGTGATGGCGATGTCGGTCAGCCGCGCCAGCAGCATTTCGCCGTCGCGCCGGGTGTCGAACATGCGCAGCCCGAAGCCGGCCAGCTGCGCCAGGTCGGCCAGCGTGCTCAAATCGTCGCGCGACAGCGCAGCGGCGCGCCCGAACATCAGGCACAGGGAACCGAGCGGCGCGCCGGGACCGCGCGCCAAAATCGGCACGCCGACCACCATTGCCGCGCCGATCCGGCCGAGCGCCGCGGCAAGGCCAGGGTCGTCCGCCTTGTCAAGCGCGTCGAGGCAGGCGAATTCGCCGGTGAACGCGGCGATCAGGCCGGGAAAGCCGCGCCGCAATGGCGACTGCGCCAGCAGCGCGGCAAGATCGATTTGCACCGGTGCGTGCTGGTGCTGGGCCGCCAGCGTCAGCTCGGGCGGGTTTGCATCGGACAGCTGGAACATCGCCGCGTACACCACGCCGGGCCAGCCACACAGGGCGGCACAGGCGCGCGCGGCAAGGTCCGTCTCGTCGTCGGCCTCGATCACGGCCTGCTGGAAGCACGAGCGCAGCGCCGCCAAGCCGGGCTGGCCAAGGCCGTCGGCCGTCGCCGATGGCGCATACGTGGCGAGACGCTCGTTCAGTTCGGCGTCGTTCAAGGGGCCCAAAAGATAGTCGAGCGGGCCGAACGCCATCAAGTCGGCCAGCCAGCCGGCGGCGTCAAACCGGCACACCAGCAGCACCGGCAAGCCGTGGCGCTGCGCGACCAGGCTGCCTATGGCGGCAAGGTCGAGGCCGCGGTCGAAGCACTCGAGGTCGATGATCAGCAGGTCGACCTGCTGATGGGCGAGGACGTGCACGGCCTGCGTGGCATCTTCGGCGACGAACAGACGGCCGAATTGCCGGCCGCACGCCGCCTGGAAATCGACCCGGCGGCTGGCCGCCGGATTGAGAAACAGCCCAACCTGCCGGGTGCTGTCTTCAAGCTGCTGCGACATACACTCTCCTCGAAACATGGAACCGCGCTACGGACGCTATTGTCCACCCATAGTTTGCCATAAAGAACAATAGCGGCGCAAAGACGAAATACGCGATTGTGTGTGCGAGCGCACCGTCAGGCCGGGACGCCGCGCAAGATACTAAAAAAACACGACAAAAAGGATGCTCATCATGGCCACGCAAGACGATGTAGCGGAAAAGCAAAAGGCGATCCAGAGCCGCCAGGACCAGAAGGATGCGTCGCCGTCGAGCGGCGGCGCGGCCCAAGGCGCGGTACAGACCGGCCTGGTGACCTACCCCGGTCCGCCGCTACCGATACAGCACATGAGCAAACCCGGCACCGAAGCCGACATGGAATTGAAACCCATGTTCATGGCCGGGCATTACAAGGGCAGCGGCAAGCTGCAGGGCCAGGTGGCGATCGTCACCGGCGGCGACTCCGGCATCGGCCGCGCGGTGGCGGTGCTGTTTGCGCGCGAGGGGGCCGACGTCGCGATTTTCTACCTCAACGAGCATGAAGACGCGGCCGAAACCCAGCGCTGCATCGAAGCCGAAGGCCAGCGCTGCGTCACCGTCGCGGGCGACGTCAAGGACATGGAATTCTGCCAGGAGGCAGTCGACAAGGTGGTAGCCGGCTGGGGCCGGCTCGACGTGCTGGTCAACAACGCCGCATTCCAGGAACATGCCGGCTCGCTCCTTGACCTGACGGAAGATCGTTTCGACGAGACCATGCGCACCAACATCTACGGCTATTTTCACATGGCCAAGGCGTGCCTGCCCTACCTCAAGCGCGGCGCCGCCATCGTCAATAGCGGCTCGGTGACGGGACTGAAAGGCGCGAAACATTTGCTCGACTACTCGACGTCCAAAGGCGCGATCCACGCTTTTACGATGTCGCTCGCGGCCAGCCTGCTCGACCAGGGCATCCGCGTCAACGCGGTCGCGCCCGGCCCGGTATGGACCCCACTCAACCCGGCCGATCAGTCGTCCGGCGAGATCACCGAGTTCGGCGCGCATACCACGTATCGCCGCCCAGCCCAGCCGGAGGAACTGTCGCCGGCGTATGTGTTCCTTGCCTCGTCGGTCTGCTCCAGCTACATCAGCGGCATCGTGTTGCCGGTGACGGGCATGGTCGGCGAATAGACCCACCTACAGACGACCAAGAACGAAAGGACGCGCGATGACACGCACCATCTGGAAGGGAGCGATCAGTTTCGGGCTGGTGCATATCCCGGTCGAGATGTACCCGGCGGTAGTCGATAACGGCCTCGACCTGACGATGCTCGACAAGCGCGACTTTTCGCCGGTCGGCTTCAAGCGCTACAACAAGGGCAACAACAAGGCAGTGGCCTGGGACGACATCGTCAAGGGCTATGAATACACCGAGGGCGAATACGTGGTGCTGTCGGACGAAGACCTGCGCCAGGCCAACCCGGAAGCGACGGCGACGATCGACATCCTCGCTTTTGTCGACGCCGGCGACGTGCCGCCGCTATACTACGAGCAGCCCTACTACCTGGCCCCCGGCAAGGGCGGCGACAAGGTGTACGCGTTGCTGCGCGAGGCCTTGCGCGCGGTCGGCAAGATCGGCATCGCAACGGTCGTCATCCGGGTCAAGCAGCACTTGGCGGCGCTGGTATGCATCGGCGACGCGATCGTGCTCAACACCTTGCGCTATGCCAGCGAGATCCGCGAGACCGACGACCTGGACCTGCCGACCAGGAGCACCAGGACGGCCGCGGTGTCGGACAAGGAACTCAACATGGCGATGGCGCTGGTGGCCGGCATGAGCGAAGAATGGAAGCCGGAGCAATACCGCGACACCTACCGCGAGGACGTCATCGCGCTGGTCGAAAAAAAGGTCAAGGCGAAGGAAACCAAGACCATCACGATGCCGGGCAAGCAAAAGGAGCGGCCGAGGTCGCGCAACGTGGTCGACCTGGTGGCGCTGCTGCAGCAAAGTATCGGCAAGAAGCCCTGCAAGGGACCTGCGGCCGCGGCCGCGCCCAAGGCGGTTCCGGCCAAGGGCCACGCGCCGGCGCGCCGCAAGTCGGCGGCCTGAGTTGGATGCGGGGCCGGGATGGCGTACTGGATCGACTTGCTGCAATGGCCGGCGACGGCGGTAACCTTGTACGCCGCCTACCTGGTCGGCTCCAAGCGCGACGACCGGCGCGTGCTGGGGTTCGTCATGTTCGTGCTCAGCAACGTGTTGTGGATTGCCTGGGGCTGGCATGACGGCGCCTGGGCGCTGATCACTTTGCAGTTCGGCCTGTTCGCGATGAATCTGCGGGGGATTTTGAAAAATGAAAAGTAAGGGCTGGCTCTAAACCGCGATAGTCTCTTCTTTCCGGCACCACCAGTAAATAATACTACGCCGTATGCCTGGCGTTAAAGGCGGCGCGGCGCGGGGCGGGGTTTCGCGCACCGAGAAAGAGATCGCGCGCCAGTACGCGATCATTGGCAAACTTCCTTGCTTCACATTGCTTATTTGATCCGGAAAATGACATCCACCGACTGCATCATTTTGATCATGGTGACCATCAGCAAGGTGTCGCGGTCGTACTCGCTGCGCCCGACGGGGCGGGTGAAACGAACCGGCTCGGCAGATGCCATCCCCATCGCGCGCGTCATGTTTTTCAGCTCGCCGGTGGAAACGCCGCCCACCGGCCCCAGCTTGCGCCCGAAGCCGGCCGCGATCGCCTCGGCCTTGCGGCGCGCGGCCTTGATGGCGTCAACGGTCAACTCCGCTTCGACCTCCTCGCGCTTGCTGACGTCGAAGCCGGTCATGAAGCCGTCCAGGTTCGGCATGTTGAGCAGCGGCGACACCAGCGCCTTCCACTTTTCGAGGTCGCGCACCTTGATGTGGACGCTGCACTTGATGTCATATTTCGGTTCACCGGGCTGGGCCGGCTCGCCCTTGCGGATATCCTTGCGCAGGTCGCGGATCTGGACGTCGTCCGCCGGCAGCGCCAGCCCTGCCATCAGCGCCCTCACCTCGGCGATGCGGGCCTCGACGACTTGGCGCGCCGCCTCCGGTTCGGCGTGGTGTGCGGAAATCTCGAAATCGATCTCGCCGACGTCGGGTGCAACGTAGACGAAACCGGTGCCGCCGGCGTGGATGAATGGATAGTCGGGCAATTGCGACGCCGATGCAGCGAGAGAACTGAGCATTATCGTCACGGCGGCAATGAACTTTTTCAGCATAATTTCCTTAAAGTGATTTGGATAAAATACGTCAATTTTGCAGCGCCAACGCCGGCGACATCCTTACTGCCGCCAGCGTATGGCGTGCGGTAGCGACCAGCGCGACCAGGCCGACGCAGCCGAGTGCAAGCAGCGGCGGCCACCAGCCCAGCGGCGCGCGCTCGGCAAAGCCGGACAGGTAGCGCTCGGTGGCGAACCATGCGGCCGGCAAGCCGATCAGCGCGCCGATACCGATCAAGACGGCAAATTCGCGGGCGATCAGGCGGCCCACGTCAAAGCCGTCGGCGCCATACAGTTTGCGCAGTACGATCTCGCGCGCGCGCCGCCTGACGCTGTAGGCCGACAGCACATAAATGCCGAACGACGCCAGCGCTGTTGCGACCACGCTCGCCGCCGCCAGGATCTGCGCAAGCCGCAGGTCATCGCTGTAATTGTTGGCGAACACGGCGCCGGCCGGCTCGATATCCGGCACGGCGTTCGGAAAGTGCCGCGCCAGCAAGGCCTCGACCTGCGGGCGCACCGTGGCCATTGCGCCTTCCCCGTCCACCCGCGCCGTCAGCACGCCCTGGTTGACGCCGATCCGGTACACCATCGGTCCCGGCGCCTGGCGCAGCGTCTGGTAACGCAGGTCGGGCGCGATGCCGACGATGCGCAGCGTCGCGTTGAACATCTGGCCGAGGGCCGCCTGCGGCGACGCGAACCCGAGCGCGGCGGCGGCGCTGGCGTTGATCACCACCGAGGTGCTGGTGGGTCCGTCCTGACCTGGATCGAACACCCTGCCGGCCAGCGCGCGGACGCGATAGACGTCGAAAAATTCCGGGCTGACCAGCTTGGCCTCGACCGCCACCGGTTCCAAGCCTGGCCGCACGACGTTGTAGACGATCTTGTTGCCGTCACGCCCGATCGCCTCCGACACGCCCGCCACGCCCGCCACGCCGGGCAGGCGCGCCAGCGCATCGCGAAAAGATTGCACTTGCGCCGCACCAGGGTCGCCCGGCAGCGCCACCACCAGTAGCGGCGCCGCGTCAAAACCGGGATCGGCATGGCTGGCATAGCGGGTTTGGCCGCTCACCGCCAGCGTCATGGCGATCAGGCCGATGGCGGCGGCGAACTGGAACACCGACAGCACGCGGCGCAGCATCAGGCCGTGCCGCGTTTCGCTGTTGCCGCGTCCCTGCAGGCTGGCGCTGGTACCCTGGCCGAGCGCCAGCCAGGCCGGGTACAGCGCCGACGCCAGGCCAACCAGCGCGCCAAGGGCGAACATCGCGCTGCAACTCGCCATCGAAAAAAATCCGGTCAGTGGACGGTTCACCAGGTCGGCAAACAGCGGCAGCGCCAGCCACGCCAGCAGCAGGGAACACAGCGTTGCCAGCAGCGACACCACCAGCGATTCGGCAATCAGTTGCCCGGCCAGCCGGGCGGCACTGACGCCGAGCACCTTGCGCATGGCGATCTCGCGCTGGCGCCCCAGCGTGCGCACGGTTGCCAGGTTGACGTAATTGGCGCCGGCCAGCAGCAGGATCAGCAGCGCCAGCGCGGCCAGCCCCGCCACCCCGGCCTTGTTGCCGTACCGCGCGCCGCCGCGTCCTGCCAGCAGATCGGGATCGAAATAGATCTCCGACAGGCGCACCATGCCGATGTCGGTCAGTTTCGTATAGGGGGAGCCGGCGGGCAGCTTGAAGGTGAGCCTGGCGTCGCGTGGCGCGACGGCCGCTTGCAGCAAGGCCGCCAGCGCCGCGTCATCGACGCTCGGCGGTGCCTTGATGTAGACGGCGGCAGAGCTGAACCATTCCGCGCCGGCCCTGGTGGGCGCGGGATCCCAGCTGTGCAGGCCGGCGCCCAGCAATACCTCGTAACGCACGCTGGTGTTGGCCGGCAGGTCGGCAATAATTGCCTTCACTTCGAACGGTGTGCCGTCGATCGACAGCCGCTTGCCGAGCGCATGCGCGTCGCCGAACAGCTTGCGTGCCTGCGACTGGCTCAACACCAGGGCATCGGGCCGCGCCAGCGCCGCTTTGGCATCGCCCTCGATGGTGCGGATGCCGAAAAAGTCGATAAAATTCGCGTCCGCCACCTGCAAGGTCAACGCTACAACGCGGTTGTCGATGCGGGCCGCAAGGTCGAACGAGCGGGCCGACGTCGCGCTCACCTGCGGGCCGCTGCGCGTCGCCACTTCGCGCAACGGCGCCGGCGCGGTGGCGCGCCAGTCCGGACGCGGCAGCATGTTGCGCCGTTCCTTGACGACGAAAATATGCGCGCTGTCGGCGATCGCCGCGTTGTAGGTGAAGCTGTAGCGCACCAGGCCGAGCAGCAGGAAACACGCCGCGAAGCCGACCGCCAGGCCCAGCACCACCGCCAGCGAATAGCCGGGTTCCTTCTGCAGCAGGCGCCAGCCGACACGATAATCGCGCAGATGCATTTCGACTCCGGTTTGATGTAGACAATGCTGTCTATGCTATGGCGGCAGCCCTGTCGTGGCAAGTTATTTGAACATAAATATTTTTGTAGACAGCAGTGTTTAGCCGGATGTTGCATAAATCTTCCCTGATCTCACATTGCAGGCTCGCTGGCATCTGCCGCCAACGTCGGGCGAAGCAGCCCCACCCGCTGAAGCGAATGGCTGAACGACCGTTAAGCAGTAATTGAAATTGGTGGGTGGCGCGTTCTCGACTGGCCGGACGTGGCGTGCTCAGGAGGTGTTTGGCGCGCGCGGCCCCAACTGCCGCTTGGTCAGGCCGATCTGGCGGTCTATCCCATTGAGCAATCACTTACGGCATCCTTGCCCTTTTTTATGCAATATCCGGGTTAGATCGGTACCCGGCAATCTACTGAGTAGCAATGCACGAGCATCAAGACGCCAACACACCGCTACACTATGGCATTGAAAAAATAAGCGATTATGATCAGTTGTTCACACCACCACCGATCGATACAAATGAGCAGCAGGATCAAGGTGGACAATGTCAGACTAAAACGGGCATACGAACCGCCAGCCCATGACGATGGCACGCGCGTATTAATCGACCGATTATGGCCGCGCGGCGTGACGAAAGTTGACGCAGCACTGGATCATTGGACGAAAGAACTTGCGCCCAGCACCGCGTTGAGGAAGTGGTTCGCGCACGATCCCGCGCGTTGGCCAGAGTTTTGCGCTCTGTATGCCAAGGAAGTGCGTCAGCATGAAGGCGCGCTCAGGGAACTGCGCGCTTTGGCGCGCACCGGTCGGATCACACTTGTTTATTCTGCCCATGACGAAGTGCATAATGACGCGGTCGCCCTCAGAGCCTTCCTCCTGGGCAGGAAGATGAAGACCACTGGCTGACCCGTAGCCAATATGCCTACACCACAATACCCCACCCTTGCAGGATTATTAACGGCAGTGCGTCAATGTCGTGCCTGCGAGGCGCATTTGCCGCTCGGCCCACGCCCGGTGTTGCAGGCCGGCGATGGCGCGCGCATCCTTATCGTCGGCCAGGCGCCGGGGACGCGCGCGCATGCGTCGGGAATACCATGGGATGATCCCAGCGGAGAACGTCTGCGCGCCTGGATGGGCATTGACGCAGCCGGGTTCTATGACGCATCGGAAATTGCGATTATCCCGATGGGATATTGCTATCCGGGACGAGGCAACGGTGGCGACCTGCCACCACGCCGCGAGTGCGCGAGTCTGTGGCTCGATCTTTTGATGGCAAAGCTGCCGCAAATAGAAATGACGCTCTTAGTCGGGTTGCACGCACAGCGTCATTTTCTAGGCAATCGGCGCAAGAGTTCGTTGACCGCAACGGTCAAGGCTTGGCGCGAGTTCGCGCCTGAATATCTGCCGTTACCACACCCCTCGGCGCGCAACACTCCATGGTTCCAGCGTAATCCGTGGTTCGAACATGAGATTTTGCCGGCGCTGCGGGAACGGATCGAGTCGATCACTGGCAGTACGCAAAATCCTTAAACGGCGTGTTGGGTACCCATCATGCGTTTAAGTTGACCCCAAGAAGCCCTTCGCCCTGGCAAAGGTGCATACCGATTCAATCGTCGCGCCGAGATGGTCGCAATGTTGGCTAGGCCGAATTTCCGCATTCTTGTTACTTCGATTGTATGTCGCCGACGGGGTCAACCATGCTGTCGATATGTCTTGATTGGCCGTTGCGCCATACTGGCCGGCGCGAGCTCCCCGTGCGCGCTCACCGGGATGAGCCGGGACTCAAACGGTGCGTTGCCAGGGAGATGTAAGGCGGCCCTCCTGCCAAGGCTCCCCTTTGCCTTATACAAACATCAGGAAGCCGTCCGAAAAACACACCAAGCCCGCCAGGCCTACAGGGATGGAGGTCCACCAGATACGCTTGGCTTTCATCAGCCCCGCGATGGAGTTAATCAGGCCCTCGGTCTGGTGCAGCGGCAGATGAAATGCCAGGCGCAACATCAACGCCGTCTCAATCGCCAGATCCGAATAGCAGGGCTGTCCGCCAGCGGTAAGTCGGGGCGCCGCGTTCCAGCCGGCGATAGCCGCCTCCGTCACCCACAGGGTCAGGTTGCCACAACGGCCAAGTCCGGCGTCATGATCGGCCCAGTGCGTCACCTTGTACTTCATCTTCGGAAGTGGATGGCGACGCTGTTCGTTGAGCAGGAGTGGCCCGACAGCGGACGACAACGCCCCGCCTTCGACGTCGGCCCGCGCTAAAAAACCGGGAATGGAAGCAAAGCGGAGCTGTTCTGGTTTAAAATTCATCTCGGGCAAGGTGTGTTTGTGTTGAACGAATAGGTTTCTAGATAATTCCCATTCTGTCAATCGCTTACGGCATCCTTGCCCTTTTTTATGCAATCTCCGGGCTAGGTGCATTAACCTCACTTGAAGATCAACGCGCCAGGAGCCGGCATGAGCACGCTACCCACCATTCCCAAGCCGACCGCGGCCGAACTCGACCTTCTGCAGACGCTGTGGCCGCTCGGCGCCGCCACCGCCAAGCAAGTGCACCAGAAAATCCTGAAAGCACGGCCCGACGTCACCTATGCCACGGTGCTGCGCCTGATGCAGATCATGCACACCAAGGGCTTGCTGAACCGCGACGAGAGCGAACGCTCGCACGTGTACGCGCCGGCCCAGGCCCAGGACTCGCTGCAGACGAACCTGCTCAAGGACCTGATCCAGAAGGCGTTTTCCGGTTCGGCAAAGGCGCTGGTGCTGGCTGCGCTGCGCAGCGGCATCTCGAAAAAAGAGCGCAAAGAAATCGAAGACATGTTGAAAGATGAGAAAAAATGAGCGCAGCCTCACTCGTTGGCAGCATCGGCTGGACCCTGCTGCATTTCCTCTGGCAAGGCGCGCTGATCGGCTGCGCCACCGCCGTCGCGCTGGTCGCCATGCGCAACGCCAGGCCGCGGCAACGCTACGCCCTCGCCTGCGGCGCCCTGCTGCTGTGCCTGGCATGGCCGGCGCTCGAACTGGCGGCACGCCTTTCAAACGGCGTCGATACCGGCGCCGGCGTGACGGTGATGGCGCGCATGGCGCCGGCGGCATTCGTCACCGACAACAGCGCGCTGGCCTGGTGCCAGGACAGGCTGGGATTGATCGTCATGGCGTGGGCCGCCTGCAGCGCGGCGCTGACGGCGCGCCTGGGCCTGGGCCTGCTGTGGATCGGCCGCGTCGCCAGGGGCCATGCGGGCAATCCTCACTGGCAAGCGAAGCTTTCAACGATGGCGCTGCAGATCGGCATCAGCCGCGCGGTGCGCCTTCGCATCGTCGACAACCTGGCCAGCCCGGTCACGGCTGGCTGGTGGCGCCCGGTGGTGCTGGTGCCCGCCTCGCTCATTTCCGGCATGCCGCCCGAGCTGCTCGAAGCGCTGCTGGCGCACGAACTCGGCCACGTCAAGCGCGTCGACTACCTGGTCAACCTCGGCCAGAACGTGGTGGAGACGCTGCTGTTCTACCACCCTGCCGTGTGGTGGATTTCAAGCCGCATCCGCGCCGAGCGCGAACAGATTGCCGACGATGTGGCAGCAAGCCACCTGGGCGAGCCGCGCCGTCTTGCGCTGGCACTTTCCGAACTGGAGCGTTTCCAGTTTTCCACCCACCACCTGGCCCAGGCGGCCAACGGCGGAGACTTGATGTCGCGTATCCAACGTTTGCTGCGCCCCGATGCGCAGGCGCTGAACTGGAAAGCGGCGATCCCCGTGCTGGGCCTGGCCGCGGCCTGCATCGCCGGCTGCGCCCAGACGCCGCTCGAGCAAGCGCCAGCGGCGCCGGTCATCCCGGCCGTCGCCAATTTTAATAGCTGTGCCAAGCCGGTATGGCCGAAACAATCCCTGCGTGACGGCAACCAGGGAACGGTCACGCTCGCCTTCAAGATCAGCGCCGATGGCAAGGCGGAACAATCCAAATTGCTGAAGTCGAGCGGCTTCCCCTTGCTTGACGAGGCGGCGCTTCAAGGGATTACGAAGTGCCGGTTCAAGCCGGCCACGCAAGCGGACACGCCAGTACCTGCATGGATGCAGATGCAGTATGTCTGGACGCTGAAGAAAAACAAGGGTGATTGAACACTGCTGAAAACACTGGCCGGGCATCGCGCCCCGGCCATTTTTTACCGTTCAGACCGCCGAAACGTCGATCTCGGCTTCGGTGGCCGCAACCAACTGTTCGCGCGTGACGCCAGGCGCCAGCTCGATCAGCTTCAAGCCGGTGTCGCTCACATCGATGACGCCCAGGTCGGTGATGATCATGTCGACCACGCGCACGCCCGTCAGCGGTAGGTTGCACTGCTTGAGGATCTTGGGCGACGTGCTGCCGTCCTTGGCGGTGGCGACATGTTCCATCACGACGATGACGCGCTTGACGCCGGCCACCAGGTCCATCGCGCCGCCCATGCCCTTGACCATTTTGCCGGGAATCATCCAGTTGGCCAGGTCGCCGTACTGCGACACCTGCATGGCGCCGAGGATCGCCAGGTTGATCTTGCCGCCGCGGATCATGCCGAACGAATCGGCCGAGCTGAAATACGCCGAACCGGGCAGTTCAGTCACTGTCTGCTTGCCGGCGTTGATGACGTCCGCATCGACTTCACTGTCAAGCGGGAACGGGCCGATGCCGAGCAAGCCGTTTTCCGACTGCAGGTACACCTCGATGTCGTTCGGTACGTAGTTTGCAACCAGGGTCGGCAAGCCGATACCGAGGTTGACGTAAAAACCGTCTTGCAATTCCTTCGCTGCGCGCGCAGCCATTTCATCACGTGTCCATGCCATGTCAGTCTCCGAATTTTAATTTATGTGGAACGCACGGTGCGCTGCTCGATGCGCTTTTCCGGGTTCGCGTTGACGACGATGCGGTGCACGAAAATGCCCGCCAGGTGAACACTATCAGGTTCGATCTCGCCGATTTCGACCAGTTTCTCGACTTCGACGATGGTGATTTTGCCGGCCATCGCGACGTTCGGATTGAAATTGCGGGCGGTTTTGCGAAACACCAGGTTGCCGGCGCGGTCGGCCATGTACGCCTTTACCAGCGACACGTCGGGGTTCAGGCTGCGCTCGAGGATGTAGTCTTCGCCATCGAACTGGCGTACGTCCTTGCCGTCGGCGACGATGGTGCCGACACCGGTCTTGGTGAAGAACGCCGGGATGCCGGCGCCGCCGGCGCGCAGCTTTTCGGCCAGGGTCCCTTGCGGAGTGAATTCGATGTCCAGTTCGCCGGCCAGGTACTGGCGCGCGAACTCCTTGTTTTCGCCGACGTACGACGAAATCATCTTCTTGATCTGGCGCGTGGCCAGCAGCAGGCCAAGGCCGGCATCGTCGACGCCGGCGTTGTTGGAGATGGCGGTCAGGCCCGTCACGCCGGAATCGCGCAGCGCCACGATCAGCGCCTCCGGGATGCCGCACAGGCCGAACCCGCCGACGGCGATGGTCTGGCCGTCTTTTACGATACCGGCCAGTGCCGATGTTGCATCAGGATAAACTTTATTCATACCCGTCCCTTTTATAGTTGGCTAAACGCTCTTTCTTACCCCAGAGTCGGTTCTCAGCATAAAATACACCAGCCAAAAGCACAATACCGTAGAAATACCTGCCATTCCAACAACCGGGATCTTCGATTTGCATCAGCCCAAAGCACCTTACGCTATTGACTACGAAACAATATTCCAGTTCGCGCCGGTCGGCATGTGCATCTCGGTCGACCGCGTGATCCAGTCCTGCAACGAGGCGCTGGCATCGATGTTCGGCTACGACTGCGCGGCGCTCGAAGGCCAGTCATTCCAGGTGCTTTACCCGACGCTCGACGAATTTTTGCGCACCGGCGACCGGATCATCCCGATCATGAACGCGAAAGGATGCTATTCGGACGAGCGCATCATGCGCCGCGCCAACGGCGAACTGTTCTGGTGCCACGTCAGCGGACGCGCACTCGACCCGCAGCATGCGCTCGGCGCCGGCGTGTGGACGTTCGAAGACGTCAGCGAGAAGCGGCCGGTAACGGCCGAACTGACCCCGCGCGAACGCGAGATCGCCGCCCTGCTGGTGGAGGGAAAAACCAGCAAGGTGATCGCGCGCGAAACCGATCTCAGTCCGCGCACGGTGGAAATGCACCGGGCCAAACTGATGCGCAAATTTTCAGCGTCGACGTCGTCGGAACTGGTGCACAAACTGCTCGGGGTGTCGCGCTAGCGGCAGTTCAAGCTGCCGGCAGCAGGGTGCGGATCCGATCCGGCAGCGGCACCGACTTCTCGGCCGGAAAATTCACCCACACGACCTTGGCGCCGCCCTCGGCAACCACCGGGCCGGCCAGTCCGTCGGCGCCAACCAGGCGAATTTCGTGGGTCATCTCGAAGCTCGAACGGCCGGGCGGGCCGACCAGCGTGCTCACTTCGATGTCGCCCGGGTACTTCAGCTGCTTCAGGAACGAACAGTGCGCATTGACGATGACGGGCCCCTCGCCGGCCGGGTCCGGCGCGGCGTTGACCTCGTCGAACCAGGAAATGCGGGCCTGCTCGATATAGCGGAAATAGACGGTGTTGTTGACGTGCCCCATCGCGTCCATATCGCCCCACCGGATCGGCATACGCATCAGATGGACCTGAACCTGGCCCCGGCCCGGGACCTGAACTGGCTCGACGGTCATTGCGCCATCATGCCGTCATCGGCGGTGATGATGGCGCCGTTGATGAAGTGGGTCTCCTCGGCCGCCAGCAGCAGCAGCAGGCCGTCGAGGTCTTCCGGCTTGCCGGCGCGCTTGCGCGGCAGCATGTCGATCAGCTTCTTGCCCTGCTCGGTGCTGAAATATTCCTCGTTGATCTCGGTCGAGATGTAACCCGGGCAGATGGCGTTGGTGTTGATGCCGTACTTGCCCCACTCCACCGCCATCGCCTTCGTCATCTGCACCACGCCGGCCTTGCTCATGCAGTACACGCCGATCTGCGGCATCACGCGCAGGCCCGCGACGGACGCGATGTTGATGATGCGGTGCTGTTTTTTCGGGTCGCCCTTGGCGCGCGCGATCATTCGCTTGGCCGTCTGCTGGGCGACGAAAAAGGCGCCGCGCAGGTTGGTGTCCATGATGTACGAATAATCTTCCTCGCTGACGTCGACCAGGCGCTGGGTGGTCGAGACGCCCGAATTGTTGACCAGGATGTCGATCGGACCGGCCTCGGTTTCGGCGTGGGCGATCGCCGACTTGATGCTGGCCATGTCGGTGACGTCGAGCGTGACGACGTGAGCGGCACCGCCGTCGGCTTCGATCTCGGCGCGCAGCTCCTTGAGCAGGTCGGTGCGGCGCGACGCCAGCACCACCTGGGCGCCGGCGCCGGCCAGCGCCTTGGCAAAGCGCGCCCCAAGGCCGCTCGAGGCGCCCGTGATCAGGGCGATTTTTCCTTCAAAGTTGACTTCAATGCCCACGTTTGGCTCCTGTACAGTGTGCTTAAGAAGGCATAATCATTACACAAATTGCCAGCACCAGACCGCTCTTGCTGATAAACCCCCGTAAAATGGCGCCGAAGTTGCAATCGCCGCCAAAAAGCCGCACACTCGTGCTTAAATTTTCCACCGATGACAAGACCATGACAGAGCCAACCACCAGTTTCGAACAATACGGTCCACGCGAGGCCATGGAATACGACGTTGTCGTCGTCGGCGGTGGGCCTGCCGGCTTGTCGGCCGCGATCCGCCTCAAGCAGCTTGCCACCGAACAGGGCAAGGAAGTGTCGGTCTGCGTACTCGAGAAAGGCGGCGAACTGGGCGCGCATATCCTGTCGGGCGCCGTGATGGACCCGCGCGCGTTGACTGAACTGATCCCGAACTGGAAGGAACTGGGCGCGCCGCTCAACGCCGCAGTGACCGAAGACCGGATTTTGTTCCTGACCGCCACAAAAGCCTACCGCACGCCCAATTTCATGGTGCCGGCATGTTTCGAGAACCACGGCAACTACGTCGTCTCGCTCGGCAACGTGGTGCGCTGGCTGGGCCAGCAGGCCGAAGCGATGGGCGTCGAAATTTTTCCCGGATTTCCCGCCGCTGAAATTTTGTACAACGCCGACGGCTCGGTCAAGGGTGTCGCCACCGGCAACATGGGCGTCAAGCGCGACGGCGAACCGGGCGCCGACTTCCAGCTCGGCATGGAGCTGCATGCCAAATACACGCTGTTCGCCGAAGGTTCGCGCGGTCACCTCGGCAAGCAGCTGATGGTCAAATACGACCTCAATGCCGGCAAGGATCCCCAGTCTTACGGTATCGGCATCAAGGAATTGTGGGAGGTCGACCCATCGAAGCACCAGAGCGGCCTGGTGATCCATACCACCGGCTGGCCGCTCGACGCCGGCACCTATGGCGGCTCGTTCATGTACCACCTGGAGAACAACCAGGTGGCGGTCGGCTACGTCGTCGGCCTCAATTACGAAAACCCCTATTTGTCGCCGTTCGAGGAATTCCAGCGCTATAAAACCCACCCGGCCATCCGCCCTTTTTTCGAAGGCGCCAAGCGCATTTCATATGGCGCCCGCGCAATCACCTCGGGCGGCCTGCAGTGCTTGCCGAAGGTCGTGTTCCCGGGCGGCGCGCTGATCGGCTGCGACGCCGGCTTTCTCAACATGAGCCGCATCAAGGGCAGCCATGCCGCGATCAAGACCGGCATGATGGCGGCCGACGCCGCGTTCGCCGCACTGGGCGAATCGCGCCAGCACGACGAACTGGCCAGCTACCCGCAAGCGTTCGAGCAATCGTGGCTGAAGGAAGAACTGCACGTGGCGCGCAACGTCAAGCCGTGGCTGTCGAAAGGGCTGTACCTCGGCTCCGTCATGACCGGCATCGACCAGATTTTATTGCGCGGCAAGGCGCCATGGACTTTGCACCACACGCATGCCGACCACGAGTGCCTGAAACCGGCCGCCAACTACACGCCGATCGCCTATCCCAAGGCCGACGGCAAGCTCACTTTCGACCGCCTGTCGTCGGTGTTCATCTCGAACACCAACCACGCCGAAGACCAGCCGATCCACCTGACCTTGAAAAACACGAGCGTGCCGGTAGACATCAACCTTGCCAGGTATGCCGGGCCGGAGGCGCGCTACTGCCCGGCCGGCGTCTACGAGTACGTACCGACGGAAGGCGCGGATAAGCTGCGGCTGCAGATCAACGCCCAGAACTGCGTTCACTGCAAGACGTGTGACATCAAGGACCCGACGCAAAATATCGTGTGGGTGACGCCGGAGGGTGGCGGCGGGCCGAATTATCCGAATATGTAATTTTCGGCGTCGCCCTCGCGAAAACGCGGACCCAATTTCGTAGAGTAGCGATGCAATTGGATCCCCGCGTGCGCGAGGATGACGGTTTTTCGGTTAGCGATGGATTTTCCGCTATCAAGCCGCAACGTGCGACGCCAGCGCCATCGCCTCCAGCTCCGCTGCCGCCATCGGGTGCGCAATCACAAACCCTTGCGCATAATCGCAGCCGGCGTCCGCCAGCAGCGCGCGCTGCAGCGGCGTCTCGACGCCCTCGGCCACCACCTTCAATCCCAGCTTGTGCGCCATCACAATGATCGCCTCGCACAGCGCCAGGTTGCCGTCGCCGGCATTGTCGTCCAGCGTGGCGACGAACGAGCGGTCGATCTTGACGAAGTCGATGTCGAAGCGCTTCAGGTGCGACAGCGACGAGTAGCCGGTGCCGAAGTGTTCGAGCGCCACCTGCAGCCCCATCGCGCGGTACTGGCGCAGCCGCTCGATCACCTTCTCGACGCCTTCCATCAGCACGCCTTCGGCGATCTCGATGACGATGCTTTGCGGCGGCAGCCCGATGTCGGCCAGGTAATCGAGCCATGCCTGGTACAGGCCGGCGTCGCGACGGAACTGCACCGGCGACTTGTTGACGCTGATCTGGAACGCCGGGTCGATGGTTTTCTGCCACAGCTGCACCTGGCGCGCCGCCTCGCGAAACACCCAGTCGCCGATCTCGACGATCAGGCCATTCGATTCGGCGAACAGGATGAATTCGGCCGGAGCGAGCAGGCCGCGGGTCGGATGGCGCCAGCGCAGCAGCGCCTCGGCCTTGCGCACGGCGCCGGTGGCGAGGCAGATGATCGGCTGGTAGGCGATCTCGAACTGGCGTGCCTCGATGGCCGCGCGCAGGTCAGTGGCGATGTTGCGGCGCTGCCGCGCGGCGTCTTCCAGGTCGGGCGTGAAATAGCTGAAGCGGTTACGGCCGGCCTTTTTTGAGGCGTACATCGCCTGGTCGGCGCGCGCCAGCAGGTCGCCGACGGTACCGGCGTCGGGCGGATACAGCGCCACGCCGGCGCTGGCGGAAATGAACACGCGCTCGCCTTCCAGCTCGAACGGCAGCGCGATCGCCGCCACCAGCGCCTGGGCGACGCGCTCGACGCTGCCGACATGGTCGATGCCGGCCAGGATCACGGTGAACTCGTCGCCGCCCAGGCGCGCCAGCGTGTCGGAGACGCGCACGCAAGCGCTGATGCGGCGCGCGGCCTCGACCAGCAGCGCGTCGCCAGCCGCATGCCCGAGCTGGTCGTTGACTTCCTTGAAGTGGTCGAGGTCGATGAACACCAGCGCCAGGAAGGCGCCGCCGCGGTCGGCCTTCTTGACCGCCTGGCCCAGCCGGTCCATGAACATGTGGCGGTTCGGCAGGCCCGTCAGTTCATCGAAATTGGCCTGGTGCCAGATCTGTTCGGACCCGGCGCGGGGGGCGGGAATGTCGGTCACCAGCGCCAGCGCACCGACGTAGGCGCCGGCGCCGTCGACGATCGGATTGATCGCCATCGAGGTCCATACCGCGTTGCCGTCACGCCGCAGCAACTGCAGTTCGTGGCGCTCGGCGATGCCGTCGCGGCAGCGCGCCAGCCTGCGCTCGACGATGGCACGGCCGTCTGCATCCATGAAGCCGGCCAGCGGTCGGTTCAGCATCTCCTCGATACTGTAGCCGAGAAGCGCTGCCATTTTCGGATTGACGAAGCTGGTGTGCGCGCTGGCGTCGATCTCCCAGATGCCTTCGCTGGCGCTGTGCACGATGCGCCGAAAACGCTCTTCGCTGCGCTCCAGTGCGGCCAGCATGCCCTCGGCGTGTTCGACCACCACCCGCAAAGCCTGGCCGCTGCCATCGGCGTTGGCCAGCAAGGTCACCGCAAAGTCGGCGCCTGCGTTCGATCGCCGCATGCGCAGCCGGCATTTTTCCGGCATCGGGCTATTCAAGGCGCGGCTGATGAAGCTGTCGAATTGCGCAACCCAGTCGTCGCCGATGAAACTGCGAAAACGGTGTGCGCCGGGATCGGCACGATTAATGCCGAGCATGTCGGCACCGACCAGGTTGGCCAGCAGGATGCGACCGTCGAAGGCGACGACAAAATAGCCGACCGGCGCCAGCAGATGGAGCTCGTTGAAGCGCGCCGCCTCGTCGTCGCGGCGCTTGCGTTCGACGCTGACGCCGCTGCTGTGCATCAGCGGCGCGGCGCGATTGCGATCGTTGTCCGTATCACCCATATCACCCCGCAGGCGCTAGAAGCCGGTTATCTTGCTTTCGAAGCAAGATTAGCATGCGACTTCCAGTCTGTCGAGTTTATTGATGGGTCCGGCTCAACCGCCGTTGCACGCTATCGAACGCCAGGCTCATGCATTAATAGATGGCCGCCGCCGCAGCTCGCGCGCCTTGACGCTGCTTGCGCAGGCTGGCGACCATTTCGAAACAGAAAGTAGTCTCACATCCGAAATATGGCAAGTCAGGCCGACATTTTGCGATTGCGCGAGCTGAATTTGTGGCCGCTGACCAAGATCGTGCTGGCAACCAAGCTGGACAAACCGATAATCAGCTGCACTAGGCGGTCCTCGGGCAGCACCCACAGCTGGCCGGCCGGCTCCACCCCGCCGGTCGCCGCCACGATCAGCGGCGCCACCCATTGCGCATCGGACTCGACGTCGAGCACCACCGCGTCGCCGCTGGTCTGCATATAAATGTTGCCCCCTGCCGCCAGGCTGAAGCAGACGCCATAGCCGGTCTCCTGCGGGCCGATATGCTCCTGCAAACTTTGGTTGTGCTCGTCGATCCACAGTTCGACGTCCTGCGGCGTTTCCAGCGCGGTCCACGGCACCGGGCGAAACCGCGGCGGCGTGCCATCGCCGGCCGGCGATGCATTGTGCGACTCTTGATTCATTGCGACTTTAAAATTAGGCTACTGACGGCATATATGCTACGTCATTTCAGTCGCGCAGTACATGGCGGATATTTCCGACCAATCATTGAGCGCGGCCCGGCTGCATGCGGACGGGCGGCGAATGGAGCATGTATGAAAACGGATTCTGTCAACAAGCGTGTCGGCCAAGGCGGCTACGTATCGGAGTATGAGCAATTCCTCAACGTTTTTCTGGCCAGCCGCCCTGAAGTGAGGGCCGACCAGAAACGGGGATGGGATATCTGGTGGGACCACCAGGTTGACTCGACGGACCTGGAACCGCGGCGCAATGATGATGTATCGGAAAAACCCTATAAATATCAGTAAATTAAGTGAAAAAATTAATATTGAATTTGATGAATATTAATTGCTTTAATGGAATGTGCGGTAACATGCATTCGCGCGGCTCGCTTATTGGTAAAGCCCAGTCGAAGTCGGTTTCACACCTAAGACTGATAACCAGGTTCGATTCCTGGGCCACGCACCATCTTTCCAACTCTTGCAGAGCGCCGCCGATCCGGTTGATCAGTGTTGACGGCTCCATGGCGCTCTGCAGGTGCCCCCGAACGTCGCCGGTCTCGCCAACAGCGCGCCAAAATCGGCATGCTCCCCCTCGGTATTTCTGCACCAGCGGTGCAGACGCGGCAATCGCGGCGGCATCGACTCTCTAATCCGCTTGCAGTGAACGCAGACACCGCCTAACCAACGAAATCATCCATTTTTGTTATCGTATTTGCGAAAGTGCATCGATTTAATCATCATCCTGATGAATACCGGCCTGCCTTTTGCACGCCGGACCAAGCGTTTCCAGTTCCAGGAGCGACACCATGCGCGCCGAGTTGCTGGCCGCATCGGACTATTCGCAACCGCAGTCAGCCGAGGACCGCGAATGGGTCGATGCTCCCGCCTTGGGCGGTGAGCTATGAAGCGAGGCGACATTTACCCCGTGTCGTTCGACCCGACGGCAGGGCATGAGCAAAGCGGCTGTCGCCCCGTCCTGGTCGTGTCGCCCGCTGAGTTCAATGACGCGACCAAGCTGCCGCTGATCCTGCCGATTACCAACGGCAGCGAATTCGCCCGCCGCCTGGGCTTCGCGGTGCACGTGACCGGCATCAAGACCACCGGCGTCGTGCGTTGCGATCAGCCACGCGTGATCGACTTGGTCGCTCGGCATGCCCGCAAGGTCGATACCCTGCCGGAATCCATCATGGAAGAAGTGCTGGCGAAAGTCACCACGCTGTTCGAGTAAGCATGAGCATGAGCATGAATCAATTTCGCCGACTGGCAGCGAAGCTGGATCAGCACATGCAACAGCTTTCTGCCCAGGGCGTCAACGACGCCCATGCCATCATCAATCACTTGATGGGATACGTGCCGACCTGCACAGAATTTGGGTCGGAACATCCAACGCCCAGCTGATGGCACTGTCCAACGAATTTCCCGAGTTTTACCGCTACGCCCTCCTCATGGAAGAGGCGTCCGAAGCCGAAGGCAATAGGGGATCGCGGTCTTATGACGGCATGGCCCAGTTTTTGGAACAGCACAAACAACTGGCGGCTCAATTGCTGGCAACAGCGGCAACACTTGAACGCGGCTATCAGGCGTTTCTTGGAAGCGGCAAGCTGCATTGGCAATGACTTTCCGATCTGGACAACGTCAAAAGCTCTCTACGTGCGCGGAGCACGGAACCCAAGGCGTTGGAGTACGTGGATGAAGCGTTCGGCCGCCTTGCCGGGCGCATTCAGAAACTTGCAGATTGAAGTTAGGCTGACCGAATTTTCTGGGGTGCCGGCTCGCCACTAAATGTCGCTTACCGCAGCTTCGCTCCCATTGGGCCCATCTGAGACGCGAAAAACGTCTCGGTGGTAGCGCCTCGCATTGGTGTACCTGTACGGTAGAATCGTCCCCAGGCAACTTCCGCTTTCGGCCAGGCAACCATTCAGAAGTTTACCTACCGTGCAAGTCCGCGTAATTGTTGATCGCTTAGCGGACGTGCGAACATCAAACATTTTTCTCTGCCAATAAAATGATCCATTACAGCTCAAAAATTATAGGTATTTTTTGTTCCGTTCCTCTGCTGTTCCTGTCTACTTTCTCATACGGGCAGGACATAGCAAGCAGACCTAATCTCCTGCAACAACTAGACGGAATCTGGACGATGTCTGGTGACGTACGCGGTAAACCGGTGACTTATTCGCTTGAAGCTAAACCAAGCCTATTAGGAGCTTTTACCGAGTTGCGAATGCAAGATATTGAGATTCCGGCGAAGTACGCTGCGAACGTGTATATCGGCTATGACCATGCGACGAAGGCGCTGATTGTTCATTGGATGGATAGCTTCGGCGCAAAATATTCCATTCCTCATGGTACAGGCGGTCTTAAAGAAAACATGTTGCAGTTCACGTTTCCATACAAAGGCGGTACCTTCCGGGACACTTTTACCTTTGATCCAGAGGGAGGCTATTGGACCTTCGTTTTGGAATCGCAGCAACCGGATGGAGGTTGGAAGCATTTTGCAAAGTATAAGGTTGTACGGAATATATCAGGTAGGAATTAATCTGTTGGACTATGATCCAGCCGTACGCTTTAGAAGCGGACTGTCAACATACGAGCATTTCATTTACAGTTAGCGTGAGCACGCTGCCGTCGAATGCGAACACGTTTGCCAATATCGTGAGCATGACCCTCTTGTCATTTGCAGTTAATTTGAGCCAGAAAACGCGTCGAACGCGAGCATGCCTGCTTTCAAATGCGAGTCGCTACACCTATGGGGAGATGGACAAATTCCGCCGGTTTAAGCTTACCAATGATGTCTCGGCTCGCGACCGCCCTGTCGCGGTATCGATCGGCGTTGGCCAGCAGCTTCTCCGCGTACATGTCGGCGCGGGTCAGCGCCGGCACGCCAGTCAACGAATTCAGCTCGCCCGCGATCTGGATGCGACCCTCGCTGACGATCTCAAACTTCACGGGCATGCCGTCGACGCGCAGGAACGTACGAATGCCGTAGCGGTCCGCGCGCACGTCCCGAGCCAGCTCCACCGGCCGCGACAAGATCGCGCCCAGGCAAGTATTGTCGATCGTGTTGCGCAGCTCGCGGTATCCATCCTGTGACGCACAGAGGAAGTCGATATCGACCGACTTCCGGTACTCGATCAGGGCCAGGACAATCGCTGTGTCGCCGCCGAAGAAGCACTTATTCTCGGCCAAGAAATCATTATTGAGGGCAGGCAGCAGGGTCTGGATCCGATTGTGATGGTCCCGCTCAAAGATTCATGAGTCCATGGCCGCAGGTTTCTATCAGCTCGTCGATCAGATGGCGCTCTTGGTCGTTCAGCTGCTCCGGATCGACGAAGCGCCAATTGCTCTCGTAGATCAAGCAGTAGGCGATTCGTTTCTTGCCGCCCATCGAGAAAATGGCTCGCAAGCACAAGCGTCCGGTCGGCGGCATCTGGCGGATGGATGAAACGTACATCAAGGTCAAAGGCATCTGGAAATATCTCTACCGCGCTGTCGACAAGCAGGGCAAAACCGTCGACTTCGTGCTCACTGCCAAGCGCGACATGGCCGCAGCCAGGCGCCTCTTCGACAAGGCGATGACAGCGAACGGCGCGCCGGACAAGGTCGCGATGGGCAAGAGCGGCGCCAACAAGGCGGCGATCGACGAGATTAACGCCGGCCGCGCCGTGATCACTGTCCGCCAAGTCAAATACCTTAACAATATTGTTGAACAAGACCATCGAGCGATCAAGCGCGTGACCAGGCCCATACTGGGCTTCAAGTCATTCCGCATGGAATCAAGGCCGTAGTCTTCTCGTAAATAGTTATTGAAACCATATTTTCAAACAGATACCATGGCAATGAGTTTTGAGAATTGGAGTGAACGTGGAACATGGAAAAATCGCAATTAGCGGAATGACGTGGTAAGGCGGTCACTCCGCAAGGCGGCACTGGTGCCACTTTTTTTGTCCAGCATCGGCGCATTGGCGGGCTGCAGCCATGTTATTGCCCAAACAAAGTCGCGAGATCAGTTTATCGCTACTGCGGCAAATCCCGATGTCCGCTACCTGCCAGGGTCGCAAGTGCTGGCGGATCGGCTTGCTGCGAAGATTGGGCACTCAATTGAAGTAGTAGAGCAAGCTCATGGGGTCAAATTCACCCACCCACCACGCGTGTTTGTCTGCACGACCGAATGCGTAGTTGCCTTTGTACTTGGTAACAATAAGGATCCCGCCACGCAGTCTGGTGATTCGATCTTCATGAATGAAGATCTGATATTGCAACGAGAACAACACCGTGGCGTGCCAGCTGACGGATTCCTTACCCATGAACTTGCACACTTACTGCTATATCAACGTGCCGGAATAATTGCTTACCTTCGCGTGCCGGCATGGTTCAAAGAAGGCGTCGCTGTCATGACGTCCGATGGGGCGGGATTGTCGGCGACGCCGGCAGAAGCGGCGCAAAGCATCCTGGATGGCAAGTCCTTCGATCCTGCCGAGTCCGGCAGCGTGTTTCGCAATCGAACTGCAGCCAGCTACGACCTGCGGGCTCCGATTTTTTACCAGGAGGCCGCCTTGTTCGTATGGTATCTGAACGACAAAAATCCGACAGCCTTTAAGTTGGCATTGAAAGGTATCTTGAACGGCGACGATTTTCAGGAGAGTTTCGGCCAGGCTTATGGGCAGTCGATCTCGTCGCAATGGCCGGGATTTCTTGTTTCGATGAGGCAATTGGTCGCTGAGCGATGACGCGCGATCGCATACTCATTTGGCCAGTCCAGGCCGCTCGGCGCGGCTGCCGCTGATCTTGTCCTCAAAGATCCTTTGGCAACCGGCCTTGGTCAACGCGTCGAGACGCGCGCATAGCCGATCAGCATGCCAGGGCCCAAGGCGCTGGAAATGCTGCGTGACGGCGACACTCTTGCCGCCTGGAAACTGGATCGCCTTGGCCGCAGCGTCAAGAACCTGGTCGATTTGGTCGGCGAACTGCACAAGCAAGGCGTCCAGTTCAAGAGCTTCACCGATACCATTGACACCGGGACACCATCCGGCAGGTTCTTCTTTCACGTCATGGCCAGCTTGGCCGAGATGGAGCGGAAGCTGGCAATCGAACGCACCCGCATCGCCCGACGACGAGCGCCAGTGGCTCAAACGCTTTTATGGCGAGCGTGGCGGCGCAGGACTAACGCCAGAAGCTGGCGGCGCTAAACGTGCCGCTGGCATCGCGCGTGCCGCAGATCGAACTGTCGCTGGAGCGGCTGCGCTGGCTGCCCGAGCTGTCGGGGGGGGGGGGCGTTCATCGCGGTGAACCTGGCGCCGTTTCACTTGTGGGTGTTCAAGGCGGTCAACGCGGCGCCCGTACTGGCGACGCGCGTCACCGTCGGCAACATTGTCGACCACGATAGGCGGTCGCTTGTTCCACCTTGACATTGGCGTCGAGGAGGCTGATGCGCGGTGCGCTGCAGCCCGCACCACCCTCAAAATACCCTATATTGAATTATAGTTTATTTAGGAATATAATATATGCGTACAAATTGACTGCAAGGAACGATCCATCATGAAGCAACCCGTCCAGTTCGACCCCGCCGCAATGCACGCGGCGGCATTGCAGGCATGCGGCCTGTTGAAAGTGCTCGCCAACCCTGACCGGTTGCTGCTGCTGTGCCAGCTCACGCAAGGCCCTCTTTGCGTCAGCGAGCTCGAAAGCATCCTGGGAATCCAGCAGCCAACGCTCTCCCAGCAGCTTGGCGTGCTGCGCGACGAAGCACTGGTGACGACGCGGCGCGAAGGCAAGCAGATCTTCTACAGCATCGCCAGTAGCGAGGCGATGGCAGTGATGCAGGTGCTGTACCAGCTGTATTGTAAAAAAACCGACGGCGCAACAATGGGAGCAACATCATGATGATCGACTGGACAAGTTTTACGCCGTGGACCTCCTTGGCCGGTGGTGCATTAATCGGACTGGCCACAGCAATGTTCTTGTTGTTCAACGGCCGCATTGCCGGCATCAGCGGCATCCTTGGCGGCCTGCTGCAATGGCCAAAGGGCGACATCGGCTGGCGCGTCGCATTCCTGCTCGGCCTGGTCGCTGCCCCTGCCGCCTACGGCCTGTTCGCCCCGCTGCCCGCAGTGCAGGTCGACGCCGGGACCGCAACCCTGGTGGTCGCCGGCTTGCTGGTCGGCATCGGCACGCGCTATGGCGCCGGCTGCACCAGCGGCCACGGCGTATGCGGACTGTCGCGACGCTCGCCCCGTTCGCTGGTGGCGACAGCGGCCTTCATGGCGGCCGGCTTCGTCACCGTTTTCATCGTTCGTCACCTCATCGGATAAGGAGCGCATCATGCACATCATCATGGCACTGCTTGCCGGCCTGGTCTTCGGCATTGGCCTGATCGTCTCCGGCATGACCGATCCATCAAAGGTCATCGGCTTTCTCGATCTGGCCGGGTCCTGGGACCCGTCGCTTGGTTTCGTCATGGGCGGCGCGATCCTGGTCGGACTGGTCGCGTTTCGGTTTGCCGCGGGGCGCGACAGGTCGCTGCTCGGCGACGCCATGCGCCTGCCGACAGCAACCCATATCGACCGTCGGCTGGTGCTGGGCGGGCTGGCCTTCGGCGCCGGCTGGGGACTGGCCGGTTATTGCCCCGGCCCGGCGCTGGCATCGCTCGCCAGCGGCGGCAGCAAGCCGCTCATTTTTGCTGGCGCGATGGTCGCCGGCATGGTGATCTTCGCATTGCTGGAACGCTTGGCGGCACGCGGCAAGCAAGCCGTCTAAGGGAAACCCACCATGTTGACCGTGCTCGCACTGGGATTGGTGGTGGGCGTCATCCTCGCGCTCACCGGCGCCGGCGGTGGCATCCTGGCGGTGCCGCTGCTGGTGTTCGGCATCCAGATGAGCGTTGCCCAGGCCGGCCCGATTGGTTTACTGGCGGTCGGCATGGCGGCCGCGCTCGGCGCCGTGCTCGGCCTGCGCGAAGGTATCGTGCGCTACCGCGCCGCCATGCTGATCGCCGTGTCCGGCATGCTGCTGTCGCCGCTCGGCATGTGGCTGGCACATCGGCTCGACAACCGCTGGCTCAGCGTCCTGTTCGCGATGATCCTGCTGCTGGTGGCATTTCGCACCTTGCGCCAGGCGATGCGCCCGGCGGTAGCCCTCGCGGCCGATGTCGATTCGCCGCATCCCTGCAAGCGCGATGGCGGGACTGGCCGTTTCATCTGGACCAGCAGTTGCGCGCGCGCGTTGGCCTTGTCGGGCACCATCGCCGGCCTGCTGTCCGGTCTGCTCGGCGTCGGCGGCGGGTTTGTCATGGTGCCTGCATTGCAGCGCTACACCGACCTGGCGATGCGCTCGGTCGTGGCAACCTCGCTGGCAGTGATTGCCCTCGTTTCGGTGACCGGTGTCGTCGCCAGCGCCGCCACCGGCGGCATGGCGTGGCGCGTCGCCATGCCGTTTTCGGCCGGCGCGCTGGCCGGCATGCTGGGCGGGCGCGTCGTCTCGGCGCGCCTGGCCGGTCCCCATCTTCAGATCGGCTTCGCTTGTGTGGCGGCGGCGGTTGCCGTCGGCATGATCGTCAAGTCGACCTTTTGAACTGCCTTTAACCTCGCCTCTGGAGATTCGCAATGAATGTCAATCCTGTTCAGCTGTTCGATGTCGACTCGTCGACGTTTTCCTACATCCTGGTCGCCGACGACAATACGTCGGCCGTTATCATCGACCCGGTCGAGCGCCATTGGCAGCGTGATTTGGCGCATCTCGAGCGGCTCGGTTTGAAGCTTGCCTATGTGCTGGAAACCCACGCGCATGCCGACCATGTGACATCGGCCGGCAAGCTGGTTGACGTCACCGGCGCCCGAGCCGCGGTGCCATCCGGCTGCGGCATTATGCCTGCTGAAGTGCAGCTGAAAGACGGCGATGTCATCCGCTTCGGTGCCGACGAACGGATTGAGGTGCTGCACACACCCGGCCACACCGCGGGCAGCGTCAGCTATGTCTGGCGCGGCAACGTTTTTACCGGCGACACGTTGCTGATCGACGGCTGCGGACGCACCGACTTCCAAAGCGGCAGCTCGCAAGCGCTGTACGACAGCGTCATCGGCAAGCTGTTTGCGCTGCCTGATACGACCCGCGTGTGGCCCGGTCACGACTACAAGGGGCAGTCGGTGTCGACCATCGGATGGGAGAAGCGCCACAACGCCCGCCTCGCCAATCGCAGCAAGGAAGATTTCGGCGCGCTGATGGCGGCGCTCAAGCTGCCAAAACCGATATTGATGGACATCGCCATACCGGCGAACCAGAACCTGGGGCTGCCGCATGGCGCCTGACAGGTAATTCGGCGACACGCTGCAAGCGCAGTTTGCAGCGCGCATCCAAGCCACACGAACACCATCATTCTGATACTAAGTTCGACACGCCTGACCTATGCTCTCCTCGCATCACGAAGCTGCGGTCAACGCGACTCGCCTTTTCCTGTACGCCGACATGAGCGTTGAGCAAGCATTTAATTGCCTACCCATGCGCCAAGCCAGACTGCAATGATCATTAATGCGAGCCCCGGTACGATGTGCGCTGCATAACGAGTCCCTCCCGATTTGAAGGCAACTACCGCTTTCATCATGGTATTGGTGGTGAGGCCCACAAGAATCGGACCTATTGCCTGATCTATTGAAATCTTGTTCGCGGCCGTCAGCGAGGCAGCCGATGCCGCGGTCGCATGCGCATCGATCAAGCCAGTCAGTGCAGCGCCCAGCAACATGCCACGCGCGCCCAACCAAGCGTTCAGTCCGGCTGTCCCAAGCACGATCAGTCCAATCAGTGCGGCAAACAGCGCGGCCATTTTGAGATCGAAGGCGCGTCCCACATCGAGTTCCCGGTCTTCGCCGCCGCTGGGTGGCATCTTCGTCATGAAGAAGATCAGCCCGTAGCCGCCGGCTGCCACGCCGCCGAAAATCAACGGCAGCATCAACGCAATCAATAACGATGATTGCACCATCCCGATGACAACTGCCATCTGAATCATCGTTGCAACAGAGGAGAACAATGCCCCGGCGACGGCGCCACTCATGACGGATTCTTGTCGTGAAGCGCGTTCGCCCATGGAATAAATGGTCGCGGTGCTGGAAACAAAACCCGAAGCGAAGCCAGCCAGTGGCAGGCCATAACGCGCCCCCAGTGAGCGCATGGCAACATAGCCAAGGGCGCTGATCGCCATGACCAGGACGACCAGGAGCACCAGCGCGTGAGGATTGAGTGCATCGAACGGCCCCATGTAGCGGTCTGGAGCCAGCGGCAACACGATCAAGGCCATGGCAGAAAAGAAGATAATGTCGCTTAGTTCTTGCTCTGTGAGCACATTGCGCACGAAATGGTGGATCCGATAGCGTTCTGCCAGCAGCAGGGCAAGGACAACGCCCACAGCAGCGGCCAGGACTGGATTGCGAATCGCAAAACCGCCCAGCAAGCACGTCAAGAGTAGTGCAAACTCAGTCGTCAAACCAGGATTCTGATCGTGTGTCCGCTGATACGCGACCAATGCCCCGGCGCCGACAATCAGCGCTGTGACCGCCGTGACCATTCCACCACCGAGCAGGACGCTGATCGCTCCGAGCATGGCCGCGACAGAAAAGGTCCGAATGCCGGCCGCATTTCGCGTTGGGCTCGTATCTTTGCGGCGTTCGCGCTCCGCGCCAACCAGAAGGCCGATGCCAAGTGCGACACAGAGTCCAAGGAACGTGGTTCGGTCGGCCAAGGTGAACATTTTTACGCTCCTTTCTTGAAGCAGGGATCGATAAATATGTCGCCCGATCGGGGTGATTTTGGCCGGATGCGATGCCAGGCTCCCGGTTTGCCGCAGTGGTCGAGTTTTTTCGGCGCAGGCATCAATGTGGCCGAAGCCGCCACCGACGAAGGGGACCGAGCCCATCTGTCAGAACAGCCAGTTCATAGTTACCCCGTTCGACGGCGCATAGCCTGCATGGTCAGTCATCGATATCTGCCGTCTTACGGATAGTGGACCGGTTTGTCCGGCGAATCCGGCAATGGAATGAACTCCGTTTCGCCCGCCACTGGCGGAAACGCTTGCGCCTTCCAATCCGCCTTGGCCTGTTCGATCCGCTCGACCGAGCTGGAAACGAAATTCCAGGTGAGATAGCGCGGGCCGTCCATCGGCTCGCCTCCCAGCAGCATCACGCGCGCACCGGAACCGCCGCCGGCCAGGGTCAGCGTGGCGCCCGGTTTAAGTACCAGCAATTGGCCGGCACCGAAGCTGCCGTCGCGCCCCAGGTCGAGCGACCCGTCGACGATGTACAGCGCCTGCTCGGCGTATTCCGATGGCATGGCCAGCCGCGCACCGGGCTGCAACTGCAGGTCGACGTAGAACAGCGGCGAACTTGCCGGCGCCGGCGAGGCCTGGCCGAAAAACCGGCCGGCAATCACGCGCGCCGTGGCGCCCTCGCCTTCCACCACCGGCAGCTCACTGGCGCTCGTGTGCGAAAAAGCGGGTTCCGTCTCCTCCAGTTCGCGCGGCAGCGCAACCCAGCATTGCAGGCCGAACAGGCTTGATCCGGCCTGGCGCTGGTCAAGCGCGGTACGCTCCGAGTGGACGATGCCTTTGCCGGCGCTCATCCAGTTGACAGCGCCAGGGCGGATCGATTGCACCGTTCCAAGGCTGTCCCGGTGCATGATTTCACCATCGAGCAGATACGTCACGGTCGCCAGCCCAATATGCGGATGCGGACGCACATCGAGTCCCTGTCCGGCGGAAAAAACATGCGGCCCCATCTGGTCGAGAAAGACGAACGGCCCGACCATGCGCCGCTGCTTGCTCGGCAGGGCGCGCCGCACGATGAATTGATCGCCCAGATCATGGGTGCGCGGCACGACGACGACCTCCAGGGCGGTATCGGATTGCTGATTCATGGCACTTATCTCCCCGTAACTTAGCGCGGTCGCGGCGCACGCCGATTCTATCGCCATCGGCATTTTTGCAGCGCGCTTGTCAAGCTTCGAGCCCGAGCATTGCCGCGGCGCATGCTGGAAGCTTGTGCCTCACGCTCGCCCGGAGCGACCCCATGTAAAGTATTATTGGACGTACCCATTTTCGAAAAAATTCAATGTTAAAACTGAGCCTTGACGCCTTGTTTACAGTCGACGCCATCGCGCGGCGCGGGTCGTTCTCGGCCGCGGCCAAGGAATTGTTTCGCGTGCCTTCCACCATTTCGTACACGGTCACCAAGCTCGAGGAAGACCTCGGCGTGCAATTGTTCGAACGGTTCGGCCCGCGGGTGGCGCTCACGCCGGCCGGCCAGGAATTGCTCAAGGAAGGGCGCCACCTGCTGAAAGTCGCCGGCGACCTCGAACGCCGGGTGCGCCGGGTCGCCTGCGGCTGGGAAACCGAGATCACCATCGCCATCGATTCGATGCTCTCGCCCGCCGGGTTGCTGGACGACCTGGCGGCTTTTTACGAAGTCGCCGACCAGACCCGGGTGCGCCTCGTCAAGGAGCAGCTGTCGGGTACCTGGGAAGCGCTGCTGGACCGGCGCGCCGACTTGGCTGTAGGCGCCGCCGGCGATGGCCCCTCCGGCGGCGGCTACACGGCCGAGCCGCTCGGCACGCTGTCGTTCGTCTTCGTCGTCGCCCCGCACCACCCGCTGGCAACTGTTGCGCACGTCCTGGGCAAGGCCGACCTGGGCCAGTACCGGGCTGTCTCGGTGGCGGACTCGGCCAGGCTGCTGCAGGCACGCACGGTCGGATTGTTGTTCGGCCAGGACACGGTGGCGGTGCCGGACATGCAGACGAAGTACCAGTTCCAGCTTGCCGGCATGGGCTTCGGCTTCCTGCCGCAAGCCTGGGTGCGCGCGGACATCGCGCGCGGCGCATTGATCGAAAAACAGGTCGAAGAAGCCAAGCCCGACGAGACGCTGTATCTTGCGTGGCGGACTGGCGAGGCGGGAGCCGCCCTTACCTGGTGGAAGGAGCGCTTGCGCGCATCGCGGCCCCTGGCCCGCATGCTCGGTCCGGCCTAGCAGAACACGCTTGACCTTCCCATCGCTGGAAGCCGTATGGTGAAGACTGTAAAAATTTGTTCGGGAAAATTGCATGAAGTCCGCCCTGTCACCAACAAGCACATCGATCGACCTCAGTTTCAAGGTCAGCGGCATGACGTGCGCCTCGTGTGTGGCGCGTGTGGAAAAGGCCTTGAACGCCGTTCCGGGCGTCGAGCATGCCTCGCTCAATCTCGCCACCGAAAAGGCCCACGTGACGTCAAAGGAAGGGGTGACTGTCGATGCGCTGTTTAGCGCCGTCAGAAAAGCCGGTTATGAGGCGGCTCTGGCGCAAGACGGCGCGCCGGCGGAAATCGCCGGTGCGATGCCGTCGTGGTGGCGGGTGGCGGCATCGGCCCTGCTCAGCCTGCCTTTGATCCTTGCCATGCTGGCCATGCCGTTTGGCAAAGACTGGGCGCTTCCCGGCTGGGCGCAACTGGCGCTGGCAACCCCGGTGCAGTTCTGGCTCGGTGGCCGTTTCTACAAGGCCGGCTGGAAGGCGCTGCGCGCCGGCGCCGGCAATATGGACTTGCTGGTGGCGCTCGGCACCTCCGCCGCGTATGGCCTGTCGCTGGTCCTGCTGTGGACGCAGCGCAGCCACGCCGGCATGCAGCATCTCTATTTCGAATCGTCGGCCGTCATCATTACCCTGGTCCTGCTGGGCAAGTGGCTGGAAGAGCGCGCCAGGTACCAGACCGTCGCGGCAATCCGCGCGCTCGAGTCGCTGCGCCCCGCCACCGCGATCGTGCGGCGCGACGGCGTCGACAGCGAGGTGCCGATAGCGATGGTGCGGCGCGGCGACACTTTCATCGTACGTCCTGGCGGCCGCGTGCCGGTCGATGGCGTGATCCTCGAAGGCAGCAGCGACCTCGATCAATCGCTGCTGACCGGCGAGAGCCTGCCGGTTGCAAAAACCGTGGGCGACCTGCTCACCGCCGGCGCCGTCAACGCCGATGGCGTGCTGGTGGCACAGGCAACTGCCGTCGGTGGCGCGACGATGCTGTCGCAGATCATCAAGATGGTGGAAGACGCGCAGGCGGTCAAACCGCCGATCCAGCGCCTGGTCGACCGGGTCAGCGCGGTCTTCGTGCCGGTGGTGCTGGCGATCGCGGCGCTGACGTTTGCCGGCTGGGGCCTGGCCAATGGCGACTGGCAGCAGGCCTTGCTCAATGCGGTAGCGGTGATGGTCATCGCCTGCCCCTGCGCCCTCGGGCTGGCGACGCCGACCTCGATCATGGTCGGCACCGGCGTCGCCGCCAGGTACGGCATCCTCATCAAGGACGCCGAGGCGCTGGAAACCGCCCACGCCGTCACGCTCGTCGCCTTCGATAAAACCGGTACCCTGACGCAAGGGAAACCGGCCGTCGTCGCCATTGTTGCCGCAAGCCGGCCGGAGATTGAGCTCTTGCAGCTGGCGCGCGCGGTCCAGCAATACAGCGACCACCCGTTGGCCCGTGCGGTCGAAGCGGCGGCATCACAGCGCGGGATCGATTTACTTGCCGGCGCGAACGCCAAGGCGCTGGCGGGGCGCGGCGTCCAGGCCGACGTCGAAGGCATGACCGTTTTCCTTGGCAACGCGCGCCTGATGCAAGAACTCGGCGTTGCGACCACCACGCTGGACCAGCTCGCCGCGCAGCACGAGAATGCGGGCCGCACTGTTTCCTGGCTTGCCGTCAAAGGTGACAGCGGCGTCGAACCAGGTGGCCTGCTCGTTTTTGGCGACACGGTCAAGCCAACCGCGCAGGCGGCGGTATCCAGGCTCGACCAGATGGGCATCAAGTCCCTCATGCTCACGGGCGACAATGCCGGCGCGGCACGTTTCGTGGCCGAGGCAGTCGGGATTGCCGACGTCAGGGCCAGTTTGCTGCCGCTGGACAAGGCGCGCATTGTCGCCGAACTGAAACAGGCGGGCCAGAAAGTGTGTTTCGTCGGCGACGGCATCAACGACGCCGTCGCGCTTGCGGCGGCCGACCTCGGGGTTGCCATGTCCACCGGCAGCGCGGTCGCGATGCATACCGCCGCCATCACGCTGATGCGCGGCGACCCGCAGCTGGTCGCGGAAGCGATCGACGTGTCGAAAAAAACCTACCAAAAGATCAGGCAGAACCTGGGCTGGGCCTTCGCCTATAACATCGTGGGGATTCCACTGGCCGCTTTTGGCTACCTCGATCCGCTGATTGCCGGCGCGGCAATGGCGCTCTCGAGCGTCAGCGTGGTGTCGAACGCGCTGCTGCTGCGCCGCTGGAAGCCGGCCGCAACGATCCAGAAATAACCGGAGCATGGCTATCAACATGATCAACAGCATGACCATCGGCCAGGCAGCGCAAGCTTCCGGCGTCAACGCCAAGCGCATCCGCTACTACGAAAGCATCGGCCTGGTCGCCAGGGCCGGCCGCACCGGGGTCGGCTATCGCCAATATGCTCAAAACGATGTGCAAACGCTTCGCTTCATCAAGCGTTCACGCGAGCTTGGCTTTTCGGTCGAGCGCATCAAGACGTTATTGGGACTGTGGAAGGACCAGGATCGCAAGAGCGCGGACGTCAAAGCGCTGGCGCGCCAATACGTCACGGAGCTCGACTGCGACATCGAGAAACTGCAGTCCATCCGCGACCAGGTGCTGCAACTGTCCGCATGCTGCCAGGGCAACAACCGGCCGGAGTGCCCGATTCTTGACGAGCTCGCCGAACCGGTTGCAACTCACCGCAAGTCGCCGTAACCGGCCAAAAATTGGTCCCACCGCTGCAAACTATCCGTGTCGAGCCATTCGACGCGCCGCTGGGCGCCGACGTCATCGGCCTCGACCTGGCCCGCCCGCTCGGCGACAGCGACTTGGCCGCGCTGCACCGCGCCCACCTCGAACACCACGTGCTGGTGTTTCGCGACCAGCGCATCACGCCATCCCGGCAGGTTCAATTCAGCCGCCGCTTCGGCCCCTTGCAGATCCACGTGCTGCGCCAGTTCCAGTTGCCGAGCGATCCCGAGGTGCTGATCATTTCGAACATCGTGCAAGACGGTCAGCCGATCGGGCTTGGCGACGCCGGCCATTACTGGCACTCGGACCTGTCATACAAGGCGGTACCGAGCCTGGGCTCGATGCTGCAAGCGCAGGAGTTGCCGACCTAAGGGGGCGACACGCTGTTCGCCAACCAGCATACCGCATGGGAAGCGCTGCCGCCCTACCTGCAGCGCGCGGTGGAAGGGGTCAGCGCCGAACACAGCTACCTGGCCAAGTATGCAGAGCTGCAACGGCGCAATCCGTGGCGCCCGAATTTGACCCAGGCCCAGATCGACGAAGTGGTGCCGGCGGTGCATCCGATCGTGCGCACCCACCCTGAGACCGGGCGCCGGGCGCTATTCGTCAGCAAGCATTTCACCACCCGCATCATCGGCTTGCCGGACAAGGATAGCCGCGCGCTGCTGGACGAACTGTTCGATCACAGCACCCGGCCAGAGCACATTTACCGCCATCAGTGGCGCGACGGCGACATGGTGTTCTGGGACAACCGCTCGGTGATGCACCTCGCTGCCGGCTGCCCGCAAGACCAGCGCCGCAAGCTGTACCGCACCACCATCGAGGGCGACGTTCCCTTTTGAATGCCTGGTACCCATGCACCATTATGAAAGACTTGTCATGACCCATCTGCTGTCCACCTTCGCCGCCCTGACCCTGGCCACGTTGATTGCCGCCGCTCCCGCCCATGCCGAAGGAAAACTTCGCATCGCCGAGCAGTTCGGCGTGGTCTACCTGTTACTCAACGTTGCCCAGGACCAGAAGCTGATCGAAAAGCACGGCCTGAAAAACGGCGTCAAGATCGACGTCGACTGGATCAAGCTGTCAGGCGGGGGCGCCGTCAACGACGCGCTGCTGTCGGGCTCGATCGACATTGCCGGCGCCGGCGTCGGCCCGCTGTTGACGATCTGGGACCGCACTGCCGGCAGGCAGAACGTCAAGGGCGTCGCGTCGCTCGGCAACTTCCCCTATTATTTGGTCAGCACCAATCCCAAGGTGAAAACGATTGCCGATTTCACCGACGTCGACCGCATCGCGCTGCCGGCATCGATCGTATCGGTGCAGGCGCGCATCCTGCAGATGGCGGCGGCGAAGCAATGGGGCATCGGCGAATTCAAGCGGCTCGACCGCCTGACGCAATCGATTCCGCATGCCGATGCAGCCGCCGCCGTGATCGCCGGCCAGACCGAGATCAACGCCCACTTGACGTACCGCGCCCTGGTCGACGCGCTGGCCGAAGCGGCTGCCTCGATCGCAAACAATGCGGCAGCGGCGGTCGACTCCTATTTGCGCGTCAACAAGAGCAGTATCGACCGCGCTTTCCTGCTGAAAGTGATCAGGAATCCCCAGGTCGAGTTCAAGGTGGCCCCGCAAAATACGCTCGGCATGGGGCAATTCATGTTCAAGGCGGGCGCGTTGAACAACCAGCCGAAGAGCTGGCGCGATTATTTCTTCGACCATCCTGCACTTGCCGCCGGGAGCTGACATGAACGTACGGCCATTCCAGTTGGTGACGACCGACCCGCTGCTGCGCGCGCTGGGCGTCACGCTCGAGTACGCCGGTGCCCGGGGCACCGTGCGCACCACCGACGACGTCAGTTTCGACGTCTACCGCGGCGACCGCTTCGTGCTGCTGGGGCCGTCCGGCTGCGGCAAATTGACCTTGCTCAAGGCCGTTGGCGGCTTCATCGCCCCGCACGCCGGCAGCTTGTTGCTGAACGGCCAGCCGATCCTGCGGCCCGGTCCCGGCCGCATCGTCATGTTCCAGGAATTCGACCAGTTACCGCCGTGGAAAACGGTCAAGGGCAATGTCATGTTTCCCTTGCTGGCAAGCGGCATGGCGCGGCCCGACGCCAAAGCGCGTGCCCTGCACTGGCTGGCCAAGGTCGGCTTGTCGGCGTTTGTCGACGCCTATCCGCACACCCTGTCGGGCGGCATGGAGGCGCGCGTGGCAATCGCCCGCGCCCTGGCGATGCAGCCTGACATTTTGTTGATGGGCGAACCGCTCGCCGCCCTCGACGCCCTCACCCGCTGCCAGATGCAGGAGCAATTGCAGGCGCTGTGGAAGGAAATAAAATTCACCATGCTGTTCGTCACCCATTCAACGTGCGCGCATGTTCCTTCCAGGCATGGTAAGACGGCTGCGGCCGGCCCGCTAGCCGTCCGACCGGCTCCCCCAGCGGCTGACCAGGTAGATCGCATACAACGCCGACACGCCGACGAGGATGTAGACCAGCCGCGTCAACGTGCTCTGGGTGCCGAACAGCGTGGCCACCAGATCGAAACTGAGCAGGCCCACCAGCGCCCAGTTCAGCCCGCCGACGATCAGCAAGGCCATCGCAATGTAGCCAACCGCCGACAAGCCGGCATTGTGGCCGGCGCCGCTGGCCGTGGTGCGCCGTTCCGGAATGTGGCGCCGCTCGGTCGAAGGGATGTTCATCGTTGCCATTACTACCTCCTGGTTGCTGTGGTTGTAACGCCACCACCGGCGGCGCCCCGGCCCGCCGACTGGCAGGATCGAGGGTGAGACAACAAAAACGCCGCCAAGTTTTGCCGAGCCCGCTTTAAGGCGAGCCGCCGACGCTAGCCTTTCCAGCTACGCTTGAGGCCGGTGTCGGCATGGATCCAGCCGCCGTTCGCACCGGCACGGTAGTAGAAACCAACCCCGCCCTGGCGGAAGCTGCGCACCAGGCCGCCGAGCACTTCGGCGTTCAAGTTGGCGATCCGGATGTCGGCCGCCTTGCCCTCGATATGCAGCGACTGGCGCGCGGCCGGCACGCCCTGCTCGATCAGCCTGGCGTTCGACTTGGCGGTGCGGTAGCCCGACAGGATTTCGAGCGGCTGCTCGATGCCGTAGCGCGCCACGAAGGCCTGGGTGCCCCACAGCGTCTCGAACAGTTTCGGATCGATCGGCGCGGTTTCCTTGCCGTTGACGTCGCGCAGGATGTGGCACAGCTCCTGGTAAGCCGAGTCGATTACCTCGCCGTCACGCCAATACAGCACCTTTGCCTTTTCGCCGCTTTGCGGGCGGATCACCGACAAGGTACGCGGCTTGAGCCAGAATTCGAGGTCGAGCGCCTGGGCGTCGAAGATATCGGGCGGCGGCGCCATGCCGGCCGGCTCGGCCAGTATGTGAGTCCGGTCGGGGGTTCGCGACGCCACATTGGCGCTGCGGCCGGCATCGGTCCCCGCGGCTGTTGCCGTGGACGCTTTCGAGGCGGCGCTGGTGGCAGCACAGCCGGTCAACGGCACTGAGAACGCGCCAAGCGTGGACAGGCATAAGCCCTGGTGTAGAAATTCTCTGCGCGAAGCCATAAGGTACCCATCAATGAAACCCGGCCACTATAACGCAAGGCGCCTGCGCGGGGGAATCAAAGCGTAACGTGGCCGAAGAGCAATTATGGCGCGTTGCAGTTGCAGAAGCGCTTGCCACCAGCGGCGTCCGCACCCGGCGCGGCGTTCAGCTTTTTCCAGAACAGGCTGCATTCGAGGCCATAGCAGGTTTTTTCCATGCCGCCGTTGGTATAGCCATTGCGGGCGAAAAAGTCACAGGCGCCGGCGGTGCTCTTGAGGCTCAAGGCGCCGATTCCCCATGCGCGCGCTTTCGCCTCTACGCTGTCCAGCAACGCTTTGCCGACGCCGCAATGCTGAAATTCCGGCAACACATAACACAGCGGCAACTTGCCCGATTGTGTCAACAGCGCAACGCCCACCAGTGCGCCATCGCGCACCGCCACCAGCATATGATTGGTCGGCGAGGCGATCCAGCTACCGATCGTGGCCGGGGTCTTGTTGCCGAGCCAGGCGTCGAGCCTGGCGCTGTCGTCCTGGTGGTCCTGTTGACAGCATTCCTGGATCGAACGGCGCAGCACGACGCAAGCGGCAGCCGCGTCTTCGAGTGCCGCAGGGCGGACGGTTGTACCCATGGTAATAAACAATAAGCAATGGTTTCGAGAAAAAGGTATTACTACCTTTCAATGTGCATACCCTTTAACTATACACTGAAGACGAGCACGTTGCCGGCTGAGCTAAACTTCGGCGTCAAGGTTGACGCGCCGCTGCAACAGCAGGTTTTAAGCATATGACAAAATAGTACTTCCGTTTTCCGGCCGCATTCCGGACCATGCTTTTCTCTACTACCAACACCGCACACGCGAGGACAAGATGACCATTGCTACGCCGTTCCACCCACGCCGCCGGATCCTCGCCATGAGCCTGGTCCTGGGCGCGCTGTCGCTGCCCTTTGCCACCAGTGCGGCGCGCGCCGCCGACGTCGAATTGCTCAACGTGTCATACGACGTGGCGCGCGAACTGTACAAGGAAATCAACCCGGCCTTCATCGCCGAGCACAAGAAAAAGACCGGCGAAACCGTCGTCATCAAGCAGTCGCACGGCGGCTCGAGCAAGCAGGCGCGCTCGGTGGCGGACGGGCTCGAGGCGTCGGTGGTGACGATGAACCAGGCCAACGACATCGACATGCTGGCCGACCGCGGCCTGGTGGTCCAGGACTGGGCCAAAAAATTCCCGCACAACGCCGCGCCTTACTACTCGACCATGGTATTTCTGGTGCGCAAAGGCAATCCGAAGCAAATCAAAAACTGGGACGACCTTGCCAAGCCTGGCGTCAAGGTGGTGATCCCCAACCCGAAGACCGCCGGCAACGGCCGTTACACTTACCTGGCCGCCTGGGGTTCGGTATTGAAAAAAGGCGGCACCGAAGCGCAGGCGCGCGAACTGGTCGGTCGCCTCTTCAAGAATGTGCCGGTGCTCGACGCCGGCGGGCGCGCCGCCACCACCACCTTCACGCAGCGCGAAATCGGCGACGCCCTGGTGACGTTCGAAAACGAGGTGCAACTGGTGCGCCAGGAATTCGGCGACAACTTCGAAGTGGTCTACCCGCCGACCTCGATCCTGGCCGAGTCGCCGGTGGCCGTCGTCGACAAGGTGGTCGACCGGCGCGGCGTGCGCAAGCAGGCGACAGCTTATCTGGAGTTCCTGTACTCCGAAGCTGGCCAGGAGATCGGCGCCAAGCACTTCATGCGCGTGCGCTCCGCCAGCGTGTCGAAGAAATACGCCGCCAACCACAAGCCGATCGCCCTGTTCACCGTCGACGAATTGTTCGGCGGCTGGAAACAGGCGCAGAAAAAGCATTTTGACGACGGCGCCGAGTTCGACAAGATTTACCAGTTCAAGTAATTTACCGCCGCAGCTTGTCTAATTGAAAAGGCTCTGCCGCAGCGCAGGGCCTTTTTCACATGAAATTGTCATAATAGGGAGCTTTCTACTTGTGCGCCATAGACACACCCGGGGGCTTGGTGATATCGTCTTAGGCTAAGCAGTTGCTTTACGGCTAAAGTTGCTCCAAAGCCAGAGCGCCTCACAATCAGATTATTTTCATTTCGCGCAGCGCCCTCGTCCCTGGCGCCCGACATTGAACCGCCACACCCCACCAAACTGCCCAGATGAAAAAATTATTCGCCACCGTCCTGTTGACGGTCTCCGCCGCGTCCGCCATTGCCGGTGCGTACGGATCGCAATCGGTTCTCGTCGTCGAAGACGATACCGGCAAGGTTTTGATCGAAAAAAACGCCAACGCCATCGTCCCGATCGCCTCGCTGACGAAGCTGATGACCGCGATGGTCGTGCTCGATGCCAAGCAGGACATGGACGCGCCGATCTCGATCGACAAGGAAGACGTCGACGTGCTCAAGCACAGCACCTCGCGCGTGCCGGTCGGCGCCAGCATCGCCCGCCGCGACGTGCTGCAGCTGGCGCTGATGTCGTCGGATAACCGCGCCGCCGCGTCGCTCGGCCGCACCTACCCGGGCGGCACCGCGGCCTTCAAGGCCGCCGTCAAGGCCAAGATCGCCGCGCTCGGCATGACCCAGACTTCGATCGAAGAGCCGACCGGCCTGTCGCCGAACAACCGCTCGAATGCGTCCGACATGGTAAAGATGGCACTCGCCGCTTCGGCCTACCCGGAAATCGCCCGCATCACGACCGACTCGAAAGAGATCATCAACATCAATGGCCGCGGCGTCGAATACCACAACACCAACCGCTTCGTCGGCGCCAAGGGCTGGGACATCGGCCTGTCGAAAACCGGCTATACCGAAGAAGCCGGGCGCTGCCTGATCATGCGCATCAAGGCAGCCGGCAAGAACGCCACCCTGGTGCTGCTCAATGCCGGGGCGTCGTCGGTGCGCGCCTTCGACGCGGTGTCGATCCGCCGCTTCATGGCCGGCGAAGACGTCCGCGTCGCGCGCGCCCATCCGCGTGCCGAAGGCCGCGCCGCCAAGGCGTCGGCGCGCACCCGCATCGCCAAGCACACCAAGGCGCGCCACCGCCGCGCCTAAGACCGGCGCGCTTCACCCTTCCAGCATCTTCCTCAAGCCGCTGGCGCGCTGGGTCTTGCGCTTGACCGCTTCGGCCAGCACCGCGCTGGCCGGCGACACCAGCGTGAATTGCCTGCTTGCCCGCGTGATCCCGGTGTAGACCAGTTCGCGTGCCAGCATCGCGCCGCCCGCTTTGGGCAGCACCAGCACGGTGTGCGCGAACTCAGAACCTTGCGACTTGTGCACCGTCATGGCGTATGCCGTCTCGACGTGACGCAGGCGCGTCGCCAGCACGCTGCGCACCTCGTCGCCTTCGAGGAAATACACCCGCAGCGAGTCCGGCCGCGCCGGATCCGCCAGCGTCAGCCCGATATCGCCATTGAATACGCGGGTGCCGTAGTCATTACGCGTCACCATCACCGGCCGCCCCACATACCAGTCGCCGCGCCGGCGAATCAGGCGCGCCGACTCGAGGCGCTGTTCGATCGCCGGGTTCAAGCCGCCGACGCCCCACTCGCCTTCGCGCACCGCGCACAGCAGGCGAAACGACTCGAAACTATGCAGCACCCTGCGCACCCAATCATCGTGGCCGGCGCCCTCTTGCTTGCCTTCAATCCCGTCAATCATTTCCAGGTACGGCCGGTAGCCGGCACTGGCCAGTTGCAGCACGTGCTGCTGCTGCGCGTTTTCGATCCAGTGCACCGCATCGCCGCCATCGCGCAGCACTTGCTCGGCGCGGGTGACATCGCCCGCGTTGACCGCCAGCGCCAGTTGCCCGATCGGGCCGCTGAAGCGCCGGCTGTGACGCAGCATCACGGTCTGCTGTGCCAGCGCGCCGGCGCTACCCTGCAACTGCGGCGGGATTGCTTCGCCGCTGGCGGCCAGTGCGTAGGCCCGGGTGGCCGCGTCATAGCCGCCGGCCTGGGCGTCGTGGCACAAGTCGCCCAGCACCGCGCCCGCCTCCACCGACGCCAGCTGGTCCTTGTCGCCCAACAGCACCAGCATCGCACCGGCCGGCAGCGCGTCGAGCAGCGCCGCCATCATCTCCAGGTGCACCATCGACGCCTCGTCGACGATCAGCACGTCGACGTCGAGCGGATTGGCGCGGTTGTGGGCAAAGGCGCGCGTGTCGGGCCGCGCCCCCAGCAGGCTGTGAAGGGTGCGCGCGGCGCCCATGCGGCTTGTCAGCTCGCGCAGCGGCAGCTGGTCGCCGACCTTGTCGGCCAGTTCGGCGAGTGCCTTGTCGATCGACTGCTTCAGGCGCGCAGCGGCCTTGCCGGTGGGCGCCGCCAGGGCAATGCGCTGGCCGCCGGCATCCGGCGCCACCGCGAACAGCAGCGCCAAGAGGCGCGCCACGGTATAGGTCTTGCCGGTGCCGGGGCCGCCGGTGATGATCGACACCGAACCGCGCAAGGCAATCGCGCAGGCCAGCTTCTGCCAGTTAGGCCCATCGGCGTCATGGGCGTCATGGCTGCCAAAGAGGATGTCGAGCCAGGCGCGCACCTGGCCGGCATCGACGGCCAGGTGCGCCGGCGCGCGCGCGCGGGCGGCGATGCTGGCGGCCACCAGCGTCTCGTCGCGCCAGTAGCGGCGCAGGTACAGCCGCTCGCCGTCGAGCACCAGCGGCTGCTCGAAACTGAGTTCGCCTGCCTGCCACACCTGGCTCGCGCCAGAGAGCAGCGCGCGCCACGCCTTGACGGTCTTGGGCTGGCCGGCGCAGGCGCCGGCCAGCGCGCGCCACTGTTCAACGCTCCAGCCCATCAACGCGACCGGGTCGTCGACCAGTTCGTCCAGCATCAGGCAGCTGTGGCCGCGCCCTTCGAGCTCGGACAAGAGCACGCAGGCCAGGGTCAAGCCCGGCGAGGCGGCGCCGACCGACCCGATAAAACGGGCAAAAGCGCCCGACAGCCGGCGCAGCTGGCCGGCCTCGGTCAAGGCCTCCACTTCGGCCCACAGCGGGTCCATCTCATTCATTCGGGGAGTTTCCGGTTATGTCGGCGCCCAGCAGCTGCTCGAGGCCGTCGAGCAGGGCCAGGTCCGGTTCGAGCAGGTAACAGCCGCGCGTCGACGGGTTGGCGATCCCGCGCAGGAACAGGAACAGCGCGCCGCCCAGCTGGCGCGCCGGATCGTAATCGATGCCCAGCCGGCTGCGCAGCAGGCGGTGCAAGGCCAGCATGTAGATCGCGCCCTGGACGTCATAGCGGTGGCCAGCCATTCCGGCCGCCATCGCGGCGCGGCCGTAGGCGGCGTCGTTGGCGCCGAGCGCGTTCGATTTGTAGTCCAGCACCCAGTAGCGTCCCTCGTGTTCGAACACCAGGTCGGCGAAGCCTTTCAGCATGCCGTGTAGCTGGCGCTCCGGCAGCGCCGGGCGCGCGACCCCTTCAAGCAGGCTGCGCGTGCACAGGGCGTCGAGCGCGGCGCTGTCGAGATGGCGGCTGGGGAACCAGAATTCCATTTCGGGCAGCACTTCGCCCAGCTGCGCCAAGGCCGCGCCAAGCTGCGGCAGCGGCGTGATGGCGATCTCGCGCAGCCAGGCGATGGCGTCGTCCTTGCGATGGCCCCAGCCGGCGCGTTCGCAGCGTGCTTTCATGCGCGCCTCGAAGCCGATGTCGTGAACGCTGGCAAAACCATCCTGCGCCAGGCACTCGAGCTGCTCGTGCAGAAAATTTCCGGGCACCGGGCCGCGCGGGAAACGGTGCCACGGCGTGTCCTGGGTAGGCCCGCTCGCCTGCTTCGGCGCTTCTTCGAGCATCGTCTCTTCCTGGGCGTGCATCGGCGCCGCGCTTGTCTGGCGCGTCAGCGAAGTGAACGATCCGACCGACCAGTCGCGCTCGACGCGGCCGCCGAACACCGCGGCCTCGACCAGAGGCTTGTGCGCCTGCTCACGCGCAAGCATTGTCACGCCCCCGGGCGCGTGCAACGCCTTCAGTTCGATCGCCCCGGACCCGCCGCGCAGGGTTTCCCAGCGCGCGTTCATATCGAGGGCTGCAATCGCCGCGCCGCCACCCAGCAGGTAGCCGAGGGCAGATTCGTGCAGTTTGTTTTCGCCGGCCTTCCTGGCCGCCACCGCCGCCACCCCTAGCCACAAAAAATGGCGCGCGCGCGTCAGCGCCACGTACAGCAGGCGCAGGTCTTCCTCGATGCGGGCACGGTCGACCGCAGCCAGTGCCTCGTCCGACAGCGCCAGGTCGAGCCGGCGCTTGTCGTCGCCGTCGACGAACTCGAAAAAGCTGCGGTTGCGGCGGTCGGTCTTGCGCGCGGTGGCGGCGAACGGCAGGTAGACCAGCGGGTATTCGAGGCCTTTCGACTTGTGCACCGTGACCACCTTGACCAGGTCGGCATCGCTTTCGAGGCGCAGCACGCGTTCTTCGCCGCCCTCGCCGCCCTCGCCCAAACCTGCCACCTGCTCGGCGAACCAGCGGATCAGCGCCTGCTCGCCATCGAGGCCGCGGCTGGCCGACTGCAGCAGTTCGGCCAGGTGCAGCAGGTTGGTCAGGCGGCGCTCGCCCCCTGCCTGGCGCAGCAATGTCGACGGCAGGTTCAATTCGTGCACGAAGCGGCGCAGCATCGCCAGCACGCCCTGGCGCTGCCAGACTGCGTGCAGCGCCTTGAGCTGCTCGACGCGCGCTTCCCACGCCAGTTCGTCGGACGCGATGCGCGCCAGCGCCGCCAGCGGGAGGCCGGCGGTCTGGGTCGCAAACGCGGCCCGCGCCAGGGCGCCGTCGAGCGGATTGGCGACCGCCTGCAGCCAGCGCAGCACGTCGGCCGCCTCGACGCTGTCGACCACGGAATCCTTGTCCGACAGGTAGACGCTCAGCACCTTGCGCTGCGCCAGCGCGCGCCGGATCGCTTGCGCCTCGCGGCGGTCGCGCACCAGGATGGCGATATCGGCCGGCACCAGGCGGGTGAGCGCGCCGTCCTGCTCGAAGCCGGCCTCAGGGTCGTTCAGCAACGCGACGATATGCTCGGCGCAATGGTGGGCGAAAAACTCGCGGTGTTCGTTTGCCCCCATGTCGTCGCGCTCGGAACTGCATACCGCCAGCGCCTGGAACGGTCCGTCGACGCCGACCAGGCGCTCGCCGCGGCCGTGCGCAAGGACGGCGTCGAATGGCAGCGGATTGACGTCGCCCTTCTTGAACTTGAACGCTCCGGCGGCGAAACCATGCTCGGCGTGCAGGAACAACTGGTTGACCGCCGCCACCACCGCCGTAGTGGAGCGGTAGTTGGTGCCGAGCTGGTAATGGCGGCCCGCGGTTGAGGCGCGCGCAGCCAAATAACTGTTGATGTCGGCGCCGCGAAAGCCGTAGATCGACTGCTTCGGGTCGCCGATCAGGAACAGGCCCTGGGCGCGGTCGTTCTCGCCGACCCGGTACAGCAGGTTGAAAATGGCGTACTGATCGGGCGAGGTATCCTGAAATTCGTCGACCATCGCCACCGGGTATTGCGCCGTGATGCGGGCGCGCAGCTGCGCGCCGTTCTCGCCCTCGAGGGCCGCTTTCAGGCGTTCGAGCATGTCGGCGAAACCGAACTGGCGGCTGCGTTTTTTCAGTTCGTCGATGCGCCGCGCGATGCTGGACGCCGCGTGGCTGTACAAGGCATGCGACAGCGGCGTGATCGCTTTTAACGCGTCCCACAAGTCGGTGGTGTGCTCGAAGCTGGCCGGCGCCGCCGCCGTAAAGCCTTTGCTGCAGGCGTCCAGCATACCGTCAGGCGTGAGGCGGTGCCAGGCGGTGTCGCTCAAGGCCGGCATCACCATTGCCGGGTCGCACGCCCATGCGCGCAGCGCCTCGAACCACTTGACGAGCGAGTCGGCGCGCAGTTTGTTGCCGTTGAAGCATTTCGGCGCCTGCTCGCGCTGGCCGGCGATCCATTGCTCCATCTGGTTGGCGCGTTCGAACCAGCCGTCTTTCAGCCCCGCCAGTTCGGCCTTCTGGGTCCGCTCTACGCTGGCGATCAGCGAGGCCAGCTCGACGTCCGGCACCGCGCCGAGCAGGTGGATGCGGCGCACCAGCTCGCGCACCGACTGCTTGAGCGCGCCGACATGCGGCCAGCATGCCATCAGGGCCGCCAGCGCGCTGCTAGTTAACGGGTAGACGTTCTGCCGCCAGTAGTCGTGGGCAGCGTCTTCGAACAGCGCGCGTTCGTCGCTGACCAGTTCTTCGTCGAACAGGCTGCCGCTATCGAACGCGTGCTCGCGCAGCATGCGCTGGCACCAGGCGTCGATGGTGAAAATCGCCGCTTCGTCCATCGTCTCGGCGGCCAGCATCAGGCGGTATGCGGCTTGCTGGCGTTCGGCGTGGCCTGGATACGACGCCGCCAGCGCGGTGAGGTAAGGGTCGATGCATTCGCTCATGTCGCGAAAACACGCGGCCGCTTCGACCAGCCGCTCGCGCACCCGGTTCGACAGTTCGCGCGTCGCCGCGCGGGTAAACGTCATCACCAGGATTTCGCACGGCAGCAGCGCGCGGCCGAAGCCGGTGCCAGCGCCTTCGTCGCCGTCGCCGTCGCCGTGGCCGAGCACCAGCCGCAGGTACAGCGCGGCGATGGTCCAGGTCTTGCCGGTACCGGCGCTCGCCTCGATCAGGCGCGAGCCGTGCAGTGGAAAAATCAAAGGTTGCAGCAGTTCGCTCATGACAGGTCCGCCGGTTCCGCTGATTGCTCACCCATCTTTGTCACGGCGATATGCTCGCCGAGCCAGTTAGCCAGCGGGCCATACAGTGCGACGGCGGTGGCGGCCCATTCGCCGCTGGCGGCGAGCGCGGCGAAGTCGGGCCACAGCCGCGCCAGGCACAGGTCGTCGACCTCGCCGGAAAGTTCGAAACCGCCGTCGTAGGTGGCGCGCGCGTCGTCGCCGCGCAGCTGGGCCAGCGCCGTCTTGCAGGCAACCGGCAACGGCTGGTCCAGGTTTTTTCGCCACAGCGTTATCAGGGCGGCCAGTTCGGTGCGCGCCTGCTGCGCCTCGAGCGGCGCCATCGTCACGATGGCGTCGCGCGCGACCAGGTAGCCGGTCACTTTGTGACCGCAAGCGGCGGCGGCCAGCTGGCGCACCCACGGACCGATCAGCTTGTCGCCGCGCGGCCCGCCTTTCTTGTCCAGCACCTTCGACGAGATCTGCGTCAGCCACGCCGTCTCAGGGTTGTCGGCGCCTTGGGCGCCTGCCGCATCCATCGTGCGCAGCCTGTCGATCCAGTCGTCGAGTTCGATGCCGTCGAAACGCAGGCCGATCGGCAGCTTCGGCGCCTGGCCCGGGAAGCGCGCGCCCAGCGTCAACCACGCGGTACGCACCGGCAGCAGGGCGTCGACCAGCTGTTCCTGCCACTTGCGCCCGATCAGGCCGATCGGCAGCACGCCTTCCCGCGCCAGCCTGGCGGCGCGCGCCGTCAGGCTGGCGCGCACTTCGCCCTGTGCGCCGGCGCCGTTGACATCGAACTGGCCGTCGTCGAACTGGCTGTCCTCGAGCAGGCTGTCCTCGAGCAGATAGCGCTCGAGCGCATTGAACGAAAATGGCTCCTCGTCCTGGCCCAGCGCAGCGACGTCGGCAAACCAGACACCAAGCCGGCGGCGGAAGAAATAGCGCGCTGGTTGCCGCAGAAAATTTGCCAGCTCGCCCAGTTTCAGGCGGTAATCGGGTTCCAGCTCGAACGGCGGCAGCACGCTGTCGTCCTCGAAGGGTGCGCCGGTATGCGCGGCGCGCCACTCGCCGGCATAGGTCGGCAGTCCGCCTTGTTCGAAATAGCGCCGGCTGAACGGCTGCAATGCATGTTCGGTGGTCATGCCAGCCAGGTCCAGGTCCCAGCCGGCCGCCAGGTAATCGCGCAGCTGCGATACCAGCACCGAGGCCGGCTGCTCGCTGTTGTCGCGCACGTTGCGCCCGACCCAGCTGACGTACAGCTTCTCGCGCGCCGACAGCACCGCCTCGAGCATCAGGTAGCGGTCGTCGTCGCGGCGCGAGCGGTCGCCCGGGCGCGCCATGCCGGGCAAGGTCAACAGGTCGAAATCGGCCTGCTGCGAGCGGCGCGGGAAGTCGCCGTCGTTCATCCCCAGCAGGCAGACGACACGAAACGGCACCGCTCGCATCGGCATCAGGCTGCAAAACGTCACCCCGCCGGAGACGAACTGGTGGGCCAGCGTCGGCTCGTCGAGCGCGCCGAGCCAGGCTTCGCGCAGCACCGCCAGCGGCACCGGCTCGGCAAATTCGGCGCTGCTGCAGGTTTCCAGCCAGGCTTGCAGGGCGTCGTGCAGCTGGCCGATGCTCAGGCGATCCGCTTCGCTCGATACGTCGAAGAAGGCCGCCAGCAACGCACGCGCTTGAACATTCCATTCGGCCGGCGTGCGGTCGACGTCCAGGCTGGCGCGCCACGCCAGCAAGGTTTCGATCAGCTGGGCGAGCGAACCGGCCAGCGCGGCGTCCAACCCGCCCACTTCGGCGTACGGTTCGATGCCCTGAAAACTGGCGCCGGCCCCGCTGGCGTAACCGAGCAGCATGCGCCGCACGCCGAAAATCCAGGCGTTCTGTTCGCCGGCCGAGCCGAGCCCGAGACCGTTGCGGTGCTGCTGGTCCAGGCCCCAGCGCACCGCCGCGCCCTCGATCCACTGGCCCAGAATTGGCAGGTCGGCGTCAAGCAGGCCAAAGCGCGCCGCCAGCGCCGGCACGTCGAGCAGGTCGCGCACTTCGCTCTGGCGGCAGCGCTGCTGCGGCAGGCACAGCAGCCATTCGAGCGCGACCAGCAGCGGCTTGACGCTGCGGTCTTTGATGTCGCCGATTTCGAACGGGATGAAGCGCGGATCGCTGCGCTTGTGCTGGTCGAACACCGCATGGATGGCCGCTGTAAAGGTGTCGATGTCGGGCACCATCACGACGATGTCGCGCGGGCGCAACGGAGACGCCGATGCGCAAGCAAACCACGATAGCAATTGGTCGTGCAGCACTTCGACTTCGCGCTGCGCGCTGTGGGCGACGTGAAATTCGATCGAGCGGTCGCCTGGCGAGGGCGCCGCTCCAGCGGCATTGCGCGGATGTTCGCACAGCGGCAGCAGATCGCGCACCGCCGCCTGCACCTGGCCGAGCAGGGTGTCGCCCTCGCCTTCGCTGAACAGGTCGACGCGCAGGTTGTCGACGCGGCCCTGCGCCTCGCTGTCGAATTCGTCGAGCATGCGCACGAAGTCGCGCCCTTGCCGGCCCCAGCCCGCCAGCAGCGGATGGCTGTGGGTATGCATGTCCTCGATCGGCACGTTGACGCGGTCGACGCCGCCGCGCGGCGGCTGGCGCCGGCGGCGCGCCTTGAGCAGCTCGTGCCCTTCGATGATGTCGCCCCAGTAAAACTGGCAGGGATTGGGCACTGCCAGCAGCACCTGGCAGTGGCGCGACAACGCCGCTACTGCCTGCAAGGTCTGGTACGGCAGCGCCGAAATGCCGAACAAAACCACGCGGCGCGGCAGCCTGGCCGCTGGCGCCTCGCCTGCTTCGATGGCGCGTACGAACGCGTTGTGGATGGTGGCGCGGCCGCTCAGCTGTTCCGCCTCGGGCAGGCTGTCGTTGACGGCGCGCCACAGCGCCGCCTGCCACAATTGGTCGGCCGGCAGCGGCGTTTGCTCGCCGCGCGCGCCGCGCAGCACGTCGCGCCCGCCGGCCCAATCATCGAGCCAGTCGGCGCGGTACACCTGGTACTGGTCGAACAGGTCGGAGATCCGTTCGGTCAGCTGCAGCCGGCGTTCCGGATCGCCATCGCCAAGGAAATGACGCAGCGGAGAAAACACCTCCTCGGCCAGCAGCACCGGCAGCAAGCGCATCAGGCGCCAGGTCAGCGGCGCCTTGTCGTAGGGCGAACGCTGCGGCACCTGGCCGCGTCCCAGCATGGCGCGGTAGGTCTCCCACAGGAAGCGCGCCGGCAGCGCCACCCGGGTCGCCGCGCAGACGCCGATGTTTTCGGCCAGCGAAATTTTCAGCCATTCGGCCACCCCGTTCGACTGCACCAGCACGATCTCGGACTCGAGAGGCGCGAGCGGATGGTCGCGCAGCCAGCCGAACAGCGCGGCGCGCAATTGCTCGAGCTGGTTGCCGTGCAGGATGAGCAGGCCGGGAGCGACGGGAGATGCCATGGTGTTCCGATAAATAGCCGGGTCGACAGCGCCACAGCATACTATTTTTATGCGCCCGGCGGTAGGGTGACGGCTTCGACAACCATGTCGCCGGGCACAGCGGTCGCCGGCTCGCCCAGTTCGACCGCCATGTGCGTGGCCAGCTGCTCACGCAGGGCCGTCATGCGCGCCAGCAGGTCGAAGAAATGCGCCGCGTTGGTGCTTGCGGCGCAGCCGCCGATGGTGCGGATCTGCGCGAGCTCCTGGCACAGCCGGGCGAAGTCCATTGCGCCGACCGCCCGCGCGGAAACCGTCATCCGCTGCCCATTGTCGGCGGCGCGTGCGAAGTCGTCGCGCGCAAGTGCATCGGCGACGTCGGCCAGGCCGTCGCGCGCCGAGTCGAGGAACCTGAACGCATACTTGCGCATCTTGTCCGGATTGGCGCCGAAGCTTTGCGCCAGCGCCGCCATGTCGAGCATGGCCGCCACTGCGCTAACTACGCCGTCGGTAGCGGACAGGCCCGACGCCTGTTTGCCCAGGGCGCCCGCGATCACCTTCAACAGCAGGTTCGGCGAAATCGGCTTGGTGACGAATTCGTCCATCCCGCAAGCGAGCGCACGGGCCTGGTCGTCGCGTCCCGCATTGGCGGTCAGCGCGATGACGACCGCGTCGCGCAGGCGCGGGTCGGAGCGGATCATGCGCGTGGTTTCAAAACCGTCCATCACCGGCATCTGCAAGTCCATCAGCACGCAATCGAAGCGACGTCGGAGCATCAGGGCGATTGCCTCCCTGCCGTTGTTGGCGACCACCACGGTGGCGCCGGCCTGTTCGAGCAGCTCGCGGCAGACCTGCTGGCTGAAGACATTGTCCTCGGCCAGCAGGATGCAGGCACCGGCGATCTGGTCAAGCACCGGCTGCGGCACCGGTTCCGGTTCCGATTCCGCCCGCATGAAGCTGACGCCCTTGCCGAGCCTTGCCGTGAACCAGAACGTGCTGCCCGCGCCCGGCGTACTGTCGACCCCGACGCCGCCACCCATCAGCTCCGCCAGCTGCTTGCTGATTATCAGTCCCAGCCCGGTGCCGCCGTATTTGCGGGTGGTCGACGGGTCGGCCTGGTGGAACGACGCGAACAAGTCGGCCACTTCGGCCTGGGTCATGCCGATGCCGCTGTCGGCCACTTCGAAGCGCACCAGCGTGCCGCTGTCGGACTGCTGCAGCCCGCGCGCGCGGATGCGCACCACGCCATTGTCGGAAAATTTGATGGCGTTGGCGGTGAAGTTGAGCAGCACCTGTTCGAGCCGCAGCGGATCACCGCGCAACTGGGGAGAAAGGTTCGCATCGATGTCGAATTCAAGGGCCAGGCCGCGCGCGCTGGCGGTGTCGCCGAGCTGGTGGGCGACATTTTGCATCAGCCTGTCGAGCGAGAAGTCGAGCAGTTCCAGGTCGAGCTTGCCGGCCTCGATCTTCGAAAAGTCCAAAATGTCGTCGATGATCCCCCGCAGGTGCTGGCTGGAGTGATGGATTTTTTCGAGGTAGTCGCGCTGTTTGGGGCTGGTCGCCGACTTGAGCGCCAGGTGCGACATGCCGATGATGCTGTTCATCGGCGTGCGGATCTCATGGCTCATGTTCGACAGGAAGTTACTTTTGGCGAGGTTGGCGGCATCGGCCTGTGCCTTCAGCTTGTGCAGCTCGGTGACGTCGGTCGACAGGCCGATCACGGCGCTGACCTGGCCGTCGCGCAGCACTGGCACCTTCACCGTCCAGAACTGGCGCACCTCGCCGTCGTGCTGGACGAACTCGAACTGGGTGGCCTGGTGGGCGCCATGTTCGAACACCTGGCGGTCCTGCTCCCAATAGGCGTCGGCGGTGGTGGGCGGCAGCACGTCGCGATCGAGTTTGCCGATGACGTCGCGCGGCTCGCGCCCCATCGCTTCGGCAGTGCGCGCATTGATATAGGTAAAGCGGCGTTCGCGGTCCTTCATGTACACGTGGGCGTCGACGCTGTCGAGCACCGTGTCGAGCAGCACCCTCTGCTCGACTGCGGTGTGGCGCGACCAGTACAGGGTAACGAACAACGCGTACAACAGCATGCTGCCGATTAGCCCGATCGCCAGCGCGACAAGGGGAAATACCCGGTCGAAGCGGTTGTACAGGTCAACGCCGCGTAGGGAGAAGCGTGCTTTCCACAGGCTGCCGTTAAAGTCGATTGGCAATACCGCCTGGAATACCGTCCTCGGCGCGGCGTCCAGCTCGGGGAGCGGGCGGTCGGCGCTGTTGCCGCTCCCCCCCGCATACAGCGCCAGCTCGAGGCCGGGCACGGCAAGCTGCTTGATCACGCCTTGCACCAGCGCCGGCACGCCGACGCCGACGCCGACCGAGCCGAGATAGGCGGCGCGGCGTGCGCCAACGCCGGCCTGAGCGGCGCCGTTGCGGTAGACCGGCAGCCACATGCGCAGACCGAGTTGGGGGTGGAGTTGGGGCTTGGCCACCATCACCGGCACGCCGGAAGCATTGAACTGGCCGTTGTCGCGCGCGCCGGCGACGGCCGGATCGGCGCCGATGTCGAGGCCAAACTTGTCGGCAAACGGCGCCATCGGCTCGATGAAAACGAACACCTCATGGTGAGCGCGGCGGCCCGGCGGCGTGATGGCAAAACCGGGGTAACCGGCCGGATCGAGGCTGCGGTCGGCGCGGACCGCGTTGACGAAAACATCGCGCGCCGAGTTATCGAACGCGGCGGCAAACCAGACCGCTTCGAGCGCCGGATAATTGCGCGCAATGTCGAGCGCCTCGACGTAGCGATGGAACTGCTTGCGCGTGACCGGCCCGTCAGCCGCGCCGAACAGCGCCGACGTGCCGCGCACCAGGTTGCCAAAGCCGTCCAGGCGCGTCACCAGGGCCGACTGGGCGCTGCGGGCAATGCGCTCGAAACGCTGGAGCGCGTCGTCTTCGACCATGCGCAGCGCCAGCGTGTAGAGGACGGCCGCCACCTGCACCGAAAACGCCAGGCCCACTCCCCAGAACAGCAGGCGCCCGGGGCCGCTGGCCCTCACTGTGTTGCGCATGCTGCGCCCAATTGCTTGCGTCATCGTTTGTCCCTGGCAGAATGGAGCGCCGGACGTCGAACCTGCTGCACGCCAACCTGCGTCAAGCATACTATTAATGACGGCGGTAAACACATACTATTGGTGACATTTTTACAATTTTGCATTGCGTCGGCGCCTGCTACGATGCCAGCCGTTGCTGGTAGATCGCCCGGTAGGTCGCCTCGACTTCGACGTACAGGGCAACCGCCTTCTCGATGCCGATCTGCTGCGGCTCGCCGAGCCGGGTAGTGACGACGCCGGCGCGCCGCAGCAGCCGTTCGAAGCCGGTGGTGGTGACGGTCACGAAGCGATCGATGCCGTTGCGGCGGCCGTAATGGATCATCTCGCCGAACGACTCCATCGTCACTTCCGAAAAGCCGAAGCGCGAGGCGGGGTCGGTCTGGATGGCGAACCGGCTCAGCTCCCAGATGCGCGGATGACTGGGCGCTGCAATGCCGTGCAGCAGTGAGGAAAACGTATCCTTGAGCATGTACGGGCCTTCCGTCGGCAGCAGGCGCCAGCAGCCGCGCAGTGCGCAGGAACCAGGCTCGCGGATCATCATGTAGTACGGATCGAGTGCGTCGTAGCCATCGATTTCCATTCCGCTCAGTACCGGCACCTCCCACCCGAGGCGGTCCTTGAATACCTTGGCGCGTAATTGGTGCATCTCCCGAAGATCGAACGACTTGAAATCCTTGCGTGCCGCAATCTGGATATGCATCGCCATTTCGGTGCCTCGCTTTCTGTTAGGTTATGCAACGTGCATGTAGATTCATTTAAATATTGAAAATGCATAACTAGCAGAAGTGATAGCTGGAAAGCAAGCATGGAGGTGGAATACTGCTTCTTTGTCTCGCGAGGAAAGCGAAATGGACCAGGACCTCAAGCTCGACATGGTTATGGTGGCGGAGAACGACGCGGCATCGCATGCGGCGAATGACGCGTGCGATGCGCCGGCGCGGGTTGCAAAGCAGGTCGGCTTGCGCCAATTTCGCGTCAGCAAGCGCGAAAGCCAGGCGACGTTCTGGGCCCGCTTCGGTGTGACGCAGTCGAGCGGCAGCCGGTTCGAGACCGGCCTGGGCGTGCCGCCGCCGGTAGCGCTGCTGGTCAAACTGTACGTCGACGGCAAACTTACCGATGGGGATCTTCTGGCGTAAGGATGCCGAGGGCGATCGCCTTGACCAGGGCCTGCTGGCGGGTATTCACGCCAAACTTCTGGCGGATGTTGGCGACATGAAAATTAATGGTGGCCTCGGAACAATCGGTAATGCGGGAGATTTCCCACGATGATTTGCCGGCCATCACCCATTTGAGCACTTCGAGTTCGCGCTTGGTCAGGTGCGGCGCCGGTTCAGCCACGCCGCGCGCGCGGATGAATTTGAGCGACGACTCGAAGGCATAATCGCGCACCAGCGACAGGTCGGCCAGACAGTGCATCAGGGCGTCGTTGGATTTTTCGCCGGGCAGCATGTCGCTGGCAAAGCTGAGCAGCCCCAGTTCGCCCTTACTGCCGTGAATCGGGAAGGTGATGCCGGAACGGATGCCGTGACGGCTGGCATTCTCGTACAGTTCGTCCTGGTTTTGCACGGTAAAAATTTCGCGCTTCCAAATGATCGGCAACACACTGTTCATGCAATGGCTGACCGTCGGATCGACGTGACACAGCTTTTTGGCATCGTACAGTTGCCGCCAAGCTGGGGAATAATTGCTGTGAAGGAAAGGGGTTTCCAGGCTGACGTGTTTCGACGCCACTGCGCCGTACAGCACCGAATCAAAACCCAGCGAGCGTGCAACGCCGAACAAGCCGGCGCTCCATGCCTCTTCGGAACCGGCATCGAACAATTTTGTCAGTTGACCAAGCTCAAGCATTTCCCTCTCCCTGCTGATGCTTACATCGTACGATAAGAGATGGCGTAACCAAGCTCTATCGTAGTTGACTTTTTACTAAAGTTCAACTTCTGGTGATGACAAAAAAAAATGTTTTTGAATGCACCGTCGCGACGGGCGAGGACGCCCGCGCAAGGCGGGCTTGACGGCACTTTCACGCCTGTTAAGTTGTGTAAATACAACACGCCTGCGCCGCTTGGCCCTTTGCCGGCAAGATTACCCGGCAGTCATCCGTGCGCCCAGGAAATTATATTCCGTTTATCCTTCGCCAACTTTCACGCTCGTTAAGTTGTTGTATTGCAATACATCTGAATGTCATGACTTTTGCACCGGCAATTTTCTTGCTTTTTATTGCCGTATAAAAATCTTTTCACGCGACGCTGCCCGAACCTGCAGGCATCGTGCCCCGCCATACCACCTACCCTTCCACTTTCGAAAAAAAAGACAATGTCGGTGAATAACATGAGCGACTTCACCGCCCGCATGCCGTCCGACTGGACGGGGGTGTCGGGCAAGATCGCCGATACCCTCAACGACATCATCGAAACGACGGAGAAAACGGTGAAGGCGGTCACCGAAGTGTCGCGCGTGGTGGGCCGCGAAGGCCGGTTGAGGCAGCGCGCCGCAGCGCCGAGCGGGCGCTTCACCGAAACCCACCTGTCCTTCCACGACCAGCCGCTCGATGTGGCGCAGCTGCTGTCGCTGATGGCAGCAGCTGCGCTGGCGGCGAGTTACCAGCGGATCGGGTAGCCTGACGCGTCATCTTCGCGCATGCGGGGATCCAAGTTTTACGCAACCAGTCAGCACTTGCGTTCCGAGCGGAGCAGGCATGCGCGGTCGCCGCGTTCGCAATGAGTCGGTCCTGCCAATGGCAGGGACGACGTGCACATGCTACGGCCTGCCCGCCGCCGGCCGTGCCGCGATCCTGTCGCGCCACTCCTGCAGGTGCGTCATCCCTTCCGCCCCTGGGTGAAATTTCATCAACCCGCGGGCGAATTCCAGCGCGCAGAATGCAGTGATGTCGGCCACTGTGAAGCGGTTCCCCGCCACGTACGGGTGATTGGCCAGTTCGGCGTCGAGCCAGCGCGCCACGTCGCGCATTTTTTCGCCCTGCGAAGCGCCGAAGTCGGGGAACTGCGGTTGCTCCAGGTTCGCCAGTCCCGGATGGCTATGACGCACGCTGTTGGCGATGCCGGCGAACAGGTGGAACTCGACGCGCCGGTCGGCCATCTCAATGAAGGCGCGTTCCTCGAAGTCCTCGCCCATCAGGTTCGGCTGCGGGTACATCCCTTCGAGCCAGGTACAGATCGCGCGCGTTTCGCACAGCACGCGGCCATCGTCGAGTTCGAGCGCGGGCACGCGGGCGAGCGGGTTGATGGCGAGGAACGACGCACTGCGGTGCTCGCCGGCCGCCAGGTCGACCATCACGTTTTCGATGCCGGCAATGCCCTTCTCGGCAATGAACATGGTGACGCGGCGCGGGTTTGGCGCGAAAGTACTAGTGTACAGTTTCAAGCGGCCTCCAAGTGGACTTCGGGTAAATTCCAGGGAAATTTCATACGCTGCGCGATTGGCCCGTTTCGAGCATGCTGCGCGCGGCGATTGAAAATTTTTCGGCGTCCTCCGCGCTCAAGTCGCGCAGGGACGGCGGCGCCAGCAGGCCCTGCCGCACTTGCGGGCGTAGGCGGATCGCTTCGAGCCAGCGCTGCAGGTGCGGCAGGTCGTCGAGCACGACGCCCGACCAGGCGTAGGTGCGCACCCATGCCCAGTTGGCGATGTCGGCGATCGAGTAGTCGCCGGCCAGGTATTCGTTGTCGCGCAGCCGGGCGTCGAGCACGCGGAACAGGCGCCGGCTCTCGCCCTGGTAGCGGTCGATCGCCGGCTGGATCTTTTCCGGAAAATAGCGGAAGAATACGTTCGCCTGTCCCATCATCGGGCCGATCCCGCCCATCTGGAACATCAGCCATTGCATCACCAGCGAGCGGCCCTTGACATCGGCCGGCATCAGGCGTCCGGTCTTTTCGGCCAGGTAGACCAGGATGGCGCCGGACTCGAACACGGCGAAATCGTCTTCAGCGCGGTCGACGATGGCCGGAATGCGCCCGTTCGGATTGATTGCCAAAAACCACGGCTCTTTCTGCGTATTATTCTGCAGCTCGAGCGTGTGCAGCGTGTAGGGCAGCGCCAACTCCTCGAGCGCGATGGATACCTTGTGGCCATTCGGCGTGGCCGCTGAGTAGAGGTCGATCATGATTTTCCTTTTCGGGTCTGGAAACGGTCGAGGACGGCGGGAACAGCTAGATGATAGCCGATTCGGGCCGCGCGTTGACAGTCCCGCGCTTTCCCTTTAGATTGCCGCATACATGCCGACGCGCGCCGCACGGCCCGGCTGGCCTGCCGCACGTCATTACACGAGGAACTTCATGCACCGCACCCTGATTTCGGCCGCAGTTCTCGCCTTGGCTGGTCTCACCGCAGCGCCCGCTTTTTCAGCCCCGGCAGCCCCGGCAGCGCGCGCCGTCCAGGCCACCACCCAGCTGCCGCGCGAGGTGCGTCCGATTCATTACGATGTCGCGCTCACGCCCGACGCGGCGCGCTCGACGTTTGCCGGCAAGGTCGCCATCACGCTCGACGTGCTGGCGCCAACGGCGTCAATCACGCTCAACGCGGCCGACCTTGCGTTTATTAGCGCGACGCTGGCTTCCGGCGCGGGCGGCGCGCCCTTGCAGGCATCGACCAGCATCGACGCCGCCGCGCAAACGGCCACCTTTACTTTTGCCAGGCCGCTCGCCAAGGGCCGCTACACGCTGGCGCTCGACTACACCGGCGTCATCGGCCAGCAGGCATTGGGCCTGTTCTCGCTCGACTACGACAGCGCGGCCGGCAACCAGCGTGCGCTGTACACGCAGTTCGAAAACTCCGACGCGCGCCGCATGATCCCGTCGTGGGACGAACCGGCCTACAAGGCCAGTTTTACCCTGCAGGCGACGGTGCCGGCCGGTCAGATGGCGGTCAGTAACATGCCGGTCACTTCGACCAGCACGCTGCCAGATGGCCGCAGCCTTGTCAAATTCGGCGCCACGCCGAAGATGTCGACCTACCTGCTGTTTTTCGGCCTGGGCGATTTCGAGCGTGTCACCGCGATGGCCGACGGCACCGAGTTGGGCGTCATTACCACCAGGGGCAACGCCGCCAAGGCCGCCTTCGCGCTCGATGCGTCGAAAGCGCTTCTCGGCGAATACAACCGTTATTTTGGCGTGCGCTACCCGCTGCCAAAACTGGACAACATCGCCGCGCCCGGGCGCAGCCAGTTCTTCGGTGCGATGGAGAACTGGGGCGCGATCTTCACGTTCGAGTACGCGATTCTGCTTGATCCGGCCATCTCGACGCAGTACGACAAGCAGGAAATATTTGCCACCGCCGCCCACGAAATGGCGCACCAGTGGTTCGGCAACCTGGTCACCATGCAGTGGTGGGACGACCTGTGGCTCAACGAAGGCTTCGCCTCGTGGATGGAGGGCCGCATGACGGCGCGCCTGCATCCAGAGTGGCATACCGCGCTCGGTGCGGTCGGCGCGCGCGAACGGGCCATGGCGCGCGACGCCTTTGCCACCACCCACCCGGTGGTGCAGCACGTCGCAACGGTCGAACAAGCCAGCCAGGCGTTCGATGACATCACCTACAACAAGGGTGCGTCGGTAATCGGCATGCTCGAAGATTACGTCGGCGCGCAAGCCTGGCAGAACGGCGTGCGCGCGTACATGCGCGAACACGCCTACAAAAACACCGTCTCGGACGACCTGTGGCGCGCGATCGAAAAAGCGGCGCGCAAACCAGTCATGGCAATTGCCCATGATTTCACGCTCAAGCCGGGCGTGCCGCTGATCCGCGTCGATGGACCCGCCTGCAAGAGTGGCAGCAGTAGCACGCTTGTGGTGCTGACCCAGCAGGAGTTCAGCCGCGACGTGCCGAACAAAAAACCGCTGCGCTGGCGTGTGCCGGTGACGTTGCAGGTGGCCGGTTCGAATCAGCAGGTGCGTGCCTTGGTCAGCGCCGGCAAGGCGACCGTGAGCGTGCCCGGCTGCGGCCCGGTGATTGTCAACGCCGGCCAGAACGGCTACTACCGCACGCTGTACGCGCCGCAGCAGTTCGACGCGCTCAGCGCCAGCTTCGCCAGCCTGGCGCCGATCGACCAGCTTGGCCTGTTGTCGGACAGCTGGGCGCTCGGCATGGCCGGAATGCAGCCGGCGGCCGGCTTCATGGGGCTGGCCAACGCCGCCACGCTGGCGGCGGACCCCCAGGTATGGGGCAAGATCGTCCGCATTTTCGGCACGCTGCACGGCCACTATGCGGGCGATTCCTCGCGCCAGCAGCGGTTCGACAGATTCGCCGTTGCTCGCCTGGCGCCGGTCTTCAACCAGGTTGGCTGGAATGCGCGCGCCGGCGAAAACGCCACCGTGGCCAACCTGAGGGCCGAGCTGATCGGGACCCTGAGCGACTTGAACGACAACGCCACGATTGCCGAAGCGCGCCGCCGCTACGCCGGAGCGGCTGACGACGAACAGCTCAATCCCCCAGCTCTGCGCAAGACCATCATGGCGGTGATAGCGCAGCATGCCGACGCGCAAACGTGGGATGGCATGCACCGCGCAGCGAAGGCCGAGAAATCGCCGATGATCAAGGACCAGCTGTATCACCTGCTCGCCTCGGCCGGCAATGACGCGCTGGCGCGCCGCGCTTTGGCCCTGGCGATGACGGACGAACCGGGCGTGACCAACAGCGCGGCAATGCTGGCCCAGGTGGCGCAGGAACATCCCGACATGGCGTTCGATTTCGCGCTGGCCCACATCGACAAGGTAAACCAACGGGTCGATGCCACTTCGCGCAGCCGCTACTTGCCGCGGCTGGCGTCGGGCTCCGCCGATCCGGCTACCATCGGCAAGCTGAACGCCTATGCCGGCGCCAACTTTGCGGCCGGCTCGCGGCGCGACGCCGACACCGCGATCGCCGGCATTCGCGACCGCATCAAGACGCGGGCCGAGCGCCTTTCCGAGATCGATGCCTGGCTCAGCGCCCGCTAGAACGGCCATGGACGCCGAGCGCTGGCAACGGGCTTTAACTTTACCGGCAGCGCTCCTGGCTGCCGCGCTGCTGGCCGGCTGCACCGTGGCGCCGCCGCCGGACCCGGTCAGCCTCGACGCCGGCAATGCGGCGCAGTGGTACCGCCAGGCCGCGGCATCCGGCACCAACGTGCTGGTCATCGATCCGGCGCAGTCGCTGGTGGCGGTGACGGTGCGGCGCGGCGGCGCCCTGGCACGCTTCGGCCACGATCACGTGGTGGCCAGCCGCGGCGTCACCGGGTTTGCCGCGCCATCCGCCGGCCGTGCCGATTTTCATTTCCGGCTCGACCAGATGACGGTCGACGAAGCGGATCTGCGGCGCGCGGCCGGCCTCGACACCGAACCGTCGGCGGACGCCATTGCCGGCACTCGCGCCAACATGCTGACAAAGGTGCTGGAGACGGAACGCTTCCCGCTGGTGATCCTGTCGGCACGCCAGCCGGCCGGTCAAGTTTTGGGCCAAGTTTCGGGCCAACCGCTGCAGCTGTCGATCACCTTGCATGGCGTCACCCGCACGGTGGCCGCGCCCACCCGCATCGACACCACGCCGCAGGGACTGGTTGCGACCGGCACCCTGCAATTGCGCCAGAGCGATTTCGGCATCACGCCGATGTCGGTGATGGGAGGTGCGATGACGGTGCAAGATACGATGGAGCTGCGCTACCGGATCGTGGCGCGCTAAGAACCGCTGCTTTCAGCGAACTTGCGCGCCGGCTTGCGGGCGGCGATCCAGGCGTCGACAAGCGCCGCGCTGCCGGCCGGCAGGTGCAGCCCCAGCTTGGAGCGGCGCCACAGGATATCGACGGCGCTGGCCGCCCATTCGTACGTCATCAGGTAGTCGGCCTCCGCCGCATACAGCCCCGGCACGATTTCCGGCCCCAGGTCGGACAATCTGCGGCAGCCTTCCAGCATGACGACCATGCGGGTACCGTAGGCGCGGGCGTAACGCCGCACCAGCGTCGGTGAAAGCCAGCTGTAACGCTGCTGCATGGACGCCGTCCACAAGTCGAATTCGAGCACGCCCCGGCTCGACGGCGCTTGCCCGAACAGGTCGCCGCCGGGCAGGCAGGCGTGCGCGGTCCAGCCGTCGCTGGTGTTGCCGAGCAAGGGGGCAATCCAGTCGACGGCCTCTTCGGACAGCTTGCGGAAGGTGGTGATCTTGCCGCCAAAAACAGTCAGCATCGGCGCGCCGTCCGTGTTGCGGCCAAGGCGGAAATCGCGCGACGCCGATTGCGCGCTTGCCGGGGCTTCATCGACCAGCGGACGCACGCCGGCGTACGACCAGACTACGTCCAGCCGGCTGATCGGGCGGCGGAAATAGCGGTTCGCCAGCGCGCACAAGTACGCTATTTCCGGTTTGCTGATGGCGACGTCGTCGAGGTTGCCGGTAAATTCCAGGTCGGTGGTGCCGATCAGCGTGAAGTCGCGTTCGTACGGCATGGCGAACACGATGCGCCCGTCCGGGTGCTGGAAGATGTAGGCATACGGATGGTCGAACAGCCGCCTGACGACGATGTGACTGCCTTTAACCAGGCGCAGCGCATCGGCCGGCGCCAGCCCAAGCGCGGCTTGCTGAAAACCGTCCGCCCAGGGGCCGGTCGCGTTGACCAGGCAGCGCGCGCTGACGTGGGTGCTGCGCCCGCCGGCGCCCGTCAGCATGGCACTCCAGTGCAAGCGGTGGCGCTGCAGCTGGCCGCATCGCGTGTGCGTCATCACTCGCGCGCCGCGTTCGCTGGCGTCGAGCGCGGCGAGCACCACCAGCCTGGCGTCGTCGACCCAACCGTCCGAGTATTCGAAGCCGCGCATGAAGGCGCCGGCCAACGCCTGACCCGCCGGGTGGCGCCGCAGGTTGATTGCGCGCGAGGCCGGCAGGAATTCGCGCCGCGCCAGCCGGTCGTAGAGGAACAGCCCGGCCCGGATCAGCAGCGCCGGGCGCTGGCCGGCGTCGTGCGGCATCACAAAGCGCAGCGGCCACATGATGTGCGGCGCGCTGCACAGCAGCAGTTCCCGCTCGGCCAGTGCCTTGCGCACCAGGCCGAATTCGCGGTGCTCGAGATAACGCAGGCCGCCGTGAATCAGCTTGCTCGATGCCGACGAGGTGCGGGCAGCCAGGTCGTCTTTTTCGCACAGCACCACGCGCAGGCCGCGTCCGGCAGCATCGCGCGCGATGCCGGCGCCGTTGATGCCGCCGCCCACTACCAGCACATCGCAATCAATCCGTTCAACCGTGTCGTCCATTTGCCGCTCCTGTTTGCGTAGCCGCGCCCCGCCATTGTGTTCTAAATTGCAAGGATTGGCATGTTGTGGATTAAAATGCCAGCACCGCGCCGGCGCCGGCGCTGGCATCGCCACGCGGTGTGGCCGGTTCACTTTTTTCTTATTCGGGTTTCATGCGCTTTCTTTTGCTGCTGGCGTTGGTCATGCAAGTATTGTTTTGGCCCGCCCATGCGCGCTCCGCCACCAGCGCCAGCGTGCTGGTCCAGGCGCGCGCAATCGACCTGCGGCCTTCCGCGCGGCTGTTCAAGGACGACGGCGGACCTTTTCCCTCCAGCGCAAACGGCATCGCCGCGTGGACGGCAACGCTGACCCCGGCCGCGCGCATCGATCCGACCGGCGGCGCTTACTGGCTGGTGACGGGCGTGCGCAACGACACGCCAGTAGAACAGTGGGTCTTCGATCCGCACAACACCCTGATCGACCGCGTCGAGGCCCACCTGTTCGGTCTGGAGGGCGGCGTGCAACAGGTGCATACGGGCTTTCAGGCCAGCCGCGAATATTTTCTTCACTACGGCAAGAACGTGCGGCTCGAGCCGCAGCGCCAATACCAGCTGGTGATGCGTTTTTCGAGTCCCTACTATATCCGCGCACCGGTCGTCGCGCTTATCCCGCAAACCGAATATGGCACCCTGGTCATCCGCGAAAACCTGATGATCGTCGCCTCGCTCGCCGCGCTGGCGGCGCTGGCGATCGTCAACAGCTTCATCTTTTCCTTCACGCGCGACCGTGCCACCCTGTACTACACGCTGTACCTGGTGACCTCTTTCCTCGCCTGGGCGATGGCGTTCAACGTGTTCGCCGACCTGTTCGACTGGCGCCATGTCGAACTGCACTTCGTGCCGTTCTTCCTGCTGCCGGTTTTCTCGACGCTGTTCTATCTGAACTTCCTGCCGCTCAGGCAGCTCGCACCGTGGCTCGCCAGCATCAGCCGGGTCAACCTGGTGCTGCCGTTGCTGCTGCTGCCGAGCTGTTTCCTGGCCCTCGGCTGGGCCCCCAGGCTGCTCACCTTTGTCGTCATGCTGTGGCTGGTGCTGGCCCTCGTCTGCGGCATCGTGGCGTGGAAGCGCGGCTTCCAGCCGGCGCGCTATTTCGTCTTCGGCTTCATCGCCGTGACGGTGCCGGCGCTGCTGGTGTTGCCGGCCAACCTCGGCCTGATCGGAGCGTTGAAGAGCAACGCGCAGGTGCTGACGATGGTCGGCGGCACCATCGACGCGCTGCTGCTGGCGTTCGCACTGGCCGACCAGATCCGCCTCCTGCGCGACAAGATGGAGCAAAACGTCGACCGCCGCACGCAGGAACTGCGGCGCGCCAACTTGGCGCTGACGATCGCCAAGGAGCATGCGGAAGTGGTCAGCCGCCACCGCATCGACTTCCTGTCGGCGATGAGCCACGACATCCGCACCCCGCTGGCGGGCGTGATCGGCATGCTCAAGCTGAGCCTGCGCGACACCGCGGTGCGCGGGCGTACCGAGCAATACCTGCGCATCGGCCTGCGCAATGGCGAGTCGCTGCTGGACATCCTCAACGACATCCTCGACTTTTCGAAGATCGACGCCGGCAAGCTGACGCTCGAAACCACCAGCTTTTCGCTGGCCGGCCTGGTCCAAGATGCGGCCTGCATCATGCAGGGCCAGGCCGATGCCAAGGGGCTGCTGCTGCGGGTCGAACCGGCGCCAGGCCTGCCGCAATTCGTCGAAGGCGACCCGACCCGGATCCGCCAGATCCTGGTCAACCTGCTGGGCAATGCAATCAAGTTTACCGAGCACGGCGAAGTGGTGCTGGCGGCAAGCGCCGGCAGCACCGAGGGCGGCGCCACGCCGATCAGCTTCGTCGTCAGCGACACCGGTCCCGGCATCCCCTCCGAGGTCCAGGCGCGCCTGTTCCAGAAGTTCGAACAGGCCGACCACTCGACCACGCGGCGCTACGGCGGTACCGGGCTGGGGCTGGCGATCTGCAAGGAGCTGGTCGGTTTGATGAAAGGCGCCATTTCGGTCGACAGCACGATGGGCGCCGGCTCGCGGTTCGCCGTCACGCTGCCGCTGGCCGCCGGCAGTGCGCCGCGGGACCTGCGCGAGACCAGGGTTCGCGCGCGCCACAGCCACCAGCTGCGCATCCTGTGTGCCGAGGACGTGCAGACCAACCAGATCATCATCGGCGCTCTGCTGGAGGCGATGGGGCACCAGGTGCACATGGTCGAAAATGGCCGCGAAGTGCTCGATGCGCTGACCGGCGCCGACTTCGACATGGTGCTGATGGATGGCCGCATGCCGCTGATGGACGGCGAGCAAGCCACCCGCGCGATCCGCGCCGCGGGCCCGGGTGGCGGGCAGGTGCGCAATCCGCGCATCGCGATCATCGCGCTGACCGCCAACGCCAGCGCGCCCGACTGCGCACGCTACCTCGCCGCCGGCATGGACGGTTTCCTGTCGAAGCCGGTCGACGAGGCCAAGCTGTATGACGTGATCCAGGCCACCATCGACGCCCTGTTGATCGACGGGCACGTGCTGCGCTGCGCCGGCGCAGCGTCTTCGCCCGCCCCGGCGCTTGACAACTCGGCGCTGGCGCACCAGTTCGGCGTGGCGCAGGGAGCCGGCGAAGCAGCGCGCAGCGCACCGCTGTTTGGCTTCTCCGCTGCGCACCGTGAGCGCATTGGCCAGGCCTTCATGCTGGAAGCACCACGCCGGCTGGCGCAGGCGCGCAGCGCGATCGAGGCGGGCGACGCGGCCGCCGCGGCCGACGCGCTGCATGCCCTCAAAGGCAGCGCCGCGTATCTCGACTGCGCGCGCGTGCACCAACTGGCCGGCGCGCTGGAAGCGCTGGCCGATGCCGGACTGCTGAGCCAGGCGCACAGCGGTTTCGGCCAGCTCGACGTGGCGCTCGGCGACGTCCTCGCCAAAACGGCAACCCGCGCCGCGATCCTGTAGACGATCTTGTAAAATGAGGCGATGAACACGACTGCCGACAGCTTTGCGAACAACGACGGCGCCACCCGCGCCTGGGTGCGCATGCCATCAGGCAAGCGGCTCGACCTGCTCGATCCGCGCCCCGACGACTGGGAAGACGAAGACCTTGCGCTCGGCCTGGCCCGTACCTACCGTTGGGGCGGGCATTCGGCCTGGCCGCTGCCGCTGTCGGTGGCCCAGCACTCCATTACAGTGATGCTGCTGCGGCGCGCGGCATCCAGCGCGCCGCTGGCGCCGTCCTTTGAACTGCGCGAACTGCTGCACGACGCCGAAGAAGGTTTGCTCGGCTTCGACTGCATCTCGGTACTCAAGCCATTCCTGGGCGAGGGCTTTCGCGACCTTAGCGCGCGCCTCGACAAGGCGGTCTTCCTGCGCTACGGCCTGCCGCCCTGGACGCCTGATGAGCACGCGATGCACAAGCGCGCCGACCGCCAGGCCGCCGCCAGCGAAGCAGTGCACGTGGTGGGCTGGTCGGCCGACGAGGTGCTGCACACACTAAAAATCAGCGTGCCGCCGCTAGCCGACGACCCGCTGACGGCGCTGTATGGCGGCCAGGCCTGGGAGCCGTGGTCGCCGACGCTGGCGTGCGACCGTTTCCTGGCCGAGTTGCACCGCCTGAAACCGCGCTGAGGCCAGTCCTTGCTCGTTTTCAAGCTTTCTCCGCACCAGGGCGTGACGATTGGCGCTGTCCGACCAATCCCGGCCGGAAACTTCACCGGAGCCCCACCTTGCCAGGCGCATCCCTCACCGTCGCCCCTTCCCCCCCCGCGCCGCGCCTGCCCACTGGCCGGCCCCGGGTTGGCGCCGTGCTGGCGGTCGCCGTCGTCGCCGCCTGCTGGCTTGGTGCGATACTGTACTGGCGCGCCGCCGACAGCATGCCGTCGACGATGGCGATGGCACAATAATGGCGCCATGGCTGGCGCAGCGCGGTATGGCGGAGCTCGATTTTAGCGACGAGGGGTGGCGCGCGTTGTCGATGGCCGCCGCGGTGGCCGGATTGGTCAGCGAGGCGTTGCTGCAGTCCGATGTCGGCGCTGGCGCTGGCCGCTCACCAGGCGCTGACATGTAGCACCCCGGCCCTGTACGTGAGCAATTCCGACAGCCACTACTGCTGCGCGCTGCTGGTCCGTCTGGCTGAACTATAGATCGTGGATGGCGTAGCGCACGTCGTGGCGGTCGTGCGCGCCGGCGGTTGCGCCCAGAAACGTGTCCCACCCGAGCCGTCCGCAACTACGCCCCGACTGCAATCTGATCGGCTCGACGTCGGCAGCCACCAGCACCAATTCGATTTCGTACTCGAGCGTCACGCCGGTGAACATGGTGAGCAGCCTGGCCAGCACGCACGCCGCCTTGCCGCCTGGCAGGAACGAGGCGAAACTGGCCCGGTCCAGCGGCCCCACCGTCAGCCGCAGCCGCAAGTCGCGCTGCCAGGCGCGCGTGCCGACCACGGCGCCGGCGCCGAGTACCGCGTTGGCGCCGCCCAGGGCGCTTTGTTGCATGAGCGGCAAGCTGTACCAGCTGCCGACGAACTGCTCCGCGCTGACCGGCTGGCCGAAATACTCCGACAGCACCCGCGCGATCGATCCGGCCGAAGTTGGCCGGTGCAACAAGGCGCCGCAAAAATAGCCGATCGTATCGTCGAGCAACCCGCCCTGTGACCCGTCGCTGCCTTCGGTATGGCGCCCCTGCAGCGCGGCGTGGCCGAGCCCGGCCAGCGAGAGCAGCAGCGGCAGGAAGCCGTCCTTGCCTTTGATCTGGTATTTCAGTTCCAGCCGATATTTGCGCCACGCTTCGTAGAACAGCGCCAGCGCGCGGTTCGAGAATGTATCGAGGAAGGCGCGCGGGCCATCATCCTTGTCGAACAACTGGTGGGCGGCGATGCGTTCGGTGTAGTGGGCCGGCAGGCTGCCGGCCATCCCCAGCATGCCCATGAAGGCCGGCGTAATGCGGATGTATTTCAGTTCGGCGCGGGCAAGCGCCGCCCCGAGCGTGCCAGCGTCGCGCGCCAGTTCGCGCGGTTCAGGCTGCAACGCTTCGATCTGGCTCGCCGGAAAACCGAGCGACACCGAATTCTGGAAGCGCAAAAAATTGGCCACCGCGCCTTCCTGCGGCACGCCATGTCGCCTGAGCCACAGTTCCAGCATCCGCACCGCCTGAAAGTATTCAAAGCGCTGCGGTTCGGCAAACAGGCGCTCGATTACACAAGGCTCAAATCGCCGCTTCGTGGTGTGCATCGCAACAGTTCCTCCGCGTTTTTCTTCGATATCACCACCAGCTGCGTAAAGCTGTTGGCGTGCACGTACAGCCCTAAAAAACATTCGACGATGTGGGCGAAGGCGTGGATGCCGCTGCCTACAAACGCTTCCTCGTCGATGGTCAGACCGACTTCGACGCCACGCACCAGGCAAGGGAACGGGTTGCCTGGCATCCAGGCGGTGGCCGGCTTGTAACTGACGGCGTCGATGCCGCTGATCTGGCGCTGGGAAATCGGCGAGCGCGGCAGGTCGTACAAGGTCAGCATTTCGCGAAATGCTTCCAGGCCGCCGCCGGACAGCGACAGGTGGTTCAGCGACAGGTGCGAGATCAGGCGCCAGTGCGCCCCGCCCCCGCGCGAAAAACGGTACGCCAGGGTCGGTTTGCGCAGGAAGCCGACCGTGCGCACGGTCGAGCCGCCCGCCAGGAACAGGTCGCCGCCGGCCACGCCATAGGTCAGCTGCGCCGGCAGGTCGCGGTTGGTGCAGGTGATCTCGAGGCTGAGGGTGTCGGTTTCGACCGCCGCCGGGTCGAAATCGATGTCGACGATCGAAATGGCCGTCTCGAAGCCGGGACTGTTGGTGGCAATGACGTCATTTCTGCGCATCACCCAGTAGTGACCGTTCTTTTCCGGCGTCTGGCCGTGGCGCAGGGAATAGAACGGGTGGAAATCGACCACCGACTCCCCATGCGGCGTCTGGCGCACCAGCTTGACCAAGTCGATCGAGTAGACGTCGTAGCTATACGCGCGGCGTCCGTCGGCCAGTACCGGATAGCTGTCGGTGGTGTGGCTCAGCCGGATCGGTACGCCGTGCTGGCTGAACAGGTTGACCACCGGCGTGCAGCCGAGCAGCACGTTGTTGGCTGACAGCGTGCCGAGCATGCGGGCGTTGTTCGAGTCGCTGCGCAAACCGGCCAGCGCCAGGTGCAGCGTGACCTTTTTGGCGCCGGCCGGCAGCGCGGCGCAGATGGCGGCCAGGTCGATGTCGAAAAAATTGAATTTCTCGGGAAAGCAGAAATATTCGGTCAGCAGGCGATAGGCCGGGTGCGAACGGGCCTGGTAGGGAATCAGCGACTCGTTTTCGCCGAAACCGGCCGGGCTGACCGGGATGGCCGGCAGGGCGATCCAGCGCCGGCTCTGATCGAATTCGGCGTAGGCCTTGACGGTGCGCATGAACAGGGCGTCGCGCAAGGCCGCGCAAAACGACGGCTCGCCGTCGATGAACACGCGCAGCGACGCCAACCCGAGCTGGGACAGCGCCAGGGCATCGGCGGTGGACTCGATCGTCAGGCTCAGGTTCGAGGTGGCACCGGGCGGCGCCGCCACCGCTTCAGGGGCATCGAGGATGGCCGAAAATCGTGCCTGCGTTAGCGCCACCGGCGCCATCGTCACCGGATACGCGGTGCGGAATGTGCATGCGCCGCCTTGCACCGGCCGCGTGCTCAGTTCGGTTCCACGCGGCATCTCTCCAGCCGTACTGAGCTGGGCGGCGCTACCGCCGAAATCAAACCGGGCGATCGAGCATGACGGAAACGGCCGCAGGTAGTGCGGGTACAGCGCCTCGAACAATGCCTCGGTAAATTGCGGGTAGTCGTCGTCGAGCCGCTTTGACACACGGGCGTTCAACAGCGCAAACGATTCGATCATGCGTTCGATGTGCGGGTCTTCGCACACTTCGCCGGCAATCAGCAGGCGCCCGGCGATTTTCGGATAGCGCTCAGAAAACTCGCGCGAATAGCGGCGCAGGAAGCCCAGCTCGCGTTCGTAGTAAGGCAGCAGTTCTTCCACAATTGACTCCGGTCCGTTTCGCGCGCACGCGCCAAATACTGAATCTATTGCCTACCGAACTCGGTTGACTTGATATACAACAAAGGCGAAGAAGCAATTTCCCGGTGAAATGGTTTCTTTGGCACACGATAAACCGTCGCCTGCGCCTGTTCCGCGGTCTACACAAAGGATCAAAAATGAGTACTGCCAGCAAGGTTCTATGGGGTGAAGGGCTGTTCCTGAGGCCGCAGCATTTCCAGCAGCAGGATCAATATCACGAGCACCGGCTGCACGAAAGCGTGAAGGCCCTGCATCCGTATGCATGGGGGGTCAGCCACCTGAAGGTCGACCGCGAGGCGCTGGTCAGCAACTCCTTGCGCGTGCTCGAGCTGTCGCTGATCTTCCCCGACGGCGAAATCGTCAACGCGCCCGGCAACGACGAGCTGCCCGGGGCGGTCGACCTGAGCGAGCTGGGGCAAGGCCAGAGCGTCACCTTTCACGCCGCCTTGCCCGCGCTGAAGCATTTCGGCGGCAATTTCACGCCCACCGGCCAGGTCAACAACGGCGCCCGCTTTGCCCAGAGCACGTGCGAAACGCCGGACCTGTTTACCCAGGCCGCGCTGGCCCAGCTGACCTACCTCAAGAAGTCGCTGCGGCTGGTGGCCGAGAGCGAGCCGCGCGATTCGTTCGTCAGCTTCCCGCTGGTAAGGCTGCGGCGGCTGTCGACCGGCGGCTTCGAAACCGACCCGACGTTCATCCCGCCCAGCCTGTCGATCCGCAGTTCGTCGCCGCTGTTCGTACAACTGCGCCGCCTGCTCGACGCGCTGCAGGCGAAAGTGAGCGCACTGCACGGCCACCATCGCGAGCCTAGCAAGAACGTCATCGAATACCGCTCGGGCGACATGTCCACCTTCTGGCTGCTGCACACGGCCAGTTCGGCGTTCGCTTCGCTGTCGCACTACCTCCAGCATCCGACGCTGCATCCGGAGCGGCTGTTCCAGCAGTTGCTCGGCCTGGCAGGCGGCCTGATGACGTTCTCCAAAAATCATGTGCTGTCGGACCTGCCGTCCTACCAGCACGCCGATCCGGGGCCGTCGTTCGAACGGCTGCACCTGATCATCCGCGAGCTGCTCGACACCGTCATTTCCAGTAAATATTTTGCCATCGCCCTGACCGAAACGAAGCCGTCGTACCACCACGGCATGCTCGACTCCGGCAAGATCGACGAGCGCACCGCGTTCTACCTGGCCGTTTCGGCCGACATGGCAGCGCTCGAACTGGTCGACGTGGTACCGCTGCGCTTCAAGATCGGCGCGCCCGACGACGTCGAAAAATTCGTCCTGTCGGCGATGCCCGGCGTGCGCCTGCAGCACGCGCCGCAAGTACCGGCGGCGGTGCCGGTGCGCCCCGACACCTGCTACTTCACGCTCGACAGCAAGGGGCCGATGTACGAACGGATGCTGCAGGCCCAATCGATTTCAATCTACGTCCCTTCCGGGATGCGCGCGCTGAAACTCGAACTGATCGCGGTTGCTTCCTGAACGGTTCAGGAAATCGTCACCGAGCTGCTGGCCGATTACCCGCGCGTGCGCGGCGAGTTCGACCTGGCGCAGGCACTTTCGGCACGCCCGCTACGGCTCCAGTACCGCGAGACCGACTTCGATTTCCTGCAGCGGATCGTCGCCGCCGAGGGGTTGAACTGGCGCTTCGAATATCAGCAGGCTGACGCCACCGACCATGCATCGACCGTTCATGCCCAGCACACGCTTGTCAAATCCACCCGAACGCGGTGACCAGCGCGAGCTGGCACCCCGAGCAATTGCTGGCCCCCGCCGTTGACCGCGCGGCGAACGGCGCCACGCCGACGGCAGGGCCGCGCACTTGCACGGCGAATTCACACGCTTTGGGCAAATCACTGAGCATCTGTGCCAGTGTTCGCCGGCTTTTCTCTCGCCGCGATCGCTGTGCCATCTCGACTGATGTGGCCAATCAGCGTGTCGCCCAGATAGTTCTTGATCAGCGCTTCGTGGACGCGCTCGGCCAGCTTTGCCTCGGTGAACTCGGCAAAAGCGCGTGAAAGCCCTTGTATCACGGCAACTATTTTTCCAGAAACACTTTGATTACCGAACATCTGTGCTAACCCACGGATTTCATTCATCTTTTCAGGATATCCACACGAACTGTGGATAACATTGTGGACAACTCAAGCTGAGCACCCTGCCAGCCCTGTATTCATGCGGTTTTCATTAAATTGCCCGTTTTAAATGCAAAAAGTAAACTCAAATGAATCAATCACTTGGCGCAGATGAGGATTCTTCCTACATGTCCTTATGAGGCATTCTCCTACAAAAGTTCCCAACAGGGGATAAGTCTGAAAAAGTTCGGTTTTTTACGACAATTTATGCGTCATGAATTGCTTTGACAATTCGCCCGTGCTGTCCTAGTGTGAGCCAATGCAAGCAAGCGACCATGCCACTGCAGACGATCCACACCTGTTCGCTGACGATGACGATGACGAAGCGTCGGCCACGGGCAGCGTTGCCGCGGACGAGACGCCGCCGTGGCGCATTTTGATTGTCGACGATGACGTGGACGTCCATGTCGTCACCAAGTTTGCGCTCAGCAATGCTAATTTCCAGGGCCGCCGCCTGAGCTTCTTGCACGCCTACTCGGCCAAGGAAGCGCTCGACAAGTTGCGCGACATCCCCGATATTGCCCTCATCCTGCTCGATGTGATGATGGAAACTTCCGACGCCGGCCTGCGCCTGGCGCGCCAGGTCCGCAACGAGCTGCACAACGATCTGGTACGCGTCGTACTGCGCACCGGCCAGCCGGGCCAGGAACTCGAGCACAGCATCATCGTCGACTACGACGTCAGCGATTTCTGGAGCAAAGCCGACCTGACCACCCGCAAGCTCTATACCACCGTCATCGCGTCGCTGCGCGCGTACGCGACATTGGCGGCCGCCGCGCGCGCGCGCGCGGCGGCGTATGCCGAACTCGAGCGGGCACAACAGGTGATTGCCGCCGTCGACCGCCACGCACTGGTACTGGTCCTCACGCTCGATCGGGAGGGCCGCATTGTCGAGCCCAATTCGACCTTGTGCCGGCTGGTCGGCATGCAGCCCGAGCAATTGCGCGGGCGCGACCTGCACGCCGTTCACCGCGAAGCATTTCCGCCGGATCTGACAAACGAGATCATGACGGCGCTGGCGGCTGACGCAAGCTGGGACGGCGAACTCCACGTGATGCTGGCGAGCGGCGCCTGCGACCTGCGCTGCTCGGTGCTGGCCTTCGAGGATGCCGGCGGCGCGGCCCGGCACTACGTCGCCGTCGCCACCCCGATCGGCCCGGCCGGCTGAACCGCACGCAGGCGTTTCGTTATTCCATTCACGTTCACTTCCACGCATTGCGCGCGCGGTCCCTTACCATCATACGCACGCTGTCGGGCATCGGTTTTTTGGTGTGCCGCGTTTCGGCGCTGGTCCACACGCATTCCTCGAAATGCTTGAGCATGGCCGGCGTGATGAAGCGGCTGCGCGCCGCATACACGTGACGGTCGCCCATCTGCGCCTGCTGCTTGATGAAGAAACGGTTCGGCACCACCAGGTGCAGATGTTGTTTGGCGCGTGTCATGGCGACGTACAGCAGGCGGCGCTCCTCCTCGATGTCGTCGGCGTTACCGGTGCTCATGTCCGACGGGATGCAGCCGTCGACGACGTTGAGCACGTGGACCGATTTCCACTCCTGCCCCTTGGACGAATGGATGGTCGAGAGAATCACGTAATCCTCGTCGAGCAGGGGCGGGCCGGCGCGGTCGCTGCTTGCCTCCGGCGGGTCGAGCGTTATTTCGGCGAGAAAAGTTTCGCGCGTGCCGTAGCCGCCCGCCAGCTGCGCCAGCTGTTCGACATCGGCCACCCTCACCTGCGCGTCGTCGTGCATCCGTTCCAGGTGCGGCAAATACCAGGTCTTGACCAGCTCGATGTCGGCCGGCCAGCGCAGGCCCGGCGTGCGCAGCGCGCGGTAAAGGGCGACGAACTCGCGCCAGTCGCCGGCACTCCTGGCGGGCGCGGCGAACTGTTCCACCGCGACGGTCGGCTCGGCCGCCGCGCCGACCTCGTCGAGCAACTTGCTGGCGGTGGCCTGCCCGATGCCGGGAATCAGTTGGGCGACGCGAAAGCCGGCCATGCGCCCGCTCGGGTTCTGCGCAAAGCGCAGCACCGCCAGCACGTCCTTGATGTGTGACGCCTCCAAAAACTTCAGGCCGCCGAACTTGACGAACGGGATGTTGCGCCGCATCAGTTCGAGTTCCAGCGCCGCGCTGTGGCTGGCGGCGCGAAACAGCACCGCCTGGGCCGTCAGCGCGATGCCCGCCTCGCGGTGCTCGAGGATGCGGTTGCAGACCCAACGCGCCTGCTCGGCCTCGTCCGGGATCAAGACCAATTGCGGCTGCACGGTCGATGCCTTGTCGGTCCACAGCGTCTTGGCATAGCGCTCCCGCGCGCCGGCGATGACGGCGTTGGAAGCGTCGAGGATCGGCTGCGTCGAGCGGTAGTTGCGCTCGAGCGTGATCAGCACCGCCGGCTGCGAAAATTGCTGCGGAAAATCGAGGATGTTGCGCACCGTGGCGCCGCGAAAGGCGTAGATCGACTGGGCGTCGTCGCCCACCACCATCACGCCGCGCCCGTCCGGCTTCATGCCGGTGATGATCGCCGCCTGCAAGCGGTTGGTGTCCTGGTACTCGTCCACCAGCACATGGTCGAACAAAGCGCCCAGCTCCGGCCCCAGCTCGGGGTCGGCCGCCATTTCCGACCAGAACAGCAGCAAGTCGTCGTAGTCGAGCACGTTCTGCTCCTGCTTGGCGTCGACGTAGGCGCCGAACAGCGTTTTCAGCTCGGCTTCCCATTCCTTACACCACGGGAAAGTGCTCTGCAGCACCAGCGCCAGCGGATCGCGGCTGTTCACCGCCCGCGAGTAGATCGACAGGCAGGTGCCCTTCAGGGGGGAGCGCCTGGCGCCCTGGATCTGGCTTTGGCCGATGTCGTGCCGCACCATGCCCATCAGGTCCTCGGAATCGCCGCGGTCGTGGATGGTGAACGAAGGATCCAGCCCGATGCGCCCGGCGTACTCGCGCAGCAGGCGCGCACCGATGCTGTGGAAGGTTCCGGCCCACGGCAGGCTGGCCGGCGCACTGCTGGCGCGCATGCCCATCACGCGCGCCAGCACGCTGCCGGCGCGGTGCGTCATTTCGGTGGCGGCGCGGCGCGAAAACGTCAGCAGCAGGATGCGCTGGGGATCGGTGCCGCCCTGGATCAGCCGGGCTACGCGGTGCGCCAGCGTGTTGGTCTTGCCGGAACCGGCGCCGGCGATGACCAGCAAGGGACGCGCGGCGCCCTCGCCGGCGCCAATATCGTGCTCGACGGCGGCGCGCTGCTCAGGGTTGAGGCTGCCGTAGGGATCGTCGGCAGTAGTGGAGGCGGCGAGGACGGGAGCAGCAAGGGTGGGAGCAACAAGGGTGGGAGTAACAACAATCGGAGCAACAGCTTCAGGCATGGCGGGCATTCAGGCTTGGGGTGGATACTACTGTACATTTATCCAGTTATTTTGCGCAAGAAGAAAACCGGTATTTTGCACAAACATTCTCATGCACTGTGCCGAGCCCGGTCGCACAGCGCCGGGTCCGCGAGCAGTAAACGGTCTAAGTGTCAGTTTATAAAGCAGTTTTTAAGATATCCACAGTGGTTGTGCATAACTTTGTGGATAAGCCCCCCTTGACACCACGCAAGCCTTTGGGAATGCGGGTTTCAACAAAATGCTCATTCAGAAGGCAAAAAATAATTCGAACGAAATCAATGACTTGCAAAGTCAATTCCGAAATCAATAAAAAATATCTGAATAATTTTCCAAGAACATTTTTTGTCCATAAGCATCCTGTGCAGGCGAACGGAACAGAACAAAATTCAATATTATTTTGACATTTTTCTGGACTGGCCGGCAAGCGTGCGACCGCACAAGGCGCGCGGCGCTCGGGGTATGAGTGCCGTACTTACCCGAAGCCGCGGCGGCGCCGGCGCTCGGGCCAGAGCATCACGCGCTCGATAACGTCGGCAGTGATGTCATGCGACTTCAGGTATTCGACGGCGGACATGGTATTTCGCGAGTGCTGGACGGCGATCGCATGGTCGACGATGTCGCGGCAGCGATCGTCGCGCCGTTCGTAGTTTTGTTCGTTCTCGGCGCAGGTGCCGGCGGTGTCGTTGTCGTTGCGCAGTAAATTCATCGCAGTTCCTTCCAGTTGAGACGGCAAAGCGTCATCGCCTTCGGAGTATCTGACAATATATTGTAAAGTCAATGTCACTTTTCCATCGAATTTGCAATATCGTCAGCGGCCGGCCCGGACCTGTCTTGCCATTCGCCACGCCGCACCGGGAAGGCGGCCCCGCATGGACAGCGACCCTGGCGCACGCGATCATGACGCATGACACATGACACCTGCACCACCTCCCGCGCGGCCCTGCCGGCAATCGCCGACCGACCTGTTTGTGTCGTTGACCTTACCGGCATGGCAAGGTTTCGGTGGCGTACCGGCCATGGTCCAGCGCGAACTGGTTGAGCGCAAAGATGCCGCTGCCCCGGTGCGGGGCGATCAGCGCGGCCGGCTTCGAGCCTGACTCCAATCTTGACCTTGCGCCAGCACCTCCCGCCCTAAGCGTGCTGTACTGGCACCAAGGAGGTGGGCAATCATGGGCTACGGCAGTTTTTCAGGCAATCCGAAGACCGAATGGCTGTGCGAACGGGGCGAAGACAGCAACATGTGCCTGTTAGAGGCGTTCTGGTACATCGACCCGCAAGGCCGCCGCTGGGAGGCTTTAACAGGAGCCATCACCAACGGCGCCAGCATTCCGCGCACACTCTGGTCTTCGCTTGGCAGCCCGTACACCGGCAACTACCGGCGCGCTTCGATCATCCATGACGTAGCCATCCGCAGCCCATTGAACTTGCGCGTCGACGCCGACACCATGTTTTACTATGCCTGCATGGCCGGCGGTTGCATGCTGATGGAAGCGAAGCTGCTGTACGCGGGCGTGCGGGTCGGCGCTTGGGCCAGCCTCACCCGCGACGCTGCCGTTGACCTGCTGTCGATGGCGCCCGCGCCGTCACCCTTGCCGCGCCTGCCCGGCCAGCACGCGCCCACCGAACTGGAGGTGCGCGCCCGCTACACCCTGCTGGCCGGCGACCTGGCGGCGGCCAGCGACAACTTCGAGGCGATCCGCGCCACCGTCGAGCGCCACCTCGGGCTCCCACCCCCGCTTCGCTAGGCGAATTGGCAAAGATCGGCGCAGCAAGGCATACTGCGGCAGTCAACCAGATCAGGATATCGTATGCCAGAACTCATCAGCGAGCACGCCTGCTTCGGCGGCCTGCAACGCTTTTACCGCCACCACTCGAGCGCTATCGGCCTGCCGATGCGCTTTTCGGTGTTCCTGCCGAGCGCCGCCGCCGGCGAACGCCTGCCGGCCATGTTCTATCTGGCAGGGCTGACCTGCAACGAAGAAACTTTCATGACCAAGGCCGGCGCCCAGCGCCATGCCGCGCGCGAAGGGATGATTTTGGTGGCCCCCGATACCAGCCCGCGCGACACCGGCGTCGCGGGCGAGCTCGATGCCTGGGACTTCGGCGCCGGCGCCGGCTTCTATCTCGACGCCACCACAGCGCCGTGGAGCGAACATTACCGCATGTACAGCTACCTGCTCGAATTGCGCGAACTGGTGATCGCCACGCTGCCGGTCGACGGCGAGCGTACCGGCATCTTCGGCCATTCGATGGGCGGCCATGGCGCGCTGGTGCTGGCCCTGCGTAACCCCGATCTGTTCCGTTCGGTGTCGGCGTTCGCGCCGATCGCCGCGCCCTCGCTTTGCCCATGGGGCGAAAAAGCGTTCACCGGCTACCTCGGCGCCGACCACGCCGCCTGGCAGCGTTACGACGCAAGCGAACTGATGCGCACGATGCAGGCGCCCTTCCCCGACGGCATCCTGATCGACCAGGGCCTGGCCGACAAATTCCTCACCACGCAACTGCGCCCGGATATGTTCGAAACGGCCTGCGCACAGGCCGGCCAGCGCCTCGAAATCCGGCGCCACGCCGGCTACGACCACGGCTATTACTTCATCTCGACGTTCATGGAAGCGCACCTGCGCTTTCACCGCGAAAACCTGGGCTGAGAGCCTATCCCGGCAGACCGCGGTCGCTGCCGGTGCGCCTGACACGCGGGTGCCGCGTTGCTCGTCGTTGCATGGCTGCCATGCGGCCGCTGCAGGGCAAGCCCGCGCTTGCCCGCCCCATCGTCGACATTTGCCGCAGCCTGCTGCAACCGTTACGCTGTTTTCCTGTCAAACAATCAGCCGCGGAAATCTCCGCACGGTTGCCTATCAAGAGCGCAACGGAAGTCATTCGCATGGACACGCCAGAACGATTCACCGACCGCGCCCACGCCGGCAAACTGCTGGCGCAAGCGCTGTTGACTTATGCCGGGCGCGCCGACGTGCTGGTGCTGGCATTGCCACGCGGCGGCGTGCCGGTCGGCTTCGCGGTGGCGCAAGCCCTCGGCGTTGAGCTCGACATCATGCTGGTGCGCAAACTCGGCCTGCCCGGCCACGCCGAATACGCGATGGGCGCGGTCGGCGCCGGCGGCGTGCGCGTGCTGCAGGCCGGCCTGGTCGAATCTGGCCGCGTCTCGATGAAGCAGATCGAAGAGGCCAGCGCGCGCGAGATGGCCGAAATCGAACGCCGCGGCCGGCTCTACCGTGCCGGCCGCCCGCCGCCCCAGCTTGCGGGCCGCTGCATTATTCTGGTCGACGACGGCATCGCCACCGGCGCCACTTTGCGCGCCGCGGTCGAGGTAGTGCGCCGCAGCCATGTTGCGCGGTTGGTCATCGCCGCGCCCGTCGGTCCGCCCGAGAGCGTCGCCGCGCTTGCTGGCGAAGTGGACGAGATGGTGTGCCTGTCGGCGCCGTTGGGGTTTATGGCCGTCAGCCACTGGTACCGCCATTTCGACCAGACCGCCGACGCCGAAGTGCAGGCACTGCTGGCCGAAGCCTGGCGCCTTCAACCGGAAACCGGTGATCCGTCATGCCGAACCACACCAACCCCGAACTGATTCGTCGTGTGGGAACATAACTCGCACGTCGGCGAACCGCCAGAGCCACTATTTTTCGTCCCAGCTTCCGCGCCAGTTCGACGCCATCCTCCGCTTCGCCACCACCGGCGCGGCGGAGCCGCTCGAGCCGGCCAGCCACTGGGCGACGAGGGGAAGCGCCCGAGACTTACCCGGTGGCGTTGTAGGTATTGGACGAAGCGCACCGCAGGCGCTGATAGATTCGCTATCCCAAAGACCGTCATCCTCGCGCACGCGGGGATCCATACCCCCTTTGCGACTCGACGCGGTCCGCACTTCGCCACGTCCGCTCCTAGAATCTCTGCCGGAATCTAGTCAACCTTCGGCCTGCTCAGCATGGATCCCCGCCTTCGCGAGGATGACGGTCTTAGCGCGCAAGGCCCTGGCCGGCGAAGTCAGCGGTGTGGAACACGCCCTGCCCAGGCAGTCGGCGAACAGGCGCTCGCAAAAGCCGACGCCGACCAGGATGCAGTTAATATGCGCAACAGTATGTCAAGGCTGCTTCGGGCGGGAGCTGCCTGTTGCGAGAGGCAGCAGTCGGCCAAAAGCGGCCGGTTACAGTGTGACAATTTGCGCATTAGTCACATATCTTTATCTCTACAATGCTGGCGTTGGCGTTGGCGCTTCGCAGTCGCAGCATGCCGTAGTGCCGACGCCTGGACAGACATCCTTAAATTATCCTCAGGACAAGAATGAAAAAGAAACTTCTCGGGTGCTCCATGTTTTTTTTAGGAGCATTCCTCACCACTGCCAAGGCGGCAGACTGGTACGCGCCGCAAGACCCTTTCCCCGTGTACGGAAACACCTATTACGTCGGCACCGGTGGGATTAGCGCTGTGCTGATTACATCGTCAGCGGGACACATCCTCGTCGATGTCGGCGGACCTGCGGCAGCGGTTCACGTTGTGGCGCATATCCGCAAGCTCGGCTTCCGGGTCGAAGACATCCGCTACATCCTGAACTCACACGCCCACCAAGATCATGCAGGGGCCATCGTAGACTTGCAGAAGCTGAGCGGCGCAACGGTGCTGGCCAGTGCGGCCTCTGTCCGGGTGCTCGAGAACGGCCAGCCAGATCGGGCCGATGCGCAATATCCGAACTTGACTCCCATGCCACCGGTCGCTCGCACCCGCGCAGTACGTGACGGCGAAACCATCCATCTCGGGCCGCTGGCCGTGACCGCGCACTTCACGCCAGGACACACCAAGGGCGGAACCAGCTGGACCTGGCAAGCCGAAGAAAATGGGCGGACCGTGAACGTCGTGTTTGCCGACAGCCTGACTGCGCTGGCCGCCAAAGGCCTGCGTTTCAGCGGCAATCCGCTTTACCCGAAGGCGCAGGCGGACGTCGAGCGCTCGATCACCACGATTCAAGCGCTGCCCTGCGACATCCTCGTCGCCGCGCATCCGGAAGCGGGTGGCTTGTGGGAGCGCAAGGCTAAACAGGCGGCACTCGGCAATGGCGCCTTCATCGATGCCAACGCCTGCCGTAACTATGCGGTCAAGGCGCGCGCGACCCTTGCTCAGACGCTCAGTGCCGAAGCGGCTCCTGGCAAGGCAAGCGTCAATAAAAATTGAAGAGACAAGCTGGTCTCTTGAGGAGCGCAGAAAGGGGCGTTCAATAGCGGGCCAGCTACTTCCGCGTTGGGTCGCAAGCGGAACTACGAATGGGCTGCAATCCCGACGCACTCGGGTTCGTCACGATCGCATATTCGCGACGAGCGCCGCGCAGTCATCAAGCGGTTCCTTCGCTGGCGTCAGTCAGCTGCTCTAGGTCTTGGTCTTGGCCTTCGCCCGCGACTTGCGCTTCTTCGGCGCCAGCATGGTGCCTAGACAGCCCGGCGTGCCGCACAGGCAGCCAAACGCGCGTTTTACCGCCGGGGTGTGGCGTTCGTCGTACACCAGCGCGTAGTTGTAATTGAGTTCCTCGCCGGCCTCGATTTCCATCAAGGCATGGATGAAGACCCGGCCGTCTTCTTCATAGGCTTCGCAGTTAGGCTCGCAGGCGTGGTTGATCCAGCGGGCGTCGTTGCCGCGGCTGCCGCCATCGACGACGTTGCCGTCGGCCAGGCTGAAATAAAACGTATGGTTGACCGGGCCGTCGCTCGCCTCGGTGCGCCGCAACGCCTCCGGCCAGTCGATGCGCTCGCCGAGATACTCGATGATGCGCTCGCCCGCCTCGATCGGGCGGGTGGCGAAGACGCCGTTGCCGTGGACCGGGGAGAGCTTGACTTTGCAGGGCGGGCGCGGTGTGGATGTAGATGTGGATGTAGACATGGTGCTGACAAGTGAAGGGCTATGCATAATCGAAGTGGAGATGGCGCGTCCGGCACCTCAGTCCGGATTGTCCTCGCGGAACTCGGCCTGGCTTGGGGCTGCATCGTCGCGCATGGCTTCGCTTTTGCGCAGCTCGACGCGGCGAATCTTGCCAGAGATGGTTTTCGGCAGCTCGCGGAACTCGATGCGGCGGATCCGCTTGTATGCCGGCAGTTTTTCGCGCGCATAGGCAAAGATCGACTGCGCCAGCTCGTTGCTCGGCGCGACGCCATCGCGCAGGGTAATAAATGCTTTCGGCACCGACAGGCGCAGCGCGTCGGGACTGGGCACGATGGCCGCCTCCAGCACCGCGTCGTGCTCGATCAGCACGCTTTCGAGTTCGAACGGGCTGATGCGGTAGCCGGACGATTTGAACACGTCGTCGTTGCGGCCGACATAAAAATAATAGCCGTCGGCGTCGCGGGTGGCGATGTCGCCGGTGTGATAGAAGCCGGCGCGCATAACCTCGGCGGTTTTCTCGTGCTCGTGCTCGTAGCCGAGCATCAGGCCGACCAGCTCGGTTTCGATCACCACCGCGATCTCACCCTCGTCGGCAGGATGGTCGTCAGCGTCGAGCAGCACGATATGGTAGCCCGGCAGCGGCCGCCCCATCGAACCCGGTTTGATCGGCTGGCCCGGCGAATTGCCGATCTGCGCAGTGGTTTCGGACTGCCCGTAGCCGTCGCGGATGCGAATGCCCCAGGCCTGTTCGACCTGTTCGATGACTTCCGAATTGAGCGGTTCGCCCGCGCCGACCAGTTCGCGCAGCGGCAGCTTCCACGCCGCCAGGTCTTCCTGGATCATCATGCGCCAGACAGTGGGCGGCGCGCACAGCGACGTCACGCCGCAGCGCCCAATGATGTCGAACGCCGCCCTGGCGTTGAAGCGCTCGTAATTAAACACGAACACCGTCGCGCCGGCGTTCCACGGCGCAAAAAAACAACTCCAGGCGTGCTTGGCCCAGCCGGGCGAACTGATGTTCCAGTGTATGTCGCCCGGTTGCAGGCCGATCCAGTACATCGTCGACAAGTGGCCGACCGGATAGCTCTCGTGGCTATGCACCACCAGTTTCGGTTTCGCCGTGGTGCCTGACGTAAAATACAGCAGCACCGGTTCGTGGGCCAGGGTGACGCCCTGCGGCACGAAGCCTGGGTCGGCGCGCACGCTGTCGGCGTAGTCGTGCCAACCCTCGACGGCCGCGCCGACCGCGATGCGGGTGGCGCCGCCGTCGATGCCGGCGAATTTGGCGGCCTCGGAGTCCTGCGCGATGATATGGCGGATTTCACCGCGCTGCATGCGGTCGGCCAGGTCGGTCGGCATGGCCAGCATGCTGGTCGGCACCATCACGGCGCCCAGCTTGATTCCTGCCAGCATGATTTCCCACAGCTCGACCCGGTTCGGCAGCATCAGCAAGACCCGGTCGCCGCGTCCGACGCCCAGTTCGCGCAGGTAATTGGCGGCCCGGCTCGAGCCCGTTGCCATGTCGGCGTAGCTGATCTTTTGTTGCGCGCCGTCTTCGTTTACCACCCACAGCGCCGGCGTATGGTTGTCGCGCGCCTGGACGTCGAAGAAATCGAGCGCCCAGTTGAATTCGTTGAGCGCGGGCGCCATGTAGCCGCGGTGGGCTAGCTCGTATTCGGTGCGGTGCTGCAACAAGAAATCGCGTGCTTCGATAAAGTGTTGGTACGGGGTCATCGGCCAGTCTCCTCTTGTATCGTTGTGTATTGTGACATGGACAAGCGATTTTCCGCTACCGGCATGTGCACTTCAAGCTGTACCCGGGCCGCCCGGGGTTTTACTTCAGCCGCATGGTAGATTGCGGCATGGATAATCTTAGTCATTCCCTGACAGGACTCGCAGTCGGCGAACTGGTCCATCGCAGCGTGGCGCCGGAACCGGAAGCAGCCAGCCAGCAGGTGCGGCGCCGCATGCTGTTGGTGTCGTGCTGGGCGGCGAGCAATTTCCCCGACCTCGACCTGGTGTTCACGTCACTGCTGCCGCGTCCGCTCGGCTACCTGCTGCATCACCGCGGCCACACCCACACGCTGCTGTTCGCCTTGCCGCAGGCGCTGCTGCTGGCAGCGTTGATCTGGCTGCTGTGGCCGGCGGCGCGCCGGCTGCTGGCCACCAGCGGCAATGCGCGGCGCGCGCTGCTGTACGCCATCACCCTCGGCTTCCTGCTGCACCTGTCGATGGACTTCCTCAATTCCTATGGCATCCACCCGTTTTACCCAGTCGACCAGCGCTGGCTGTACGGCGACATGGTGTTCATCCTCGAGCCGGTATTCTGGATCGCCACCGGGGCGCCGCTGGCGCTCATGGTCAAACGAAAATTTATCGGCGTGCCGCTGCTGCTGCTGCTAACCGGCGTGCCGCTGTTTGCCTTCCAGGCCGGCTTTCTGCACTGGGGCTCGCTGATCCTGCTGGCACTGGTGGGGCTGGTGGCCGGGGCGGCGCAGGCGCATGCCGGCACCCATGGCCGCAGCGGCCTGCTAACAGGCCTGGCCGCCTGCCTGCTATTCGTGGCGGTGCAAGGCGTCGGTTCGGCGCGTGGCGCGCGCATGCTGGCCGACGAGCTGCGCGGGCGCGATCCCGCCAGCGAACTGGTCGACGCTGCGATGTCGGCGTATCCCGCCAATCCGCTGTGCTTCAATTTCGTCGCGGTCGAACGCAACGAAGCTGGCGGCACTTACCGGCTGCGCAGCGGCGTGCTGGGCCTGGCGCCGGCGATGCTGGCGCCAGGCCAGTGTCCCGCCGGTTTGTCGAGCGGTTCGTCCGGGCGTGAGCTTGCGCCCGGGATCACGCTCCTGCTCGATCATGACGGCAGCCTGGCGGCGTTGCGCCGGCTCGCGCGGGACAACTGCTATTTCCGCGCCTGGCTGCGCTTTGCGAGGGCGCCGCAACTGACCGGCATGCTGGCTGCGGACAGCCGTTTCAGCGCCACGCCCCGGTCGAATTTTTCCGCCATCGACCTGGCGCAGTTTGCCGGCAAGGCTTGCCCGCAGGGCGTGCCGCAATGGGATTATCCGCGCGCCGACCTGCTGGGGCGAGCGCTGAGACAGGATTGACGCTTCAGCGCATGCCGGCGGCGTGCATCGGCACGCGCATCAGGCCGGCCACGAGGGCGCACAACATGGCCGTCGCCAGCACTGTGACGGCGCCGAATGATCGTAGGGACACGGTGACCTCCTCGTTAATTTTCGATCGTATTGTGGGATGCGGCAAAAATGTCAAGCCCACATGGGTTCAGGCACGGGCTTAAAAAAGTTCTCAGGCGCACCATCCTTTTGCGAAATTCCCTGTAATGTGGAGCTTGGTGCGGCATCCGCTCGCGTCAACCGAAACCGCCCCGCATGAACGATCTCTCCCTGCTTGATACCACCCCGTTCCAAATCAACCCGAACGTCCTGTACGGCCCGTTTGACCCAGGCTTGCTGAGGGAAGAAATCCTTGCCGACCTGCTCGAAGCGACCGCGCGCCGCAGTCCCGATTACATAGCGCTGGTCTACGGCGAGCGTGAAATCAGCTACCTCGAGCTCGACCGGATGGCCGGGCTGGCCGCCTCGCGCATGATCGAGGCGGGCGTAGTGCCCGGCGCCATCGTCGGGTTGTGGATGCCGCGCGGGATCGAATTGCTGGTGATGCAAGCGGCCATTGCCAAGACCGGCGCGGCATGGCTGCCGGTCGACCAGGACACCCCGGTCGAGCGGCTGCAAGTGTGCCTCGACGACGCGGCAGCGATCGGCATCGTCACTGATGCGTTGATGGCGCCGCAACTGGACGGCGTCGAGCGTCCGGTGTGGACGGCGCAAGCCATGCTCGCGCCGTCAAGTGCCGGCGTAACCATGCGCCAGCGCGGCGCCGTCTCGCCCGATGCCCCGGCCTACGTCATCTACACCTCCGGCTCGACCGGCAAGCCGAAGGGCATCCTGATCACCCAGCGCAGCATCTGCCACTTTTTGCGCAGCGAAAACGCCGTGCTGGGAGTGCGCGCCGACGACCGCGTCTACCAGGGCTTTTCAGTCGCCTTCGACATGTCGTTCGAGGAAATCTGGATTGCGTACCTGGTCGGCGCCACGCTCTGGATCGGTCCGAAGGAAATCTCGGGCGACCCGGAAACCTTGCCGCGCATGCTGTCGGCCAACAAGGTCACCGTGCTGCACGCGGTGCCGACCCTGCAGGCGCTGTTTGCCGAGGAGGTTGCCAGCCTGCGCCTGATTAACCTGGGCGGCGAAATGTGCCCCGAGTCGCTCGTCCTGCGCTGGTCGCGCCCCGGCCGCGAGATGTTCAATACCTACGGCCCGACCGAAGCGACGGTGTCGGCCAGCCTGGCGCGGCTGCAGCCAGGGCGCTTGATTACCATCGGCACGCCGCTGCCCAATTACGGCTTGCTGGTAATCGGCACCGAAGGCCCGGCCCTCAGTTTACTGGCGCGCGGCGAGACGGGCGAATTGTGCATCACCGGCCCCGGGCTGGCGGCGGGCTACCTCGGCCGGCCCGACCTGACGGCGGATAAATTCCTGATCAACCCGTGGGCGGCGGGCAGCATGGATGCGCGCCTGTACCGCACCGGCGACCTGGCCCGCATTGATGTCGATGGCGAAGTGCAATGCCTCGGCCGTACCGACGACCAAGTCAAGATCCGCGGCTTTCGCGTCGAGCTGGGAGAGATAGAAACCGTGCTGGCCCAGCAGGATGGCGTCGGCACCGTCGCGGTGCTGCTGAGCAAGATTGATGACATCGACCAGCTGGTCGCCTACATCGTGCTGTCCGCCGGCAGCGCCGCGCTGGCGCGGTCAAGCCTGCGCCACGCGCTCGTCGAACACTTGCCTCCATATATGGTGCCCGGCCGCTACGAAATTCTGGCCACGATGCCGCGCCTCACTTCCGGCAAGATCGACCGCAAGGCGCTCAAGGCGATGCCGCTGTCAATCGCGCCGGCCGCGTCTGCGGGCGAGTCAAGCGTGCCGGAAACGCCGGCCGAGAGCGCGCTGTTCACAGCCCTCGCGGCACTGTTCCCGGGCCAGCCGATCCGGCGCGACGCCGACTTTTTCAGCGACCTCGGCGGACACTCGTTTTTTGCCGCCCGCCTGGCGTCCGCGTTGCGCGCCGATCCGGCCTTCGCCCACGTGACGGTGCGCGACATTTACCACCACCGCAAGATCGGCCTGATCGCCGCCGCACTGGCCGATGCGCCGCTTGCCACCCCCGCCCAGGCCGACTGGACGCCGCCTTCTGGCGTCCAGCGCTGGCGTTGCGGCGTGGCCCAGGCCGCCGCCGTACCGTTCCTGGTGACCTTGCGCATGGCCCAGTGGCTGGCGCCGTTTTTTACTTTCCACTTCCTGACCGGCTCGCCCGGCGACTCGGTCACGCGCGCCATCGCCGCCTCGATCGGCGTGTTCCTGCTCGCGACAATAATGGAATTCGTCTTCGCGATCGCCGGCAAGTGGATCGTTGCCGGACGCCTGAAAGCCGGCTCCTACCCGTTGTGGGGCTTGACGTACTACCGCTGGTGGCTGGCCGACCGGCTGGTCGAGTCCGCGCCGGTTTACCTGCTGGCCGGATCATCGCTGTACAACTGGTGGCTGCGCGCCTTGGGCGCGACCGTCGGCGACGAAGTGATCATCGGCGCGATGACCTTGCGCGCGCCCGATCTGCTGGTCATCGGCAACAATGTCAGCATTGGCAACGCCGTCAACTTCGAAAACGCCCGGGTTGAACGCGGCCGCCTGCTGCTCGGACGCATCACTCTGGCCGACGACGCCTGCGTCGCCTCGTACGCCGTACTGGAAGGCAATACTTCGATCGGCCAGGCCGGCCACCTCGAAGGCCAGGCAGCGCTGGCCGACGGCGTCCACGTCCCCGCCGGGCGCGTCTGGGGCGGCTCGCCGGCGCGCGACATCAAGCCGTTCGTATCCAACGTGCCGCCCCGCCCCGCCGTGGGGCGCCTGCGTGTCGCCGGAGAAGCGCTGTTCTTCGTATTCGGCATGCTGCTGATCGCCACCCTGTTTTTCATGCCGGTGTTTCCGAGTTTCGTGCTGATCGACTCGTTCGACGAGGGCGAACTGATGCCGTGGCTGCAGGGCGAGCGCGTCACCGTCCAGCTGGCGCGCTACTTCGTGCTGGCCTTCCCGGCCAGCGCCGTGCTGATCGTGCTGACGATGCTGGTATCGGCCGGCATCCGCTGGGGGGCGATGCCGCGGCTGCAGCCCGGCCGCTCGGCCGTGCACAGCAATACCTACTGCCAGAAATGGCTGGTCAGCCATATCCAGGAATCGAGCCTGAACGTGTTGCATGGCATTTACGCCACCGTGTTCGCGCCGTTCTGGTACCGCCTGCTGGGCGCCAAGGTCGGGCGCGATGCCGAAATTTCCACCGCCCTCGGCGTGGTTCCCGACATGCTGACCCTGGGCGACGAAACCTTCATCGCCGACGCCGTCATGCTCGGCGACGAACAGATCGACGGCGGCTGGATGACGATGCAGCCGACGGTGGTGTCGCACCGCAGTTTCGTCGGCAACGGCAGCTATATCCCCGACGGCACCATCCTGCCGGAACGGGTGCTGGTCGGCGTCCACACCTACGCGCCCGATAATGAGCAGATGAAAAGCGGCGACACCTGGCTCGGCTCGCCGCCGATCCACCTGCCGGCACGCGAGGAAGTGAGTGGCTACCCGGAGTGGCTGACGTACCGGCCCTCGCCGCTGCGCCGGCTGGGACGCACGCTGGTCGAAGCGTTTCGCATCGTCGCCCCGCACGCGGTCGTCATCGCCGTCGGCTACACGGTCGTGCTCGACGTCGTACCGATCGCCGGCGCCGGGCGCTGGGGCGAAGTAGTGAGCGACCTGGCAATGGCCGGCCTGATCTATGGCATCGGCAACTACCTGTTCGTGATGGCGTTCAAATGGTTGCTGCTGGGGCGCTACCGCAAGCGCGCCGCCCCGATGTGGACACCGTTCGTGTGGCTCTCCGAAGGCGTCACCAACATGTACGAAGGCATCGCCGTGCCGAACTTCATGCGCTACCTGCGCGGCACGCCGTGGCTGCCTGTCGCGTTTAACCTGCTGGGCTGCAAGATCGGCCGCGGCGTCTACCTCGACACCACCGACATCACCGAGTTCGATTGCGTCACCATCGGCGACTACAGCGAGCTCAACGCGTTTGCCTGCCCGCAGACCCACCTGTTCGAAGACCGGGTCATGAAGATCGACCATGTCGACATCGGCAGCAAGGTCTACATGGGGCCGCGCAGCGCGGTGCTCTACAGCGCGAAGGTCGGCGACAACGCCCGCCTCGGCCCGCTGACCCTGGTAATGAAGGGCGAGCACATCCCGGCCGGCTCGAGCTGGGCCGGCTGCCCGGCGGCCCCGGCGCGCTGATGGCGATCGTTGTCCATCCCTGGCCTGGGCCGCTGCCTCCCTGGGGCGACGAAGTGCTGGTGATTTCGGTTGTCAATGGCGATGGTGACGGCAAGGGCGCGCAGCGGACGCAGGCCCGCGCGCGCATCCGCATTGCCGTGCGCGAGGCGCTGGCGCACGTTCTTGGCATCGCCATCGAACGGATCGCCGTGCATTCAAACCCCGGCAGCGCGCCTCACGTGGCGATTGAAGGATGGCCTCTGGTGCCGGGCCTGTCGATCAGCCATGCCGGCGCCGTCTCGATGGTGGCGATCAACCCGCACGGCGCGGTCGGCCTCGACCTGGTGGAAGTGCGGGCAACGTCGGACTGGGCGCGGGTGGCCCACGACTACCTCGGCATGGCTTGCGCCATCCGCCTGGCGGCGCTCCCCGAGCTTGAGCGACCGCGCGCCTTCGCCCAGGCCTGGGCCGAGCGAGAAGCCTGCCTCAAGCTGTATGGCGAACCGCTGGCCGAATGGACGCCACTGCCCGGCTGCCGCGTGCTCGCGCTGGAGCTGCCCCTGGAACTGGCCGGCGCGCTGGCGCTGTAACCCTGCAATGTGCGCTGCTATACTGCGCGCCTGTCACAGGCCGGCCCTGGCCAACAAGGAGTATCCGATGAGCGCCCTGCCCCCCTGCCCGAAATGCAATTCCGAATTCACCTATGAGGACGGAGTCCAGCTCGCCTGTCCGGAATGCGGCCACGAGTGGAGCGCCACCGACGCCGAAGCCGGCGCCGCCGTCGAGGGCCCGAAAGTATACCGCGATAGCGCCGGCAACGTCCTGCGGGACGGCGACACCGTCACCGTCATCAAGGACCTGAAGCTGAAAGGCTCGGGCGGCACCGTCAAGGTCGGTACCAAGGTAAAGAACATCCGGCTGGTCGACAGCGACCACGACATCGATTGCAAGATCGACGGCTTCGGCGCCATGAGCCTGAAGAGCGAATTCGTCAAGAAGGCTTGAAGGAGGCAGACCCCGGCTTTTCTTCCAGGGAGTCTGACTGGCAAAACGAAGCATGCAGGGTTATCACGCCTGAATGGCCCGGATTTGCCGGCACCATCGCAGTCGCAGTCGCAGTCGCAGTCGCAGTCGCAGTCGCAGTCAATAACATGCACGATAACATGCCCGCCGACTAGCGAATAATCATCGCTCTCTAATGAAAATCAGGCAACAACCTATTACCTGATTATGTTTTTTCCTCAGAACTCAACCGCTCCCGCCGAGTCAAATCTTCAGAATGTTTGAGTTACTGAGGAGACGATGATGGCGATCAACGCAATTCAGTTCCAGAAGGGGCTGTCCCTGGCAGCATTCCTGAAGGAGTACGGCAGCGAGGAACAGTGCGAAACCGCATTCATCAAGGCGCGCTGGCCGCACGGGTTCGTTTGCCCGTGCGGCCATACAACCGCTTACGAATTCAGGCGGCAGGGACGACGGTACTGGCAGTGTGGCGCCTGTCGGCATCAGACCAGCCTGCGCTCGGGAACGGTGATGGAGCATGGTCACCTACCGTTGACGAAGTGGTTCCTGGCGATCTACCTGATCACGCAGTCGAAGACGAACATCGCAGCGCTGGCTTTGATGCGGCAGTTGGGCATTTCCTGGAAGGCCGCCTGGCTGCTCAAGCACAAGCTGATGGCGGCGATGGCCCAGCGCGAGGCCGATCGCCCGCTGGAAGGCGATATCCGTGTCGATGACGCCTACCTGGGCGGGGAGCGCACCGGCGGCGGACCGGGACGCGGATCGACGAACAAGGTGGCCTTCGTCGCGGCAGTGGAAATGCGCGAGGGCGTCCGCAACGAGTGCGTTTCGATCCGGTCGCCGGCTTTTCGTTCGCGGCCCTGACGCTCTGGGGGCGGCTGGCCGTGGCGCCGGGCAGCTGCGAGGTGTCCGACGGGCTGTTGGGTTTTGAAGTGCTCGAGCGGCTCGGTTACACGCATAAGGTGGCACTCGATGGGGCAATGACGAAGGCGCCATTGGGTGGGGGAAAAACCGGCCCCGACGCGACCGACCGAGGCAAAGGTGGTGTCAAGCGCAGCCTGCTGACAGAAGCGAATGGCATACCGATCGCCATTGAGATCGATGGTGCAAACCGGCATGACATGAAGTTGGTGGAACGGACGTTATCCCAACTGATGATTGAGCGGCCCGAGCCGACGCACGAAACGCCGCAGCACCTGAGCCTGGACAAAGGACATGACTAGGATGCCATTCGTATTCTGGTGGCCGAGTTCGGCTTGACGACACACATGAAGTCACGCGGCCAGCAGCATGACGAAAAGCGAGTAGAAGGCGCGAAAGCACGCCGATGGCTGTCGAACGGGTTCATAGCCGGATGAATCGATTCCGACGCTGACCGGTACGTTGGGAAAAGAAGAGCTGTACCTGTCTCGCGATGCTGCATTTCGCACTGGGAATTATTTGCCGGCGTGCCGCCTGCCGATAAGAAGCAGCTCTTAGTCCGCAAACCGGGGGTCCCCCTACCGGGCCGGGATCTCGAGCCCGCGCGCCACCGCCGGGCGCGCCACGAAGGAGTCCAGCACGCGCAGCACCTGCGGATAGTCGTTGATGGCGACCAACTCGCCCGCATTGTAAAAGCCGATCAGGTTGCGCACCCACGGAAAAGTGGCGATGTCGGCGATCGAGTAGTCGTCGCCCATGATCCAGCTGCGTCCCACCAGACGCGCGTCAAGCACGCCAAGCAGGCGCTTCACTTCGGCGACGTAACGCGCTAACGGGCGCTTGTCCTCGTAGTCCTTGCCGGCGAACTTGTGAAAGAAGCCGAGCTGGCCGAACATCGGCCCGATGCCGCCCATCTGGAACATCACCCACTGGATCGCCTGGTAGCGGCCGGCGGCGTCTTGCGGCAGCAACTGGCCGCTTTTTTCGGCCAGGTAGATCAGGATCGCCCCCGATTCGAACAGCGCCAGCGGCTGGCCGCCGGGTCCGTTAGGATCGAGGATCGCCGGGATCTTGTTGTTGGAACTGAGTGAGATGAATTCCGGCGTCAGCTGGTCTTGCGTGTCGAAACTGACCAAGTGAACCTCGTACGGCAACCCGGTCTCTTCCAGCATGATCGACACCTTGACGCCGTTCGGCGTCGGCAACGAGTAAAGCTGGATCTGCTCAGGATAGACGGCGGGCCATTTTTTGGTAATCGGAAAAGAGGACAGGTCGGTCATGGCGGTCCTTCGGGGGGGGGATGGTGACGCTGCATTATGACTTGTTTATCATGTTTATCATGCCGCGCTTGTCAACTCGACGGCGGCTACCGGTCGATCGGGCCAGTACGCCACGGATCAACCATTTCGACAGGCTCTCGACGGTGCCAGTTGTACCCAGGCGAACGAACACAATCTACGGGCAACAACTTGTTGCACTGCGCTAACAATACGACAAGCACTTGGCTAATCGTTACAGAATATTCTTTTGCCACTGTCCGATTAGAAAGTAGACTGATACATTCTCGTTAGCAATAATACCGCATGTCCCTGGTTAAAAAGATGTCACACGCGGTGTTTGGCACCACCCGGAAGCTGCGCAGCGTGTTGACGTACTGGGCTGCCACCGCGCTGCTGTACAGCTTTTGCTGCGCCGTGGTGTGGCACCAAGTGACGGGCGGCTACATTGCCCGACCGGCAGCGGTTCTGGTCGTCTCGTTGTGTCTGTCCGGCGTGGTGGCGTTTTATATTCTATTGCGTTGCGCGCCGTGGTTAAAAATTCCCAACTGGAAACTGGCGCTCGCCCAGGCCCAGTTTGCCATTGTCCAAGCCCTGGCGCTGTATGCCGTGCTCGACAACCTGGGTAGCGCCATGCTGATCGGCTTGCCGGTGATCTTCGTCTTCTGCGCCTTCGCCTTGCGCCCGCGCCAGACCCTTTGGCTCAGCGCGTTCGCCGTTGCCGCCCTCGGCGCGGCCACCGCGGCATTGGCTTGGCTGCAGCCGCGGCACCATCCGCCGTTCGAAGCGTCGATCCATTGACGTCGATTTTTTCAAGGCTATCAACGACAAATACGGCCATGCAGGCGGCGACGCCGTGCTGCAAAGCTTCGCCCGCGAAGCCGGTGCCACCTTGCGCGTGGCCGATACGCTGGCGCGTTGGGGCGGCGAGGAATTTTTGCTGCTGATGCCCGACACCCGGCTCGACGAGGCGCTGGCCGTGCTGGACCGCATTGCCGCGCGCATCGGGGCGATGCGCATCGACGCCGTCGATCCCCTGCTGGCGGTCGCCTTCTCCGCCGGGGTCACGGCGTCCAGGCCGCTCGAGCGCTTCGACGAGGCGATCAGTCGCGCCGATGCGGCGATGTACCGCGCCAAGGCAAACGGACGCAATTGCGTGCTGGCGGCATAAGTCACCCAGGTTCGCCAGATACATCGGGGAACCGCAAGCAGACCTCGCTTTTATTTCAATCCTGTTTTTGCATCGCAGCCGTCGCCCTTCCCGGTCGCTGTCGGTCTTATTTCTTGGCCGCAAACGCCTTTTTCAGCGCATCGGCGGCGAACTGCTCGGCTTCTTTTGCTTTCGGCACCACCGCGCCCATGCCGAAAAATTCATGTGTCACCCCCATGTACTGCTTGTATGTCACGGCGACGCCATCTTTTTTCAGGCGGTCGGCATAGGCTTTTCCTTCCGACTGCAGGGGATCGATTTCGGCCGCGATGACGGTCGCAGGCGGCAGTCCCTTTAGCGAAACAGCTTTCATCGGCAGCGCATAGGGGTTGGCCGGGTCGCCCGCGTAATGCTTGAAGAACCACGCCATGCTCGCCTTGTTGAGCGGCTTGGCTTCGGCGTTCCTGCGATACGAAAGCGTCTCCATGTTGGCGTCGACGACCGGGTAGACCAGCAACTGGTGCACCGGCATCGCCACTTTCTTGTCGCGCGCCATCATCGACACCACGGTCGCCAGGTTGCCGCCGGCGCTTTCGCCGCCGACCGCCACCCTGGCCGGATCGCCGTTGATTTCCTTCGCATGCTCGAGTGTCCAGAGGTAGGCCGCGTAGGCATCGTTCGGCGCGGCGGGGAATGGGTGTTCCGGCGCCAGGTGATAGTCGACCGCCACCATGATGGCGTTGGCCATCTTCGCCAGCGCGCGCGGTGAGGCGTCATAGGTTTTGGTGTCGGCGATGACGAAGCCGCCGCCATGGTAATAGACCATGACGGGGAACGGCCCCTTGCCTTCCGGCGTGTAAATATGGATCGGAAAATTACCCAGCGGGCCGGCGATCGACATGTCCTTGACGGTCACGCCAGCGTCGGGCGCGGCGCTCTTGCCCATGTCGCTGGTCACTTTCTTGACCGCGTCGGCGAACGTCGGCTGCTTGCGCGCTTCTTCCGGGGTCAGGGTTTCGGCCGGCTTGCCGCCCAGCGAAGCAAGGGCGTCGAGCACTTTCTGCATGGCCGGTTCGGCCTTGGGCGGATTTTCGGCGGCCAGGGCCAGGGAGGCGGCGCCGAGCAAGACGGCGCCAGCAAAGGCGGCAACGACGACGGGAACGAGCACTGGGTTTTTCATTTTAGGCGCCTTAAGGTAATGAACACACCCACCAAGACGATTGGCAGACGGGTAAACAAGTAGGTAAATATACGGGCAATGGTTAAATGCGAATGTTAAGTACTTCGCACATGGGCCGGATAACTTAATTTTTCCACAATATTATTGACAAAAAATTAATTTTGGCCGACAATAAAGATATGCCTGACCGCATACCGCAAATCTGCCAAATTTAATCCACGCTACCGAACATTTTCATGTCGATCCGACTCGCCAAGCTTACCGATGCCGCCGCCATTGCAGCGATCTACAACTACTATGTCGAAACCAGCACGGTGACGTTCGAGGAACAGGCGGTCGAAGCCGACGACATGGCGCGCCGGGTCGACGAGGTCGGCGCCCGGCTGCCCTGGTATGTATACGCGCGCGAGGGAGCGGTGGTCGCCTTCGCATATGCGACGCCTTGGCGATCGCGCAGCGCCTATCGTTTTTCTGTCGAGAGCACCGTCTACGTGGCGCCCGGCTTCGCCCGGCAAGGCATTGGCTCACAACTGTACCAGGCGTTAATCGACGACTTGCGCGCACGCGGCATGCAGGTGGTCCTGGGTGGCATCGCGCAGCCGAACACCGCCAGCGTGCGCCTGCACGAAAGCGTCGGATTCGAAAAAGTTGCTCTTTTCAAACGGGTCGGGCGCAAGTTCGGCCAGTGGGTCGATGTCGGTTATTGGGAATTGCAACTTTCCCGCGCTCAATAAAGCTGTCTTGAAGCAGGTGAGGACACCGTAATGGCACTGATCGCGGCTGCCGTTCACGTGGCCGCGGTCACTCCCAATACAATGTCAAAGCTTGCCGCCAGTGCGCTGCGGCCTTCCTTGCTCGGCAAAAACGGTACCATCAGCGACGCGCGCGCCCTGCTGTCGCGCATGGCGCGCAAGACGCCATCGCGCTCGTTGAGCGGGTGGCCCTGCACGTACAGTTGAGTGGTCAGCAATTCGTGGCCGCCCTCGCGCAGCCTGACGTGGATGTGCGGGGTGCGTCCGGGATACGGCACCGGCTTGATGGTGCGGAACCGGTACTGCCCGCCCTGGCCGGTTTCAAACCGGCCGTAGCCCTGAAAATTGGCATCGTTTTTAACGCTGGCATCGGCCGAATGGATGTAACGGCCGTTGTGATCGACCTGCCAGATCTCGATCGTCACCCCCGCCAGCGGCTTGCCGTTCAGGTCTACTATCCGTCCCGTCAACTCGGTGATTTCACCTGCGGCTGGCGCCTGATGTCCTGCAATGCGAACCAGGTCATTGTCCTGATCGAGCGGCAGTTTATCAGGAAAAAAAGGCCCTTCGGTCTGCGCCGGGGTCGCCATCAAGCCCTGCGCCAAGGCCAGGTCCGCGCTGCAAGCGAGCGGCCCGACCAACAAGCTCTTCAACATGTTACGGCGTTGCATGATGCATGCCTCCCAAATGTTACGTCGCAAGCTCCAAGAGCCGATCTTACAGATCAAAAACATGGCGGCAAGCGCTGCCGCTCACCATGGCCGCGCCATGCCGCGCTACAATCTGTATGTTCGTTCACGCGCGGCCGCACGAGGCCGTTGCGCCTGAATTTTTTTGACCTATCCGGGACTATCCATGACCACTACCCAGCCACGCCTCGTCGTCACGCCATCGGCCAACATCCATAGCGACGCGGAGCGCGCCGCGCGCATGAGCAAACTGAGCTTCGGGCGCACCTTCACCGACCACATGGTGGTCATTCCCTACCGCGACGGCGCCTGGCAACAGGGCGAGATCAAGGCCTACGGCCCGTTGAGCCTGGATCCGTCGTGTTCGTCGCTGCACTACGGCCAAGCCATTTTCGAGGGCTTCAAGGCGTTCGGCCAGCCCGACGGCGGCGTCAAGACGTTCCGCCCGCAATCGAACGCCGAACGTTTCAACCGCAGCGCCAAGCGCCTGGCCATGCCGGCGCTGCCGCCGGAGCTGTTCATGCAAGCGGCCGACGCGCTTATTACGCTCGAGCGCAACTGGGTGCCGCAAAACGTCGGCGAAAGCCTGTACATGCGTCCGCTGATGATCGCCACCGACCCTTTTCTCGGCGTGCGCCCCGCCCTCGAATACCTGTTCGTCATGTTCGGCTCGCCTGCCGGCGCCTATTTTCCGAAAGGCGTCAAGCCCGTCACGGTGTGGATCAGTGAAGACTTCGTGCGCGCCGCCCCCGGTGGCACCGGCGAAGCGAAGTGCGCCGGCAACTACGCCGCCAGCCTGGTGGCGCAGGCGCAGGCCGAGCAAAAAGGCTGCGACCAAGTCGTCTGGCTCGACGCCGTGCAGCGCGAGTATGTCGAAGAGATGGGCGGCATGAACCTGTTCTTCGTGTACCAGCAAGACGGCAAGACCACGCTCGTGACGCCGGAACTGACCGGCACCCTCTTGCCCGGCATCACGCGCGACAGTCTGCTGCAGCTCGGGCGCGACCTCGGCTACGGCACGGTCGAGCGCAAACTCAGCGTGAAAGAGTGGCGCGACGATATCGCGGCCGGCCGCATGACCGAAGTATTTGCCTGCGGCACCGCCGCGGTGATCACGCCGGTCGGCTTTGTCAAGGCCAACGGCTTCGAGCTGACCATCAACAACGGCGAAAACGGCCCGGTGACGATGGCGCTGCGCGAAGCCTTGCTGGCGATCCAGCACGGCACCGCGCCGGATGCACACGGCTGGATGCACGCGGTCTGCTGACGCCGCTGCAGGCCGGTTCAGCTCTTGCTGTCGGTCGCCATTGGCGTATCCGATGGCGGCTTGGCTTTTTTCATGCCCTTGTGCATGGCCTTGTTTTTGTGATGGCGCGCGCCCTTGTTTTTCATCTGGTCGCCCGCGTCCGCCGTTGGCGCCGCCGGACGCGACGCCAGTTCTTGTGCACGCTGCTCGATGGCGGCGATTTTGGCCGGGTCGGTGGTTTCGGTCACACCTGAACTCTGGGGCGCTTGTGCCACCGCCAGGGCGGAGGCGGACATTGCAGCTGCGAAAAGCCATGTGCTTGGTTTCATGATTTTCTCACCTTAATAAATACGTCAACTGAGTGCGAGATGCCATCGTGCGTGCGACAGTGGATAAATCGCATCGCCCGCGGCACCGCCAAATTCCAGCTTACACCGTTCGTCCGTTTGCAGGAGCGCGGAAGTTCGCGCCGCTTGACGGCCATGGCTGCTGCGCGGGAAGATACGGCGCTGCGCCAGCTGCCGCCTGTCAGTCGCGGATATCGAGCTTGCGGTTCAGACTGAGGGCCGCCAGCGAGCAGACCGCGCCCGACAGCAGGTACAAGCCGACGTAGACCATTCCGAACTTGGCGGCCAGCGCCAGCGCCACCAGCGGCGCGAAGCCGGCGCCGACCAGCCACGACAGGTCGGATGTGTACGCCGCGCCGGTGTAGCGGTAGCGCGCCGGGAAGTTGGCGGTGACGGCGCCGGCGGCCTGGCCATACGACAGTCCCAGCAACACGAAACCGACCAAAATAAACGTGTTCTGGCCAGATTCGCCGCCGTTCATCAGCATCGGAACGAAAAAGCTGAACACGGCGATCAGGCCGGCCAGGGTGCCGAGTGTGGTGCGCCGGCCGACCTTGTCGGCAATCAGGCCGGAAGCGACAACCGCCACCGCCATCAGGGCGACGCCGATGATCTGGATTACCAGGAAACCGGCCACCTCGCGCGGCGAATACAAGCTGATCCACGACAGCGGGAACACCGTCACCAAGTGGAACAAGGCGTAGCTGGCAAGCGCGGCGAGCGCGCCGATGACGACGTTGCGGCCCTGGTGGCGGGTCATTTCGCCAAACGGGGTCGGCTGCAATTCCTGCTCTTCAAGCAAGTGGGTGTACTCGTTGGTGGAAATGAGCCGCAGGCGGGCGAACAGCGCTACCACGTTGATGGCAAAGGCGACGTAGAACGGGTAGCGCCAGCCCCACGACAGGAAGTCGGCGCTGCTGAGGTCGGACAGCAGGTACCAGAACACGCCGGCGGCAATCATGAAGCCCACCGGCGCGCCCAGCTGGCCGAGCATCGCATACCAGCCGCGCCGGTCGGCCGGAGCGTTCAGCGCCAACAGCGACGGCAGGCCGTCCCACGAGCCGCCCAGCGCCAACCCCTGGCCGACGCGCAGCAGCGACAGCAGCACGATGGCGGTGCTGCCCATTTGGGCGTAAGTGGGCAGGAAGGCAATGCCGGCGGTCGATACGCCGAGCAGAAACAGCGCCACGGTCAGCTTTACTTCGCGCCCGTAGCGGCGCTGGATCGCCATCGACAGCGCGGTGCCGATCGGCCTTGCCACGAAGGCAAGCGCGAACACGCTGAAAGCGTACAGCGTGCCAGTCAGCTTGTCGGCGAAGGGAAAAAAAACCGACGGAAACACCAGCACCGAGGCGATGGCAAAAACGAAAAAGTCGAAATATTCGGAGGCGCGGCCGATCACCACGCCGACCGCGATTTCGCCCGGCGCGACGGCGGAATGGTCGGCATTGATGCGGCGCGCATCGGCGCCGATGTCGGCACGCTCCTTGATGGAGCCGGGGCGTGGGGTATGAATGTCTGACATGCTCAATTCTCCTCCTATTTTGTCTGCCGCAATCATAACTGGGCGCGCGGCGCACCCGCCTGGGTAGGACAATTTGTCCAATCGCGTTCCGTTGTTAGCTGCTGTACTGTAACACCTCAGACCGACTATACATACCCATATCGCATGACTTACTTACTTACCCGCGTGATGCTCCTCTCGCCCATTTTGTTGCTGAGTGCCTGCAACAGCGTGGTGATGAACCCGTCCGGCGACATCGCCGTCCAGCAGGCGCGCCTGATCGTCGTGTCGACTGCGTTGATGTTGTTGATCATCGTCCCGGTCATCGTCCTGATCATCCTGTTTGCCTGGCGCTATCGCAAGAGTAACACCGCGGCGACCTATTCGCCCGACTGGGACCACTCGACCAGCCTCGAACTGGTGATCTGGGGCGCGCCGCTGCTCATCATCATCGCACTCGGCGTGATTACCTGGATCAGCACCCACGTGCTCGACCCGTACCGACCGCTGCAGCGCCTCGACGCCGCCCGCCCGATTTCGATGGACACCAAGCCGTTGATCGTCGAAGTCGTCGCGCTCGATTGGAAGTGGCTGTTCATCTACCCGGAACAGGGCATCGCGACGGTCAATGAACTGGTGGCCCCGATCGACGTGCCGGTGCGTTTCAAAATTACCGCTTCGACCGTGATGAATTCGTTTTTCATTCCCGCCCTGGCCGGCCAGATCTACGCCATGCCGGGCATGCAGACGACGCTCAACGCCGTCATCAACAAGCCGGGCAGCTACGATGGCTTTTCGGCCAACTTCAGCGGCGCCGGCTTCTCGGACATGCGTTTCAAATTTCACGGCAAGGACCAGGCCGGGTTCGACGCCTGGGTGGCGTCGGTGAAAGCCGGGGCTGGGGCCGGGGCCAGCACATCCATGCTCGACCGCAGCGCTTACCTGGAGCTGGAAAAGCCAAGCCAGCGCGAAGGGGTGCGGCGCTACAGCGTCGTCGCCGGCGACCTGTACGACGCCATCCTCAACCGCTGCGTCGCGCCTGGCGCGGCCTGCATGAACCATACGATGGCGGCCGACGCCCATGCCAACCACAGGATGGGCGAGAAGCCGACCTTGATGGCAAGTCCGCCAGCGCATATATCCACATCACGCCAACCAACTCAATAAGAAGAGACAACCAATGCTCAACCAAATTGACCTGACAAAGCTTCTGTTCGGGCGGCTAAGCTGGGACGCGATTCCCCTTCACGATCCGATCCTGCTGGCCACCTTCGCCATGGTGGCCATCGGCGGCGCCGCAATGCTCGGCGCCCTCACCCGTTTCCGCTTGTGGGGCCCACTGTGGCGCGACTGGATCACCAGCATCGACCATAAGAAAATCGGCATCATGTACATGATCCTGGGCCTGGTCATGCTGATGCGCGGCTTCGCCGATGCGCTGATGATGCGCGCCCAGCAGGCCATGGCGTTCGGCGGCAACAGCGGCTTCCTGCCGCCGGACCACTACGACCAGATCTTCACCGCCCACGGCGTGATCATGATCTTTTTTGTGGCCATGCCCTTGGTGACGGGCCTGATGAACTACGTCGTGCCGCTGCAGATCGGCGCGCGCGACGTCGCCTTCCCGTTCCTCAACAATTTCAGCTTCTGGATGACCGCGTTCGGCGGCGGCCTGACGATGGTGTCGCTGTTCGTCGGCGAATTCGCCCGCACCGGCTGGCTGGCGTATCCGCCACTGTCGGGCATCCTGGCCAGTCCCGATGTCGGCGTCGACTACTATATATGGTCGCTGCAGATAGCCGGCGTCGGCACCCTGCTGTCCGGAGTGAATTTACTCGCCACCATCGTCAAGATGCGCGCGCCGGGCATGAGCCTGATGAAGATGCCGATCTTTACGTGGACCGCGCTGTGCACCAACGTGCTGATCGTCGCCGCCTTCCCGGTCCTGACCGCAGTGCTCGGCATGTTGTCGATGGACCGCATGCTCGGCACCCACTTTTTCACCAACGACATGGGCGGCAACGCCATGATGTATGTGAACCTGATCTGGATCTGGGGCCACCCCGAGGTCTACATCCTGATACTGCCGGCGTTCGGCATCTTCTCGGAAGTGGTCGCCACCTTCTGCAGCAAGCGCCTGTTCGGCTACACGTCGATGGTGTATGCCACCGTCGTCATCACGATCCTGTCCTACCTGGTCTGGCTGCACCACTTCTTTACCATGGGTTCGGGCGCCTCCGTCAACTCGTTCTTCGGCATTACCACGATGATCATCTCGATCCCGACCGGCGCGAAAATCTTCAACTGGCTGTTCACCATGTACCGCGGGCGCATCCGCTTCGAGCTGCCGATGATGTGGACGATCGCCTTCATGATCACGTTCGTCATCGGCGGCATGACCGGCGTGCTGCTGGCGGTGCCGGCGGCCGACTTCGTGCTGCACAACAGCCTGTTCCTGATCGCCCACTTCCACAACGTGATTATCGGCGGGGTGCTGTTTGGCCTGTTCGCCGGCATCAACTTCTGGTTCCCGAAAGCGTTCGGCTACAAGCTCGACGACTTCTGGGGCAAGTGCTCGTTCTGGTTCTGGGTGGTCGGCTTCTACCTCGCCTTCATGCCGCTGTACGTGCTTGGCCTGATGGGCGTGACGCGCCGGGTCAGCCGCTTCGAGGACCCGTCGCTGCAGATCTGGTTCATCGTCGCCGCCTTCGGCGCCTTCCTGGTGATGCTCGGTATCGCCTCGATGTTGATGCAGTTCGTCGTCAGCTACCGCAACCGCGAAGCACTGCGCGACGTCACGGGCGACCCGTGGGGTGGCCGCACGCTCGAATGGTCGACCTCGTCGCCGCCGCCGGACTATAACTTCGCGTTCACCCCGCGTGTGTACGACAACGACAGCTGGACCGACATGAAATCTGCCGGCTACCAGCGTCCGCGCAGCGGCTTCATGGCAATTCACATGCCGAAGAATACGAGCGCCGGTTTCATCATCGCCGGTCTGTGCGCGCTGGTCGGTTTCGCGCTGGTCTGGCAGATCTGGCTGATTGCCGGCCTGGGCATGGCCGCCGTGATCGCCGCCGTCATCGTTCATACCTTTAATTATCAACGCGATTATTTTATTTCGGCCGACGAAGTCGCCCGTACGGAAAATATCCGCACCCGCTTACTCGATACCCAAGTGGAAGCCCATGTCTGAGACCACCTACCCTAGCACTTACCCTGAATCGGGCGTTGCGCCCGCCGACCCGAGCGCGCGCTTCTACGTTCGCGAGCATCATCCTGAACACGGCACCTTGTTGGGGTTCTGGCTGTACCTGATGAGCGACTGCCTGGTGTTCGCCTGCCTGTTCGCCACCTACGCGGTCCTTGGCCGTAATTACGCGGGCGGCCCCACCGGCGCCGAACTGTTCGACCTGCCGCTGGTGGCGATCAACACGGCGCTGCTGCTGCTGTCGTCGATCACCTACGGCTTCGCCATGCTGGAAATGCAAAAGGGGAAACTGCGCCCGGTGCTGGCCTGGCTGGCGGTCACGGGCCTGCTCGGCGCCGGCTTCATCGGCCTTGAACTGTACGAGTTCGCCCACCTGATCCACCAAGGCGCCGGCCCGCAGCGCAGCGGCTTCTTGACAGCGTTCTTCGCGCTGGTCGGCACCCACGGCCTGCACGTTTTCTTCGGCATCATCTGGCTGATCACGTTGATGTTCCAGCTCGGCAAACACGGCCTGACACCGGAAAATGGCCGCCGCCTGATGTGCCTGTCGATGTTTTGGCACTTCCTCGACGTCATCTGGATCGGCGTCTTCACCTTTGTCTACCTGATGGGAGTGCTGCCATGAGCGCGCATGACGATGTTTCCGGCCACGGCCACAACGACGGGCATGAGCAGCAGGTCCCGCACTCGACCCTGCGCGGCTATGCCACCGGCTTTGCGCTGGCGGTGATCCTCACCGCCATCCCGTTCTACCTGGTGATGGGCAAGGTCTTCAGCAACTCCGGCACCGCCGGCCTGGTGGTCCTGGGCCTGGCCGCGGTGCAGATCGTCGTTCACATGGTCTATTTCCTCCACATGAACACCAAGGTCGAAGGCGGCTGGTCGATGCTGGCCATGCTGTTCACGACGATGGTGGTGGTCATCATGCTGAGCGGATCAATCTGGGTGATGTACAACATGAACCACAACATGATGCCGAGCATGATGGGCCCGGCCATGCAACACGACATGCCATGACCAATCCGCGGGGCGCAAACCCGGCCACGCCGCGCAGGACAGGGGCGCGGCGGGTAGTTGCGCTCTGTCTGGCGTTGCTGTGCGCCGTTTTATTCTCCCTCGGTGCCTGGCAAGTCCAGCGCCTGCAGTGGAAAAAAGCGCTGATCGCGCAAGTCGACGGGCGCGTGCATGCGCCCGCTACCGCCGCCCCGCCCGTCGCCGCCTGGACAGCCCTGTCCAGAAACAACGACGAATACCGCCACCTGCGCCTCGAAGGCCGCTTTCTCGACCGGCTGTCCACCCGGGTGCAGGCGGTTACCGAACTGGGCGCCGGCTTCTGGGTGCTGACGCCTTTTGTCATTGGCGGCAGCGGCAGCACCGACAACGTCAACAGCGGCGGCGCCGTCGTTCTCATCAACCGCGGCTTTATCCCGTCTGACGCCACGCCGGCCGATGCCGGTCCCGGCGCCGTCGGCATCACCGGCTTGCTGCGCATGAGCGAGCGCGGCGGCGGCTTCCTGCGCGACAACGACCCAAAGCACAACCGCTGGTATTCGCGCGATGCCGAAGCAATCGGCGCCGCCCGCGGCCTGACCCGCATCGCCCCCTGGTTCCTCGACCAGGACGCCACTAATTCCGTTGCCCCAAAAACAGGGTCTGACCCGTTTAATCGCGAGGTCCAGGGCGTAGAAATCAAAATAACAAATGGGTCTGACCCCATTAATCACGACGTTCAGGGCACTGGTCGCCGAACAACAAACGGGTCTGACCCCTTTTCCCGCATCGGCGCGCCGGTCGCCCCGGTCGCCGGCCTGACGGTGGTATCCTTCCACAACAACCACCTTGTCTACGCCCTGACTTGGTTTGCCATGGGGCTGATGTCGGCCGGCGCCAGCTACGCCATTGCGCGCGGGAAAATTTGATAAGGGACGACGTGAAGACCGGGCGACGAAAAAGCGATGTGATCGAACCGATGGCGGTGCCGGGCCAGAACGCCAATGCCGCCGGCTATCGCAACATGCACCAGTTGATCCAGCTGCGCTGGATCGCGGTGGTTGGCCAGCTGTCGACGATCGCCGTCGTGTCAATGGGCTTCGGCGTCCAGTTGCCGGTGCCGGCGATGCTGCAGTTGCTGGCCTGCCTAATCGCCTTTAACATTTTCAGCCTGTTGCGCTGGAAGGAACAGCACTACGTCGACAACCGCCAGCTGTTCCTGGCGCTGCTGGTCGACGTCTTCAGCCTGACCATGCAGCTCTATCTCAGCGGTGGGATGACCAATCCCTTCGTTTTCCTTTACCTGCTGCAAGTGATCCTGGCGGCGGTGCTGCTGCAGCCATGGTCGAGCTGGACCATCGTCGTCATCACCGGCGCCTGCGTGGCGGCGCTGGCGCTGTTCGCCAAGCCGCTGCCGCTGCCGCTCGACCATGGGCGCGGCATGTCGAGCCTCTATATTCAGGGCATCCTGATCAGCTTCGTCGTCAATGCGGCCCTGCTGCTCGTGTTCATCACCCGCATCAACCGCAACCTGCGCGCCGGCGACGCCCAGCTCGCCGGCCTGCACCAGCGCGCCGCCGAGGAAGAGCATATCGTACGGATGGGTCTGCTGGCCTCGGGCGCCGCCCACGAGCTCGGCACGCCGCTGGCGACGTTGGCGGTGATCCTGGGCGACTGGCGCCGCATGCCCGAGTTCGCGCGTAATCCCGAATTGCTGGCGGAGTTGGGCGAAATGCAGGCCCAGCTCAAACGCTGCAAGACCATCGTCAGCGGCATCCTGATGTCGGCCGGCGAAGCGCGCGGCGAATCATCGGCTAAGACCACCATTAAGGTGTTCCTCGACCAGTTGGTGGCGGAGTGGCGCGCCAGCCGGCCGATTGTCGCCTTCGAATACGACAACCATATCGAGCGCGACGTGCCGGTAGTGTCGGACTCGACCCTCAAGCAGATGATCTGGAACGTACTCGACAATGCCTTCGAGGCGTCGCCCCATTGGCAGCGCCTGGAAGCGCGCCGCGAAGGCGATGCGCTGGTGCTGTTGATTACTGACGGCGGCCCCGGCTTCGCCCCCGGCATGCTGGACCAGTTCGGCACGCCCTACCAGTCGACCAAGGGCCGGCCCGGCGGCGGTCTTGGCCTGTTTTTGGTGGTCAACGTGGCCCGCACTTTAGGTGGCCGCGTCAGTGCCCGCAACCGCGCCGAAGGCGGCGCCAGTGTGCGACTAGACCTGCCTCTGGCGTCGATCGCCCTGCAACCTGAGGAAACCAGTCATGCAGCCTGAACGCCTGCTGCTCATCGTCGAAGACGACTTCGACTTCGCCCGCACCCTCGGCCGCTCGTTCGAGCGCCGCCAATACCGCGTACTGCTGGCCGCCAGTTACGACGAGGCGCGCGCGCTGCTGCGCCAGCATGTGCCCGGTTACGCGGTGGTCGACCTGAAACTGACCGGCAACCTGTCGGGCCTGGCCTGCGTGCAGATGCTGCACGCGCACGATCCGGCCATGTTGATCGTCGTGCTGACCGGTTTTGCCAGCATTGGCACGGCAGTCGAGGCGGTCAAGCTGGGCGCCTGCCAGTACCTGGCCAAGCCGTCCAACACCGACGACATCGAAGCGGCCTTCGGCCACCAGGTCGCCAGCGCCGACCTGGCGCTGACCGCGCGCCCCACCTCGATCAAGACGCTCGAGTGGGAGCGCATCCATGCCGTACTGGCCGAGACCGATTTTAATATTTCCGAGGCGGCGCGCCGGCTCGGCATGCACCGGCGCACCCTCGCGCGCAAGCTGGAAAAGCAGCGGGTGAAGTAACTCGGCAAGCACCACCTGTCTGCCATGTGCCGCCATGGCGAGACCTTACGGCATCGCTGCGAACCTTTGTCGATACGCACCCGGACTGGTGGCGACGAGTCGGCGAAAATGCCGTCGCAACGATTCTTCCGAACCGAAACCGGCCAGTTCGGCTACCTGCGCCATTGGCGTGTCGGGCAACTCCAGCAGGTCCTTGGCGATCGCCACCCGTTCCCGGATCAGCCAGTTGACCGGCCCCAGTCCGGTGGCGTCTTGAAACTGGCGCTGCAAGGTGCGTGGACTCATCATGGCACGTTGCGCCATCGAGCTGAGCGTGTGCGGCTGCGCCAAATGTGCGCGCAGCCAGTCCATCAGTTTTGCCAGTCGGCCGCCCTCATCGCGCGCCATTGGACGCGGCACAAACTGGGCTTGGCCGCCCTCCCGATGCGGCGCGACGACCAGCCGTCGCGCCACCAGATTGCCGACCTTGGCCCCGTAGTCGCGGCGTACCAGATGCAACAACATGTCGAGTCCGGCGGCCGACCCGGCCGAGGTAATGATTTGTCCCGCATCAACATAGAGCAGGTCGGCTTCTACTTCTATGGATGGGTAACGCTGTGCCAGGCGCCCGGCATAACGCCAATGCGTAGTCGCGCGCTTGCCGTCAAGAACCCCGGCTGCGGCCAGGACAAAGACCCCGGAGCAAATCGAGCACAGCCGGGCACCGCGCCGGTAGGCCGCACGTAACTTGTCGAGCAAAGCAACGGACGGCAACTCATCGGCATCGCGCCAGCCCGGAATGATGATGGTATCGGCGCGGTCGAGCAAATCCAGGGTGAACGGCGCCAGGACCGAAATGCCGCCGGCAGCTCGGATAGGCCCCGACTCGGCTGCACAGACGGCGAATGCATACCAGGGCACTTCCAACTCAGGACGATCAAGCGCGAACAGCTCGACGGTACAACCGAATTCAAAGGTACAGAGCCTGTCATAAGCGAGCGCGACAACAAGATGTTTTTCCATGGCGTTATGTTACCGCACATTGACGTTTACGCCACTATCGAGACAGGCCGGCGGCATCGATAATAGCCCCACACCAACCAACCCCGGGTTCGACCATGTCCATCATCACCGAAATAGCTGCAGCACCTCATGCCATTGCCCTTGCCCACTTTGAAGCCATTCTGCAGTTCGAAACGGATTGCTGGGACGTCCACCATGCACTCGCCACCGGCGCCCATGATTTCGTCCTGCTCGATGTGCGCGGACCAGATCAGTTTGCCGCTGCGCACATTGCCGGAGCCAACCATCTTCCACATGGAAAAATCGTCAACGCAAAGCTGGCCCAGTACCCGGTCGAGACGGTCTTCGTGACCTATTGCGCCGGCCCCCATTGCAACGGCGCGGCGCGCGCGGCGATTCGCCTGGCAAAGCTCGGACGCCCCGTCAAAATTATGCCAGGAGGAATTACCGGCTGGATCGACGAAGGATTTTCATTGGCGACTTCGCCACCGGCGGCTGCCTGAGCAACGATAGCGGCCATTGGCATCGAAGGCTGACCGGCCATCTCAAGGCTTCGACTGAGAGCGCACCTCCTGAGGCAGCACAAGTATTTTGATCTGACCCGTGCGCCGCAGGGGTAGCAGCTGTCCTATCTCGATGCGGGCACAAACAACAACATCTTCAGCCTGTCCGCGCAGGTCGTGGCGAACGCGCGGGTAAAGATGCTTCAAACGCTGGATCGCTTCCTTAGCATTGCTCCGTCGAGCTGTGCTGTGCTGTGCAACCGTCGACTCGATACACCTGTCCATCCTCCAAGACGAGATCGATGCCTTTTTCGAACAGCAGCGCGGGATGATTTCGGATCAACCGGGCACGCTGAAGGTCGAAGCTATTGCAGACAAGCGAGTCTGGTTTGATGTTGGTATATGTAAGCGATATGGATAGTGGACTGTGACGATGGACCGACGACGATTGAAAAGATCGCGAACTACCGGCCTCGATCAGGGAAAATCTTTAGGTTTGAGCACCTCACTTCTCAGTACATTTCGAGCGCGGCGATGCGCACTTCCTTGAGCAGCAGGCCGGCAGCCGGCAACAGCAGGTGGTCCTGCTGGAGGATGATGCCGAAGGCGTCCATCTTGCATGGCAGGTCAATCGGCAGGATCTTCACTACATTGAGCGAGGCGTAGTAGGCGGCGACGTCGATCGGCATCACATGCAGCGAATCGGTCTGCTGCAACAGCGCCGTCACCAGCAACAGCGCGGTAGAGTCAACCACATTGATTGGCGGCTCGAGGCCGGCACGGCGGAACATCATGTCGAAGCGGTGGCGCAGGATGCTGCCGTGCGGCGGCAAGATCCACGGCAACGCCGAAATATCCTTCAGCGCCAGCTCGCGCCGTTCGAGCAGCGGATGGCCGGGGCGCACCCCCGCGCAAGCCGGCTCCTCGGTCAGCTCTTCGTAGATCAGCCCGGAACTGTCGGCGGTGTCGAAGATGCGCCCGATCATGAAGTCAAGCGTGCCGCGCTGCAGTTTGTCGAGCAAGACGTTACTCGGCTCGACCTGGACCCCGATCCGCAGCAGCGGCGCGTGCTCCTTGATACGGGCGACCGCGCGCGGCAGCAAGGCCATCGCCGCAGTCATGATCACGCCGACCTCGACCTGCCCCGCCAGGCCCGCCTTCAGCGCGACGATGTCGTCGTGCGCCAGCGACAGGCCGGTCAGCGCCATCTGGGCGTGGCGGATCATCGTTTCGCCGTACAGGGTTGGTTCCATCCCACGCGGCAGCCGTTCGAACAGGCGCACGCCGAGCATCTCCTCGAGATCCTTGATCTGTTTGGAAGCGGCCGGCTGCGTCATGTTCAGCTCGTCGGCGGCACGGTGGGTATTCCGAAAATCGTCGAGCGCGATCAGCAGCAGCAGTTGCCGCGTCTTCAGGCGCGCCTTCAGGAACCAGTTTGGGTTGGGAGAGTCCATTTTCAAAATAATATCATCCCCGATATTGCTCGCGGCAAAATGTTATCGATTTCGATATCACCTGCAGCCCGCCGAGGGATTCGCCGCCGGCCCCTGCGCGCTCTGCTCAATCAGGCCGATTTTGCCGTCCGCCCCATACTGGAATGCCTCGACTGCCACCGAACGGCGGTACTCACCTCCCCCGGCAATTTGGCGTTGTGGTGGAAGATGCAGGACTTGCCGTTGAAGTCGACGATGGCCTGGCCGTCGCCGCGAATGACCGCCGCCGGATCGATGTCGTCCCATGCGATGCCGGTTTCCCTGGTCATGTCGTTGGTCACCAGCGCGCTGCCGCGGGCGTCGGCGTTGTCCTCGCCGGTGATCTGCGCGCCGTCAGCTGCAGCGCCCAGTCCGGCAGCGCCATCAGCATCGAGCGAATCATGGCAGTTGCGTGCTGTTGTACCGATTCAGGTCGCGCGGGTCGACCGTTGGCCAGCCGTCCTTGTCCCACTGAATCTGCATGACCTTGAGCTTTTGCAAGTACTTGTCGGCGCGCTCGTAGGCATGCAGCACCAGCAAGTCCTTGCCGACCATCGTGTAGACGCTGTTGTGGCCGACGCCCTGCCAGTCCTTGTCGCCGGCCAGCACCAGCGAGCCGCCGCCGGCCGCCATGTCCTTGCCGGCACGGTCGAGGTACGGCCCGCTGACGTCGCTGGCGCGGCCGACCATCACGCGGTAGGTGCTGTCCTTGCCCTTGCAGCACAGCCCCCACGAGGCGAACAGGTAGAAGTAGCCATTCTTGCGGAAGATGTAGGGCGCTTCGATCTCGCCGGCGCCAGCGCCGGCGCCGGCCACCGATGTCGACAGCTCGCGGCGCGCGATCGAATGCCATTCCTGCGGCTCGGCCAGCTGCGTCCAGTTGTCGTTGAGTTTCACCAGCTTCAAGCCACTCCAGAACGAGCCGAACGACATCCACGCGCCACCTTTGCCGTCTTCGACGATGTTCGGGTCGATCGCGTTCCAATCGTCGCGCCCCGGCACCGATTGCAGCAGCATGCCCTGGTCTTCCCAACGGTAGTCGGGCGAATGCGGGTCGAGCGTCCGGTTGACCGTGACGCCGATGCCGGAGGTGTTCTGGCCGAAACCGGACACCGAGTAATACAGGTAGAACCTGCCGTTGTGATGCTGGATGTCCGGCGCCCAGATGTGGTCATTGAAGCTCGGCGCGGCGCGCTTGGCCCAGGCCGGCGGGCCGGCGAACACGCGGCCTTCCGGCGTCCAGTTCTGCATGTCGGCCGAACTGTAGAAGGTGATGCCCGGCCCAGTGCTGAACAGGTAGTAGCGGGCGCCGTCCTGCGCCATCACCGGGTCGTGCACGCTGACCTGCGCGGCCTGGCAGCCAAAACACAGCGCCAGTCCAAGCACGGCCGCAAGGGATCGAAACGAAAAGCTCATGGATTCCTCAATTCGATTGCAGTTCAGTGGCCGCTACGGGCGCCCCAGATCGACACGCCGTCCACCGACTGCGCCGTGAAGGTGACGACGAAGGCGTTCGCGTTGGTATTCCACTGGCGCGACAGCACTCCGTGGAACGTTCCGCCGCCGGTGAGCGTGATTCCAACGTTGTTGCCACCCTTGTGCGCCCAGCTGCCCGTCGCCGCCCCGCTGACTGTGCCATCCGACGCCAGCTTGATCGCCTGCGAGGACTTGACCGAGGTGCTGATGTCCTTGCCGTGGTTGATCATCTTATACGTTCCGGCGGCGTCGGCCGCGGTGACGGTCGCGCTGATCGTCGGCACGGCCAGCGTCAGCGGCGCGTAGCGGAACGGTGCCACCACCGGCCAGCCGTCCTCGCTGATGAACATTTCGTGCACCCGCAGTTCGTGCGCTTCGCCGGTTCCTGGAAAGCGGGTGTGGAACAGGATGAAGTACTTGCCGCTGGCGGCGTCGTACTGCGCCGAGTTGTGACCGGGCGAGACGTAGCCGATCGGCGTGCCGCTCTCGCCGGCCGCCAGCGCAAACTGGTAGTTCCCCATCAGCTTCTGGCCGTGCGGCGCGACGCTGGCGTCGTCGAACAGCGGCAACGCCCGATTCGCCTTGACGGTCGCCATGTCGGTGCCCTTGGCGTCGACGAACGGGCCATCCGGATTGCGCGAGCGCGACACGCGCAGGTTGTAGCCGCCATTCGCATCGAGCCCGCCAAAGGACGTAAACAGGTAGTAGTAGGCCGACTGCGCGCTATACATGATGTAGCCGCCTTCGATGCGCGCGTGGTTGCCGCCCATCAGGTGCTTGCCGTAGCCCTGGCCCGGCTTGGGCAGCCCGCTCGCCTTGTCCATCGCCAGGATGAAGATGCCGCCCGAGTACGAGCCGTAGACCATCCAAAGCGCGCCGTCCTTGTCGCGCAACGTGGTCGGATCGACCGTATTCGGGTGGATCCGCGCGTCGTAGATGGTGCCGTCGTCGCTGATCTGGTCCCACATCCCGGACTTCAGCAGGATCTGCTTGTTGGTGTACGGGCCTTCCACCTTATCGGCCACCGCGAAGCCGAGCGCGGAGCGCGGCGAATCGCCCTTGCAGGCGTTGTAGTACATGTAGAACTTGCCGTCATCGAGCTTGATCACGTCCGGCGCCCACAGGTCCGTCACCTGTGCCCAGGCGAAGGTATCGGCCAGCGCCGTGACGACGTTGTTGAACAGCGGGTTGGCTGCGGTAACGCCGTCGGCGGTCTTGGTCCAGTTCATCAGGTCGGTGGACTTGGCCGCGGCCAGATGCGAGCCGAAGACGTACCAGGTGGCGTCGACCTTGATGACGGCCGGATCGTGCACCGAAACGTTGGTGAACGTGACTGCCGTTTGGGTCGGCGCCGGGGCTGGGGATGGCGTCGGCACGGGCGCCGGCGCCGGGGTGACCGCGCTGCCGCTGCTGCCGCCGCCGCAAGCCGCCAGGCTGATCGAGACGGCCAGCGCAAGCACAGTGAGCCTCATGGTTGCACCTCGACCGCCACCACGACCACCGCTTTGGCCGGCAGCTTAACGCTCAACTTGCCGCCGGCGGCGCGGGCGCTGAACGGCACCGGCTTGACCGTCGTCGCTTGCTGGAACGTGTTGTGGGCATCCATCGCGGCGGCCGTCAGCAGTTGGCCGTTGACCGCGGCGATGTGCCGGCCGCCGACGTCGAGGGCGACATCGACCGGCTGGCCCGGGTTGGTGTTAACCAGCGCGAGCCACAGCTTGCCGTCCTTGCCGCGCGCGGCGGAGGCGCTGACGCCCGGGATGCTGACGCCTCCGACCCTGTACGGCACGTTATTCGCCAGCGCCACCGGCAGCGACGTCGCATCCTGGAACGGTACGTACATCTGGTACGCGTGATAGGTCGGCGTCAGGATCATCTTGTCCTTGTCGGTGATGATCATCGCCTGCAGCACGTTGACCATCTGCGCGATATTGGTCATCCGCACGCGCTCGGCGTGGGCGTGAAAGATGTTGAAGTTGAGGGCCGCCACCACCGCATCGCGCATCGTATTTTGCTGGAACAGGAAGCCGGCGTTGGTACCCTTCTCGACGTCGTACCAGGTGCCCCATTCGTCGACGAACAGTCCGATCTTCTTGTCCGGGTCATTCTTGTCGAGCTTCGCCACGTTATTCGTGATCATGCCATCGATCTTCAGCGTGTTTGCCAGCGTCGCTATCCACTGCGCCTCGTCGAAGCCGGTGGCGGCGCCCTTGACCTCCCATTTGCCGGTCGGGATCGTATAGTAATGGAAGCTGATGCCATCGGTTTCGTGCGCGGCATCGCGGCTGATCACATCGGTCCATTTGGTGTCGTTGTCGTTGCCGCCGCTGGCGATGAATTTCGGCCGCGTCGCTTCAGGCGCCTTCAGGAAGCTCTTGAAGTGCTTGTACATGCCGGTGTAATACTCAGGCGTCATGTTACCGCCGCAGCCCCAGGCCTCGTTGCCGATGCCGAAATACGCCAGCTTGAACGGCTTCTCGCGGCCGTTCTTGCGGCGCAGGTTTGCCAGCGTCGACTTGCTGTCGGAGGTCATGTACTCGACCCACTCCGACATCTCCTGCGGCGTGCCGGAGCCGAGGTTGCCGTTGACGTAGGCGTCGGCGCCCAGCATCTCGACCAGGTCGAAGAATTCGTGGGTGCCGACCGCGTTGCTCTCTTCCACGCCGCCCCAATTGGTATTGACCTTGACCGGGCGCTTGGCGCGCGGGCCGGTGCCGTCCCTCCAGTGGTATTCGTCGGCGAAGCAGCCGCCCGGCCAGCGCACCAGCGGCACGTGCAGGTCCTTCAGGGCGCCCACAACGTCGTTGCGCCAGCCTTTGGTATTGGGGATCTTCGAGCCGGGGCCGACCCACATGCCCTCGTAGATGCCGGTGCCAAGGTGTTCGGCGAACTGGCCGTAGACGTTCTTGTTGATCACCGCGCCCGGATGCGCAGCGTCGATTGTCACGCTGACCTGCGCGAAGGCCGGCGCGGCGGCGAAGGCCAGTGCGAGGACGGTGTGTTTGAGTGCGTGCATTGCTGTCTCCTGGTGTTTTTTAGTTATTTAAATATTGCGACGAAGCCGCCATGCGGCGCGGATATCGAACTCTGCTGCGGCGTGACGGCCACGCGCACCTTGATGTGATGGTCGGGGCTGGTCAGCGCGGGCGCCGCAAAGGCGCTCGCGGCCAACACCGCGACGGTATGTTTGAACGTGATGAGCATGCGAATCCCATGCGCTGCAGAGGCGCGTCGGAGGTCAAACCTGCCTTTTATAAAAAAGGGGTCAGACCCGTTTTAAATAGGTAGAAATCGTGCCCGGACCGAATTTCAATGGGGTCTGACCCCATTTAATTTCAATGGGGTCTGACCCCATTTTGAATTGATCAGACCCAGCCGGCGTCGACGATGAATTCTTGCCCGGTGCACATCGCACTGTCGTCGGCGGCGAGGAACAGCACCATCGATGCGATGTCGTCCGGCATCAGTTCGCCTGGCAGGCACTGCGCCTTGGCGATCTCGACCCTGGCGGCGTCGTTCACCCACAGCTCGACCTGGCGCTGCGTCATCACCCAGCCAGGCGTGACCGTGTTGACGCGGATGCCGTCCTTGCCGAGGTCGCGCGCGAGGCTGCGCGTCAGGCCGATCACCGCTGCCTTGGTGGTGGCGTACACCGGGTAGCCGCTGCCCTTGACGTGCCACGACATCGAACTGAAGTTGATGATCGCGCCGCCGCCCTTCTTGCGCATGCCTGCCACTACCGCCTGGCAGGTGAAGAACATCGGCCGCTGGTTGACCGCGATGCGCTCGTTCCAGTAGTCGAGCGAGACGTCGGCGATGTCGTGACGCTGGTCGTTGGCGGCATTGTTGACCAGTACGTCAAAGTCGCCCAGCTCGGCGGCCAGTTCGGCCATCGTCGCTTGCAGCGCGGCGATATCGGTGATGTCGCAGTGGCGGAACTGCGGCGCCGGCAGGCCGGCCTGCGCCAAGCGCGCGCACAGGACATCGCTCGCCTCGCGCGCGATGTCGACGAACCCGACGACGGCGCCCTGCCCGGCAAAGGCGGCCACGATGGCCTCGCCGATGCCGGTGCCGCCGCCGGTCACAAATACCCGCTTGCCACGCAGGCTGCCATAGTTGGCCAACTGTTTCATGCTGTCTCCGTCTGCTCTTGTAGTGTGGTGATAGCGCTAATGATTACGCTTTGCCGAGCGAGCCGTCACGCCGCCGCCATGTGCCGGCAGGATTATGGTCGCGCAGCACCTCGGGCAGCAGCGCCTGCGGCATGTTCTGGTAGCACACCGGGCGCAGGAAGCGGTTGATCGCCGCCGTACCCACCGACGTGCTGCGCCCGTCCGAGGTCGCCGGGAACGGGCCGCCGTGCACCATCGCGGTCGACACTTCGACGCCGGTCGGGAAACCGTTGACGAGGATGCGCCCGACCTTGCGTTCGAGGACCGTGAGCAGCTTGCGCGCCTCGTCCATGTCGCCTGCTTCCATCTGGATGGTCGCCGTCAGCTGGCCTTCGAGGCTTTCGGCGACCAGGCGCGCCTCATCGGCGTCCTTGCAGGCGACCAGCAGCGACGCCGGGCCGAACACTTCGCCATGCAGCGCGTGCTGCGCCAGGAAGGCCGCGCCGCTGGTCTTGAACAGCGCGGCGCCGCCCTTGCCTTCGCCGTGCGCGGTGTGCGCCAGCGTGATGACGGCGTCGTGCGCGGCGAGCTGCTGCACACCGCCCTGGTAGCTTGCCGCGATGCCGGCCGTCAGCATGGTAGCCGCTTCGGTGGCGTCGAGCGCCCTGGCGGCGCTGGCGGCGAAGCGGTCGAACTGCTCGCCGTCGATCGCCAGTACCAGCCCGGGATTGGTGCAGAATTGGCCGACGCCCATCGTCAGCGATGCGGCGAAGCCGGCGTCGATTTCTTCGGCGCGCCGGTCCAGCGCGCCCGGCAGCAAAAACACCGGGTTGATCGAGCTCATTTCGGCATACACGGGAATCGGCTGCGGCCGCGCCGCAGCCACCGCCATCAAGGCTTGGCCGCCGGAACGCGAGCCGGTAAAACCGACCGCCTGGATCGCCGGATGGGCCACCAACGCCTGGCCGATGCCATTGCCGGTGCCGGTCAGCAGTGCAAACACGCCGGCCGGCAGCTGGCACAGCGCCACCGCTTTCACCACCGCGCGAGCGACCAGTTCGGAGGTGCCCGGATGCGCCGAGTGCGCCTTCAGCACCACCGGGCAGCCGGCCGCGAAGGCGGAGGCGGTGTCGCCGCCGGCCACCGAAAACGCCAACGGAAAATTACTGGCGGCGAACACGGCGACCGGGCCGACGCCGATCAGGCGCAACCGCATGTCAGGCCGCGGCGGCACCCGCTCCGGCAGCGCGCTGTCGATGCGCACGTCGCGCCACGAGCCTTCGCGCAGCAAGGCGGCGAACAGGCGCAGCTGGCCGACCGTGCGGCCACGTTCGCCCTCGAGCCGCGCGCGCGGCAGGCCGGATTCGGCCATCGCCCGCACGATCAATTCGTCGCCGATGGCGATCACCTGGTCGGCGACGGTGTCGAGGAAGGTGGCGCGCTGCTCGTCGCTGGTGTTGCGAAAAGCGTCGAAGGCGTCGCGTGCGAGGTTGCAGGCGCGGTCGATCTGGGCTGCATCGACCATGTAAAAGGCCGGCTCGAGTGGTGCGCGCAGGGCCGGGTCGACGGCCTTGAAGTTGGCGCCGTTGCCGCGCTCGCTGACGCCGCCGATCAGGGCTTTACCGGTAATGTTCATAAGGTCTTCACTTTCGCACTCGTGGATTCGACAATCGCCAGCCGGTTGCGCAGCGGCGGTCCGAAGGCGTCCGCTTCGATCTCGAACGTCTCGCCCGGCTGCACCAAGATGCCGTCGGCGAAGCTGAGCGTGGCGGTGCCGAAGAAGTGCACGTGGACGTCGCCAGGGCGCTTGAAAAGCGCGTACTTGAAGTGGTGGTGCTCGAGGTTCTCGATCGTGTGCGACATGTTCTGCTCGCCGCTGACGAAGGCCTTTTCCCAGCGCACCTTGCCATCGGTGCCGACCACGCGCGAATGGCCCTGCACGTGCGCCGGCAGTTCGCCGACCAGCAGCGCGGGGCCGAAGCTGCAGGCGCGCAGCTTCGAGTGCGCAAGGTAGAGGTAGTTCTGGCGCTCGGTGACGTGGTCGGAAAACTCGTTGCCGATCGCGTAACCGACCCGGTAAGGCTGGCCATCGGCGCCGATCACGTACAGGCCGGCGATCTCCGGCTCTTCGCCGCCGTCGAGCGAAAACTCGGGCATCTCGAGCGGCTGGCCGCTGGCGCGCACGATCGAGCCGTCGCCCTTGTAGAACCATTCCGGCGCGACACCAAAGCCGCCGCCGGCCTGCCGCCTTCGACGCCCATGCGGAACATCTTCATGCTGTCCGACAGCGCGTCCATCTCGCCGCCGTCCTGCTGGTACAACTTCTTGTGCATCGAATCGCGCGTGTCGGCGCTGCCGAGGTGGGTCAGGCCGGTGCCGGTGACGTAGCAGTGCGCCGGGTCCGGATGGTCGAGCGGCGCCAGAAGGCGGCCACCGGCGACGACGTCGGCGTACGCGTGGGTCTGCGCGCCGGATTTGGAGGCGGCCAGTTGCTCAAGCCCGGTTTGCGCGGCGATCGCCGCCTGAGCCAGCGCCAGGGTCGATTCGACGCCGTCGATTTCGCGGATGGTATCGTGTTGCAGGATGCCGACGCGGCGCTGGCCGGCGGCGTTCAGAAATTGTACAAGCAGCATGGGGTCTCCAGATATTCTAATTAGTGTGAATGCTTCGGCACGGCCGATCCGCGGCAGCCGACCAGGAAGTCGAAGTCGCAGCCTTCGTCGGCCTGCAGCACGTGATCGATATATAAAGCCTGATAGCCGCCTTTCATGCCGGCGCCTTTTGCCGCTTCCTGCAATTTGGCGCGCAGCGCCAGCCGCTCCGTCATCTCGGCGTCGCCGATGTCCAGGTGAAGACTGCCGGCGTGGCAATCGAGCTCGATGTAGTCGCCGTCGCGCACGATGCCGAGCGGCCCGCCCGCCATCGCTTCCGGCGCCACGTGCAGCACCACGGTGCCGTAGGCGGTGCCGCTCATGCGCGCGTCCGAGATGCGCACCATGTCGGTCACGCCCTGCGCCAGCAGCTTTGGCGGCAGGCCCATGTTGCCTACTTCGGCCATGCCGGGGTAGCCTTTCGGGCCACAGTTCTTCATCAGCAGGATCGAGTTGGCGTCGACGTCGAGGTCGGGATCGAGGATGCGCTCCTTGTAGTGGGCGAAGTCCTCGAACACGACGGCACGGCCGCGATGCTTCATCAGGTGCGGCGAGGCGGCCGACGGTTTCAGCACCGCGCCGCGCGGCGCCAGGTTACCGCGCAGGATGCAGATGCCGCCGTCCGCGATCAACGGCGTGTCCAGCTTGCGGATCACCTCGTCGTCGTAGATCGGCGCGTCGATGCAGTTTTCCCACAGCGTCTTGCCGTTGACGGTGAGCGCGTCCTTGTGCGGCAGCAGGCCGCCCTCGCCCATGCGGCGGATGGCGCCAGGCAGGCCGCCGGCGTAGTAGAACTCTTCCATCAGGTAGCGGCCCGACGGCAGCAGGTCGACGATGGTCGGAGTGCCGCGGCCGATGCGGGTCCAGTCTTCCAGCTCCAGCGGCACGCCGATGCGGCCGGCGATGGCCTTCAGGTGGATCACCGCGTTGGTCGAGCCGCCGATCGCCGCATTCACCCGGATCGCATTCTCGAAATTTTCACGGGTCAGGATTTTCGACAGACGCAGGTCTTCGTGCACCATCTCGACGATGCGGATGCCCGACATGTGGGCCAGCACATAGCGGCGCGCGTCGACCGCGGGAATAGCGGCGTTGTGCGGCAGCGAGGTGCCGAGCGCCTCGGCAATGCAGGCCATGGTCGACGCCGTGCCCATCGTGTTGCAGGTGCCGGCCGAGCGCGAATGGCCCGCTTCGGCCGAGAGGAAATCGTGCATGCTGATCTGGCCGCCCTTCATCTGTTCATGCAGCTGCCAGACGGCAGTGCCGGAGCCGATGTTCTTGCCGTTCAACTTACCGTTGAGCATCGGGCCGCCGCTGACGACGATGGTCGGCAGGTCGACGCTGGCCGCGCCCATCAGCAGCGCCGGGGTGGTCTTGTCGCAGCCGACCAGCAGCACGACGGCGTCCATCGGGTTGCCGCGGATCGATTCTTCGACGTCCATGCTGGCCAGGTTACGCGTGAGCATGGCGGTCGGGCGCAGGTTCGATTCGCCGTTGGAAAATACCGGGAACTCGACCGGGAAGCCGCCGGCTTCGAAGATGCCGCGCTTGACGTGTTCGGCCAGTTTGCGGAAGTGGGCGTTGCAAGGAGTCAGTTCAGACCAGGTGTTGCAGATGCCGATGATCGGCTTGCCTTGGAACTCATGATCGGGAATGCCCTGGTTTTTCATCCAACTGCGGTACATGAAACCGTTCTTGTCTTGCGAGCCGAACCATTCGGCCAAACGCAGCTTCGTTTTTTTGATCTCAGACATCCATTCCTCCAGAATTTTCTTGGCGCCGGGGACTTATTGGTGGCCCAGGCCAGCGATAAGTCATACTAAAAGCTGGGGGAATATCTTTCCAATCAATTTTTTCGCGATATCGATATCGAAATCGTTATCAGGAGCACGGACTTAGCCCAGGAAGCGTTGCTCGGGCAGGCCAATGACATCGGTGGCGAGCGTAAAGACGCCACCGGACTTTGGCGCTGCCGCTACTTCGGCGTCGGACAGCCACTGGCGCGCGCTGGTCGCATACACCTTGTCGAGCAACGGACCGCCAAAGGCGACGCAGGTCGGCTGCGGCGCGTCGAGCATCAGCACCCGCTCGACCGATCCATCCGGTGCGTAGCGAACCAAGCGGCCGGCGCCCCAGCGCGCGTTCCACAGGTAGCCCTCGGCATCGATGGTCGAGCCATCCGGCTCGCCCGTCTCGCCGGTCAGGTCGGCGAACACGCGCGACTCGCCCACCTGGTCGCCATAATCGCAGCAGCGGATCACCTTGGTGAGCGAGTCGCAGTAGTACATGATGGCGCCGTCCGGGCTGAAGCAGATGCTGTTGGCAATCGCCACCGGCCCGAGTGGCAGACGCTCGAGCGACAGGTCGCAATTGAGCCGATAAAAGCTGCCGATCGCCTCGCGTGGGCTGTGCTTCTGGTTAAACATGCCGAACACGAAACGGCCCTGGCGGTCGCAGCGGCCGTCGTTGATGCGGGTGGCCGCCAAGTCCGGCCCGACGTCGCAGATATGCGTGACTGCAGCGCCGGAAAAGGTGAAAAACGCCAGGCCGCTCGCCAGGCCCAGCAGCAGGCGGTCGTCGTCTCCGGTGAATGCGAACGAGGCGAGCTTTTGCGGCATCGCCCAGCTGCGCGTGTCGCCGGTGGCCGGCGTGTGCGCCCACAGCGTCGCCGCCGGAATGTCGGTCCACAGCAAGCGGCCGGTACGTTCGCACCAAAGGACGCATTCGCCCAGTTCGTTCTCGCCATCGACCACCAATTGCATCATGCGTGGTTCTCCACTGAAAACTTGAAACGCGATTCGGTCATGTACCGTTCGCCCGGCCGCAGTATGGTACTTGGAAACTCAGGCTGGTTCGGCGAATCGGGAAAATGCTGCGGCTCCAGGCAGAAGCCGCTGCGATAGTCGATACTGCGCCCCTTGCCGGGCAGGCTGCCATCGAGGAAATTGCCGCTGTAAAACTGCAGCCCGGGCTCTTCGGTGTACAACTCGAGGATGCGGCCGGTCACCGGCTCGCGCACCCGCGCGGCCAGCGTCATGCGCCCGCCCTGCTTGTCGAGCACGAAATTGTGATCGTAGCCGGCGCCTTGGCGCAGCTGCTTGTCCGGCTGGGCGATGCGTTCGCCGATCGGGCGCGGCGAGCGGAAGTCGAATGGGGTGCCGGCCACCGGCGCCAGCGCCCCGGTCGGGATCAGCGCGGCGTCGATCGGCGTGAAGGAATCGGCGTGGATCGTCAGTTCATGGGCGAGAATGTCGCCGCCGCCAGCCAGGTTGAAATAGCTGTGCTGGGTCAGGTTGACCGGCGTGGCACGGTCCGTCACGGCCGAGCAGCGCATCAGCAGTTCGTTGTCGTCGGTCAGCTCGTAGCGCAGCGTGACGTCGAGGTTGCCCGGGTAGCCCTGCTCGCCGTCGGCGCTGCGGTAGGTCAGCGTCAGGCCTTCCTGGTCCGGCGTCGCCTGCCACAGGACGGTGTGGAAGCCGCGCGAGCCGCCGTGCAGGTGGTTGGCGCCGTCGTTGACGTCCAACTGAAAAATTTCGCCGTCGAGCTCGAAGCGGCCGTCGGCGATGCGGTTGCCGTAACGGCCGATGGTGGCGCCGAAGTACGGATTCGGCGCCACGTAAGGCGCCAGCATGTCGAAGCCGAGCACCACGTCGGCCAGCACGCCGGCGCGGTCCGGTGCGTGCAGTTCGGTAATGATGGCGCCGAAATCGGTAATTTTAACCACCATGCCGTGGGCATTGACCAAGGTGTACAGGCTGACCTTGGCGCCGTCGGCCAGTTGGCCGAACGGCGACTTGACGACCTTGTCGTTCATGCTTGCCTCCATCTTCAATCGATCGACGGGCGGCCGAACAGCGGCATGCCCTGCTCGTCCCAGCGCAGACGTTTGACGAAAATGTGGCGGTCCGGATTCCACAGCGGATCGCCGACGATTTCGGTATAGGTGCGCGCGTGGTAGACAAGTAACACGGTATCACCATCTTCGGCCCGGGTGAAGCTGTTGTGGCCCGGACCGTAGACGCCGTGCTCGTAGCAGGTTTGCAGCACCGGCCGCGCCAGCTTGGTCCACGACACCGGCTCGAGCAGGTCGGCGTCATCGTCGGCCCACAGCAGACCCATTGCGTAGTTCTCGTCGGTGGCACTGGCCGAATAGCTGATGAACACCTTGCCGTTTCTCTGCAGCACCGACGGCCCTTCGTTGACGGAAAAGCCGCGCGTCTCCCAGTCGAATTCCGGCTTGCTCAGCATAATCGGTTTGCCGTCGATCTGCCACGGCGTCTTCATCGGCGCGATGTACAGGTTCGAGTTGCCGGCGATCGCCTTGTCCTTCTGCGCCCATAGGTAGTACAACTGCCCCTTGTGGGTGAAGGTGGTGGCGTCGAGGCAGAAGGTGTCGATGCCGGTGTCGACCGGGCCCATGAACTCCCACCCGCCGTCGAGCGGATTGGCGCTGGTGTTGCGGATCGCGTACATGCGGTGCTGGAACAGCTCGAACTTGATCTCGCGGCTGGGCGCCGCGGCGAAGTAGACGTACCAGGCGCCCTGGTTGAAGTGCAGTTCTGGCGCCCATACGAGTTCGCTGTGCGGGCCGCTGTCGGGCTTGCGCCAGACGTCCACCGGCATAGCGTCGGCCAGCCCGGCGATGGTCTTGGCGCGGCGCAGTTCGATGCGGTCATATTGCGGTACCGATGCGGTGAAATAGTAATGGCCGTCGCTGTGGCGCACGATATGGGGATCGGCGCGCTGCGCGATCAGCGGTGTGAGAAGTTGTTCCATGGGTCGTTTTTCAGCTTAGCTGGCGACGTAGCCAAGGGTGCGCATGTCGTCCGTCACGGTCGTATAGTAGGTATCGCTGATGCGGTATTTGAACATCAGCATGCCCATGACGAAATGGAAGAAGCCGGGAATCACCGACAGCATCATGGCGATGCCCGCCAGCGCCTGCGGCGTCTGTGTCTGGTTCGGCTGGTAGTTGAAATACGTCAGCAAGATGCCGACCATCGCGCCGGCGACCGCCATGCCGGCCTTCTGGCACACCGAAATGCCGCCGAAGGCAAAGCCGGAGACGCGTTTGCCGGTCTTGACCTGGCCGTAATCGATGGTTTCGGCGATCGCCGACCAGAACACCGGCGCGTGCAGGTCGACCACGAACGACAAGATGAAATACAGGACGAACGCCAGCATGATGTCGCCCGGCTTGACCACCACGTAGATCAGCACGCTGATCGCCGCCACCGCCAGTTGGGTGTTGCGAAACAGCTTGACCTTGCAATAGAACTTGGTGACCCAGGTCGAAGCGATCATCGACAGGATTGCCGCCGCCACGCCGATCGAGAGGAAGGCCGACACGGTGGCGGTGTCGGCGCCGAGGTAGTACTTGGCGTAGTAGATGGCGACCGAGCCGCGCACCACGTAGCCGACGGTGCCGGTAATGCAAACGCCGCACAGGATCAGCCACTGGTCGTTGCGCAGCAGCAGCTTGACCTGGTCGGCCAGCGACTGCCGCTCGACTACGTGGATCACCCGTTCGGTGGTGCTGAATACGCAAAACAGGAACATCGCCACGCCGATCAGCGCCATCACCGCCATCGCCGCCTGGTAGCCGGTGGCCGGGTTGCCGCCGCCCCAGCGCTGCGCCAGGATCGGCACGATGATGGTGACCATGAAGGCGCCGATCTTGGCAAAGAACAGCCGGTAGCCATTGGCTGAGAGGCGCTCCTGCGGGTCGCTGGTGAGCCCGCTGATCAGCGAAATGTAGGGAATCCCGACGCCCGCCGTCATCACGGTCATGATGATGTAAGTGGCGTAGGCCCACACCAGCTTGGCGCTTTAGGCCCAGTCGGGGGTAGTGAAGACGAAGAACACGCTGATGCCATAAGGCACCGCCAGCAGCAGCAGCCACGGCCGGTAGCGGCCCATGCGGTTGGTGTAGCGGTCGGTCAGCTGTCCCATCACCAGGTCGGCCATAGCGCCGACTACCTTGGGGCGCTGCCGGACAGAACCGTGCAGCACCCCTATTTTTATCCTGCTTCGTCACGCCGGGCGGCTTAGCAGGCTGTTGAAAAATTCCACTGCCCTGTCAACTGGACGGCGGGGGTATACGTTGTATGAAGAGAACAACTTTTTACTTCGACCCCATGCGCAAGACCGACGTCACCCAGCACGCCATGTTCAGCTACCGATCGCTGGAGGAGCGCATTCCTGAGAGGCATCCTCTGCGCAGATTACGCATTCTGGTTGACGGAATTTTGCAGAGCATGAACGCCGAGTTTGCGCCGCTGTACTCGCGCCGTGGCAGACCGTCGATTGCGCCGGAACGCTTGCTCAGGGCCAGCCTGATCCAGACGTTGTTCACGATCCGCTCCGAGCGCCAGCTGGTCCAGCACATTGAATACAACCTGCTCTACCGCTGGTTTGTCGGCATGAATATCGACGAGGCGGTATGGAACCATTCGACCTTCAGCGCCAACCGCGACCGCCTGTTCGGCGAGCGCATGGCACAGCGTTTCTTCGCCGAGGTGTTGCTGATCGCGCAATGGCAAGATCTGATTTCGGACGAGCATTTCACGGTCGACGGCACCCAGATCGAAGCGTGGGCGTCGATGAAAAGTTTCGTTAAAAAAGACGGCAGTGGCAAGCCGCCGGAGGATGGCGGACGTAACGCCACGGTCGATTTCAAGGGCGAGAAACGCTCCAACGAAACGCACCATTCGACGACCGATCCGGACGCCCGTCTGTACAAAAAAAGCGCAGGCGACAAGTCTCGCATGAGCTACTTGAGCCATGCGCTGATGGAGAACCGCAACGGCCTCGTGGTCGATGCTGAAACGACGCTGGCGACCGGCACGGCGGAGCGCGACGCGGCGCTGACGATGGCGAAGCGGAGCATGACGAAAGCCGGTTCGACGCTTGGCGCCGACAACGGCTATGACGCCTTTGAATTCGTCAAGCAGCTGCGCAAACTGAAGATTACACCGCACGTCGCGCAGAAAAAACACAGTGCCATCGATGCCCGCATCACGCGCCACAAGGGCTACGCGGTAAGCCTGAAGAAACGCAAACTGGTCGAACAGATATTCGGCTGGAGTAAGACAATCGGTGGTCTGCGCAAGGCGCGTTTTGTCGGTCTGGCGAAGGTCAGGGCACAAACAATTTTCACTTTTGCGGTCTACAACCTGGCGCGCATGGCGACGATTTTTGGTTGGCGTTTGTCGACGGTATAGGCGGAATCCGCCCAGAGAGCGCCGAAAGGCGTGAAAACGCGCAAAAAACGCCCTGAAATGCGGCCAGAACCTGGTTTCAGGGCTGAATGCGGGTTTGAGAGCGATAAATTCGACTGATCATCGATAAAACCCGAAGGTATTCATGCTTTTTTTAACGACCTGCTAACGTCTGCTGCATGGACTGCTTGGCGCCAGGCCCCGGATCGCCCTGGTTCTTGAGCGTATTAAGGCGGCTGCGCAGGCGCGACAGGCTGTCGAGGTAACCGCTCATGAGCGAAGCTTCCTTTTCGCGCAGCCCGACCAGCTTGGCAACGCCGGCGAATTCGCGCCCAATCGGGCCCATCGCCGCGGTGTCGCTCCGAAGATCGTTGCGCGCTTCGCTTGGCGCGCGCTGCAGGATAGTTTGTTTGAACCACGCGAACAGGCCGGTTTCGACCCGCGCCATGTTGGCGCGGGCGGCCGCCGGGTTGTCCCACGAGGCTTCCTGGTAGATCGCGGTGAGCAGCTTGGCCAGTGGCGAGGTCTGCGGATCCCCCAGCCGGTTCATCGCCCGCACGCTCGCATCGAAACTGGACAGTTCGCTGATGGTCACTCCCTGCACGAACCTGAGCCACTCGCGCGTGTAGTCGGCCTTGTACAGTTCGGTAAGCGACTTCTGGATCTGCTCCGGACTGCCCTCTAACGTCAGGTCGTCCTTGACCGCCGTCTTGAGCACCCAGTCGCTGCTTTGCAGCTCCTTGTTGGAGGCGTCCTTGATGGCGCCGCTGACGAATTTCTCCCACGCCTCGCGGCTGAAGGCGCCCGGCACGGCGACGCTGCCGACCACCAGCGCCTGGTCCTGCTCGCCAACGATGCGCGCCACCGTCACCGCGGGGAAACGGGTACCGGCGCGCGCCTTGATGTCGGCATACACCCGTTCGCGCGCCGGCGTGCCGCGTACCACCCGCCGCAGGTTCTCGCGCGCCGTGTCGACCAAGCTTAGTTTGGCGGTCAGCTGTGGCCAGGCCGGGTCGCCTATCTGGGTAACGTAAAAGCTCATCAACCGCTCGGCGCTGCGGATCATCTGTTCGCGCGGCATGGCGCCGCGGTTGGCCTGGAGCCAGCCGCGCCAATAGCGCGTCAGCTGGTCGTTCAGGTGGCTGGCTTCGGCCCGGCTCTTGTCGTTTAACATCAGGTAGGTCTTGAGCGCGTTGTAGCCGTCGGCCGAGCTGGTCGGCGAAGCGTCCTGGTAGGGCTGACCAGGCCGCGCCGCGGGCGCAGACGCCGGCACGGTGTCAAGCTTGTCGGCGTTGGCGTTCATCTGGGTGAGCAGCGATTCAAGGGCGGCGCCGACCGGGGCAAGCATCACTTCGCGCACGCCGCCATAGTATTCGTCACGCAGCTTGCGCTCGAGCGCGCCACCCTGGTACAGGCCGAAGCCAAGCATCCATGGCTTGCTATCGCGGTATTTCTGCAGCTGCTCGATACGGTCCTGCAAAATTTCCAGCGCTTCCATTCGCGACTGCAAGTCGGAGCGCTTGGCCTGCAGCTGCACCGTCTTCTCGAGGTCGGCCTGGACGTTCGCCACCAACTGGCGGTTGCCCATGGCCGACCAGCTCCACAGGCCCAGCGAGCAGCCCAGCAACACGGTGGCGGCGAAGAACGCGCCGTATTTCAGGCGCGCTTTTGTGGGGCTGGTGTAGCGCGCCACCAGATCGCGGTCGGCGAAGATCACCTTGCGGAACAGGTCGTGCAGGAAGAAGCCGCCGCTCTGCTCGCCGGGTTCGCCGGGTTCGCCGGTCGCGGCGGCCTGCTGCTCTTGCAGCTTCAGGTCGAAGCGGCTGGCGACGCGTTTCGACGCCAGGTCCTGGACGCTGCCTTCCTGCAGTGCGCTGGTAAAGTAAAAGCCGCGGAACACCGGCTTGAACTGGTACGTGTTTTCGTCGAACAGCGTGGCCAGGAAGGCGCGTAGCGGCGTCTTGATCGAGGCAAATTCGAGCGGAAAGGTGAACACGCCAGGGCGCCTGCGGCAGGCGGCGTCAAGCTCGCCGAAGGTGGTCCATCTCGACAGCGTGCGGGCGGCAAGGAAACCGGTCGTCATCGAAACGTCGCACCGCTGGTCGTGGCCGGAATGGGGCGCGATCGCCGCCACCCTGGTGGTCGGTGTGCTGGCCGGCACGCTCGGCTTGCACAGCGTGCAGGGTGAAACCACCTTCGCTTCGGGTGGCAGCAACGGTACGCTGACCGCGCGTGGCAAGCTCGACACGGCCTTGACGCGGCAACTGGCGAGCGCGCCGCCGGCCGCCGGTAGCGCCATCACGATCGGCGTCAGCTTCGTCGCCAAAGAGGGCCAGTATTGCCGCACGTTCGCAGTCGGCGGGGCGGCCGGGCTGGCGTGCCGGTCGGACGGCCAGTGGACCATCCCGGTGCTGACCGACAGTGGCGGTGGCGCGGCCGGCGCCTATCGCCAGGCCGGCAGCGCGATGCCGCCGGCGGTGCTCGATGCGGTCGACGCGCGCACGGTAGGGCCGTCGCTCGACGCCAAGGGCGAGCAGGCGGCAGCTCAGCGCGGCTGGTCGCGCTAGGGCGGCCGTCAGTGCGCCTCGATATCGGCCGCATCGCGTGCCGCTTCAACGCTGACAAGCGGCAGCATCGCCCGGTTGCGCCCGGCCTGTTTGGCGCGGTACAGCGCCCTGTCCGCCAAGCGCACCAGCATGCCCGAATCGTTGTCGTCGGCCGGCACTATTGCCGCCACGCCGATACTGATCGTAATTACCCCGTACGGCGACTGCGCATGCGGCAATGCCAGCCGTTCGAGTTCGCGGCAGATGGCCTGTCCCAGCGCCAGCGCGGCGGCGGCGTCGGTCTCCGGCGCCAGCAGCACGAACTCCTCGCCGCCGTAACGCGCCACCATGTCGCTGGTGCGACGACCGAACGTCTCGATCACCGCGGCCACCGCGCGCAGGCACTGGTCGCCCGCCTGGTGGCCATAGAAATCGTTGTAGCTTTTGAAGTAGTCGACGTCGAGCATCACCAACGCCAGCGCGTGATTGCCGCGCTTGGCGCGCTGCCATTCCGCCGCCAGCGCCTCGTCGAAGCCGCGCCGGTTGGTGATGCCTGTCAGGGCGTCGGTGGAAGACAGCATCGCCAGCTTGGCGTTGCTTTCCTCAAGTTCGCCGGTGCGCGCCGCGACCAGTGCCTGCAGCTGCTCCTGGCGCCGCGTCAGGCTGCGCACCCGGGCATGGTAAGCCGCCGCCAGCAGGCCAGTCGCCAGCAGCGCCGCTAGCAGGCGGAACCACCAGGTCTGCCAGAACGGCGGCAGGATGCGGATTGTTACCCTGGCCGGCTGCTTGCTCCACACGCCCTGCTCGTTGGCCGCCTTGACCTCGAACAGGTAGGTGCCGGGATCGAGGTTAGTGTAGGTGGCGCTGCGGTGGTTGGCATCGGCCTGCACCCAGTCGCGGTCGAAACCCTGAAGCCGGTAGGCGTAGGCGTTGCGCGCCGGGTCGGTGTAGTGCAGGGCCGAAAACTCGAGCGAAAATACCGACTGCCGTACCGACAGCGTGATCTCGGTCGGCGCGGTGATCGTGCCGCGCAGCTTGACGTCGGCACTGTGCCCGCTTTCGGCCAGCGAGCGGTTGAACACCCGCATGTCGGTGATCGCCACGTGCGGCGCCATCGAGACGCTGTGCACCTTGTCGGGATGGACTCCGGTCATGCCATTGAGGCCACTAAAATACAGCACGCCGTTCGGCGCGGCGGTGGCAACGTTGAGCGCAAACCCCTCGGACAGGCCATCGGCGGCACTATAGCTGCTGATCTTGCCGCTGACCGGATCGAGCCGCAGCAGCCCTTTTGCCGTGCTCAGCCACAGTAGTCCGGCGCGGTCGCTGCGCATCGCCAGGATTTTGACCGCGCCGACGCTGCCTGCTGCGCTGTAGCTGCGAAAGTAAATGGCGCCGTCGGCCCCTACCAGCACCTGCTGGACGCCGCGCGCCGTGCCGGCCCAAAGCCGGCCCTGCGGATCCTGGTACAGGCTCGAGACGTTATCGTGCGCCAATGAGGCCGGGTCGGCCGGATCGTGGCGGAAATGGCGGAACTTGCCGCTGGCCACATCGAGCAGGTCGAGCCCGCCGCCGTTCCATTCCGAGCCCATCCAGACCCGACCCAGACTGTCTTCGACGATGCAGCTGGTGCCGCCCACGCTGCGCCTGGCCGGATCGAGCGGATCAAGCGGGTTGTTCGGGTAGCCGGTCCACTTGCCGCTGGCAATATCGTAGTGCACTACCTGCTGGCCGGTGCCGAGCCACAGCGTGGCGCCGGCGCCAGGCGCAATCACGTTGATGAAATTGGCGGCGATGGCGCCGAAGCCGATGACCTGGAAGCCACCGTCCTGCCGGTCGAGCCGGTTCAGCCCGGCCGCGGTGCCGGCCCACAGCGGCCCGCCCGGCTGCTGGTACAGGCTGTAGACGGTGTCGTTGCTGAGCGCGCCCGGGCGCTTCGGCGCGCTGCGCCAGGTCTGGATCACGGCGCCCTCGGCCGGATCGAACAGCGCAATGCCGGTATTGCTGCCCAGCCAAAGCCGGCCGTCGGGCGCGCCGTCGATGCTGCGGATCGCATTGTCGCGCAACAGGCTGTCGGCGGCGCTGTCGAACGGGATGACGCGCTCGAAGCCGCGGCTATTGAGGTTGACCTGGCTGATGCCGTTGGTGTACGAGCCGACCCACAAGATGCCGCCGCGATCGTGCAGCACGGCGTGGATATGGTCCGATTGCAGGCTGTGTATATCGTTGGCGCGGTGCACGTAATGCACCGCCGTGCTGCTGCCCTTGTCCCAGCGCAGCAGCCCGGCGGCCAGGGTGCCGGCCCACACCGCGCCGCTGCGGTCGCCATACAGCGTGGTGATCCGGTTCGGCGGCGATGCGATTTGCTGGCGCGCCGACCATGGCTGGGCGGAGTTCCAGGTGACGATGCCGTTTTCAGTACCGATCCACAAGGTGCCGTCGGCGGCGAAGTACAGCGAGCGGGCAATATTACGCTTGTCGTCGGGCGCTTGCGACGAGTCGATCCGATAATGCACGAAGCGGGTAGCACCTGGCGCCAGATAGTCGAGTCCGCCCGGCCAGGTGGCAATCCAAAGGCCGCCTTGCGGGTCCAGCGCCAGCGCATTAAGGTCGTTGCTGCCCAGGCTTGCCTGGTCCTGCTGGTCGTGCGTGTACACGGTCACGGCGCCGCTGGCGCTGTCGACATGCTGCAAGCCGCCCCAGGTCGCGACCCACATGCCCTTGGCGCCGTCGCCGACAATCGCCTTGACCATGCGTTGGCGCGCCGGCCCGGGCGGCAGGGTCAATGAGGTGAAGTCGCCCGATGCGGGATCGAAGCGCGCCACGCCTTCCTGGGTCCCGGCCCAGATCTGGCCCTGCGGGTCTTCGAACAGCGCCAGCACCCGGTCGCTCGGCAGGCTGCGCCGGTTGCGCGGATCGTGGAGATACTTGCTGGCCTGGTAGCCGTCATAACGGTACAGTCCGGCGCTATTGGTGCCGATCCAGATGAAGCCCTGGCGGTCTTGCAACAGCGCCATGATCGACAGGTCATCGCCGTCGAGCGCGCCAAGGCGCTTGAAGCGCAGGTCGGAGGTGGGGGTTGCTCCAGCCACGCCGGCGAGGACGAGCAGGCAACACCAGGCAAACAGGCGCAGCAGTTGAGACGAAATCAGAGGAAGCATCAAGGTTCCATGGAAAGGCGGCCGCGCGGTAGCGTTGCAACAGCAGCAAAACGAACTCTGCCTTTTACAAGGTTTCTTGTCAACAACTTTAGAGTATGCTTGGCTTTAATTGTTGCACCCTGGACATATGCCGACCATCGCGGGGCCCTAGCGCAAGAATGAATAAAAGGCAATATTGCCACAGTTCGCAAAAGTAGCGCCCTAACCCGGATATTGCATAAAAAAGGGCAAGAGTGACGTAAGTGATTGATAGAATGGGAATTATCTAGAAACCTATTCGTTCAACACAAACACACCTTGCCCAAGATGAATTTTAAGCCAGAACAGCTCCGCTTTGCTTCCATTCCGGGTTTTTCAGTGCGGGCCGACGTCGAAGGCGGGGCGTTGTCGTCCGATGTCGGGCCACTGCTGCTCAATGGGATAGACCGCCAGATTGGCCTGACCAAGCGGCTCTCGGCGGCGCTCACCGACCGACGTCACGCCAGCTACGTCACCCATTCGCAACACGACATCCTGAACCAGCGGGTCTATCAGATCGCCAGCGGCTACGAGGACGGTAACGGTTGCACTGCGCTGCGCCACGACCCGATGTTTCGTCTTGGCTTGGGCCGTGCCCCGTTCAACGACGAGGCGGCATTGGCATCGGCCTCCACCATCTCCCGTTTCGAACATGCGGCCCGGCGCAGGGATATTTTCCGCCTCAGCAGTGCGCTCGTGGACCAGTTCATCGCCGGCTACGCCACCGCTCCGGCTGTGCTGGTGCTCGACATCGACCACACGCAAGATCAGGCTCATGGCCCGCAGCCATTCGCATTCTGCAACCACCACTATGGCAGCACCTGTTCTCTGCCGCTGGTGATTTTCGAGGGCCTCAGCGGTGCCTTGGTGGCGGCCGTATTGCGCTCGTCCATGCGTCCGACCGGCGCCGAGAATACGATGATCCTCAAGCGAGTGCTGGAGCGCATTCGCCGCCATTTCCCCGACACGCATATCCTGGTGCGCGGCG
>NZ_PDOB01000008.1 GCF_002760665.1 Massilia psychrophila | reverse complement strand
GCCGCGATGCGCGCCAACCAGGCCGCGCGCGTGGCCGCCGCCGCCAAGGCCCGCAAGGCCGCTGCAGCGCGGCCGAAGGAAGTGCCGCTGATGGCCGCCGCCGCGCCGGCGCCGCGCCTGAGCAACCATTGGTCGTACGAAGGCGAAACCGGGCCGGTCAACTGGGGCAGAATCAATGCCGATTGGACCAAGTGCGGCAGCGGCACGCGCCAGTCGCCGATCGATCTGCGCGACGGCATGAAAGTCGACCTCGAGCAGATCACCTTCGATTACCGTCAGTCCGGTTTTAACGTCGTCGACAACGGCCATACGATCCAGGTCGCGGTCGGATTCGGCAATTACATCACGGTGCAGAACCGCAGTTACGAGCTGGTCCAGTTCCACTTTCACCGCCCGTCCGAGGAGCGCATCAACGGCCGCGGCACCGAGATGGTGGTGCACCTGGTGCACAAGGACGCCGAGGGCAGGCTGGCGATCGTGGCCGTGCTGCTTGAGCGCGGCGCGCAGAACAGCATGATCCAGACCGTGTGGAACAACCTGCCGCTGGAAAAGAACGACACCGTGACGCCGTCGGTGACGCTCGACGTCAACCACATCCTGCCGGCCAAGCGCGACTACTTTACCTTCATGGGCTCGCTCACCGAGCCACCTTGCACCGAAGGCGTGCTGTGGCTGGTGATGAAGCAGCCGATGCCGGCCTCGCCGGCGCAGATGGCGTTGTTTTCCCGCCTGTATCCGCTCAATGCCCGCCCGATCCAGCCGGGCGGTGGGCGGGTGGTCAAGGAATCAAACTAGCGCGAACTAGCCGGCGGTGATGCGGTAATTGCCGCGCCATTGCTGACCGGCTTGCAGCGTCAGTGGCTCGATCACGGCCGGCTCGATGCAGACGAAGCGCTGGTACTCGTCGTCCTCCAGGTCCACCAGCGCTGCGGCGTTCGCCGCACCCGGGTTCCACACCACCGCATCGGTAAATCCATCCTGCTCGAGAACGAGGGTGGCAGCTCCCGCGCGCAGCGTGAGGCGCGGTTGGACACCGAAAAAGATCTCGTCGAGCGGGTCGCCGATGGCCAGCGCCGCATCGCGCAGGCCGTCGATGCGCGCATCACAGACTTGGTCGACCAGGTGATAGGTGTGCAACGCACAGGAAAACGCAAACGGCGCCGCGCCGCGGTTGTGCACTTCGAACGCCATCGCCAGCTTGTCGCCGCCGACGGTGACGCGCAATTGCAGCAGGAAGTCGTGCGGCCAGGCCTGCGCGGCGGCGGGCGGCAGGTCGTGCGGCTCGAGCGCGAAAACGGCGAACGCCGCGCCGGCTTCGCCATCCTTGCCAACTTCGGTGCCGCTGTCGACCAGCGCCCAGTCGCTGACGCGCGCGAAACCATGCCGCAGGCCGCGGCCGCGCTCGTTAAACTGAGGGAAGACGACCGGCACGCCGCCGCGGATCGCGCGGCTGCCGTCGAGCGCCGACTTGGCGCTGCAAAACAGGTGCTCGGCGCCGCCGGCGCTTTGCCACGATACCAGGTGGGCGCCATACAGCGTGATGACGGCTTGGGCGCCGTCGGCCGCGCTGACCTGCACGGCGGGCAGTTGGCCGAACGCGGCCAGGGCGATCGTGTTCATGCGGTGCCCCTTACGTCGTTCGGCTCTTGGCCATCGGTGGATTCCTGGCGAAATAGGATTTGATGCCCTTGGCGATGGCGGCGGCGATCTGGTCCTGGTAGCCGTTATCCTTGAGCTTGGCCTCTTCCTCGGGATTCGAGATGAAGGCGGTCTCGATCAGGATCGACGGGGTGTCGGGCGCCTTGAGCACCGCGAAGCCGGCCTGTTCGACCGATCCCCGGTGCAGCCGCGCGATGCCGCCGATCTCGCTCAGCACCGCTTTGCCAAGTTTCAGGCTGTCGCTGATCTGGGCCGTCGTCGACAGGTCGAGCAGTACGCTGGCGAGCTGCTTGTCCTGGCCGTAGAGGTTGACGCCGCCGATCGCGTCGGCCAGGTTTTCTTTGTTGGCGAGCCAGCGCGCGGTGCTCGAGCTGGCGCCTTTTTCGGACAACACGAACACGGACGATCCGCGCGCGCTCGGCTCGACGAAAGCGTCGGCATGGATCGACACGAACAGGTCGGCCTGCACCTTGCGCGCCTTGTCGACGCGGGTCCCGAGCGGTACGAAATAGTCGCCGTCGCGCGTCAGCATCACGCGCATGTTCGGCAGCTCTTCGAGCTTGAACTTGAGCCGCTTGGCGATCGACAGCACGATGTCTTTTTCGCGCGAGCCGGAAGCGCCGATCGCGCCCGGATCCTCGCCGCCATGGCCCGGATCGAGGGCGATGGTGATCATGCGCGCGACTTTTTGCACCGGCGCCGGCCTGGCCGGGACCGGCGGTTCAGGCTTGACCGGTACCGGTACCGGCGCCGGCAACTCCGGCCTGACCACGACCGTCGCCGGCAGTTCGGTTTTTCCGACCGGCGCGGCGGGGTCGCGCAGCCAGTCGCCTTTTTCGATCATCTCGGCAATCGGGTCGACCGGGGTAATTGGATATAGGTCGAAGATCAGGCGATGCTTGTAGGCGCCGACCGGCGCCAGGGTGAACACCTGCGGCTTGATTTCTTCTTTTAGGTCGAACACCAGGCGCACTACGTTCGGGCGGTTCTGGCCGACCCGCACCTGCTTGATATACGGGTCGTTCGAGGCGATCTTGGCGACCAGGCCTTTGAGCGTCGGATTCAGGTCCAGGCCTTCGATATCGACTACCAGCCGCTGCGGATCGGGGACGATGAAGTGGGTAGCTTTCAGGTCGCTGTCGTTTTCCAGCGTAACGCGGGTGTAGTCGGCGGCCGGCCACACCCGCACTGCGAGGATTTGCGCGGCCGCAGCCGGCAGCGGCGAGAGCACCGACAGCAGCAGCGTGCCGCCGGCCTTGAGGACGGTGCGGCGCGTGAGCCGGCCGGCGGTCACGGCGCTGGTGACAGGTTTGGTGGGAAGGTGAGGCGGTCGATGCATAGCAAACCCAATTCGGACAACGCTTGTAATTCTACAGTACGACCTTCGCCGCAAACTCCCAGGGAAATAGCCAGGTCGGGCGCGGGCAACACCGGCGCGCCTTTTTCCGGCCATTCGACAATGCAGATATTGTCCTGGTTGAAGTCTTCGCGAAACCCGGCGTCGAGAAATTCTTCAGGGCTGGACATGCGGTACAGGTCGAAATGGATCACCTGCACGGCGCGCCCGGCCAGGCTCACCTGGTACGGCTCGGCCAGCGTGTAGGTAGGGCTCTTGACCTTGCCGATGTGGCCGGCGGCGTGCAGCAGCGCGCGCGTGAGCGCCGTCTTGCCGGCGCCGAGGTCGCCGTGCAGGTAGATCACCAAGCCAGGCGAGAGCACGCGCGCCAGCGCGGCGCCCAGGTCGGTGGTGGCCGCTTCGTTGCGAAGGTGAACTGTAAAATGCTGCATCGAATAGAATGGTAAGTTGATCGTCGTCGGCGCCGCGCGCCGCCGTTTTTTCTGTCCAGCGTTTCCTGCTCCCGCATGCCAACTCAGTCGCCCGACGTACCGAACCTCTTGCCGGATATGCATGACCTTGCGCGCGCCATCAAGCAGTGGGGCGTCGAACTTGGTTTTGCCGACCTGCGTATCACCGACATCGACCTTGCACATGCCGAACCGGGTTTGCAGGCGTGGCTGGACGCGGGCCACCACGGCGAGATGGATTATATGGCAAGCCACGGGATGAAGCGCGCCCGGCCTGGCGAACTGGTGCCAGGCACGGTGCGCGTGATCAGCGCGCGGATGGATTATCTGCCGGCGGCAACGCCAGGCGACTGGCGCGCGCGCGAGGCGGCGCGCCTGGACGACCCGCGCGCGGCAGTGGTGTCGCTGTATGCGCGCGGCCGCGACTATCACAAGGTGCTGCGCGCCCGGCTGCAGCAGTTGGCGTCGCGCATCGAGGCGCAAGCCGGGCAGTTCGGCTACCGCGTGTTTACCGATTCGGCGCCGGTGATGGAACTGCCGCTGGCCGAAAAAGCCGGCCTCGGCTGGCGCGGCAAGCATACGCTGATGCTCAACCGCGAGGCCGGGTCGATGTTTTTTCTGGGCGAAATTTTGGTCGACCTGCCGCTGCCGGTCGACACCCCCACCGGCGCCCATTGCGGCCAGTGCCGCGCCTGCATCGACGCCTGCCCGACCGCGGCAATCCTCGGCCCCGGCCGACTCGACGCCCGGCGCTGTATTTCGTATCTCACCATCGAACTGAAAACCAGTATCCCGGTCGAGCTGCGCCCGCTGATCGGCAACCGGATTTACGGCTGTGACGATTGCCAGATCGTATGCCCGTGGAACAAGTTCGCCCAACGCGCGAGCCTGCCTGACTTCGATGAGCGCAACGCCATGGGTGACGCCACGCTGACCGACCTGTTCGGCTGGAGCGAGGAACAATTCGGCAGGCGCACCGAAGGCAGTCCGATCCGCCGTATCGGCCACGAGCGCTGGCTGCGCAACCTGGCCGTCGCCCTGGGCAATGCGGCCGATCGCGCCAAGGGCGACGCGGCCATCGTCAGCGCCCTGCGCGCGCGCGAACGGCATCCGTCGGCGCTGGTGCGTGAACATGTCGAGTGGGCGCTGGCGCGGCACCTGAACTAGTTCTACATTTGCTTGAGCCGCAGCGCCGACCATTCGCCGTCGAGCGAAATGATCGCCACCGCGGTGATGCCGCGTTCCTTGGCGTGGGCGTTGATGGTGTCGCGGTTGATGTCGGTCGCCCTGGACGCGGTCTGCTTCAGGTAGCCAATCCACAAAGACCCTTTTTCGCCCAGCCGCGCCAAGGCGGGGGGCAGGTAGTGCTCGAGTTCTTTCTGGTTCAGTGCAAACATCAGCACCACGTCGGCCGGACCGTTGCCGTTGTCGATCAGCGCTGCCGGCAGCTGGGACACGAGGCCGGCGTGGGCGGCGCCGTTGAGCACCGCCATCGACTTGGCATTCTTTAAAAACAATTTATCGGCAGCTGTTTTTTCGTTCATCGGTATTTCCTCAGCGCGATGATTGATATTGAGACTGTTGGTAGCCAGTTGTAACGTAAGGCAAGCAGCGCCTGGTCTCCCGGGTGGTCTTTTTATTCTACAAGCTATTCGCTGGCGAACAGGTTCAGGACGCGTAGCGTGCGCGCCCGGCGCAGCCCGCCCGCGCTGGCCGCGGTACCTGCGGTACCGTCTGCCGGTGCTTTTGATGAATCCGTGGCACCGACCTGGTTCAATGTGAAAGAATTGGCAAATTGATAGCTCATCGGTTCCGCTGGAGGCAACTATGTCTTACCTCGTTCGAGTCGTTTTCGCCGTCATGGTTCTGTGCGGACCGGGTTGCGCGTTGGCGCGGCAGGCGCCGGCCGATCCGCTCAGGCCGCTCATGGGCTGCTCGTTCGGCAAAGACCTGCAAGCGCAAAGCGTCAACCGCTGGCCGGCCGGCATGCCGACGCGCGCGGTGCAGACCTCGACCGGGCCGATGCAGGTATCAATCGCCGACGGCTACCGCATGTTGCTGGCGTATCCCGATACGGCGCCGTTCGTCAACCTCAAGCTGGAGCGTTCGCAGCCGGGCAAGCTGGGGGCCGACCGCACCGCCATCCTGGCGCAGATGACCAGTTTCGCGGCGACGCCCGGCGCCCCGGTGGCGCCGTTCAAGGTCATCGAGCGCAACGGCGTCGAAATCATGGCGCTCAACAATCTCACGCTGACCGGCGACGTCATCAGCCTCTATACGCTGATCTCGGAAAAAAACAACGTCATCGCCACCGCCTACCTGCTGAACCAGAAGCCGGCCGAGCGCAAATTCAAAAATTTCGAACAGTACCAGGCCCTGCGCGACGACTTCATTCATTCGCTGGCCGTTTGCATGGCGGAGTTGTAACCATCGGCGCCGAGCGCAGACCTGCAAGACACGGTCAGTCACGGCGCGGCCTGTTCGCGCTGGCGCTGCTGTTCGCAATGTCGTTAGCCATGCAACTAGATTGGTGGGCGCGGCGGCGATGCATGTGCTTGCGCCGCCAGTCTACTTCAGCAGCCCTGCCAGTTCCACCGCGGTCTTGACCTGCATCTTGTCGAAAACATGGGCGCGGTGCACTTCGACGGTGCGCATGCTGATGCCGAGCTTGTCGGCAACGACCTTGTTGAGATTACCAGCCAAAATCAGGTCGAGCACCTCGCGTTCGCGCGTCGACAGGCTCGCCAGGCGCGACTGCACCGCCGCCGCTGCGCTGGCCTGGCGCGACTGTGCCAGCGCTTGTTCGACCCGGTCCATCAACAGATTGTCGTTGAACGGTTTTTCGCAAAAGTCGAAGGCGCCGCGCTTGAGGGTGTCGACCGCCATCGGCACGTCGCCATGGCCGGTGAGGAAAATGACCGGCAGGCGTGCGGTCAGGCCGCGCACGCTCAACTGGTCGAACACCGCCATGCCGTTCACATCCGGCATGCGCACGTCGAGCAGGACGCAGTCGCCGCCAGGGTCGAAGGCGCCAAGCTGGTCAAGGAAACCTTGCGCGCTGGCGTAACCGCGGGCGCGGATGCCGCGCGACTGGGCCAGCCAGACAAGCGAATCGCGAATGACGTCCTCGTCGTCGACGATGTGCAGCATGAACAGTCTCCGTATTTTTTAATTATGGTTAAGTATACGGAGTGTATCCCAGGTCGGCAAAGTGGGTAGCGGGGGTCAGGCCAGGCTGGGCAAGGCAAATTTGAAGATGGTGCCGCCGCCCGGATTGGCGCAATGGGTGAGCGTGCCGCCGTGAAACTCGATCGCGGTGCGGCAGATCGACAGGCCCACGCCCATTCCTTCGGCCTTGGTCGAGAAGAACGGCGAGAACAATCGTTCAGCCACTTCGGGGGCGATGCCGTGGCCCTGGTCGATCACCGCCACCGTCACGTTGCCCCCTTCGTGGGCAGCGGCGATGCGCAGCACGCGCCGCTCGGGGGCGACGTCCTGCATCGCCTCGATGGCGTTGCGCGTCAGGTTCAGCAATACCTGTTCGAGCATCATGCGGTCGGCGCTGACGGCCGGCAGCGCTCTAGCCATGCTGGTCTGGATGGCGACAAAATATTTCGAGGCCTGCATGTCGATCAGCGCGCCGATGCCGTCGACCAGGCTGGCGATGTGGACTTCCTGGCGCTCCGGTTCGCGCTTTTTGACGAATTCGTGCACGCTGCGGATGATCTGGCCGGCGCGCCGCGCCTGCACGCTAGCCTGTTCCAGCGCCGGTTTCAAAATCGCCGGATCGAGCGGCGCGCCGGTGTCAACGGCCCGCCCGAGCAAATTGAGGGCGCCGGTGGTGTAGCTGGAAATGGCGGCCAGCGGCTGGTTCAGTTCGTGCGCCAGCATCGACGAGATTTCGCCCATCGTCGCCAGGCGCGCGCTGGCGTGCAGTTTTTCCTGCTGTTGGCGCGCCAGTTCCTCGGCATTCTTGCGCTCCGATATGTCGAGGATCGATCCCATCCAGCCGGTCTGGCGGCCGTCGCTGTCAACCAGTGCCGCCTCGAAGATCAGCACCGGCACGCGCTTGCCGTCGGCGCGCTGGAAGATGGTCTCGAACTGCGGCGTGGCGTGGCCGGCCAGCACTGAAGCGAAGCGCTGCTGATAGTCGGCCATCGCTTCCGGCGCCCAGTAGGCCATCGGCGGCGCCTTGCCTACCAGCTCCTCGGGCGGCAAACCGACCATCTGGCAGAACGCCGGATTGACGTAGGTGACGCGGCCTTCGAGGTCGCGCGCGCGCAGGCCCGTGACCAGGGAATTTTCCATCGCGGTGCGAAACGCCATCTGCTGGCGCAGCGCGCCTTCGGCCTCTAACCGGCGGGCGATGTGGCGCCACAGCGCAGCCAGGCTGGCCAACAGGCCCAGCGCGAGCGCGATGACGGAGCCGACCAGCAGGTTCGGCAGCAGGCGCGGCAGTCCTTTGACGCTATCGGTCGCCAGCACGATCGTCGCGCCCGGCAAGTCGAGCGGGCGTTTGTGGGTGTACACGCCGCGCCCGGGCCCGGCGGCTGCGCGTTTGGCCAGCACCTTGTCGTCCGGGTCGATCAGCGAGATCGCGTTGTCCTGCGCGAACCACCACGGCACGGTTTCATCGAGCAGCGTTTTCAGGTCATAGGTGGCAGCCAGGCTGCCGGCATATTCGCCGGCGCGAAACAGCGGCAAGTAGTAATCGACCAGTGCGCCCCCGCCCGCGCTGGCCTGATAGGGTTCGCTGTAGCGGCCCTTGCGGGTGGCACGCGCCAGTTTCAGCGCGTTGATTGATGCCGCCGGCAACGTCGACGGCGCTTCAGCGCCGGCGGCCACCAGAAGCTTGGCATCAAGACCGAGCCACAGCACGCGGCGCAGTTCATGGCCGTTGTTGAGCATCTGCTTGAAGCGCGCCTGCACCTTGGCCGCCGGCGGAGCGGCCAGCAACGGATTGCCCTCCAGCTCCGCGCCGAGCGAGGCGAGGGCGTCTTCACTGCGGGTAAGCGCGAAGCGCACCGCCTGCTCGACCCACAGCGTGTCGGCAATGAGCTGCTCCTGGCGCTCATTGTTTTCCATTTCGCGCGCCTGCCAGGGCAGCCATAGCAAGACGGCAAGGAACAACAGCACCAGCACGGCAGGCAGCACGAAGCGCAGCGGGCCGCCGAGAGGCTGCGGCGCGACATGCATAAAGGGTATTTTCATGGACTGAAGTGTTACATTTATCGCGGGAATGCTATTGTAGTTTTTCACAGTAGCGATGATGGATGAAGCGGTCCAAATTTGTTACTAATTTTAATAATAATAGCCTTTTAATTGGTTCAGGAGACAAGCATGCAATTCAAGACGCTGGCCGTAGCATTGACCGCCGCCGTCAGCATGAGCGCTTTCGCGCAAACGCCGATCGTCATCAAGTTCAGTCACGTGGTTGCGACCGACACCCCGAAGGGCCAGGCCGCCGAGCGCTTCAAGCAACTGGCCGAGAAATCGACCGGCGGCCGGGTCAAGGTCGAACTGTACCCGAACAGCCAGCTGTACAAGGACAAGGAAGAACTCGAAGCCTTGCAACTGGGCGCGGTGCAGATGCTGGCGCCGTCGCTGGCCAAGTTTGGCCCGCTCGGAATAAAAGAGTTCGAAGTGTTCGACCTGCCGTACATCTTCCCGAGCAAGGCGGCGCTGTATGCGGTCACTGAAGGCCCGATCGGCGAGGGATTACTGCAAAAGCTCGAGCCGAAGGGCATCACCGGCCTGGCTTACTGGGACAACGGTTTCAAGGTGATGTCGGCCAACAAGCCGATGCGCGTGCCGGCTGACTTCAAGGGCTTGAAGATGCGCATCCAGGCGTCGAAGGTGCTCGATGGGCAGATGCGCGCGCTGGGCGCGAACCCGCAGGTGCTGGCGTTCTCGGAAGTCTACCAGGCGCTGCAGACGGGCGTGGTCGACGGCACCGAGAACCCGCCATCGAACTTCTTCACCCAGAAAATGCATGAGGTGCAAAAGCACATCACGATGTCGAACCACGGCTACCTGGGTTACGCCGTGATCGTCAACAAGAAGTTCTGGGCCGGCTTGCCGGCCGACATCCGCATCAGCCTGGAAGCGGCGATGCGCGACGCCACCACGTTCGAGAAAGCCATTGCCCAGCGCGACAACGACATGGCAATGGACGCCATCAAGAAGACCGGCAAGACCGCCGTCTACAACCTGACCCCGGTCGAGCAGGCGGCATGGCGCAAGGCCCTGCTGCCGGTGCACAAGGAAATGGAAGGCCGGATCGGCAAGGAACTGATCGCGAAGATTACCAGGGAAGCGGCGAAATAAGCCCGAAACAAGCCGTGTGCGCACCATCCTGCCGCCGTATACGTTTCCAGCACAAATTGAGCAAAATTGTTTAAACAGTGAAATAAATCCAACGGCCATGTAAAAAAAACCATACATCAGGAATGCAGATGCGTTATGATTGGCACCTTCCCGGGCACCACGATGGTGCAAGCCGAACGACGAATTTGCAAGTTTGGGGAGTAGTGATAAAAGCACGGTAGTCCATACCGGAGAAATATCGAGGAGACACACGTTTTACAGAATGTCGTTGGCATGTCCAAACGACCGGAAACGTGAACGAATTTGGAGCGCACCTCAGGGTGCGCTTTTTTTCGTGGCATATGCCGGCTGCTGGCGTTTCACGCCGGATGTTAAACTGGCTTCATGCAACCGCCGACTCCCCTGCCGCAAGGCCACGTCATTTTCAGCGCCATCGTCGCCGCGCCGTTCGGCGCCATCGGCATTCGCACCGAAGCGGGGCAGCTGCGCGAACTGGTTTACCTGCCGCCCCATTTTAGTGAAAAAGACGCCACCGATGGCGTGGCGGACGCAGCTTGCCAGCAAGTCGTGCGCTACTTGGCTGACCCCGATTTCGTCTTCAACCTGCCGCTGCCCGACGTCGGCAGCCTGTTCCGGCGGCGGGTGTGGGCGGCGATCTCCGCCATCCCGCGCGGCAGCGTACGTACCTACGGCCAGGTGGCCAGCCACATCGGCTCGGCGCCGCGCGCGGTGGGCCAGGCCTGCGGCGCCAACTGGTTTCCGCTGGTGATCCCGTGTCATCGGGTCACCGCCGCCGCCGGGCTGGGCGGGTTTTCGAACCAGGACGACGAACACGGTTTCCACCTGGGCGTCAAACGCTGGCTGCTGAGCCACGAGGGCGCCACTCTTGGCGGCACGCCATGGCAGCAGCAGGCGATGTGGGCGTGACGCGGCATGTCACTGCGGACGACACCGCGCATCTGCTTGATTGCGCGCCACCGTCGGCCGGCAACCTCGCCCTGATCGACGAGTTTTGCGACAATCTGTGGCTGGAAGGTGGACTGGCGAAAAATTCGCTCGACGCCTACCGCCGCGACATGCGCCTGTTTGCCCGCTGGCTGCAAGTGCGCCGGCCCGACTGCGCCAGCCTGTACCAAGTGCAGCCGCATGACCTGGCCGCCTATTTCGCCGAGCGCCATGCCGAGTCGAAGCCGAGTTCGGCCAACCGCCGGCTGTCGGTGCTCAAGCGCTTTTACCAGCTGGCGCTGCGCCAGAAACAGGTAGCGCTCGACCCTTGCCTGAAAATGGCCTCGGCCAGGCAGCCGGACCGCTTTGTCCACACGCTGACCGAGGGGCAGGTCGAAGCCTTGCTGGGCGCGCCCGACGTCGCCACGCCACTGGGCCTGCGCGAGCGCACCATGCTCGAATTGATGTATGCGAGCGGGCTGCGGGTGTCCGAACTGGTGAGCTTGAAGCTGGTGGAGCTGAACCTGAACGATGGCGTGCTGCGCGTCACCGGCAAGGGCAGCAAGACGCGCCTGGTGCCGTTTGGCGAGGAAGCGCGGCGCTGGATCGAGCGTTACCTGCTCGAAGCACGCCCAATCATCCTCGACGGCCAGATCGACGACGCCTTGTTCGTCACCGCGCGCGGCGCTGCGATGACGCGCCAGATGTTTTGGGTATTGATCAAGAAGCACGCGGCCGCGGCGGCGCTTAGCGGGCCGTTGTCGCCGCATACGCTGCGCCACGCGTTTGCCACCCACTTGCTCAACCACGGTGCCGATCTGCGGGTGGTGCAGCTGTTACTTGGACATGCGGACATCTCGACTACCCAGATCTACACCCATGTTGCGCGCGAGCGCCTGAAACGCTTGCACGCCGAGCATCATCCACGTGGTTAATTCAAATGCGGCCGGCATAATGCGTCATAATGTGGAGACGGCATTCCTTTCTATACAGATAATTCAAGAGGTGATTCATGGCTAAAACCAATTTTTCGTACGAAAAGCGGCAACGGGAATTAGAGAAAAAGAAAAAGGCGGACGAAAAAGCCAAGCGCAAGCTGGAAGCGAAGTCCACCCCGGGCGAAGCAGGCGAGACGGTCGAGCAGGACGACGACACCGAAGCTGCAGCGCCAGAAGCACAAAACCCGGCCTGAGCCGGCGGGGCCAGATCCGGCGTTTTTGTTGGGGGTGCCTGGCAGGCTCCAACTTAACCGGGGTTAGACCCTCTAAAACAAGAACCGGGGTCTGACCCCTGTCGCGGCCGTCCTGAGCCGCGCCACACATCAAGCCACTTCCAGATCCTTGTCGCGCGCCGCAGCGACCGGGTCCGCTCCCTGCCCCCGCTTGAACCAGCGCACCGCGCGCTTGCCCAGGCTGTCGAGGTAAGAATACGCCACCGGCACCACCACCAACGTCAGCAAGGTCGAGGTGATCACGCCGCCGATCACGGCGCGGCCCATCGGCGCCTGCTGCTCGCCGCCGTCGCCCATGCCGATTGCCACCGGCAGCATGCCGAAGATCATCGCCAGCGTCGTCATCAGGATCGGCCGCAGCCGCACTTGGCCAGCCTCGAGGATCGCGGCGAATTGCTGCTTGCCTTCGCGCTGGGCTTGATTGGTGAAGTCGACCAGCAAAATCGCGTTCTTGGTCACCAGTCCCATCAGCATGACGATGCCGATCACCGAAAAAATGTTCAGCGTGCTGCCGGTCGCCAGCAGCGCCAGCAGCACGCCGATCATCGACAGCGGCAGCGATACCATGATCGCCACCGGCTGCAGGAAGCTGCCGAACTGCGACGCCAGCACCAGGTAAATGAAGACGATGGCAATCACGATCGCGGCGACGAAGCCGGCCATGGTCTCGGCCATCCGTTCGGCCTCGCCGCCGACGTCGAAACGCACGCCTTCCGGCAGCGCGATGGTTTTCATCGCCTTCTGCACGTCGCTGTTGACGTCGCCATTGGGCCGGCCCTCGATGCCGGCGTAGACCGCCACCCGCCGCTCGAGCGCCTGGCGTTTGAGCACTTGCGGGCTGGTCGACGGCACGAACTCGACTATCTGGCGCAGCGGCACCATCACCGGATTGCCGGCGGCGTCGCGCTTGGCAGACGCCACCGACAGGTCGGCCAGGTCGGCGACTTTTTGCCGGCTTGACTTCGGCAACTGCACGTTGACGTCGTAGTTCTGGCCGTCCGGCGCCAGCCAGCGGCTGATCTGGTCACCCGCGACGAACGGGCGCAGCGCGGCGCCGACCTGCTGCACCGACACGCCGAGGTCGCTGGCCAGCTCGTTGTTGATCTTGACGATGGTGGCCGGATTGGCGCCTTCCTGGCTGTACTCGATGTCGGCGACGCCCTTGATGGCGCGGATCTTGTCCATCAGCTTGCGCGCCACCGCATCGAGCTTGGCTTCGTCCTGGCCGAGGATGGCGATGAAGATCGGCCGTTGGCCGACCGACATGGTGATGCCGGCGATCGACTGCAGCCGTTCGCGGATCAGCTTTTCGAGCTGCTGCTGCGAGCGCCGCTTGACCTGGTGCGCGTCCGTCAGCTCGAGGTTGATCTGCGCCGTGTTGCGCCCGTCATAGGTGCCGACCGTCGTCGACACGCTGTCGATCTCGCCCTTGAAGTCGGCCAGCGCCGCTTCGAGCTGTTTCACCTTCAAGTCGGTATAGGCAAGACTGGAGCCGACCGGGGTCTTGAAGCGCAGCTGGACGTAACCGTTGTCCGTTTCCGGCATCATCTCGGCGCCGATCAGCGGAATCAGGGCCAGGCTGCCGATGAACAGCGCCAGCGCCAGCGCCAGGGTCGACTTGCGCCAGGCCAGCGCCGCAGCGAGCACCTTGCCGTACCAGCCGTGCACGCGGTCGATGCCGTGCTCGATGTGTTCCATCAGGCGCCCGAGCATCGGTACATACTTGAAGCGGTCCTTGACCGGGTCCGGCCACACCGACGACAGCATCGGGTCGAGCGTGAAGCTGACGAACAGCGACACCAGCACCGCCACCGCCACCGTAATGCCGAACTGCAGGAAAAAGCGGCTGATGATGCCTTCCATGAAGGCGATCGGCACGAACACGGCGACGATGGCGAACGTCGTCGCCATCACGGCGAGACCGATTTCGTTGGTGCCGTCGTAGGCCGCGCGCAGGTGGCTCTTGCCCATGCCGATGTGGCGCACGATGTTTTCGCGCACCACGATGGCGTCGTCGATCAGCAGGCCAATGCACAGCGACAGCGCCATCAGGGTCAAAAAATTGAGCGTGAAGCCGAAGCACTTCATGGCGATGAAACTGGCCAGCACCGAAATCGGCAGGGTCAATCCGGTGATGATGGTGCTGCGCCACGAGTGCAGGAACAGGAACACGATCAGCATCGTCAGCACGGCGCCTTCGATGATGGTTTTCTTAACGTTGTCGAGCTGGCTCTGGACGCGCTCGGCCTGGTTCTCCATGACCTTGAGTTCGATATCGGCTGGAAATTCCTGCTTCATCGCCGCCACCACCTTCATGACGCCGGTGCCGACTTCGACCACGTTGGCGCCTTGCACCTTGGTGATCTCGAGCGAAATTGCACGCGCCCCGTTGATGCGCGAGACCGAGGTTTCCTCCTGCTCGCCGTCGACGATGGTCGCCACCTGGTCGAGGTAGACCGGGCCGCCCGCGCGGCGCGCCACGATGATGCGGTTGAAGTCGCGCGCCGACTTCATCTTGCCTTCGATGCGCACCAGGCGTTCGCTGGCGCCGTAGCTGATGTTGCCGGCTGGGAGATTGGCGTTGGTGCTCTGGATCGCCCGCAGCACTTCGTCGACGCCGATGTTCTGGCTTTGCAGTTGTTCCGGTTTCAGGTCGACCAGGATCTGGCGGTTGGTCTTGCCGTTGACGCGCACCTGGCCGACCCCCGAGACGCCTTGCAGCCGCTTGGTGATCACCTGTTCGGTCAGGGTCGACAGTTCGCGCAGGCTGCGGGTGCTCGAGGTCAATGCCAGCTCGACGATCGGCTGGGAATTGTCGCCTTCGGCGCGGATGATGAACGGCTCCTTCGCTTCCTTCGGAAAGCCGGGCCGCACGCGGGCAATATTGTCGCGCACTTGCTGCATCGCCTTGTCGACGTTGGTGCTGAGCTGGAATTCAAGCGAGACGCCGGCCCGGCCTTCCCACGAATTGCTGCGGATGCTCTTGATGCCGCTCACCGCATTGATCGCATCCTCCAGCGGGCGGGTGATGTCGTTCTCGACCTGCTCGGGCGAGGCGCCGGGATACTGCACCTCGACCCAGGCGAACGGGATGTCGACGTTGGGCATGCTCTCGAGGCTGAGGCTGCGGTACGAAAACAGGCCGAGCACCATCAGCCCCACCATGATCATGGTGGCAAACACCGGGTTCTTGATACTGGTTTTAGTGATCCACATGGCTTATCCCTTGACCGGCGGCGTCGCTGCGGCCACCGTGGGAACCGTGGGGATAGTCACGACGCGTACCTTGCTGCCCGGCTTGACGCCGTCCAGCCGGGCGACGATCACGCTGGCGCCCTGGTGGAGGCCCGACGTCACTTGCGCCAGTCCCTCGTCCTCGCTACGCATGCCGAGGGTTACCGGCTGGGCCACCACCTTGTTCGCTTCGATCGTATAAACCACTTGCCGGCCCTGCTCGGTACGTATGGCGGCCAGCGGCACCAGGGGCGCCACGGCGGATTTTTCGGTCGTGATGGTGCCTTTTGCGAACATGCCGCCGCGCAGGGCCGCATCGCTGTTATCGACGCTGACATACACCAGCATCGAGCGCGAGCCCGCTTCGGCGGTTGGGCTGATGCGCGCCACCTTGCCGGCAAAAGCGCGTCCGGCGAAGCCGTCCACCCTGAACTGCACTTCCTGGCCGATTTTAACGCGCGGCACTTCCGAGGCCGGCACCTGCGCTTCGAGTGTCAGCTGGCGCAGGTTGACGATGGTGAAGGCCGGCATGTCGGGCGCAAGCTTTTCGCCGGCCTGCACATGGCGCTTGCTGATGACGCCGGCCAATGGCGCGCGGATGGTCGTGTCGGCCAAAGCGAGCTGCGCCAGTTCGAGTTGGGCGGCCATCGCCTCGACGCTGGCGTGTGCCAGTTCGACGCTGTTTTGCGTCGTGTCGAACGCATTTTGCGAGATGTAATTCTGCTTGAGCAGCGCGCCGCTGTTGGCGTTGTTTTTCTTCGCCAGCGACAGGCGGGCGTTGGCTTCGTCGAGCGCGGCCTGCTGCTGGGCCACGCGGGCGCGCTGATCGGCCGCATCGAGCCGGGCGATGACCTGGCCGGCCGCTACGCTCATGCCTTCCTGCACCATTGTCGCCAGTACCACGCCCGACACCTTCGACTTGACGGTGGCCTGGTCGAGCGGCGCCAGCGAGCCGGCCAGCGGCAAGGCGAGCCGCAGTTCGCGCGCTTCGACGGCGGCGACGTCGCCGCTCGACAGTTCATAGACGTCGACCTTCGGCGCGCCATCCTTGCCTTCGCTGGCTTGCGCCGTCTTGGCCGCATTGGGTGGATTCGCGTTGGCCGTCGATTTCTGCAGGAAAACCCAGCCGCCGCCGGTCAGCGCCCCGATCAGCAGGATGGTGGCAGGCTTGCTCCAGCGACGCCGGCGCACGGTAGGCTGGGGCTGGACCAACGGCAAGGTGTCGATTTTCATGGGGAGGTTCTTCGCGGTGGAATCGTGGAATCGTGGAATCGTTGTTGAGTCGAGCCTGGCATGCCGATGCGGAGCGCCCGGGCTCCGCCTGTGTGACGAGATGGAGCCTCTTGCGCATGTTGTCACTATAGAAAAACACCAGCGGCCCTGCCATTGGAATGCGACAGGCAGTGCTTTCGGCACGACGGAATGCAGAAAACACCGACAAAGCGCAAAACTTCCCGTATGGAAAAACCAGCCACCCAGCATCGTTTGTGCCGTAACAAGCGCACCACGGTGGCGATCGGCAAAAATGGTGGCTTCGCCGCGCAGCGGACAGCAACAAGGAGCGTTCAGTGAACGACATGGGGGCCGAGGGCGACGCGAGTGACGATCGGGACGCAGCGGGGCTGGCGGCGCTGGAAGTACTGTACCGGTTCGTGGCGGCAGTCGAAGTGACGCCCGACGTGGCGGTGCACAGCAGCGACCGCAACGGCATCGTGCGCTACTGGAACCGCGCCTGCCACCTGCTGTTCGGGGTGCCGGCGTGCGATGCGGTCGGCCGGCCGCTGGCGAGCCTGGTGGCGCACCCGGAGCGTGAGGCCGAGTTCGCCGCGGTGATCGACTCGGTCTGGCGTACCGGCAAGGCGCCGCTTGCGCGCGACTGGTGCGTGCGGCTGCCCGACGGCAGCGAGCGCTGGGTCTATTCGAGCCACTTCCCGGTCAGCCGCGGCGGCCAAACCCGGCAGGTGCTGTGCATGGAGATCGACATCACCGGCCGCAAGATCGACGAACAGGTGCTGCTGCACGCCGGCGCCAACTTCCGCCAGCTATTCGAACGTTCGACCGACGCCATCGTACTGGTGCGCGGGCGCGAGATCGTCGACGTCAACCCGGCTGCGTTGCAGCTGTTCCGCTGCGACGGCAACGACGCCATGGTCGGGCGCAGCCTGCTCGACTTCTCGCCGCCGGTCCAGCCGTCCGGCGAAGCGTCGATGGTGCGCGACGCCGCGCTGGCGGCCCGGACTTTCAGCGACGGCAACCAGCGCTACGAGTGGATGTACCAAAGCGGCGCCGGCGAATCGTTCTGGGCCGAGGTGCTGCTGACGTCGGTGGCGGTCGACCACCAGCACCTGGCGTTTGCGGTCATCCGCGACATCTCGCTGCGCAAGGCCACCGAGCGCACCTTGACGATGGCCGCGCAGGTGTTCGAGAACTGCCGCGACGCCATCCTCATCCTCGACAGCAGCTACCGCGTGGTGGCGGTCAACCGGGCGTTTTCCGACGTCACCGGCTATGCACCGGAGGGCGTCATCGGCCAGGAAATGCCGAGCCTGCGCGCCGGCCTGCACGAGCCGGCTTTTCACCAGCAGATCCGGGATCACGTCGACGCCCACGGCCACTGGGAGGGCGAAGTGTTCAGCGCGCGCCGCGGCGGCGAGGTGTTCCCGGTGTGGGCCGCGCTGACGGCGATCCACGACAGCGCCAACCGCATCACCAGTTATATGGCGATCCTGTCCGACATCACCGACCGCAAGCAGGTCGAGGAGCAGACCCGCCACCTGGCCGAGCACGACTTCCTGACCGACCTGCCGAACCGCGTGCTGTTTCTCGACCGGCTGCAGCAGGCGCTGGCGACGGCGCGGCGCCAGCACACCAGGGTAGCGGTAATGTTCCTCGACCTTGACCGTTTCAAGGCAATCAACGACACCTACGGCCACCAGGCTGGCGACATCGTGCTCAAGGAAGTGGCGGCGCGCCTGGTGCGCTGCGTGCGCGGGGTCGACACCGTCAGCCGCCAGGGCGGCGACGAATTTGTCGTGATCCTGGCCGACATCGGCGGCGCCGACCAGGCCGCCCACGTCGCCGGCAGCGTGATGCAGGCGGTGTCGCAACCGATGACGGTGGGCCAGCGTCAGGTGACGTTGTCGGCGTCGATCGGCATCAGCATTTGTCCGAGCGACGGCGACGACGTCGACACGCTGCTCAAGCACGCCGACGTGGCGATGTACCACGCCAAGCAAAACGGGCGCAATGCCTTCCAGTTTTTCAGCCCCGAGATGAACGCCCACGTCGTCGAGCGGGTGCAGATGGAAAACAAGCTGCGCCAGGCGCTCGAGAACCGCGAGTTCCTGCTCGAATACCAGCCCGAGATCGACATCACCAGCGGGCGCACGATCGGCGTCGAAGCGCTGATCCGCTGGCGCCACCCACAGCGCGGCATACTCCGGCCGGACCAGTTCATCCCGGTCGCCGAAGCCTGCGGGCTGATGTTGGCGATCGGCGAATGGGTGCTGCGCGAAGCGTGCGCGCGGGCGCGTGCGTGGCGCGACCAGGGCTGTCCGGTGGTGGTGGCGGTGAACCTGTCGAGCGTCCAGTTCACCCACGACAAGCTGCTTGACTGCGTCGACGACGCGCTCGCCAGCGCCGGCCTGGCGCCGCAGTTCCTCGACCTTGAAATCACCGAAGGCATGATTCAAACCGGCGACGCCGCCACCATCGCCACCGTCAACGCGCTGCGCCAGCGCGGCGTGCTGCTCACCGTCGACGATTTCGGCACCGGCTATTCAAGCCTGTCGACCTTGCGCCGCTACTCGCTCACGAAGCTCAAGATCGACCGCTCGTTTGTCGACGACATCACGCGCAATCCGGCCGATGCGGCCATCATCCCGGCCATCATCGCGGTGGCGCGCAGCCTCAAGTTGCGGGTGATCGCCGAAGGAGTCGAGACGGCCGAGCAGCTGCACTTCCTGCAACAGCACGGCTGCGACGAATACCAGGGGCATTACGCCGGCATGGCATCAATCAACCCGGACCTTGGAATCACGCGCCGGCATCCATGAGGCCATCGGCGACGTCGAACAGGCGGATGCGCGCCAGCACCTGGCCATGGTCGGACGCCGCGGGCAGCTCCAGCACCAGATGGTCGTTCAGGTAGACCACGTCGACCACTTCGCCGATCGCGTTCGGCAGCACCGCATTGAACTGCTCGGACACCAGGATATGGTCGATGGTGGTGTAATGGCCGTCGTGCAGGCTCGAAAAACCGACATGGCGCAGGTGGTCCTGGCGCCGCTGCAGCTGGTAGGCGTCGAACAGGCGGTCGGCGCTGGCGCCGGCGCCGAGCACGATGCCGGTGGTGACGGCGTCGGCGACGTCGTTGAAGTCGCCCAGCACCACGCGCGCGCGGCCGTTGTCGCGTCCCAGGTTACTGAGCAGCACACGCAGCGCGACCGCCTCGGTGCCGCGCCGGATCAGCGAACGCAGGCAGGCCAGCGCATACAACTGCGGATCGTCGCCGGTGTCGCCGGTGCGGTAGTCCGGCCGCTTCGATTTGAGGTGCACCACCACCACGTCGACGGTGACGTCGGGCGCGACGATCACCTGCGCGTGCACCACCGGGCGGGCGAAGCGGTCGGCGTCGCGGCTGCCCGGCGGCATGGCAATTCCTTCGGGGAACAGCGCATACGCCACGCCCGGTTCGGCCAGCGGCAGGCGCGACACCAGCGCCACGCTCGGCGCCAGGCGCTCGGCGCCCGCTGGCTCGGCGCCCGTCGGTAGATCGAAACCGACATGGAAAGCGTCGCGGTAATTGCGGGTGCGCGATAGCGCAAGTTTGAGCGCTGCGTGCGAAAAAATTTCCTGGAAGCCGATGACGTCGGCATCGAGCAAATCGATCTGGCGCGCCGTCCAATCGATCTTGGCCTCGAATTCTTCTTCGGTATATGGCAACAAATTGTCGTACAGTTTCGTGCCCGCCGGTGCCAGGTTGAAGGCGTTAAAGGTGGCAAAGCGAATTTCCTGCTGCATAATAAGAAACTCCTCAATGAACAAACAGCGTATCACGCCATGGCCAAGACCGAGCACATTTCAGAAACACCGGCGACGCAGTTCCTGCGCAAGCACCATGTCGCATTCAGCGCGCACCCGTACGCCTACGAAGAGAAGGGCGGCACCGCGGTGTCGGCGCGCGAACTCGGTGTCGACGAGCACGCGGTAATCAAGACGCTGGTGATGCAGGACGAGGCGGCGCGCCCGCTGATCGTGCTGATGCACGGCGACTGCAAGGTCTCGACCAAGAACCTGGCGCGCGCGATCGCCTGCAAGTCGGTGGAGCCGTGCAAACCCGAGGTGGCGCAGCGCCATTCCGGCTACCAGGTCGGCGGCACCTCGCCGTTCGGCACCCGCAAGGCGCTGCCGGTGTACGTCGAGGCCAGCATCCTGGCGCTGCCGCGGATCTACATCAACGGCGGACGGCGCGGCTATCTGGTTGGCATCGACCCGGCGCTGCTGCCGGCGCTGCTGGGCGCGAAAGCGGTCAATTGCGCGCTGGAAGGGTGACGGCGCGGCGCGGCCGATAGTGTATATTCACCAACCCGGCGCCTGAGACCGGGCTCGATAACTAAAAACGAATAACAAGAAACCAATAACAAGAAACAAATAACAAGAAAGACATGATGACCGCCACCCTACTATTTGTGATTGCCGCCTACCTGATCGGTTCGATTTCGTTTGCGGTGGTGATGAGCCGCGCCTTTGGCTTGTCCGACCCGCGCACCTACGGCTCGAAAAACCCCGGCGCCACCAACGTTCTGCGCAGCGGCAACAAGAAAGCGGCGATCGCCACTCTCATCGGCGACGGCGTCAAGGGCTGGTTTGCAGTTTGGTTGGCGATCCGGCTGGCCGACCAGTATGGCGTGACCGACGCCGGCGTCGCGCTGGTGGCGCTGGCGGTGTTTCTCGGCCACCTGTGGCCGGTGTTCTTTCGCTTCGTCGGCGGTAAAGGCGTGGCTACCGCCCTCGGCGTGCTGGTCGGACTCAATCCCTGGTTGGGGCTGGCGACCCTGGTGACCTGGCTGGCGGTGGCTTACGCCTTCCGCTATTCGTCGCTGGCCGCGTTGATCGCCGCGCTGTTCGCGCCGTTCTACTACGGCTTGCTGTTCGGCGTCGACGAAAAACTGTTCGCCGTGGTGGCGATGTGCATGCTGCTCGCGTGGCGCCATGGCAAGAATATCGGCAACCTGATCGCCGGCAAGGAAAGCCGCATCGGCAGCAAGAGCGCGCCGGCCGCCAAAGGGACGACCAAAAAGAAATAGTCGGTCAGCCGTCGATAAAGCCGATGATTTCATCGTAAAGGCTTTGTCGCGTTGTTGATCGAAAAATGAGATCCCCCCGAAAGGGTACGGCGCCCTCAAACTGGACGGACCTGTCCTGCCAGCGCATAAAATTGGTCGGCCAACGATGTCATATCTGCGCCATCGGTCGTGAACTGGCCCATGCGCGCCACTTGGCACAGAATTTCGTATCCGCCGATTTCTTCAATCGCTTTCCGGCGCGCGTCGAGGCGATCGAAAAGCTGATTGGCGGCGAGACCCGCCTGCCGGCCTGCTACATCCGCCAGAACGAGGCATGCCAATTGCACGATACGCTGCCCGACCTGGCCCGCATCACGCAGCCGACGCTCGTCATGGCCGGCGACAGCGATCCTATCTGCTCGCTGGCCGCGACGGCGATGTTGTCGGCCGGCCGGCCTGCCGAACGCCCGTACCGAGATCTTCAAGGGCGCCAGCCACTTCTTCCTGATGGAGCCGCCTGAAAAATTCAACAAGCTGCTCGTCGGCTGGCTGCGCGAAAACGCGACGAGCTTGTCCCCTGGGGCTTGAAATAGGGTGAAATGGGCCAATGTATTAGTCAAACTAATAGCAAGGATTGGCGATGAGCAAGAAAATTCGGATTGATTTTGTCTCGGACGTGTCGTGCCCATGGTGCGTCATCGGTCTCAAGTCGCTCGAGCAGGCGCTCGAGAATGTCGGCGACGCCGCCAGCGCAGAGTTGCATTTCCAGCCGTTCGAACTCAATCCGCAGATGGCGCCGGAAGGCCAGGACATAGGCGAGCACCTGGCCGAAAAATACGGTGCCAATGCCGAGCAGCGCGCCGCCACCAGCGAAATGATCCGCGCCCGCGGCGCCGAGATGGGTTTCGAATTCAACCAGCGCGACCGCATCTACAATACCTTCGACGCCCACCGCCTGCTGCATTGGGCCGAGGAACACGGCTTGCAGCGCGAGCTGAAAATGGCGCTGTTCAATGCATACTTTACCGCCGGCGAAAGTCCCGCCTCGCACGAAGTATTGCTGCGCCTGGCCGCCAACGTCGGCCTCGACCCGGCCGAGGCGGCGCGCATCCTGGCGTCCGACACCTACGCCGCCGAAGTGCGTGAGCGCGAACAGTTCTTCCAGCGCCACGGCATCAGCTCGGTGCCGGCGATCATCATCAACCAGCGCCACTTGATTTCAGGCGGCCAACCGCCCGAAGTGTTCGAGCAGGCGCTGCGCCAGATCATCGCTACCGAAGACTGAGCCGCTCCGCCGCGCCTTTCGGTGCGGCGCACAATAACAGTGCCTGATTTCGCCTGATTTTGCCTGAGTGTCGCCCAATGCGGCGGCACGCGCTGTCAACACCCGTGATTGCCTCGTTTTATCGCTGGCACGCTGCCTGCTGATGCAGTGGTATCGGCAAGCGCTTTGCGCTTGCTCCGACTATACCGGCCAGCCGAAGCCAACGAGGCAATAACGACCACCGATAGCAAAACCAACCACGCCCGCCGTGCCCTCCTTAAAGCTGGCGCCGGCGCTTCCTTGACTAGCGTTGCCAGCGGCGGGGTCTGGGCCGCCGGCTCGGACAAGCCCGAAAAAGAGGAAGTCAAGATCGGCTTTATTGCGCTGACCGACTGCCAGTGCAGGTATTTGATATGGCGCACTTGCGCCAGGCGCGGCACGGGCGAATAGTATTCGAGGTCGGTAGTCGGTACGCGCGGCTTGCCGGCCGGGATCGGGCGGCAAGGGCAGCAAATAATGATGCACCTGGGTGATGCGGTAGTTGGACAGCAGCAGGTTGCCGAACTGGCGCGGCAGCTTGTTCCGGTAAATTTCACCGGTCGGTTCGATCACCGCGTGATAGCTAGACCACGCTGATCTCGTCGAGCGGCCAGCGCGGCCGCACGTTGAACGAATAGTCTTTTTTCGCCGCATCCGGATTGATCATCAGGCGCATCGCGCCGGCAAAGGCGATCATCGCGCCGTTATCGGTGCAAAACTCGAGCTCCGGATAAAACACCCGGAATTTTTTCGTCGCCGCCGCCGCGTTGAGCGACGCGCGCAACTGCGCGTTGGCGCCGACGCCGCCGGCAATCACCAGCCGCTTCAAGCCGGTGTGCTTCAAGGCGCTGATGCATTTTGCCGTCAGCACGTCGACGATGGCGTCGACGAACCCGCGCGCGATGTTGGCCTTGTCCTGCTCGCAAATATTGGCGACCACTTTTTCTTCGTGGTTTTTCACTACCGTCAGCACCGCCGTCTTCAGGCCTGAAAAGCTGAAATTGAAGTCCTTCGAATGGAGCATCGGGCGCGGCAGCTTGTAGGCGCTTGGATCGCCGAATTCGGCCAGCCGCGATATCGCCGGGCCGCCCGGATAACCGAGGCCGAGCAGCTTGGCCGACTTGTCGAACGCCTCGCCGGCGGCGTCATCGAGCGTTTCGCCCAGTAGCGTGTATTGGCCGACGCCGTCGACCCGCATCAGCTGGGTATGCCCACCCGACACCAGCAGCGCGATGAAGGGGAAGGCCGGCGGGTCGGCCGCCAGCAGCGGCGAGAGCAAATGGCCTTCCAGGTGGTGCACGCCGAGCACAGGCTTACCGGTGGCGAGCCCGAGCGCGCAGGCGATCGACGAACCGACCAGCAGCGCGCCGGCCAGGCCCGGACCCTGGGTGTAGGCGATCGCATCGATTTTCTCCAGCGTCACGCCGGCTTCTTCGAGCGTGTGCTCGAGCAGCGGAATGGCGCGCCGGATGTGGTCGCGCGAGGCCAGTTCCGGCACCACGCCGCCGTACTCTTCGTGCATTACTACCTGGGAATGGAGAGCATGGGACAGCAGGCCGCGCTGTGTGTCGTACAACGCAAGGCCGGTTTCATCACAGGAGGATTCGATGCCGAGAACGATCATGGAAGGTGCGGACAAATTTGGGAATGCGTCATTGTAAAGCACCGGGGCGACAGGGTGCGTTGGTCGCCGCCGGCGCCGCCTTTGCGCGAGGAAGACCTTACGGCCGTTGCAGCAGTTCCTGGTGCGCCGAGCGCAGCATGGTTTCGGTGGCGGCCCAGTCGATGCAGCCGTCGGTCACCGAACAGCCGTACTTCAGCTGCGACAGGTCGAGCGGGATCTTCTGGTTGCCGCCAACGATGTTCGATTCGATCATCACGCCGACCAGCGAACGGTTGCCGTGGCGGATCTGCTGGATGACGTCGGACATCACCAACGGCTGCAGCTCGGGCTTCTTGTAGCTGTTCGCGTGCGAGCAGTCGACGACCAGGTTGGCCGGCAGGCCGGCCTTCTGGAGCGCCTGCTCGGCAATGGCGACCGACACCGAATCGTAGTTCGGACGGCCATCGCCGCCGCGCAGCACCACGTGGCCGTAGGCGTTGCCGCTGGTGCGCACGATCGACACCGTGCCTTCGCCATTGATGCCGAGGAAGCGGTGCGGATGGGCCGACGACAAGATCGCGTTGACGGCGATGCTGATGTCGCCGTCGGTGCCGTTCTTGAAGCCGACCGGGGTCGACAGGCCGGACGCCATCTCGCGGTGGGTCTGCGACTCGGTGGTGCGCGCGCCGATCGCGGTCCAGGCGATCAGGTCGCCCAGGTACTGCGGCGAGATCGGATCGAGCGCCTCGGTGGCGGTGGGCAGGCCCATCTCGCAGACGTCGAGCAGGAAGCGGCGCGCTTTTTCCATGCCGGCGTCGACGCGGAACGAGTCGTCCATGTCCGGATCGTTGATGTAGCCCTTCCAGCCGGTGGTGGTGCGCGGCTTTTCGAAGTACACCCGCATTACCAGCAGCATGGTGTCGGCTACTTCGGCCTGCAGCTTCAGCAGGCGCGTGGCGTAGTCGAGGCCGGCGGCCGGATCGTGGATCGAACACGGCCCGACCACCACGAACAGGCGCTTGTCTTCGCGGTCGATGATGTTGCGCAGGGCCGCGCGCCCTTTCATGACGGTGGCAAAGGCGCTGTCGGTAAGCGGCAGCTTCGCGTGCAGCTCGACCGGGGTTGGCATCCGGCCGAACGAGGTGACGTTGGTATTTTCGATATCTGGGATGATCATGATCCGGCTTCTTTTGCGTGGGGGTATCTAACAGTCTAGCGTTAATTCGCCGGAATTGCTGACAGGGAGCAAAAATAGAGCGGTGCCTGCATGTAAAAACTTCAACCGGGCCCGACACCACGGTTGTCAGGCCGGTCCCCCACGATAGACGCCAAAAAAACCGGTTACGCTGTCAGGATCCTCAGGTCGAACGCGCGCTCGACCAGCCAGACCGCGGCAATTAGCATGATCAGCGCCGAACCGGTCGTCAGCAACTGCCGATACAGCCAGGTTTTGCGCAGCGCGAAAGCGATCGGCAGGAAGGCGCCGACGATGGCGAGTTGGCCAATTTCGACACCAACATTGAAGCCGAGTAGCGACAACAACAGCGTGGACTGCGGCAGCCCAAGATCAGCCAGCACCCCGGCGAAGCCGAAGCCGTGGATCAGGCCGAATAGGAAGGCGACCACCGGTCGACGCCCGCGAAACAGCGGCCACAGGTTGTTTAGCGCCGCCAGCACCACCGATGCGGCGATCGCCGACTCGACCCAGCGCGACGGCAGCGACAGCACGTGCAAGCTGGCCAAACTGAGCGTCAGCGAGTGCGCCAAGGTGAATGCAGTAACGACCTTGAGGACGTCGATGAAGGCTGCCTTGATAGTCTGGCTTTGGCGCGCCGCCGCCGGCATCAGCACCGCCGGCAGCAGCAGCGAGAGCAGGAACAGGATGTGGTCGAAGCCGATCCAGATATGCCACACGCCGTGCCGCACGTAGTCGCGGAATTGGGCCCAGCGGCTCGGCGAAGCAAGCGACAGCGATTGGCGCGCCTGCTGCGGATCGAAGATGGCGCTCGAGCTTTGGCCATCGTGATCGAGCCGCACCAGGCCCTTGTGCTGCGGATCGATGTCGGCAAACAGACGGTAATTGATGGTGAGGGCGTCGATGGCAGCCGCGCAGGCGGCGGTAAAGCGCAGCACTGTGTAGGCGCCGTCGGTGTGCTGGTCGATCAGTTGTTCGCCGGCCACGATCGGACAGGCGCCCGGGCCCGCCGACAGCGCCAGCCGCTCCAGCGCATAGGTGGCGATGACCTGATGCTGGGCGCGGACTTCGTCCCAGGTCAGCGCGCCGTCGCCGTTCTGGTCGAGGCCCAGCGCGTAGTCGAGGTCGCGCAGCGCGATGTCCCACTGACCCTTCACCTGCTGGTCCTTGACCGACAGCGTTAGGTAGCTGTCGCTCGGCTTGTGTGCCTGCGCTGGCGCGAGCGCGAGCATCAGCAGGACCGATAGCAGCGCGCGCATCATGCGCCTGTTCCAAGTTGCTTGGCCAGCCGGGCCAGCACGACGTCCTCGACACGATTGCTGCGAATCCACTCGAGCACCGGCGCGGCTGCCGGCCGGTCGCCCGCATGCAGCGCAGCTTCAAGCAGCACGCGCATGTCGGCCGATTCCTTTTGCACCGTCCAGTTTTTTTGCGCCAGCACGAGCGCCGTTTTGCTGTCGCCGCGCAGCTGCAGTTCATAGCGCGCCTGTTCGCGTTGGTGCACACTGTCGCCGCGCTGCATGGCGGCGCCGAAGCGCGCGCGCAATTCGTCGTCGGCGCGGCGCAATGCATCCTGCTGTCCGGGGATTTGCTGCAAAGCCAGCGCGTAGCGCAGCAGCAGGGCGTCGATGCGTGTCTGCTCCTGCACCAGCGGCAGTACGTCGCGCGGACGACCCTGGTCGAGCAGAAAGTCGCAGTAGGCGCCGACCAGGTAGCTGTCGCGCGGCGTCAGTGCCAGCGCGCGTCGGTAGCGCTGCTCGGCCAGTGCCGCCGCGCCGCGCCGGCCGGCCATTTCGGCCAGCAGCGTCAGCGACCACGACCGCACTGCCGGGTCGGCGTCGCCGCCGCGTTCGAGGGTGGCGTCGAGCAGCGCTTCACGGGCCGCCGCGCGCCCATTCATGCCCGCTACATTGGCGATGCAGGTGATGGCCACCAGTTCGTTGGCCAGCGATGACAGGCGCGCGCAGCTTGCGGTAGCAGCGGCGTACTCGCCGCGCACGGTCTGCACCGTGGCGCGCGTCAGCCATGCCTGTCCGTTGGCCGGATCGGCGGCGACGACAGCGTCAAGGTCTTGCATCGCTTCGGAGAAATGATGGGTGCTTTGCAGCAGCGTGGCGCGCAGCAGGCGCACCGCGTGCGGCGGTGCCGGGCTGCTCCACCAAGGCGCCAGCGCGGCCTGCGCGTAGCCAAAATAGCGCGGATCGGTTTCGGCGCGCGCGGTGACTATGTAGCGTTGGGCGATGCTGGTGGCCAGCTCCAGGTCGCGCGGCTTGGCCGCCAGTTGCGCGCGCAGCTGGCGCAGCGCCAGTTGCGCCGGATCAGTGCGCATTGGCAGTTGTTCGATGATGTCGTCGCCGCGCTTGGGCGTGTAGGGGGCGGCGTGGAGCGCCGTCGCCAGCAGCGTCAGCACACAGGCGAAGTATGCAAATCGGGTCGACATGGTGTATCCGGTGAATTTGGGAAGGGAAGGGAAGGGAAGCCAATACCGGCCGGGCAACGCTGCCCGGCCGGTCATGCTACTGCGCCTTACAGCGGCGCCGGCTCACTGTCTTCCGGCGCGGTCGCCACCAGAGCGTCGATGTTGCCCGCTTCGGTATCGTCCGGCGCCGCTGACACTAGCCCGCTGATGGCAGCGGAGAAGGCGTCCAGCATGGCGGCCAGCGGCACGCTCGGCGTCGGCGTTGGCGTCGGCGCGGTGTAGGTACCGCTGCCGCTGCCGCAGCCGGCGATCAGCAGCGCGGCGCAGATCAGGCTCAATTTTTTCATGGTGTTTTCCTGGTTAAGTGATTGATGCCGTCCTTATTTCTGCGGCGAGCCTGGCAACGGCGTCTTCAAATACGGAAAAGTCGGATTGAAGAACGTCTCGTCGAGATAGGCGCCGTCGGTAAAGCGGATGGCGCCGGCCGGCGCGTCGGCAGGCACGCAGCCGATGCTCAGCGTGCATAGCTTGCCCATTACCACGCGCAACGCGATGTCGACGACGTCGTCGCCCGGACGACGGCCGTTCGGAAAGCCAGCATTGTCGCCGCCGATCACGCCAAGGCGATGCTGTGCACCGACCGCGGTAGCGGCGATCGAGGTATTCAGGCGCAGCATTTCGGACGCTGTAACCGTCTTCGGCTGGTTCACGCCCTTGATCCCGGTGAGGAAGGCGGCCACCAGGTCATTGCGCGGGAAGTTGGTCGGCGCCTTGACGCCGGCCGAACCGTACAGTACTTCGACCAGCGCCGGCAGGGTCGGGTTGGTGACGTAGTCGGCGAACTGCGCATCGGCCGACGGTTTGCTGTGGTTGAACTTGTCCTTGTCTTTCAGGCCGATCACCACTTCATTCACCAGCGGCATGCCCAGGCGCGATACCTGGGTCCAGGCGCCGCCTTCGCGCGAAACGTCGGCGTCCGACTTGGGCGTCGGATTGATCAGGCGACCCTGGCGCAGGCTGGCAGTGGTCCAGCCGCCGATCACCGGGTCGCCGGCAGTGGCGCTGAGCAGGCAGGCGGTCGGCACTTCCAGTTCGATCGCGGTGACGTTCTTGAAGGCGAGGTCGTCCTTGGCGCCTTTCTCGGCATTAGCGTCGAACTCGACGGCCGGCGCCTTGATGTTGATAAGGTCGAACGTTTCGCCCAAGTTGACCGCGAACGAGTCCTTACGCTGGCCGACGAACATGCGCGCCGGCGTCGCGCAGCCGGGGATGTTGACGGCATACACGTGCTTGGCGGCATAGGCTTCGTAATTGGGAATGGACTTGTTGCCGATGTTGTCGATCGGCTTGTCGAAGGTGCTGCCGCTGCCGTCGGCGTTGGTGACGGCGGCGCGGCTGCCGGCACGGCGATCGCCCCGCACCACGCTGACGGTGTAGGTTTCGCGCAGGTTGACGCCAGCTGCATTGGGGCCGTCGATGGCGCCGCCGTTAATCACCAGCGGGATCGACACCTTCTTGCCGCCGATGGTGAACTGGGCATCCTTGTTGGTGTTCTTGAAGCGAAACTGGAACGTCAGGTCTTCCTTGGCGTCGCCATTGTTGTCGATGTGGATCTCGTAGAGCGCGTCCGGGTCCATCGAAAAATAGTTAGGGCCGCCGTAGGCATCTTGCAACGGCATGTAGTTGGCGACCAGCGTGGTGTACTCGGCGCGCCCAGTCTGGTAGCTGCGGAACATGTAGAAGTCGGTGCCGTCGACTTTCGGCTGGCGGGTAATAAACGGCGCTTCACGGTGGCTCGACGCCATCGCCGACGGTGCCAGTCCGACGGCCAGCAGGTTGCCGACGATCAGGGCGCCGATGCTGGCTCTTTTGCTCATCTGTTTCATTTATTGCTCCTAGAATGGTTTGGTCGCCGTGTGGTGGCGCCTGGTTATACGAGGTGGTTTAGGCAATGGATTCACTTTTTAACAAAAATATTGCGCCGCCCGGTGTAAGCTTTGTCCATGGACACTTCTTTTACTACCTCTGCTGACCCCGGTTCCTTTGCCGCCGCCCACTTCATCAAGGAAATCGGCCGCGGCAAAAAAGGCGCGCGCAGCCTGGCGCGCAATGACGCCCGCGCGCTGTACGGCGCCATGCTCGATGGCCGCGTGCTTGAGCTCGAAATGGGCGCCATCATGCTGGCCATGCGCATCAAGGGCGAGTCGGTCGACGAGATCGCCGGCTTTCTCGACGCGGCCGAAGCTTCCTTTCCCTTGCTGCCGACGCCGCCTGGCCCATACGCGCCGGTACTGATCCCGAGTTACAACGGCGCGCGCAAGATGGCCAATTTGACGCCCCTGCTGGCGATGCTGCTGGCGCGCGAGGGCGTGCCGGTGCTGGTGCACGGCGTCAGCCGCGACCCGGGCCGGGTCACCAGCGCCGAAATCTTCGCCGAACTCGGCTTAGGCCTGGCCGCCTGCGCGGCCGACGTCGAAGCGGCCCATGCACTCGGACGTCCATGCTTCATGCCGGTCGAGCAGCTGGCGCCTAAAATGGCTTATCTGCTGTCGCTGCGCCGGCGCCTCGGCGTGCGCAACTCGACCCATACGCTGGTCAAAATCCTGCAGCCATACCAGGGGCCGGCGTTGCGCCTGGTGTCGTACACCCATCCCGAATACCTGGCGACGCTGGGCGACTATTTTACGACTGCGGCGCCAAGCGGGCGCGGCGACGCCTTCCTGATGCGCGGCACCGAAGGCGAGACGGTCGCCAACGCCAACCGCGCCAACCAGATCGACTGGTTCCACGCCGGCGAGCGCACGATCCTGGTGCAGCGCGACGCGCCGACGGACGAATTGGCGCAGGTTCCGCCCGACCGCGATGCAGCCACCACCGCCGCGTGGATTCGCCGCGCCCTGAGTGGGGAGGTACCGGTGCCGCCGTCGATCCTCGAACAAGTGGCACAGTGTTTGCTAGTCTCCAAGGCAATACAGGCAAACACTGGCGGCAATCATGCAGAGAACAGCTAAGGTATGGCTGGTGGGGGCAGGACCGGGCGATCCGGAGCTGCTGACGTTAAAGGCGACACGGGCGATCGCCGCGGCTGCCGTTCGACCGCCCAGGATTTTATCGAGCGCCTGATGGTGCCGGAGGCGCAAGCGGGCCGCTGCGTGGTGCGGCTCAAGGGCGGCGATCCGTTCGTCTTTGGCCGCGGCGGCGAGGAACGCGCTTTTTTGATGGCGGCCGCAATCGAGGTCGAAGCGGTCAACGGCATCAGCAGCGGACTGGTGGCGCCGTCCTCGATCGGCATACCGCTGACGCACCGCGACTGGAGCTCGGGCGCGATTTTTGTTACCGGCCACGAGCGCCAGGATCAACACGATACATGTGATACATCTGATCGACGACCTGGCGGCCTCGGGGCTGGGCAGCCCGAGCATTATCGTCGTGGGGGACGTGGTGCGTTGCGCTGATCAGGCAAATGGGGTCCCCGCGTGCGCGAGGACGACGGCTATTGATGCCCTATGCCGGTCGTCCCCGCGTGCGCAAGGACGACGGCTATTGATGCCCTATGCCGGCCGTCCCCGCGTGCGCGAGGACGACGGCTATTGATGCCCTATGCCGGCCGTCCCCGCGTGCGCAAGGACGACGGCTATTGATGCCCTATGCCGGTCGTCCCCGCATGCGCAAGGACGACGGCAATTGATGCCCTATGCCGGTCGTCCCCGCGTGCGCAAGGACGACGGCAATTGATGCCCTATGCCGGTCGTCCTCGCGCACGCGGGGACCCCATTCAGCTCGCTTAGCCAACAAGCTCCGCGCAGTTTACAATCACGCCTTTAGTGATTAGCGGAATCGGCAGCAACCATGGCAAAACAATTCGATGTAGCGGTAATCGGCGCCGGCGCCGCCGGCATGATGTGCGCGGCTGTGGCCGCCCAGAACGGCAAGCGCGTGGTGTTGATCGATCATGCCGCCAAGCTGGCCGAAAAAATCCGCATTTCCGGCGGCGGGCGCTGCAATTTTACTAACATCAACACGGCGCCGGCCAATTTCCTGTCGGCCAATCCGCACTTCGCCAAGAGCGCGCTGTCGCGCTACACGCCGCATGACTTCATCGCGCTGGTGAAAAAACACCGCATCGGTTATCACGAGAAGCATCGCGGCCAGCTGTTCTGCGACGATTCGGCCGAATTGATCATCGGGATGCTCAAGGACGAGTGCGCCGCCGGCGGCGTCACCTGGCGCATGCCGACCAAGGTCGAGTCGATCGACAAGACGCTCGAGGGCTTTTTGCTGGCCACCGACACCGGCGACATCTTGGCCGACAACGTGGTGATCGCCACCGGTGGGCTGTCGATCCCGAAGATCGGCGCCACCGACTTCGGTTTGCGTATCGCCACCCAATTCGGCTTAGGCGTCGTCGAGCCGCGCCCGGGCCTGGTGCCGCTCACGTTTGACGGCCCGAGCTGGGAGACTTTCGCGCCGCTGGCCGGCATCGCCCTTGAAGTCGAGGTCGAGACCGGCTCCGGAAAAGGCAAGGGCAATGTAAAAGGCAAGTTCCGCGAAGACTTGCTGTTCACCCACCGCGGCCTGTCCGGCCCGGCCATCCTGCAAATTTCCAGCTACTGGCAGCCGGGCACGCCGATCATCGTCAACCTGCTGCCGGAAATCGACGTGGCCGAGGCGCTGATCGAGGGCAAGGCGACGCTGAAAAAACAGATGGGCAACATCTTGTCGCAGTGGCTGCCGGCGCGCCTGGCCGAAGGGCTGCTGGCAGCGCACGGCTTCGCCCTCGACGCGCGCCTGGCCGACATGCAGGACGCCCGGCTGCGTAAGCTCGGCGACGCCATCAACCGCTGGTCGATCGTGCCGGCCGGCTCGGAGGGCTACCGCAAGGCCGAGGTCATGCTGGGCGGTGTCGACACGCGCGAACTGTCGCAGCAGACCATGATGGCCAACAAGGTGGCGGGCCTGTATTTCATCGGCGAAGCGGTCGACGTGACTGGCTGGCTGGGCGGTTACAATTTCCAGTGGGCATGGGCGTCAGCCGCTGCCGCGGGGATTGCGCTGGCCGGCGAAAGGTGACACAAACCCGGCAAAACGGCGCCGCAACCAGGGGGCTATGGCAAAATAGCTCAGTAAAAAGCTTCCCCTGCGCGGAAAACGATGCTAGAATCTCGTTCCTCCCCTAATCTAACGGTTTGATTTTTACATGACCACTATTCGCCTTAAAGAAAACGAGCCGTTCGAAGTCGCCATGCGTCGCTTCAAGCGCACGATCGAAAAAACCGGTCTGCTGACAGAACTGCGCGCCCGCGAGTTCTATGAAAAGCCAACGGCTGAGCGCAAGCGCAAGCTGGCAGCTGCCGTGAAGCGTCACTACAAGCGCATTCGCAGCCAACAACTGCCTAAGAAATTATTCTAAGATTGCTAGTCCAGTGATCCGGTGACGGCGATTGCCTCCCCGGATGATGGTCTGAAGCGTCGCAGGCCCGCTCCGGTATAACCGCAGCGGGTTTTGCCATTTGTACTTCATCAGTAAGACTTTCAAAGTGAGGATGACATGAGCTTAAAAGAACAAATCACCGAAGACATGAAAACCGCGATGCGGGCCAAGGATGCCGGCAAGCTGGGCACCGTGCGCCTGATCCTGGCTGAAATCAAGCGCAAGGAAGTCGACGAGCGCATCGAACTGAACGACGAGCAGGTGCTGGTGATCCTTGAAAAAATGATCAAGCAGCGCAAGGATTCGATCACCCAGTTCGAAGCGGGCAACCGGGCCGACCTGGCCGACATCGAAAAGGCCGAACTGGCCGTACTGGCGACCTACATGCCGGCCGGCCTGTCGGAAGCCGAGATCGGTGCCGCTGTCGCCGAAGCAGTTGCTGCCTCGGGCGCCGCCGGTCCGCAGGACATGGGCAAGGTGATGGCGATCATCAAGCCGAAAATGCCGAAGGGTACCGACATGGGGCTGGTCTCGACCATGATCAAAAAGGCGCTGACGTAGGGGGCTGCCCCCTGGAAGCCGCCGGAGCCCGTCAGTTGTCCTAAATCAAGCTGATGCGACCCCGGCGGTATAGTCTGACTTTCAATAAAGACTGTTCATCGACCGTGATTCCACAATCATTTATTACCGATTTGCTCAACCGGGTCGACATCGTCGACGTGGTCGGCCGTTACGTCCAGCTGAAAAAGGGCGGCGCCAATTTCATGGGCTTGTGCCCGTTCCACAACGAAAAATCCCCCAGCTTCACGGTCAGCCCGACCAAGCAGTTCTACCACTGCTTCGGCTGCGGCGCCCATGGCACCTCGATCGGCTTCCTGATCGAATACTCCGGCATGGGTTTCGTCGATGCGGTCAAGGACCTGGCGCAAAACGTCGGCATGGTGGTGCCGGAAGCCGACGACAAGATCGCGCCGGCCCAGCGCGCCGCCAACCAGGCCCAGTCGCTGGCGCTGACCGACGCCATGACGCAAGCGTGCGACTTTTACCGTGGCCAGCTGCGCGGCGCCGACAACGCCATCGCCTACCTGAAGAAGCGCGGCCTGACGGGCGAAGTGGCGGCCCGCTTCGGCATGGGCTACGCGCCGAGCGGCTGGGACAGTCTGAAAGCGGTGTTCCCCGACTACGACGCGCTGGCCCTGGTCGAAGCGGGCCTGGTGATCGACAAGGTCGATGAAGACGGCGGCAACAAGAAGCGCTACGACCGCTTTCGCGAACGCATCATGTTTCCGATCCGCAACACCAAGGGCCAGGTGATTGGCTTCGGCGGTCGCGTGCTCGATCAAGGCGAGCCGAAATACCTGAACTCGCCGGAAACGCCGCTGTTCCAGAAGGGTTTCGAGCTGTATGGCCTGTTCGAAGCGCGCCAGGCGATCCGCGACGCCGGTTACGTGCTGGTCACTGAAGGTTATATGGACGTGGTTGCGCTGGCGCAGTTGGGCTTTCCGCAAGCGGTGGCCACGCTCGGCACTGCCTGCACCTCGACCCACGTGCAAAAGTTGCTGCGCCAGACCGATAGCGTCATCTTCAGCTTCGACGGCGACCGCGCCGGCCGCAAGGCGGCCCGCCGCGCCCTCGAAGCGTGCCTGCCGCAAGTGTCCGACAACAAGGCCATCAAGTTCCTGTTTTTGCCTACCGAGCACGACCCGGACAGTTTCGTGCGCGAGCGCGGCTTCGAAGCGTTCGAACAAGAAATCAATGAGGCAATGCCGTTGTCGCAATTTTTGCTGCGTGAGGTGGCGGGCGAAAACGACCTGACGACACCGGAAGGGCGCGCCCGCGCCCAGTTCGACGCCAAGTCCTTGTTGCAGGCGATGGCACCGACCTCGCTGCGCCTGCAGATCGTGCGCGGGCTGGCCAGCATGACGCAGTCAACCCCGGCAGAGATCGAAACGTTGTTCGAACTGGCAAAGCCGGTGTCGGTGGCGCGCCGGGCGCCGCCGCGCAAAGGCAGGCCGCAACCGGTCGGGCTCGAGCTGCAGATCCTGCGTATTTTGGTGGCCCACCCGCCGCTGTGCTTCGAGCTCGACGAAGCTGCCTTGCAGTGTTTTGACTTTTTCGGCGCCGAATCGGCGCAGCGGCTGCGGCAACTGGTAGCGACCGGCCAGGCACTGGGGCCGAATGGCGGCTTCGCTGCGTTTTCCCAGCACCTGAAAGAGGCAGGCGTCGAATACGACAGCCTGATCGCCGAAATCGCTTCTGAACCCGAATCGGACCTTGACGCGGTCAAACTGTGGCTGTCGGGCGCTGTGAGACAGATCAAACTGGACGCATTAAAACTGGAGCTCAACCAGTTGTTTTCTTCCGGACTGACCTCAGATCAGATCGGAGTTCGTTACCGCGAAATTACTGCCATGCAAGAAGAGCTGAGGCGCGAAATTGCTGCCGATATGACGCAGCGATAAGTTGCTAATTAGGTTGCTAACTAATTTGATAACTAAGTTGTAAAAATTGCTCCATATCAAGGGGTTGCCATGACTGGAAAAAGTTGGGCTGCATGCTATAATAAAACGATAAGTATTGTTTCCTTTGAAATGATCCTCTCTTTCAAAGCGACACGGTATGTCAGGCAGTTTGGCTCTTGATCAGCGCGAAACGGTGGCGTCGGCAGCTAGGGCAAGCTTTGGGCGCATTGGCGCAATGTGCAACAGCGGCAAACACGAGTTTGCCTCGCACCCAATCCGGCTCACGCCCCCAACCGCCGCTGTGTTGCAGTAGATTACTGCCGGAAACGGCAGCGCGGAACGTGTTTGCGATGTGATGTAAAGGTGTAAGAGTGCAGCAGTGCCAGGCTGGCCCGCGAGGGTTGGCCGGGAGACGTAGGCCCGGATAGGGCGGCAACAAACTTTATCTAATTCCACCGTAAAGCTAGTCGTTGTGACATCGAAAGCGCCTGTGCCAATCAAGAAACCCGAATCCAGAATGGCTGAAAAGCCAAGAAGCATGTCCGCCAAGGTGGATGATGCTCCAGACAAGACTGAAACTCGCACCGCGAGCACCACGCCTGTCGTCAGCCAGACCACCGACGCCGCCACCCTGGCCGCAATTGACACGTCCGGCTACGTCTTGCCGTCGGTCAAGGTGCCGGGCCGGCGCGGCCGCAAGCCGAAGGAATTCCAGCCCGAAAACGATGAAGTTGCCGCCCTGAACGCGGTCGAGCGCGCCGAACTGAAGGCGGTCGACAAGGCCAAGGCGAAAGACCGCAAGGCCAAGGAAAAGGCGTTGCTGAAAGACGCGTTCTCGTCGGACACCGAAGCGACCGAGGAAGAACTCGAGCGCCGCCGCCAAAAGCTCAAAACCCTGATCAAGTTCGGCAAGGAACGCGGCTTCCTCACGTATGCCGAGATCAACGACCACCTGCCCGAGAACATCGTCGATCCCGAAGCGATCGAAGGCATCATCGGCACCTTCAACGACATGGGCATTGCCGTCTACGAGCACGCGCCGGATGCCGAGACGCTGCTGCTGTCCGACAACGTTGCTACCGTCACCAGCGATGACGAAGCCGAAGCGGCCGCCGAAGCGGCGCTGTCGACGGTCGACTCCGACTTCGGCCGCACCACCGACCCGGTCCGCATGTACATGCGCGAAATGGGCTCGGTCGAGCTGCTAACCCGTGAAGGCGAAATTGAAATCGCCAAGCGCATCGAAGACGGCCTGAAAGACATGATCCAGGCGATCTCGGCCTGCCCGGTGACGATCGCCGAAATCATTTCCGCCTCGATCCGCATCCAAAACGACGAAACCAAGATCGACGAAATCGTCGACGGCATGGTCGACAACGAAGACAACGTCGCCGTCGTCGTGCCGCCGGTCGCATCCGACGACGACGACGAAGGCGAAGAGGGCGACGAAGAGGAAGAAGTCGAAGAAGAGGAAAACAACGCCTCCGGCGCCGCCGGCTTCTCGGCCGAACAGCTCGAAGCGTTGAAAGTGCAAGCGCTCGGCAAGTTCGAGATCATCTCGGTCCAGTTCGACAAGATGCGCAAAGCCTACGAAAAAGAAGGCTACAACTCGAAAGCCTACGTCAAGGCGCAGGAAACGATTTCCAACGAGCTGCTCGGCATCCGCTTCACGGCAAAGGTCGTCGAAAAGCTGTGCGACACCCTGCGCGGCCAGGTCGACGAAGTGCGCCACATCGAAAAGCAGATTCTCGACGTTGCAGTGAACAAGTGCGGCATGCCGCGCGCCCACTTCATCAAGGTCTTCCCGGGCAACGAAACCAATCTCGACTGGGTCGATGGCGAAGTCAACGCGGGCCACGCCTACAGCGCCATCCTCGGGCGCAACATCCCGACCATCAAGGAACTGCAGCAGCGCCTGATCGACCTGCAAGCGCGCGTCGTGCTGCCGCTGCCGGACCTGCGCAACATCAACCGCCAGATGGCTGCCGGCGAAATGAAGGCGAGAAAGGCCAAACGCGAAATGACTGAGGCCAACCTGCGCCTGGTTATTTCGATCGCCAAGAAATACACCAACCGCGGCTTGCAGTTTCTCGACCTGATCCAGGAAGGCAACATTGGCTTGATGAAGGCGGTCGACAAGTTCGAATACCGCCGCGGCTACAAGTTTTCGACCTATGCCACCTGGTGGATCCGCCAGGCCATCACCCGCTCGATCGCCGACCAGGCGCGCACCATCCGCATTCCGGTGCACATGATCGAGACGATCAACAAGATGAACCGCATCTCGCGCCAGATTTTGCAGGAAACCGGCGCCGAGCCGGACCCTGCCACCTTGGCCATCAAGATGGAAATGCCGGAAGACAAAATCCGCAAGATCATGAAGATCGCCAAAGAGCCGATCTCGATGGAAACGCCGATTGGCGACGATGACGACTCCCACCTGGGCGACTTTATCGAAGACAACAACACGCTGGCGCCATCGGACGCCGCCTTGCACGCCTCGATGCGCGGTGTCGTCAAGGACGTGCTCGATTCACTGACCCCGCGCGAAGCGAAGGTGCTGCGCATGCGCTTCGGCATCGAGATGTCGACCGACCACACGCTCGAAGAAGTGGGCAAGCAGTTCGATGTCACGCGCGAGCGCATCCGCCAGATCGAGGCCAAGGCGCTGCGCAAACTGCGCCACCCGTCGCGCTCCGACAAGCTGAAGAGCTTCCTCGAAGGAAACTAAGGCTTGACGCGGGCAGGGCAAACGCCCTATCCTCTCGCCACTTCGTTCCGGACCAGCGCCGGACGGTGGCGAGTTGGCGCAACTCCCGCCGCACCGATTTCGGGCCTCTAGCTCATGCTTGGTTAGAGCAGCGGACTCATAATCCGTTGGTGCCGTGTTCGACTCACGGGAGGCCCACCAGAATTAGCTTTGAAAATCAAATGGTTGCACGCTTGCGCTTGCAGCCATTTTTTATGCGTGCTCGATTGTCGGATGCCATGTAGCGGACGGGTAAGCAAATTCTTCAACGATAATCAACGCAGCGCTGCCGTCCATTTTTGGCGAGCGCCAGTGTGTATCTTCAAAAACGTTTTTGCCAACGTAGCGTCCAAGTCAGCGGCAAAGACTGTGACCTGTCGGGAACCGGCCTGCCTGCGCGGGCCCCTTTCGCTATACTGGCGTAAGCCAACCAAAAAGGAATTATATGCAAGAAATAACCACCGCCACCGCCGAGCTCGAGCAGCAGGAAGACTACGCTATCGCTGGCCTCGGTGCACTTCTGTTCAGATGGAAAAAAGAGCACGACAGCATTCTTCCTGCTATCGGCCTGCTTAGCGAACTGATGCAAGCCTTGAACGAGACTGCCAAGGAAGCCTACGAAATGGAAGGCACCGACGTTGAAAAGCTGGCCCGGGTTCGCTCCGCTGTTTGCCAGCGGATTGTGGACGAAATGGGGGCCAACGAGGACCCCGAGACCCCCGAGTAACGCTCTTTTTTGAACAAACCCCCGCGCTGAATCGCCCGGGGGGCTGGTATATATCTTGTTGCCGCTTCGTTTCGGACCAGAGCCGCACGGTGGTGAGTTGCCGCAACGTTCGCCGCAGTGATTTCAGGCCTCGATTTTTCAGTCGGACTCAGACCACAGCTTCCCCCCAGTCGCCCAGTTTTCCCGTTTGACATCCTCGATGATGATGTCGACCGATCCGGCGCTACACGCAAGCGTCGCCACCGTCGCCTCGGTGACGGCTTTGACGAAGGCACGCTTTTGTTCGACCGTGCGGCCTTCGAATAATTGAACGTTAATGGTTGGCATGGCTTTCCTTTTGTTTATTAAAAAATATTAGTTGCGATACGACGGCGACAGCACGTCGAGCATGCGCAGCAGCGCCGGCCATTCGAGGATGCCTTCTGGAGTGCCGTCACCGATCAAGTCCCGGTAAGTTTTTGCGCAGACGTCGGGCGGCTGCATATTCAATGGGCCGCCGCCGGATTGTGCTTTTAACTGGAAGGCGCAGGCTTTGTCCAATGTATCCATCAAGACGTACGCCTCCGCAATCGTCCGACCGCTAATCAAGGTGCCGTGATTACGCAACAGCATGGCCGGATAGTCGCCGAGGTGCTCGATCAGCCGCGTCTGCTCAAGCGGCGACAGCGCCAGGCCTTCGTAGTCGTGGTAACCGATCTGGCCGTAGAACCGCATCGCATGCTGCGACAGCGGCAGCAAGCCGGCTTGCTGCATGCCGACGGCGACGCCATTCTCGTTATGCAAATGCATGACGCACATGGCGTCCGCGCGCGCGGCGTGGACCGCGCCGTGGATGGCAAAACCGGTCACGTTCACACGGCTTGCCTGATCGCCGATGATGTTGCCTTGCAAATCGATTTTCACGAGCCTGGAAGCGGTGATTTCGTCGAAACGATCGCCGAATGGATTGATCAGGAAGTGGCCCGCTTCGCCCGGCACGGTGGCCGAGATATGGGTGTAAATCAGGTCGTCCCAGTGTTTTAATGCACACAGACGGTAACACGCGGCGAGGTCGACGCGCACCTGCCATTCGGCGGCGTCGATGGCGGCCGATGCAGGTTTGATGGATGAGATACTCATTGATGACCTTAAATGAATTCCGGTGTGGCCGTACCGTCCCGCGCCCGGGCGCGCGGCACCAGCCACTGACAAGCGAAATTATAAAGTCATTGCCCGCATTGCGCCGGCCAGGCGTCATGCCTTCACCCGGCTTGCATTGGGGGCATGCCGAGATTGCAAGTCAGAAGAGGCGAGACCGGTACCTCGGTACCTCGGTACCTACGCGTGGTGGTCCCGCCATGCAGCTACCGCCGGCGCCACCGGCGCACGCCCGCCAGGCCGGCCAGTCCCGCTACCCACATTGCCAGGTGGCCCGGTTCCGGTATGGGCGCTGCGACCAGGAAGCCGCGAATTTCGCCGGCCGGATAAGCCGTGCTGTGGAGGTTGAAGTAAGCGGTGCCCGCTATCAGTCCGGCCAAAAGGTCGGCTTCTGCCAGGGCCGGGGTGCCGCCACTTGCGCTGATAAACGCCGGGTTATACGTGCTTGCCGACAGCAGGTCGAACGTCATGTTGTATGTGCCGGTAACGACGCCAAGCGGAAACATGGAAAAAACCGGCAGCATCGTCGCCACCGACGCCGTGCCGCTCAAGGGTTCGGGCGTGCAGCAGTGGATATGGGCGGTGGTCGTGGTGCCGACGAGGCCGGAAAAACTCACGTTCAACTTCATCGTGTTGGCGACGTCGTCGATCAGCACTGCCACCGTGCCGGTGCCGGGCGAGGTGTTGGGCGGCGCTTCTTTGGCGCCGCTCAAGGTGGTGGTGTAGTTGGTAACGGTGGCCTGGGCGGCGCTGGCGACGCCGAGCAGGATAGTGACGAGCAAGGGTGACAGAAGGTGGCGCATGGAATTCCTCGTACAGTGAAGCGGGCCGGAACCCTGTGTGGAGAAGTGAAACATGCATCGTGCCCGCCGGCGCCAACAGACGACAAAAGCGCCATGGCGGCTCCTTTGTCCTCCCTTGCCGTCGGCATAACGAAAGACACTTGATTATTCGACCACCCTCTGGTGACAGCGTTCAGCTACCCGGCAGATTGAGGATATTCCCACACTAGCTGAACTGTCGAGCCACGCAGCTGCCGCTGGCACGGATCGCCCTGGAGCGAAACTGTCCCCGGCGCGATATGCGCGCAACATTGAAATGTTCAGTTGCCAACTTGGCCTTAAAATGAATAATCCGACAAACAAAAGGACGAAGTAATGACAATTTTAATGATCGGTTTGGCAATTTTCTTGGGCCTTCACTCGGTGCGCATGGTTGCCGGCGGATGGCGCCAGGCGCAGATCGCGCGCCGGGGGGAGGATTCCTGGAAGCTGGGTTTCTCGGTGCTGTCCGCCGTCGGCTTGGGGCTGGTCATCTGGGGTTACGGCGTTGCGCGGCAGGCGCCAGTGGTGCTGTGGAACGCGCCTGCAGGGATGCGCCATGCCGCCGGCCTGCTGACGCTGTTCGCTTTCATTCTGCTGGCGGCAGCCTATGTGCCGCGCAATCACCTGAAGGCGCGGTTTCATCATCCGATGGTGTTGGGCGTGAAAGCGTGGGCCGTCGGGCACCTGCTGGCGAACGGCACGCTCGCCGACTTGCTGTTGTTCGGCGCCTTCCTGGCCTGGGCGGTGCTGGCGTTCATCGCTGAACGCAGGCGCGATCGGCTCGCCGGCATTACCTATGCCGCCGGCACCGCACGCGGTACCTCGATGGCCATCGTAATTGGCGCCGTGGCGTGGGCGGTGTTCGCTTTCTGGCTGCACGGCGCGCTGATCGGGGTGCTTCCTTTCAGGTCGGGCGCCTGATAGCTAGACCGTGCCTATAAACAGTGTCCGCGTGCCGCGCCAGCAGCTTGCGGCAGCGCTCGGCCACGCTGCGGGCAGCTTCTTCGTCGGTGGCCGGCAGCAGCACGAATTCCTCGCCGCCGGTGGCGCGCGCCTTGGCCCATTCAACCGGATACAGGGTGTCGAACCTGCGGCGGTTGGCCACGCCGGTCAGGCTGTCGCGGTAGGACAGCACTTCCAGCTCGCGCTGCAACTGCAAAATCTTGTCTTCGGCCTGCTTGCGCGCGGTGATGTCGAACATGAAGCCGACGAGCGTGGAGTCGGGAGGTGGTGAAGGCACGCGCGAAAGGCGTCGAAAGGAAATGACACCATCGTGCACTGGAAACGCTAACTGCCGCCAAGAAATTATATGTCCGGGCGGCCCAGCAGCGGCCACCCGGACGCAGGACAGTTCCTAGCGAGCCGGCAGCGGATACGTCGCCACGCTGACGTTGCCATCCTTGTCGACCGCCTGTACGCCAAAAAACACATTGTCTTTCGACAGCGCCATCGTGGCCGACGTCACCTTGCCGACGAACTGGCTGCCTTGCCATTGGGCGGCGGTGGTGTCGCGCCAGACGACGCGGTAGCCGGCCAGGTCCGGTTCGACGTTGGCCTGCCAGGTCAGCTCGGTGCGGTTATCCAGCTTGGCGGTGCGCAGTTTGACTTCCTGCGGCGCCGCCGGCGCCAGCGCCAGCGACGCCAGCGCGGCGGCGTTGATGCGCGTTACTTGCGCGATGTAGGCCGGGTCGACGAATTCGAGCAGGTCGCCGTACTGCAGCGCGCCTTCCTTGCGCACGTTCTGGTGCTGGTGGTTGAAGTTTTCGGCCGGCTCGGTGAAGCGCAGGGCGGCGAAGCCGCGGTCGAGGAAGGGGGCGTGGTCGCCGCCGCGCAGGTAGCGGTCGCGCCGCGTGATGACGGTCACTTTGAAGTCGTCGACATAGCGTTCGCCAACCTCCTTGACGTGGCGCGCCAGCTGGCGCGGCAGCGAATCGTTTTCGCCGCCGGTGGCGATCAGGGTGCGCAGGCTGTCCGGCATGTCCTTGAGTGCCGGGATGCCTTCGGCGAACAGGCGCACCTGGGTATTGTCGCGCTTGCCTTCTTCGTTGTAAGAGCTGCCGATGATGTCGTTGGTGAACATGCCGGCGATGTTGAGCTTTTTCTGTTTCGCTTTTTCGGCATAGTCGGCGGCGCCGTACAGGCCTTGCTCTTCGGCGGCGACGGCCATGAACACCAAGGTCGCGTCGAACTTGTGACGCGCCATCACGCACGCCAGCTCGATCACGGCGGCGGTGCCGGAAGCGTCGTCGTTGGCGCCGGGGGCGTCATTGACGGCATCGTTCTCGTCGGTGTTGCGCGAATCGTAGTGGCCGCTGACGACGTACATGCGCTCGCGCGATTCGGCCTGCAAGCCGGGCAGGGTGGCGACGACGTTGACGATCTCGGTCGGGCGTGAGATGCGCCGGTCGACCGGATGCAGGTGGCTGTCGAAGGCGACTTGAAGGCGGCCGCCGGCGACCGCGCCGCATCGCTCGAACTCGGCCTTGATCCAGCGCCGCGCCGCGCCAATGCCGCGCGTGTCGGAGACGGTGTCGGACATCGTGTGGCGGGTGCCGAAGCTGACCAGCTTGTCGATGGTGGCCTGGATGCGCTGTGGCGAGATCTCGCGCACGATGGCGTCGATCTGGGCCTGGCGGGCGCCGGCGTTCGGTTCGGCGGTCGTGGTAGTTACTGTGCTAGTTACTGCGGCAGCTCCAGCGGCGCCGGCCGCGGCCAGCAGGACCGCCAGCAGCGATTGTTGGGAAACGGTGAGGGACATTCAAAAATCCTTAAAAGGCGATCGTGTAAAAAACCGGACGGGCAGGCCTGCTGAACCCGACCGGTCGGGTTCAGCAGGCCTGAAGATTACTCTACTATTACATGAACGAATAGGTTGCCGTCAGGTAGACGAAACGCCCGCGCGGGTCGGCATAGCTGACGTCGTAGCCGCCGAGGAAGTTCGACGTCAGGTTGGTGTACGGCGGCGTGCGGTCCGTCAGGTTTTTGACGCCCAGCGACAGCTTGGCCGGCTTGAAACCGTTGTAGGCCAGCTGCGCGTCGAAGGTCTGGTAAGCCTTGACCTTGCGCGGGGTCGAGCCGGCCGGTGCGCGGTTGCCCAGCACGTCGACGTAGCCCTTCTGGTAGTTCTGCGACAGCGACGCGCTAAACGGGCCAGTCTCGTAAGCAACGCTGGCGGTGTGCCTCCAGCGCAGCACCACGCCGCCGCCGGCGTTCAGTGCCGTGTCGAGCGCGCTGGTGTAGGCGCCGGACGGGCCTTGCACGTCGTATTTTGCGAGATAGGTGCCGCTGACGCGCGTCGTCACACGGTTGCCCGAGCCGAAACGCAGGCCGTACTTGGCGTCGACGTCGACACCGGCCAATTGCGTCTTGAACAGGTTGGCGTTGGTTTGCAGGATGCCGGTGATCGGGCCGACGCCGCTGGCGTTGCCGTCCGCCGCGCCGCGCAGGATGAACGCTTCGTACTGCTTGGCGCGCTCGGCGTTGGCGAGGAAATAATTCGACGACAGGCCGCCGCCGACGATGGCGTTTTTCAGGTTGACGCGGAAGGCGTCGAAGCTAACCGACAGTTCCTTGACCGGCTCGAGCAGCACGCCGACTGTGTAGGACAGCGATTTTTCAGGCTGCAGGTTCGGATTGCCGCCGGTGACGGTGGTGAACTGGAAGCTGCAGTCGCCCGGCGTACCGGTCTTGATGTCAGGACAGCGGATCGGGTCGCGCGTGCCGTTGGCCGTCACGCTGGTCGCCTGCGGGGTGTACAGGTCGGTCAGCGACGGCGCGCGGAAACCGGTGCCGACCGACGAGCGCAGCAGGAACGTATTGGTCGGCTGCCAGCGCAGCGACGCCTTCGGATTGACGGTGTGACCGACGCCCGCGTAATTGTCGTAGCGGACGGCCGCATCGAAGTCGAGTTTGCGCGCCAGCGGCACGCTCACTTCGGCAAAGGCCGACGACACGCGGCGCTTGCCGGTGACCGGGAAGGCATTGCCGCCGAGGCCGGCGATGTCGCCGGTCTGGATTGCCACCGACGGGTCGTAGGCGAATTTTTCCTGGCGCAGCTCGGCGCCAAGCGCCAGCGCCACCGCGCCATTGGCCAGCGTGAACAGCTCGCGCGAGCCCTTCAGGTCGAGCGAGGTCATCGACGTTTTGGTGGCGTAGCTGGTGCCGCGGAACTCGGCCGCCTGGGCTTGCGCCAGCGCGGTTTTATCAAGCGTCTCGCCGAACGGATTGATCAGGCCGCTGTTGAGGATCGGCAGCACTTTCGAATACTGCGCGTAGCCGGTCAACAGCTCCTCGTTGACCCGGCTCTCGCTGTAGAGCAGGGCCGCATCGAGGTCCCAGCCAAACTTGTTGCCGCGCACGCCCGTCATGAAGCGGGTACTCTCGGCGTTGTCGCGGGTCTGGCGCGCTCCGTTGGCGACGTCGCGGTAATTGAGCAGCAGCGGCTTGCCGGCCATGCCGTTGGCGGCGGCAAAGGCGGCAGGGTAATACGGGCTGGTCGGCACCAGCACAAAGCCGCCCAGTGCCGAAGCGGGCCGGGTGGCGAGCGCAGGGTATTGCGCGATCAGCCGCTTGTAGGCCGGCACATATGGGTTACTGGCGGTGGTGATCGCGTTGTAGGCGATCGGCACTGGCTGGGTGGTCGAGGTGATCTTGTTGTTGGTGTAGTTGGCCTCGAAATAAGCTTCGGCGTTTTGCGACAGGGTCAAACGGCCGTTGGCCATTACGCTCGCCTTGAGCGACTCTGGCTGGATCGACGCGAACGGGCTGTTGTCGAAGCTGCAGCGGGTCGGCGTATACGGCGAAACCTGCGACACCGGCCCGCAATTTGGCAGCCTTGGGTTGACCAGCACGCCGCTGCCGTACAGCGCGACGTTGGCCGGGAATGTAATCGACGACAGCAGGTCGTTCTGCTCGGCGACGTTAAGGCGGTTGGCGTATGGACGGTCGACGCCGAAGATCGGGTCGGTCTTTTGCACGGTAGCGCCGAAGGTGACGTTGTAGCCGTTCTCGGCCAGGTTGCCGATGCCGGCAAAGATGCCCGCCTTCTTGTCCTTGCCGTGGCCGCCGATGCCAGGCTGGCCGTAGGTGCCAGTCAGTTCGACGCCTTTGAAATCCTTGCGCAAAATGAAGTTGACCACGCCGGCGATGGCGTCGCTGCCGTACACCGCCGAGGCGCCGTCCTTGAGCACTTCGACCCGCTCGATGGCGGATAAGGGGATGCTGTTGATGTCGACCGACGAGCCGGCCGCGCCTGCCGAGCCGCCGCCGTACACTGCCACGCGGCGCCCGTTGACCAGCACCAGCGTACGTGCGCTGCCCAAACCGCGCAGCGACACCGTGGCGATATTGCCGCCGCCGAAGCCGGAGGCGTTGGCCGCTGTCGTCGAGCTGCCGTTGCTGCTCAGCGAACTGAGCTGCTTTACCAGCTCCTCGGTCGACGACGCGCCGATGCGGTCGATGTCCTCGCGCTTGAGGATCTGCACCGGCAGCGCCGTTTCACCATCGATGCGCTTGATCGACGAGCCGGTCACGATCACCCGCTCCATTTTCGGGGCGGCGGAATCACCCGCTTGGCCGGCCGCCAAAGCCGTTGCCGGCAGCAGCAGGCACGGCCCGAACGCGGCGGCGACCAGCATCACCGACGGCTTTAATTTGAATTTTTGATTCGACATAGGGTAGTACTCCTCAAAGTGCGATGGTTGAAAGATAGGGAATGGGACGGCGCAGCGGAGCGGGCGCGAAGTTGGAGCGGCGCGCGGTGGCGAAATCCGCTACGTCAATGACGGCTTTGCGGTGCGGACTTATTGCCCAAAGGTAAATTATATCTGTGGGGCACTGCAATAATTTGCTATATTTGCCAAGTGTGCACAACTTCTTTTGCAATGAATGTTTCAAAAATAGGAAAAAACCAGCATGAACGTGGCAAAAGTGAAGCTCGACCGTATTGATTTGAAAATTCTCGGCGAGCTGTTGTCGGATGCGCGCCTGTCCAGCGCCGACCTGGCCGAACGGGTGTCGCTGACGGCGTCGCCGTGCTGGCGCCGGGTCAAGCGGCTCGAGAGTGAAGGGGTGATCTGCGGTTACAACGCCCGGCTCGACTCGCGCAAGCTCGGCTACCAAGTAATGGCGTTCATCCATATTTCGCTCGAAAAGAACCACACCCAATATGTGCAGGAGTTCGAGCAGGCGGTGCTGGCGATTCCCCAGGTGCTGGCCTGCCATCGCATTTCCGGCCGCTACGACCACCAGCTGATGGTGGTGGCCGAAGACCTGGAAGCCTACGGCCTGTTTGCCGAAAAATACATTAACGGGCTGCCAAGCGTGAAGGAGGTCTACACTTCGTTCGTTTTAAAAGAGGTCAAGGCGACGGCCAATCCGCCGCTGCCAGCGGGGTAGGCCCGGCCTTTGTCGACGAACGGCGCCGCCGTGGGTGCACTGCAAACATGGTAAATATAACAACAAAGACAATAGTGTTCCGATCGCCGGAAGTCTGCTGGCTTGCCCGAGATAGTCGGTGCTGTAGATTTACTACAGGAAACACGCCGTAGTATACAATCGGCGCCAGCTTTTCCACCCGCATCCGGCCTTCGCAACGACCATGCCATGACTGTCGAAACTGCCGTTACCGACCGGCTGCCGCTGGCTGTGCCGTCACTTGCGCGCGCCAAGCTTGCCGACAGCGTGCATGACGTTCGCCTGTTGCTCAGCAACTAGATGAACAGCAACCAGGTAAACATTCATTAATGAACATGGTCCCGATCATGCGGCGCCACCCGCTCGCCTCACTGACAGTCTTCTGCCTGGCGCTGGCGCTGGCGTGGGCTGCGCTGGCGCCGCTCAAGTACGCCAACCGCGATCAATTATTCGATATCCCGAAAGGCACCCACGCGCGCCGGATGGCCGGCGACAAGGTCGACATCCTGCCAACAGTCGTGCGGCTGACGCTCGGCGTGCAGGACGTGCTGTTGCTGCGCAACAGCGACAGCGTGCCACAGCTGTTCGGCCCGGTCCTGATCATGCCCGGCCAGGATTTTCGGCTGCCGTTCGAGCAAGCCTCGGACTACCAGTTCGCCTGCACCGCCCACGCCAGCGGGCAGATGACGGTGTCGGTAGTGGCCTTGCCCGACCCCGGGCTCGAGCGGCTGAAGTGGCGCCTCGGCGCGCTCAGCCACGCGATCCGTTACTTGAAAAAACAATCGCCAGGATGAACAATGATTGGCGCCGTGCCGGCGCGGTGATGGATCGTCGTCGTGCAAACGGCCAGCGTGATCTTCCCGACGCCGTGGCGTGGTGGTGGTGGTGGTGGCCGAAATGATCGCGCCGCGCTCGGGCCTGGGCTACCTGATCATCGACTCGCGCAATGCCGGCAACCGCGACGACCTGGTAATCGCCGGCATGATCATCATCGGCCTGGTCGGCCTGAAGGGCTTTGAACACAGCTATCCGCGCGCGCTGCTGGCCAAGCCCGAGATCGTTTACATGGACGAGCCGTTTTCAGCCCTCGACGCGTTGACGAACCTGCGCGTGCGCACCGGGTTGCTGCGCATCTTGCAAGAAGAGCGCCACAGCGTGCTCCTGATCACCGACGATGTCGAGAGCTTTGTTCCTGGCCGAGCTCGGTATGCAAGCTTGATGGCCGATCGTGCGCCGGCCCGGTGCGCGATTCTGGCATGATGCGCGCATGACCATGATTTCCATTCCGTTGTTCCCGCTCGGTACCGTGCTGTTCCCCGAAGGCGTGCTGCCGTTGCAGATTTTCGAAGTGCGCTACCTCGACATGATCGGCACGTGCATCGCCAGCGGCAGCCCGTTCGGCGTCGTCATGCTGACCGAGGGGCAGGAAGTGCGCAAACCTGAAATGATGGAAAAATTTGTCCAGTCGGGCACGCTGGCGACGGTCGAAGAGAGCGGCACGCCATCGCCCGGATTGATGCAGGCGATCTGCCGCGGCGGCGCGCGCTTTCGCGTCAACGCCTCTAAGCGGCGCGGCAACGGCCTGTGGACGGCCGAGGTCGAGTTCGTCGTCGCCGACCTGCCGGTGCGCATACCCTCTGAACTGCAAGGCGCCGCCGATGCCCTCGAGCGCGTGCTCGCCTCGCTTGGCGACGTGCCCGAAGAGCGCTGGCCGGTGCGGCTGCCGTTTCAGCTCGACGATTGCGGCTGGGTATCGAACCGCTGGTGCGAACTGCTGCCGCTGACGATGGCGCAAAAACACGGCTTGCTGATGCTCGACAATCCGCTGATCCGCCTCGAACTGATGCACGACCTGCTCGACGAGCATGGCCTGATTACTTCGTGAACCCGGTAAAAAAGGCGCAGCTGCCTGCGCCTTTCGGTTCGCTCCGGTTGACGATTACCGCGTGCCGCCGCCGCCGCTCGCCGAGCCGCCGGCATCGGCGTTGCCGCTGATACCGGCATCGGCATTGGCCGATGGCGATACCTGCACTGACCTGGCGGTACTGACGGCTTTACCAAAGCCGCCTGCCGTGGCTTGGCCCGCACCGTTGGCGCTGGCGCGGCTATTGGCCTCGGTGGACTGTGCAAAACCGCGCGTGGTGTCCGCTTGCGAGCGCGCCCCGTCACGCGCCGACTGTGCCGCGCCGCGCATGCCGCCGCCAATGCCGTCGGTGCCGAGCTTGCCCGATGCGTTGCCGCCGCCCGAGGCCTGGCCATCGGCCGCGGCATCGGCTCGTCCGCCGCGCAGGTTACCACTCAGGTTGCCGACAAGACCGCCGGAACCGCTGCCGCTGGCATTGCCGTCGGTGTTGGCCGGCCGGCGCAGGCTGTCGGTGTCGACCTGGTGGCCGATCGATCCGCCGCCGCCGAGGGCGCCGCGCCCGCCCATCTGGCCCATCTGACCCATCGACCCCATGCTGCCGCCGCCACCGATCATGCCGCCGCCACCGATCATGCCGCCGATGCCGCCGCCGCCGCTTCCACCCAGCAGTTGCGCCTGTGCCGAAGCGGCAACGCCGAGCGAGATCACGATAGCGAGGTGTTTTGCGATGTGCTTGGCGAGTAATTTGTTCATCATGATAGTTCTCCTCTGGTTGTGCGGCCATTACGCCGCGGTTACAGGGATAACGAGCGAGCTCTTCAATTTAATCCATCGGCCGGAAAATAAATCAAATAAAAAATTATCGGACGCTGGCCGGGTCGATCCGCAGCGCCGCGCCGACGATGCCGTAACCGGTCTCGTTGCTGACGGTCGCGCCGTCGGCGCGGACGGCCTGCCTGGCCAGCGCGGCGATGGCGGCGGCGGCCTGCGCCTTGCTTGGGCCTGCCACCGATTGCGACAACAGCGCGGCCACCAGCGGTGCGGCGAACGAGGTGCCGCGCACCGGGCGGAAGGCGGGTGCGCCGGGCGCCGCGCTGACCATGTGGTTGCCAGGGGCGGCGAACATGACTTGCGGCCCGCGCGCCGCTTCCGGCAGCGTGCGGCCGTTGCGGTCGACCGCGCTGACGCCGACCACGCCAGGGTAGCTGGCCGGATACAGCGGCGGCGCGGCGGGGCCGTCGTTGCCGACCGCGGCGACCAGCAGGTGGCCGCGCTGCTGCAGCGCGCCGACGATGCGTTCGAGCGCCCCGTTGGCCGGACCCACCAGGCTCAGGTTGATGACCGCGACTTTTTCGCCAGCCAGCCAGGCCAGCGCGGCGGCAATCTTGTCGGCCGAGCCGCCGGTCGGGCTGTCGCAATAGATGTCGGCGGCGTACAGGTCCGCTTGCGGCGCGCCGCCCCGGAAGCGGCCGGACTGGCCGACCATCAGCGCGGCGACGGCGGTGCCGTGGGCGCTGGGGTGGGGCTGGCCGGCACAGCCCCAGCGTTCGATGCGGGCGCCCTGGAACACCGCATGGCTGGTGTCGACGCCGCTGTCGACCAGGCCGACGCGCGGCCCGCCGCGTGACGGGGCAACGCCGGCGCCGGCAACCGGGCTGGCAACCGAGCTGGCAACATGCGTCGCGCCTGCCGTCGTGCTGCCCGTCAAGCCTGCCGCGCTGCCGGTATAGATATGGTTGAAGTCGTAGACACCGCCTGGATCGAGCGCGCGCAGCCGCGCCAGCACGGTCGCCGTCTCGCTGCCGTCGGGCACGCGCAACACCAGCATGCGTAGTTCCGGCAACCCCGGCTGGTCGTCACCGAGCTCGCGTTCGATGCGCGATCCCTCGGCCAGCGCCGTCGCCAGCGCTGCCGGGTCCATACCCCACGCGAGGATCTCGCGCCGCACCACCGGCTCGCCCTGCGGATCCGCCTCCAGCACGTCGCGGTGCCGGCGCAACAGCTTGCCGACCTGGTCCAGCCGCAGCGAACGCACACTTGGCAGGTCGGGCAGGACGCCGTCCCTGATCGACGCGGCGCCGCGCTGGCCCAGTCGGTCGACGTCGATCCCGCCGATTGGCGATGACGAAGGTAAATTGATCGATGGCAGCCGCAGCTGCGCATGAGCGGCGCCAGCGCTTGCTGCGAGGGTAAGCGCTAACATCGAGCGCAAGTAATGGACGCGCAGTAGGGTGTGGCGAGGCTTCATGGGCGGATGATAAACTAGTTCATCGCAAACACCTGATCAATAAACGAACGGAGCCGGGATCAAATGCCATGGCTGCGGCGTTAACCCCCTATCCATGACACTTCCCGCCACCGCCCTCCATACCGACATTGCCGCCTTGCTGCCGCGGCTGCGCCGGTTCGCGCGCGCCATTACCTGGAACCGCGAAGATGCGGACGACCTGGTGCAGGTTGCAATCGAGCGCGCGATCGGCCGCGCCGGCCAGTGGCAGGCCGGCACCCGGCTCGACAGCTGGATCTTTCGCATCATGAAAAACGCCTGGGTCGACGAGGTGCGTGCCCGGATGCGGCGCGACCGCATCATGGTGCCGGCGGAGGCCGGCGAACACGTCGGCGACGAGTCGGCCGAGGCGCAGCAGCAGCGCATGGCAATCCAGAAAGCGATGAGCATGCTGTCGCACGATCACCGGGTGGTGATCGGCCTGGTGCTGGTCGACGGGCTGGCGTACAAGGAGGCGGCCGACGTGCTGGACATTCCAATGGGTACCCTTACCAGCAGGCTGGCGCGCGCGCGCGAAATGCTGCAAGGTTTGTTGTCGGATCAAGCGAGGACAGTATGATGAGATTTACCGATGAAACCCTGATGGCGTTTGCCGATGGCGAACTCGACGCTGGCACGCGGCACGAAGTGGAGCTGGCCATGCGCGTCGATCCGGTGCTGGCGGCCAAGGTGCAGCAGCACATCTTGCTGCGCCGGGACGTGTTCCGCGCCTTCGCCCGCACGCTCGACGAACCGGTGCCGCAGCGCCTGCGGCAGGCGGCGTCAAGCTCGCCGAAGGTGGTCCATCTCGACAGCGTGCGGGTGGCAAGGAAACCGGTCGTCATCGAAACGCCGCACCGCTGGTCGTGGCCGGAATGGGGCGCGATTGCCGCCACCCTGGTGGTCGGGGTGCTGGCCGGCACGCTCGGCTTGCACAGCGTGCAGGGCGAAACCACCTTCGCTTCGGGTGGCAGCAACGGTACGCTGACCGCGCGTGGCAAGCTCGACACGGCCTTGACGCGGCAACTGGCGAGCGCGCCGCCGGCCGCCGGTAGCGCCATCACGATCGGCGTCAGCTTCGTCGCCAAAGAGGGCCAGTATTGCCGCACGTTCGCAGTCGGCGGGGCGGCCGGGCTGGCGTGCCGGTCGGACGGCCAGTGGACCATCCCGGTGCTGACCGACAGTGGCGGTGGCGCGGCCGGCGCCTATCGCCAGGCCGGCAGCGCGATGCCGCCGGCGGTGCTCGATGCGGTCGACGCGCGCGCGGTAGGGCCGTCGCTCGACGCCAAGGGCGAGCGGGCGGCAGCGCAGCGCGGCTGGTCGCGCTAGGGCGGCCGTCAGCGCGCCTCGATATCGGCCGCATCGCGTGCCGCTTCAACGCTGACAAGCGGCAGCATCGCCCGGTTGCTCCCGGCCTGTTTGGCGCGGTACAGCGCCTTGTCCGCCAAGCGCACCAGCATGCCCGAATCGTTGTCGTCGGCCGGCACTATTGCCGCCACGCCGATACTGATCGTGACGACCCCGTACGGCGACTGCGCATGCGGCAGGGCCAGCCGTTCGAGCTCGCAGCAGATGGCCTGCGCCAGCGCCAGCGCGTCGGCGCAATCGGTCGCCGGCGCCAGTAGCGCGAACTCCTCGCCGCCGTAACGCGCCGCCATGTCGCCGGTGCGCCGGCCAAACGTTTCGATCAGTGCCGCCACCGCGCGCAGGCACTGGTCGCCCGCCTGGTGGCCGTAGAAATCGTTGTAGCTCTTGAAATGGTCGACGTCGAGCATCGCCAGCGCCAGCGCGTGATTGCCGCGCTTGGCGCGCCGCCATTCCGCCGCCAGCGCCTCGTCCAGCCCGCGCCGGTTGGTGATGCCGGTCAGCGCGTCGGTAGAGGACAAGGTCGCCAGCTTGGCATTACTCTCTTCAAGCTCGCCGGTGCGCGCCGCCACCAGCGTCTGCAACTGCAGCTGGCGCCGCGTCAGGCTGCGCACGCGGGCACGATAAACCATTGCCGGCAGGCCGATCGCCAGCAGCGCCGCCAGCAGGCGGAACCACCAGGTCTGCCAGAACGGCGGCAGGATGCGGATCGATACCTTCGCCGGCTGCTTGCTCCACACGCCCTGCTCGTTGGCAGCCTTGACTTCGAAGGTATAGCTGCCGGGATCGAGGTTGGTGTAAGTCGCCGTGCGGTGGCTGGCATCGGCGGCGACCCAGTCGCGGTCGAATCCATTGAGCCGGTAGGCGTAGGTGTTGCGCGACGGGTTGGTGTAGTGGAGGGCGGAAAACTCGAGCGCGAACACCGAATCGCGCACCGACAGGGTAATGTCGGTCGGCGCGGTTACCGTGCCGGTCAGCATCACGCCGGCGTGGCGCGCGCCTCCCGACAGCGAGCGGTTGAACACTTTGACGTCGGTAATGGCGGCGTGCGGCGCCACCGAGATCGAGCGCACCTTGTCCGGATGCACGCCCGTCATGCCCTTGACGCCGGAAAAATACAGTACGCCGTCGGGCGCCGCGTACGAGGCGCCGACCGCAAAACCCTCGGTCAGGCCGTCGGAGCTGCTGTAGCTGCCGGCCTTGCCGCTGGCCGGATCGAGCCGCAGCAGGCCGGCCGCGGTGGACAGCCACAGCATGCCGGCGCGGTCGCTGCGCATTGCCAGGATCTTGACGGCGCCGACGCTGCCACGGCCGGTGTAAGCGCGAAAGCTGATGGCGCCGTCGGCGCCCGTCATCACCTGGTTGACGCCCTTGGCGGTGCCGGCCCAGATGCGTCCCTGGGGATCCTGGAACAGGCTCGAGACGTTGTCGTCCGCCAGCGACGCGGGGTTGGCCGGGTCGTGGCGGAAATGGCGGAATTTGCCGGTGGCCGGATCGAGCAGGTCGAGTCCGCCGCCGCTCCAGTCCGATCCCATCCACACCCGTCCCAGCTTGTCCTCGACGATACAGGTGGTGCCGTTGACGCTGCGGCTGGCCGGGTCGAGCGGGTTGGCCGGGTTGGCCGGGTACCCGGTCCATTTGCCGCTGGCGATGTCGTAGCGGATCACTTGCAGCCCGGTGCCGAGCCACAGCTTGCCGCCGGCGCCGGGCGCGATGGTGTTGATGAAATTGCTGGCAACGCCGCCGAACTGGACACTGCGGAACGGACCGTCCTGGCGGTCGAGCCGGTTCAGCCCGGCCGAGGTGCCGACCCACAACGGCCCGTCGGGCTGCTGGTACAGGCTGTAGACGGTATCGTTGGACAGGCCGCCGGCGCGCTTGGGCTCGGCGTGCCAGGACTGGATGACGGCGCCATTGGCCGGGTCGAACAGCGAAAAGCCGGTATTGCTGCCCAGCCACAGCCGTCCGCCCGGAGCGCCGTCGATGTTTTGCACCGAATTGTTGGGTAATGTGTTGTCGGTGGCGGCGTCGAACGGGATAAAACGCTCGAACCCCTGGCTGTTCAGGTTGACCAGGCTGATGCCGTTGGTGAACGAGGCGACCCACAGCATGCCGCCGCGGTCTTGCATGACGGCGCGGATGTGGTCGGACTGCAGGCTGTGCGGATCGTTGGCGCGGTGCACGTAACGCACCGCACGGTCGCTGCCCTTGCCCTTGCCTTTGTCCCAGCGCAGCAAGCCGGCGGCGAGGGTGCCGGCCCATACCGCGCCGTGGCTGTCGCCGTACAGCGCATTGACCCGTACCGGCGGCGAGGCGATGCGCTTGCGCTCGGCCCATGGTGTTGACGTGTCCCATGTGACAACGCCGGTTTCGGTGCCGATCCACAGCCGGCGGTCGGCGCCGAAATACAGCGAACGCACAATGTTGAGCTTCTCGTTGGCGGCGTCGGGCCGGTCTACCCGCAGGTGCACAAAGCGCTTGGCGCCGGGCGCCAGGTAGTCGAGTCCACCCGGCCAGGTGCTGACCCACAGCCCGCCGTCCGGCGCCAGCGCCAGCGCGTTCAGGTCATTGCTGGCGAGGCTGTCCGGGTCGTTGTTGTCGTGTACATGGCGGGTGACGGCGCCAGTTGTGCTGTCGACATGCTGCAGCCCGCCCCAGGTGGCCACCCACATGCCGGCGCCGCCGTCGCCAATGATCGCCTTGACGATGCGCTGGCTGGACGGCCCGTCCGGCAGCGCCAGCGCGCTGAAGTCGCCGGTCTCGGGATTGAAGCGCGCCGCGCCGTTCTGGGTGCCGGCCCAGATACGGCCCTGTTTGTCCTCGAACAGCGCGCTGACGCGGTCGTTCGGCAGGCTGCGCGGGTTACGCGGATCGTGGCTGTACTTGACGGCCTGGTAACCGTTGTAGCGGTACAAGCCGCCGCTGTGGGTGCCGATCCAGATGAAACCCTGGCGGTCCTGCAGCATCGACAGGATCGACAGGTCGTCGGCGTCGAGCGAGTCGAGCCTCTTGAATCGCAAGTCTGAGGTCGGGCTGGACGAGGCGGCGCCGGCAAGGGCGAGCAGGCAGCCGATGGCGAGCAGGCGCAGCAGTCGAAACGAAATCAGGGGGAGCATCGGGGTTCCATGGGAAAAGCGGGCGCGCAGCGAAGTTACAATAATATCAAGACGAACTCTGCAGCTTATGGTGTTTCTTGTCAACAATTTCCAGAATTTACCGCGCCACAATTGTTGCATATAAAGCACGTTTTTACCGCTGTTGCGCGCCGCTGCAAGAATCGGAATATGGCAATATTGAACAGGCCCGCGAGAATGGCGTTATATACAGGGACGGCGAATTAGGGTATCGTGTAGCGTTCTGTAAAAGTATCGACGCCAGCCGCACGCCCGCCGCTTCCGGTGCCGCCCGCCAACGCGGCGCTCCCCATTCCATCTTCGAGCCGCCCGCAGCGCGCCGCTGCCGGCGATGCGCACGATGGCCAAGCGTGCGCCTGGCCGATGTCACGAATTTATTGAAGAAAGCAGGCGCCCGGTGCGCCAACCAAACCTGATGCCCGAAATCGACGTAAGCAACGTAATTCCCTCGCCCGAGGCCGACCAGGTCGTGGCGCGCTTTGACCAGTTCGGCCTGTCGCCGGCGATCCTGCGCGCGTTGACCGACCAGGGCTACATCCACCCGACGCCGATCCAGGCGCAGGCGATCCCGATCGTGCTGCAAGGGCGCGACGTGATGGGCGCGGCGCAGACCGGCACCGGCAAAACCGCCGGCTTCTCGCTGCCGATCATCCAGCTGCTGCTCGAGCACGCCAGCCCGAGCATGTCGCCGGCGCGCCACCCGGTGCGCGCGCTGATCCTGACGCCGACCCGCGAACTGGCGGTGCAGGTGGCCGAAAACGTCAGGGCCTACGCCCAGCACACGCCGCTGCGTTCGACCGTCGTCTTCGGCGGCATGGACATGAAGCCGCAGACGGTGATCCTGCGCGGCGGCGTCGAGATCGTCATCGCCACCCCTGGCCGCCTGCTCGATCACGTCGAGCAAAAGAACGTCAGCCTGGGCCAGGTGCAGATGCTGGTGATGGACGAAGCCGACCGCATGCTCGACATGGGCTTTTTGCCGGACCTGCAGCGCATCATCAACATGCTGCCCAAGCAGCGCCAGAACCTGATGTTCTCGGCCACCTTCTCGCCCGAGATCAAGCGCCTCGCCAGCAGCTTTTTGAACGACCCGGTGGTGATCGAGGTCGCGCGCAGCAACCAGACCGCCGACAAGGTCAGCCAGGTGGTCTACAAGGTGGCCGAGTCGAACAAGGTCGAAGTGGTCGAATTTCTCATCCGCGGGCGCCAGCTCAAGCAGGTGCTGGTTTTTTCGAACACCAAGATCGGCGCTTCGCGCCTGTCGCGCCACCTGGAGCAGAGCGGCATCAAGGCCACCGCCATCCACGGCGACAAGACCCAGCAGGAGCGCATGGCCGCGCTCGACGCTTTCAAAAAGGGCGAGATCGACGTGCTGGTGGCCACCGATGTCGCCGCGCGTGGCCTCGATATTTCCGACCTGCCGTGCGTGATCAACTACGACTTGCCGTACAACGCCGAAGACTACGTGCACCGGATCGGCCGCACCGGCCGCGCCGGCGCCTCCGGCGACGCCGTCTCGGTGTACTCCGACAAGGATGAACGATTGCTGGTCGACATCGAAAAGCTGATCAAGCAGACCATCGCGCGTGGCGAACTGGTTGGCTTCACGCCGTCCTCGTCCTCGTCTTCATCTTCCTACGGCTCGCCGCGCCCACCGCGCGACAGTGCCGCGGCGCCTTCCGAGCGCCGCACCCGCCGCCCGGAAGGCGAGTCGGCGAGCACGCCGCGCCTGCCTGAACGCGCCCCGCGCAGCAGCTCGGCGCCGCCGCCGCGCCGCGACAAGGTCGATCCGTGGTTCCTCAAGCCGTACGAGCCGGCCAATCCGGGTGCTGCGGCCACCACTGTCGCTGCCGCACCGTCTTCGTCGATCAAACCGGCCAGGCACAAGATCGCCGCATTGCTCGGCGGCGGGCCGAAGCACTAAGCCGAACCACTAAGCCGAACCACTAAGCCGAAGTACTAAGCCGAAGTACTAAGCCGGCCCAACGCGCCGGCCGCAGGCTGTCAGTGCTTGGCCAGACGCAGGGGCGTTGTCGTCTCGCCATGTATAATCATGGCAGTCCAGCGCCGGCTGAGCGAATTTCCCTTGTTAACTGGTCGATCCGCCATGACTGAAAACCCTGCCATTGCCGTCGTTATCCCCAGTTACCGGGTTACACGGCACATCCTCGAGGTGCTGGCGGCCATCGGGCCTGAAGTGGCGCGTATTTATGTTGTCGACGATAAATGCCCGGACGGCTCCGGCCAGTTTGTCCGCGAGCGCTGCCGCGATCCGCGCGTGGTGGTAGTGGAACACCCTGAAAACCAGGGCGTCGGCGGCGCCGTCATGAGCGGCTATCGGGCCGCGCTGGCCGATGGCGCCGTTGTGATCGTCAAGGTCGACGGCGATGGCCAGATGAATCCGGCCTTGATCCCGAATTTCGTCGGCCCGATTTTGGCCGGCGAAGCCGACTACACCAAGGGCAACCGTTTCTTCGACCTCGAAGCCGTGCGCAACATGCCGTCGTTGCGCCTGTTCGGCAACGCCGTGTTGTCGCTGCTGACCAAGCTGTCGTCCGGCTATTGGAACGTGTTCGACCCCACCAACGGCTACACCGCGATTCACCGCGACGTTGCGCGCCATTTGCCGTTCCACAAAATCAGCCAGCGCTATTTCTTCGAGACCGACATGCTGTTCCGCCTCAATACGATGCATGCGGTGGTAGTCGACGTGCCGATGGATGCCGTGTACGGCGAGGAAGTGAGCAACCTGAAAATCTCGAAGATCGTTACCGAATTTATCGTCAAGCACGCGGTCAATTTCTGCAAGCGCGTGTTTTATAACTACTACTTGCGCGATATGTCGCTCGCCTCGCTGGAACTACCGCTGGGCATGGCGCTGGTGTTGATCGGCGGCGGATATGGGATCATGCACTGGGTCATGTCGGCGCGCATCGGGTTGGCAACCCCGGCCGGCACCGTGATGCTGGCGGCGCTGCCGATCCTGATGGGAACACAGCTGATTCTGGCGTTCCTGGCCTATGACATCGCGTCATTGCCGCGCCGGCCGATCCACAAGAAGACGTGGTACGCTTCCCGCAATGTCTAGGTTTTTCGTGTGGGACGCCAGGCTTTTGGTGTATCTCGGCGGCGGTGTCGTGTCGGCGCTGGTTGATATCGGCATCATGCAGTGGCTGATCGGCGTCAGCGTGGCGCCGTTGCTCGCCACCAGCGTCGGCTTCCTGGTGGGCCTGTGCGTGAACTACCTGTTCCATTCCAGGCTGACGTTCCGGACCGCCGCGCGCAGCAACGGCAGTTTTCTGCGCTACCTGTCCGTGGTGGCGCTCAATTATCTGATTACGCTCGGCTTGGTGGCTGCCTCGGTCGCCTTGTTCCATCAGGCGCTGCCGGGTAAACTGCTGTCCCTGCCGCTGATCGCCATCAACGGCTACCTGCTGGGAAAGCATTGGGTCTTCAAGTGACACCTACTTCAAGCAATCACCGTTTCGTAATCACCTGCATGGTCGGTTTATTGCTGGCGCTGCTGTACATGGTGCAACGCGACATGGGGCTGTATCCGACCATTTTCGGCGACGAGTGGACCTACAGCAGCTTTTCCAGGCTGGTGGCGTACAAGGACACCCTGATCCCGAACTACCTGTATTTCAGCCTGTATGGCCTCACCAGCCAGTGCGGCGACAGCTTCCTCAACTGCGCGCGCATCGTCAATGCGATGTTGTTTGTCGGCGCCGCCCCGTTCATCTACACGATCGCGCGCCGGGTCACGACGCGCAATGTCGCCGCGGCAGTCGCACTGCTGTCGATCGCCGGCCCGGCGAACAGCTACACGGCCTATTTCATGCCGGAGGCGATGTACTTCCTCGCCTTCTGGATATTTTCAGCCGCGGTATTCGCCTTTCTGGAGAATGCGTCGCGGCGCTGGCTGGCCGCCAGTGCGGTCCTGCTCGGCCTGATGGCCATGATCAAGGTCCATGCGCTATTCCTGGCGCCCGGCTTTTGCTGCTTCTTGTTATATGCAGCCTGGTCCAAACGCTCCCAGCCTGGCGCGGCGCGCTGGTTCCTGCGTGGCCTCGGTTGGATCGCCCTGGCGCTGGCGCTGGCGCTGGTCGCGCGCATGGCCGGCGGCTACCTGTTCGCCGGCGGCCACGGCCTCGACCTGTTGGGCAAGATGTACAGCTCCCAGGCCGGCGCCAATGCTACCCTCGGCGCGCGTATCCCGCTGGCGCTGGACAACCTGCGCGGCCATGTGATGGCGCTGGCGCTGCTGGCAGGGATGCCGCTGGCGGCATTAGCCCTGGTTGGGGTCAACGCCCCGGTGCGCGGCCAGCCCGACAAGACCGTCGCCGCGTTGGCGGCCTATACCGTGCTGATGCTCGGCGCGCTGGTGGCCGTGACAGTGATGTTCACGGCCTCGGTGGCCGGCGCCGGCGACGAGAGCAATACACGCCTGCACATGCGCTATTACAATTTTGTCCTGCCGCTGTTGCTGATGTTCGCCGGCGCGCAAATCACGCGCACGCCGCCAGCATCCTCGCGCACCGGCAAGCTGCTGGTGTCGGTGCCGGTGGCCGCGCTGATCGTCTACGCCAACCTGGTGCTGCTGCCTGCGTTCCAGCCGAACTATATCGACAGTCCCGAGCTGTACGGCCTGAGCGCCGACAGTATCCTGTTCAACCTGCTCACCGTCATCGCGCTGCTGGCGCTGGCAGCATGGGTGTTCGAGGCACGGCGCGGCGCCCAGCTGTTCGTATTTGTATTCACGCCTTTGCTGGCCGTGGTGGGCGCTTACCAGGTAAATCTGGTGCTGGACGGCTTCAAGACGCCCGACCCCTACGTCAAGGCCGGGATCTTCGTGCGCCACTACCTGAGGCCGGATGAAATCAAGCGGCTGGTCCTGGTTGGCAATAGCGCGGGAATGCTGTTCAAGACCCGGTTCTTCATCGACGACACCAGCGTGCGCTTGCTGATCGTGCCGCACGGCCAGCCGATCGCCAGCCAGGCCCTGCCGGCCGGCCCGCACTGGCTGCTGTTGATGGGCGACTACCCGGTGCCGCCGAACATGGTCAGCCATGTCAAGCGGCGCAACTTTTCCCTGCTGCAAAGTCCTCCGGATCCGCGCGCCGCGCACTCCATCAATTTCGCTGTCCCCGAGGCCGATCCGGACCGCGTGAAGCTGACCGGGTTGTCCGGCTTCGAGCAATGGGGGCGCTGGTCGGACGGGAAAACCGTGCAGATCGAATTTGCCAAGCCACTGCCGCGCGACATGACCTTGCTGCTCAACGCCGCCGCCTACGGCCCCAATGTGCAGCAAGACTTTGTGGTGCGCATCGGGCCGGACGAACAGCGCGTCAGGCTGCCGTCGGAACATCGCACAGTCCGCCTCAGCTTTCATAGCGACGGCGCCGCCAGGCAGATCACGATCGACGTTCCCCATCCGGTCTCGCCCAGCCAGCTCGGCCAGGGGCCGGACAAGCGCACACTCGGCATCGCCTTGTATTCGATCGCGGTCGAGGACGGCGCCGCCGCGATCGAGACCGACCGCGCCCCGGTAAGGAAGTGAGATGAAATGCATCGTCTGTAACTGTGCCACCAGTGCCGGCCTGTCGCCATGGCACATGATTTGTCCCTCGTGCCATTACGAGTCGGCCGACCTCAAGCCGATGGTCAACCAGCAGCAGGCCCACGAGCAATTGAATGAACACGACCGCGAAATCGCTCTCAAGCATTTGCGGGCGGAAAATTTTAAGGCGATCGTCGAACACATCAGCGAGCTTGCCTCACCATGCGCGAAATCGCTACTGGACGTCGGCAGTGCCCACGGCTGGTTTCTGGAGCAGGCGGCCACACGGTTTCAGGTCACAGGTGTCGAGCCCGACGTGGCGGTCGGCGGCAAGGCGGCGGCGCGCGGCTTGCCGGTGCGAAGCGGCTACTTTCCCGATGCTCTCGCGCCTGGCGAAACCTTCGATGTGATCGTTTTTAACGATGTCATTGAGCATATTCCCGACATCGGCAGTGCGCTTGGCGCGTGCAACGCGCACCTCAATGCGGACGGTTTGCTGGTTCTGAACCTGCCCAGCAGCCGCGGATTTTTTTATAGCCTGTCAAAGCTGTTCGCACGCATTCACTGGAACGGCCCATTCGAGCGCATGTGGCAAAAAGGCTTGCCCTCACCGCATGTGCATTACTTTAACGACAGCAACCTGACAACCCTGGTCACCAGTCATGGTTTCAGCATAGCGCGTTCCTTTTCACTGGCGGCCTTGAGCACGAATGGCTTGCTCGAGCGCCTGCGCCTGGTTGGCAAAGTTAATCCGGTCGCGCTGTATGTGCAGTATGCGGCAGTGATATGTGCCATTCCGTTGGTGAAGCTGTTTCCAAGCGATATAGTCGTTTGCGTATTCCGCAAGCAACCGTAGCTGACGGCTCAAGCGGCAATTCTGACGGCCGCATCATGAAATTCCATGAAGCCGCCTGTCCCTGTCCTGCTCAGGCCGGACAACCAGCCGCGTGGAGCGTCGCACCGGGGTGGCCAAGCCCCTGGCCCAGCACCGCCAGCAGCACGCCGGCGTTCTGCGCCCACGTCATGCGGCCCATGCCGGTCGATTGGGGGTGGGCGCCCTGCAAGGCCAGCCAATCCCTGACCGCGCGCGCCAGCGCGCCCGCCTCGTCGGCGCGGAAGTAGAAGGCGGCCTCGCCCGCGACTTCGCGAAACACCGGGATGTCGCGCGCGATGATCGGCAGGCCGTAGTGCGCCGCTTCGATCAGCGGCAGGCCGAAGCCTTCGCCTTCGCTGCTCGCCAGCAGGCAGGCGCTGGCCTGGTAGACCTGCTCCAGCTGCGCGTCGTCGATGCCTTTCAGCCAGAACAGGCGCTTGCCAAGTTCAGGATGGCGGGCGATGCGCTCGACCGTCTGCGGGATGGTGCGGCGCTCGCCCGCCGGCAGTGGCTTCCAGCCCTCGTTGCCGACGATGACCAGGTTCGCCTTGGCGCCTTCGCCCCACAGGATGTCGAACGCGTCGATGGTTTGCAGGTGGCCCTTGCGCGGCTCGATCGTGCCCACCATCAGGAAGCTCGGCTCCGCCTTCAGCCTGGCCAACAGCCGGGCATCCTGCGATGCCGCTGGAATGTCCGCCATCGCGGACACCGCGGCCGTGGTGACGATATCGGCGCCATGGTGCACTACCGCAATTGCCGGCAACTTCGCGCCGCGCGCCGCCAGCCATGTCCGCGTTTCCTGCGCCACCGCCGCCGAAATGCAGACCAGCCGGTCGGCGTGCTGGGCGATGCAGGCCAGCCACTCGGCATGCCCGCGTTCGGCGCCAGGCGGGAAGAACTGCGGCTGCAGCACCGGCAACAAATCGTGGATCAGGAAGTTGAGCGTCACCCCACGCGCACGCCACTGTTCATAGATGCCGGCGTGCGCCGCTTCGATGGTGGCGGCCGGGGCGAAATCGGGAGCGTAATAGACGTCGCCCTGGTTGATGTCGAGCGCACAATCGCTGTGCGAGACCGGATCGATGCCGAGCAGCTCGCAGGCGTACTGCTGGGCGTAGCGGTAGTGGCTGCGCCCGCCCTCGTTCGACAGGTAGACCGGTTCGACCCGGTAGCCGCTGGCCGGATGACGCAGCAGTTCGAGCAGCTGCATGCGCACCACCCGCTCGATGCCGGTGCGCAGGTCGTTGCGCACGATGTTGGTGACGTCCACCAGCAGCTGGCGCGGCTGCGGATAACGCTGCGGCGCAAACGACAGGCAGTGCGCCATCTGCTGCAGCGACTGTTCGTCGCCCGGCAGGCGCTCGGCCACCGAGCGCACCAGCGCCGGCATCGCGCGCGGCGCATCGTTCCACACCTGGTCGAGCACTGCGCGATAGAGTTCGGCACTGTGTTCGGGGCGGTTGGTACGTTCGATTGCCTGCGCCGCGCGCTTGCCGAGCGCTTCGCGCAGGGCCACATCGCGCCGCAGCGTCACCAGCGCTTCGACCAGTTCCGGCAGGGCGAACTCGTCGCGCAGCTTCCACACCCCCTCGTCCGCCAGCGCCGCCATCGAGCCGTTGGCGTTGACGATGGTGGCCAGGCCGTAGTTCATGCAGTCGAGCACCGCGCCCGAGGTTTCGCCGCGCGTCACGCTGCGCAGCTGCACGCCGCCGTCCGCTGCCTGCAGGTACTGCTGGTAGACCGTGTCATTGGTCCAGCCGGCGATGCGGATGCGCTTGCCGGCGCCGGCCGCGGCGATAGCGTCGAGCATCTGCTGGCCATAGGCGCCGCCGTGGTTGGCGCCGACAAATACCAGCTCGCACTGCGGGTCAAGCGCCAGCTTCGACGCGATCCAGGCCTCCAGCAGGCGGTGGCTCAGTTTGCTCGAATCGACGAAGCCGAAGCTGCACACCACATACGCATCGGCGGCAATGCCGAGGGCCTGGCGCGCCTGCTCGCGGGCCCTGGCCGGCAGCACCGGCGCAATGCGCGGCAGCGGCACCACGTGCCAGTTGCGGTCGGCGCCAGGGCCGTACCACTGGTGCGCCAATGTCCGCGCATGGGCCGAATGGACGATCACCGCGCTGGCGCCCTGCAACACCGCGAGATTGCATGGGAAAGCGATCTTGGCCTGCTCGGCGTTTGCGGGCCGCTGCGCCGCCTGCACCGCAGCGTAGCCGTGCGAGTGGAACAGCGCATCGGTCCAGACGCGCGGCATGGCGCCGGTCATCTGCTCGTAGGACAGCAAGCTGCTCAGGTAGAAATCGTGCATCACCACCACGCCGGGATGCTGCTCGAGCAGGGCCAGCATGTGGCTGTGGAAGGGGCTGTTGCCGAACTGGTAGATCAACTGGTCGTAGCGCCCGACGTTGGCGCTGAACCAGGCCAGGTCGCGGCGCGGCAGGGCGTCCAGTTCAGGCGGCAGAATCACTTTCGGCTGGTCGGTCACCAGCTCGATGTCGAAAAGCTCGGACAGCGTCGGCAGGCACTGATTGGTGTAATCGGCGATGCCGGTGCGTTCCGGCGGCAGCGGCGAAATGAAGGCCAGGCGGCGCTTGCGGCGCACCGGTACCGGCGCCGGCGCAAGGACCTGGCGCGCGTGGTGGGCCTCGAGCGCCCGCAGCGCCCGTGTCGCCGTCACGTCCCATGAGAATTTGGCGGCCTGGGTGCGGCCGTGTTCGCGCAGGCGCTGCCGCAGCGCCGCATCGCCCAGCACCTGCGCGATGCGCGCGCAGATCGCCGCCGGGTCGGCCGCGTCAAACATCGCCTCGGGGTGGCCGATCACTTCCGGCAGGCTGGTGTTGTCGCCGCCGATGACCGGCGCGCCGCACGCCATTGCCTCCAGCGCCGGCAGGCCGAAGCCTTCATGTTTCGACGGGAAGACGAACAGGCCGCAGGCGCGGTACAGCGCGATGAGGGTGTCGTCGTCGACGTAATCGGTCAGCAGCAATTCGCCCGCGACCAGCCCGAGGCGGCTTCCCAAGTGTAGCAGGCGGTCGCGTTCGTCGATGTCGAGTTTGCTGGCGATGAGCAGCTGATGGGCCTGGCGTAGTGCCGGCGTCAGCATGCTGTACGCTTTCACCAGGCCGTCGATATTCTTGCGCGCGTCGAAGCCGCCCGGCGCGTACATCACGAAATCGCGCACGATGCCAAAGCGCGCGCGCAGCGCCGCCAGCTCCGCTTGCGGCTGGACCGCCGGATGGAAGCGCTCATCGACCGCGGTGGAGATGGCCACCACGCGTTGCGGATCGAGGCCGAGGGCGTTGATCGCTTCCTTGCGCGAATAGTCGGAAATGGCCAGCAGCAGGCCGGCCTGGCGCAGCGAATCGATCTTGCGGTCGTAATACGCGCGTTGGGTGTCGGTGCCGAGGTACGCGTCCGGATTGAGGAAGGGGATCAGGTCGTACAGCACCACCGCGGTATCAATGCCGTCGCGCCAACGCCCGACCGAGCACACGGCATCGTCGACGAAGCCTTCGAATAGGCTGGTGACCAGCACCGCGTCCGGCTGCAGCTGGTCGATGAAGTACTCGCGGATGGTTTCGTCGGCGCGGGTGCGCCAGTGACCGGTCGGATCCATTTCGGCGGCCGGGGTGGCGATGTCGAACACGCAGATGCGCTCTTGCGGCACCAGCGGAGCAAAAGCGGCGCGCAGTGCGCCGATCGCCGCCGGCAGGGCGTTGTTGAGGACGATCCAGACTTCATGCGTGTCGGCGTCGGCGTTGCGGGCCACGCCCAGCGCCAGCGCCAGCGAATAGCGGCCGATGCCGCGAAAGCGGCTGGCCGACTGGGCTCCCTGCAGGTCAATCACGATACGCATCAGTTTGCTTCCTTCTCGAGCGTCTGTTGTGCCTGTTTCAAGCCGGCGTACAGCCGCTGCGCGCGCGGCGACAGGTCGGCCAGCTGCTGGTTGGCCGGCGGCGGCGCGCCCGGCGCCACCGGCGCCTGAACCATCATCTCGCGCAGGCGCGCGCGCAGCGACGGCATGCGCGACAACACGGCGCGCGCGGCGCGCTTGGCGTCGGGATTGCGCAGCACCGCGCGGCCGAGGGCGCGCGCGGCGTTCTTGACGCGCGCCTTGAGCGATGCGCCGACAGTGCCGCTGCGCACCGCTTCGTGGAGCGCCGCGCGCAGGCGCTGGGCCTTGAGCGAAGCGTCGCGCAGCGGCGCGGTGATGCGCCACGAGCGGCTTGCCAACACCGCGTTGAACTCGCGCTGGAGCTCGTCGGCGCGCGCCATGCGCGCGTCGAGCCGGGCCGCAGCGTCGGAAATATCCTGGTGGTTCTGCATCACGTGGACCGACAGGCCGACCACGCTTACACGCACCGCCGCCAGCTGGTCGAGCGCCTGCAGCGCGTGCGAGCCGGCGGTGTCGAGCGCGCCGCGCTGGCGCGCCGCCTGGTCGTCGTAGCGGTGCGACAGCTGGCCGAGCGATAGACCGTAGGTCTTGCCGAAGACGGCGTCGAACCCTTTCATAAGCCCGGGCGGCGCGGCCTTTTGCGCCACCACCGCGTAGTCCGGGCTGACGCCCTCCAACACATGGCGCACGCCGATCGGCACGTTGCCGTGCAACTCGGGCGGCTCCTGCAGGCGCACCACCAGCTGGCGCGCGTAGCCGGCATGTTCGGCGGCGAAGGACAGCAATTCCGGCGGTAGCGGGCGCAGATGCGACGGGTCGCGGTAGAAACTGTTGGCGCCGACCCCGATGTTTTCCGGGTTAGGCGTCTCCAAGATCAACAGGCCACCCGGCTGCAGTACCCGCAGTGCCTCGGCAATCAATGCACGGACGTCGTCGAAGGCGATGTGCTCGACGACGTGGAAGGCCGACACCATCGCCAAACTGGCGTCGGCCATCGCGCGCAGCGTTTGCAGGCCGTCGGCGGTCCGCACCGCCAGGCCACGCTCGCGGCAGGCCGCCAGCATACCGTCGTCGATGTCGACCCCGAATGCCTCGAAACCGGCGGCGCCGGCCACTTCCAGCCATTCGCCGCGCCCGCAGCCGATGTCGAGCGCGCGCGCCGGAGCGTACAGCGCCGCCAGCGGTTCGAGGAACGGCAGGTAGGCACGCAGGCGCCCGGCGATGATCTCGCGCGAACCGCGGTAGCGGTCTTCGAATGCCTTGTAAAACAGGTCGCTCATCGGATGATCTCTACGGTCGGCTCCAGCCAGCTGCAGCCGACGAATTGTTTGCGGTTCATGTTCGTGACGATGAACAGGAAGGCCAGGTCGCGCCACTCGTAATTGTCGGCCAGGTGGGTTTCGCTGCTGGTGAGCGCGGTGGTTACCGAATAGCTGCCGGCGCCCAGGTTGAGCGGAAAGCTGAAGCGAAATTGCGCTTCGTCGCCGGCCTTCAGGTTCACCAGCGGGTTGTCCATGTGATGGGTGTTGGTGCCGTACATCTGCTGGCCGAGGCGATCCTTGATCATGTAGCCGAGCACCAGGCGCGCCACCGGCCGGTTCACCTTCACCTCGACGCACAAGGTGACAAAGGCGCCGACGTTGGCCACTTCGATCGCCTCGCCCTTGGCGTTCTCCAGCGTGATGCGGGTGACGCTCGCTTCGCCCGTGCCTGACGTGGTGGCGACGCGTCCCTCGTCGGTGACGACCTGCTCGACCTTGCCGCTGTCGCGTTCGCCCAGCAGGGCGTTATAGAAATCCATCACCTGTTCCGGGCTGCCTTCGCGCGCCACGCGGCCGCCGTCGAGCAGGATGGCGCGGTCGCAGATCGACTGGATGGCGGCGCGGTCGTGGCTGACGATGAGCAAGGTGGTACCGAGCTTGCGAAATTCGCGGATGCGCTCGAAACTCTTGTGCTGGAAGAAGGCGTCGCCGACCGACAGCGCCTCGTCGACGATCAGCACGTCGGGCCGGCGCACCGTCGCCACGCTGAACGCCAGGCGCATCTGCATGCCCGACGAATAGACCCGCACCGGCTGGTCGATGTAGTCGCCGATGTCGGCGAACGCTTCGATCTGCGGCATCAGGTGCGTGATTTCCTCGACCGCCAGGCCGATCAGCTGGCCGGCCATGTAGGCGTTCTGGCGACCGGTGAAATCGGGGTGGAAGCCCATGCCCAGTTCAAGCAGGGCCGAGACGCGCCCGGAAATGGCCACGCTGCCGGCGGTCGGGGCGGTAGTGCCGGTGATCAGTTTGAGCAGGGTGCTCTTGCCGGCGCCGTTGATGCCGATAATGCCGACCGCGTCGCCCGCCGCCAAAGCAAAGCTGATGTCGCTGATGACCCACTTGAGCTTGTGGCGCGGCCCACCCAGCGGCAGCATCCACTCGGCCAGGCGCGACCAGCGGTTAGGGTATTGTTTGTAGGCTTTGCCAAGGCCTTTGATCACGATGCTTCCCATTACAGTTCATCCACCATTTCGCCGGAGCGCTTGCGGAACAGGCGCATGCCGAGTACGCAAAACAACAGGCCGAGCACGCATACCGGCGCCAGGCTGCTCCACAGCGGCGCGCGGGCGTCGAGGATGATGCCCTGGTGGGCCGTCACCACCGCCGCCATCGGGTTCCACACCAGAGAATTGCGGATGGCCGGTGGCAGCACGTCGGTGACGTATACGATCGGCGTGAACCAGAACCAGAACTGCAGCAGGATGCCGAAGAACTGGCCGACGTCGCGGAAGAACACGTTGAGCACGCCCAGCACCATGCCAAGGCCGATGGCGAACACGATCTGCGCCAGCAGCACCGGCACGACGGCGGCGAAGACCCAGCCGGGGAACTGGCCCGTCACCAGCAGGAAGGCGATGAACAGGCCGAAGATGATGCCGAAATTGATCAACGCGTTGAGCACCACGATGATCGGCAGGCAAATGCGCGGGAAGTTCAGCTTCTTGATCAGGTTGGCGTTTTCGAGGAACACGTTCTGGCCGCGGCTGGTGATTTCGGCGAACAGCCCCCAGGTCAACAGGCCCGCGCACAGGTGGATGCTGTAGGCGAAGCCGGCGCTGTGGCCAGCCATCCGGCTGCCCATCACGTTGGCGAAGATGACGGTGTAGACCACGATCATGGCCAGCGGGTTGAGAATGGTCCAGGCGGCGCCGAGCAGCGAATTGCGGTACTTCGACTGGAATTCGCGCTGCACGCTGCCCATGATGAAGCCGCGATACTTCCAGACACCGGCCAGCACGGCGGGCGTCCTCATGCTGCGGCTTCCTGGCGGGTGGGATTCGTCATGGTCGATACGGGTGCGGCTCGGCAAATGGGCACGGATTATACCACGGGCATGTTGGCGTAATTGACAACAATCAAGCCTGCGCCAGCTTTTTGAGCGCGTCCGGGTTGACGATGATGAGCCGGTGCGTGCCCTTTTGAATGATGCCCTGTTGGGCCAGCAACAGCAAGGTGCGGGTGACGGTTTCGCGGCTGGTGTTGATCATGTTGGCGATGTCCTGGTGGGTCGGCAGGTTCTCCACCACGTCGACGTCGCCGGCCGATTTTTGTTTCAGCAGGTCGATAAAAGAGTAAATCCGCTTGGACGTGTTGTTAATGCTGAGCAGGGCACGGAACTGCGAATCGCGCTGCACTTTTTCGGCCAGGAAGCGCAGCATCTGGTTGGCCACCGATGGCGAGTGGGAAAACAGGTGCAGCGCGGTGGCGCGCGGCAGCAGCGCCACCAGCACCGGCGTCAGCGCCACCACGGAAGCGGAGCGGATCGAGCCGTTGATGACGGCGATTTCGCCGAAAAAGTCGCCCGGCGCCAGCATGCGCAGGCCGATCGCGCGGCCGTCCTCGGTAACGTCGAGCACCTGCAGCTGGCCCGACAGCAAAAACAGCAGGCTATCGCCAACGCCGCCTTTTTGCAGCACCACCTCGCGCCGGGCGTACTCGCGCACCCGTATGTCGGCGCGCACCCGCAGCATTTCCTCCTCGGTCAGGTTGGCCAGCAGGGGAATCTTGCGCAGGTGAATCTGGATGTTGGTCTGGGTGCCGGCTGCAGCGGTGCCCGGACTGTGTTCACTGTCCAGGCCATCGTCCGGTGCAGTCGTGCCGGCTTTGTTTTTCGGTTCAGTCATTGCCTTGTGGTTCCATCCATGCGTGTCGGTTCAGGGCGGTGGCAGCAGCGCAAGGCAGGCCCCGGCGCACAGCACGCCGGCCGCATTGGCCGCCATGTCGCGCCAGCAGAAGTTGCGGCCTGGCACCCACATCTGCAAGAGCTCGATGACCCAGCTTGCCACAAAAACAGCTGCCAGCGCCAGCCCCATCTGGACCTTGCCGTGGGCCAGGCGCCCCGCCAGCAACGCCATGCCGCCAAAACACAGGAAATGCAACACCTTGTCGTTTGGCAAAGGATGCGGCAGCCGGCTGTTGGGCAGCAGGCAGCCGAGCGGGATCGCCACCAGCCCGATCAAAAAAACCATCAACTCCCAGCGCATGCTCGCCCTTGCTCTATTTTTCTACTGTCAAAACCCGTTCCAGCGCCAGTTGAATTGAACCACGCGGCTGGCATACTGGAACAGGGAGATGTTTTCGTTGTTGCGTACGTTGCGCCACTCCAGCTGCACGCTGTGGTGCGGCGAGATGGCGGCCGTCAGCGCGGCGCGCCACTGGCGCGTGCTCTGGCTGCGCACCGTCTCGATCAGGTCGGGCGCGTAGATGTCCTGGCCACGCCAGTCCTGGCGTGTATAGCCGAGTTCGCCGTCCAGGCGCGCGCCCAGGCGGTGCTGCGCCTGCAAGCTGGCGTACCAGCCGCGGCGGTTGCCACCCAGCCGGCCCGCTTCGCCGCGGTCGGCCAGCACCCCGGCGGCAGCCTGGCCGCTGGTCGCCGCGCCACGGTAATTGAGCAGCGCCGACAGTTCGCCCGTATTGGTGTCGAACTTCTGGCGCGTCAGGTAGACGATATTGCCGAGCGCCACGGACACGGTCAGGTCAACATGGGGCGGCAGCGGCAGCGGCAGCGCGGTGCGCGCCTGCAACTGCAGCTGGCGCTGGTACAACTGACCGCCTAGGCTGACGAAGCTGACCGAGCCCATCGCGCGCGCGCCCCAGCCGGCCAGCTCGAACGGGTGGTCGGCCCCGAGCAGCACGGCGTTCGTGTCCTGTTCGCGCTGCCTGTCATGGCGCCGCGCGCGCAACTGGGCGAAGCCGACCGTGCCGCGCCGGTCGAGTTCGCGCGAGGTTTCGAATGCAGCCTGGACATAGCTGTCGCGGCGCGGCAGGTAACTGCTTGATAACAGGCTTTCGATGCGGTCCGCTCCGCTGCCCGTGACGAACACCGGGTTGCTCGCACCCTGATTGACGTTGGTGTCAAGGCCGCGCGAGAGCGTCATCGCCCGCACCACCTTCGGCTGGCGCGGCTGGCAGCCTTGCCGGCGGTGGCTGTCGATGACCTCGAGGATGCCGGCCGATGGCGCGAAGCGTACTTCGATCTCGCGAAACAGCCGCTCGGCCTCGGCCGCGCGGCCGAGCGTGCAATGGTTGATCGCCAGTTCGAGCCAGGCGCCGGCGTGCTGCGGCTCGATCGCGATCAGGCGCTCGAGCGCGGCGGTGGCCGCTTCATGGCGGCCCTGGGTCATCAGGGTTACTGCCTCCAGGTACAAGGCTTGCAGGCGATCGGGCGTTGCCGCCCTGGCATTTCCCGCGAGCAGGAGCAAGGTCAGCAGGGACGCCTTCAGGGCGCCCGGCTTCAAACGGCGTCCTCCAGCGTGTACAGGCTGGTCGGTTTTTCCTTGCCGCGCAACAGGCGCTCGCCCAGCAGCTTGAAACGGTGCCGCCGCGAACGCGCCACCGTGCCTTCGCCGATGATGACGTCGTGCGGATAATCGCGCGCCGCCTGTTCGAGGCGCGAAGCGGTGTTGACGCTGTCGCCCACTGCCGTGTAAATGCTGCGGAAGGCGGTGCCGTAGTCGCCGGCCATCGCCAGCCCGCTTTCGATGCCGATCCGCACCCGCAGCGGCGGGTAGCCGGCGTTGACGCGCTGGCGTGAAAATCGCGCCACTTCGCGCAGAATGTGCCGGGCGGCGTCGAGCGCCAGGTCGGCATGGTCGGGGTTCGGCAGCGGCGCGCCCCAGAACGCCACCAGGCCGTCGCCGGTGTACTTGTCGAGCGTGCCGCGCTTGTCGAGCACCGGGCGGGTCAGGCAGTCGAGGAAGTCGGTGGTCAGGCGGGCGGCGTCCTCCACCGGCAACGACTCGACCTGGCTGGTGTAGCCTTCCATGTCGGCGATCAGGGTGGTGACCTGCAGCTGGCGCGGCGCCAGCGGGTCGCGCATGTCGCTGCGCAGCAGTTCGTCAACCACTTCGGTGGCGACATACTGGCGCAAGGTGCCCAGCAGCTGGCGCGACCTCTGCTGCGTCAGCTGCCAGTGGAAAGGCACGGCCACGGCCAGCAGGAACAGGTTCGACAGCAGCGGGCCGCTGGCCGAAAATCCGGCGTCGTGGCTGCTGGCGGCGTACGCCAGCGTCAGCCAGGCCAGCGAGGCGCCGGCCAGCAGCGCTACGTTGGCCGCCGCCGACAGGCGCGGGAAGGTGTACCAGGCGGCGATCACCACCAGCAGGCAAAACAGCAGCGCCAGCAATGCGCCCGGCCATGGCGCGGGCGCCAGACCGGCCTGCTGGTCGAGCAGCGCCGACAGCAGCGAGGCGTGCACCAGCAAGCCGGCGGTGGAGACGCCGAGCGGACTCGCAACGCGGTCGCCGACGCTCAGCGCCGACGAGCCGACCAGTACCAGCTTGCCGGCCACCAGTTCCGGCGGCAGGCTGGCGTCGAGCACTTCGGCCGCGTGGGCGCCGGCAAACGCTTCCAGCTTGCGCGTGAACGGCACCCGCAACAGGGCAGGGGTAACCGGCCCCGCTGGGGTGCCGGTGGCCGGGCAGCAGTTCAGCAGCGCCAGCGCCAAGGTCGGGTAGCTGCGGCCTTCGAATTCGGTGTGCATCGGAATGCGGCGCACGGTACCGTCGCTGTCGGGGATCACACCGATGTTGCCGGCGTGGGCGCCGCGCGCCAGTCCGGGGTGGTTGGCGAGATAGCCGCTGGCGCGCGGTACGCCGGCAACCCCGCCGGCGCCGGCTCGGAGCGCCTCGCCACCGATAAGCTGGCCGGCGCGCAGCGGCTCGCCGGTACGGGTGTAATCAAAAAGCTGCGCCAGGACGACTGGCCCGTGTTCGGCCAGCATCGCCAATCGCGCGTCGCCGGGCGCGTCGCCCGGTTTAACCATGACAATGTCGAGGGCAACGCCACGCGCACCCGCTTGCACCAACCGCTCGACCAGCTCGGCCTGGCGCGAACGGGTCCACGGCCAAGGGTAGCGGGCCAGCGTAGTCTCGTCGATGTCGACCACCAGGATGCGGCTGTCCTGCGTGGCGACAGCCTTCAGCTGGATGAAGCGGTCGCGCAGCCATTCGTCGGCCAGCCGCGCCGAGGCCGGCTCTACGCTCCATTGGGCCCAGGCGGTCAGCATCACGGCAACTGCCGAAATGCCGAGGCGAAGCAGGGTCGCGGGGGAAGGAGCGGTCAAATTCATCGTGTGTCGAGGTCGAGCCGAATTGACGGCCTTGATTGGCACAATTCCAAGGATAAAGAGGCGACAAGTATAACGTTATGTTGTTGCAACTGCTAAATGAATAGTTCCGGGATATTTTTCCGGCACCCCGGCCGCAATAAATGTTCATGATCATGTTGCAACTTTGATGATTCCGGTTGATGATTCCATATTAGAATGTGATGACCGTCACAGCCTGACTTGCCGGTGGCCTGCAGAATCCGGTTCAAGGAGAATTTCATGTTGCGTGCTGCAATCGTTGCCGTTGGTTTAGTCCTGTGTTGCGCTTCCGCGCTGGCGGCGCAGGCCGGGCGCGTCGTGTTTATCGCCGGCGAGGCCTACATCGGCGCCCGTCCGGCCGCGCTCGAGATGGCGGTGCAGGAGGGCGACGCCCTCAATACCGGCGCCGATGGTTATATCTATATGAAGACGGTCGACGACGGTTTCCTGATCCTGCGCCCCAACAGCCGCGCCAGGGTCATCACTTACCATGTCGACACCGCCAATCCGGCCAACACCCGCGTCAAGCTCGAACTGCTGAGCGGGGTAGCGCGCAGCATTTCCGGCAACGCCGTCAAACAAGCGCGCCAACACTTCCGTTTCAACACACCGGTGGCCGCGATCGGCGTGCGCGGCACCGACTTCATCGTCCACACCAATGCGCACACTTCGTGGGTGTCGGTGGTGTCGGGCGGCGTCGTCGTCAGCGGTTTTGCCGGCGCCTGCGGCGCGGACGGCGGCGGCCCGTGCGAAGGCGGCGCCAGCCGCGAGCTGTTTGCCGGCCGCGCCGACGCGATGTTGCAGGTCCAGCGCGGCCAGCAAGTACCGCAATTGCTGCAAAACGCCACTATCGCGCCGGAGCTGAACGCGCCGCCGCGCAGCGACGAGCCGGGCGGCAAGCCGGCGCTCGGCGCCAAGGGCGGCTCGGCCGCGCTCGACGACGTTAGCCTGGTTCCGGCCAAAAGCACCGCGCCGTTGCTGGCCGGGCCGGTCAAGCTGCCTGATCCGGTCATGGTAGCGCCGCCGGTGGTGATCGTCCAGCCCGAGCCGGTCAAGCCGGCGCCGGAAATTTTATGGGGCCGCTGGCAGGCGGTCGCCGGCCAGCCGGCCGACCTTGTCATGATCGACAAGATCACTGCCGACGCGAGCAAAGTCCAGCTATTGGTCGGATCGTACGTGCTTGCGCGGCCGAATAACTCGTCCTTTGTGCTGCCGAGCGAAGGCAAGGTGTCGTTTGCGCTGACCGGAGGCGAAGCCACCCTCGCCAGAATCGGTGGCGAGCCCATGGTTGCCCGCATTGAAAATGCGCACCTCGATATCGATTTCGTCGATCGGACTTTTAATACAGGACTATCCGTGGTGAATGCGCTGGGCAAAGTGGATATGGCAGCGCACGGCGATGTGACCTTGCGGGGAACGCTTGAAAATTCGCCCTTGAATTCGCCAGGGTTCATCGTGCGCGGCGTACTCGGCGGGGCCAAGGCAACCGAAGCAGCATATACATTTAAAAGTACCGGCGCCCCGCAATTAGGCGCTGCCGGAATAACGCTCTGGGCGCGCTGATTACTGTCGACCCGCTTGCCACTTCGACAGCCGTCCGCCGAGGACGGTTTTTTTCGGCCGTATTTCCGCATAAAAACCTGGCATATAAAAACGGCGAATAGAATTGGATAGAATTGAAGCGCGAAAATACTGGTGATAATTCGAAGCAATCGAGTGATAGAATTTGATAGATTTGAACGCCTGTATTGATCAATGGCGAGCGCGCGGTGAAAGTTTTCACATTAATCTTTAAATATATCGAAGATACGGAAACTAATTCTACAATTGTGATGGCCGTCACAACATTCCGCATAGGGTCTGGCAATATACTCCCAGTTCTGCAAAAGGCCTGGTTGGCGCATAGCCATCAGGTTTCAATCGCAGTAAATTTAGTTAATGTCTTACCCTTAAAGGAAATATCATGGCTGCAGCAGATTACACAAGCTTAGTACAATCGATCTACATTTCGTATTTCGGCCGTCCAGCCGACACTTTCGGCCTGGCTAACTTCGCCGGCAAGCTGAACACCCTGAAAGCACCACTCACCGTCAACGGCCTGACCGCTGCTTACAAGACTTCGGCAGCCATCAAATCGCTGATCGACAGCTTCGGTACCAGCGATGAGTCGATCGCCCTGTACGGCAACGACACTGTTGCGTTCGTTTCGGCCATTTACAACAACGTGCTGAACCGCACTCCTGACTTCGATGGCCTGGTATTCTGGGTCAAGGAAATCAACGCCGGTAACCTCAGCAAAGCCAATGCATCGCTGGCAATCATGGCTGGTGCGGTCAACAACACCTCGCCACAAGGCCTGATAGACGCGCAAGTTCTGGCAAACAAAGTCATCATCGCTGGCAACTTCACGACCGCGATCGATACCGGCGTCGAGCTGGGCGCTTACTCCGGCAACACCGCCGCCGCCGCCGCACGCGACATGCTCAAGACTGTCACTGCGACCACCGTGCCAGCAACCTTCCAGGCAACCGTCGACGCAACCATCGTCGCCATCGTTTCCGCATCGATCCCAGTGGTCAACGTGGCGTTGACATCGAGTATCGCCGACACCATCGTCGGTGGTGCAAACAGCGAAATCATCAACGGCACCCTCGGCGGCACCGGCACCCTGAGCGGCTTCGACTCGGTCGACGGCGGCGCCGGCAACGACACGCTGAATCTGGTTGACGTTTCGATAAATGGCACCACGAAAATCGCCGCTTCGGTCGTCATCAAGAACGTTGAAACGATCAACGTTTCGTCGACGCAAGCTGTTGATATCGATACTAACGGCTACGCCGGCGTGACCGCGTTGAACATCCAGTCGACCGGTGTCGATATCGTGAAAGCGGCTGCCGCCACTTCGGTAAATGTCATCGATACCGCGGGTGCCGTAACCGTCACCGGCGGTAACAACGTCAGCGTCACCACCACTGCTGGCAAGGTTGAGGTCAACAACGCAGCTGGCAACGTCACCGTCGCGACCAATGGATCCGGCGTCGTCGCCATCGTCGGCGGCAAGAACATCGTCACCAATTCGGCCAGCGATGTCACCATCTCCAAGGTAAGCGGCAGCGTCGCTGTCACCACCACCACCGGCGCCATCAGCGTCCAAGGCGGTACCGATGTCAGCATCGTGTCGAAAGCCAACGCAGGCAATGTGAGCGTTGGTGCTGCTGTAGCCACCACAACGGATACCACGACCGGCAAGCAAACCATCAGCAACATCGCTGACATCGCCACCGGCAACGTCACGATCGCCAATTCGACCACGACCGCCGGCCTCACCACCTACGGCGCCTCCGCCACCAACGTGTACACCAACGGCGGGGCCAGCGTTTCGGTAAGCGGTTCGGCTGGTGGCGCCATCACTGACGTCGGTACCACGATGCTGGCCCCTTCGACTGGCGTTGCCGCAGTTGCCGGCACCAGCAAGCTGACCACCGTTGCCCTGACCGGCGTGAGCGGCGCGACGACCGTCACATCCGATGCCCTGGTTAACCTGGCAATGACGAAAGTCAGCGCCGGCGTCACCGCTACCGTGGCCGGCGCTCACGCGCTGACCATCGCTTCGGCAGCCAACGCGAGCACCGTGACCGATGCAACCGCGACTGCTGTCACCATCACCACCTCGGGCACCGCAGCTGACATGCTGGCATTGACCGCAGAAAAAGCTGCCGCGCTGACCGTCGGCGGCACCGGTGCGGCATTCACCCTGGGCGCCTTGGCACTGGGTACCGCCGCCAGCGTCACCGCTACCAGCTTGACCGTGAACGGCTCGGTTGCTGCCGATCTGGGCAACCTGTCCGCACAAACCAAGTTGAGCGGCGTCGATGCTGCCGCCAACACCGGCGGCGTTACCGCTGTCATGGGCACCACAGCGTCGTTCACCGGCGGTACGGGTGCTGACATCGTCACCGTTGGCGCCACCACCAAGGCAATCGTCACCGGCGACGGCAACGACACGGTCATCATGACGTCGGCTACCGTCGGTACTGGCGGCTCGATCGCCGGCGGCGCAGGCACCGACACGCTGTCGATCAGTGCCGCGTCTGCCGCAGCCGCTTCGCTGTCAGCTGTGTTCGCCACCAAGGTAACCGGTTTCGAGCACCTGACCTTGACCGCTGCCTCAAACGAGACGGTCGATCTGTCGGTACTGGGCACCTACAACTACGTGTCGGTTTCGGGCGCTGATGGCCTGACGCTCAACAACGTGACCAGCGGCGTTACGCTGGCACTGACCGGTGCCGGCGCTGCTTACAACGTCAACGGCGGCAGCCCGTTCATCACCGGTGTAAGCGACGTCCTGAACGTAACGCTGACCGACGGTTCGGGCGCTGGCGTCGTATTTGGTGCAGTAGCCGCGCTGAACGTGGAAACCATCGCGATCACTACGGCCGATACGCAAGCGAAAGCTTCCGGTACCTTCAGCGATTCGTTCGCAGTGTCGGGCAATTCGGCAAAATCAATCACCGTTGGCGGTAACGCCGGCCTGGTCTTGACTGCAGACGGCGCCGCCTTGACCTCGGTCGATGCAAGCGGCATCACCCTGGGCGGCTTCGCGTTCACTTCGGGCGCCCTGGCAGCAGCAGCGTCGATCAAGGGTAGCGCAAGCGGTACCAACACCGTCAACTTCGTCGCAGCGACCAAAGCCGTCACCTACACCGGTGGCGCAGGGAATGACGTCGTCACCGCAGGCAATACGTCGAACGTCATCACCCTCGGTGAAGGCGCCAGCAACAGCGTCAACGCCGGCGACGGTAACAACACGATCACCGGCGGCGCGAAAATCGATTTCGTCACGGTTGGCTCGGGTAACAACACCGTTTCGCTGGGCAATGGTTCGAATACCTTTACCGCAACGTCGGGTAACAATACCTACGTCGGCGGCACGGGCGTGGACACGATCTCGGTTGGCGGTGGTGTCAACACCATCACCACCGGCACCGGCGCCGATGTCATCAACTTCACCGCCTCTGCGGCAAACGGCAACTCGTACAGCACCATCATGGATGCGCACGCTGGCATGAAGATCAACTTCGGCGCGGGTGCAGGCGCTCTGAACAAGGTCTCGCTGACGCTGGCTGGCACCGCAGTGTTCCAGGATTACCTGGACGCGGCTACTGCCGGTAAAGGTGAAGTTGGCGTTGCAGCCGGTGCATTGGCGTATTTTGTCTTTGGCGGCAACACCTACGTCGTCACTGACCATTCCGATGCCACTACGTACCAAAATGGCGCAGATAGTGTCGTCAAACTGGTCGGCATCGTCGATATGAGCGTCTCTACGGTCGCATCCGGTATTGTCACGCTGCACTAAGATTTGTTCGTAGTCTGAATCACGGGCGGCAGCCAGTTAATGCCGCCCTGCGAGGGGCCAAGCGCGAGCTTGGCCTTTTTTTATGGTGTCGGCCACGCCGAAATTTTTAATTCATTAATACTTTTACGGCAGAACATCACTAACGCGCGTTTCTTGTTCAATTTGTGACGGGTATCACATTTTTTGCTCATTTTCAGCGATAATGTCTCCGCTCTGATTGTTTCCCGATGCGGGCCGCCGGTTTCTCCCCCGCGCAGCTGATCCCCCGCCAGGCGAGATCCACGCTATTCAACGCAGTCCTGTCCACCGCAAATATGAAATCAAAATCTTCTCCCGTCCGGAACGAAATCGAGCAAACGCTCGCCATGTTCAAGAACACTTTCTTTACCATCGGCGCGTTTAGCGCCATCAGCAATTTATTGATGCTGGTACCGTCGATCTACATGCTGCAGGTATATGACCGGGTGCTCGCCAGCCGCAATGAGATCACCCTGCTGATGCTGACGCTGATGATGCTGGGTGCCTATCTGGTGATGAGCGCACTGGAACTGGTGCGCAGTTTTATTCTGGTACGGGTCGGCGTCCAATTCGACATGAAACTCAATAAACGCGTGTACACCGCCGCTTTTGAGCAAAACCTGAAAAAGGCTGGCGGCAATGCTGGCCAGGCCTTGTCCGATCTGACCAATATTCGCCAGTTCCTTACCGGTAACGCCCTGTTTGCGTTTTTCGACGCGCCATGGTTTCCGATCTACCTGCTGGTCATCTTCTTTTTCGAGCCCTCGCTCGGCCTGTTCGCGCTGGGCGGCACCGTTGTCCTGGTGGTACTGGCGTTTATCAATGAGCGCGTCACCCACAAGCCGCTGGCCGAAGCGAATGCGATGGCGATCGCCTCGACCACGCTGGCGACCAACAACTTGCGCAATGCCGAGGTGATCGAGTCGATGGGCATGCTGCCCAACTTGCTCAACCGCTGGTTCAAGCTGCACGGCAAATTCCTGCAACTGCAGGCTGAGGCGAGTGAAAAAGGCGGCATGGTCGGCGCTGTCACCAAGTTTGTCCAGGTGTCGCTGCAGTCGCTGGTGCTCGGCTATGGCGCGCTGCTGGCGATCGAGGGCAAAATCACTCCCGGCATGATGATCGCCGCCTCGATCCTGGTCGGCCGCGCGCTGGCGCCCGTGCAGCAGGTGATCGGCGTATGGAAAAGCTACAGCACCACGCGCAGCGCCTACGAACGCCTGGTGGCGCTGCTCGGTGCCAATCCGGAGCGTTCGGCCGGCATGGAGCTGCCCAAGCCGCTTGGCGCAATCACCGTCGAAGGCGTCAGCGCCGCGCCGCCGGGTTCCCAGGTGGCGGTGATCAAGGGCCTCAACATTGGTATCGCGCCGGGAGACGTGGTCGGCGTGATCGGCCCCAGCGGCTCGGGCAAGTCGACCCTGGCGCGCCTGCTGGTCGGCGTGTGGCCGGCATTCGCCGGCAAGGTGCGCCTTGACGGCGCCGATATTTTTACCTGGAACAAGGGCGAACTGGGGCCGCACATCGGCTACCTGCCGCAGGACATTGAACTGTTCGGTGGCTCCGTCAGCGACAACATCGCCCGCTTCGGCGAAGTCGATCCGGAAAAAGTGGTGCAGGCGGCCAAGCGCGCCGGCGTCCACGAGCTGATCCTGCATTTCCCGCAAGGCTACGACACGCTGCTCGGCGACGGCGGCGCCGGCCTGTCCGGCGGCCAGCGCCAGCGTATCGGCCTGGCCCGTGCCATGTACGGCGATCCGTCCGTTATCGTGCTCGACGAGCCGAATTCGAACCTGGACGAAGTAGGCGAAGCGGCGCTGGTGCAGGCGATTAACGATTTGCGTCAGCGTGGCAAGACCATCGTGCTGATCACGCACCGCACCAGCGCGATCGGTGTGACCAACAAACTGCTGTTGTTGCGTGACGGCGTCGCCGAAATGTACGGACCGACCAACCAGGTGCTGGCCGCCCTGCAGGAAACGAACCAGAAGCAGGCCGCTGCACAGCAAGCTCATCAGCAAGCGCAACAGCAGCAGCAGCAGGCCGAACAAGAGGCCCTGGCAGCCCAGCGCGCCCAGGATGCCGTCGCTACAACGGAACAGGAATGACCATGAAGCTTTTGAAAAACGAACCGGCCCTTGACGTCATTGCACACGACGTCGCGCCGCTGACGGTAAACACCGACGCCGGCGCTTACAGCCGGGTCGGATGGTGGATCGTGCTTGCGGGCGTCGGCAGCTTCCTGCTGTGGGCGCTCTGGGCGCCGCTTGACAAGGGCGTGCCGGTGTCGGCCACCGTGACCAAGGAAACCAACCGCAAGGCGGTGCAACACCTGGCCGGCGGCACGGTCGACGACATCCTGGTGCGCGAAGGCGACGTCGTCAAGGCCGGCCAGGTACTGGTGCGGATGAACGGCGTACAGGCCAAATCGCAGGTCGACATTACCCGCGCCCAGTACTTCAATGCGCGCGCCACCGAAGCGCGCCTGCGCGCCGAACTGGAAAACCGCAAGAGCGTGGCATTGCCGGCGGCGCTGGCGCAATTTAAAGGCGACCTGCGCGTGGCGAGCGTCATGGCACTGCAAAACGGCTTGCTGTCGTCGCGCCAGTCGGCGCTGCAAAGTGAGCTTGGCGCGGTCGATGAAAACATCGCCGGGCTCAAAATCCAGGTCCAGGGCCTGCAGGAATCGCGCGACAGCAAGAAGCAGCAGATGGCGATCCTCAAGGAACAGCTCGACAATATGCGCGACCTGGCAAAAGACGGCTACATCGCCCGCAGCCGCCTGCTGGAAATCGAGCGCACCTACGCGCAGACCAGCGGCATGCTGTCGGAAGACATCGGCAATATCGGCCGCGCCCAGCGCCAGGTAATGGAGATGGGCCTGCGCCGCAACCAGCGCAGCCAGGAATACCAGAAGGAAGTGCGCTCGATCCTGTCGGATATCGAACGCGAGGCCGAGGCGCTCAGCGCACGCATGACCGCCCTCGATTACGAACTGGCCAATGCCGACGTCAGGGCGCCGGTCGACGGCACCGTCGTCGGCCTCAACATCTTCACCCGCGGTGGCGTGGTCGGTGCGGGCTTCCGGCTGATGGACCTGGTGCCGACCGACGACCCATTGATCGTCGAAGGCCAACTGGCGGTCAACCTGGTCGACAAGATCCACCCCGGCCTGCCCGTCGAGCTGATCTTCTCGGCGTTCAACGCCAACAGCACGCCGCACATTCCGGGTGTCGTCACGCAAGTGTCGGCCGACCGTACCGTCGACGAGCGCAGCGGCGCCGCGTACTACAAGATGAAGGCGAAAGTGACACCGGAAGGGGCGAAATTGATCGCCGCCAAAAAACTCGACATCCGTTCGGGCATGCCGGTGGAACTGTTCATCAAGACCGGCGAACGCACCATGATGAGCTACCTGCTCAAGCCGCTGTTCGACCGCGCAAAAACCTCCATGAGCGAGGAGTAAGGATGAAGCCAGATTTGAAACCGAATGGCCTGAAAACGCTGCGGCGCCTGGTCGGCGTGGTGGCATTGATGAGCAGCGCCGGCGCCGGCGCCGTCAGCTTCAGCGAAGCCTACCAGGCCGCGCTCAAGAACGACCCGACCTACCGGATGAACTACTACGAGAACGAGTACGCCCGTGAAAACGTGGCTATCGGCCGCGCCGGCCTGTTGCCCAGCATCGGCGCCAGCTACTCGACCAGCCGCAACCGGGTCGACCTGAACAGCGAGGATTTCCTTGGCCGCCCGACCCTGACGCATCCGCAATACGTCAGCCGCTCGGCCTCGGTGTCGCTGCGCCAGCCGCTGCTCAATCTGGAGGCAATCGCGCGCTACCGCCAGAGCCGGGTGCAGGCGAACGCCAGCGAAGCGCAGCTGCGCACGCATGGCGGCGAAGTGGTGCTGCGCGTGGCCGGCGCCTACCTCGACGCGCTGCTGGCAAGCGACACGCTGGCGCTGGCGCAGGCCCAGCGCGATTCATACGCCGAGCAGTCGAAGGCCAACGCGCGGCTATTCGAAAAAGGCGAGGGCACCCGCACCGAGATGCTCGAAACGGCGGCCCGGCTCGATCAGGCCGAGGCCCAGGTGCTCGAAGCGCGCGACGCCGTCGACGTCAACCGCAATGCGCTGGCGGTTGTCATCGGCATGGATCCGGGCGTTTTGCAGCCGCTGGCCCCGCTCTTTCGCTTCGCCGTGCTGACCCCTGCCGGTTTCGAAGAGTGGAAGGCGATCGCGCTGGCCAACAACCCGGACCTGCAATCGGCGCAGCTGATGGTGGAATCGGCCAGGCTGGAAATTCAGAAGGCGCGCGCCGGCCACGCGCCGCGGATCGACTTGGTCGCCGCCTATTCCAAGAACGATGCGGAAACCGTCAACACCTATACCCAAAACAGCGTCAACCGCTCGGTCGGGGTGCAGGTCAGCGTACCGCTGTATGCGGGCGGCCAGGTCAGCGCGCTGTCGCGCCAGGCGGTCGACGGTTACGAACGCGCCAAGGCTGACCTGCAGGCGCGCACCGACCGCGTGACGATCGAATTGCGCAGGTCGCACAGTCTGGCGCACAGCAGCGTGGCGCGCATCGAGGCGCTCGACAAGGCAGTGACGTCGGCCAAGCTGCTGATCAAGGCGACCGAGCAGAGCATCAAGGGTGGCGTGCGCATCAACCTCGACCTGCTCAACGCGCAGCAGCAGTTGACCGGCGTCCAGCGTGACTTGGCGCAGGCGCGCTACGGCTACCTGATTGCGCTGCTGCGCCTGCGCGCCGCCGCCGGCACGTTGAGCCCGGCCGACGTCGGCGAGGTGGCGGCTTACTTCCGCTAACGGGCGTCGCCTTCCGGCGCGCACTGCGGGCATGACACCTCGTACACATACTGCGGCGACAACTGCTGGCGCGGCGTCACCACCGCGCGGCAGGCGAAGCACTGCACCGTGACGGTCGGCTCGAGCTGTGGATTGAGCGCGGTGCGGTAGTCGAACACGAAGCAGTCGCCCGTGTAGTGCGCGCCGCCGACGTCCTCGAAGTACTTCAGGATGCCGCCCTCTAACTGGTACACGCTGTCGTAGCCGATGTTCTGCATGTGGATCGCCGCCTTCTCGCAGCGGATGCCGCCGGTGCAGAAGGTGACCACGGTCTTGTCGGCCAGCGCGTCCCTGTTCGCCGCGATCGCTTGCGGGAACTCGGTGAACTTGGCGATGCGGTAGTCGATCGTATTGTTGAACGTGCCGACGTCGACTTCGAACGCGTTGCGGGTGTCAACCATCACGACCGGCTTGCCGTTGTCGTCGTGGCCCTGGTCGAGCCAGCGCTTGAGGGTGAGTGGCGCCACCGCCGGCGCGCGCCCCAGCTCCGGTTTGATCAGCGGCATGCGCATGGTAATGATTTCGTTCTTGATCTTCACCAGCATGCGCTTGTGCGACTGCTCTTCCGAATAACTTTCCTTCACTTCGATGTCGGCAAAACGCGGGTCGCTGCGCAGCCACGCCAGGAAGTTGTCGATCTGCGAGCGCGGGCCCGACAGGAACAGGTTGATCCCTTCGGGCGTGAGCAGGATGGTGCCTTTCAGGCCCAGTTCCATGCACAAGGCCTGGTACTGCGGGCGCATCGCTTCGATGTTGTCGAAGGTGACGAATTTGTAGGCGGCGATGTTGACGTGCGCGGCCGCGGCGGCGATGGCTTGCTCCTCGGCGGACGCAGCGTGATCGATGGTGGCTTGCATAGTGGCTAACGGAAGAGGCGGGGACATCCGCTATTATAAGCCCCACGCTTGCGACGCAGCCTCACCCGCTGCTGGTCGACACGCCGCGCAAAAAAAGCGAAAAAAAGACAGGGCGAACCCTGTCTTTCTTACATTCGGCGTTTGGCCGCTTGCTTAACCAATTACTTGGCAGCGACTGGCGCGGTAGCGCTCACTTCAGCGGTTTCCGCTTTGGCTTTTGCCTTGGGCTTGGCCTTGACAGCCTTGTGCTCGGCGTGGGCCTTGGTTGCTGTGGCATCGGCCTTGGCGACGGCGACGTCGGCTTTGGCATCGGCGGTGGCGACGGCGACTTTGGCGTCGGCCTTCACTTCGGCTTTGGTCAGTTTCGCATCGGCCTTGACGTCGGCTTTCACTTCCTTGGTGTCAGCCTTGACGACGGCGGCGGTCTGCTTGGCTTCGGCCTTCACCACTGCAGGGGTCTGGGCGAAAGCGGCGGTGGCGAACAGGGTAGCGATCAAAGCGGCGGTAACGTTTTTCATGGTGGTGTCCTTGGCGTGGTTGAATGAATTTGTGTAACTGATCCATAAACGCCACGGCACAAATTTGCGTTGACGATACTTACATGTGCTTACAGTTAGACAATCAGATGCAAGCAAAGAAGCCCCCCGAAGCCGTCCGCCCGGTCGCGGTAAAATAGCGCTTCTTCGCACAGCAGGTGATTAGCAAATGAGCATGGATGTCATGAACGCCAGTGAACACGGTACGGCAGCTGTGGCAGCGTTGGACAAACCGGCGGCGCCACGGTTTGTCCACCTGCGCGTGCACTCCGAATACTCGATCGTCGACGGCCTGGTGCGGATCGACGACATCATCAAAGCCGCCGCCAACGACAGCCAGCCGGCGCTGGCGATCACCGACCTGGTCAACCTGTTCGGCATGGTCAAGTTCTACAAGGCGGCGCGTGGCAAAGGCATCAAGCCGGTTATCGGGGTCGATGTATGGATCACCAACGACGACAACCGCGACCGGCCTTCGCGATTGCTGCTGCTGGCGAAAAACCACACCGGCTACCTGCAGCTGTGCGAACTGCTGTCGAAAGCGTGGCTGACCAACCAGCACAAGGGCCGCGCCGAAATCCACCCGGACTGGCTGGCAGCGCTGGCCACCAGCGAATCGACCTTGCACCCCGGCCAGTCGCAGGCGAATGGCCTGATCGTGCTGTCGGGCGCCCATTTCGGCGACGTCGGCATCGCCATCGAAAACGGCAACTTGGCGCTGGCCGAGCGTTGCGCGCAGCGCTGGGCGGCGGTTTTTCCCGGCCATTTTTACATCGAGGTGCAGCGCGCCGGCCAGCCGAACCAGGAGCCGCAGGTGCGTCACGCGGTGGCGCTGGCGGCCAGGCTCGGGTTGCCGGTGGTCGCCACCCATCCGGTCCAGTTCCTCTCGCCCGACGAATTTATCGCCCACGAGGCGCGCACCTGTATCGCGGAAGGCGAAATGCTGGCCAACGCCAAGCGGGTCAAGCGCTTCAACGAAGAGATGCGCTTCAAGAGCCAGGCCGAGATGGCCGAGCTGTTCGCCGACTTGCCGGCGGCGCTGGCCAACTCGGTCGAAATCGCCCGACGCTGTAACGTGGAGCTCACGCTCGGCAAGCCGCAGCTGCCGAATTTCCCGACCCCACCCGGCATGACGATCGACCAATTCCTGGTTGCCGAATCGAAGGCGGGCCTGGAGCAGCGGCTGGTCCAGCTGTATCCCGATCCGGTCAAGCGCGAGGCCGAGCGCGAGCGCTACGAGTCGCGCCTGAAGTTCGAGACCGACACCATCTGCAACATGAAGTTTCCCGGCTACTTTCTGATCGTGGCCGAGTTCATCAAGTGGGCCAAGGAAAACGGCGTGCCGGTGGGCCCTGGGCGCGGCTCCGGCGCCGGCTCGCTGGTGGCCTACTCGCTGTTGATCACCGACCTTGATCCCTTGCAGTACAACCTGCTGTTCGAGCGCTTTCTCAATCCGGAACGGGTGTCGATGCCCGACTTCGACATCGACTTCTGCCAGGAAGGGCGCGACCGCGTGATTCAGCACGTCAAGGATTTGTACGGCAAGGAGGCGGTCTCGCAGATCGCCACCTTCGGTACCATGGCGGCCAAGGGCGCGATCCGCGACGTCGGCCGGGTGCTCGATTTCGGCTACAATTTCTGCGACGGCATCTCCAAGCTGATCCCGTTCAAGCCGGGCAAACCGGTGACGATTGCCGACGCCATCGCCGAGGAGCCGCAACTGGCCGAGCGGCTGGAAAACGAGGACGAAGTGAAGCAGCTGCTCGACCTGGCGCAGCAGGTCGAAGGCATCGCCCGCAATATCGGCATGCACGCCGGCGGCGTGCTGATCGCGCCCGGTAAGCTCACCGATTTCTGCCCGCTGTACACGCAGGGCGGCGACTCGGGCGTGGTGTCGCAGTACGACAAGGACGACGTCGAAGCCGTGGGCCTGGTCAAGTTCGACTTCCTGGGCCTGACCACGCTCACCATCCTCGACCGCGCGGTGCGCTACATCAAGCAGCTCGACCCGGCCAATGCCGATTTCGACCTGGCGCGCCTGCCGCTCAACGACCGGGCGTCGTACGACCTGCTGACCAAGGCCAAAACGGTTGCCATCTTCCAGCTCGAGTCGCGTGGCATGCAGGGCATGCTGAAAGACGCGCGGCCCGACCGTTTCGAGGACATCATCGCGCTCGTGGCGCTGTACCGTCCGGGCCCGATGGACCTGATCCCGGACTTCTGCAAGCGCAAGCACGGCGAAAAATTCGATTATCCCGACCCGCGCACCGAGGCCATCCTGTCCGAGACGTACGGCATCATGGTTTACCAGGAGCAGGTCATGCAGATGGCGCAGATCGTCGGCGGTTACTCGCTCGGCGGCGCCGACATGCTGCGCCGGGCGATGGGCAAGAAGAAGGCCGAGGAGATGGCCGAGCACCGCGAGATTTTCCGCGCCGGCGCCGCCAAGGACGGCCTCACCGCACAAAAGGCCGACGAGATCTTCGACCTGATGGAAAAATTCGCCGGCTACGGCTTCAACAAGTCGCACGCTGCCGCCTACGCCCTGCTGTCGTACCACACCGCGTACCTGAAAGCCCACCATACCGCCGCGTTCATGGCGGCCAACCTGTCGCTGGCGATGGACGACACCGACAAGATCAAGATCCTGGTCGAGGACGCGATCGACGTCTGCAACCTGACCTTGCTGCCGCCCGATATCAACCACTCCGACTACCGCTTCACGCCGGAAGGGGCGGCGCCGTCGATCACCGGCAAGCGCGTCACTCATATCCGCTATGGACTCGGCGCGGTCAAGGGATCGGGCCAGTCGGCGATCGAAGCGATCATCGCGGCGCGTACCAGTGGTGGGGCGTTCACCGACCTGTTCGATTTTTGCAAGCGGGTCGACCGCAAGCAGATCAACCGCCGCACCATCGAGTCCTTGATTCGCGCCGGCGCGATGGATTGCTTCGGCGTCGACCGCGCGATCCTGCTCGCCTCGGTCGCCTTTGCGGTGGAATGCGCCGACCAGGCGCACAAGGCGATCAACCAGGTCAGCCTGTTCGGCGACGACAACAGCGACCTGGTGGCGCCGCCCGAGTACGTCAAGGCGGCTGCGTGGACCGAGAAGCAAAAGCTGTCCGAAGAAAAAATCGCGCTCGGCTTTTACCTGTCGGGCCATATGTTCGATACCTATGCGCCGGAAGTGCGCCGTTTCGCGCGCACCAAGCTGGCCGACCTCGACCCGTCGCGCGAGCCGCGCATGCTGTGCGGCGTGATCACGGGCGTACGCAGCCAGATGACGCAGCGCGGCCGGATCCTGATCGTTTCGCTGGACGACAAGACCGCGGTGGTCGAGGTCACCGTCTACAGCGAAGTCTTCGACGCCAACAAGAACATCTTCAAGGAAGACGAGTTCCTGCTGGTAGTGGGAAAAGTGTCGGAAGACCGCTTCAACGGCGGCTTGCGGATTACCGCCGAGAAGGTGTTCGACATCGCGATGTCGCGCATCCAGTACGGCCACCGGCTGGCGATGTCGATCGCCTGCACGGTAAGCCCGGCAAAGGTGGCCGAAGTCTTGCTGCCGTACCGCAATGCCGACGGTCTGCCGGTGGCCATGCGCATCAAGCCGCAGGGCGTGGAGTGCACGCTGCAGTTGGGCGACGAGTGGCGGGTGGCGCCGTCAGACGCGCTGGCATTGGCGCTCGAGCAGGTGCTGGGGGCGAAGGAAGTAGCGGTCGAGTACTAGGTCGGCGTCCTCGCGCATGCGGGTGTCGCAACAGGGCGAATGGCCCCAACTGACACGTCGTCCTCGCGCACGCGGGTGTCGCAAAAGGGCGAATGGCCCCAACCGACACGTCGTCCTCGCGCATGCGGGTGTCGCAACAGGGCGAATGGCCCCAACTGACACGTCGTCCTCGCGCACGCGGGTGTCGCAAAAGGGCGAATGGCCCCAACTGACACGTCGTCCTCGCGCATGCGGGTGTCGCAAAAGGGCGAATGGCCCCAACTGACACGTCGTCCTCGCGCATGCGGGTGTCGCAACAGGGCGAATGGCCCCAACTGACACGTCGTCCTCGCGCATGCGGGTGTCGCAAAAGGGCGAATGGCCCCAACTGACACGTCGTCCTCGCGCACGCGGGTGTCGCAACAGGGCGAATGGCCCCAACTGACACGTCGTCCTCGCGCATGCGGGGACCCCATTAGCGCGAAAATCGGCAGCTTCTATCGTAGCAAGCTGGCGCCGTCGCCAAGCGAAAGCCGGCATCGGGCTGCCACATGTGCCGCATCATCGCGGCAAGCGCTGTTCGGTGGCAACGATCAGCGATATCAGTATGTTGCGGCAGCGCGGCGCCGCCGCGCGCCCACGTACAGGCAGCCCGCCAGCAGCAGGAACCAGTGCGCTTCGGTGGTGTCCCACAGCAGGCTGTTGAACATCGAGGTGACGACATAGATCACCAACAGCAGCGCCAGGCTGTCGGCCTCGATGCCGCGCCGGCCGAGCGCCGCGCTGCCGAGGCTGGCGAGCATGGCCAAATACACCAGCGTGCCGAGCAGGCCCAGTTGCACCGCCACCAGCACGAACTCGCTGTGCGGCTGGTGCCGGGCGTGCGCCATGTCCGAGCCGGCCGGCCAATCGGCCAGCGCGGTCGGCGCGTAGGCCTGGGCAAACGCGCCGGTGCCAAGGCCGATCAGCGGATGGGCCACGAACTGCTGCAGGCCGACGCGCATGAAACTGAGGCGCACGCCGTTCGGCGTGCGCGGGCGCTCGGTGCGGATTTCCGTCACCAGGTCGTCGGTACGCAATTTGACGTTTGGCGACGCCATGTAGATGCCGGCCGACAGCAGTGCGATCGCCGCCACGCCCCCGAACGTGCGCAATGGCGTGATGCGGGTGCGCAGCAGGAACACCGTAAGGGCGCCGATTAACAGCGCCACATAGCCGGTGCGGCCCTGGCTGAGGAACACGATCGGCACGGCGAACGCGATACCTGCGGCGATAGCAACGGCGCGCGTGCGCATGGTGGCGCAGTAGCTGGCGCCCAGGAAGCAGGCGTTGGCGGCGAAGCCGAGCAGGATGCCGATCGTGATGTGGTTCTTGAAGGCGTAGGCATCGCGCGCGTCGGTGCTGACGCGCCACCACCCCAGGCTCGACTGGGGCATCTTGCCGATGCTAACCAGGTAGCAGGACAGCGCCAGCACGCCGGCGCCGGCCATGAACCAGCGCAGCGCGCGCGTCGGCAGCGTCGGGTCGCGCCAGCTCAGCGCTATGGCGATCGGCAAGACCAGCAGGCGCGAGTATTTTTGCAGCGCCGTGCGGATATCGTCGTGCGGTGCGATCGACCAGCTTGAACCAATGATATACAAAGCGAGCAGGGCCAGCGCGAGCAGCGCCGGCGGCGTGCGCTGCACCCCGCGCAAGTGAGCGCTGGTGCACAGCGCTGCCACGAAACCGATATACGACAGGACGACGAAGATGTTGGTCAGCGCGGTTGAAAACGACACCGAAAACAGTGCCAGCAGCAGCAGGTAGCGGACCACGTTCTCGGTGCGCGTCAGGGGAAAATCGGGTGGGTTTGTCATGGTGATTCTGCGGGCGCGCCATCGAAGGTTGTTCAGTATTCTACAACACGGGCGTGCCGCCATTTTTGCGCTGAGCCGGGTCGGCTGGGCGGACGGCGCCCCCGTTGTTGCGCGGATTCATGTAAAGTCCGGGGAACCGATGGCGGCTCACCGGCACCCATGCGAGAATGTCGCGCCTGGCCAGGCACCCGCCGGCTCACCACGTAGAAGACACGCAAACGCACACGCACACGCACACGCACACGCACACGCACGAAAGAGGCACGATGGAAAATAGTAGCATCGCCAGGCGCCTGTTTGCGCTGGTCCGGCCGTACCGCGCGCGCGCCTTGCTGTCGCTGCTGGCGATGGCCGGTACCGCCGCGACCCAGCCGCTGCTGGGCAAGGCGCTCGAACTGCTGCTCGACAAAGGTTTTACCAACAAGGTCGAATTCAACCTGTGGCTGGTGCCGGCGATCCTGGTGTCGCTGTTCGTCGTGCGCGGCGTGTTTACCTTCGCCACCGCCTATCTCAACAACTGGGTCATGAGTCGCGTGCTCAACGACCTGCGCGGCATGGTGTTCGAACGCCTGCTGCGCCTGCCCGTCGTGCGCTTCCACGAAGAGTCCACCGGCAAGATCATCAACACCGTGATCGGCGACGTGCGCCAGGTAGTCGACATGATCAACTCGGTGTTCCTGGCCTTCGTGCGCGACACGCTGGTGGTGGCCGGCCTGCTGATCGGCCTGATGATGCTGAACTGGAAGCTGACGCTGATCGCGCTGGTGGTGGTGCCGCTCACCGCCGTCATCGTGCGCACCACCACCGCTCGCCTGCGGCGCCTGAACCGCGACAACCAGCGCGTCACCGGCGAGATGACGCAAGTGGTCGAGGAAGCGGCGCGCGGCCACCAGGTAATCCGCGTGTTCTCGGGCGAAACCTACGAGCGCCGGCGCTTCGAGGCGCGCAGCGAGGCCCTGCGCGGCTTCTCGCAGCGCATGACGGTGGCTGCCGCGGCCACCGTGCCGATTACCCAGATCGCCACCGCACTGGCGGTGTCGGTGGTGATCGTGATCGCGATCCGCTCCGCAATGAGCGTGGGCGAATTCACCAATTTCATCACCCTGATGCTGATGCTGCTGCAGCCGTTAAAAGCGCTGGTCGAAGTGAACGGTCCGATGCAGCGCGGGCTGTCCGCCGCCGAAACGGTGTTCGAAATGATCGACGCGCCGCTCGAACACGACATCGGCACCAAGGTGCTGGACCGCGCCAACGGTCATCTGGAACTGCAAGACGTGTCGTTCCGGTATTCCGTCAACAATCCGCTGGCACTGTCCGGTGTGTCGCTCGAAGTGTTGCCGGGACAAACCGTGGCGCTGGTCGGCGTATCGGGCGGCGGCAAGTCGACTTTCGTCAACCTGGTCACGCGGTTTTACGCGCCGCAGTCGGGCCGGTTGCTGCTCGACGGCGTGCCGTACGACGACATTGCGCTGACCAGCCTGCGCGCGCAGTTGGCCATGGTGAGCCAGAACGTGGTGCTGTTCGACGATACGCTCGGCGCCAACATCGCCTACGGCGCCGAGCAGGCCGACCCTGCCCGGCTTGCCGCTGCGATCAAGGCCGCGCACCTGTTTGACGTCGTCGCCGCGCTGCCCGAAGGCGTCGACACGATGATCGGCGAGAACGGCATGCGCCTGTCGGGCGGCCAGCGCCAGCGCGTGGCGATCGCCCGCGCCATCTACAAGGACGCGCCGATCCTGATTCTCGACGAAGCCACCTCCGCCCTCGACAACGAATCGGAGCGCGCGGTGCAGGCCGCGCTCGATGCCTTGATGAGCGGGCGCACCACGCTGGTGATTGCGCACCGGCTGTCGACCATCGAACGGGCCGACCGCATCGTCGTGATGGACCAGGGGCGCATCGTCGAGTCGGGCCGGCATGACGAACTGCTCGCCGCCGGCGGCATCTACGCCAACCTGTACCGGCTGCAGTTTTCGACGGAGGCGGCATGACCGGCGCCGAGTCGACACTGAAACGCACGCTGGTGATTTCGCCCAACTGGATCGGCGACGCCGTGATGGCCCAGCCCTTGCTGCAGCAGCTGAAACACCAGTATCCCGAGCGCGCCATCGACGTGTTGGCGCCGCCAGGCGTGGCGCCCGTATGGCGCGCGATGGCGGAAGTCGACAGCGTGCTCGAAACGCCATTCCGGCATGGCGCGCTGCAGTTGAAGGAGCGCTGGGCGTTCGGCCGCCAGCTGCGCGCACGCAATTATGGTTCCGCCTACGTGCTGCCGAACACGCTCAAGTATGCGCTGATTCCGTGGTTCGCCGGGATTGCAAAGCGAGTCGGGTACAAGGGCGAGATGCGCTACGGCCTGCTCAACGTGATGCACCACGACGAGCTGCCGGCGCGGCCGATGGTGCCGTTTTATGCGGCGCTGGCGCACCACCCATCGATGCCGCTTGGGCCGGTGGGGCGCCCGCGCCTGCTGGCCGGCAGCGAGCAGATCGCCGCTGTGTGCGCAAAGACCGGCATCGCGCCGGATCGTCCCCTGGTGGTGTTTGCGCCCGGCGCCGAATTCGGCGCCGCCAAGCGCTGGCCGGCCGCGCACTTTGCCGAGCTGGCGAAGGCGATCTTCGCGGCGGATCCGTCGGCGCAGGTGGCGCTGCTCGGCTCGCCCAAGGACCGCGAGGCGTGCGATGACGTGGTGGTCGCTAGTGGCGGCGGCGCCATGTTCAACCTGGCCGGTGCGACCAAGCTCGACGAAGCGATCGCGCTGATCGCCCGGGCCGACGCGGTGGTGGCCAACGACTCGGGCCTGCTGCACATCGCATCGGCGCTGGACCGGCCGGTGGTGGCGCTGTACGGACCGACCGACCCGGATCACGCGCCGCCGTTTTCAAGCGTCGCAACATCGATATCGCTGCGGCTGGCATGTTCGCCGTGCCGGCAGAGGGAGTGCCCGTTGGGACATCACGATTGCATGAACAAGATGGCGGTAAATTTGGTGTGGCGGGAGCTGCAGCCGATGCTGGCGAAGTAGCTTGCCCGGTAATCCGTCACCCTTAGCGGGCGAAGTAGAGCCCGTGCAAATGCTCCAGATTTACCTCCGCCGCCGCCTGCGACAGCACCACTTTCCCGCTCTGCATCAGGTACACGTGATCGGCCACCGCCACCGCGCGCTGCGTGTTCTGCTCGACCAGGATGATGGTGCGCGAGCCGTCCTTCAGCCGCGCCAGGATCTCGAACACCTCGTTCACCACCAGCGGCGCCAGCCCCAGCGATGGCTCGTCGACGATCAGCAGCTTCGGGTCCGACATCAGGCCGCGCGCCATCGCCAGCATCTGCGCTTCGCCGCCCGACAGCGAGCCGGCAAGCTGCCGGCGCCGCTCGCGCAGGCGCGGGAACATCGCATATGCTTCCTCCAAACGCCTGGCCACGTGCGCGCGGTGCGCTTTCGGAAACCCGCCCATGATCAGGTTTTCCTCGACACTCATGTCGCGAAACGTCATGCGCCCTTCCGGCACCATCGCCACCGACAGCCCGGCCATGCCCCAGGTCGGCATGCCAGCCAGCGGTTTGCCGTTCAGCGTGATGGCGCCGTGCGACACCGGCAGCAGTCCCATGATCGCGCGCAGCAGCGTCGTCTTGCCGGCGCCGTTCGGTCCGATGATGGTGGTCAGGCTGCCGGCGGCAACCGCCAGCGAGACGTCCCACAGCACGTTGATGGCGCCATAACCGGCGCGCACCTGCTCAAGTATCAGCATGGTCGGCTCCCGTATAGCTCTTGATGACGGCCGGATCGCGGAACACCGCATCCGGCGTGCCGTCGGCGATCAACTGGCCGAAATTGAGCACCGCCACGCGTGGACACAGGGCGGTGATGGTTTCGATATCGTGCTCGATCATGACGATGCCGACGCCGAACCTGGTGTGCAGTTCGCGCAGCATGCCCATGAAGCGCCGCTTGCCGCTCGTCTCCAGGCCCGCCAGCACCTCGTCCAGCAGCAGCAGCTGCGGATCGGTCGCCAGCGCCTTGGCTACTTCCAGCGCTTTGAGTTCCGTCAGCGCCAGTTCCGTGGCGGCGTGGCGGTTGGCCTTGTCGGCCAGGCTGGTGAACGCCAGGATGTCGTCGATCTTCTTGTGGTCGACGCGGCCGGTGCCGAAGCGCTGCGCCACCAGCAGGTTTTCGCGCACGGTCAGTTCGTGCATTGGCTGCGGCACCTGGAAAGTGCGGCCGATGCCGAGCCGCGCGCGCAGGTACATCGGCGCGCGCAAAATGTCGCGGCCGTCGAAGCGGATGCGGCCCGTACTCGGGCGCACCAGGCCCGAAATGGCGTTGAACAGCGTGGTCTTGCCGGCGCCGTTCGAGCCCACCAGGCCGATCACGTCGTGGCTACCGATCTTCAGGCTGACGTCGTTCACCGCCGTCAGCCCGCCGAAGCGCACCGACACGTTTTCAAGTTCAAGCATGGCGGGCAGTCCATTTTTTAAGCAAGGGCATCAGGCCGGAAGGACTGAACACGATCATCATTACCAGCAGCACGCCGAGCACCAGCTGGTGCCCGGTCGGCATCAGCGCCTTGAAAACCAGCTGATCGGCCATGTACACCACCAGCGCGCCGATCACCGGGCCTGAAATGGTGCGGTAGCCCCCAAAAATGGCGGCCACGACCGGCAGCGTGACCCACAGCGCGTTGAAGGCATAGTCCGGTTCGAGGAAGTTGATGTAGTGGGCGTTGAGCGCGCCGAACACGCCCGCCATGAAGGCCGACACCATCAGCATCGCCGCTTTCAGCACCGTGCTGTTGACGCCGACGACGCGGGTGGCGTCCTCGCTGTCGTGCATGGCGCGCAGGGCGATGCCATAGTAGCTGGCGCGGATGCGCGCGTAGGCGAACGCGAACACCAGCACCAGGGTCAGGGCGATCAGGTAAGCGCCCATCTTGGTGCCGAAGTCGAAGCCGAACACGGTGGGAAAACCGGGGATCCCGGACACCCCGCCCGAGCCGCCGGTGACCGAACTCCATTCGGTGGCGAGGATGCGGAAGATGTGCGCGTACGCCAGGATCGCCAGCGCAAAATAGGGGCCGCGCAGGCGCAGCACCGGCATCATGACGATCGACGCCAGCACCGCACCGACGCCGCCCAGCGGCAGCGCGAGCAATACCGGTACGCCCAGCTTGACGGTGACAAGCGCCGACACATAGGCGCCGACGCCGAAAAACGCCGAGTGGCCGAAACTGACCATGCCGCCCAGGTTGCCGAGCAGGGCCCACGACAGCGCGACGCCGCCGATCACCAGCGCGGCGACGATCATGCTCATGATGTAGTTGTTGGCGCCGAGCGCGAACGGCACCACGGCGTAGCCGGCGACGATCAGTGCGACCAGCGTCTTGTTGATTTTTATCCCCGCGTTGATCGCGCCGCTCATCCGCGCCGCCGCGCCGCGCCAAACAGGCCGTTGGGCATCACGAACAGCACCAGCAGGAACAGCGTCATGCCCGCCAGTTCCTGCAAGGCGGAGCTGGCCAGGGTGACGGTCAGTGCTTCGGCCACGCCGAGCAGCACGGCGCCGAGCAGCACGCCCGGAATCGAGCCGACCCCGGCCAGCACGGTGATGATGAAGGCCTTGACGGTCAGCGCGCCGCCGTAGGCCGGCTGGATCACGCCGTAGCTAAACAGCGCCACGCCGGCGAAGGCGGCCAGTACGCCGGCGACGATGAACGACACCAGTTCGGTGCGGCCCGGGTCGATCCCCATCAGTTCGGCGGCGTCGCGGTTGGAGGACACCGCGCGCACCGCGCGGCCATACCAGCTGCGCGCGAGCCACCACCACAGTGCGCCCATCAGGGCGACGCTGACGCCGAAGAAAATCAGTTCGCTGCGCATGCTGTAGAACGGCCCGACGACGAATGCCTCCTGCAGCCAGGTCGAGTTCGTTGAGCGCACGTCGGCGTGCCACACCAGCAGGATGAGGTTGGTGAGGATGACGCCGATGCCGTAGGTAAGGATCAGCGAATTGATCTCGCGATCAATCTTGATGCGGCTGACGACGAAATAGACCGATACTGCGGCGATGCAGACCACCACCAGCGCGATCGGAATGGCGAAGATGGGACCGAAGCCTGATCCCAAACCCAGGCCCGACTCGACCGCGTAAGCGACATAGGCGGCCAGCAGCACCAGTTCGCCGTGCGCCAGGTTGATCACCTTCATGGTGCCGAACACCAGCGCCAGGCCCAGGGCGATGAGGGCGTACGAGCCGCCCTGCAGCAAGCCCGAATACAGCGCCTGCAGTATCAGTTCAGTCATGCCGGCTTACCAGGGCGTGGCCGGATAGGCCAGCTTGCCGGTGGCGGTTTCCTTCGGCCAGACGATGACGATTTTCTTGTCCTGATGCTGGCCCATGCGGTGCACGAAGTTCAGGTTGTCGCCGTTGGCGCTGAACTGCACGCGGCCGATCAGGGTCTCGCGGTCGGTCTTGCGCATCTCTTCGGCGACGCCGCCTTTCTTGAGCGTGCCCTTGTCGGCTGCGCGGGCGATCGCTTCGAACAGCAGCATCGATTGGACGTAGCCGAACTGGCCCAGGTAATCCGGCTCTTTTTTGTACAGCGCCTTGTAGGCATCGGCGAAGGCCTTGCCGTCGGCGGTCTTGAATTGGGCCGGGAACGGCAGCAGGGCGGTGCCGTACACGTTCGGCATCAGGTCCGGAAAATCGGACGCCATTTTCGGGGTGGCGAGCGACCAGACCCCGACCATGGCCTTGACGGCGGGTTTGAGCACCCGCGCGGCGCGCAGGATGCCGACGTAGTCGTTCTCGTAGCCGACCATCGCGATCACTTCCGACTTGTCCTGGATCTTGATCTTGTTGATGATCGGCTTGAAGTCGGTGATCGCCGGATCGAACGAGTGCATCGTCACCTTGACGCCCTTGGCGGCCAGCGCCGTTTCGACGTCCTTGGCCAGGTTGGCGGTGGCGTCCTTGGTCGAATAGACGATCGAGACCGATTTGGCACCGACGTCGCCGAGCATGCCGACCATCGCTTTTTCGTAACCGGCCGAGTTATTGATGCGGAAAAAATTCTTGCGCCCGGCGTTGACCAGGCTGTCGTCGACGCCGCCGGAGGTGATGTAGACCAGGCCGAGTTTGTTGGCGGCGTCCGACGCCGGCGAGATGTTGTTGCTGCCGTAGCCGCCGGTGATCGCGACGACACCGTCGCTGGCCAGCTTTTCGACCGCGGCGATGGCCTTGGCCGGCGCCGACTCGTCGTCGATGGTGATGATCTTGATGGTGTGCTTGCCGTTGGTCTTGTTGAATACGTCGGCCGCGACCATGATTCCTTCCTGCATGCCGGCGCCGACCCTTGCCAGCGACCCGGTCAGCGGCAGCTCGGCGCCGACCTTGATCTCTTCAGCGCCGGCGCTGCCGCCACCCATCAGTGCTGCCGAAGCAAGGGCTGCCAGCCCGATAAGCTTGAACCTGGTCGTCATCATGTGTCTCCTGTGGTGTCATTTTGTGTGACTTCATTTGGTGGCATGCTTTGCGCCAGTGCTTTCAACTGGCCTTTCAAAATTTTTCCGGTCGCCGCCGCCGGCAGCGCCGCCATGATCACGATCTCGGACGGGCACTTGTAGGCCGACAGGCGTTCTGCCAGGTAGTGATGCAATTCCTGCGGGCCTGGTGGATTGCCGCAGTCCGCTTCGACGAACGCCACCACCTCTTCGTTGCCGGCGCCCACATTGCGCCCCACCACCGCCGACTGGATCACGCCGGGGTGGGCGTTGAGCACCGTCTCCACCTCCAGCGGATAGACATTGAAGCCCGAGCGGATGATCAACTCCTTGGTGCGCCCGACGATGAACAGGGCGCCATCGCTGTCCTGGCGCGCCATGTCGCCGGTATTGAGCCAGCCGCCGGGGCGCATTGTCGCCGCTGTTTGCGCCGGGTCGCGGTAATACCCGCGCATGACGTTCGGGCCGCGCACCCACAGTTCGCCGGTGTCGCCAAGGTTGACGCCGGCGCCGCCGGCGTCGACGATGCGCACCTCGACGCCGGGAATGGCGGTGCCGACCGAGGTGTCGGCGCGCGGCGCATCGAGCCTGGTCTGGCTGATGGTCGGCGCGCTTTCGGTCATGCCGTAGCCGTTATGCAGTGGCAGCCCAAGCAGCTGCTCGACCTGCTGTTTCAGGTTCGGGTCGAGCGGCGAGCCGCCGGCGTAGATGAAGCGTAGCGTTGAAGCGAGCGGCGCCGGCAGCGGCGCCGTCAGTTCTACCAGCCGTGCGTACATCGCCGGCACGCCCTGCAAAATCGTCAGCTTGTCTTCGCTGATGGCGCGCAGCATGGCGGCGCTGGAAAAACGTGGTGACAGATACAGGCAGGCGCCCGCGTACAAGGTGCCGAGCATGACCGACGCCAGGCCGTAGACATGCGAGATCGGCAGCACGCCGTAAGCGCGGTCTTGCGGCGCCAGGCCGCGCAGGGTGCTCGACACGGCGGCGATGAAGAGCAGGTTGCGGTGCGTCAGCATCACCCCCTTCGGCTGGCCGGTGGTGCCGGTGGTATAGATCAGGGCGGCGACCTGGCCGTTGCCTGGCTCTACCGGTTCGGCGCTGCATTGCTGGTTCAGCGGGCCGGCGGACAAGCCGGCCATGCCCCCGATCGCGGCGGCGGCGTCGCGCTTGGCGTGCATCCCGGCTTCGGCTGAATCGGCGACCAGGTACAGCACGCGCCGCGCGCCGCTGTGCTGGCGAATGGTCGCCACTTCCGCGTGCGACAGGCGGGCGTTGACGTTGACGATCCAGGCGTCGAGTTCGGCCGCCGCGAAAATCAAAGCGACCTGAGCGACGCAGTTTTCGCCGATCACCATCACCCGGTCGCCGGCGCGCACGCCGAGCTGGCGCAACAGCGCCGCATGCGCGTCGACCTGCATCGCCAGCTCGGCGTAGCTGCAGCTGCGGCCAGCCTGATGCAGGGCCGGCGAATGGGGCGTGCGCGCGGCCTGCGCGCGCACGATGGCGCAGATGCGGGCGGGCAGGGCGCCTGCCAGCGCAGGGGTATTCATGACCACTTCATCACTTCTGCGCCGCCCGGATCATGTTGCGGGCGATGACGATCTGCTGGATCTGCGACGTGCCCTCGTAAATACGGAACAGGCGCACGTCGCGGTAGAAGCGTTCGGCCGCGTAGTCGGCGATGTAGCCGGCGCCGCCGTGGATCTGCACCGAGCGGTCGGCCACGCGGCCGCACATCTCGGAGGCGAACAGCTTGCAGCACGACGCCTCGAGCGCGACGTCGGCGCCGTCGTCGCGCATGCGGGCGCAATCGATTACCATGCAGCGGGCGGCGTAGATCTCCGTTTTGCTGTCGGCCAGCATCGCCTGGATCAGCTGGAATTGAACGATCGGCTGGCCGAACTGCTGGCGCTCCATTGCGTAGCGCAGCGCGTCGTCGAGCATCCGTTCGGCCGCGCCGACGCACACCGCGGCGATGTGCAGCCGGCCCTTGTCGAGCACCTTCATGGCCGTCTTGAAGCCGACCCCTTCCTTGGCGCCGATCAGGTTCGCCGCCGGCACGCGGCAGTTGTCGAAATGGACGTCGCAGGTGTGGGCGCCGCGCTGCCCCATTTTCCTGTCGATTTTGCCCAGCGACAGCCCGGGCGTGTCTTTCTCGACGATGAAGGCCGAGATCGCGCCGGCGCCGCGCTTGGCCGGATCGGTGCGCGCCATGACGGTGAAGATGCCCGCTTCGGGCGCGTTGGTGATGTAGCGCTTGCTGCCGTTGAGGATATAGAAGTCGCCGTCGCGCACGGCGCTGGTGCGCAGCGACGCCGCGTCGGAACCGGACCCCGGCTCGGTCAGCGCAAACGCGCCGATGATGTCGCCGGCCGCCAGTTTGGGCAGGTAATGCTGCTTTTGCTGCTCCGTGCCGTCGATGACGATGCCTTGCGAGCCGATGCCGTTGTTGGTGCCGATCAGCGAGCGAAAGGCGGGCGAGGCACGGGCGATTTCAAACGCGACGCGCACTTCTTCCTCCATCGTCAGCTGCAGGCCGCCGTACTGCTCGGGGATCGACAGGCCAAACAGGCCGAGCGTGCGCATCTGCGCCACGATCGCTGGCGGCATTTCGTCGGTCTCGGCAACCAGGTTTTCGTTGGGCACCAGTACGTCGCGCACGAAACGCGAAACACTGTCGAGGAGGAGCTGGAGGGTTTCTTGGTCGCGGATCATCGGTGTGTGGCTGGCATCATGGAAGTACTCGGCGTGTCCCCAGCGTTGATGGTTCACCCTTGGTTCGCATGGTCGGGCCAAGTGTGCCAATCCGTTGATGCCTTGTCAATTGCTTTTCAAAACATGAATTTGCAAGGCACACGCAGACCGTCTGCGCTCAGGTCCTGCCACTGTCGTGGACCGTAATTTGCCATCGCCGGCAACTGCGTATGTCGATGAAGTGCACAAAACATGCCGGACCGTGGTACTCTCGGGCCACAAAAAAGTTGGGGGTGCAATATGCTTTTATTTGCATATTGTTGTTTTTATAAAAAATTATGAGTAAATAATGTCTTTTCTTGATAAAGAACGCACGATTGCCGGGCCGGGTTTTAACCGCTGGCTGGTACCGCCAGCAGCACTGGCAATTCACCTGTGCATCGGCATGGCGTATGGTTTTTCAGTGTTCTGGCTGCCGCTGTCGCGCGCCATCGGCCTGACCCAGTCGATCGCGTGTAGCGCCGACATGGGCTTTTTCGCGCAGATTACCGCTACCGGCTGCGACTGGAAAATTTCCATGCTGGGCTGGATGTATTCGCTGTTTTTCGTGTTCCTTGGCCTGTCCGCGGCGCTGTTCGGCGGCTGGCTGGAACACGCCGGTCCGCGCAAGGCCGGTGTCGTCGCCGCAGTGTGCTGGTGCGGCGGCCTGGTCATTTCTGCCTTGGGCATCTACACCCACCAGATCTGGCTGATGTGGCTCGGCTCGGGCGTGATCGGCGGCTTCGGTCTTGGCCTCGGCTACATTTCGCCGGTGTCGACCCTGATCAAATGGTTTCCTGACCGCCGTGGCATGGCCACCGGCATGGCCATCATGGGCTTTGGCGGCGGCGCCATGATCGGCGCGCCACTGGCTGTTGCGCTGATGAAGTTTTTCGCCACCCCGGAATCGGTCGGCGCCTGGCAGACCTTCCTGGCGATGGCTGCGATCTATTTCGTGTTCATGATGGCCGGCGCGCTCGGCTACCGGGTGCCGGCGTCGGGCTGGAAGCCGGCCGGCTGGACCGCGCCAACCAAGGCGGGCAATTCCATGATCACCAGCCGCCACGTGCACGTCAGCCGGGTCTGGGGCATTCCGCAGTTCTGGCTGCTGTGGGGCGTGTTGATGCTGAACGTATCGGCCGGTATCGGTATCCTCGGCATGTCGTCACCGTTGCTGCAGGAAGTGTTTGGCGGCGCGCTGATTGGCGTCGACATTCCTTTCAATGACCTGTCGCTGGCGCAAAAAGGCCAGATCGCGGCAATCGCTGCCGGCTTCACCGGCCTGCTGTCGCTGTTCAACATCGGCGGGCGCTTCGTCTGGGCCAGCTGCTCGGACTACATCGGCCGCAAGAACACCTACTTCGTGTTCTTTATCGTCGGGCTGGCGCTGTATGCTGCGATTCCGACCTTCGCCCACAAGGCCCAGCTGGCGTTCTTCGTCGCCTCGTTCTGCGTGATCCTGTCGATGTACGGCGGCGGTTTTGCCACCATCCCGGCCTATATTGCCGACCTGTTCGGCACCCAGAACGTCGGCGCCATCCACGGCCGCATCCTGACCGCGTGGGCAACTGCCGGCGTGCTCGGCCCGGTGCTGGTCAATTACATCCGCGAATACCAGATCGCCAACGGCGTGCCGAAGGCGCAAGCCTATGACGTGACGATGTACGTGCTGGCCGCGCTGATCCTGGCTGGCCTGGTCTGCAACGCACTGGTGCGTCCAATTGCCGACAAGCATTTCATGAACGAGCAGGAACTGGCTGCCGAGCGCAAGCTGGCCCATGAGCGCGATTCGGTCAGTGCGAATGGCAATGGCGACAACTCCGGCAACGGCGTCAGCGCTACCAGCCCGGCGCTGGTCGTGCTCGCCTGGGCGGCAGTCGGCATCCCTCTGGCGATCGGCATCGGCATCACCGTGCAAAAAGCGGTGATTCTGTTCAAGTAAAGCTGTTGACCTGATCGGCAACGATCAGAATCTCGCAGAAACCCACAAAACTGCGCCGGGCTCACGGCATGACCTGAGCCCGGCGCAGCGCCGACCGATCCATCTTCGGCCAGTATTTCCCAATTCCTTCCAGTGTCCGCCCTGTCCCTGCAAAGGAGATATGGCACAATATCGCGCATGATGCCTTTTTCCCTACTCCGCCCGCAATTGTCGCAGGCGAGCGCCAACCTTACCCACGATGTCGAAGTCGTCGATGAGCGCGGCCGCCGTTCCCTCATTGCCATTCCGGCCGAACGTCCCTTGACGCTGTACGTCGACAAGCGCGAACTGGTCACCCTGATGACGCTGGGCGGCGCCCCCGAGGCGCTGACGCTCGGCTACCTGCGCAACCAGCGGCTGGTCAAGTCGATCGAGGAAATCGAATCGGTGCAGGTCGACTGGGCAGTCGACGCGGTCGCCGTCGTTACCCGTAACGGCATCGCCGACGTCGAGCAGCGCACCTCCAAAAAAGTCGTCACCACCGGCTGCGGCCAGGGCTCGGTGTTCGGCGGCCTGATGGACGAGATCGACCAGATCGCGCTGCCGCCTGACGCGCGCCTGCGCCAGTCGGTCGTCTACAAGATCGTCGACCAGATCCGCACCCAGAAATCCATCTACAAGCAGGCCGGCTCGGTGCACGGCTGCGCGCTGTTTTCCAACCAGGGCGAACTGCTGTATTTTTTTGAAGACGTCGGCCGCCACAATGCGGTCGATGCGATCGCCGGGCGCATGTGGCTCGACGACGTGGCCGGCGGCGACAAGGTGTTTTATAGCACCGGCCGGCTTACTTCCGAGATGGTGATGAAGGGCGCCCAGATGGGCATCCCGTTCCTGCTGTCGCGCTCCGGCACCACCCAGATGGGGCACATGGTGGCCGAACGGGTCGGCATGTCGCTGCTGTCGCGCTGCTCCGGCAAGCACTTCCTGCTGCTCGCCGGCCAGCACCGCCTCGTGTTCGAGCCGGAATCGCTAGAACCGTTTGAACCGTCTGCGCGCCCGGCCTGATGTCGCTGCTCGAGGCGATCCGCGGGGCGTTCGGGCTGCTCCTGTCGGGTGATGCCGCGCTGTGGCGCATCATCTGGATTTCCCTTAAAACGAGCTTGATCGGCCTGGCGCTGGCGACGCCGCCGGCGGTGATGCTCGGCTACGCCATCGCCGCGCACCGCTTTCGCGGGCGCCGCATCGCGATCTGGCTGGCGCAGGCCGCGCTGTCGCTGCCGACCGTTCTCATCGGCCTGCTGCTGTACCTGATGCTGTCGCGCGCCGGCCCCCTGGGCGGCCTGAACTGGCTGTTTTCGCAGCCCGGCGTGGTGGCCGGCCAGTTCGTCATCGCCATGCCGGTACTGGTCGCCTTCACGCTGACGGCGGTGCAGGCGGCCGATCCGCGCTACGCCGAAACGGCGATTGCGCATGGCGCGGGAGACTGGCGCTTGATGGCTACCGTGCTGCATGAAGTGCGCTTCGGCGTAATGGCGGCAATCATCAGCGGCTTCGGCCGGGTGATCTCGGAAGTCGGCTGCGCGCTGATGGTGGGCGGTAACATCGCCGGCGAGACGCGCACCATCACCACCGCCATCGCGTTAGAGACGAGCAAGGGCGAATTCTCGCAGGGCATCGCGCTCGGCATGGTGCTGGTGGCGATCGCGCTGTTGATGAACGGCGCGCTGATGCTGCTGCAGGGTGACGCCCACATGGCGCGGGGGCATACGTGAGCGCGCTGCTGGTCATCGACAAGCTGCGCAAGCAGTTCGGCGAACGCCGGTTGTTCGACATCGAGCGCTTCACCCTGGAGGCCGCCAGCGCCTACGTGCTGACGGGCGTCAATGGCGCCGGCAAGAGCACCCTGCTGCGCGTGCTGGCCGGCCTTGAGCCAGCTGAGGCTCAGGCCTTGTCGTTCGACGGCAAGGCGCTGGCGCTGGCGCCGTATCCGGGCGCGATGCGGGAGGCGGTGGGCTACGTCCACCAGCACCCGATCATGTTCTCGACCAGCGTGGCGCACAATATCGGCTACGGATTGACCGCGCGCGGCGCGGCGAAAGCGCAGGTGGACTTCGAGGTGGCGCAGGCGATGGCGTGGGCCGGCGTCGAGCACCTGCGCGCGAGCGACCCGGTGAGCCTGTCGGGCGGCGAGAAGCAGCGCGTGGCGCTGGCGCGCGCCAAGGTGCTGCGGCCACGCCTGCTGCTGCTCGACGAGCCGACCGCCAATCTCGACGGCGCCGCGCGCGAGCAGGTCATCGCGCTGATTCCGACCTTGATCGCAGCCGGCAGCAGCGTGGTGATGGCGTGCCACGACCCCGACCTGATCGGGCTGGCCAACGTGCGCCGGCTGAAACTGCGCGATGGGCACATTGAGTATCGTTAGTCCTGTTATCTTCATTTTTCAAGGAGCCAGCATGAAACGCCGTACCCTGCTATCCCTCATGATCGCCGCGTCTTTGCCAATCGCCTCTTCTCTGCTGCCGGGCATTGCCGGCGCCGCCGATGCCGCCGATGTGATCCGGTTGTCGACCACGACCAGCACCGAAAACTCCGGCCTGCTCGGCTACCTGCTGCCCGCGTTCGAGGCAAAAACCGGCGCCAAGGTCCACGTCATTTCGGTCGGCACCGGCAAGGCGCTCGAACTGGCGAAAAACGGCGACGTCGACGTCATGCTGGTGCATGCGCGGCCGATGGAAGACAAATTCGTCGCCGACGGCTACGGCATCGACCGGCGCGACGTCATGTACAACGACTTCGTGGTAGCCGGGCCGGTGTCGGACCCGGCCAAGCTGCGCGGCGGGCGCGACGTGCTGGCGGCGTTTCGCAAAATCGCTTCGAGCGGCGCCAAATTCATCGCGCGCGGCGACAATTCGGGCACCGACCTGATGGAGAAAAATTACTGGAAGGCGGCCGGCGTGATGCCGGCAGGCGCCCGCTACATCTCGGCGGGCCTGGGCATGGGTGAAGTGCTCAACATGGCGGCCGAACTGCAGGCCTACACGCTGACCGACCGCGCGACCTATGGCGCCTACAAGGCCAGGACCGGGCTGCAGATCGTCGTCGAGGGCGACAAGTCGATGTTCAATCCGTACGGCATCATCGCGGTGAACCCGGCGCGCCACAAAGACATCAACCACAAGGGCGCGCGATTGCTGATCGACTGGATCACGTCCAGCGAAGGCCAGCAGCGCATCGCCGCGTTCAGGCCTGGCGGGCAGCAGCTGTTTTTTCCATCGGCGGCTGGCGCAAGCCCGCTCACCCCGGCACGCTAATAGAAGGAACATCGTAAATGACTTCGACGCCTGTTTTTTCTGCATCGGCGGGACCGCGGCCGGGGTGTCGGAGCAGAAGTACACGCGCTTGACATACGACCTGACCCCGGCCGTTGCGGCCGCTGCTGCGGGCCATGCTGCCGGCGGTGCGCAATGGCGCGCCAAAACGGCTGCTGGAAAACCCCGGCATCAATGCGCTCAGCAAGCACGCTGAAGTAAAGTGAATGTAAGGGAAGTCGCCGGCTAGTTGTATTCGACGGTGACGGCGAGGGTGCCGGAGTAGGAGCCGCCGGCCTGGCCCGCACCAACGTCCAGGGTCGCGCCGATGTAGATGGTCTGGGAACCGTTATTCAAGACGCTTCCCGGGGCGGCGTTGGTAGTCCCATTGGCGGCACCAGCGGCACCACCGGCACTCGATTTTGTCATCAACATCGTATCCACGCCGCCGAGGCGCGACAAGGTCGCGGTGCCGCTGTGCGTGATGCTGTAGGCGGCGCCCGGCGCGCCGGAGACGACGAACGCTGCCGCCGTCATGGCGGGGCCGTCGGCGAAGGCCAGCACGCCGCCGCTGACGCTGCGCGTGCCGCTGGTGCTGATGGTGATGCTGCCGGCCGTTCCGGCGGCGAACTTGCCGAACGACAGGTCAGCGGTTTTGGTCACCACGACCGGCGTGGCCAGTACCGCGGCGCTGGCCAAGGCCGTGTCGTTTCCGGCCTTGGCCATGACACTTTGGGTGACCATGACCAGGGCGCAGGCAAGCGCCGCCAATGGGCGTTTTGTGCGGCTGAAGTGAAAATTGGTGTTCATTTGCAGCGCCTGGTTCATCCATCAAGCCGTACCACGATGTGGTGACGGTGCCTCGATCGTCGAAACGCAGAACCGGAAAAAAGGGCGCGCGAGGTCAAGGGAAAACGCTCCCTCGCAGATCACTTTCGGCGACCCTGCCGTCATAGGCGTCAGACGCCGTTAGACCAGTGGTTTTGCGTCCCCGGCTTTCGACGGGTTTGCCATTATCGAGTTACCTCGCCATAGTACTACTTTTCCGACAATTTTACTTCTCGTAAAGCAAGTTTCATTTATCTAAAGCAATACTATTTATCTTATGATAAGTGCGTATCTTGGATAGAATGCGGCGCTTGTTTCTTTGAATTATGAATATATATTCATTTCTGTCGGTCACGCTTTTTCCTTCGCCTGGGACCAGTTCGACAACGCGGCGCGGGTGGCCGCGCTCGGAGCCGGAGATGGCCGCAAAATACAAGGCGACCTATGCCGGTTAGCGCCGCGTACGCTGCCATCCTGATGGCTGGCGGCAAGCGCAAAACCGCGCAATCGCAAGGCGATCATCGTGGTAATCTGCAGCGGCATTTCCATCGCCGGATACAGCCCTCCGGGCGGCTTTGCCTGGCGGCGGCGATACTATCGCGGTGTTGTTCAGTGTTAACAAAAGCCCAGGCGTGGCAAAGCTTTTATATTTTGCAACAGCTTCGTTGGCACCGTCTTGTGTCAATAGGCGACAGTTGCGCACTAACAACTCGTCGAGAATGCGGGTCGGCGCCATGCGCCTGCGTCGAAAGTCAATCTCCGGTGAAATTAGAAAACACATATTTACTCAAGGGACTTTCGATGATTCACCGGCTTAAAAAATATGCGTGCACGCGCTGATCACTTCGTTTGTGTTGGTCGCAGGCGGCACGCGATACGCTGGCGTCAATCGAGCTTGCAGAGAAAAGCCGGAAGCCCTGATACGATCCGGGCGGCCACAGAAAAGGTAGATTTACCTGGTTTAAGCACGAGGCGTTGAGCGGAAAATTCGCTACATCAAAATCACGTCGTACTGCTCCTGATGATACGTATTCTCGACCTGCAGCGAAATCCGCTTGCCGATGAAGTCGCCCAGCAGCGCCAGGTGCTGCGACTCTTCTTCGAGGAACAGGTCGACCACTTCTTGCGAGGCGAGGATGCGAAATTCGCGCGGGTTGAACTGTTTCGCTTCGCGCAGCAGTTCGCGCAAGATCTCGTAGCAGATGGTGCGGCTGGTCTTGACCTGGCCTTTGCCGGCGCAAGCCGGGCACGGTTCGCACAGGATGTGGGCGAGCGACTCGCGGGTGCGCTTCCTCGTCATTTCCACCAGCCCGAGCGCCGAGAAGAAGCTGACCGACACCTTGGTGCGGTCGCGCGACAAGGTCTTTTTCAGCTCGGTCAGCACGGCGTTGCGGTGCTCGGCATTGTCCATGTCGATGAAGTCGAGGACGATGATGCCGCCCAGGTTGCGCAGCCGCAGCTGGCGCGCGATCGCTTGCGCGGCCTCCAGGTTGGTCTTGAAAATCGTGTCGGCGAAATTGCGCCCGCCGACAAAACCGCCGGTGTTGACGTCGATCGTCGTCATCGCCTCGGTCTGGTCGACGATCAGGTAACCGCCCGACTTGAGGTCGACGCGCCGGCCCAGCGCGCGCAGGATTTCTTCTTCCACGCCGTACAGGTCGAACAGCGGCCGCTCGCCCGAGTAGTGCTGCAGGCGCGCCACTTCGCTCGGGGTGTAGGCCTTGGCGAATTCGACCAGCGCCACGAAGTTTTCGCGCGAGTCGACCTGGATGGTGGCCGTCTCGTCGTGCACGAAATCGCGCAGCACGCGCTGGGCCAGGTTCAGGTCCTGGTACAGCAGGCTGGTGGCGGGGCGGGTGCGCGCGCCGAGGCAAATCGCGCCCCACGTCTTGCGCAGGTAGTCGACGTCGGCGGCGAGGTCGGTATCGGACGCTTCCTCGGCCATCGTGCGCACGATGTAGCCGCCTTTTTCTTCCTCCGGCAGCAGGCTTTGCAAGCGGTTGCGCAAGCGGTCGCGGTCGGACTCCTTTTCGATTTTCTGCGAGATGCCGATGTGGCTGTCCTGCGGCAGGTAGACCAGCATGCGCCCGGCGATCGAGACCTGGGTCGACAGGCGCGCGCCCTTGGTGCCGATCGGATCCTTGATCACCTGCACCGTCAGCACCTGGCCGTCGAACAGGATTTTTTCGATCGCGGTCGGCGCGACGGTCGGGCCGTCGTGGGTGCGCGCTTCCCAGATATCGGCCACGTGCAGGAAAGCGGCGCGCTCCAGGCCGATGTCGATGAACGCCGATTGCATCCCCGGCAGCACCCGCACCACTTTCCCCAAGTAGACGTTACCGGCCAGCCCGCGCGTGAGCGTGCGTTCGATGTGCAGTTCCTGCACGGCTCCCTGCAGGATCAGCGCGACGCGCGTTTCCTGGGGCGTGATATTGATAAGGATGTCTTCGTTCATAGCTGCGATGATACACGCGAGCGCGTCCGGCGGGGGGCTGATCCGGGGCGTCATGCGCTTCTTGTCGTCCGCGCCAATGCGGGGATCCAATTTGCGCGATGCACAATTGCCGGCGCCGTTTGGCGCTAACGATTTTTCGCAGTAATGCGGTCCCGCGTTCGCGAGACGACAGCAAGATCAAGCCTGCGGCAGCCCCGCCTGCCGCAGCAGTTGCGCCGTCTCGAACAGCGGCAATCCCATGATGCCGGAATGGCTGCCGTCGATGTGCTCGACGAACAGCGCGGCAAGGCCCTGGATGCCGTAGCCGCCGGCCTTGTCGTACGGCTCGCCCGTGACGCAATACGCCTTGATCGATTGCGCGCTCAAGGTGGCGAAGCGCACCTGCGAGACCTGGGTGAACTGCCCGGTGAAGTTTTTGTGGTGGACCGCGACCGACGTCAACACCTGGTGGGTGCGGCCGGACAGGCGTTCGAGCATGCGCACCGCTTCATCGAGGTTGGCCGGCTTGTGCAGGATCTCGCCGTCGAGGGCGACGGTGGTATCGGCCGCCAGCACCGGGCGCGCCGGCAAGCGCCGGCACTGCACCACGTGCCATGCGAACGCCGCTTTTTCGTTGGCCACCCGCGCCACGTAGTCAGGCGGTGCCTCGCCCGGCAGCTCGAGCTCGGAGACGTCGGCGCCGCGCGCGGCGTCGCTGCGCAGCGACAGCAGCTCGAAATCGACGCCGATCTGGCGCAGCAGCTCGCGCCGCCGCGGGCTTTTTGAGGCCAGGTAGATCTTCTTGTCGATCAGTTTCATCGTAAAGTAAAAATAGGGTAGGTCAGACCCGGTGATAGGGGTGATTTTGTGTGATCGACCACGCCCGGTACAACTGCTCGGCCAGCATGACACGCACCATGCCGTGTGGCAGCGTCATGCTCGAGATGCGGATCAGCCCTTCGGCCTTCGCCTTCAATACCGGATCGAGGCCGTCGGCCCCGCCGATCAGGAAGGCGGTGTCGCGCCCGTCCTGCTGCCACTGCATCAGCTGCCGCGACAGGCCGACGCTGGTGAGGTCAAGGCCGTGCTCATCGAGGGCGATGATGCGCACGTTCTTCGGCAGCGCTTGTTCGATGCGCTCGCGCTCGAGCGCCATCGCGGTGGCGGCGGTCTTGCTGCCGGAACGCTCGACCGGCTTGATTTCCTTGAGTACGACGCGCAGCTCGGGCGGCATGCGCTTGGTGTACTCAACAAACCCGGTCTCGATCCAGGCCGGCATCTTGTGGCCGACCGCAGCGATAATGAGCTGCACGGATTTACTGCTCGACGGCTTTTTTGGCGACCCGCTTGATGACCTTTTTTTCCGGCACGGCGTCGGCCGCAGGCTTGGCTGCCTTGACCGCGGCAACGCGCTTGGCCGGCTGCGCCTTGAGCGCCTTGACGGCTGCCACTTCGGTCTTGGTCGGCGCGATTTTCACCACTTTGCCGACTGCTTTCGAGGCCTTCTTGACCGCTGGCTTCTTGGCGGCGACGGCTTTCTTGGCCGCTGCTTTTTTCGCTGCGGGCTTGCGCTCGTTGACCGGCTTGACTTCCGGCGCTTCCTGGGTCGAGGCGAGGTGCTTCGACTTCGGCTTGGCGGCCGACTCCTTGACCTCGGACGCCTCAAGGGTGCCCTTGCGCTTGGCGGCGCCGAGCTTGACCGGCTTGTCGCCCCAGATTTCTTCAAGACGGTAGTACTGGCGGATTGCCGGCTGCATGATGTGGACGACCATGTCGCCCAGGTCGACCAGTACCCATTCGCCGGTGTCTTCACCTTCCATGCCGATGACGTCGCCGCCGGCGTCTTTGACCTTGTCGCGCACCGAGGCGGCAAGCGCCTTGGTCTGGCGGTTCGAGGTGCCGGAAACGACGGCGATGCGGTCGAACAGGCTGGTCAGGTGTACCGTGTCGAATACGGTGATGTCCTGGCCTTTGACGTCCTCGAGTGCGTCAACGACGAGGGTTTGCAGTTTTTTAATATCCATTAGGCTTTGTATAAATTATGTTGTTGAATGTAGTCTAGCACTACCGGGGAGATAAGCGAATTTACCTGCTCTCCACGTTGTAGCGCAGCACGAATCTGGGTGGCTGAGATGTCCACTGCCAGCGCCTCGGCCAGGAAAACCCTGCCGGACGGTGTAGTACGTAGCTGTTCCAGGCTCCCCTGGCGTGTTTCAATTTCTTGCGCGACGGCGCTGGGCAATTGTGCTTGCGTCAGCGCCAGCGAATATCCGGGCCGCGCGCCGACGCCGATATGGGCGTAGTCGAACAGCGCGCGCCAGTCGCGCCAGCTGTCAAGCTGCGGCAGCTGGTCGGCGCCGACCAGGAACACGATCGATGCGGCGGGCCCCAGTTCGGCGCGCAGCTGGCGCAGTGTGTCGATGGTGTAGGTCGGCGCGCCGCCGCCGTTGTCTCCATCGTTACCTTTACTGCGATCGATCTCCTGGCGGTCGACCATGACGTCCAGCCCTGCTTCGCGAAACGCCAGTTCGATCATCGCGATGCGCTCGCCGGCGCTCGCCTTCAGCCCGGTTTTCTGCCATGGATTGCCGGCCGGGACGACGCGCAGCTGGTCGGGGTGAAGCAGCGCGCCAAACAGTGCGGCCAGCGCCACGTGGCCGCGATGAACCGGGTCGAAACTGCCTCCCAGCAGTGCGACGCATGCGGTCACGTCGCCAGCCAGTCTTTATGCACCAAGAAGTCCGAGTACAGCGCCGCTTCGGCGCTGCCCGGTTCCGGATGCCAGTCGTAGCGCCATTTGACGATCGGCGGCATCGACATCAGGATCGCCTCGGTGCGCCCGCCCGACTGCAGGCCGAACAGCGTGCCGCGATCCCACACCAGGTTGAACTCGACGTAACGGCCGCGCCGGTAGGCCTGGAAGTCGCGTTCGCGCTCGCCGTACGGCGTGCCTTCGCGGCGCTGCAGGATCGGCAGGTAGGCCAGCAGGAAGGCGTCGCCCACGCTTTGCGTCATCGCGTAGCTCTGGTCGAAGCCGGCTTCGTTGAAGTCGTCAAAAAAGACGCCGCCGACGCCGCGCGGCTCCTTGCGGTGCCTGATGTAAAAATACTGGTCGCACCAGGCCTTGAAGCGCTCGTGCAGCGCGCCGCCGAAGGGCGCGAGCGCATCGTGGCAGGCCTGGTGGAAGTGGCGCGCGTCCTCATTGAAGCCGTAGTAAGGCGTCAGGTCCATCCCGCCGCCGAACCACCAGACCGGCTCCAGTCCTTCGGCGACCGCTTCGAAAAAGCGCACGTTCATGTGCACCGTCGGCGCATATGGGTTGCGCGGATGAAGCACCAGCGAGACGCCCATCGCTTCCCACGCGCGCCCGACCAGCTCGGGACGCGCGGCCGCGGCCGAGGGCGGCAGGCTGGCGCCGGTGACGTGCGAGAAGTTGACGCCGCCGCGCTCGAACACGTTGCCGTCCTCGATCAGGCGCGAGATGCCGCCGCCGCCCTCGGGCCGCTGCCATTCGTCGCGCGCAAACGGCTTGCCGTCGACGCCTTCGAGCGCCTGCACGATACGCGATTGCAGGTCGAGCAGCCAAGCCTTGACGGCGAGAGGGGAGGGGGATGACATCGGGCGGGGTTCGGGGATTAAAAAAGTGAGGACAGATTGTACACTGACGGTGGGTTTTATGATATGGACCGGAGGGGTCAGACCCCGCTGGTTCAGTTGGGGGTCTGACCCCGGAGTTGCAGGCACCACCTCGACCGGGGTCTGACCCCTAGCTCAATGCTTCAATCCCCGCCACCCGATATCGCGCCTGAACTGCGCGCCATTGAAGCGGATCTTGTCGACTGTTTCGTACGCCTGCTTCTGCGCCGTCTTGATGCTGTCGCCCAGCCCCACGACGCACAGCACGCGCCCGCCGTTGGTCTGCAGCGTGCCGTCCACGATCGTGGTGCCGGCATGGAAGGTGACGCACTCCGGCGTTTCAGCCGGGATGCCGTCGATGACGTCGCCCTTGCGCGCGTTGTCCGGGTAGCCAGGAGCGGCCATCACCACGCCCACCGCGGTACGGCGGTCCCATTCCAGTTCGACCGTATCGAGCGTGCCGTTGATGGCGTGCTCCATCACGCTGACCAGGTCGCTCTTCAGGCGCGCCATGATCGGCTGTGTTTCCGGGTCGCCCATGCGGCAGTTGAATTCGAGCGTCTTCAGATTGCCCTGGGCGTCGATCATCAGGCCGGCGTACAGGAAGCCGGTGAAGACAGTGCCGTCCTTGGCCATGCCGTTGATGGTCGGGTTGATGACCTCGCGCATCACGCGCGCATGCATCTCCGGGGTGACGATCGGCGCCGGCGAATAAGCGCCCATGCCGCCGGTGTTGGGGCCTTCGTCGTGGTCTTTCAGGCGCTTGTGGTCCTGGCTGGTGGCCAGTGGCAGGACGTGTTTGCCGTCGCACATGACGATGAAGCTCGCTTCTTCGCCGGCCAAAAATTCTTCGACGACGATGCGCGCGCCGGCGTCGCCGAGGCGGTTATCGAGCAGCATCAGGTCGGCCGCGTCGTGCGCTTCCTGCAGCGTCATCGCGACGACCACGCCCTTGCCGGCGGCCAGGCCGTCGGCCTTGATGACGATGGGCGCGCCTTGCGCATCGATGTAGGCGTGGGCTTGAGCGACGTCGGAAAAAGTTTTGTAGGCGGCGGTCGGAATGCCGTGGCGCTGCATGAAGGCCTTGGCGAAATCCTTCGAGCTTTCCAGCTGCGCCGCTTCTTTCGTCGGCCCGAAAATTTTCAGGCCGCGGGCGCGAAACAGGTTGACGATGCCCGCCGCCAGCGGCACTTCGGGGCCGACGACGGTAAAGGCGACGTGCTCGGCGACGACGAAGTCGGCCAGTTGCGCCGGGTCGGTTAGGTCGACGTTGACGAGCCGGCCGTCGCGCGCCGTGCCGCCGTTGCCGGGCGCGACATACACCATCTGGATGCGCTCCGATTGGGCCAGTTTCCAGGCCAGTGCGTGTTCACGGCCACCAGAGCCGACTACCAGGATTTTCATAATCGTCTTACTCTTCGATCAAAGCGTTGGTAGAAACTTCTTGCACGTCGTCGAGGTTTTCGAGCGCATCGAGGATTTTTTGCATCTTGATGGCGTCTTCGCCGGCCAGCACCGTCTCGGCGTCCGGCTTCCAGATGATTTCGGCCACTTCGGCCTTGAAGCCGGTTTTTTCCAGCGCGTCCTTCAAAGCCGCGAAAGCGAACGGGTCGCACAGCACTTCGAAACCGCCTTCGTCGTCCTGCACCACGTCGTCGGCGCCGGCGTCGAGTGCCGCTTCCATCAGCTTGTCTTCATCGACGCCGGGGGCGAACAGCAACTGGCCGCAATGCTTGAACATGAATGCGACCGAGCCTTCGTTGCCCATGTTGCCGCCGTGCTTGTTGAAAGCGTGGCGCACTTCGGCCACCGTGCGCACGCGGTTGTCGGTCATGCAGTCGACGATGATCGCCGCGCCGCCGATGCCATAGCCTTCATAACGCACTTCTTCGTAGTTGACGCCTTCGAGGCCGCCGGAGCCGCGCTGGATCGCACGGGTGACGTTTTCTTTCGGCATGTTGGCATCAGCAGCCTTGTCGACCGCCAGGCGCAATCGCGGGTTGGCCGCGACGTCGGCGCCGCCGAGGCGCGCGCCCACCGTGATTTCCTTGATCAGCCGCGTCCAGACCTTGCCGCGCTTGGCGTCGGTGGCAGCCTTCTTGTGCTTGATATTGGCCCATTTGCTGTGTCCAGCCATGATGGATCTTTCTTGGAGGGTATGCGAGAGTGGCGCACATTTTAGCATAGCGGCATCGGGGAATCGAGCGTGGAAGGGCGACTCCAAAGGAGCCGTCGTCCTGGCGAACGCGGGGGCGACAAGAATCCGGCGCCGTCAACCGCCTTTTGCAATTCCCTCTACAATTGCTTAATGAACAAAACGGCAGCCGCCCATGCCCCTACCGTCGCAAGCCGGCACCTGGCTGCGGTCGAAAAAAACTTAACCTAGAAAGCGCCGCTCGCATGAAACCACGTATCGCCCTGATCGCCCACGACGAGAAAAAAGACGACATGGTGTCGTTCGCGGCGGAATATCTCGACTTCCTGCGCGGCTGCAGTTTGAGCGCCACCGGCACCACCGGCGCGCGCCTGGCCAACGAGCTCGGCCTGGCTGTCGAGCGCAAGCTGTCCGGTCCGTACGGCGGCGACCTGCAGATCGGCGCGGCGCTGGTCGAAGGTTTGATCGATGCCGTCATCTTTCTGCGCGACCCGATGACGCCGCAGCCGCACGAGCCGGACATCAATGCCCTGGTGCGCGCCTGCGACGTCCACAACGTGGCCTGCGCCACCAATTTATCGACAGCCCACCTGGTGCTGTCGCAACTGCAGCTCGTCTCACGCTCAAGCAAAGGAAAATAACATGATGACCAAAGCGATTCAGTTCAGCCGCACCGGCGGCCCTGAGGTGCTCGAGTACGTCGACATCGAGATCAAAGCGCCCGGCCCGGGCGAGGCACAGGTGCGGCAGCAGGCGATCGGCGTCAACTTCATCGACGTGTACTTTCGCACCGGCCTGTATCCGCAGCCGCTGCCTGGCGGCTTGGGCAAGGAAGGCGCCGGCGTCGTCGAGGCGATCGGCGAGGGCGTGACGGAAGTAGCGGTCGGCGACCGGGTGGCGTATGCGGGCGGGCCGACCGGCGCCTACGCGCAGGTGCGCAACGTGCCGGCGGCGGTGCTGCTGCGCCTGCCAGACGAGATTTCCTTCGAGACTGGCGCGGCGATGATGCTGCAAGGGATGACCGTGCAATACCTGCTCAACCGCACCTACAAGGTCAAGCCGGGCGACACCATCCTGTTCCATGCGGCGGCTGGCGGCGTCGGCCTGATTGCCTGCCAGTGGGCCAAGGCAATCGGCGCCACGCTGATCGGCACGGTGGGTTCGGAAGAGAAGGCCGCGCTCGCCAAAGCGGCCGGCGCGGCGCACGTCATCAATTACAACACCGAAAATTTTACCGAACGGGTGCGCGAGATTACCAACGGCGAGATGGTGCCGGTAGTCTACGATTCGATTGGTAAGGACACGTTTATCGGCTCGCTCGACTGCCTGCAGCCGCTCGGATTGATGGTCAGTTTCGGCAGTGCCTCGGGGCCGGTGCCGCCGTTTTCGCTGGCCGAACTGGCCTCGCGCGGCTCGCTGTTCATCACCCGGCCGTCGCTGTTTTCCTACTGCGCCAAACGCGTTGATCTCGAGGCGTTGGCCGCCGACCTGTTCCAGATGGTCGCGTCCGGCAAGGTCAAGATCGACATCAACCAGCGTTACGCCCTGGCCGACGCGGCGCGCTGCCATATCGAACTGGAAGCGCGCAAGACGACGGGGTCGTCGATTTTGCTGCCATAAAGCCTGGTCGCCGTCGCGCACGCGGGTGTCGCAAAACGTCGAATGGCCGCAATTGCCACGTCGTCCTCGCGCACGCGGGGACCCCATTTATCGCATCCAGCAAGCACCCGGGGCCGCACGCGAATGGGGTCCCCGCGTGCGCGAGGATGACAGCTTGGTTACCCGTTGCCCTGCTTAAGCTCGACGCGGCGGGCCCCGCCGTTCGGGCCGGGAAATCCTTCGAAGGCGCTTTGTACCAGCGCCGGCATCAGCGCCGGGGTCGACAGCTCGCCGCTGTTGTTGTGCACGGTGACGTCGAACAGCCGGCGGTTGTCGCCCGCGGCGCGGATGCCGACCTGCAGCTCGCGCTGGTAGACGTGCCGTTCGACGACCTCGTAGCGCGGCAGGCCGCCCCAGAACGGGTCGTAAAATGGACTGTACAGGCCGCCGCCCCAGTAGCCGCGCCGGTGGTACGGCCCCATATAGGCAAACCGCGCCGACGGCGAAAAGAACGGATCGACCGCCTGCACCACCCGCACCGGCACGTCGGTCGTGGTGAAACGCATCGACACCCTCAACGCCGGCGTGGCGGCCGCTTCCTGGAAACCGAGTTTGCCGAGCTGGGCGCGCACCAGGTTCTGGTAGCTGCGCAGCTCGAGCGTGTCGTCCTGCGGCGGCGGTGCGTCAAAGCTGTAGGTCTTGTCCTGCAACTGCGCCGGCCACTGGTGGAAGGTGGTGACGTCGCTGCGGATGGTGGTGGCACAGCCGCCGAGCAGCAGCGCGAGGGCGGCAGTGGCTGTCAATACAATGCGTTTCATGTCGAACTCCATCGGAATCGTTTTTTCCCAACTTCAGTGTAGGAAAAACACTGCGGTTTTGTAAAATCTTTACAGAATGTTACCGCAGAACACACATTGATACATTGGTTTTTACGTCGATCCGAAGGCGAGCCCGGCGGCGGCGTGCCGAACACGTCGGGCGCTTACCTAACGCCAACGGGCGCGAATCGGGCGCGAATCGGGCGCGAAGCAGGCGATCTAGCAGCGGTGTTGGTAAAATAGGCATTCGTCCATCAAATCCTCACCGATTCGCCATGCGCACAGACACCTCCCAGACCATCTACCGGAACGACTACACCCCACCGAGCTACCTGGTCGAGACCGTCGAACTCGGTTTCGATCTCGATCCGGCCCGCACCATCGTCGCCAACCGCATGACGATGCGGCGCAACCCCGGCAGCAAGCGCGCCGGCATCGAACTGCATGGCGAGAACATCGAACTGGTGGCCCTGCGCATGAACGGCAAGCTGCTCGGCAAGCGCGATTACCGGATCGACGGCAGGTTGCTGCGCATCCCGAACACGCCCGACGACGTGACGCTGGAAATCGAAACGCTCACCGCGCCGGAAAAGAACACGACGCTGAGCGGCTTGTACGTGTCGAACGGTAATTTTTTCACGCAATGCGAAGCCGAGGGATTTCGCAGCATCACGTTTTTTCCTGACCGTCCCGACGTGATGGCGAAGTTCACCGTGATGCTGCGGGCCGATAAAGAAAAATATCCGGTGCTGCTGTCGAATGGCAACCTCGTCGAAGAAGGCGAGCTCGGCGACGGCCGCCACTTCGCCCTGTGGGAAGATCCGTTCAAGAAACCATCTTATTTGTTCGCACTGGTCGCAGCCAGGCTGGTGTGCCAGGAAGAGCGCTTCCGTTTGAAAGACGGTCGTGACGCGCTGCTGCAGGTATGGGTCGAAGAAGGCAACCTCGACAAGACCGACTACGCCATGCAGTCGCTCAAGAACAGCATCCGCTGGGACGAGGAGCGCTTCGGCCTCGAACTCGACCTCGACCGCTTCATGATCGTCGCGGTCGGCGACTTCAACATGGGCGCGATGGAAAACAAGGGCTTGAACATTTTTAATACCAAGTTCGTGCTGGCCAATCCGCGCGTGGCGACCGACGTCGATTACGCCGGCATCGAGGCGGTCGTCGGCCACGAATATTTCCACAACTGGACAGGCAACCGGGTGACCTGCCGCGACTGGTTTCAATTGTCGCTCAAGGAAGGCTTGACCGTGTTCCGCGATCAGGAATTCTCGGCCGACATGATCGGCACCGACAGCGGCCGCGCCGTCACCCGCATCGACCAGGTGCGCACCTTGCGCCAGGCCCAGTTCCCGGAGGACGCCGGTCCGATGGCCCACCCGGTACGGCCCGACTCCTTCGTCGAGATCAACAATTTCTACACCGTCACCGTGTACGAAAAAGGCGCCGAAGTGGTGCGCATGATCCAGACCCTGGTCGGGCGCGAGGGTTTTCGCAAAGGCATGGACTTGTACTTCGAGCGGCATGACGGCCAGGCCGTGACGTGCGACGATTTCCGCGCCGCGATGGCCGACGCCAACGGGCGCGATTTGAACCAGTTCGAGCGCTGGTACAGCCAGGCCGGCACCCCGGTGGTGGGCGCCGTCGGCCGCTACGACGCCGAAGCAAAAACATTCGACCTGACGCTCTCGCAAAGCTGCCCGCCGACCCCGGGCCAGACCGACAAGCTGCCGTTCCATATCCCGGTGGCGGTCGGCTTGTTGGGCGCGGACGGCAACGACATGCAACTCGGCCAGGGCGGCCTGAAGGGCGCAACTGCCGTGCTGGAGTTGACCGAACAATCGCAGACGTTCAGCTTTACCGGCGTACTGGAAGCGCCGACGCCTTCGATGCTGCGCGATTTCTCCGCGCCCGTGGTGCTCGAGTACGCCTATACGGACGACGAACTGCTGCATCTGTTCAGCCACGACAGCGACCCGGTCAACCGCTGGGAAGCCGGCCAGCGGCTGGCGATGGCGCGCCTGTCCAGATTGGCAGGGGCGTTGGCGAATGGCGGCAAGCTCGACCTCGACGACACCTTCATCGACGCCATGCGAAAAATACTGGTCGACGCTACGCTCGACCCGGCCTTTCGCGAACAGGCCTTGCTGCTGCCGTCGGAAACCATGATCGCCGAGAAGATGGGCGTGGTTAATCCGCAAGCCATCCATGCCGCGCGCCAGTTCGTGCGCGCCTGCATCGGCGCCTGCCTGCGCGCCGAGCTCACCTCGCAGTACCACGCCAATCTGACGCCCGGCCAATACAGTCCCGACGCGCTGTCGGCGGGCCGGCGCGGCCTTAAAAACCTGGCGCTGTCCTACCTCGCCGCCGCGCCCGACGCCGACGGCGTCAACCTGGCGCAGGCGCAGTTCGACGGCGCCGACAACATGACCGACCGGGTCGCCGCACTGGTTGCGCTGATCCAGGCCCGCGCCGACGCTGCGCCCGCGGCCCTGCATGATTTTTACCAGGACTTTAAAAACGAGGCGCTGGTGATCGACAAGTGGTTTTCAATGCAGGCCGCCGCACCCGACACCGACGTCAAGGCAGTGCGCGCGCTGATGCAGCACAGCGCCTTCAACCTGAAAAACCCGAACCGCGCACGCAGCCTGGTGTTCAGCTTCTGTGGCGGCAACCCGGCGCAATTTCACGCGATCGATGGCAGCGGTTACGCCTTCTGGGCCGAGCAAGTCATCGCCCTCGACGCCATCAACCCGCAGGTGGCGAGCCGGCTGGCGCGCTCGATGGACCGCTGGCGCCGCTACGCGCCGGCCTTACAGCTGAACATGAAAAAAGCGCTGCAGCAGGTCGCCAGCCTGAAAAAGCTGTCGAACGACGTGCGCGAAGTGGTGAGCAAGGCGCTCGCCAACTGATTTTGCTTGACCGAGAAATTCCAACATAACAAAAAGGATGTCATGAAACGCGTCAGTCTCACGCAACACCTGGTTGAAGAACAACGGCTGCACAATTCCATTCCGGCCGAGCTGCGCCTCTTGATCGAAGTGGTCGCGCGCGCCTGCAAGACGATCAGCCACGCGGTCGGCAAGGGCGCCCTCGGCGACGTCCTCGGCAGCGCCGACACCGAAAACATCCAGGGCGAAGTGCAAAAGAAGCTGGACGTGATTTCGAACGAGATCCTGCTGGAAGCGAACGAGTGGGGCGGCCACCTGGCGGCGATGGCGTCGGAAGAGATGGAGTCGATCCACCCGATCCCGAACCGCTATCCGATGGGCGAATACATGCTGTTGTTCGACCCGCTCGACGGCTCGTCGAACATCGACGTCAACGTCTCGATCGGCACCATTTTTTCGGTGCTGAAGGCGCCCGATGGCATGGGTGCGCCAACGGAAGCGGATTTCATGCAGGCCGGCAGCATGCAGGTCGCCGCCGGCTACGCCGTCTACGGCCCGCAGACGATGCTGGTGCTCACCACCGGCAACGGCGTCAACTGTTTTACGCTGGACCGCGAAATGGGCTCCTGGGTGCTGACGCAGCGCCACATGATGATCCCTGAACAAACGAAGGAATTCGCCATCAACATGTCGAACCAGCGCCACTGGTTTGCGCCGGTGCAGCGCTACGTAAGCGAGCTGCTCGACGGCGCGGAAGGCCAGCGCCAAAAAGATTTCAACATGCGCTGGGTGGCCTCGATGGTGGCCGACGTCCACCGCATCCTGACCCGCGGCGGCATCTTCATGTATCCGGCCGACACCCGCGACGCCTCGATGCCGGGCAAACTGCGCCTGATGTACGAAGCGAACCCGATGGCGATGCTCGTCGAGCAAGCCGGCGGCGCCGCCACCGACGGGCGCATGCGCATCCTCGACATCGCCCCGCACAAGCTGCACCAGCGCGTGCCGGTGTTCCTCGGCTCGAAGCACGAGGTGGACGTGGTGACGCGCTACCACGCCGAGTAAGATAATATTTTGGCAAAAATTGGCGCAAACGCAGATTCGCACTAGCAAGATTCGTCGATTGTTTGCTAAAATGCGGGACTTCGCCGCTTTAGCTCAGTTGGTAGAGCAGTTCATTCGTAATGAAAAGGTCGCCAGTTCGATTCCGGCAAGCGGCACCAAGAAATTAGCAGGAAAATCAAAGACTTACTTGCTTCGGCTGGTAGGTCTTTTTTTGTTTTCCGCTCATTTTTCGGGCCATGGTAGTTTTCGTTGAGTCGACACTGCCGCCGACTGGACCGATCTTTGCCATTTTTCTTCGATGGTCAAGCGTCAGCTTGCATCCACGCTTCACCAGGCATAATACGTTTCATAAATTCATCAAACAGCGGTACCGTGAACGCAGTATCACCATGCGTCGGACTCCATATCATCCCTTTGGCTATGAGGTTACTTCGTACCGGACCAAGTGATGAACTTTCGCGCCCCAGTTTCGCGGCAATGTCCCCGGAACGATGTGGTCCGCTGCCAAGTTCCGCCATCGCGCGAAGGTATCTTTTTTCCGCTGGTGTCAGCCGGTCGAAACGCACCCGGAAAAAGCTCTCGTCGAGCGTGGCGATGGCTTGCCTCGAAGCGGTCTCGACATCCAAGCGTGTGATCGGGCTGGCGGCGGCAACGTCCCATGCGTGTTTGCCCCATTCTTGCAGAAAGTAGGGGTAGCCTTTGGTGTACGTGACGATCAGTGTTACTGCGTCTTCATCAAAGTCGACGCCTTCATCGTGTGCAGGCTTGACGATGGCGTCGGCTGCGTCGGCTGCGTCGAGCGGCCCGATCGCAGGGAAGTCGAACAAGCGCTCGGCATATGACTTCGCCTCACCCATCCGTCCCCGCAATTGGGGCAAACCGGCACCGGCCACAACGAGCGGCAACTGCAGTTGCGCACAGCGGTGAAGCGCCGAAATCAGGGCGGCCATCTGTTTTTCGGGAACATATTGCAATTCATCGATGAAGATAGCCACTAGCGTCTCTCCTGCAAGCGCCGCCTTGCCCACCTGCTCAAGCAGCATTGTGAGATCGCCTTCCAGGTCGCCGTTATCAGCCAACCCCGGTTCTGGCTCATAGTCGAGCCCCACTTCGATGTCGTTGAACGTGACCTTCATCTGGCCCACGAAACCGGCCAGCGCGCGCAGCCCGCGGATGGCCATGTCCTTGGCTTTCTCCGTTCGACTCAGCTTAAGCAATCCCAAGCGCAATTGCGGCGCCAGCACGGCAGGCAACGATCTACCCTCGGGCGCCTCGATCCGGATCGTAACTACGCCAGATGCCTCGGCGTCCTTCATCATCTGATCCAGCAAGACGGTCTTGCCTACCCCCCTGAGACCGACCAGCATCATGCTCTTCGCCGGCTTACCGCGACGAAGTCGCTCGATACACAAGCGCATTTTTTCTCTCACTGCATTACGGCCTGCGAGCTCAGGCGGGGGACTGCCGGCACCAGGAGCGTAAGGATTAAAAATGGGATCCATATATACGCTTTTTAGTCAATTTATGTAAAAACGATAAATTACCTAATGTCTGTAGCGATGTCAAGAGTTCGGTCGGCGTGACAGGTCAGGTAGGACGCTGCGGACCCTTTTATCGAGCGAACAAGGCTGCAGCAGAGCGCAAAAACGTGGGGCGTGCCGTTGACTATTGTCGAGCGCAGGGCGCTGTGCGCAAACTGAAGGGTCGGGGCTGCCGTTCAGACGCGGCCTCGACAGTGCCTCGATTTCGCCGCCAGCACACCTGTTTTTCGTCGTGCCAAAATCAAGTCCGCTTGTTCTGACCCTCTTGTTCCGCTTCGATTCACTATTCGATCTTGACGGGCAACATGACATCACAGACGTTTAAATTTGCTGCTTTCTCATGCCGGACCTTATCGATGAACGCGCTTAAGGCTGTGTCGGTCATGATGCTGACCTTGGGCAGATCGGCCAGCAAGTGCACCGATTGCATGGTGTCCGAATTGGCGGGGGGCTCCCGCTGCTTTAGCGCCAGCAAGACGTCCACGCCGACGACCACCCGTCCAACCACGGTGTACGCGTGGTCCATGTCGCGAGCGGCCCCGAGCATGAAATAGAACTCGCTGTTCGCCGGCGGTCTTGGTATGGTTGGTTAGCGAGCCTCGGCTAACGCAGCACATCGCCCCAGATCTGCTGCGCCCACGCCTCGGCATCCACGCCTTCCTGCGCCGATGGATGGTCCGACAGGATGCTGCCTTTGTCAGACTGCATGCTCCTTTTCGCCGCATCGTAGCGGTACAGTGTCGATACATGCATCGCCTGCCTGTCGTCGATATAGCTGTAGCACGTATTGGCGAACGCCGGTGCCGGGTCCGGCGCTTGTCCCTGCATCAGCGCCACGACAGCACGCGCGCATATCTTTGCCTGGGCATTCGACATATGTGCCGATTTGGGCAAGCCGGAATCGATCGCATCGCCAATCACATGAACGCGCGGCAAGACGGTCGATGCGTAACTGACAAAGTCGACTTCGCACCAGCGCCCCTCCACATTGGCCAGGCCGCACTCTTGCGCAATCCGGCCCGCGCGCTGGGGTGGAATGATGTTCAGCACATGTGACTTGACCGTATCGAACGCGGTCTTGACGGTCTTCGTTGCCACCTCGACTTGCTGCAACTCGCTGCCCGGTACGTACTCGATCATGCCCGGATATAGATCGCGCCATGCCCGTTCGAACAGGGCGCGTTTCGACGTGATGACGGGATTGGCATCGAGCACCATGATTTTGGCCCGCGGATTGTGCGTTGTTAAATAAAAAGCGACTTGGCACGCGCGCTCGTAGGGCGCGGGCGGGCAGCGGTAAGGCTGCGCTGGCACCACGATCGTGAAGACGCCGCCAGCGGGCATGGCGATCAGCTGCTGGTGCAAATTGCGCGTTTGCGGCCCCGCTTTCCACGCATGGGGAATTTGCTGCTGTGCGCCGGCGAGCGTCGGAAAGGCGTCAACAATGAAGTCGATGCCAGGGGCGACGATCAGCCGGTCGTACGACAGTTTTTTGTCCTGTTTTTTACCCTCAATCACAATGTGCGACTGGTCCGCATCGATCGCCGTCACGCGGCCTTGCATGAATTTGACGCCATGGTTTTGCCGCAGCGAATCGTAACCAAACGTCAGCTGTTCCAGCGTTTTTTGGCCCCCCAGCACGCGGTTGCTGACCGGGCAAGAAATAAAATCGGGGTTCTGGTCGACGAGGATGACGTCGATGCGCCCGCCGCTCAATATTCTCACATACTTGGCGGCAGTGGCGCCGCCGAAGCCGGCGCCGACCACGACGACACGCCCCAGGCTGGTTTTGCGCGACTGAGCGCCAGTGCCGGCGGCGGCGGCCATCGATGACCAGGCCGATCCGGCCAGTGCCAATTCAAGAAAATCCCGCCTGCGCATCGTGTTACTCCCATTCCAAAGCTGGGTAGAGCAGGTTGACATTGCGTTGGTTGACGACATCAAACAGTTGCCAGCGCGCTCGTTCAGCGGCAGCCGCCGTTGCCATCGTCGCCGTCATGTCGTCGCCCTGCCGGATGCTGGTTCGCACATCGTGCAGCAAGGTCGTCAGGTAATCGCGCTGCCTGGTCAGCGCCCGGTTTTTATCGCCGGTGACGGGGCCGTGTCCGGGGACGGTCATGGTAGCCGGCATTTTTTTCAATGTATCGATGGCAGAGAGCCAACCTTTGATGTCGCCATCGATGGCGGGCGTGCGCTCGATGAAGAGCAAATCGCCGGTCCACAGCGTGCCGGTGGCGACATCGAACAGCGTCACATCGTTGTCCGTGTGCGCGCTCGGCCAGGCTGTCAATTCCAGCTTTCGGTTGCCCAGGTCGAGCGTCAGGCGATGTTGCACGGTCCGGCCGGGCGGGACCAGCGTGCTTTTATCAGCTTTGTTGCCCAATTGCTTTTTCAAATTGCGCAGATAGGCTTCGCTGCGCAGCGCCATCGCCGCAGGTAGCCTGGCGTGACCGATCAATTGCGGTGGCGCGTTCGCTTCGGTGGCATCGGCAGTCATGAAGGCGGCGTTGCCGAACACATGGTCGGGATGCCCATGCGTATTGATCACATAGCGGATCGGCAGCCGGGTGATTTTGCGCAGCGCTTGTTTCAAGGCCATGCCGACGGCATACGAGCCGCCCGTATCGATGACGGCGACCGCGTCGGTGCCGATCACAAAGCCGATGTTGGCGATATCGCCATCGTAACCGTCCTCGAAATCCTTGTGCTGCCCGAGGTGCACATATACGCCTGGCGCGACTTGATCGACGCGCAGCGGCGCCGCGGCAATGGGTGTGGCAGCGGCGGCAGCCAGCCAGGCCATGAAGATCAGGCGCCGCAATCTAGCCTCGAACGTCCAGCGATTGGCGGAAGGTGCCGCCTTCATTGTCGTGGATGACGATTTGCAGCGCGCCGGGCTGGTCGGCGACGAAGCCGAACTGGAGGGAGGGATTTTCGCTGATGCCGATAAACGTGTCCGCCGTCATCACCGGCTTGCCGTTATAAGTGACTTCGATCTTGTTGATGAAAAAAGCCGGCCGAAATGCATTCGTCGACAGATTGCGCTGCAAACCGGTGTACATCGGATGCCTGATCAACAGCCTGGCCTGGTTGACGTCGCCGAGTTTTACTGGCCCGTCGAGCGCCATTTTCATTTTCCCTGCCGCCGCCATCACCGCCGGATCATCGCCTGACGTCGGGCCGCCGCAACCGCCCGACGCCTTCACGGCAATCGCATTGACATAAAACCTGCCATCGCTCGATTCGGCGACGACGTGCACCAGCGAATCGGATTCGAAGCGGATTCTGCTGGAAATTTCCGCTTTTCCGCTCGCAGGGTTAAAGTGAAAAACCGCCGTCAGGGGTACCGGATTGGCATCGACGAATAGGGTGACCGACTTGATGTAGCGCTGTGCCGTCATCGGATGATCGATGCTGAAAGCGAAAGGGACTTGCTCGCCGCTGGCCGCGCGCTCGGGCGCAGTCAGGCGGATGAACGGCGCCGCTTCCAGTTTTTTGCCGTCGAAATACGATTTTTGCAAGGCTGGCCACAGCGTATCGACCGCTTGTGCCGTCGCCTGCAGCGGGCATGCCGACAAGGCCAGCATCGCCAGGCCGGAAAAAAAATACCAGCGCCGCGAATTATGTATACGATTTTTCATCACATCCACCTTTGTTATGTGCTGATGCACGACGTTCTGCCGACGCCGGCGTGCTGTTTTCCCTTTGAGCTTCAGTATAGTGCCGTTTTTGCATCAATGCCGACAGCGTCCGGTAAATCTGCCGCAGTTCACTGCAGTGGCGAGCGGCTTGCCTTTTTCGAGCACGCACAGGCCGACGAAGCGCAGTGGCACCGCGCCGGCGTTACGCGCAGCATGCGCCGCACCAGCATGGCATAGCGCCCGGATTTCGCGGCGAACCTCGCGCATGTGGGCGGGGATCGTGCGCGGCGACTGCGCCCAGGCCCACAACACCGGCACAGTTCGCATTAGCGCCAGCACACCCGTGGCAGTGCACATTTTCCCGCTCATCCTGGCGCGCATGCGGCAGGTGCTGCCGGACATTCAGGTGGAACTGGTCGCCAGGAAGATCGGCTATGCGGCCAGCAAAGACTTGTTTGCGCTGCGCACGGACGACCTGATCGTGCAATGGGAAGCCGTGCGCGCGGGTTTGGGCATCGGCTTCGTGGCAAATTACTTGGCCCGCTCCGATGCCGATATTGTGCAGGCGCTGCCCGACGTGCTGCGCATTGCGCCCCTGCCGATGTGGCTGGTGGTGCATCGGGAGATTCGCACCAGCCGGCTCATCCGCGCTGTAGTTGATGTTCTGGCCGGTGCGCTGCCGGGCGCCATTTAGGCCGACCGCGGCGATCGCCAGGTCAGCGCGCCTTTTTCTTGTTGGACGTTGCCGTCGTTGCGTAAAAGGCGGCAGGTTTGCGTGCCACCCATGCGATGAAGACGTGGATGTCCGGATGGCCCTGCAGCGCGGCCCAGGTGTGATATTTCTGCAGCAGTTCGCGTTCGGTAAAGACCGAATGAATCTTGCGATGGCAAATCTTGTGGACGAAGAATTGTTCCTTGCCTTTAAAGGTTTTCGGGACAAGGTGGTGTCTGTCGACGTTGACATCGCCAAGCGTTCTTCCGCACAAGGGGCACGTTTCTTCCGTCATGGCGGTCATATGGAGACAAGGCTCGGCGGATGCAAGGGTGCGCTGGCCAGTCAGGCGCTGGGCCGCCGGATTGCGCCGCGTAATGTGCGCCCGTTCCGCTGCCGTTTTCAGGCGCGCGAACAGCAGTTCGCGGTCGTCCTGGGCGTCTTTCAGATCCTGGAGCGCAACGCCGACGCCGTGCAGCGCAGCGTGCCCGTCGTCGCCGTCGCGCCGCCACTGCGCGCGCATGCCGTTTCCACACGGTAGCAAGGGCAAGGGAAGCACCTCGGTAAAATGGGGGGGAGTGGTAAAACGGTTGCCCGGAAACAGCTCTCTTTCCCCCGTTAAAATGAAGTCCTGCCTGATGTTCGCATTCCTGCGCGTTTAAATCGGTCAACGGCGTACGCACCGGGCCGGCGCTGTGGCCTTGACGATGCTGACCGCATAGCCGGCCTGCTTGTTGCGGATATCCAGGTACGGCAGGAAAAAGCTGTCGATCAGGCGGCCGGTGGTAGCGGTGTCGTTGGTGCGCACTGCTTCGTAAAACGCGATCGGCGTCTTCGGAATGAAATTGAACACTGCCGACGAGTACACCGGAACGCCGAGCGCCTTATACGCTTCCGCATACACCTCCGCAGTCGGCAGGCCGCCCAGGTAAGTAAAACGGTCGCCCAGCTTGCGGCGGATGGTGACCATGGTGTCGATTTCGCCGACGCCGTCCTTGAAGCCGATCAGGTTCGGACAGCGATCGGCCAACTTCAGCAGCGAGGCGGCGTTCAGCTTGCAGACGTTGCGGTTGTAGATGACGACGCCGAACTTGACCGATTTGCAGACGGCGGCGCCGACGCCGCGCGGATCCTTCGCCTGCGGCGCGACGTTGGTGACCTGGTACGCCAGCAGCTTGCCGGCCGCGTCCTTTACCGCGATCTGCTGCAGCAGCGCGCCCGGCAGGTACTGGTTGACGCTGGCCCAGGCGATGACGATGGTCTCGGCCGGCCGCGCCAGCGCGCCGGTATTGGTGACGGCAACGGTGAGCTGTTCGCTGGCGCTGGCGCTATGGCAGGTGCCGGCGGCGGCGGCGAAGGTCGCAGCATGCAGGTAATGGCGAACGGTCATGTGCGATGCCTATCTTCGATCAGGTGAGTGCTACCTTGTTACGCCGACATCGCATGCTTGCAGAAGATGTTCTGGTTCTGCTTGATATCTGTATTGATTAACCGCGCGAGAACGTGCGCGTGACCCGTTCCAGGTGGGCGCGCATCGCCCGCTTGGCCTCGGCCGGGTCGCGCGCGGCGATCGCTTCGACGATGCGGCGATGGTCGGCCAGCGTCGCCTGGCGCAGCTCTTCAGTCTGGAAATGCTCTTTCAGCTTGTGCCACAAGTGGCCACGCTGGTCCCACAGGTAGCCCATCACGCCCACCAGCGCGCTGTTGCCGGTGGCACGGGCGATCGCGAGATGAAAATTGCGGTCGGCCTGCTCGTTGCTCGACTTGTCGGCGTGCTGGTGTTCGATCTCTTCGACCGCGCGAAAGATGGCGTCGATTGCGCCGTCGGTTGCCATGCGGGCGGCGCGCCGACAGCACTTCGAACGGGCCGGAACCGGCTTCCTGCAGGCTGCGGTGCGAGTCGGTTGGCGCGCTGACATACACGCCCGAGCCGCCGCGCACTTCGATCGCGCCGCCCAGCTCGAGCGCGTACGGCTGCGGCGTGGCGATCGACGCGCCAGGCGCCGAAATCCCGATCCGCACGCTGCGCAACATCAGCATGAACCCGAACTTCGGCGGCCAGGCGCTGGTCGTCAGCTTGGGGTGCGAAAAACTGCAGCCGGCGCGCCTGTTCCCGCGCGGCGCGATCTGGATCGCCGGCAATGGCGGCCAGCCGTCCCTTGTTTGCCTGCAGGACGCGGCCCATGTCGGCTTCATGTCGATGATCGACGCGATCGTGAAAACGGCCGACCTGCAGCTGGCCCGGCTCAACCTGCGCCGGCGCGAAACCTGCCCGGCTGCCGAACTGACGGTCGGCATGCAGTGCGGCGGCAGCGACGCTTTTTCCGGCGTCACCGCCAATCCGGCGCTTGGCTTCGCCACCGACCTGTTGGTGCGCGCCGGCGCTACCGTAATGTTCTCGGAGACGACGGAAGTGCGCGACGGCATCGACCAACTGACCGCGCGCGCCGTTGATGCCGACGTGGCGGCAGCGTTGATCGCGCAGATGGCCTGGTACGACGACTACCTCGAGCGCGGCGGCGCCGACCGCAGCGCCAACACCACGCCCGGCAACAGGAAGGGCGGCCTGTCGAACATCGTCGAGAAAGCGATGGGCTCGATCGTCAAGTCCGGCAGCTCGGCCATTTCGGGGGTGCTGGCGCCGGGCGAAAAACTGACCCGCAAAGGCCTGATCTACGCCGCCGCGCCGGCCAGCGACTTTATTTGCGGCACCTTGCAGCTGGCGGCCGGCAGGAATCTGCACGTTTTTACGACCGGCCGCGGCACCCCTTACGGCCTGGCCGCCGTGCCGGTGATCAAGGTGGCTACCCGCACCGAACTGGCCAAACGCTGGCACGACCTGATGGACCTCGACGCCGGGCGCATCGCCAGCGGCGAAGCCACCATCGCCGACGTCGGCTGGGAACTGTTCCAGATGCTGCTCGACGTCGCCAGCGGCCGCAAGACCTGGGCCGAGCAGTGGAAGCTGCACAACGCGCTGGTGCTGTTCAACCCGGCGCCGGTGACCTGATTGCGCGACCAATGCGACCTCACACTTTGACGACCATGACAATTGAGCCGATAGGCAAGCCCTTCAAACGAATTTTGCTGACCGGCGCCGCCGGCGGCCTGGGACGCGTGCTGCGCGAGCGCATCGGCGCATGGGCGGACGTGGTGCGCCTGTCCGACATCGGTATCGATGCGCTGGGAGCGGCGCGCGCAAGCGAAGAGATCGTCGCCTGCGACCTGGCCGACAAGGCCGCCGTGCTGGCAATGATGGACGGCGTCGACGTCGTGCTGCACTTCGGCGGGCTGTCGACCGAATACGCATTCGACGACATCATGCAGGCTAATATCCTCGGCACCGCCAACGTCTACGAAGCGGTGCACAAATGCGCCGTCAAGCGGGTGGTGTTCGCCAGCTCGAACCACGCGGTGGGTTTTTACCGCACCACCGACGTCATCGACGCCGACGCGCCGACCCGGCCCGACACCTTCTATGGTGTCAGCAAGTGCTTCGGCGAGTCGCTGTCGCGCTATTACTACGACCGCCTGGGTATCGAGACGGTCTGCGTGCGCATCGGTTCGTCCTTTCCCGAGCCGCGCAACCGCCGCATGATGACCACGTATTTCAGCTATGACGACCTGGTTGAACTGCTGCGCTGCTCGCTGTTCGCGCCGCGCGTCGGCCACACCATCGTGTTCGGCCAGTCCGACAATGCCGGCAGCTGGTGGGACAACACCAAGGCCGCGCATCTGGGCTTCAAGGCAAAAGACAGTTCATCGAAATTCGCCCACCTGTTCCCGGCCAGCGGCGAGTATCCGGCGGTCGACGACGTGGCGGCGATTTACCAGGGTGGGGCGTTTTTGCTGAATGGGCCGCAGTACAAATAGGCGGCGAAGACTGGAAAATGCGAAGGGCCGCGTGCAAGCGCGGCCCTTTTTTGCTTTGTGGATTACGCCAGCTAAACGCATCGTCCTCGCAGTGAGCACGGCGGAATACCAGCTGGAAAGGATGAGCAGACAGGTCAGGCGGTTCATGGCGTCCCTTGGCAAAAACGGTTGTTGCATTGAAACGCGTGATCCAGTCTGTGCAATCAGCTTAGTCATATTTACGAGGAAAGAAGAGGCGCGCCCGGAGTCATACGCCGGCCTCGCAGCGAGCTTGTGACGAAATTATCAGCAGGAAACGCGATCTTGGCGACATTTACCGCTTTGTTAGTCACCGCACGGTAACCAGATTGCAGTTCCTATAATTTCGGGTTCAATGCAAACACTTGCTTGAGTTCTACTGGGCCAGACCAGCATTTGCGAAGTAATTGAACTTTTATGCCGTGTTTAGGTAAGCGATAAAAATTGTTGATCCGTCCGGTGGGTACAGGGATGCGCTTGATGCAGCGCAGGTCCGTCTCGTACCTTCGTTTGTTTTGGGGCGCAATAAGGGAAGAATAAGGTAGTGAAGGCCGGGAATGCTTCACGCCGTGTAATTAAATTTTTTTAGGAAAAAATCATGGAAAACCAAAAACCAAACGACGGTAGCGCACGCGACCTGGGCCGCGAGGGCGCAGGCAGCAGCATGGGCAAGGATATGAACCAAGACGGCGGCAGCACGGGCAGCACCGGCAGCGGTGGCGCCGCTATATCCGGCAGCACCACCACCTCTGGCATTCCCGGCGCCTCCAGCAGCGCCAGCACGGCCGGCAGCGTCATCGACAAGGCCAAGGACATGTCCAGGGACGTGCCCTCCACCGCCAGCGACATGTACAAGACCATCGACAAGACCATCGACAAGGCCGCCGAGGCAGCCCAGCCAATGGTCAACCGCCTGGCCAGCACGGCGCACGCCGGGGTCGACAAATTTTCCAGCGCCTTGTCGGGCGTGGGTGGAAGCATGGACCAACGAAGCCGCCAGCTGGCCGACGCGGCGCGCACCTTTGCCGATACCGGCCGCGAGTATGTTCGCACCAGCCCGGGAACCGCGGTGGTGGCAGCCCTCGGTGTGGGATACCTTCTCGCCAAATTGCTGGGCAACCGGCGTTGATTCGGCACCGGTTCGGCCACGCCAGATTCCGGCCGGCCTGGTGCCGGCCAGGTCGCTCTCGCGCAAAGATTGATCATCGAATTGCCAAGGGGTAGTCAGGTTGGTGTCAATGGCCGGTTTGGAAAGTTGTGTCCTTCCGATCGTGACCTTGCCTTTTTCGCTCGCTCGCTACGGGCGTTTTTCATTCTTGATGTTGTGTGGGGTGTCCAATGGTTACACGTAAGAAAAATGGCCGGTCGGTCGACGGTGCCGGTTCCATCCTCAGTACTGTGTCCGGTCCGTCGACCGCGCAGCCGCCGTCCAGTCTCGGTAGCGAGAACCCGGTGGCGGCACAGCTGTTGCAAAAGACTGTCGCCGGCCAGCAGCTGGCGGCGCAGATGCCGTTCAATCCAAACAAGGCCGGCGAGCATGGCAGTGCCGCTACCACGCCCCAGCCTGGCGCCACGCACGCGCCGTCGATCCCTGCCGCCACCGCCAGCACCAGCACGGAAACCATCGCTTCGGCGAAGGTCGGATCCGGCGTGCCGCCGGTCGGCGTCGATCCGATCGCCGGACCGCTCGACCGCGTACGGGCCGACGCCAGCGGGCAGCGCCTGACCACCAACCAGGGCGTGCCGATCGCGGACAACCAGAACTCGCTCAAGATCGGCCTGCGCGGCCCGACCGCGCTGGAAGATTTTATCTTGCGCGAAAAAATCACCCATTTCGACCATGAGCGCATTCCCGAGCGCGTGGTGCACGCGCGCGGTTCCGCGGCCCACGGCTATTTCGAGGCGTACCAGGATTGCAGCGAGCTGACGCGCGCTGCGCCGTTGGCCCAGGCCGGCAAGCGCACGCCGGTGTTCGCGCGCTTCTCCACCGTCGTCGGCGAGCGCGGCTCGGCCGATACGGTGCGCGACGTGCGCGGTTTCGCCGTCAAGTTCTACACCGACGAAGGCAACTGGGATATCGTCGGCAACAACATGCCGGTGTTCTTCATTCAGGACGCGATAAAGTTCCCCGACCTCGTGCACGCGGTCAAACCGGAGTCCCATCACCAGATGCCGCAGGCGTCCAGCGCCCACGATACGTACTGGGATTTCGCCTCGCTGATGCCGGAAACGACCCACATGCTGATGTGGCAGATGTCGGACCGGGCGATCCCGCGCAGCTATCGCACGATGCAAGGTTTCGGCGTGCACACCTTCCGCCTCGTCAACGCTGCCGGCGAGTCGCGCTTTTGCAAATTCCACTGGAACCCGGTGCAAGGCACCCACTCGCTGGTGTGGGACGAGGCGGCCAAGATCATCGGCGCCGACCCCGACTTCCACCGTCGCGATTTATGGGAAGCGATCGAAGCAGGCGAATTCCCGCAGTGGGAACTGTGCCTGCAAGTATTTACGGAAGAGCAGGCGGCGGCGTTTGAATTCGACGTCCTCGATGCCACCAAGCTGGTGCCGGAGGAAATGGCGCCGTTGATGCCGGTGGGTAAGATGGTGTTGAACCGCAATCCGGATAACTTCTTTGCCGAAACCGAGCAGGTCGCCTTTTGCTCCGCCCATGTCGTGCCCGGCATCGATTTTTCAAACGATCCGCTGCTGCAGGGCCGTAACCATTCCTATCTCGACACCCAGATCAGCCGCCTCGGCGGGCCGAACTTCCACGAGATCCCGATCAATTCGCCGATCGCGCCGGTGCACAACAACCAGCGCGACGGCATACATCGCCAGGCAATCCATCGCGGCCGCGTTAACTACGAACCGAATTCGCTCGGCGGCGGTTGCCCGTTCCAGGCCGGCATGCAAGGTTTTACGAGTTTTCCCGAACGCTCGGCCGAAGACAAGGTGCGCGGCAAACCGGAGATGTTTGCCGACCATTATTCGCAGGCCCGCATGTTCTGGAACAGCCAGACGGCGCCCGAGCAGGCCCACATCGCCGCCGCTTTCCGCTTCGAGCTGACGCGCGTGCAAACGCCGGCGGTGCGTGAGCGGGTGGTGGCGACTTTGGTCAACGTCAATCCGGTGCTCGCCGCCGCCGTCGCCCACGGTCTCGGCATCGACGTGCCGGCGCCGCTGCCGTTGGCGACAAATCGGCCGATTCCCGAGTTCAAGCCGTCGGCCGCGCTATCGCTGCTGGCCCGTCCGGGCAACACCGGCATCCATACCCGCAAAGTTGCGATCCTGGTGGCGGCAGGCGTCGACGGCGTCGGCGTGCGCGCGATCTATGCGTCGCTGCTGGCCGACGGCGCCGTGCCGCGGGTGGTCGGCACCCATCTCGGCAAGGTCAAGACTGCCGACGGCGGTTCGCTCGACGTCGAAATCTCGCTGGAAGCGGGGCCGTCGGTGTTGTATGACGCCGTGGTGGTGCCCGATGGCGAAATGGCCGTCAACGCCATGAGCGGCGACGCCAACGCCCTCGACTTCGTGCGCCAGCAGTATCGTCACTGCAAGCCGATCATGGTGGTGGGGGCCGGCGCGGCGCTGTTGCAGGCGGCCGGTGTGCCGGCGACCTTGCCGGACGGGTCGGCCGACACCGCCCTGGTGAGCGCAGACAGCGAAGCGCTGCCGAAGGCGCTCGCCGCCTTCAAGCAAGCGCTCGCCGGCCATCGCTCGTTCGCGCGCGAAACCGATTTGCTGCCGGCCTAAAACTGCCAGCGTGTAACAGTCCAAACGGCGGGCAATAGCGGCCTGCCACACGCTCCTCAGCGCACGCTTTGCATCAAAAACGTTGGCTGGCGGCAGGTATTGGCGGAACGCCGGATTTCGCTCTGCCCGCAGCCTGTCGACACGCCGCGCTTGTCGTAGCAGACGTGGATCTCCCTCAGGAAGCGGCCGCCGCTGGCGCAAAACGGCAGCACGGCGTTGTGCGCCAGGCGCGGATTGGCGGCGCGGAACGCCTGCGCGAACTCGCCGTAACTGGTACGCACCGGTTCCAATGGGCGCTGGTACGGCGCGGGAATAAGCAACTGGCCGCGCAGCTTTGCCGACAATTCAAAATAGGCGGACGGGTTCAATCCCGAGCAGGTGCCGTGTTTTTGCCACTCGTGGCCGATCATCTTTGGCGACGGGAACAGCGCGGCATATTTTTCACGCGTTGGCAAAGGCAATCGTTCGGTCGAACATTGCTGCGGGTAGCCTTGCGCGTATTGCGGCCACAGCCCGTGCAGCACAAAGCCGTTTTGCCGGCCGCGCGCGCATTGGTCGGGGTCGCCACGGGTGGCGCAGTAGGCCGGCGACCAGCTCAGCGCGACGGCGTAATAATCGAAGCGGCCGGGTTCGTCGTCGCCGCGGCTGTGGCGCGGTTGCCCGGCGTTGGCGTTGGCGCCGGCGCTGACGGCGGCGCACAACAACGTGCGCAACAACAGGCTACGTGCATTCATCGGGCGCTCCCGCGGCGGGTGTTGGTTGGTATCCTGGTCATATGTGGTTGTGCACCCGCTCGGCCATGACCGGCGCCAATGGCGCCGGCTTTTGCCCGCGCATCCGGCGCGCCGTGCGGCCGAGCCAGTGCTCGAGGTCGTCGATGATGGTAAACACCGCCGGCACCACCAGCAGGCTGAGCAGGGTCGAGGTGATCAGGCCGCCGATGACGGCAATCGCCATCGGCGAGCGGAAGCTCGGATCGGCGCCCCAGCCAAGGGCCAGCGGCATCATGCCGGCGCCCATGGCGATGGTGGTCATGATGATCGGCCGGCTGCGCTTGTGGCAGGCGTCGACCAGCGCGTCGAAGCGCGCCATGCCGGCCTGGCGCGCGAGGATGGCGTAATCGACCAGCAGGATCGAGTTCTTCGTCACGATCCCCATCAGCATGATCAGGCCGATCATCGACGGCATCGACAGCGCCCGCCCGGTGATCAGCAGGGCGACGAAAGCGCCGCCGATCGACAGCGGCAGCGCGGCCAGGATCGTCACCGGCTGCAAGAAGTCCTTGAACAGCAGCACCAGTACGCCGTAGATGCACAACACCCCGATCAGCATCGCCACGCCGAAGCTGGCGAACAGGGCCTGCATTTCCTGGGCGTCGCCCAGTTCGGCGATTTTTACCGATGCCGGCAGGGTGGCCATCGCCGGCAACGCGCGCGCTTCGGCATTGACCTCGCCCAGCGAGCGGCCGGACAGCTCCACTTCGAGCGTGACGTTGCGGCTGCGGTTGAGCCGGTCGATCTGGGCCGGGCCGCTTTCCATCGTGATGTCGGCGACGTTGGCCAGCATCACCGGGCCGTTTTTGCCGGGCACCGTCAGCCGGCCGATGGCCGACAGGTCGGCGCGCACGGCGTCCGGCAACTTGACGCGGATCGGCACCTGGCGCTCGGACAGATTGAGCTTGGTGAGGGCGACGTCGTAGTCGCCGGCAGTGGCCACGCGCACCGTTTCGCCGATCGACGACGCCGTCACGCCGAGGTCGGCCGCCTTGGCGAAATCAGGCCGCACGATGATCTCCGGGCGCACCAGCGATGCGCTCGAACTGACGTTGCCGATGCCCTGCAAGGTGCGCATTTCGCGTTCGACTTGGCGCGCCGACGTGTTCAATGCCACCGCGTCTTCGCTGCGCAGCACCAGTTGCATCTTGACGCCGGTGTCCGGCGGGCCGACGTTGAAGCGCGCACCCGGGATCTGGTCGAGCCGGGCGCGGATCTGGCGCTCGAGCGCGTCGAGCGATTCCTTGCGGTCGGTGCGGTGGACGGTGGTGAGCGTCAGCACCGCGCGCCGCGCTTCGGCCGCCGCGCCGGGGGCGAAGGCGTCGCCGCTGGAGCCGCCGCCGATCGAGCTGAACACGCTCTTGATGCCTTTTACCTGCATCGCCGCCAGCCTTGCCTGCTCGGCGACGACGCGCGTTTCGGCCAAGGTCGAGCCGGGCGGCAGTTCGAGGTTGATTTGCGTCTGGGCGCGGTCGGCCGCCGGCACGAAGCCGGTCGGCAGTAGGAACACCAAGCCGATCGAGGCGACGAAAAATACGCCGGCGCCGAGCGCGGTGATCCAGCGGTGCTTCAGGCACCATTTCATCGTCGCGATGTAACGCGTCATCAGCCAGCCGTCTTTTTCCTCGCGTTGATCGGTCGGCTTGAGGATGTAGGCCGCCATCATGGGCGTGAGCAGGCGCGCCACCAGCAGGGAAGCGAGAATCGCCAGCACCGCGGTCCAGCCGAACTGCTTGAAGAATTTGCCGGGAATGCCGCCCATGAAGGCGGTCGGCAGGAACACCGCCACCAGCGCAAACGTGGTGGCGATCACCGCCATGCCGATTTCGTCGGCAGCTTCGAGCGAAGCCTGCATCGGCGTCTTGCCCATTTTAAGGTGGCGCGAAATGTTTTCGATCTCGACGATCGCGTCGTCGACCAGCACGCCGACCACTAGCGCCAGCGACAGCAAGGTCACGGTATTGAGCGTGTAGCCGAACAGGTACTGGCCGAGGAAAGTGGGAATCACCGACAGCGGCAGCGCCGCCGCCGCCACCAGCGTGGCGCGCCAGTCGCGCAGGAACCACCACACCACCAGCACCGCCAGCAGCGCGCCCTCGTACAGCAGCTCCATCGAACCGGCGAAGTTTTCCTCGACCGGGAAGGCGTTGTCGATGGTTTCCTTGAGCACGATGTTGGCGTGCTCTTTCTGCAGCTCGGCGATGGCCGCGCGCGCCCCGGTTGCGACGTCGATTTCGCTGGCGCCCTTGGTACGGAAGATTTCGAAGCCGACGACGCGTTTGCCGTCGAGTTCGGCCACCGAGCGCGGCTCGGCGACGGTATCGGTCACCTTGGCGATCTGGTCGAGGCGCACGCGGCGCCCGTCGGCCAGCGGAATGTCGAGCGCCGCCAGTTCGGCGGCCGTCTTGACGGTGCCGATGGTGCGCACCGATTGCTCGGCGCCGCTGACGTCGCCGCGGCCGCCCGGCGCCTCGCGCTGCACGCTGCGCAGCTGGCGCGAGACGTCGATGGCGGCGACTTTGAGCGCCGCCATGCGGGCGTCGTCGAGTTCGACCCGGACTTCGCGCGACACCCCGCCGACCCGCTTCACCGCGCCCACGCCCGGCACGCTGAGCAGGCGCTTGGATACCGAGTTGTCGACGAACCAGCTCACTTCCTGGTCATCTAACGGGACGCCGCCGTTTTGGGCGGCGGTGGCGATGAACGTCAGCACGACCCTGCCGGCGTTGCTTGCCTTCGTCACTGTCGGGTCGCGCATTTCGGCCGGTAGGTCGGCCTTGATCCGGGCCACCGCGTCGCGCACGTCGTTGACGCCTTCGCTGATGTTTTTTTCGAGGATGAATTCGACGGTGACGGTGGCCACGCCGTCGAGCACCCTGGTGTAGATGTTTTTGACGCCCTGCAAACTGGCGACCGAATCCTCGATCTTGCGCGCCACTTCGGTTTCCAGTTGGGCCGGCGCGGCGCCGTCGAGGACGGCGGTGACGGTGACGATCGGCAGTTCGATGTCGGGAAAGTCCTGCACCTTGTTGGCCTTGAAGGCGAGCAGTCCCGCCAGCGACAGCAGGATGAACAGCATGATCGCCGGGACCGGGTTCTTAATGGAAAGGGCTGAAAAATTCATGGCGCTTCCTTATTTGGCTGCAGTTGCCGTATTTACCGCTGCGACATTGCGCACCAGGTCGCCGTCATTGAGGAAGCCGGCGCCGCCCACCACCACCAGCGTATCGGGCGTCAGGCCATTGATGACTTCGATGCGCTCTCCCAGCCGGCGCCCGGACTGCACCTTGATCTGGCTGACGCGGCCGTCGGCGTTGAGGCGGAACACGTAACTGAAGCCGTCGCGCACCACGACCGCCTGCTGCGGCACCGTCATCGCGTTCGATGTCCCAAGTTCGAACTGGCCGCTGGCGAACATACCGGCCTTGAACGGCGCGTTCGCGCCCATCGTCGGCGGCAGGTCGACATACACCAGCGCCGAGCGGGTCTGCAGATCGATGGTCGGCGCGATCATGCGCACCTTGCCTGTCAGTTCGGTCCCGTTGGCCGCTTTGACTATCGCACTGGTGCCCGGTTTCAACCGGCTCAAGTCGGCCGCGATCACTTCAGCGCGCCACTCGAGCCGGCCCTGGCGAATCATGCGAAACAGTTCGGCGCCGACGCCGACCACGGAGCCGACGGTGGCGTTGCGCGCCGAGATCACGCCACTGTCGGGCGCCACCACTTGCGTGTACTTCAGGCGCAGCTGCTGCGAGGCCAGCGTTGCCTGCGAAGCGGCGATGCGCGCATTGGCGGTCTGCTCGGCCGTCAAGTACTGGCTGATCTGCTGGGCGCTGAGCGCACCCGAACTTTGCAGCGTGCGGGCGCGCGCCGCATTAGCGGTCGCTTCGGCCGCCGTTGCGCGCGTTTCCTGCAGCGCGGCGCGCGCTTGCGCGACGTCGGCATTGACGCTGTCGGACGCGAACACGGCCAGTACCTGGCCCTTTTTGACGATGTCGCCGACGTTGACGCGCACTTCGTTGAGACGGTAGCCGCCGGTCTCGCTGCCGATGATCGCTTCCTGCCAGGCGACGACGTTGCCGTTGGCGGCCAGCTTGATCGGCAGCTGGGCATTTGACGGGCGCACGGTGGTGACGGTCAGCGCCGGCTTGGCGGCGGTAGCCTTCTTGCCGTCGGCGGCGATCGATGCGGGCGCGGCCATCAGGGTGGCGGCGCCGGCGGCGGCCAGCGCGCCAAGCACGAGGGCGGAGGTAGGATTGAGCAGCAGGTTTTTCATGTCTTGGTTCCGTGGTCGGTTCGCGGGGTTCGCGCGATGATGCGCGTGGAAGGTTCGTCTCGGTGTTTTCAGTTGCGGACGGCGCTGTTCCAACCGCCGCCGGCGGCGCGGTACAGCGCGATCCAGGCGGCGTTGCGTTCGCGCTGCAAGGTAACGACCGCGTTTTCCGCTCCCAGCCGGGTGCGCCGCGCGTCTTCCAGCTGAAGCAGGCTGGCCAGGCCGTTCTTGTACAGGTCTTCGGTGGCGCGGAACGAGTAGCGGTAGCCCTCCAGCGCCACTTGGGCGTCGCCGCCACGCAGGGCAGTGCTGTTCAGGTTCACCAGCGACTCCTCGACTTCGCGCACCGCCTGGCGCGCCACGGCGCGGTAGGTGATGACGGCGTTGTCGTAGCGCGCCCTGGCAGCTTCGACGTCGGCCTTGCGCTGGCCGGCGTCGAACACCGGCACCGTCAGCGCCAGCGGGCCGATGGTCCAGGTATCGAGCTTGGTGTTTTCTCCGCCGGTGCGGAAATTGGCCGCGCCGACCGAGCCTTGCAGCGACAGGCGCGGATAGCGCTCGGCCTGGGCGCTGCCCACCTCGAAACTGGCGGCCGCCACTTCGCGCTCGGCGTTGAAGACGTCGGGGCGCTGTGCCAGCGTTTGGGCCGGCAAGGTGCTGATGACGATCGGCGCCGGTTGCGCAGCCTGGGCGGACCCGGCTGCCGCCAGGTCCTGGCGCAGTTGCGGTTCGGCCATCGCCGTCAGCACGACCAGCGCCTTGATGTCGATGTCGCACAGCGCGCGCTGGCCGGTGGCCCGGCTTTGACCCTCGGCGGCGCTGGCGCGCGCCAGGGCGGCGGTGGCCGGCGACTGGAAGCCGGCTTCGGTGGTCAGTTGGGTCAGGCGGGCGGTATCGAAGCGCGATGCGGCGTCCTGCTCGGCCACCGCCAGCAACTGGCCGCAGGCGCGCAGCGCGTAATACTGGTTTGCCGCTTCGGCGGCGACCGAGACGCGTGCCTCATGCCAGCCGGCCTGCGCCCCGGCCAGCCGTTCATCCGCAGCGCGCCGTTCGGCGCGGCGGCCACCGAACAAGTCGATCTCCCATCTCGCCTGGAACGCCGCCTGCGTCGTGGTCCCCGTCGGCAGCGCGCTTTGCTGGTTCGAGCGGCTGGTGCTGGCGCCAGCGTCGACCGACGGCAGCAGCGCCGCGCCGGCGGCCGCGCGCTGCGCGCGCGACTGCTCGATGCGCGAGCGCGCCGCCGACACGTTCGGGCTGGCTGCCTGCGCCGCATCGATCAGCCGC
>NZ_PDOB01000007.1 GCF_002760665.1 Massilia psychrophila | reverse complement strand
CATCGTGACCGCTGATTCCGGAAAAGCCCCGAAATCGGTCACGTTCGCCCGGAATGAGCGGTCACGTTCAAATGGAATGACTGGTCACGATGCCGGAATCACTGGTCACGTTGGTCCGGAATACCCAGTCTATAACGCGGAGGAACGCCGCTGGCGGCTCGCGCCGGCTTTTGACGTCGTACCTAACCCGGTGGAAACGCCAGTTCGTCTTAACATGCAGCTATCTCAGGGTCGCTTCGACATTTCTCGGGACGCGGTGTTGGCCGACGCACATCGTTTCGGATTTACGAGCGCAACGGAGGCAACAACCACCCTCGATGACCTGCTAGCACGTATTACGGCTGGCTTTGACGAGGTCGCACATTGGCTCGACCAGGACTGGAAAAACGTATTGCACGAACGGTTGTCTCACAACGTTGTCGTCCTGAGCGGACGGCAAGGGCTTAATCAAATTTTTGGCCAAGCCTAGGCCTTGACAAAAGGTCAATGATGTCTCAAACCCGGCGAAACGTCCGCTCGCGACCCAGGAATATCGATAACGGCAACTATAACCTCAGCAGGACGTTCGTACGGGTGACGGGTGATGTGCGTCGCAATGGCTTCGGGACGCCAGATGGGCGCTACGGTGAGATGTCGAATCTCACGGGATACTTCGCAAAATCTCACAGGATGCGTCCCGAACAGCCTTTCCTAGAGTTACCATAAATTTCGGGTTTTGGGTCCAGCCACACCGAGCACCCCTACCGCGCAGGAAACGTATTCCAGCTACCTGCGCGGCGTGAGCTACCTTACGGCCCGAAAACAACTTTCGATCAGCGCGAAAACGAGCGCCTCTTCCGGACCTGCGCGTCAGGCCGGTGCGCCTGCCTGCCGACTCGGCGTAGCCGCGGCAAACGCCGGATGGGCATCGCAGGCTGCCATGATCCGGTCGATCGTCGGCGTATCCGGGATCGTGATCTTAAAAATCCTCACCATCTCCACGATACTGGCCAAACAGATATCGGCCATCGTCGGCGTGTCACCATGACAAAACACGCCTGTCTGGGGCTCGGCGGCCAGACGTTGCTCGAGCGCGGCCAAGCCGGTCCCAAACCACTGGATTTGCCATGCCCGCCAGGCCGTGTCGTCCATTCCGGTGGTGGCGGTCAGATATTTTTTGACGCGCCCCGTGATCAGCGGATGCGTATCGGCAGCGAGCATCGCGGCGATTGAGCGAACTCGTGCGCGCCCGTGCAGGTCCTGCGGCAGCAACGGCGGGGCTGGCTGGAATTCGTCCAGAAATTCCAGGATCGCCAGCGACTGTGTCAGCGGCGCATGCCCGAGCTCGACCAGGGCGGGGATCGCGCCGAGTGGGTTAATTTTCAAAAACTTCTCTTCGCGCTGCTCCCCGGCATCAATATTGACGATCCGTTCGTTCGCCGTCAGCCCCTTCAGATTGAGGGCGACGCGCACCCGGTAGGTGGCCGAGGTGCGCCAGTAAGCATACAGTTCGAAAGTGGGTTGCGTGGTCATGGCTGATTTCCTTTGAGGTCAAAACGTACATGTGGACTAATTGATCTATAATTATATCCATGTCAATACTTATACACCAATCCACTTACAGTCACACACAACAGACCTCTCCCGTGATGGGGCGGCCACGCCAATTCGTGCCTGCCGAGGCACTCCGGGATGCGCTGAAGGTGTTCTGGGAACAAGGGTACCAGGCAACCTCGCTCGACGATCTGACCGCTGCCATGCACTTGAGCCGGTCGAGTTTCTATGCCTGTTTCGGCTCCAAGCACGCCGTGATGATGGCGGCCGTCGAACTCTACGCCGATGAGTTATTTGCCAGGCTCGAGGCCATGGCGGCGGCGTCCATGTCCGCTCTCGAGGCCGTCCACGCTGTACTGGCGGCGATTGCCGAAGTTGATGCGGGCCGCCGTGGCTGTTTTTTTGTCAATTGCGTGACGGAGCTTGCACCGCACGATCCGGCACTGGCGGCCTTCGGCCAGTACCACGTCGGCCGCACCGGTGCGCTGATCGCAGGCTTGCTCGAGCGGGCCGGATTTACCCCGGAGCTGGCGCAAACGCGCGCCGTTGCCTTGTTGGCGCTAGTGATCGGCACCATCACGCTGCGCAAAGCCGGCCTGCCAGCGCCGGAACTACTGACAATACTGAGCCAGGCGCAGCTGCTGCTCGCCGATACCACTTTTTCTACTTGATTGAGCCATACGGCGCCAATCTGGCGCTTGAAATTGCCCTCGCTGCGCCGGAACGGGTTTCCTCACTCTGGCTAATGGGCTGCGACGCCGGTGCCGCGCGCGCCGGCGGGCCCGATCTTGCCGCCGGACTCGAAGCGACGCCAGACGCGATCGTCGAGTTTTTGGCAGAAATCGTCGTGCGCCCGGCCGATCACGCTGCAAGTGCCGCCTTCAAAGCCATGGCGCACCGCGTCGGCGCGCCAGCTGGCGCGGCGCAGGCGCGTGCGCTGGCCAGCCGGGACGATATCTGGTCCAGGCTGGGCGAGCTGCGCATGCCGGCGCTGATCCTGTCGGGCGATGAAGATCCGATAGCACCACCGGCGTGCGGTCAGCAGCTCGCGCAAGCGATGCATCATGCGCGCTTTGAACTGATGCGCGATTGCGGTCACTTGCCGGCGCTGGAGCAGCCGGCGCGGGCGGCCGCACTGTTCCGGACTTTTCTCAGCGAACCTTCGCGGCATCCTCATTGCGCTGGATAGCGCGCAACCATATCGGCATTCGCAATGTCTTACCTGTTTCAATTCACGCTGTTAAGCACTCAGGAGAATACGTTATGAATACAATCGCGACCAAGGACGGCACGCAGATTTACTTCAAGGACTGGGGCCAAGGCAGGCCGGTGGTGCTTTCCCACGGCTGGCCGCTGGATGCCGATGCGTGGGACGCCCAGATGATGTTTTTGGCTGAAAACGGATTTCGCGTCATCGCCCATGACCGGCGTGGCCATGGCCGCTCGTCGCAGCCGTGGAACGGCAATGACATGGATACGTACGCCGACGATCTTGCCACGCTGATCGAAACGCTGGACTTGCAGCATGCAACACTGGTAGGCCATTCCACCGGCGGCGGTGAAGTGGTGCGTTATATCGGACGTCATGGCAGCGCGCGGGTAGCGCAAATGGTGCTGATCGGCGCCGCGCCACCAATCATGCTGAAAACAGATGCCAACCCCGGTGGCTTGCCAATAACGGTGTTTGACGACATGCGCACCGGCGTCAGGGCCGACCGCGCCCAGTTTTACAAAGACCTTGCCATTACGTTTTACAACTTCGACCGGCCGGGTGCTACACCGTCGCAAGGCGTTATCGATACGTTCTGGCTGCAAGGCATGCTCGGCTCGCTCAAGGGCCAGCTGGACTGCATCAAACAGTTTTCCGAAACCGATTTTAGCGCTGACCTGCAGAAAATTGACGTGCCAACATTAATCCTGCATGGCGATGACGACCAGATCGTGCCGATCGCCGCTTCAGCGCTGCTGTCGGCTAAGCTGGTGAAAAACGCCACCCTCAAGGTTTATCCGGGCGCCGCGCACGGCATGTGCGTGACCGAGGCAGACAAGGTCAATGCCGACCTGCTGGCATTTTTGAACACGTAATGCGCCACTTTCCTTGCCCTGTGACACTGCTGGAATGACAGTGTTGGAATGACAGTGTCGCAGGGCCGCACGCCTGCTCGGCTACGGCATTCCGGTGTAACCATACCGGCAGCTTTTTCGTTGAACATCGCGACACGCAGCGCGGCAAGAATACGGCGCGGCTGGGTAGCGCCCACGGCGCCGGATTCCCCAAACGAAAAAAGGGACGAGCGGCAAGCCACTGGTCCCTTCCTGTATGTTCAGGCCGTCGTGCCGGCCCGGTATTACCAGCCGAGCTTGAGCGTGTATTTGCCGCTGGTCGACCCGGTCCCGCCGCTAAAGTACACCACGCGGACGTAGCGGGCTAACGTGCTGGTGCCGGTGTTGGCGGTCGTTACCGTATCGGTTGCGCCGGCGCCGTTCTCGCTTTTCGCCAGCAAGGTACCGCTGCTGTTATAGACGAACAGATCGTAGTCGTTGGTACTGCTGGTCATGCTCAGCGTCGAGGTCAGCGTTTTACCTGCCGGCAGTTGCACCACGAAGTAGTCGGTGTCCGTCGTCGAGCCCATGTTGCCGTTCACCGTGGTAGCGCTGGTTGTGACAGCGTTCGCGGTGCCGATCGTGTTGTTCGACTCGGTCTCGTTCAAGGTCGGGCCAGTGCCGGTTGCGGCATCGACCGCGGCGTTTGCATTGACGATACCTGCGCCGCAGGACGTGCAAGTTGCAGGAAACGCGCGTGCCGACGACTTCAGCTTGCTCTCGATTTCGTCCGGCGTCAGCGCGCCGTTTTTCGACAGCATCAGCGCCGCCACGCCTGCGACGTGCGGCGTTGCCATCGAGGTGCCCTGATAGAACGCGTAGTTGTCCGCACCCGGCCCGGCCGAGCCGGTATTGAGCGTCGATAAAATACCGTTCGCCGCGACGCCGGTTTCGCCGCCTGGCGCTGCAACGTCGACAACGGCGCCGTAGTTCGAATAGTTGGCACGCCCGCCCGCGCGGTTGGTCGCTGCAACGGTGACGACGCCGGCGCAGTTGGCCGGATTGGCAGTGCTGGCGTCCGTGTTCGAGTTACCCGCTGCGACAATGACGACGGTGCCGCGCGAACGGGCGGAGTTGATCGCATTCTGGGTGGTGGTGTCGCATGCACCGCCGCCGCCCAGCGACATGTTGATGACCTTGGCCGGGTTGGCGTTGGCCGGAACACCGGTCACAGCGCCGCCCGACGACCAGATGATGGCGTCGGCGATGTCGGAGGTATAGCCGCCGCATTTGCCAAGGACGCGCACCGGAACGATCTTGGCGTTGTAGGCGACGCCGGCCACGCCGACGCCGTTGTTGGTGGCCGCGGCGATTGTGCCGGCCACGTGGGTGCCGTGCCAGCTGGACGACCGGGCTGGCGAGTTGGCGCCGCACTGGCCTGCAACGACCGAGTCGCCGGGGTCGCTGGCATCACTGTCGCGGCCGTTGCCATCGGCGGCAATGGCGGTGTCGGTGATGAAGTCGTAGCCGCCGACAAACCGGCCCGACAGGTCGGCGTGCGGACGGTAGCCGGTATCGATCACAGCCACATTGACGCCGGTGCCGGTTGCCTTGTCCCATGCCAGGTTGGCGCGCAAGCCGCCGGCCGATTCAAAATAATGCCACTGCTCGGTGTAGCGCGGATCGTTCGGCGTAAACATTTTTTGCAGCAGGCGGTCCGGCTCAGCGTACTCGACGGAAGGATCGCGCTCTGCCAGGTCCCTGGCCAGCGCCTCGACTTCAGCTACCGACACTTTCTTGCTCAGCTTGATAATGTGCGCGCCGGTCGCGCTGGTATGCAAAAGTTTCATGAGCAAGCCGAACTGCTGGCCCGCGCGGTCGACCTTGGCCAAGCGGTCCTTGCCCAGCGTCGCCACTTTGGCTGCGCCCTTGCCGCCTGCGACCGAATCCTTGTACTTGACGATCAGGCGGTCGGTCGTGTCGATAAAATCTGCTGCCTGGCCGGGCTTGTCGAACTCGGCAACGCCTGCGACCGCGACCAGCGGAGCGGTACCCAGCACAACTGCTGCTGCAAAAAATTTCAGAATGACGGGGCACGTCGAATGCTTCAGCTTCATGTCGATCCTCTGTTTTTCGATACGAATTACGATGGCTGGCACATGCGGATCCCGCATGTGCCTACGTTTCTCCCACGTCAAAAGGGCGGCTCCTGGACCCGCCCTGTGTGGCAGTTTTCTAGATTACGACGAAACGAACTCAAGCATAGTAATTCCTAGAAGAATCTGTTGCCACGCGTGTACAACTGAGCCTGATTTTGAGCAATAACAAGGATTGTTCGGATAAAACAAATTATCACCGATGATTATTTGTTATCGATTAAACATTTATTTATTTATTTTTTCGCCAAGACAATCATTGCCAGGTGATGGTATTTTGGCTTTTCACCCGTATGCCTGTTTTCAGGCAGCCATCATGGCGGCGCTCCCCCCCCCGCGCGGGAGCGGCATCTGCCATATACTGCGCACTGCCGCCGCATCAACCCATCACCCTGACAATCAACCGGACCCCCAATTGGCTACTCCGAAATCGCTAGTGTCCGCTTTGTATGACCACTGGGACACCGTCGAATGGCTGGCCCAGCTGTCGCGCGAGATGCCCAGTTTCGAGGCGGAGCATATTCTCGCGGTGGTGGCGCGGCTGGCGCCAAGCGCCGCGCTCGAGCAGCAGCAGCAGGTGCTGCGCCAGCTGGTCAACGCCGACATCGTGCAGGCGCAAGCGCGCGGCCAGTCGTACCAGCTCAATAGCTACGTGCTCGAGTTCGTGCGCGGGCTGACCCGCGAGCACGAGCTCGGCTTGTCGGCGGTGCTCGCTTCGCGCATCAATGCCATTACCGACGCCACCCGCAAGCTCAACGAAGGCCTGCAGGGACGCGACATGGATTTGCTGCGCCAGGCCGCCAACAAACTGTCAGAGCTGTTCCGCCAGATCGGCCAGCAGCTCGACGGCGACCGCCACGCCATCCTCGAGCTGGCCGAGCGCGCCAAGGCGCAGCAGACCGACATGCCGATCGCGCGCCGCTACCGCGAAGTGCTCGACGCGTACGACAACTACGTCGCGCCAATGGCCGCGATGATGGACAGCGGGCCGGGCGGCACCTTTTACCGCCACCTCGAACAGGCCGAGCATGCGCTCGACAACGCCGTCGACGTGCTGACGGTGCAAGGCGCGCTCTACACCCAGCGCCTGGCGATGCGCCACGTCGCCTACCAGGCCAAGGAATTGCGCCGCCTGGGGCGCGACGTGCTCAAGCACTGCAGCGACACGCTGCTGCCGCTGCGCGAAGAAGTACGGCAGCACAATTTACTGTCGGCGGCGATCAGCGCCCTGCTCGGCCGGGTGCGCAAGCGCGGCCTGAACCGCACCTTGCCGGCCCGCGCGCTGCCGCTGTGGCGGCGCGAGATGTCGCGCGCGGTGTCGGTTGGCCCCGAGGTGCTGACCATCATGAGCGAAGCGCGTTGTTTCGCACCGGTGCTGGTGAGTTTTCCGGAGGAGCACGCCGCCGGCGCCATGCCCGCGCTCGACCTGGTCGACGAAAATGCCTTGGTCGCCGAGCTGCGCGCGGCGATGCCGGTTGCTAATTTGCTGGGCTGGCTGCGCGATCACTATCGGCACCTGAACGACGCCACGCTGCTGCGCCTGTACCATGAACTGATTGCCCGCGCCGACTGGCAGGCCATCCAGGCCGACGCCGCAGCGATCGTCCCCCTCAACACGGTGCGGGTAACGCTTTACCCGCACGCCATCGAAGCGGCCCCATGAATCCAAACCAAGCTGGTGCGCCGATCGCGCTGGAACAGCTGTCCCGCTTAAAGGAGCTGTTTGCGATGCTCAACGCCGGCCGCCACGTCAACCGCCTGAGCGAACCGCTGCTGTGGGCCGAACTCGAGCGCGAGGCGCCCCAGTACGAACGCGTGTTCGGCGCCCTCGGCTACGAGCTGCGCATCGACGGGCGCGGCTATGCCTGGTTCCAGACGGGCGACGCCAGCGGCACGGTATCGAAGGCGACGCGCCAACTGGCGCTGTTGTTCATGCTTATTTTCGAGCAGCAGGCTGACGCCGGCCAGCACCTCGGGCGCTTCGTCGACTGGCGCATCGACCGCGCCCTGCTGACCGGTTTGCTCGACAAGAACCGCGCCCTGCTCGACGCCGAAGGCCTGGCCGAGCTCGAACCGTTGCAGCAACTACTCGATACTGCGGTGCGCTACGGCTTCGCCGATGCGGGCAATGGCGCCTGGCGACTGCTGCCGGCGGTGTTTCGCTACCTCGACCGGTTTGAAGAACTGGCCGCCAACGCCAACCTGGCCGCTGGTGCCGTCGGGCTGGCCTTGGTCGAGCCTGAGCACGAACGGGACGAATCATGATGCAATACGGTTTCCAGCGCCTCGTCATGCTCGGCAGCGCCGGCTATCAACGGGCCGAATTGCCGCTCGACGCCGCCGTCTCGCTAATCGCGCCCAACAATACCGGCAAGACCAGCCTGATCAATGCGCTGCAGTTTTTGCTCATCGTCGACAAGCGGCGCATGGATTTCGGCGCCCACGACGTCGAGAAAAGCCGCCGCTTCTACTTTCCCAACAACAGCGCCTTCATTTTGCTGGAAGTAGCCTTGCCCACTACCGGCACCGTCGTGCTCGGTTGCGTCGGCAAGGGCGTCAGCCACGATTACGAATACTTTGCCTACAAGGGCCAGCTCGACATGGAGGATTTTCGCCTGCCGAACGGTGCCGTCGTGACTCAGCCGCAACTAAAAGCCCACCTGCAGACCCGCTCGAAACTGGTGTTCAGCTATTCGTCAGGCGAATTTAGCGACGCCATCTACGGCAGCCGCAAGAAGCGCCAGGACCACGAGCCGGACTTCACCATTTTTAAACTGGAGCATGCCAGCCTGGCCGAAGCGTTCCAGCGCGTGCTCACGCGCACCCTGCGGCTGGACCGGCTCCGCTCGAGCGAGGTCAAGGATTATTTGCTGAGCATCTTCCGGCGCGACCTGCCGGACGCGAACATCGACTTCAAGGCCGAGTGGGACAAGGCGTTTGCCGACGTCAACGCCGACCGCGCCCAATACCAGGCGGCGCTGGCCCACCAGGCGGAGATCGCCGCGCTCGAGCGCGACGCCACCGAACGGCTGGCCCTGCGCGGCAAGCTGATCCACAACCGCCCGCTGATCGACACTGCGCTGAGCGCCTGGGACCGGCATTTCGCCGACAGCGAAGTTCAATTGCAAAACAGCGTGGCCGACGTCGAGCATGCCCAACAGCGCCTGCGCGCGCGCGCTGTGGAACTGGCCGAGCAACGCCTGCTGACGCGCCAGCACCATGAACAATTGCGACAGGGCGCCGCCCGCCATGCCGAACTGGCGCAGCAGTTCGCGCTGGTTGGCGAGCGCCGCACGCTCGAAGCGCGCCACGTTGAGGCGCGCCAAGCGCTCGAGTCGCAGATCGCCCTGGTGCAGCAGGCCAGCACCCGCAGCGTCGACGCCATCGAGCGCGAGCGCCGCAGCGCCGGGCAGGAACACGCCAGCCTGCAGCGCGAGCTGGCGACGCTGACCGACAACCTGTACCTGCGATTGCAGGCGGCATTGAGCAGCGACCAGCTCGCCGCGCTCAACGTGCTGCTGGCGCGCCAGGTGATGACGCTCGGTGCGAGCCAGTTCGAGATCGACCCGCAGCAGTTGCCAGGCCTGCGCGCCCACCTCGACCGCCTTGTCGACGGTGGCCACGCGGCGCTCCCGGGCATCACGCTGGCGCTCGGCACGCTCGAAGCCCAGCACAGCCAGCGCACCCCGGCCGAGCTGGAACTGCGCATCGGCGAACTGGCGCGCCAGATCGCCGACCTGAACCGGCAAGCGGAAGCGGCGCGCGCGCTCGACGCCGCCCGCGCCCGCCAGCAGCAGCTCGATAAAACCGTGCGCCAGATCGAACACGAGCTGGCCCTGTTCGACGAGCTGGGCGCACTGACCCAGTCCGCCCCGCAGCGCGCCGCAAGCATGACCGAGGTAAGCACGGCGCTCGGCGCAATCGAAACGGAGCAGGCGCAGGCGCAAGCGGCCGTCCAGGCCCTGCGCGACCAGGAAACGCACAGCACTCGCCGGCTTGCCGGCCTGCGCGCATCCCACAAGGACATCGTGCAGCGGCGCGAGCGCCGCGGCGACAGCGCATCCATATTTTCCTATCTGGCCGACCTGCCCCACCAGCCCTGGACCGGCGCCCCAAACTTCGCCCTCGACCAGTTGGCCGAGCAGTTGGAAGCCTACAGCAACGACTGCCGCCGCCTGCTGCAATTAAATGAGATGCTGCCGCACCAGGTCGCCGAGCTGCATGCCCGCGGTCTCACCAAGTTCAGCTACATGGGCGGCGAGGAAACCGAGATCGACCGCATGACGGCGTTCGCCGCCCACCTGCCGCAGGAAGCCGAAGCGCTCGAGCGCAAGGCGCGCAGCGCCGTCGTCAACGTCACCGCCTGCCTGCGCGAACTGCGCGACGGCCTGCTGACGTTCAAGAGCCGGATGCGCGATTTTAATCGCCTCATCAGCCGGCGCCAGCTGTCCGACCTGGCGGTTTTTAAAATCGAGCCGGCCGACGAACTGCTGCTGGTCGATGCGATTGAACTGTTGATTGCCAAAGCCGAACAGGTCGACGATGGCGAGACGTTTTCCCTGTTCAATCACGCCAGCGTGCTCGACGACGACGCCCTGAACCGCGCCAAGCAGGTGCTGATCGGCGAAGGCGAGGCGCGCGGCTGCCTGCGCGTGGAGCACCTGTTCCGCCTCGAATTCATCGTCGGCAAGGCCGGCCGCGCCACCGAATCGTTCACCGACATCGACAGCGCCGCCTCGAACGGTACCGTGCTGATGGCCAAGCTGATCACCGGCCTGGCCTTGCTGCACCTGATGCAGGACAAGCGCCACCGCGTGCAGGCGGTCTGCTACCTCGACGAGGCGTCCGCGCTCGACCAGCGCAACCAGCGCAGTCTGATCGAAACGGCCGACGACTTCGGCTTCGCCCTGATTTTTGCCTCCCCCGCGCCGCTGGTGACTGCCCGTTACTGCGTGCCGATCAGCACCCAGGGCGGGTTCAACCACATCAGCCGCCAGCACTGGCAGTTGCTGGAACCGTTGGCACCGCCGGACGCCCTTCAACCAAGCGCGTCGGCAGCGTGAGCCGCGCACTGGCCGACGCCCTCGACAAGCTGCTGATCACGCCGGGGCCGTCGGCGGCGACCCTGTTCACCCCGGCCCAGCGGCGCGAACTGGACCGGTTTGCGCGCCACACCGGCGCGCTGCGCCTCTCCACCCAAGGACGCGGCGCCAGCTACCTGCTTATCGATGCGGCGCTGGCGCGCGCCCACCTTTCGGCATTGCGCCCGACCGCCATCGAGGAGCTCGACGCCAGCCTGCCGGCACGCGCCAACAACATCGCCCGCATGCGCGACAGCAAAGGGCGCGCCCACATCCACGGCACCGGCTATCTGCTGCTCAAGGCGATCGGCGAAGCCGTCACCTGGCAGCGCGGCGACGGTGCCAAGGTCGACATTTCGGCCGGCACGGCGCTATCCGGCGCCGCCGCCATCGCCATCGAAACGGGCGACGGCTGGCACACCGACGCGCCAATCTGGCTGGTGGAAAACCAGGCGCTGTTCGATCGGCTCGACTGGCTGCCAAAGGACGCGCATGGCTCGATCGTCTATTACGGCGGCCAGTTGAGCCGGCTGCTGCTGGACTGGATGGCGCAGCGCGTTCGCAGCAGCCGCATCGTGTTTTTCCCCGACTACGACGGCGTCGGTTTGCTTAACTACGCCCGCCTGCGCGAGAAATCAATCGCGCCGGTGGAGTTCTGGCTGATGCCCGATTGGGAAGAACGGCTGCGTAAATATGGCAGTAACCGGGTTTGGCAAAATACGCGCAAGGATTTCAGTGCTGCTTTGCTGCGGCTCGAAACAGTGGAAATGCCGTTGGAGGTCAAGGTGCTGTGCCAGGCGATGGCTGAGCAGGGATTGGCGTTGGAGCATGAGGCGGTGTGGCTTTGACTCGACACCAGCATCTCCTCAGAGCAGTAAAAGCCGAAACGCCCTGCTCGTGCTGGAGAGCGCTATCGATGCCCTTGCAACAAGCACAGGCATCATCGGAAAAATACTCGCACTAGAGCCTGCGAACAGGGATGGAACTTTTGCCGATGCCGACCTTGAACTGTTGGTCGAAGGCAGGCCCTATTCCTATATCGCCGAAGTCAGGCAAATCGACCGCATGGCGATGCTCCATCAAGTCAAACAGCGATTCACGCAAGCTGCCCGGCCATGCCTGCTGGTGGCCCCACGAATTTCCGCCGAACTGGCCGACAAATTTGCCCTTTTTATGCAAAATTCAGGCCAACGCGCCGGAGGCGGTTTCGGAAAAGCTACCTGACAAGCGCACGGCGAACACGCTACCGGCAGACGATGTCGATCGCCGAGGGCGCCGCATTTTTTTGCGTGATCGTGCACTGCCTGATATTGTCGTTCAGTTGTTTATGCAAGGTGATTTCATTGGACGCGCCATAGCCACATTCCATCCAGATCCCTCCGGGGTGGGGCGGACTGAGATCATAGGTGTCGATCCGTGCTGTCTTGTTGTGTTTGGTAGTGAACTGTGCCAAGTCGGCATGAAGTTCCGGCGGCCCACCCGTGGGCGCTGCCGAATTCAACCGCAATGACGACGATTGATACGGCGTCCATCCACTGCCCGTCGCGACGAGTTGAATTGTTTTCTCGCCAATCTCCTTTGGGCATTCGATGCGCCACGCGGTTGCGACGGCCACCTGTCGTTCACGAAGGTCGCGATAGCCGTCCCGCTTGCAAGGCTTCGTTCGCCCATCACTATTGCGCCCCGCTGCCAGAAAAATGTCGCTGGCGCTGGCGTGTATGTTCGAATGAGCGCGACGCATTCACTGTCCCCCACTGTCACATGCTTTTCGAGCTTGCGGACATCGCCGAACCCGAAATCAGGCGAAGTAAAAAGTGTGGGTTTTAGCGGCCACAACGCCTTGCTACTACGCAACAAAATGCGATCTTTAGCGGCACTGCAGACCAAAAGTTTTTAAGCCGGCGCCGACGTTTTGCCCAGCCAGCCGGTTTTGCAGCAACCTTTACGGGCAACTGCCGTAAGCATGGCGGCTTTAAATACCCAGCCGACGTCTGCCACACAGCCGTAAAAGCCATGCTCGGCCAATGCATGCGGGAACGCCGCTGCCGGCAGCGCGCATGTGCGACCCTGGACCCTTGAATCTGTCACACTAAACTTCGGCCGCAAGGTCGAACTTTTACTCGCGCGTAAAACGGGGAGCGGTCGATGTGGCAGAAAATCGTGGTCATTGGCGCACTGATGGCGTCCGTTGTGCCGGCGCGCGCCGGCGTGCAGAGGGGCGCGCCCGACATGCAGCTTGCCGGTGTCGTGCCGAAAAATAGCGCCGATCAATTCGAGCTGGCTTTCTGGGAATCGATCAAGAACAGCAGCCATGCCGGCGATTTCGAGGCTTACCTGAAGGCCTATCCGAAAGGGCGTTTCGTGACGCTGGCGCAAGCGCGCATCACCCGCCTGCGCGTGGCCGCCGACAAAGCTGCCGAGAAGCCCGCCCCGGTCGCAGCCGCTGCGCCGGTAACCCCGGCCACGCCGGCAGAAAAACCTGCCGCGCAACCGGCCCTGCAGCGTTCCGCGCAACGCGCCGCCAGGCAGGAACGCGCGCAGGCGAAAGTTGCGGCCCGGTCCAGCAGGACTGGCGCGAAGACGGCGGCGCGCGAGACGGCGGAGGCGCCTGCCGCCGAGCCCGTCGCTAGGCGCGAGTTCAAGGACTGCCCGGAATGTCCCAGGGTGGTTGCCCTGCCGCGCGGCGCCTTCACGATGGGCGGCAGCTCGATCGATCAGACCGAGCTGCCGGCCCACCTGGTCACCCTCGACCGGCCTTTCGCCATCGGCAAATACGAAATCACTGTGAGGGAATGGAACGCCTGCGTAGAAGCCGGCCCCTGCCGGCCCACCGCGCAGTACGCCAGCCCGAATCCGAGGGCGCCGGTTCGCGACATCAGCTGGCTTGATGCGCAGCAGTATGTGAATTGGCTCAGCAATACCACTGGCGCGACGTACCGGCTGCCGAGCGAAGCCGAGTGGGAATACGCGCAGCGGGGCGGCACCGCGACGCGCTACTGGTGGGGCGACCAGATGGCGCTTGGCAAGGCCAATTGCAAGGATTGCGGGCCGCCCTGGCAGATCGACGAACCGATTGGGGCGGGTTCGTTCGCACCCAATCCGTACGGACTGTACGACATGAACGGCAGCGTGTGGGAGTGGGTCCAGGACTGCTGGCACAACTCGTACAGCCGCGCGCCCGCCGATGCACTTCCCTGGGACGACGACCCCAGTTGCGAAGCGCGCGTGGTGCGCGGCGGCTCGTGGCGCGACTCGGCGCCGTTCATGGTGGCGTCGACCCGCGCCAGCGCCGACCCTGCCATGCGGCAGTCGCAGAACGGGTTCAGGGTGGCGCGCGACGTTGAGTAGGGTAGCGTGGCATGGCGCCAAGAATGCAGGTGCGAGGCTTGTTATACGTCAAAAGCCAACGCGATTCTTCCGGGCGCCAGTGCGCGGGCCGCTTCATCACCCGCCAATATTGCGGAACGGATCGAGCGCCAGGTCGATGATGCGACGCTCGCGGACGACGATTTCGGCGGTCGCCGTCATGCCGTAGCGCAGCGGGTAGCTCGTTTCGCCGACCTGGTACGCTTGCTGCGCGAGCGTCACCCTGCCTTCGTACACCGGCTGCTTGGCAGCTGCCGACGGCTTGGTGGCCGGCGAGATAAATTGCAGCGTGCCGTGGGTCAGGCCGTAACGCTGGTAGGGAAAAGCATTGAATTTAAGCTGCACCGGCAAGCCTTCGCGCAGGAAGGCGCGGTCGTGCTCGGCGATTTCGAGTTTCAGGATGGGGCGGGCGTTCTTCGGCGCGATGCCCCCTAACGGCGCGTTGGCCTGGATCTTGTCGCCCGGCTGGGTCGAGGTGACGTCGGTGATCACGCCGTCGACCGGTGCGACAATCAGCAAAAAATTGTCCTTGTCGATGTTCTCGAACTTGATGCGGGCGGCGGCGTCGGCCACCAGGCGCGCCGTCTGCACCTGCAGTTTTAGTTTGTCTTCGGCGTTGGCCACCTCACGGTCGGCCGCTTCCGACTGCAGGCGCAAGCCGGTCAGTTGCTGGCCGCTCGTTTCGAGCTGGCCTCTGGCCTGGGTCGATTCGAGGCTTTGCCTTGCGACCAGCTCGCCCTGGCGCGATTGCGCCACGCGCAGCGCGTTCTCGGCCGCCTGCAGCGCGTTCTTTTTTTGCTCCACTTGCAACTGCGAGACGCCGCCGCCGCCGGTCACGGCGAACAGCCGCGCGTATTTGTCGGCCTCGTCTTTCGCGGCGTCGCGCGCGCGCTTCGCTTCGTCGACGTTGACGCGCGCCTCCTGTTGCTGCGCCTGCTGGCCTTGCGCCAGGCTGCCGGTGCCTGCGGCGATGCGGCGCTCTTCGACGGCGGCCGCGTCCCGTAGCGCGACCGCGCGGCGTTCCATCAGCGCCCGTTTTTCGGGGAACTGCTTCCATTCGCGCTCGGCGTCGTCGAGTTTTAAACGCGCCTCCAAGGCGTTCTTGGCCGCTTCGATCGCGCCGCGCGCGTAGATCCGCGCGACGACGTCGCCCTTGGTCACCGGCTGACCTTCGGCGATGTAGATGTTGGCCAGTTCGCCGTCGATCGGCGCGTACAGGCGCCGCACGTCGGACGCCGGCACCAGCGTGCCGCTGGCGGTGACGAACACGTCGGCGCGGCCGAAGAACGACCAGACCAGCACGGCCAGCACCAGCGCGACCATCGTGTAGACCAGCGCCTGGGTAAAGCGCCACGGGTAGGCGGTGAGGATCGAAATGCCCTCGGCGCTATGGTCGTCGAGCGCTTCGCTCAGCGGTTTAAGGAGTGGCTGGTTCATTCGGTTCCTGCGCTTCCTGTGCTTGCTGTACGTCCTCGCTCCTGGCCTGCGCCAGCTTGCGCACGTCGCTGAGGGCGTTGGCGTAGACGTCGCGGTATTGCGGCACGTACGACGACAGCGTCTCGAAGGCGCGCTGATGAATTTCGTTCTGCTCTTCCCATTGTTTTAAAATAAGCTGGATGCGGGCGGCGTCGTCCGGGCCTTTGATTGCCGCCTGCGCGCCGCCGCGGGCGGCGACGAATTGCTCGAGCCTGGCGATCCAGTCGAGTTCGTCGAGCAGCGGCGCCAGCTCGGCGTTGCGGCCGGCTTGACTGCGCATGGCGGCGGCCAGCGCGTCGGCGCGGGAAAATTGTTGCGCCTTGATGGCGGCCATCCACTCCGGCAAATGGGCCTTGAGCAGCGCCGCGGTGACGAGCGACGTCAGTTTGCGGTTGCCGGGATCGTCGGCCAGGGCAGCGCCGGCCACGGCCGCAGCCTCGGCGTAGGCGCCGCGCGCGATCAGCTCGCCGGCTTCGCGCTCGGGTGCGCCGATGCGGAACAGAGACCAGGCGGCGATCACCACCAGCGCCAGCGCCGCCACGCCCCAGCGCAGCGCCCGCCGCAGTTTCGGTGCCGCCAGCAGCGCCGCCAAGACGCCGTGCGGACGGCGGGCGCTGCCTTCATCGGCGATCGCGCCGGCGGGATCGAGCGCGGCGTTGTCGGCCGCGGCGTTCTGGTCGACGCAAAAGATATCGAGGAAGGAATCGGGCGCGGCGACGAAGGTCGTCTTGTCGGCGTCAGGCGCGGCGGGAGCGGCGGGAGCGGCGGCAGGGCTAGCAGGAGTCGCAGGGGCGTCGGCGGCGCCGCCGGCGCCCGGCACGGTCGTCACGCCCAGCCGGGTCATCGTCGGGTCGGGCGCGGCGGCTTCCCATGCCAGGGCGACCCGGTAGACGAAGTGGTGGCCGCCGAAGCCGACTTGCACGCCGTCGTGCAGCGCGGCGGCGTGTTCGTCAAGGCGCTCGCCGTCGACAAAGCTGCCGTTGGTGCTGCCGAGGTCCTCGAGGTAAGGCTGGCCGCCCTTGAGGAAGATGTGGGCGTGCCGGCGCGACAAGTAGTTGACCTGCGTCGGGCTGGTGTCCTGGTAGCGGGCGAAGGTGGCGTCGACCTTGCTGATCATGAAGGGGAATTCGGTGACGACGATCGGCTGCAAGCCAAGTTCACCGCGCTCCGGCGTCAGGGTCAAACTGGCCAGCCTGGCGCTGCCCGGTTGAAACGGAGCGCCCTCCTCCAACTGCACCCGGTACGCCAGCGCGCGGCCCAAACCGAGCTGGTCGCCGGTGCGCAGTAGCGTGATCGCGTGCCGGACGGCGGCGCCGTTGACGGAGGTGCCGTTCTTGCTGCCCAGGTCGGCGAGGTAGACGGCGCCGTCCTCGCAAAAAATCCTCGCGTGCCGGCGCGACAGGTCGGCGACCATTGCCCGCGGGTAGGTGTCGAAGGGCGCTTCGTTGCGGCCGATGGCGAACAGGCTGTCGTGGATCTGGATGGGGCCCAGTTCGGGGTGCGAGACGGGCTGCAGCGCAATGAATGGCTGGAGATCCGGCTGGCGGCTTGACCCCTGCCGGCCCGCAGGACGGCGGCCCGCGCCTTGGCACGACCTGGCATTGTGGGCGTCGACCACGGCCGGCCCGCCTTCAGTTGCGGGCCACATTGCGCACGTCCACCGGTGGCCAGCCGCCGCCGAGCGCCTTGTACAAGGTCACGGTGTCGGACAGAATCTGCTGGTGGTTGGCCAGCAGCGCCAGTTGCGCCGACAGCAGCGAGCGTTCGGCTTCGAAAACGTCGAGCTGCGACACCATGCCTTCCTTGAGCTGGGCCGTGACCTGGGCGGCGACAATGTCGAGCTGGCTGGCCTGCTGCTGCAGTTCAAGGCGCTGGCGGTGGTGGGCGTCGAGGTTGACGAGGGCATTTTCGACTTCTTCGAACGCGGCGACGACGGCGCGCCGGTACTCCTGCTCGGCGACCTGGCCGCGCGCCTCGCTGGTCTTGATGCGCGCCTTGACGCCGGGGTCGAACAGCGGGAAGTTAATGCTCGGCAGCAGGCCGAAGGTGAACGATTTTAATAGCGAACTCAAAGCCAGGCTGGCCGTGCCGCCGCGCCCGGTCATGCTGATCGACGGTAGTTGTGCCAGCTTGGCCTGGCCGACCAGGCCGTAGGCCACCAGCACGCGGTATTCGGCGGCGACCAAGTCGGGCCGGCGCTTGAGCAGCTGTGACGGCAGGCCTTCCGGCACGCTCGGCAGCTGCACCCGCTGCTGCAGCGTGGCGGCCGGCACCGTGAACTCGCCGGCCGGCGTGCCGAGCAGGGTGGCCAGCGCATTGCCGGCCAGCGCGCGCAGGCGCCGCAGCTCGATCAGGTCGTTCGTCAACCGGTTGATCTCGGCGCGCTGTTGCAGCACCCGGGTTTGCGGCACCAGGCCGTTCTGGTACATGGCGTCGTAAGTGGCGAGGATCTGGCGGTTCTTGGCCAGCGTTTTTTCCTGCTGGGCGGCTTGCTCGTCGAACTGCAGGATCTGGAAGTAGGTGGTGGAAACGTCCGACGCCAGCCGCAGGTAGCCGGCGCGCCAGTCGGCCTCGGTGGCGCTGAACTCCGCGCTCTGCGCCTGCACGCCTTTGGCGACCTTGCCCCAGACGTCGATGTCCCAGTTGACCTGGGTGCCCAGATTAAACGTCTTGGCAAAGTTTTTGCCGGTGGTTTTTTCGAAGCTGGCGCCGGCGCCGGCGTCGAGCGTGGGCAGCGCGCCGGCGCGCGCTTCGCCGATCTCGGCGTTGGCAACCTGGATGCGGGCGGCCAGGATTTTTAAATCGACATTGGACTTTAACGCGCGCCCGACCAGGCCGTCGAGGTAGGGATCGCGGAACTGCTTCCACCAGTCGACGGTGATCATCTCGCCTGGCGCCACCGGCAGGCTTTGCTGGCGCGACCAGGCGTTTTTGGACGGCGCGTCGGGGGTTTGGTAGGGTTTCATGCTGACGTCGGCGCAGGCGGTGAGCAGGGCGGCGAACGTGGCGGGCAGCGTGCGGCGGGTGAGCATGCGTTTTACCGAATTAGTCGACGTTTTCATATCACCACCTCGTGTGCCAACCTGGCCGCTACGCGTTGATTGGTCGTCCTCGCGAAAGAGGGTGTCGCAAAAGGTCGCTGAACGCTAGAGCCGTCGTCCTCGCGCACGCGGGGACCCAGTTTGCACGATAAACTGATCAACTTTTGACGGACGATGCCGGGCGTTGTCGCTGTTCCCGATAAATTGGGTCCCCGCGTGCGCGAGGACGACGTGGCAATTGCGGCCATTCGACGTTTTGCGACACCCTCGAAAGCGGCGACCCCGTTTGCGTGCACAGCGCTGGCATCTGCTAGCTGAGCTAAACATTGATCGCTCTGCGCGCAAGAATAAGGTCGCCGCATTCGTGAGGAGTCGTTGGCGCACAAAGGCAACAACGTGGGTAGTGATATCGCCTCACGCATTTCCCTGCACCTCCCACGCCCTCGCGTCGACAAACACCTTGAACAGCCCCGTATCGAGATGGCCGGCGCGGCATTCCTCGGCGATCAGGTCGAGCGCGCGGTCGACCGGGATGGCTTGCTTGTACGGCCGGTCGCGCGCGGTGAGCGCGTCGTAGATGTCGCCGATCGTCAAAATTCTTGTCTGCAGGCTGATCTGGCCGCCGCGCAGGCCCATCGGATAGCCCGAGCCGTCCAGCTTCTCGTGGTGGCCATGGGCGATCGCCGGCACGCCGGCCAGTTCGCGCGTCCACGGGATCAGGATCAAAAACGAGTAAGAATCGGCGACATGGGCTTCGATCTGGCGCCGTTCGTCTTGCGTCAGGCAGCCCTTGCACACGTTCAGCGCGGCGAATTCGCCCTCGTCGATCAGGCGGAACGAGGCGCCGTCGGCGCCCAGCACCTGGTAGTCGCGGATGGCGTCCAGTTCAGCCAGCGCGGCGCTGGTCGAGACCGCCGGCTCGTTGGCGCGCAAAATCAGCTCGAGGAAGGCGTCGAGTCGCGCCCCTTCAGAGCGCAATTCGGTGTCGATGCGCTCGACCTCGTGGCGGAACGCCGCCACGCTCCATCCGGCCTGCAAGTGGCGCTCGGCGAGGCCGCGGTAGGCCTGGCGTTCGAGGCAGGCGCGAGCGTATAGAAAACGCTGCTCGAGCAGGCACATCTCGGCATGGTGCAGCTTTTTCGATTTGCGCAAGATGTGTTCGCGCACGCCGACCTTGCCGAAGTCGTGCAAGAGCGCGGCGTAGTGGATCTCGCGCAGCTGGTCGGCACTAAAAGCGGCGCGGCGCAGCACCGGGTCGTCGCTGCGCTCGAGCGCGCGCGCCAGGTTGTGCGCATAGCCGGCGACGCGGAACGAATGGCCGGCGGTGACCGGGTCGCGTTCCTCGATCGCCTGCACCGAGGCGCTGACAAAACCGTCGAGCAGTCCCTTGATGTCGGAATAGAGCTGGAAATTTTTCAGCGCGACCGCCGTTTCGGCGCACACGCCGCTGAGGATTTCGAGGTCCGCTTCCTTGAATGCGTACGGGTCGGACGAGGTGTCGACCTGGATCATGCCGAGCACCTCGTCGCCGAGGATCAGCGGCACGCACATGACACTGAGGATGGCTTGCGCGACGATCGACTCGAGCGCGCCATAGTAGCGGTCGGACAAGGTGTCGAGCGACAGGATCGCGCGTTTTTTATGCAGCACTTCGTCGATGATGGTGCTCGACATGCGCACCTGCTGCGGATCTTCGATGGCGCCGTCGCGGCGCCTGGCGGCCACCGGCGTGGGGGCGTCGCGCGGGTGTTCGCGCAGCAAGATGAAGGCGCGTTCGGCCAGCGGAAACAGTTCGAAAATGAAATTCATGATTTTTTCGATCAGCATCGCGCGGTCGGTCACGGCGCCCAGCGCGATGCTGGCCTGCGCCATCGCGTGCAGCCGATGGATTGTTTTCTCGAGGTCGCTGCGGTCGGCCTGCTTGGCGTCGGCCAGCACCGGGGTGAAGCGGGTCGCGTCGACCGAGCTGGTGATCACCGTCGGCATGCTGGCGCGATCGAGCACCACCAGCGAGTGGAACACCAGCGGCACCGACGCCAGCGCCAGTTCGTCGCCATCGCGCAGCACATGCCAGGCGCCGGGCGCGAGCCGTTCGCCGAGCACGAAGGTGCCGTTGCGCGAGTGCAGGTCTTCGACATAATAACTGGCGCCGCGGCGCCGGATGCGGGCGTGGCGCCGGCTGATGGTGTGTTCGGGAATGCAGATGAACTTGTCCAGCGCCAGCGCATCTTGCGGATCGCGCCCGATCACCGCTTCGTCGTGCAGCGCGAAGACGGCCGGTTTGGCCGCCTCGCAGCCGGTCCATTCGAGGTACGCCTTGATGGCGCCGGGCGAAGCGGAAAATGTGGCTGGCGGTTCCATCCTGTTGGCCTCCGTGATTGTTACTCGAGCGCTATTAATTTATTAAATCTCAGCGGACGGTAATCGTGATTTTTTTCGACTGCACGGGCGGCATGTGCGGCACATGGTTTTCGTCGCCCATCAACAGTTGCAGCGTGTGTTGGCCGGGCGGCAGCTCGAGCATGGTTTCGGTTTCGCCGGCGCCAAAATGCAGGTGGTTGCGGTTCGACGGAATCGCCTCGCCCGCCGCCGGCAGCTCGGTGTCGATCAGCAGGTGATGGTGACCGGTGTTGTTGAACGCCACGCCTTTCGGCGCCACGCCCATGTGGCGCAAGCCGAACCAGACGCGAAATGGCTTGCCGGCCGCGACGACCTGGCCATCGGTGGGCCAACCGATGTAGCAGTACGCATTGGCGGGCGCCGCGGTGGCGCTGGCCGGCCCGCCCGGAAGCAGGGCCATCAGTGCCGTTGCCATTGCCATTGCCGCGGCGGCGGCGAATACGGTGCGCATGCTGGTCTCCGGTGTTGATTGTTTTTACTGTTTTTGCGCTATTTTTACCTGACGACAACCGTGATCGGTTTCGAATACACGGGCGGATTGTGCGGCCGGTGATCCTTGTCGCCCAGCAGCAACTGCAAGCGGTGTTTGCCGGGCGGCAGCTCGACCCTTGCCTCGGTTTCGCCGGCGCCGAAATGCAGGTGGTTGCGGTCGTTCGGGATCGGCTCTGTCATGGCCGGCAATGCTGTATTGACCAGCAAGTGATGATGGCCGGTGGCGGGACTGCCGGTGCCTTTCGGCGCTACGCCCATGTTGCGCAGGCCCATGCGTACCCAGAATTTGCCGTTGACGATGACGCTGCCATCGTGCGGCCAGATGAAATAAACCTGGGCGTTGGCCGGCGCCGCGGTGGACTTGGCGGGCTGGGCGCACACCGGGGCACCCAGCGAGCTTACCGCCAGCAATGCAAAAAAAATCATCGTGCTTCGCATGTCAGCCACCTTTTTCCAGAATGCCGCATGTGCGACTGCGTAGTCCTAAATCTGTCACACTATCTACAGCACTGCAAGGCCAGTTCTTCTTAAACGAAGCAAACCGGGAGAGTCGCCCATGTGGCACACACTTTTGCTCGTTTTCGTGCTGATCGCGCCTAGTTTTGCAACGGCCCGCGGGCAGCAAGCCCTTACGGATGACATCAAACTGGCCGGTGTAGTTCCCAAGAATAGCGCCGAGCAATTCGAGCTGGCGTTCTGGGAATCGATCAAGGACAGCAACCACGCCAGCGACTACGAAGCCTACCTGAAGGCCTATCCAAAAGGGCGCTTTGCCGTGCTGGCGCAGGCCCGCATCGCCAGGATGCGCGCTGCTGCAACGCCAACGCCAACGGCCACGCCCGCTCCCGCTCCTTCGGCGGCGCCCCCGAGCGCACCGAAGCCTGCCGCGAAGCTGGCGCAGCCCGCCCCCGCGGCCGGCGCCGAGCTGAAGGACTGCGCGGCCTGCCCGCCGCTGATCTCCCTGCCGGCGGGCCAATTCACGATGGGCAGCAACACCAGCGATCCGAGCGAGCGGCCGGCCCACAAGGTGACCTTGACCACGTCTTTCGCCATCGGCAAATACGAAGTGACGGCCGGCCAGTGGAATGCCTGCGCCGACGCCCGCGCCTGCCAGCGTTCGGCGCAGGCCAACGAGGCGCCGGTGCGCGACGTCAGCTGGGACGATGTCCAGCAATACCTGAAGTGGCTCAGCGCCACCAGCGGCCAGCCGTACCGGCTGCCGACCGAAGCGGAGTGGGAATACGCGGCCAGGGGTGGCACCACGACGGCATATTGGTGGGGCGACAAACTGGTCCCGGGCAAGGCCAACTGCAAGGAGTGCGGACCGCCGTGGCAGGTCGGCGCGCCGGCCAATGCGGGCAGCTTCGGCGCCAACCCGTTCGGCTTGCACGACATGAACGGCAGCGTGTGGGAATGGGTCAGCGACTGCTGGCACAGCGGTTTCAAGGATGCGCCGGCCGACGGGCGCACGTGGGATGAACCCAATTGCACGGTGCGGGTGATCCGCGGCGGCTCGTGGCGCGAAGGCGCCGTCTACATGGTCTCGTCGACCCGTTTCAAATACGACGCCAGCGTGCGCAATGGCCAGAATGGCTTCCGGGTGGCCAGGAACCTCAAGTAAAAAACTATCGTTTGCGCGCCCTGGTGCTGATCTGCACGAAGTCGACCGCGATCTTGTCGGCGCCATTGCGCGCGGCGACCTGCCCGAGCCGCTGCGTGACGGCCGCCAGATAGTCCGCGCTCGGTTCGGTGAGCGGGCGCAGCGCGGCGAACAAGGGAACCGGGGTAGTCACCAGCACGATCAGTTCCGAGCCGAACGGTTTGCCGACCGCCCATTCGCCCATGCTGCCGATGCTGGCCGTGTAGTTGGCCGGCGCGCGGTTGTCGCGCGCCCTCGGGTTCGGCAGCAGGTGGACGACGTTGCCATCCAACGCGTGGTAGTCGACGCTGATGAACGACTCGGCGGCCGCCGAGGTAGTGACGTCGACCACCAGCGGATCGCCCTCGGCCAGATTGACGCCAGGGGCGGCCGGGCCAGCCAGGCGGATGCGGGCGCCGCCGCCAGCGCGCCGGTGCGCAACCCAGTACGGCGCGAAGGCGTCGACGACCGCGCATTTGTCCGGGTCGAGCTGTTGGACGTCGACACCGACACTGGCCACGCCAGGCATGGCGGCGAGCTTGTCGCGCAGGCGCGCCGGCCCCACCGATTTCGGCAGGTAACCGGACACCGCGACCGCACGGCCTTGCACGCTGGCCACCAGCGCCGCGCACGGGATGGTGGCCAACGTAATGGCGAGGGCGTCGGCAGTTGGCGCGGGCACAGGCGCGGCAGGGGGCACAGGCGCGGCCGGCGCAGGCGTGTCGATGGTTGGGGCCACCGCGGTTTGCGCGACGTCGGGCGCTGCCGTCTGTCCGGCCCGCCCGCTGGCGTCACCGGCTGGCCATAGGGTGCGGGCGCCCCAGACGGCCAGCGCGACGGCGGCGGCGGCGCCGGCCAGCACGGCATAGCGGGTGTTGTCGCCCTGCTGGCCGAGCTGGCTGAGGAAGCGTGCCACCGTCGGCGTGCGCGCCTCGCGCTCGAACGCCAGCGCGCATTTGAGTGCCTGCCACTGCCGGCGCCCGAGCTTGGACGGACGCTGCGCCCGCATGCCGGCATCGCGCGCCTGCACCGCCGACAAGCGGTTGAACGGGTGGTGGCCGGTCAGCAATTCGTACGTGATACAACCCAGCGCATAGATATCGTCGCGCGGGTCAGGGTCGCGATGCTCGAGCATTTCAGGGCTGGCGTAGGCAGGCGTGAGCGCGCCCAGGCTGCCCGGGTCGAACACCGTGACGTCGACCGCTTCCTCGGCCTTCTGGAACACGCGGGCGATGCCGAAGTCGATCACCTTTACCACCCCCGCATCGGTCAAAAACACGTTGCCCGGCTTGAAGTCGCAGTGGACGAAGCCGCGCTGGTGGGCGTACGCCAGGGCGTTGGCCATGCCGGTGACGATGCGCAGCGCGTCGGCATAAGGCATGCCGGAAAACCCCGGCGCCTTCAACACCAAGCTGAGCGGCTTGCCCGACAAATACTCCATGGTCAGGTACACCATGGCGCCGTCACGGTCGAAATCGTAGACCGCCACGATGTTCGCATGCGCCAGCGACTGCGCCTTGCGTGCCTCGCGTTGCAGCGCGATCAGCGATTTCGGATGGCCGCGAAACTGCACGTTGAGCACCTTGATCGCAATGTAGGGATTGCGGTCGGACGCTTCCTGCTTGCGCAAGTCGAGCGCCTTGTAGACAGTACCCATGCCGCCGAACCCGATGCACTCCTCCAGCACGAAGCGGCCGTTGAGGGTGTCGCCGACCGCCTTCATGCGTTCCGGCTCGGGGCCGAAAGGTTCGTCCTTCGCGCCCCGCGCGGCCAATGGCAGCGACGGCGGCTCGGTCGCGGCGCGCTTGTTGCCTGGATAGCTGCTTGTATGATTACCCAAATTGTTGCGCGGGCTGTTGTCTTGAGATTTGCCCTGGTAGTTTCCCGGATAGCTGTCCTGAAAGTTGCCCTGATAGTTGCCCGGATAGTTGCCCGGCCTGGTCTGGACGAGCGTGTCGTCGGTGCCCATGCGCTGGCGCGAGACGATCAGGTACTCGATGCGCCGCTGCACTTCGGCGTACACCTCGGCCTGCAGCGGCGTGCGCGCGTGTTCTTCGCTCAGCACTTCCAGCAGGCGGACGGGGCTGTCACGCGCGGTCGCCAGCACTTGGTCGAGTTGGGCGAAAAACTCCGGGCGCGTCAAGGCGCCGCTGTGCAGCTGACGAATCGCTTGAACCAGATTTTCCATTTGACTTTGACTTGTTCAACTCCCAACCGATTTCCTCTGAGACTAGCATGAATACGGTGACCGTCAATGACTTGGTGTAGCGAACCAAGTACGCGGTCGGGATGGTTTGCCGGCAGGCCATAGGCATCCAGCGGCTGGTGTCTGCCAGCGCCAGACAGTGCTGCTCATTTTGTCGGGAAGCGCCCATCACACGCCGGTTGCACAAGTCGCTCCAGCGCGCTATCGCTACCGGAAAATATAAATTAATCCCATTAAATTCAACGGCTTGCGGTCAAATCCAAAGAGAGGCAGATGGATGGCACGCTTTCTGCTCAATGGTTACTGAGCGCAGAAAAATGCTCACCTTCAAACCCAAACAACTTTAGGAGAATTACCATGAACACCTTGACCATCAACGACCTGGCCCGCACCGAACAACTCGATCGCAGCGCCATGGCTGGCGTGCGCGGCGGCACCACCATGTACGGCAACACCGCTGCCGCCGCTTACTACCCTTCCGGCGCTGTCAATTACTCGCCGAGCATTGACTCGTCCCTCAACGCCACGCAGAACATCATGCAGATGCAAAACGTCGTCAACGCGACGGCCAACGGCTCGGCCTTCATTGATGGCGTCCACGCCAACAACAGCACCTCGCTGGCTGGCCAGAACAACATCGTCAAACTGTAATCCGGTTTTCGAAACGACAAAGGAGAACCACCATGTCATCCATCGAAATTCACGACCTGGCGCGCACCCATGCGCTCGACAAGCGCGCGATGTCGGCCGTGCGCGGCGGCGCCAGCTTCGGGCCGGACATCAACGTCAATGTGACGCTGGCCCAGCAGATCGGCCAGTTCCAGCAGATCGGCGTCAATGTCCTCAACAACAACGGCGTGATCGGCGCCGGATTCGCCGGCACCAACTTTGGCGCGGCAGCATCGCAATGGACGCAGAACCACGGGGCGTCAGCAGCGCTCTAACAACGGAACGTTTCGCGTTGTCGCGGGTAAGGTTCACCCCAGCCATTTTTGATGGCCGGGGTGAACTGTGTTGCATATAGCGTTTCTTTTATTTGTTTATACGGCTCAGGCAGGCAATGAGCCTACCCAAGGAGCAATCATGGTTACCATCGTTATCCAGGACCTGTTGGAGAGCACGCAACTCGATCGCCAGGCAAGACAGGCGATCACCGGCGGCTCGCGTTTCCGCGGCGGCGGCGGCGGCGGCGGCGGCGGCCCCATTGGACGGCCGGCGCAGCAACGCGTTCGTCTGTTCGACCTCGCCGCCGGCAAGGCGCCAGCAAAAAGGGCGGCAGCGCGCTAGATTGAACCTTGCGCCATCCGCTCCAGGCCGTTCAGCTCACGCTGAGCGGCTTTTTTTTGGCCGCTCCCTTTTTAACGCCGGCGCATAAATTTGCGCCTGCTGCGTGCGCTGTTGCGCCGCGCCGCACACCTGTGATTTTTCTGTCGGGCGGCGCCCATCACCGGTATCCATTGGCGACTTGCAATTTCAATCTCGATACGGCCAAACTAAAATAAAATACCGTTTAAATTCAATGACTTGGGACGATATAAAGTCTTGCGCCAGGTGCTGGCACGCTATCTGCTACATGATGATTGAGCGCAGAAAATGCTCACCTTCAAACCCAAGCAACCTTTAGGAGTATCACCATGAAAACCTTGACCATCAACGACCTCGCCCGCACCGAACAACTCGACCGCAGCGCCATGTCCGGCGTGCGCGGCGGCTGGAAAATGAGCTCGCCTTCGTACTCGTCCGGCGACTACAAGTACGCCCCGACCGCCGACTCGTCGCTGCATGCCACGCAGAACCTGGTGCAGATGCAGGAAGTCGTCAACGCGACGGCCAACGGCTCGGCCTTCATCGACGGCGTCCATGTCAACAACAACACGTCGCTGTTCGGCCAGAACAACATCGTTGCGCACTAATCAGCCATCCATCGCATCGCCCACCATATTGAGGAGAAATACCATGACAACCTTGACCATCAAAGACCTGGCCCGCACCGAACAACTCGACCGTAGCGCGCTGTCCGCCGTGCGCGGCGGTACCAAAATGAGCCTGCCTGGCTACAGCTTCGGCGACTATACCTACGCCCCGAGCTCGGATTCGTCGGTTCACGCGAGCCAGAACCTGGCCCAGTTCCAGAATGTCACCAACGCCACCGCCAATGGCGCGGCCTTCATTGGCGGCGTCAGCGTCAACAACAGCACCAGCCTGTTCGGCCAGAACAACATCGTTGCCGGTTGAACGAAATGACAGGAACAGGTGTCGACCGTCCAGGTCTCCACCTGTTCCGATTTACTTCCGATTTACTTCGTTACTTGCCACATCACCCAACAGGAGCAACTGAAATGCCCTCGATAACTATTCGCGATTTACAGCGTAGCACCGAACTCGACCAGCACGCGATGTGCGCCGTGCGCGGCGGCTTCGCCTTCCAGCCAGACGCCCATGTCAACGTCAACGTCAGCCAGCAAATCTTCCAGGTCCAGCAAATCGGCGTGAACGTGCTCAACAACAACGGCTCGATCGGCGCCGGCTTCGTCGGTCCGAACATCGACCTCGATGTCATGCTCAAGGCGTCAAACAACGCGTCGATCCCGAAGTTGGTCTAAACTAAGGAGGCCAGTTCGGGCCTCTTCAGTTCAGGCGCATGTTTACCTCACCTTCAACCCTTGACGGAGATGCATCATGGCTAGCATTAGGATCGACAACCTGCCTGCCCGCTACACGCTCGACCGCAAGGCAATGGTGTGCATTCAAGGCGCGGGCGCGCCGTGGGTGTTCGGTTGGATCAGCCCGTTCTTGAATGCTGCTCCAAGCCAGCCGCAGCAAATTAATTTTTATCAGATCAACAATTTCGCCGAGCAAATGATCAACCAGGTGCAGATCGTGTCGGTGACCAATTCCGCCCCGAATTCCAGCCTCAACGTGGCGGTCGATGCCGCCAGCGTCAACAACCGGTTGATTTAGCGAGGCGACGGGGCAGGCGGGATTTATACTGGAAGTCATGCCGGAATCGATACCATGAACCGCGACAGCCGACTGCTCTGGACGTCAGCGGCACTGACCGACGTTGGCTTGGTGCGCAGCCGCAACGAAGATAGCTTCCTTGCCCTGCCCGCGCGCGGGGTGTGGGCGGTTGCGGACGGCATGGGCGGGCATGCCTTCGGCGACATCGCCAGCCGCATGGTAATCGAGGCCATCGAGTCGATCAGCGCGCCGGACAACCTGGAAAATTTTGTTGCCACCACGCGCGAACGCATCACCGGCGTCAACGGCCAACTGCGCGACGAGGCGCAGGCGCGCCGGGTGACGGTGATGGGCAGCACGGTCGTCGTCCTGCTTGCATGCGGCGACGAACTGGCCTGCCTGTGGGCCGGCGACAGTCGCATCTACCTGTATCGCAACGCCTGCCTGCAACAGCTCACGCGCGATCATAGCCAGGCCGAACAATTACGCGCGCGCGGCGTGGCGCCCGGCCTCGAGGCGTCCGCCGCGATGGCCAACATGATTACCCGCGCGGTCGGCGCCGCCGATACCATCGACGTCGACGTGGCGACGCTGGAGGCGGTCGACGGCGACATGCTGCTGCTGTGCAGCGATGGCTTGAGCAACCCGGTCGACGAGCACGCCATTGCGCAAGCACTGACGCTCGGCGATTGCGCCCAGGCGGCGCAATCACTGGTGGCGCTGGCGCTGGCGAACGGCGGGCGCGACAACATTACCGTGGTGGTGGTACGGGCCGACGACGCCGGCAGCGACAGGACGATCGTTAATCCGGCGCTGTGACGGCGCGCCCTGCCCCAGCGCCAGCCTGGTGCCGGAAATCTTTCGAATGCAGCCCGTGTTTTTTCAGCAGCAGCTGCAGGTGCGAGCGGTTCATGTCCCAGCGCCGCGCCAGTTCGGCTACCGTGCCGCCGACTTCCTGCAAGCCGCGCTCGAGGCAGACGCGTTCGGCCTGATCGCTGGCGACGCGCTTTGCCTCGCCCAGCGAAAGCGGCGCTTCGAGGTGCGCTGGAACCTGCGCGCCCTGGCCCCTGACAGATTCGACCTTGGCGGCATCGGCGCCGCCACGCGCGCCCGCCGGCGCCGGCCGGATGTCTTCCGGCAGGTGGCCGACATCGGCTATGTCTCCGGCCAGGCACGAGATGCGGTACATCATGTTGCGCAGTTCGCGGATGTTGCCGGGGTAATCGTAGGCGAGCAAAAAATCGCGCAGCCGTGGCGAGAGCTTGACCGGGCGCCGCTTGAGCGCTTCGGCCGCTTCGTCGCTAAAGTAAGCGATCAGCATCGGTATCTCGTCCTGGCGCTCGCGCAGCGGCGGCAACGTCACATGAATCACGCTGAGGCGGTAGAACAGGTCTTCGCGAAACGTGCCCTGCTCGATCAGCCGGCGCAAATTTTTATTGGTGGCGGCGACGATGCGCGCGTCGACCGCAATGGTTTCGTCGGAGCCGACGCGCTGGATTTCGTGCGACTGCAGCACGCGCAGCAGTTTTACTTGTCCGATCAGCGGCAATTCGCCGATCTCGTCGAGAAAAATGGTGCCGCGATGGGCGCTTTCGAACTTGCCCTTGCGGTCATTGACGGCGCCGGTGAACGCGCCTTTCTTGTGGCCGAACAGTTCCGATTCGAGCAAGTTGTCAGGGATCGCGCCGCAGTTGACGGAGATGTACGGCTTGTCGGCGCGCGCGCCGTTGGCGTGGATGACTTTGGCCATCAGCTCCTTGCCGGTGCCGCTTTCGCCGTCGACCAGCACCGGCAAGTCGGTCGGCGCGGCCTTCTCGGCAATCTCGAGGGCGTCGAGCAGCCTCGGATTGTCGCCGAAAGTACCTTCGAAGACGAAACTGCGCGCCAGCAAGGCCTGGCGGCGCTCGCCGGCGGGCAACGCCAACGCCGGCCCGGCGCTGACGGCCTGCACGAAACGCTCGCGGTGCGACAGCTGCATCACTTCGTCGCGCAGCGCGTTGGCCTGGCGCAGCAGTTTTTCGATGTCGTTTCGCTGCAGGCTCGTGGCCCAGCGCAAGGTCGAGCGCAGGATCTCGATTTTTTCAAGCAGCGCCGCGTACGACATCGCCGACCCTTGCACGCCGCCTGGATTGAACAATTTCATGACGCCGCGCTCAATTGCTTTTGCACCAGTTCGTAATACATGCCGCGCCGCTGCAGCAATTCGTCGTGGCGCCCGTGTTCGACAACTTTTCCTTCGAACAGCACGACGATCTTATCGGCGCGCATGATGGTGCTGAGGCGGTGCGCGATGATGACGGCGGTGCGCCCGGCCAGGATGGCTTGCATGTTGCCGATGATGTTGCTCTCGGACTGGGTGTCGAGCGCCGAGGTCGCCTCGTCGAACACCAGCAGGCGCGGGTCGTGGTACAGCGCGCGCGCAATGCACAGCCGCTGCGCCTGGCCGCCGGACAGGCCGACGCCGCGCTCGCCGACCACTTGCTCGTAGCCCAGCGCCATCTTGCTGATGAACGCGTGGGCGTCGGCCATCTTCGCTACTTCCTCAATGCGGCGGCGGTCGGGACTGTCGTCGCCGCTGGCGATGTTTTCGGCAACGGTGCCGGAAAACAGCAGGTTACTTTGCATCACATAACCGACCTGGGCGCGGTAATAATCCTTGTCGATGACGGCCATGTCGTAGCCGTCGACAAAAATTTTACCTGCCGTCGGCAGATAAAAGCCGACCAGCAATTTGGCCAGGGTTGTCTTGCCGGAACCGCTGCGCCCGACGATGGCCACCAGTTCGCCCGGCTTGATGTCGATGCTGACGTCCTCCAAAACGTAGGCGGTGTCTTCGCCGCCGTAGCGGAAAAACAGGTGCTCGAGGCGGATTTCTCCCTGCAGGTCGGGCAGCACCACGCGCGAAGCGACGTCGGCCGGCCGCTGCTCCGGTTCGATGTCGAGCACGTCGCCGAGTCGCTCCATGGCAACCGTGGCGTCGGCCAGCCGGCTCCATAGCCCGACCAGGCCCATCAGCGGGGCCAGCACGCTGCCCATCAGCGCGTTGAAGGCGATCAATTGGCCGATCGTCAGTTCGCGCGCCAGTACCAGCGAAGCGCCGGCCCACAGGATGGCAATCGTGGCGGCGGCGTGCAGCAGCTGGCTGGCAAGGCCGACCAGGATATTGAACGACTGCGAGCGGTACTGCACTTCGAGCGCCTTGACGTATTTTTTCTCCCATTTCAGGCGCACCGGGCGCTCGCTGCCCATGCCTTTGATGGTCTCGATGCCGCCCAGCGCTTCCATCAGGAAGGAATGGGCGTCGGTCGAGGCGGTGAACACGTCGCGCGCATACTCCTTGATTTTCGGGGTGACCAGTACCGTGACGGCCATGATCGGGATGACGAAGCCGATCAGCAGCAAGGTCAGCTTGACGTTGTAGAGAAACAGGATGGTGAAGTAAATAAACACCATCAGCAAATTGAGCAAAGTGGTGACGGTCGACTCGGTCAGGAAGGCGCGGATGGTCTGGTTTTCCTGGAAGCGCGCCAGGATGTCGCCCGTCTTGCGCTTGGCAAAAAAGGAATACGGCAGCGACATGGTGTGCTTGAAGAATTGCGCCATCATCGAAAAATCAAGGTTGCGTACCATGTAGTTGGCCAGATATGCGCGCACGGTGGCCATGGCTTGGCTGAACACGGTCGAGATGACGAGTCCGACGATGAGCAGGTGCAGCAGGCTGACGTTCTGGTGCACCAGCACGCCGTCGAGGATGTTCTGGATGATCAGCGGCGGCACGATGCCCAGCATCTGGATGACAAACGTGGCGAGGAACAGGTGCCACAGGATTTTTTTGTACGGGCTCAGGTAGCCGACAAAACGCAGCCACGGCGAGCGTGCCGCCGCCACCTGCGCCAGTTGCTGACCGGGGGTAAACACCAGGCAGGTGCCGCTCCAGCCACGCTCGAACTCCTGGACGCTCAGTTGCTTGAAGCCGACCGCCGGGTCGGCCACCCACACGTGCTCGCGCGAGACGCCGTACACCACCACGTAATGGTAGCCTTCCCAGTGGACGATGAAGGGCAGCTCGAAGCCGGCCAGCGCGTCGAACGTGCATTGCACGCCGCGCGCGCCAAAACCGAGCGACTCGCCGGCGCGCGCCAGGCTGTCGAGCGTGGCGCCCTGGGTGGTGACGTTGGCCAGTTCGCGCAGCTTGCCGAGCGTCATGCCGATGCCGTAATGACGGCACACCATCGCCAGGCAGGCGGCGCCGCAGTCCATCTCCTCGGCCTGCTCGACCAGCGCAAAACGCTTGATCAGGTGTTCGCCGGGCCCGCCCTTCGATTGCAGGTCGAGGATCACGGGGCGCTTGCGCCGCTCCGCCAGTTTTTTCTGGCGATGCAGTTCGCGCTCGAAAAACCGGATCCGCTCTTCGATCGCGTCGCGCAGCTTGGCGTTTCGCTCGAGCATGAAGTGGGCCGATTTTTCCGGGATCACGAGCAAGACGGCGTCGGTGACGGCGCGCGCCGACGCCATCTGTTCCTGGCGCATCAGGCAGGCTTTTTCGCCGAAGGTTTCGCCCGGCCCGAGCGTGCCGAGCACGTAGTCGGTGTCGGCGTCGCGGTGCTCGATGCGCACCTGCCCCTGGCGCACGACGTACAGGCGGCGGTCGTCGCGCGCATCCTGGCGCAGGATTTCCTTGCCGGCGCTAACGCGCTTGACGCCGACGCTGCGCACGAAATCGTCGAGCTCGGCCTTGGACACTTTTCCGCGCAAATCGAACAACCGCGCCACCAGGCCGCCGGCCGAACTGACGGCGACGTAATTGTTGACGAAGTCGAGGGCCACCGCGTTGTGGGCGATCACCGGTTCGATTTGCGCGCGCGGGATGAACCACAGTTCGGTCTTGAGCGCGGCGCGCGCCGACAGTTCGTGACGGTAGTCGCGCAACATGGCGATCTCGGCGAATACCTCGCCGCTCTTGCGTACGCCCATGCTGGTTTCCTTGCCGTTCTCTTCGCTGAACACGCGTACCGAGCCGGACTTGATGACGTACAGGCCGTTGGCTGGTTCGCCGGCCATGCAGACGCTGTCGCCGAAGGAAAAAAACCGCGGCTCGCAGGCCGCCGCCAGCCGTTCCAGGTCGCCCTTGGTGAACGGCGCGAGAATTTCCACGGAAGCGAGGAAGTCGACCGCTGTCTGCTCTTTCGGTATCGGTTCCATGTGTTTTCTGATGCCGTGCCCGCCACGCCTGCCAATCATCGGCTGGAAACCGCCTCGATGATGTGCTCCTGCGCCCGCGCCCCCAGCCATTGCTCGCGCAGCAGGCGGCGCACCTCGATGGCTGTCTCCTCGTCCAGCGCGGCCGGGTACTTGGCGTTGACGGCGAAAATTTCGTAGAACGAACGGTCGGGCGCCGGGAACGGCCCCAGCAGTTCGCCGGCGGCGGCGTTGAAGACCCTCGCCTCGATGTCGGTCTTGAGGGCGCCGCGCGGCACCTTGCCGATGACGCCGCCGCGCTCGCGGGCGTCGCCGATCGAATGCTCGCGCGCCATCTCGGCGAAGCTGTCCGGGTCGTCCTGCAGGGCCGACATCATCTCCTTCGCCTTGCCTTCGGTATCGAGCACGATGTGGCTCACTTCGACGCTGTCGAAACGGGGTGAATTGAGTTTAAAGTAATGTTCGACGGCCTGGTCGTTGCACACCTGCGCCATCATTTTTTCCTGGTACAGGCCGTCGGTAACGAAATCTTCGAATTCGTCCAGGCTTACGCCCAGCGTGTCGAGATAGTGGTTCATGTCGGCCGCCCGGTGCAGGCCCAGTGTGCGGCGGAACTGGTCGGCCCGCTGCTGGATGTCTTCGGGCGCGAGCTGGAGGCCGGATTTTTTCGCCGCCAGTACGGTGAGCTTGTCGCGCACCAGTTGTTCGATCAGCCCCTCGAACTGTCCGCTGAGCTTCAAGGTCCGGATGAAATCGTCGGTGCCGATGACTTCATTGTCGATGCGCACAATCGCCGTCATGTTCCCTGCTCCCGAATTTCTTCAATCAGGTTAGAAAGCGATGACGAGCCGAAGTTCCAGACTTCACATGCGTTCGAGCAACTCAGAGACGTTCGAGCAATTTAGCGGCGGCGCGCTCACTGAGCACCAGCACCAGCTTCAAGCGCGCCCGCGTCATGCCGACGAACAGCTTGCGAAACACCAGTTCATCGATGCTGTCGAAATCGACCTCCGTAAAAATGACGGCCGGCGCCGACTGCCCCTTGAAGCGGTACACCGATTCGGCCAGCAGAGCGCCTTCGCGAAAAATCGGGTTGCCGAACAAGTCGTAGGCGCCGGTGAACGATTTGAGGGTGTGGGCGTCGCCCAGCGTGTCGAGGTCGAGCAGGGCCGACTTTGCGCGCCCGTGGAACGAGGCGATGGCGATGTCGTGGCGGGCGAAACCGGCGGCCAGGCACAGCGTGATGGCATGCTTGGTCTGGGCGATCATGGCGGCGTTGTCGCCCTCGGCATACGCCAGCACGTCGATGTCGGCGCCGTCGAACGGGCTACCCGCTTCGACCGCCTCGCGCACGCCGCCGCCGATCGCGGCGAGCATGTCGACGATCTGGCGCGGGCTGCGGTAATTGGTCTGCGAGTGCAACGTCACCCAGCCGTCGAGGACCACCATCTCGCGTCCGTACAGGTTCTGCATCGGATCTTCGAGCCAGGTGGCGCGCCCGCCCTCCTTGAGCATGCGCAGCAAAATGTCGCGCCAGGCGCCGGAAAAATCCTGGCCTTCGTCGACGATGAGGACGTCGAATTTCCATGCCTCGGGCAGCTCTTCGGTGGCGAGTGCGGTTTCCATCCGGCCCCAGACGTCGGCCGAGCTGTAGTCGGGCGAGACGCCGCCGGCGCGCAAAAACGCGTCGCCGAGCATATGGAAGGTGGCAACGCGCCCGCCGGGCGGCACCAGGCGCTCGATATGGTCGGCCAGCGGCCGGTTGAAGCAGACGTACAGCGGGCGCAGGCCGGCGTCGACGGCGGCGTAGTATTCGGCCAGCGCCAGCTGGGTCTTGCCGCTGCCGGCGGTGCCGATTACGCGCAGCCGGAACGGCGAAAAATCAAGGCGACGCGCCCAGGTCGCCAGGCCGCCGGACAGCCGCGTGACCATCTGGGCGGCGCTGCCGATCATGGCGCTGGGATCGGGCCGCAGACTGAGTGTGTCGCCGAGAAAGCGCGTGACTTTGTCGAACTGCTTAGCGTGATCGTCGGGGTCACCGGCAGCGTCGGCTTGCCGCAGCGGCAGCACCTCGCGGATAACCTCGGCCAACTGGTCCTTGGCGGTGGCGTCGATGATGTGGCGCGGGTCGATGCCGGCCAGCTGCGGATCGCGCACGTGGTAGTCGGGGCAGTACAGCAGGTAGTCGATCGACAGCGCCGATGGCCCCGGCTCATTGGCGAAGCGCTTGACCAGGCCGTCGATGGTGTGCAGGATCTGGGTGCGCACGTTGCTCGCCCTGCCCTGGTAGCGCTTGACCAGGCCGTCGGGGGTCTCGGTCAAAAAGCCCGACTTCTGTTCGATCACCAGCACCCGCCCGCTCGGCGCGACGACAATAAAATCGATTTCGCCATAGGCCGAAAAGCCATGCTCGACGTTGGTCCAGTGGACGCCATGATAGATGCTGTAAGGGGCGTCTTCGAGGGCGACATCGAGGTAGGCGAGCGTCTCGATTTCACGCGCGGCGGCGCCGGTGACGGACATTTCGCGCCAGCCTGCCGGATGGATGTGGGCCATTAAAGGTGGGCGCCGGTAGCCGCGCCGAAGCTGAAAGTCTTATTGTAGCGCCAAGACGGTGGCCGCCCCGCGTAAATAAATTCCGCTCGGCAATCGCGCGGTTGCTACCAGGGCTAAATCGTAGAATCATTATTTCGCAACATCCTCGCAAAGGCCGCGGATGACCCCGACCTACTGGTTTCTCATGATCGGCTGCCTGATGTTGGCGCGCGGCTTGGCGGCAACGACCATTTCGCGCCTGCCGGTGACCTCGGCCATCGTCTACCTTGCGTTCGGCATCATATTAGGTCCGATGGTGCTGGGCATCTTCCATTTTCGCGCCGTCGACCAGTCGCACATGCTGGAAATCCTGACCGAGATCGCCGTCCTCATTTCGCTGTTTTCGGCCGGCGTCAAGATGCCGGTACCGATTACGTCCGCGCGCTGGGGGCCGTCGTTCCGGCTGGCCTGGGTATCGATGTCGATCACGGTGGCGCTGGTGGCGGCGTTCGCCTATTACGTGCTGGGCCTGCCGATCGGCGCCGGCATCTTGCTCGGCGCGATCCTGGCGCCGACCGATCCGGTGCTGGCCACCGACGTCCAGGTGCGCCACGCCGGCGACGCCGATTCGCTGCGTTTTACCCTGACGTCCGAAGCCGGCATGAACGATGGCTCGGCGTTTCCGTTCGTCATGCTCGGCCTCGGCCTGCTCGGCGCAGCCGAACTGGCCGAATTCGCCTGGCGCTGGGCCTTGGTCGACGTCATCTGGGCGACCCTCGGCGCGGTGGCGATCGGCCTGGGCGCGGGCGCCCTGCTCGGCAAGCTGGGCTGGGCGCTGCGCAACAAGGAACCGAGGCACGACGTGCTCGACGACCTGGTCGGGCTCGGCCTGATCGCCGTCGTCTATGGCGTCTCGTTGCTGGCTTATGCGTGGGGCTTCCTGGCCGTGTTCTTCGCCGGCGTCGCACTGCGCCAGACCGAATTGCTGCTGACGGGAGCCCACAAGAACCGCCAGGGCTTGCTGGTGCCGGACGATCCAAAGGCCGATCCGGCCAACGACGAGGTGCCGGACCAGCCGGTGCCGCTGACCGTCAGCGCCGAATCGCTGGTGTTCAAGGAGCACCTGGAGCGATTGTCGGAACTGACCCTGGTGCTGCTGCTGGGCGGTATGCTGACCTTGCAGGACTGGAACTGGCGCACCTGTGGCACCGCCCTGTTCCTGTTCTTCGTGGCGCGCCCCGTCAGCGTGATGCTGGGACTGGCAGGAACCAGCACGTCGCTCAAGCTGCGGCTGATCATCGGCTGGTTCGGCGTGCGCGGCATCGGCTCGGTGTACTACCTGATGTACGCGGTCAATAACGGCTTGCCGAGCACGCTGACGGGTGAACTGACGCAGATAACGGTGATCGTGGTGGCGCTATCGATCCTGGTGCACGGCATCAGCGTGAAGCCGATGATGGACAAGTACTGGCGCCGGAAGTAAGGACGCTACTTCCAGCGGCGACGACACTTGCGCATCACAGCAGACTCCGTACCGTCAGCGTATTACTTTATACTTCGTCGAGGAAATTTGACCACCACCCAACGACGGGCACGCCATGAAGCGCAGCATCTTGATTTTACTGACCCCGCTGCTGCTGGCAGGCTGCATCAGGCAATCGGCCAGTTATTACATCGACGGCGCCAGCCATTCGCTGACGGTGCGCGCCGAGCAGGCGTATTTCTGGAACGACGACGTCGTCGTCAAACTGGTCGCCGCCCACATGCCGGACTGCCAGCGCCAGTTCCCGATGACGACGCTGCCGGCCGCCGATTTCGCGATCGCGCTGTATTCGGGCGGCGACAATGTGTATTCGGTCCGCGTCGGCAAGCAGGTCATCCGCGTCGAAACCCAGAACTGCACCCGGCTGACCGAACCGACGACAGACGAGCTGGGTGAACAGCTCGGCACCTTCCGGCTCGATGGCGAGAACAAGATGGTGTTCGAAAAAATTGCGAGTGCGGCGGGGCCGGCCGACCCGGGTGCCGCCGCTGCTGTCACTGAATAGACTCACGGCGGCGTCAATGACCCGGTTCAGGCGCGCCTGAGGTTGACCGCCTCAAGGCTTCGGTCAACCCGCCGCCGTGCGCTGCGCATCGGCAGTGGTCACGGCGCCCTGGCCCATGCGCTTGTGCAGCGGCTCGATCATCGCCGCTTTGCCGGCGTGTTCGAGCACGCGCTCGAGCAGCCCGGACTCGTCGCCGCGCGCCAGCGTCCACTGGGTAAAATACTCGTGCACCGTACGCCACGGCGGAAACGCCGGCGGCAGGCTGCGCCAGGGCACGCCGCTGTCGAGAAAATACAGCACCGCGCAGAACACATCGTACAGGTCGTGCTTGCGCGGGCGCGTCTTGCGCCGCGCCGCCTCGAGCATCGGGCGCACCCGCTCGAAGTCTTCCCGCGAGATATCGCTGGGGAATTCAGGCCGTGACATCTTCGCCCCCAAATCAAGTTGGAGGCGGCGATGTGGAACAGGTTCCCGAATTATTCGCGCAGTGTCAAATTTGCGCGGGGCGTCAGTCGCGCGCGAGCGCCAGAAATTCGGTGCGCAGGCCCAGGTTCGGCTGCAATTCGCCCAACATCGCCGAGGTGATAGTTTCTTCGCCGGGGGTGCGGATGCCGCGGCTTTCCATGCACAGGTGGCGGCACTTGATGACCACGCCGACCGCTTTCGGCTCGAGCACTTCCATCAACGCATTGGCGATCTGGATCGTCATGCGTTCCTGCACTTGCAGGCGCTTGGAGAAGCAGTCGACCAGCCGGGTCAGCTTGGAAAGGCCGACGATCTTGCCGTTCGGCAGATAGCCGATGGTGGCCTTGCCGAAGAACGGCGCCAGGTGGTGTTCGCAATGGCTGTAGACCGGAATGCCGCGCACCACGATCAGTTCATTGTACTGTTCAGCGCCGTCTTCGAACGCCTTGAGCAGGCTGACCGGGTCCTGCTGGTAGCCGGATGTCCAGTGCTTCCACGCCTTGGCCACGCGCGCCGGGGTTTCGACAAGGCCGGGACGGTCCGGATCTTCGCCAAAGCTGGCAATCAGGCGGCGCCAGTCTTTTTCGGAGAACGCATCTTGGGACATGGGGCTACCTCATATATACGAATGCGGACAGTATATAGAAACTACAAGAAACTGCGAGAACCTGCGAGAACCCGCGGCAAGTTGTGCGCGCCTGGCCGGCCGGCGCCAGCGCTGCAGTTTGCGCAAACCGAACTCGTCCACAGCAGGCCTGCGCTAGCGTTGATGGTGTCAATGCCAATGGGAGAACGTCATGTTAGGCAGCACTGTCCTGGAAGTTGCGGTCGGCCTCACCTTTTGCTACGCCACGCTGGCGCTGACTGTCAGTTCGGTGCAGGAGGCGCTGGCGTCGGCGCTGCGGCTGCGCGCCCACACGCTGCTCGACGGTATCAAAAGCATGCTCAACGATCCGGAGTTCACCGGGTTGGCGCGCGACCTGTATTCGCATGCGCTGGTCAATCCGCACGATGACGGCCAGGCCGCCAACCAGGGTTCGCTGAAGTCGAAACCGTCCTACGTCGAGCCGATGCACTTCGCCATCGCGCTGGTCGACGCCATCCAGAGCGTGCCGGGCAATTACGCCCAGCTCGGGCGCGACATCGACGCCATCGGCGATCCGCAGGTGCGCGCGGCGCTGGCGGGCATCTACCAGCGCACCGGCGGCAATCTGGCAGCGTTCCAGGATGGGGTGGCCGGCTGGTTCAACAGTGCGATGGAGCGCGTGTCGGGCTCATACAAGCGCCGTTCGCTGCTGGTCAGCCTGCTGCTGTCGCTGCTGTTCGCGATCGTGTTCAACATCGACAGCATTCATTTGTTCCGTTCGCTGTGGCACTACCCGGCGGTGGCTGCGCAGATTTCCGCGGCGCCGTCGAGCATCGACCAGCGCACCCTCGCGCTGTTGTTCACGTTGCCGATCGGCTGGTCCAAATTCCCCCCGGTGTTCGACCAGGCCTTTTTGCTGCAGGTGGCCGGCTGGCTCATCACTGCCTCGACCGCGCTGTTCGGCGCGCCGTTCTGGTTCGACATGCTGCAGCGCACGATGCAGCTGCGCGGCACCGGCAACAAGCCGGACGAAAAATCGCCGCCGATGACGCTCAAGGTCAGCGCTTCCACTACTACGCCGGCGGCCGATGGGCGTCGATAAGCAGGCTCGAAACCGACACATGGGCGATCCGTTCCGGCCAGTCGTCGCCGGGACCGAACCAGCGGGCCTCGGCAATTTCGGTCTGGTCGACCCGGATGTCGCCGCTCTGGTAGTCGGCGGTGAAGGCCAGCATCAGCGAATGCGGGAAAGGCCACGACTGGCTGGAAAAATACTGCAAATTGTGGACCCGCAGGCCGACTTCCTCGAACACTTCGCGGTGCACCGCCTCTTCCACCGATTCGCCCGCTTCGAGAAAGCCGGCCAGCGCCGTGAAGCGCTTGGTGGGCGAGGCGGTATGCAGCGCCAGCAGTACCGAGTCGCCCTTGCGGATCAACACCATCATGGCCGGCGAGATGCGCGGATAGGCCAGGTGGCTGCAGCGCACGCACTTGAAGCAGCGCTCGCCGGTGGCAAGGACCATGGTACTGCCGCAGGCGCCGCAGTAGCGGTGGGTGCGCGCCCATTCGGCGATCTGGAAGGCCCGTCCCGCCAGCGCCAGCAGGTCCTCGTCCATCGCCCCGAACATCGAGCGTAACCCGCGCCAGCCGAAGCCGGCAGCCGGTACATCGTCGCTCGCGACCCAGCCGGCCTGGCAGTAGCGAGCACCCAGCAAGCCGACCGGATGAAGCTGGTGCGGCGCCAGGCGCAGGCGGGCGACGGCAGCCGCATCCGGCAGCGACAGGTCGTCTTCGCGCACCAGCAGTTTTCCTTGGTGAAACAGAAACGTGAGCGGCTCGGCATGGTTTTGCGGCGCCATCAACGGCGCGAAGGAAGCAGGCGTTTGTAGCATGGAGGCAGGGGGGAAAAAGCGAAACAGGTGTGGGTCGAGGTAGAGTTTGGCGATCATACCGTTTTTCCCCGCCGCCAGTAGCGTCAAGCCTGATTTCCCGGTGCCCGAGCCTGTCGGAACACGCGCCATGGTGCTGCGCTCTAAACAGGTTTTGGCGGCACCGCCATGCCACTATCGGACTTTTTACGCAGCAAAATCGGGCCGATCCTCGACCACCGGGAACAGTTTAAGGGCAAGGCGCCGCCCCAGGAAGCGCAAACCCAGGCCGAACTGCATAGCGCGGCACCGCGCACAAGCAGCTTGGACCCTTCGGCTGACAGGCGTCAGCTCGCCGCCGGCGCAAGCGAGTGCAGCAGCTGTTCGATGGCGTCAAGGTCGGCCGGCTTGGTCAAATGGTGATCGAAGCCGGCCGCTTTCGCCCGCGCCCGGTCGCGCTCGTCGCCCCAGCCGGTCAGCGCCACCAGCATGATGGTTTCCAGCCCGGTGATGGTGCGCAGCGCCGCCGCGGTCTCGTAGCCGTTCATGTCGGGCATGCCGATGTCGAGGAAGGCTGCGTCCGGCCCGAATTCGCGCGCGATGGCGAGCGCGTCGCGGCCGGTATGGGCGGTGCACGTCACATGCCCTTGCAGCGCAAGCATCGCTGCGAGCATCTCGGCCGCATCGACGTTGTCATCGGCCACCAGCAGGCGTAATTGCCGGCCGGGCGCGGCATCGGCAGCGTCGACCGGCAGCAGCGGCGGTGTGACGGCGGGGCAGTGCGCCAGCGGCAAGCAAACGGTGAAACTGCTGCCCTGGCCGCTACCGTTGCTGGCGGCGCTGACCGTGCCGCCATGCATCTCGACAAGCCGCCTGACGAGCGACAAACCCACGCCCAGGCCACCCTGGGCGCGACCCAGGTTGTGGCGCACCTGGCTGAACATGTCGAAGATGCTCGACAGCGATTCGGCAGGGACGCCAAGGCCATCGTCATCGACCGAGATCAGCACATTGGCGCCAGCGCGGCGCACCGCGAGATCGATGTGCCCGCCCGGCGGTGTGTATTTGGCCGCATTGTTCAACAAATTTGAAATGACCTGCGCGATCCGGGTGGCATCGGCGTCGAGGATGATCTCCCCATTCGCCAGCGCCAGCTTCAGCTTGTGGCCACCTTGTTCGATGAAGGGCTGGCTCGTTTCGACGGCGCTGGCGATAATGGTGTTCAGTTCGACGAGTGATTTTTTGAGGTGTATCTTGCCGACGCTGATACGAGCCACGTCCAGCAGGTCGTCGATCAAGCGCACCATCTGTGCGACCTGGCGCTCCATCATTGCGCGGACCTTCGCCACCGATGCGGCATTGTCGCCGCCGAGCCTAAGCAGGCTCAGCCCGCTGCTGATCGGCGCCAGCGGATTGCGCAACTCATGCGCCAGCGTCGCCAAAAACTCCGACTTGCGCTGGTCTGCCTCGGCCAGGTCGGCGGCCAACTGTCGCAGGCTCTGTTCGGCCAGGCGGCTTTGCGTGATGTCGACGACCATCGCAACGCTTCCCTGATACTCGCCATCTGGGCCACGCATCACGCTGAGGCTGCTGGTGGCCCACAGCAGGGAACCATCCTTCTTGCGGTACTGCTTCTGCACAATCGCTCCCTCGTTCTCGGCGATAGCCTGTCGTAGCGCGTCGATTGTCGTCTCGACCGAAGCTGACGCGGTAATCGCGAGCAGATCGAGTCCGAGCAGATCGGCCTTGTCATAGCCGAGCATGTCGCAAAATTTTCGATTGACGAGGGTAAGCCGGCCCTCGGCGTCGATCTGCACCACGCCGGTCGCGGCCTGGCTGACGATGTTTTCGAAGCGGTCGTGCGCCAGTTTGAGCTCTGCCTGCATGCGCCGCTGTTGCGCCAGCAGCGCTTCCTGGTCGTGCACGATCTTGCGCAGTTCGAGCTGGTTCCATACCTGGCGCGCCAGGGTTTGCAGGGCGAACGCCTGCAGCGCCGTCAGCCCTTGCGGGCGCGGCTTGGTATCGATAATGCACAGCGTGCCCAGCGGCAGGCCGTCGGCTGTCTTGAGCACTTCGCCGGCGTAGAAGCGCAAGCCGGGCGGGCCAAAGGCCAGCGGATTGCCGGCGAAACGAGGATCGTCATGCGTATCCGTCACTACCAGGCGATCGGTTTCGAGCAGCGCAAATTTGCAGAACGAGTCGCCAAGCGGCATTTCGCGCACGCCGAGCCCGATTTCGGCCTTGAACCACTGGCGATCGGCATCGATCAGATTAACCACGGCGATCGGCGCGTCGAGCAATTGCGCGGCAAGCCGGACGATATCGTCGAACGCCTGCTCGGGCGAGGTGTCGAGGATCGCGTATTTTTTCAGCGCGGCGAGGCGTTCTTCTTCAGTCCACGTGTGACTAACGCAGTTTTCGCTCACAATAATTCATCCAGGCAAATTAGAGCCGGTCAGTCTACCAGTTGCGTAATCTTTTTTTTCATCTAATTAGAGCGAAGTGTGCAAGCAAAGATGCTTTGCCAACTCTTGCAAGCGCGCGGCCCAAGGGCGTGGCACTAGTGATAAGCTACACGCCCATCGATTCACACACAGCCCCAGGAGCGACCATGATCACAGAATTAGCCGACATCCAGATCAAACCAGGCACCGACGCCGCCTTTCTCGCCGCGGTGGCGCAGGCTGCCCCCCTGTTCCAGCGCGCCCGCGGCTGCACCGCGATGCGCATCGAAAAGCGCATCGAACAACCCGACAACTACCTGTTGGTCGTTGCATGGAACACGCTGGAAGACCATGAAGTGCATTTCCGCCAAAGCGCCGATTTTCAGGAATGGCGCCGCCTGGCCGGCGGCTTCTTTGCGCGACCGCCGAATGTGACGCACACGGAAGTGGCGCTGACGGGGTTTTAAAAACCCGGCGGCTGCCGGGCACCGCGATTTCAGCGCGGCGATGACCGCGCAGGCCAACAGTTTTGCCATGCAGGTTACTGCCGACAAGAAAAAAACCCCGGTTGCCATAGGGCGAACCGGGGTTTTAGTTGGGGTTATTGACACGATCTTGAAAGTGCTCGTCAGAACGGGATGTCGTCATCCATGTCCGAGAAATTCGGCGCCGGCTTCGGCTGCGGACGGGCGGCCGGCGCAGGCGGAGCCTGGCGTGGCGCTTGCTGCTGTGGACGGCTCGGGGCGCTGTTTTCGTAGCCGCCGCCATCGTCGCCGCCGGCGTCGCCCATGCCCTGGCGTCCGCCCAGCATCTGCATGTTCTCGGCAACGATTTCGGTCGCGTACTTCTCGACGCCGTCCTTGTCGGTGTATTTACGGGTTTGCAGCCGGCCTTCGACGTAGACGGACGACCCTTTTTTCAGGTACTGGCCGACGATCTCGGCCAGGCGGCCAAAGAAGGAAATGCGGTGCCACTCGGTCAGCTCTTTCTGCTCGCCGGTGTTTTTATCTTTCGACTTGTACGATGTGGCGACGGCGATGTTGGCGATCGCGTCGCCGCTTGGCATGTAGCGGATTTCCGGGTCGCGGCCCAGGTTGCCGACAATAATGACCTTGTTAACAGATGCCATGTGATGCTCCTCTGAATTTATTGGACCCTGGCTCTGCACTTGACTAAGCGCCAGGGATATCGGTGTGCGTTTGAACACACGCTATTATCGCTGCACTTGACCACGTTTGCTACCTTCGCCCGCCCAATTTTATTTTGAACTCCTGACGCATTTGTCATTGCAACGCCGTTGATCCAACCCAACTAAGCGTGGAGTCACAAGCCCGTACCCTGCTAACCTGCCAGCCCACCCTGGTGCCTGCCCTGCCGGGCGAAATAGCTGTGTTTGACTTTGCCGTGAATTACGACGAAAAATAAAACCAGCTATAGTAGAAGGCTATCCCAATTTTTGGCCCGCTCAACGCTTGCAGTCACGTGCGCCGGCCTCGCAAACCATTTGAAAGCCATTTAGATTCATGGAACAAATTCGCATCCGTGGCGCCCGTACGCACAACCTCAAGAACATCAACCTCGACCTGCCGCGCAACAAGCTGACCGTCATCACCGGCCTGTCCGGCTCGGGCAAGTCTTCGCTCGCTTTCGACACGCTGTACGCCGAAGGCCAGCGCCGCTACGTCGAGTCGCTGTCGGCTTACGCGCGCCAGTTTTTGCAGCTGATGGAAAAGCCCGACGTCGACCTGATCGAAGGGCTGTCGCCGGCCATCTCGATCGAGCAGAAAGCGACGTCGCACAATCCCCGTTCCACGGTTGGCACCGTCACCGAAATCCACGACTACCTGCGCCTGCTGTACGCGCGCGTCGGCACGCCCTACTGCCCGAATCACCCGGAGCATCCGCTGGCCGCGCAGACGGTGTCGCAGATGGTCGACGCGGTGCTGGCGCTCGACGATGGTACCAAGCTGATGATCCTGGCGCCTGTAGTGGCCAACCGCAAGGGCGAGCACGCCGACCTGTTCGCGTCGATGCAGGCGCAAGGTTTCGTGCGCTTCCGGATCCAGAGCGGCACGGCGCAAGCGAAGATCTACGAGATCGACGACATGCCGACCCTCAAAAAGGCGGAGAAGCATACGATCGACGTGGTGATCGACCGGATCAAGGTCAACCCTGAAATCAAGCAGCGCCTGGCCGAAAGCTTCGAGACGGCGCTGCGCCTGGCCGATGGACGCGCCGTCGCGCTGGAGATGGACCAGGCAGCAGAAGGCAGCGCGATCGAGCACGTCTACTCGAACAAGTTCGCCTGCAACGTCTGCGGCTATTCGCTGCAGGAACTCGAGCCGCGCCTGTTCTCGTTCAATAATCCGATGGGCGCCTGCCCGGAGTGCGATGGCCTCGGCCACATCGAGTTTTTTGATCCGAAGCGGATCGTCGCCTTCCCCAATTTGTCGCTGGCCTCCGGCGCCATCAAGGGCTGGGACCGGCGCAACCAGTTCTACTTCCAGATGTTGTCGAACCTGGCGGCATTCTACGAATTCGATATCGACACGCCGTTCGAGCAGCTGCCGGAGGCGTCGCAAAAGGCGGTGCTGAACGGCTCCGGCAAGACCTCGATCCCGTTTACCTATGTCAACGAGCGCGGCCGCACCGTGATCCGCGAACATACCTTCGAAGGCGTCAGCGTCAACCTGCAGCGGCGCTACCGCGAAACCGATTCGATGGCGGTCAAGGAAGAACTGGCCAAGTTCATCAACGAGAAGCAGTGCCCGTCGTGCGACGGCGCGCGGTTGCGGGTGGAAGCGCGCTTCGTCAAACTCGGCGCCGGCAAGCAGCAGCGCGCGATCTACGAGGTGGCCAACAAGCCGCTGCGCGAATGCCTCGATTATTTCGAAAAACTTACGCTCAAGGGGGCGAAAAAAGAAATCGCCGACCGCGTGGTGAAGGAAATCATCTCGCGCCTGAAATTTTTGAATAACGTCGGCCTCGATTACCTCTCGCTCGACCGCAGCGCCGATACGTTGTCCGGCGGCGAAGCGCAGCGCATCCGGCTGGCTTCGCAGATCGGCTCGGGCCTGACCGGCGTCATGTACGTGCTCGACGAGCCGTCGATCGGCCTGCACCAGCGCGACAACGACCGCCTGATCGAAACGCTCAAACACCTGCGCGACATCGGCAACACCGTGCTCGTCGTCGAACACGACGAAGACGCGATCCGCACCGCCGACTATATCGTCGACATGGGCCCGGGCGCCGGCGCGCATGGCGGCGAAGTGATCGCCGAAGGCACGCTGGCGCAGATTCTCAAGAACAAAAAATCGCTGACGGCAAAATACCTGAACGGCACTTTAAAAATCGCGGTGCCGAAGAAGCGCCACGTCGCCAACCCGGACAAGCAGCTGGTGATCACCGGCGCTACCGGTAACAACCTCAAAAAAGTATCGCTCAATTTGCCGGTCGGCCTGATGACGTGCGTGACGGGCGTGTCCGGCTCGGGCAAGTCGTCGCTGGTAAACGACACCTTGTACCCGGCGCTGTCGCGCCACTTGTATGGATCGCAAACCGAGCCGGCGGCGCACGATTCGATCAGCGGACTGGAACACTTCGACAAGGTGATCTCGGTCGACCAGGCGCCGATCGGGCGCACGCCGCGCTCCAATCCGGCCACCTACACCGGCCTGTTCACGCCGATCCGCGACCTGTTCTCGACGGTGCCGACGGCAAAGGAGCGCGGCTACAGCGCCGGGCGCTTCTCGTTCAACGTCAAGGGCGGACGCTGCGAAGCGTGCCAGGGCGATGGCGTCATCAAGGTCGAGATGCACTTCCTGCCGGACGTCTACGTGCCGTGCGACGTCTGCCACGGCAAGCGCTACAACCGCGAAACGCTCGAGGTTCATTACAAGGGCAAGAGCATCACCGAGGTGCTGAACCTGACGGTGGAAGACGCCCACGAATTTTTTAAACCGGTACCGGTCATCGCGCGTAAACTGCAAACGCTACTGGACGTCGGTCTCGGCTACATCAAGCTGGGACAAAGCGCGACCACGCTGTCGGGCGGCGAAGCGCAGCGCGTCAAGCTGTCGCTCGAGCTGTCCAAGCGCGATACGGGACGCACCCTGTACATCCTCGACGAGCCGACCACCGGCCTGCACTTCCAGGACATCGACCTGCTGCTCAAGGTCATCCACCGCCTGCGCGACCAGGGCAATACGCTCGTCATCATTGAGCACAATCTCGACGTCATCAAGACGGCCGACTGGGTTGTCGACCTGGGACCGGAAGGCGGCGCCGGCGGCGGTAAAATTATCGCCAGCGGCACGCCGGAGGAAGTGGCGGACAATCCCGAGAGCGTGACGGGGAAGTATTTGGGGCCGTTGCTGAAGTAGGGAGAAGCGCGAGCACGTTGCCTTCAGGCTGGCGCAATATAAACGTCGTCCTGGCGAAAGCGGGGACCGCGTTTGCCAGGACGACGGCAATTTTCTAGCTCGCCAGCCTTGCCTCCAGCGCCTGCCTGATATCGACCAATTCCTGCGGCAAGTGATACGCCAGCTTGTCGAACAGCTCGTCGTGCAGTTTGACTTCGTCTTTCCAGGCGTCGCGGTCGATCGACGTGATGGTCTCGAACTGCTGGCGCGTGAAATCGAGCCCCTCCAGGTTCAGGTCGCCGAATGCCGGCGTGATGCCAAACAGGTTGTCGACCCCGCCCGCTTTGCCGTCGACGCGGTCCAGCATCCACTTCAGTACGCGCACGTTGTCGCCGAAACCCGGCCAGACGAATTTTCCTTCTTCATCGGTGCGGAACCAGTTGACGCAGTAAATTTTCGGCAGCGCGGCCGGATTGTCGGCGCCTGCCTTGGCGCCGATGTCGAGCCAGTGGCGGAAGTAGTCGCTCATGTTGTAGCCGATGAAGGGCAGCATGGCGAACGGATCGCGCCGCACGATGCCGACCTTGGCGGCGGCCGCCGCGGTGGTTTCGGAACCCATCGTCGCGGCCATGTACACGCCTTCGACCCAGTTGCGCGCTTCGGTCACCAACGGCACCGTGCTGGAGCGGCGGCCGCCGAAAATGAAGGCGGAAATCGGCACGCCGGCCGGATCGTCCCATGCTGGGTCGAGCACCGGATTTTGCGTTGCCGTCACCGTAAAGCGCGAGTTCGGATGGGCCGCCTTGGTGCCCGATTGCGCCGTCCAATCCTTGCCTTGCCAGTCGATCAGGTGGGCCGGCGCCTCGCGGGTCAAACCTTCCCACCAGACATCGCCGTCGTCGGTCAGCGCGACGTTGGTGAAGATGGTGTTCTGGCGCAGCGAGGCCATGCAGTTGTAGTTGGTCTGCTCGTTGGTGCCGGGCGCGACGCCGAAGTAGCCGGCTTCCGGATTGATCGCATACAGGCGGCCGTCGGCGCCTGGCTTGATCCAGGCGATGTCGTCGCCGATGGTGGTTACTTTCCAGCCCTTGAAACTGGCCGGCGGGATCATCATGGCGAAATTGGTCTTGCCGCAGGCCGAAGGGAAGGCTGCCGCGACGTAGTGCTTCTTGCCTTCGGGTGATTCGACGCCGAGGATCAGCATGTGTTCGGCGAGCCAGCCGGAGCCGCCCTGCCGCGCTTCCTGGTTGCCCATGTGGGAGGCGATGCGCAGCGCGAAGCATTTTTTTCCGAGCAGCGCGTTGCCGCCATAGCCGGAGCCGTATGACCAGATCTCGCGCGTGTCGGGGAAGTGGACGATGTATTTGGTATCGTTGCAAGGCCAGGGGACGCTCTGCTGGCCGGCGCCCAGCGGCGCCCCGACACTGTGCACGGCCGGCACGAAGTCGCCCTCGCCACCCAGCACGTCGTAGACGGCGCGGCCCATGCGCGTCATGATGCGCATGTTGACGGCGACGTAAGGCGAGTCGGACAGTTCGACGCCGATGTGGGCGATGGGCGAACCGATCGGGCCCATCGAAAACGGCACGACATACATCGTGCGCCCGGCCATGCAGCCGTCGAACAGGCCGAGCAAGGTTTCGCGCATCTCGGCCGGGGCCATCCAGTTGTTGGTCGGCCCGGCCTGCTCTTTCGTTTCGGAACAGATATAGGTGCGGTCTTCGACACGCGCCACGTCGGTCGGGTCGGAACAGGCGAGGAAGGAATTCGGGCGCTTGGCGGGATCGAGCCGTTTCATGGTGCCGGCGGCAACCATCTCGGCGCACAGCCGGTCGTACTCTTCCTGCGAGCCGTCGCACCAATAGACGCAGTCGGGCTTGGCAAGCGCCGCGATTTCCGCCACCCAATTAATGAGCTTCTGATGTTTAATGTAAGCTGGGGCGTTCAGTGCGGAAACACCGCGCATGACGGGCTGGTTCATATCTACCTCCAATGCAATAAAGAATTGTGGTCGGGACCGCCATCAGCCTGGCTTGCGCCCCTGGCCATCCGGACAACAATGGCCGGCGATTCGACGGTCGTGTCGCCTGCCCGGCGGGTGCGCGGGCGAATGGAAAACCGGTGCCGGGAAGCTGGCCGCGTTTGCAATCACGTCGTACGGTAGGCGTAAGAGGCGTCGCATCCAAGGCTTGATTCCCAAAATGTGGGGCGATTGTACACCTCCAAAACCGTGATTAAAACGGCAAAGCGCCAAATTTGTAGTAATAATAGTTGACTAATGTAGTAACCTATTTCCCCGCGTTCATATTTTGTTATTTACCTACAAACTTTTGTTATTTACCTGCCAATCAAAATGAAAATAGCTATCCTCGACGATTACCAGGATGCTGTGCGCTCCCTCGACTGCTTCGCCTTGCTGGCAGGGCATGACGTCAAGGTGTTCAACAGTTCGACCCGCGGGCTCGGCCAACTGGCGATCCGGCTGGCGCCGTTCGAGGCGCTGGTGCTGATCCGCGAGCGCAGCGCCATCTCAAGCGCCCTGCTGGCCCGGCTGCCGAACTTGCGGCTCATTGCGCAGACCGGCAAGGTGGCCGGCCATATCGACGTCGCCGCGGCGACCGAACGCGGCGTCGCTATTGCCGAAGGCGTCGGCTCGCCTGTGGCGCCGGCCGAGCTGACGTGGGCACTGATCATGGCGGCCAGCCGCAAGATCGTGCCGTACGCAAGCAACCTGAAAGATGGATTGTGGCAGAGCGCGTCGATCAATCCTGCCCTCAATGGCCTGGGCAGCGTGCTCAAAGGCCGCACCCTGGCGATTTGGGGCTACGGCAAGATCGGCAAGCTCATCGCCGGCTACGGCAAGGCGTTCGGCATGCACGTGATGGTGTGGGGCAGCGCGGCGAGCCTGGCGGCGGCGAGCGCCGACGGCTATCAGGCGGCGGCATCAACCGAGGATTTCTTCGAGCGGGCCGATGTCTTGACGCTGCACCTGCGGCTAAGCGAGGCAACGCGCGGCATCGTTACCGCCGCCGACCTCGCGCGGATGAAGCAGACGGCGCTGTTCGTCAACACCAGCCGCGCCGAGCTGGTGGAAGAAGGCGCGCTGGAGGCGGCGCTGGCGCAGGGGCATCCAGGCTGGGCGGCGCTCGACGTGTTCACCAGCGAACCGCTGGCGCCCGGCGCGGCGCTGCTGCGCATGCCGACGGTGCTGGCGACGCCGCACCTGGGCTACGTCGAGCGCGACAGTTACGAGCTGTATTTCGAGGCGGCGTTCCGCAACATCGTCAATTTTGCCGAAGGCAAGCCGAGCGGGATTTTAAATCCGGAGGCGTTGGGGCAGTAATTTACTGTAGACCGTCGTTGTCGCGCAGCGGGGACGACGGTCTAGGCAGATTCACCTGACCGGCTCACCGGTAATAATGATTTTCGGCGCGGGCATCACGTGGGCGCGCGTCCACAGGCCGGCCCATCCCGGCGGCCAGCTCAGTTGCGGCCCGGAATACGGCTGCACGCTGGCGCGCACCGCAATCACCGGCACCGGCGGCGTCTCGCGCAAGCCATCGGCGGTGGCGCGTTCCATGTCCAGGCTATACATGTAGCCAGGCAGCAGCGCCGCGCAGACGGTTTCGAACCACGCGGTGTGGTCCTCGTCGCGCCCGAGGGCCTGGGCCAGGCCTTGCGGATCAAATTTGGCCAGCGCCGTCACCAGTTCGTCGGTGGTGGCGCCGGGAGTATCGCCCCATCCCATGACCGGGTTGACGTTGTAATCGGCGCCCGAGCCGTACCAGCCTTCGCGCCACGGCCGCTGCATCCAGTCGCGCTTTCCGGTAAACAGGTGCCAGCGCCAGTGCAGCCCGGACGGTTTCGGCCAGGAATACAGATACAGCTTTTCGTAGCCGGCCTGGTGCAGCGCGCGCACCATCGCCATCAGGCGCGCGTGCGGCATGCGGTCGGGCGGCGCGCGGCGAAACAGGATCGCCTCGCCGTCGGCGTGCTGGACGTCGTCGGTCGACAGGTTAAGGTCGAGGGTGCGCGCTTCGCTGCCAAAGCGCGCGCTGATCCAGCCGGTGAGCAGGTTGACGTGGGTGATCACGCCGTAGCCGCGGTGGCGGTGAAAAATAACAGTTCCGGGGGCGACGGTTTTCATCAAAGAATGCGTGCAAAAAAAGCCAAGTGGTCTGAAGCGCTGACAGAGATTCTAGCGGATACAGCCAATCTGTGTTTTTCGACAGCGGCTGTGGTACCCGCTATCATTGAACACTTTTCTTCATCTACCTCCACACCATTATGAATTTGCGCATCATCGCCACCGGCGGCACCTTCGACAAACATTACGACGAACTGACGGGCACGCTTGGCTTCGCCGACAGCCACCTGCCGGCTGCGCTGGCGCGCACGCGCATGACGATTGCGGTCGCACTCGAACAATTGCCGCTGCTCGACTCGCTCGACATGATGGACGCCGACCGCCAGCGCGTACTGGCGTCGTGCCGTGCTTGCGCCGAACCCGCCATCGTCATAATCCACGGAACCGACACGATGCGCGAAACGGCTGGCGTGCTCGGTCCAGCCGCGCTGGACAAGACGATCGTACTGACCGGCGCGATGATCCCGTACGAAATCGCCAACTCGGATGCGCTGTTCAATCTCGGGTTCGCCAGCGGCGTCGCGCAGGTCTTGCCGCCAGGGGTGTACGTGGCGATGAACGGACAGGTGTTTGGGTGGGACAAGGTGACGAAAAACCGCACCGCGGGCGTGTTTCAGCCGCTCTAAAAAGGGCCAAATAAAAATGGGGTCAGACCCCATTTTTATTTGGCGCCGACCCCATTTTTATTATTAAAAAACGGGTCTGACCCGGTTTTTTTGATGCGCGTTGTTACGCTTTTGCTTCGCCGCCGAGGGCTTCGACGATGTCGCCCATCATCTTCGACAATTCGCCCGTCATCAGCATCATGTCGTTGTCGAAGCGTTCTTCGTCGTTGCGGGTCGAGGTGTCGCTTTCCTTGATGACGTCGAGCGGCTTGATGCCCTTGATCGCCAGCGATTCGGTGAGCACGAACGAAATTTTGTCGTTCCACGTCATCGCCAAACGGGTGCATTGCTTGCCGGCGGCGATGTGGCGGCGGATGTCATCGACTTCCAGTGCGTGCTTGACGTAACGCACCGCGGCACGGCTCTCGCCGGTGGCGCGCAGTTCGGTATCCTGGTCGACGGTGAAGCCGACCGGCGCCTCGTCCGTTTCCAGCCACGCCGTCATCACCGCCACGGGCGAGCGCTGCACGCGCAGGCTCTCGAGCGGCAGCTTGTCGACCGCTTTCAGCAGCAGCTTGATGACCTCGTCGGCCTTGGACGGGCTGGCAGCGTCGACCACCAGCCAGCCGTTGACCGGATCGATCCAGGTGAACACGTTGCTGCGGATGCTGAACGCGCGTGGCAGCAGTTCGTCGGCCACGCGTTCCTTGAGTTCTTTCATTGCTTTCTTGCCCGGAGCGAAACCTTGCGCTTCTTCCAGCTCGGCCGCCTTGGCCTTGGCGACCTGGTTGATTACCGAGCTCGGCAGCAGCTTCTTCTCGGTGCCCAGCAGGATCAGCATCTGCTTGTTGACGACGTGGACCAGGCCGCCGTTCGGGCGCGGCGTATCCCAGCCCTGGCGCAGCAGTTCGTTGCTGGTGGCAGGCACAAAACTTTGTGGCGCGAGCGCCGCTTCCAATTGTTCCGGTGTGTATGCCCACGGTGCTGGCAGGCGGTAAATCTGAAGATTCTTGAACCACATAGTTTGATATCCGATTGTTTCAGCATTGCAGAGAAACGACATTTTACACGCTCGAGTCCGCCCGATCCGGCGCAATTTCGAGCGTGTGGCTAATCGACAAGGCCGTCTTCGAACAGTCTCATCTGCTCGACAGTTTCGGCGTCGCCGAGGCGCACGCCGACGCCCAGCAGACGTACCGACTGGTTGCCGCGGGCAAATCCGGTTTCCATCAATTTCTCGAATTGCGCCACGTTTGGCGCGCGCCCGACGCACTCGACTGTCGTCTGGGTAAAGTTGGCGAAGCGCAGCTTGACGAACAGCTTGTTGACGTTTTTTTGCGCCCCGCAACGTTCAATCCGCGCCCACAGGTTATCGTGCAATTCCGGCAGCAGGGCCAGGCAAGCCGGCAAGTCGGGGACGTCCGGCGTATACGTTTCCTCGACGCTGACCGACTTGCGTTCGCGCGAGTTCGACACGTCGCGATCGTCGATGCCGCGACACAGGTCGTGCAGGCGGGCACCGAAACTGCCGAAATGGTGCTGCAGGTCTTGCAAGCTCCAGCTGCGCAGATCGCGGCAGGTCTGCGCCCCCAGCTGGTTCAGTTTGGCGGCGGTGACCTTGCCGACGCCATGCAGCTTTTTTACCGGCAGCGCGGCGACGAACGCATCGACCTCGCTTGGCCGCACCAGGAACAGGCCATCAGGCTTGTTCCAGTCGCTGGCAATTTTCGCCAAGAACTTGTTGGGCGCCACGCCGGCCGAGGCGGTGATGCCGACGGTGGCGAAAATGCGCGCGCGAATTTCCTGGGCAATCAGGGTGGCGCTGCCCTTGCAGTGGAGCGAGCCGGAGACGTCGAGATAGGCCTCATCTAACGACAGCGGCTCGACCAGGTCCGTATAATCGTTGTAGATGGCCAAAATCTGGCGCGACGCGATGCGGTATTTTTCCATCGCCGGGGCAATGATCACCAGCTCCGGACACAATTTTTTCGCCTGGGCGGTCGCCATCGCCGAATGGATGCCGTAGCGGCGCGCCTCGTAGTTGCAGGTAGCGACAACGCCGCGCTGGTCAGCGCGTCCGCCGACGGCCACCGGCAAATCGCGCAGCGACGGGTCGTCGCGCATCTCGACGGCAGCGTAAAAGCAGTCGCAATCGCAATGAATGATTTTTCGGGCTGGAGCGTTCACGCGGTCACAACTACTGTAAATGCATACAGTATTGACTGAAACGTGATTTGTTGCAATACCGACGCTGGGGAACAACCCAGCAAAGAGTAATCCCAACAAAAAAGGCTATCGCTTAAAAATTGCTTTTGAACTGGATGCCGGCCGCGCGCAGCTCGTTGGTGAAGCCGTTCAGTCAGCGGCTTGCCGGTGAACGTAAGCGCTTGGTACAGGAAGAACTTGTTGACCGACAGGCTGGCGTCGCGAATTTCGGTGGCGTTGTAGCTGCCTCCCAAGCTGACCTTGAAGTCGCTGCTGACGTAGGCTTCGACATCGAGCTCGGCGCCGCGGCCGTGGGTCTTGGCGGCGTTGATCAGGCGGTTGACGTTCGAGTTGCCGCCGACGACCGTCAGTTGCTGGTTCCTGACGTCGAAGTCGTCGACGCTGCGCTGGTGCACGTTGAACAGCGCGCTTACGGCGGCGTTTGGCGTGTACGGCAGCTGCGATCGCTCGGCGTGCTCGTTGTAGCCGTCGAGTTCATTACGCTTGGCAGCGAAGGCGGTGCCGGCGTAGTTGTCGACGTAATTGTCGCCAATTTCAGCCAGCTCGGCCGGGAATTGCAAGCTGATAATAATTGATGGCCTTTTCCATACAACAGTCGTGGCGGCGATCACACCATGAAAAACCGGCCTCGGTAAAAAACCCCTTGCGCGGCGCGCAATTACTCGCTATAGTTCGGGCCTCTTCAGACGTGGTGACAAACGTCTGATGCAGGATCTGAAATGAAGTGTGCGGGCGCTTAGCTCAGTTGGTAGAGCGGAGCCCTTACAAGGCTTAGGTCGGGAGTTCGAGCCTCTCAGCGCCCACCAAATCAGAAACAGCATCATGATCTGTGGTACCGATCAGAGTAATACGGAGTGGTAGTTCAGTTGGTTAGAATACCGGCCTGTCACGTCGGGGGTCGCGGGTTCGAGTCCCGTCCGCTCCGCCAGCATCAAAGAAAAAGCCCCGCTTGTCGGGGCTTTTTCTTTATACATAGGTACCGGAGTGCTCCCCCTGCGGGGAGCACGGTTTGGGACTCGAAGCGAATCGCTTGCAAGCGATTCGGCGGCCTGCCACAGGTAGGCGAGTCCCGTCCGCTCCGCCAGCATCAAAGAAAAAGCCCCGCTTGTCGGGGCTTTTTCTTTATATATAGGTACCGGAGTGCTCCCCCTGCGGGGAGCACGGCTTGGGGCTCGAAGCGAATCGGCGGCCTGCCGCAGGTAGGCGAGTTCCGTCCAGACGTGCAAAATTACGTCGTCCTCGCGCAGCGGGGATCCATAATGCGTCACTGCCACGGCAAACCGTGCGTCGCATTCATGCCGTGTATGGATCCATGATGGCGCGGGAAGTCGCGCAGTGACATCTCTTGAACTTTTTCAGATCGGCACACCTTGGCCCACGCATACGTGACGTTTCGGATCCGGCTGGCGCGGCACGCGTTGGTCGACTTTATCGCCAGCGTCAAAAGCTCGGGCGAAATCGTCCTGCTGGTGTTCGGCCAGGTGCTGGTCGGCCTGTTCGCACTGATCGCCATGCCGCCCATGGCAGCAAGCGCCCTTCCCCTGTTCGAGTCGATCCCGCTGCTGTTCGCGCATGGACTGGCCATGAGCTTGCCGGTGTTCCTGCTGCGCCGGCGCCTGCTGCCGCCAGACGTGGTGCGCGCGCTGCATCCGCTGCCGATCCCACCGCGCGCCGCCCTGGCGGCCGATGCCCTCGTCGCCGGCATGCTGGCCGGACCGCTCGCGCTGGCGTACGTGGTGTCGGGCGCAATCTGGATGCATCAGGGACCCGACTGGCTGCAGCCTGGCCGCGCGCTGCCCGCCATCGTGTTTTCCTTCCTTGTGACTTGGGTTTGTGCGGCCGTCATGTTGACATTTCGCGCGCGCGGCCCGCGGCCAAGTTCACGCATGCGCCCGCTTGCTGCCGCGCCCCGCCGCGCTCAGTGGCGATGGCGTACCGCCTGCTTCTGGCACCGCCTGTTCTGGTTGCCATTCTGGCGCGGCGATAACGTCATTGGCTGGCAGCAGTCGGCGCTGCTGGCTGGCGCGCTGGCCAGCGCCTTGGCATGGATGATGGCGCCGGCCGGCCTCGCGCGCGGCGTGCTCGATGTCGTTGCGAGCGCGTCGCTGGTTCTGCTGGCCGACCGCGGCGACAAGGCAGTGCGCGAACAGCTTGGCATATTGCGACCTGTCATGGCGGCGTGGCCGCTGCGCCGCGGCGCACTGGAACTATGGGCGCGCGCTTTTTCGCTGGCGCCGGTTGGGCTGGTGCTGGCGCTGCTGTTTGGCGCGGGATGGAGTCAAGGCCTCTGGCATCGTCAGGCAGGGCGCGCCTATCTTGCGCTCGGCGTGCTGGCGCCTTTGCTGCTGGTGGCGATCCCCCGATTCAATCCGCGCGGGCGGGTGGCTCTGGTGGTTACATCAATCGTCGTACTGACTGCGGTAGGAAGCGAAATATGGATTTGAACACAATGTTGAAGGTCGATGGCCTGGGTTTTCACTTCGATACGCGCCCCGTCTTCGCCGGCTTTTCACTGGCGCTGGCGCCGGGCATTACCTGGCTGCGCGGCGCCAACGGCAAAGGCAAGACTACCTTGCTCAAGCTGCTTGCAGGGGCGCTGGCGCCAAACGCCGGCACGATCGTGCTGGGCGGCGTCGACAGCGCGCAGGCGCCGCTCGCCTACCGCCTGCGCAGCTTTTATTGCGGCCACGAGAGTGCCGACCTGCCCTGGCTGACGGTGGCGGAATGGCTCGGCCTGCACCTGGCGCTGTATCCTGCGGCATCAACCCACGCGCTCGATGCGCAACTGGCCGCATTCGGCATCATGGAGGTGCTGCCGCAGGCGATCACCACACTGTCGCTGGGACAGCACAAGAAGCTGCAGCTGGCGCTGGCGCTGGCTTTGCCGGTGACGCTGCTGCTGATCGACGAGCCGTTCAACGGACTCGATGCGGCTGGCATGGCGCACCTGCGCGGCGAACTGGAACGGCGCGCAGCGGCCCAGGAGACGTGCATCGTGCTCACCAGTCACCTCGATCCGCAGCTGCCCGTCGCGCGCATGCTCGACTTGGGCCTGCAGGCCTAATCGAGCAGTACCACGCGATCGCCCTCGCCCGGCTTACACCCAGCCGCAATCGGCGTCCACCCGCGATGCACGACAACCTGCCGCCCATCGTGGCAAAGTTCGATGCGCTCGCTGCCTGGCAGGCGCGCGTGCACGAACGCCTCGATCGTCGACGGCAGGCTGACGCGCAGCAGCATGGCATCGCGTTCAGGCGCCGGATGGTCGTCGAGGTGGATGAAGGGGATGAAAGGGGCGGCGAGCATCAGCAGGCGTGAGCCGACCGCGACCGGCTCGGGGGCGTAGCCGGCGCCGCGCAACCAGCCTTGGGCGCGCTCGCGCAGGTCGATGCCGTCGGCCAGGTCGCCCCACGCCATCGCCAGCAACTCGATTACCCACTGATTGCAGTTCTGGTAGCGCAGGCTGAACGGATAGGCGTTGGCGCTGTAGTCGGCTGCCAGCAGGTGCAGCGCGCGCGGCGTATCGAGGGCGGCGCGGCGCAGTGCATCGGCGGCGTCCGGCGGCAGCCGCACGATCGTGATGTAGCCGAGCGAAGGGTCGTCGATCCCCATCGTAAAACCGGCCAGGCCTTGATCGAAGATGCGTGGGCGGCGCTCGTCGCACGCATAGTAGAGCTGGCGCGCCGACCAGCTGCCGGCGCCGTCGCGCCAGGCCACGGCAGCGTGCGAATAGCGGATCTGGAAGCGCGACAGGTCAAGTCCGGACCGGCTCACGAGCGCGGCATCGGCGTTGCCCAGTTCTTCGCGCACCACGCCGGCAAAGCGCAGCAATTTGTCTTGCTGGCCGGCCGACAGCGCCACGCTGCGGTCGCAAAACGCCGACATCGCCGGCGCGCCAGATGCACCGGATGCGCCGGACCGGGCCTGTGCGCCGCCGCACGCCAACGATGCCGCCAGAATAAGCGCGGCGGTTAATCTCACAACGCTACTTTGCGCGCCGCCAGGTCCTTGTAGACAGTGTCTTCGAGCACCAGGAAGAACGCTTCGCGCGTGTCGGCGCGGGCGAATTCGAGGCCGTACGAGCGGTTCTTGGCGTGCACGAAGTCGCCGCGCGTCAAGCCCTGCCTGGCGAATACCTCTTCCGGCAGGTCGAGCACGATGCGTTGCTGCGGATCGCCCGCCTGCATGGCCACGCGCGTGCTGCCGGCCCGTCCCGGCGTATGGTCGATGTCGATGATCTGGTAGTTGCCGTCGGCGCGGCGGTCGTCGCCCTTCGAACTGTTGCTCGACCCTGCCAGCGAATCCGATACGCTGCCGCTGGAGGCGGAGCCGGCGCTGGAGGCGGACGAGGTGCTGTCGGCATGCGCCTGCATGGCGAGGCCGAGGGCGGCGGCGACGATGGCACCGCGCAGGATGGTCGAAGTGGTCATAAGAATCCTTGGGTCAAATGGGTTGCTTGCCGTGCTAACTGAGCGGGGATGCGAACGAATATAACAGGGAGCGCGGCCGGGCGCGTATTTCATCCGATATTTTGGCGCGAAGGGGTAACAATGGTGTGACGATAGTGTGGTGCGCCGGCATCAGCTAACATCAGCCGACCACCCGCAGCCGCGGCTCGTCGACAACTATACGGTCGCGCCCGCCGCTCTTGGCGGCGTACAGCGCGCGATCGGCGCGTGCCAGTGCCGAGTTGATGTGTTCGTTCGGATCGATCGCCACCACGCCAATGCTGACCGTAATGCCGTACTGGTTGTCGCTGGTCGGCAGCCGCGCCGCCGACACGGCCTGGCGCAGCCGCTCGGCGGCCTGGGTGGCGCCTTCGATATCAGTGCCTGGCAGCACCAGCGCGAATTCCTCGCCGCCCAGCCGGCCCATGATGTCATGGTCGCGCAGCGTCTGCTGCGCGGTGGCGGCGAACACGCGCAAGGCCTCGTCGCCGGTGGCGTGGCCAAACCGGTCGTTGAGCCGCTTGAAGTGGTCGATGTCGATCATCATCAGTCCGATCGGACTATGCAGCCGGGTCGCCAGCAGGCGCGCGCTGTCGGTGCGCTCGAAAAAAGCGCGCCGGTTGACCAGGCCCGTCAGGCTGTCGATGGTGGCAAGCAGCGCCATCTCCTGGTCGTCCTGTTCCTTACACAGCAGCAGGAAGCCGAAGCCGTTGACGATCATCAGCAGGTAGGCGGCGAGCAAGGTGGCGGTTTGCACCGCACCTGGCGTGAATACCGACATGTCGCTGTTGACGGCGGCGGCATAGGCGCGCGCCCCCATCACGATGGCGAAGACGCCGTCGTTGATGCCGATCACCCGCCGCAGCAACGAGCGGTTGGCGCCTGGCCGCAGCAGGATCCACGCCATCGCGCCGCTGAGCGCGGCGATGACGCCCGAGATGAGCACCGTCAGCTCGTTCGACGAGGCATGGCCCAGGCGCGCGCCGTGAACCACCAGCAGCGCCAGCGCCGAAAACGGGTACAGCCATTTTTTCCAGTTGGCGAAGCCGAGGAAGGTGCAATAGGCAGCCACCTCGAACGCGCTGCCGAGGATCAGGGTGGTGTTGGCGGCGATGACGACGCCCGCATAAGGCAGGTCCGGGCGCAGCCATGTGAGCAGGTGGGCACAGCCCTGCACCGCCTTGGCCCAGGCCCATACCCGCATAGCCGGATTGGCGGTCGCAGTGCGGGCGTAGCCGGCCATCAGCAAGGCAAAGCCGAAGTTGCCGATGGCAAGCACCAGCATAAAGGTTCTGATATCGATCACTGCCCGTCCCTCGTCGATAGTGCGGCACGCACCGTACTTTTTTCTCAGCAAAATCAGCCGTCAACGTTGTGCCTGGCTAAGCGGTGGACAAGGTCTCAGAATAGTATATGAACAACCAAGACTGTTGCACAGGAGAACTATATTACACGGATTTTGGGGTGCCAGTGGGATTTTTTAGTCGAGCAAGTGTTGCAGGACGAGGTCTTGAGGGAAATGGCGTTAATGGCCGTACGGCGAAATTGGGTCGCCAGATGCGCGCCAGACTGAGCTCACATCGTTGAAAGATTCAATCATGCGTCGTTCCCGGCAATGGGCGGAAACGACGGTGGCGACGCTTTTTCAGCGAATTGCAACAATGCGGGCACAGGTTGGCGCTTGCGCGGGGAACCAAGTCGGTACCTGTGCGGTAAAGCCCGATTCTTGCGTACGAAAGTTGCTTCCCTCAAATTGACGCGTCGGAATCGCCTTTCGGCATTCCAGTGCCGCTTACTTGCGTCCGCCGCGCGCCTTCGCCACCGGCGCCGCCGCCTTCGGCTTGCTCCTGATGGTCGACAAAATCGACGGCCGCACCGTCGACTCGGGTGCGATGAACGGCGTCGGCGCGGTCGATCGCGCAGTGGCCCGCTTCGGCGCCGCGACGAACTTGTCGAGCGTGCCGGCGCCCGCGGTCTGGCGCTTGCGCTCGCCCGCCGCCAGGCCGCCGTCTTCCGACGCCTGCCAGCTCGGCACCAGGTGCTTGTCGCCATTGCCGATCAGGTCGCCGCGGCCCATGTTGACCAGCGTCTCGCGCAGGATCGGCCAGTTGGCCGGATCCTGGTAGCGCAGGAAGGCCTTGTGGGCGCGCCTTATTTTGCCGCTCTTTGCGGTCTCGACGATCTCGGAATCGGCGGTCACTTTTTTGAGCGGATTCTTGCGCGAGTGGTACATGGTGGTCGCCATCGCCATCGGCGTCGGCATGAAAGTCTGCACCTGATCGAGCTTGAAATTGTTCTTTTTCAGCCACAGTGCCAGGTTCAGCATGTCGGTGTCGGTGGTGCCAGGGTGGGCGGCAATGAAATACGGGATCAGGTATTGCTTCTTGCCCGCTTCCAGCGAGTACTTGTCGAACATCGCCTTGAACTCGTCGTAGGCACCGATGCCCGGCTTCATCATCTTCGACAAGGTGCCTTCTTCGGTGTGTTCAGGCGCGATTTTGAGCAGGCCGCCGACGTGGTGGGTCACCAGTTCCTTGACATACTCGGGCGAACGCACCGCCAGGTCGTAACGCAGGCCCGAGCTGATCAGCACCTTCTTGATACCGGGGATTGCGCGCGCCTTGCGGTACAGCGAAATGAGCTTGCTGTGGTCGGTGCCGAGGTTGATGCAGATGGTCGGGTACACGCACGACAGGCGGCGGCACGATTCCTCGATGGCTTTTTCCTTGCACGCCAGCCGGTACATATTGGCAGTCGGCCCGCCCAGGTCAGAAATGGTGCCGGTAAAACCTTTCGTCTTGTCACGGATGTGCTCGATTTCGCGCAGGATCGACGGTTCGCTGCGGCTCTGGATGATGCGTCCCTCGTGCTCGGTAATCGAACAAAAGGTGCAGCCGCCGAAGCAGCCGCGCATGATGTTGACCGAGAAGCGGATCATGTCCCACGCGGGAATTTTTGCCTTGCCGTAGCTCGGGTGCGGGGCGCGGGCATAATTCATGTCGTAGACGCCGTCCATCTCGTCCATCGCCAGCGGCAGCGGGGGCGGGTTCAGCCAGACGTCGCGTTCGCCGTGGGCCTGCACCATCGCGCGCGCATTGCCGGGATTCGATTCGAGGTGGAACACGCGCGAGGTGTGGGCGTACATCACCGGGTCGTCCTTGACGACGTCGTAGGCCGGCAGCCGCACCACGGTCTTGTTGTGTATTTCCTTCGCCAGCGCGAGGCGCTCTTCGCGTGACATGATGCGGATCGGCTTCACCACTTCCGGCGCGGCGGCGTTGTTGTCGGTGGCGCAGGCGGATTTGTCTTCCTGCGCCATTGCGTACGGATCGGGATGGGCGTCGACCTTGCCGGGCACATCCACCCGGGTCGAGTTCGCCACCGTCCAGTCGTCGGCAGGCAGCCAGCCGCTTGGGGCCATGAAGGCGGTGCCGCGCAAATCCCGGATATCCCTGATGTTTTCACCGGCGGCCAAGCGGTTCGTCAGGTCGACCAGTGCACGTTCGGCGTTACCGAACAGCAGCAGATCGGCCTTCGAGTCCGGCAGCACCGAGCGGCGCACCTTGTCCGACCAGTAATCGTAATGGGCGATGCGGCGCAGCGACGCTTCGATCGAGCCGATGATGACCGGCACATCCGGATACGCTTCGCGCGCGCGCTGGGCGTACACCGTCACGGTGCGGTCGGGCCGCTTGTTCGGCTCGCCATTGGGCGTGTAGGCGTCGTCGGAGCGGATCTTGCGGTCGGCCGTATAGCGGTTGACCATCGAATCCATGTTGCCAGCGGTAACGCCGAAATACAGCGTTGGCTTGCCGAGGGCGCGGAACGGCTCGGCCGACAGCCAGTCCGGCTGGGCGATGATGCCGACCCGAAAACCTTGCGCTTCGAGCAGACGGCCGACCAGCGCCATGCCAAAGCTCGGATGGTCGATATAGGCGTCGCCGGTGACGAGGATGACATCGCACGCATCCCAGCCGAGCACGTCCATCTCGGCGCGCGACATCGGCAGGAAAGGGGCAACGGCAGCGCGGCTAGAGCGCTTCGGGACGGTCGCAAACAGGTTGATTGGGGAGCTCATTGGGCAGCATTGTACCGGAAAACGCTGCCGCCAGCTTGTCGGCCGGTCGTTTCCGTTGCCCCCGAAGAACTAAAAACTGCTTAAATATCAATAACTTGTTCAGGTCTGACGGCGACGCCGAGTCGCTATATGCCCATGTTGGCGAGCATCGTGCCCAGTTCGCGCAGGGCCGGTTCCAGGCGCGGGTGTCTGGCGGCAAACTTGGCGGTGATTTCCTGCGAGCGTTCGGCCAGGCCGTAGGTGGTGCTTTCGGCGCCCTCGCCGCCCTCGGTACTGGCGGTGCTGACTGTGCCAACTGTGCCGGCTTGGCCGGCATCATCCTGCTGACGGCGCTCGAGCAAGGTCTTGATGTCGCTGTCGAGCTGGCGCAACAGGTCCGTCAACTCGCCGTCTACCTCGCCCGTGCTGGCCAAGTCGGCATGCAAGGTCTTCAAATGCTGCTTCAGGTTCGATGCGTTCTCGTTCAACATGCTAGTTCTCGCTTTATTGGGTGAACTGGGTCTGCAAATACAACGCTTCCACCTTAATGCGCGCCCATGGCGTCTTGCGCAGGAACTTCAGGCTCGATTTGATGCTCGGGTCGCTGGTGAAACAGTTGATGTCGATTCGCTTGGCCAGCTGGTCCCAGCCGTAGTGATCAACCAGCCGGGTCAGGATGGATTCTAGGGTGATGCCGTGTAAATCCTGGTCACTCATTGCAGCAGGGATTCCTGTGGTTGTTGTGGGAAAGTATATACCCATACGGTGCAGTCTGGATGTACAAGCGCACCGGTGGAAACGTAGCGTGCGGTGGAAAACGCATGCTGAACTTGGGTCCCCGCATGCGCGAGGACGACGATTTTTGAGCCGTCATCCTCGCGCATGCGGAGGCGACGGTTTTTGAGCCGTCATTCTCGCACATGCGAAGACGACGGTTTTTGAGCCGTCATTATCGCGCATGCGAGGACGACGGTTTTTGAGCCGTCATTCTCGCGCATGCGAGGACGACGGTTTTTGAGCCGTCATTCTCGCGCATGCGAGGACGACGGTTTTTGAGCCGTCATCTTAGCGCATGCGAGGACGACGGTTTTTGAGCCGTCATTCCCGCGCATGCGAGGACGACGGTTTTTGAGCCGTCATCCTCGCGCACGCCGGGACGACGGTTTTTGAGCCGTCATCTTGGCGCACGCCGGGACGACGGTTTTTGAGCCGTCATCCTGGCGCACGCGAGGACGACGGTTTTTGAGCCGTCATTCTCGCGCACGCGAGGGCGACGGTTTTTGAGCCGTCATTCTCGCGCACGCGAGGGCGACGGTTTTTGAGCCGTCATCCTGGCGCACGCGAGAACGACGGTTTTTGAGCCGTCATTCTCGCGCATGCGAGGACGACGGTTTTTGAGCCGTCATTTTCGCGCATGCGAGGACGACGGTTTTTGAGCCGCCATTCCCCGCGCATGCGAGGACGACGGTTTTTGAGCCGTCATCCTCGCGCACGCGGGGATCCCATTTTGTAGACCAGCCCCTACTGCGCCGTCAACCCGCGCTTTTCCAGCAGCGGCTCGATCTTGGCGTCGCGCCCGCGGAACGCGCGGAACATGTCCATCGCATCCATCGTGCCGCCGCGCGAGAGCAGCATTTTACGGAAGCGGTCGCCGTTCTTGCGCGTGAGACCGCCGTTTTCCTTGAACCACTCGACCGTATCGGCGTCGAGCTTCTCGGCCCACAGGTAGCCATAGTAGCCGGCCGAGTAGCCGCCCGAAAACACGTGCGAAAAATAGGTGCTGCGGTAGCGCGTCGGCACCGGCGCGAAATCGACGCCGGCCTCCTTCAGCGCGGCCGCTTCGAACGCGAGCACATCGGTCGGCACCTGGCTGACGCCGACCTGGTGCCAGCGCTGGTCGAGAATCGACGCGGCCAGGTACTCGGTGGTGCGGTAGCCTTCGTTGAATTTTTTGGCGGCCAGCACCTTGTCGAGCAGCTCCTGTGGCATTGGCGCGCCGGTCTGGTAATGCCTAGCGTAGTTGTTCAGCACTTCAGGCCACACCGCCCACATTTCGTTCACCTGCGATGGGAACTCGACAAAATCGCGCGGCACCCGGGTGCCGGAGAAGCGCGGATATTTCACGTCGGAGAACATGCCGTGCAGCGCGTGGCCAAATTCGTGGAACAGCGTGCGCAGCTCATCGTACGTCAGCAACGTCGGCTCGCCCGCGCCCGGCTTGGGAATGTTCAGGTGGTTGCCGATCACCGGCTGCGTGCCCATCAGGCGCGACTGGCCGACATAGGCGTTCATCCATGCGCCACCGCGCTTGTTGCCGCGCGCATAAAAGTCGGCGATGAAGATCGCCAGTTGTTTGCCGTTGGCGTCGAACACGTCGAAGGTGCGCACGTCGGGATCGTACACAGGCAGATCGCGGCGTTCCTTGAACGACAGGCCGTACAGCTTGCCGGCGGCGAAAAACACGCCGTTGGTCAGCACGCTGTTGAGCTCGAAATAAGGGCGCAGCTGCGCTTCGTCGAAAGCGAAGCGCGCCGCGCGCACCTTGTCGCTGTAAAACGACCAGTCGTGGGCGCCGACCTGGAAGCCGCCCTTGTCGGCATCGATCATGGTCTGGATCTCGGCCGCTTCCTTGCGCGCGTTGGCGACCGCTGGCTTGGCGAATTCGCCCAGCAGCTTGTTGACGGCGCCGGTGTCGCGCGCGGTCTGGTCTTCCAGCATGTAGGCGGCATGGCTCGGGTAGCCAAGCAGGGCGGCGCGCTGGGCACGTAGCAGGGCCAGCTTGACGATGATGGCGCGGTTGTCGAAATCGCCGCCCCGGCTGCCGCGGCCGAGCGATGCTTCGAGCAGGCGCAAGCGGGTGCTGCGGTCCGTCAGCACGGCAAGCGATGCCTGGCCGCTGGTGTTGACGACCGGCACCACGAACTTGCCGGCCAAGCCGCGCTTGTTCGCCTCAGAGGCGGCGGCGTCGATCGCCTTGTCGGACATGCCGGCCAGTTCCACGCGCGTGTCGACCACCAGCGCCGAGGCGTTCGATTCCTTCAGCACGTTTTGGCTGAAGGTGGTCTGCAGGCTCGCCAGTTCGGCGTTATACGCTTTCAGCTTGTCCTTATCAAACGCCGACAGGCGCGCGCCGGCGCGCACGAAATCGGTGTTGTAGCGTTCCAGCAGGTAAGCCGATTCGGCGTCCAGGCCCAGCTTGGCGCGCTTGTCGTGCAGCATCTTGATGCGCGCGAACAGTTTCGGGTTCAGGCGGATGGCGTCGCTGTGGGCGGCCAGTTTCGGCGCCAGGTCGCGGTCGAGCGCCTGCAGCGTCTCGTTGGTATTGGCGCCGGACAAGTTGCCGAACACACTGGAAACACGCGCCAGCAGCCGGCCCGAGCGTTCCATTGCCACGATCGTGTTGTCGAACGTGGCCGGTTTCGGGTTGTTGGCGATCGTGTTGATTTCCGCCGCTTGCGCACGCATGCCCTCAAAGTAGGCGGGCGCAAAATCTTCGTTGTTGATCTTGTCGAAGGCGGGGTACTGGAATGGCAATGCGCTCGATTTGGCAAACGGATTGGCAGCGTCGAACCCGGCAACGGGGGCAGCAATGGGGGCAGCAAAGGCGAGCGGCATTGCGAGTGCTGAGACGATCAGCAAGATTTGTGGGCGGATCATGGTTTTATAATTTTAATTGTTGGAATACCGATAATTTGTGGCGCTTAGTTGGCCGTCAAGCCGCGGCGCTCGAGCAGCGGCGCGATCTTCGCATCGCGCCCGCGGAAGTTGTGGAACATGTCCATCGCATCGACCGTACCGCCACGCGAGAGCATCGTCTTGCGGAAATAATCGCCGTTCTTGCGCTGCAGGCCGCCGTTTTCCTTGAACCATTCGACCGTGTCGGCGTCGAGTTTCTCGGCCCACAGGTAGGCGTAATATCCGGCCGAATAGCCGCCCGAAAAACTGTGCGAAAAATACGTCGTGCGATAGCGCGGCGGCACCGGGGCGAAGTCGACGCCGGCCTCCTTCAGGGCATTCGCTTCAAAAGCGAGCACGTCGGTTGGCACCTGGGCCGGCGTCAGCTGGTGCCAGCGCTGGTCGAGCAGCGACGCGGCGAGATATTCGGTGGTCATGTAACCCTGGTTGAATTTCTTCGCCGCCAGTACCTTGTCGAGCAATTCCTTCGGCATCGGCGCGCCGGTCTTGTAATGTTTGGCGTAATTGGCCAGCACTTCTGGCCACACCGCCCACATCTCGTTTACTTGCGATGGATACTCGACGAAGTCGCGTGGCACGTTGGTGCCGGAGAAGCGCGGGTACTTCACGTTCGAAAACATGCCATGCAACGCGTGGCCGAATTCGTGGAACGTGGTTTTGACTTCATCGTAGGTAAGCAGGGTCGGTTCGCCCGCCGGCGGCTTCGGGATATTCAGGTGGTTGGCGACCACCGAGCGCGTGCCCATCAGTGCGGACTGCGAGACGTATTCGTTCATCCACGCGCCGCCGTTCTTGTTGCTGCGCGCGTACATGTCGGCAATAAAAATGGCCAACTGCTTGCCGTTGGCGTCGAACACGTCGAAGGTGCGCACGTCCGGGTTGTACACCGGCAAATCCTTGCGCTCTTTGAACGTCAGGCCGTACAGCTTGCCGGCGGCAAAGAACACGCCGTTGGTCAGCACGTTGTCCAGCTCAAAATATGGCTTCAACTGGCTCTCGTCGAAATTGAACTGCTTGGCGCGCACCTTGCCGGAGTAAAAATCCCAGTCGGCCGCCGTCACCTGGAAGCCGCCTTTGTCAGCGTCGATCAGCTTCTGGATTTCGGCCGCTTCCTTGCGCGCGTTGGCCACGGCCGGCTTGGCCAGTTCGGCCAGCAGCTTGTTGGCGGCGGCCGGGTCTTTCGCGGTCTGGTTTTCCAGCGAGTAGGCCGCATACGTCGGATAGCCGAGCAGCGCGGCGCGTTCAGCGCGCAGCTTGGCCAGGCGGGGCACGACTGTGCGGTTGTCGAACTCGCCGCCATGGCTGCCGCGCGCCAGTGACGCCGCCATCAGGCGCTGGCGCACGGCGCGGTTGGTCAATACGGCCAGCGGCGCCTGGCCGGTGGTGTTGCCGAGCGCGACGACAAACTTGCCGTCCTTGCCGCGCTTTTTCGCTTCGGCCGCCGCCGCCTCGATGGCCGCCTCCGACATGCCGGCCAGCTCCGTGCGCGTATCGACCACCAGTGCCGACGCGTTGATTTCCTTCAGCACGTTCTGGGTAAAGGTGGTTTGCAAGGTGGCGATTTCGCCGTTGAATGCTTTTAACTTTTCCTTGTCGGGCGCCGACAGCTTGGCGCCGGCGCGCACGAAGTCCTCGTTGTAGCGAAACAGCAGATAGGCCGACTCGGCGTCGAGGCCCAGGCTGGCGCGCTTGTTGTAGAGCGATTTGACGCGCGCGTACAGCTTCGGATTGAGAAAGATGGTGTCGTTGTGCGCCGCCAGCTTGGGCGACATTTCGCGGTCGATCGCATCTAACGTGTCGTTGGTGTTGGCGCCCTGCAAATTCGAAAACGTGGCCGACACCCGCGTGAGCAGCTGGCCGGAGCGCTCCATCGCCACCACCGTGTTCTCAAAACTGGCCGGCTTCGGGTTGTTGGCGATGCCGTCGATCTCGCGCAGCTGCGCGCGCATGCCGGCGGCGTAGGCCGGCAGGAAATGCGCGTCTTTGATCTTGTCGAAGGCGGGATAGCGGAACGGCAGTGTACTGACTTTGGCGAACGGGTTCGACGCCTCCAGCGCGGCAGCTGAAGCAGCGGCAGGCGCAACGGGTGCGGCGAACGACGGTTGGATCAGGGCGAGGCTGGCGGCAACGATCAGCAGGTGTGGACGAGTCATGGCATCTTTCACGGGTGCTTGGGAAAAGCTGGCGCTGGGTAAGCGGCAACAGTTGAGCGCACGATCATATCAGGGTCGACTGCGGTCGTCACGGCGCGATCGACGCCGTACAAGGTCCTCGATGCGCAGTCCGCTGCTCGCGTACAAGCGCACCCAGCTCTCCAAGGTGCGGAAATACCACGGCGGCGCGTCGGTCGATGCGGCCAGCGGGTGAACCGTCTGCAAGATCAGCGCCCTGCCCGGCGCAGGCAGGGGCGCGCGGCGCTAAACACGCCTTCGACCGACTCTTTGTCGGTCAGTGAAAAATTGCAGACGCCGACGTCGGCAGCATTGGCATAATTGAGTTCGATCGTCACGCCATCGGGATCTTTTACAAACACCTGGTGCACCCCGGTGTCCGCTACCGTGCGCTCACGGAACGCAATCCCGGAGTGCTCCAGGCGCGCGTGCAGTTCGCCAATGCCGCTGGCGCCAAACGCGATGTGGTCGAGAGCGCCGATGGTACTGCCGGCATGCGCGCCGTCGTCGCCGACCAGGTGAACGATGGCGCTTTCTTCGCTGTCGCGCATTGCCATCGTCAACCAGCCTTTCGCCGCCAGAGCCCGCTCAATAATGAGGTGGTTTTTCGCCGCCCGCGCCCAGGTTCGGACCGGACTGGGCGTTGTTGCGGATGTGTTCGGCAAGTTGGCCGACCATCGCTGCGAGCTGGTCGATCCGGCGGCTTTGCGCGTACACCACCTGGTTCAGCTGCTCGACCGTGTCTTCCTGGTGGGCCAGCTTGATTTCGATATCGACGAATCGATCTTCAACGCGGTTTTCAACATGTTCTTCAATACTCACGGCATGCCCCTGATGCAAAACCGCCATTATGCCACCCGCCGGCGCGCTTAAAATTGTTGCACGAAAATGAGCGCTAACGTAACGACCATGTAAGATTTCCCGTGCAACATGTACGCATGGAAACTTTTTCTACCAATTCGATCGACCCGCCGGCCACTGAAGCCCATGGCGAAAACACGCCCGCGCCGCCCACCTTGCGGGCAACCGGCCGGCCGGACACGCTGACGGCCCAAAAAATCGAGGTCGGCATCATCCTGCAGGCGATGCTGGGCACGCCTGCAGCTGCCGAATACCTCGACAACAACGCCATCGCACGCTCGATCGCCTTGCGCGTGTTGTTCGAGCCGCACCTGCGGCGTGGTCACCATGACGCCTACGGCATTCGCCGCTGAAAATTTATTTCTAACCCGCCATAACCGTCACGCTGCCGGCTTGGGCGTCGCCAGCAACGCCTTCAAGCTGGCCAGCCGGTCCTTCGGCGAGATCTTTTCTGCTTCGGTCGGCACCGCATCGCCGACGTCGAGCGCCATTTCCTTGATAAAGCGCGACGGGTCGCAATGGATCTGTTCGCCCGCGCGCTTGCGCTGCTTGCACCAGGTGATGTGCAAGGTGCGCTGGGCCCGCGTAATGCCGACGTACATCAGGCGCCGCTCTTCCTGCACGCGCGCGCCGATGGTTTCGACCGACGCATCCGGGTCGCCCTTGTGCGGCAAAATCCCTTCTTCGACGCCGACCAGAAACACGTGCGGAAACTCCAGTCCCTTCGAAGCGTGCAAGGTCGACATGCGCACCGCGTCGGGTTCCTCGTCCTTGCCTTCCAACATCGTCATCAAGGCAACCATCTGCGTCAGTTCGAGCAGGTTTTTTTCTTCTCCCGACTTGTCCTTGCCGCCGCAGCCGCGCTCCTTGAGCCAGTTGGTGAACTCGAGCACGTTGCTCCATTTACCTTGCGCGGCGCGGTCGTCGAAGCTGTCGTACAAATACGATTCGTAACAGATTTCCTTCATCATGTCGTCGAGCACGGCGGCGGCGTTCTCGCCGCTGCCGGCCGGGCCGGGACGGCTGGCGCGCGACTCGAGGTTGTTGATGAAATTGCAGAATTCACGCAACGGCAGCAACTGGCGGTCGGCCAGCTTGGCCTCCAGGCCGCCCTTGAACACCGCCGCGAACAGCGAACAATTCCACTGCTTCGACAGCGCGCCCAGCACTTCCAGCGTCGCCATGCCGACGCCGCGCTTGGGCGTGGTGACGGCGCGAATGAACGCCGGGTCGTCGTTCTCGTTGGCGACCAGGCGCAGGTAGCTGATGATGTCTTTTATTTCGGCCTTGTCGAAAAAACTCTGGCCGCCGGAAATCGTGTACGGAATGCGCTCCTTGCGCAGCGACTGCTCGATGACGCGGGCCTGGTGGTTGCCGCGGTACAAAATGGCGTAATCGGACCACTTGTTCTTGCGCTGAAAACGGTCGGCCGAGATCATGATCGCCACCTGCTCGGCTTCCTGGTCGTCGTTTTGCATGCCGAGCACGCGGATCGGCTCGCCCAGGCCATGTTCGGACCACAGCGATTTTTCGAACATCTTCGGATTGTTCGAAATGACCGCGTTGGCCGACTGCAAAATGCGCGTCGTCGAGCGGTAATTCTGTTCCAGTTTGATGACCCGCAGGTCGGGGAAATCGGTCTGCAGGGTCAGCAAATTTTCGACCGAGGCGCCGCGCCAGGCGTAGATCGCCTGGTCGTCGTCGCCCACCGCCGTAAACATCGGCTTCTTGTTGATGCCGGTGACGAGCAGCTTGACCAGCTCGTACTGGCAGGTATTGGTGTCCTGATACTCGTCCATCAGCAGGTAGCGCAGGCGGCGCTGCCACTTGTCGCGGATCGCCTCGCTGTTGCGAAACAGCTCGACCGGCAGGCGGATCAGGTCGTCGAAGTCGACCGCCTGGTAGGCCGACAAGGTCGCCACGTAGCTGCGAAACACCCGCGCCGCCTGCGCCTCGTCCTCATCGACGGCGTTGCGGATCGCGTCTTCCGGGTCGATCAGCCCGTTCTTCCACAGCGAGATCGCGTTCTGGATGCGGCGGATCAGCTGCTTGTCGGTGGTGATCGCCAGGTCTTGCACCAGGCCGAAGCAGTCGTCGCTGTCCATGATCGAAAACTTGTCTTTCAGCCCGACGCCGTTCGCTTCCTGGCGCAAAATCCGCACGCCCAGCGAGTGAAACGTCGACACCGTCAGCTGCTTGGCCTGTTTCGGCTGCTTGAGCAGCTTGGCGATGCGCTCCTGCATCTCCAGCGCGGCCTTGTTGGTAAAAGTCAGCGCGGCGATGGTGCGCGGATCGTAGCCGCGGTCCTCGATCAGGTGGGCGATCTTCTGGGTGATCACGCGCGTCTTGCCGGATCCGGCGCCGGCCAGCACCAGGCACGGGCCGTCGAGGTAGATCACCGCTTCGCTCTGGGGGACGTTGAGGCCGAACTTGGGGGCGGTGGACATCAGGAAAATTCTTTCGGGAAAACAGCCCACCATTGTAACTCTTCGGGCGTCGCCGGTACGACGGCGCCACCCCTTATGCCCCTGCCCTGCTGGCGATTTCGCCATAACCACAATGTATCCCGGGTGGGTATTTAGCCAAACCTGGCGTGGTACTGCTGGTACAGCGTATCGAGGTGGGGCGCGTCGCGCACCAGTTTGGCCTCGGCGCCAGGCGACTGCCAATCGTTTTTCCAGATGACAGTCTCGCCGCTGGCCAGCGCGATTCCGCCCAGCATGGCCGCCTCCGGCTGGTAGCCGCAGGCCAGCGCCCAGGGAAAATCGCATCGGTAGTTGCGCCGCACGTTGCCCAGGCCAAAGTCGACCAGCATGCACTCCTCCAGGATGCATACCGTGTGGCCGTCGATCTGGCCGGCTTTTGCATGGCCTTGCGCACCCAGCAGATAACGCCCCTGTCCTTTCGCGATCTCGACGTCGCACGACTCGATGCGGGCACGGTAGCCGTGCGCAGTGGCGACGCGCGCGACGAGCGAGGATAGCAGGAAACAGGCGGTGCCGAAGTTGTGCAAGTAGAGCCAGCCGAGGTCGTAGAAATTATCGTACAGGGTGACGGCGAAGTCGTGCATGGGGCCGTCCTGGGCGACTACCAGCAACTGCTGATCGCGCAAGATGGACTGGCTGCCGAACTGGGCGCTGAATTGCCGTAGCAGCGCAAGGAACTGTGGAGTCGGTACATAGGCGATGGTCCCCGCCCTGGTGGCCGGACGGGTCAGCAAGCCGGCCGCTTCCATTTTGCCGACCTCATCCAGCAATACCGGTTCCGGATGGGGCATGCCGGCCAGCAGCGCGCCGAGGGGAATTTCCCGGCCCTCGCGACAGTCGTTGGCAAGCTTGAGGAACAGCTCATAACCAGCCATCGAGTCGGTCAGGGGCACGTGTTCGAGCAGCCAATTCCTCGCCGTTACGATGCCCGGGAGCTGAGAGGTAACGCGCTGAGTTTGCATGATGATTACCAAGAATGTCGATGTTGCAAGTGTCGGACATCAGGCCGTAGGTTGCAATCAGGAACTTGTTACCATTTTGTAAGTTCTACAAGATATTATTGCCGCGCGGCCGCGGCGGCCGTGGCGCACAGGCTGTCAAACAGGCGGATCTGCGCATCGAGACGGTCTTTCCTGCCCTCGCGGTTCTGCGACGGCGTCGTTTCAGTGGCGGCTGGCGAAACCGGCATGGGTTACCATTCGGCTGTCAGGCACCGCGCGCGCCTTTGCACCCTGCCTTGGCACCCAATCTTGAGACCTTGCACCATGAAATTTGAACACCTGATTGAAATTAACGACCCGCTCAACCCGCTCATCGACCCGTTGAGCCGCGAGCAGCTGTGGCACGGGCTGGTACTGCACGCACAGTCGCCCAAGCTGTTCGTGCCCCACCTTGACGAATGCACCATCACCGAACGCAACAGCGAAGGCTTTCGCCGCAACCGCCGCTTCGGCGAGCTGCGCATCGACGACCGCGTGATCCTGACGCCGCTGCGCGAAGTGCGCTACGACGTCCACCAGCAAGGCGACATCAGCGCCTCGAGCCTGTCGGTGACGATCGAGGCGCCCGATGAACACCTGCTGTTCGTGCGCTTTCGCTACGACGACGGCCACGACGCCGCCACCGATGCGGCCAACGCCATGTACGACGAGTTCAAGAAGTCGGCCTACCAGGAGGCGGACATCGACACCATCCGCATCTTGCGCGAATTGGCGGCCGAGGGCCGGCTCGATGCCGGCTACCTGAATTAAATAGCTGAATTAATTAACGACTACTCGCCCGGCTCGTCGCCGGCCGGCACGAAACCGGCGGCGTCCCTGGTCAGTTCGGCGTGCAGCGCGCGCAGCGCCGTGCGCGCGCCCTCCTCCACCACGGGGTGATAAAACGGCATGTCGAGCATCTGGTCGACCGTCATCCGCGCCTGGCAGGCCCACGCCAGCAGGTGGCCTATGTGTTCGGCGCGCGGGCCGATCATTTCGGCGCCCAAAAAGCGGCCGCTGCCGTACTCGGCATAGACCCGCAGCATGCCTTGGTTTTGCAGCATCACCCGGCTGCGGCCCTGGTTTTCGAACGACACCGTGCCGACCGCAAACTTGGGCCTGCCCTCGGCGCACAGTTGCCGGTAGCTGGCGCCGAGGGTGGCGATTTGCGGCTCGGTAAAAGCAATTATCAGCGGCGTGCGGCGCAGGCCCGGGCGCACGTCGGGATAGCGGCCGGCGTTGTCGCCGGCGATCCGGCCCTCGTCGGCCGCCTCCGGCAGTACCGTGCGCTCGTTGTCGGCGTCGCCGGCAATGAAGATGTGGCTGGCGCCGCACTGCATCGTCGTGCGGTCGAACAGCGGGATGCCGGCACCGTCCAGCACCAGGCCGGTGTGCTCGATGCCGATGCCGCCCACGTTTGCCACGCGGCCGGCCGCCTGCAGCACGTAGTCGAAGCGTTCGATTTGCTCAAAGCCGGCGGCGTCGCGGGTGGTCAGCCTCACGCCGGCGCCGTCCGGCACGGCATCGACGATCAGGTTCTGGAAACGGATGTCGAGGTCGGCCCCCAGGGCTTTGCTGGCCACGTGCAGCACTTCCGGATCGCTGATCTGGGCGACAGTGCCGCCGCGGGCGAAGATACTGACGCGCACCCCGAGCCGGGCCATGGCCTGGCCCAGTTCGAGGCCGATCACGCCGGTGCCGATCACCGCCATCGAGCCGGGCAAATCAGTCAGTTCGAAGACGTCGCCGCTGGTGATGACGCCCGGCCCGCCGTTGACCAGCATCGGCACTTTGATCGGGGTCGAACCGGTGGCGATCACGATGCGCGAGGCGTTGACGGTGGTGTGCGTGTCGTGCTCACCCTCTACTACCAGCGTCTGCGGGCCCGTAAAACGGGCATGGCCGCGCAGCTTGTCGCGCTCGGGGATGCCGTTGACGCTGTCGAGCACGAAGCCGACGAAACGGTCGCGCTCGCGCTGCACCCGCGCCATCACCGCGCGGCCGTCGATGCGGATGACGCCCGGATGCACGCCGAAGCCAGGCGCCGCCTGCAGCATGTGGGCGGCCTCGGCAGCGGCGATCAGCAATTTGCTCGGCATGCAGCCAACGCGGGCGCAGGTGGTGCCGTACGGCCCGCCTTCGATCAGCAGCGCGCGCTTGCCTTGCGCCACGGCGGCGCGGTAGGCGGCCAGGCCGGCGGTGCCAGCGCCGATGACGGCGACGTCGACGTCGACGTCGACTTCAAGTGTGGTCATGGTGAATTTCCCGATGTGCGATTCGTTGAGCGCCCCCATGATACGCTGTGGCCCGCCGCAAACGCTTGCGACGTCATTGAACGCTCATCGTCGACGTGCAGCGCGATCAATATCAGCAGCACCCGGGCCAGCTTTACAGCGTACGCCGGTTGAAACTCAGGTGATCGCCCAACGGCGCAACAGGTTATGGTAAATGCCGGTCAGTCTGAGCAAGTTTTCGCGGTCCGCCGCCAGCGCCGGGGTCAGCGACTGGATAGTCTGGTCGAGGTCGAACAGCAAGCTGCGCGCAGCCTCGTCGCCGACCAGGCTTTCGATCCAGAAGAACGATGCGACCCTGGCGCCGCGCGTCACCGGCGTCACCCGGTGCAGGCTCGACGCCGGGTACAGCACCATGGCGCCGGCAGCCAGCTTGACCGTCTGCACGCCGAACTGGCCGTCGATTTCAAGTTCGCCGCCCTCGTATTCGTCCGGCCCGGCCAAAAACACGGTGGCGGCCAGGTCGGTGCGCAGGCTGGCGCCGGTGCCGGGAACGTGCATCACGGCGCTGTCGACATGGGTGCCGTACTCTGCGCCGGCGGCGTAGCGGTTGAATTTGGGCGGATAGATTTTACGTGGCAAGGCGGCCGAAACGAACAGCGGATAGTTGCCGAGCCGGCGCAGCAGGTGCTGGCCCAGGCTGACGGCAATTTCATGGCTGTCGTCAAGCTGCTCGTTGTGCTTGACGGTGCGTGCCAGCGAGCCGGCGCTGGCAACGCCCTTGTCCCATGCAGCGCCGTCCAGGCGGGCGCGAAACTGGCGCACTTCGTCGCCGCTCAATACCTTGTCGATGATGATCAGCATGGGGTCATTGTCCTTGCTTATTTTTCTGCTGCGATTGAAACAATACGCGCCAGCGCGTCGGGCCTGACGTCGGCTACGGTGGCGCAGCCGGTCAGTGCCATGCACACTTCCAGTTCTTCGCGCAGCAACGTCAGCATGTGGGCGACGCCGAGCGCGCCGGCCACGCTGAGCGCATACATTTGCAGGCGCCCGATCATGACCGCATCGGCGCCCAGCGCCAGCGCCTTAAAGACATCCGCGCCGGACCGGATGCCGCCGTCGAGCAGCAAGGGGAAGCCCGGCTCGAGGGCGGCGCGGATCGCCGGCAGTGCGTCCAGGCTGGCGATCGCGCCGTCGAGGCCGCGCCCACCATGGTTCGACACCACCAGGCCGGCCACTCCCGCCGCCGCCAATGCGCAGGCATCATGCGGATGCAGCACGCCCTTGACCCATACCGGCAGCGTTGTCTCGCCCAGGAGCCACGCGAGGTCGCGCCAGGTCGGCGCCTGGCCAGACGCCATTACACCCTGGAAGATACGGCTGTCACCGGCTTTCAGTTCCACTGTGGGGGCGGGCGGATGGCCGCGCAGGTTGGCCGCGGCGCAATCGGCCGGCATGCGAAAACCGGCCCGCAGCGCGCGCAGGCTGGCGGCCTGGATGGTCGCGTCGAGCGTCACCACGATGGCGCCGTAGCCCTCTTGCGCGGCGCGTTCGAGCAGGTCGAGCGTGTCTTCGCGGCGCGCCTGAAAATACAGTTGGAACCAGCGATGCGGCCCGGCCACGCGCGCTACGTCTTCCAGCGGGCACGACGACAGCGTGCTGGCGACCAGGCAGGTATCGGTGGCGTGGGCGGCGCGCGCTGTGTCGATCTCGCCGCCCGCATGGGCCAGCTTCTGGAAGGCGACCGGCGCCAAAAAAATTGGATGGGCAAAGCGTTCGCCGTTGATGGTGACCGCCGTATGGCCGGCGCCGACGTCGCGCAGCAGGCGCGGGTATAGAGCCCATCGCGTGAAAGCGGACAGGTTGGCGGCCACGGTGAGGTCCGTGCCGCTGCCACCGGCGACGTATTCGTAACTGGGTGGCGCCATGAAGCGGCGCGCCAGCACCTCGTAATCCCGGGCGCAGCCTATCTGCGGCGGTATCTGGCCGAGGGGCGCTTGAAAGCTGGCGGTGGCGGGGTTCATGGCGGGGAAATGTTTTGCCGTTGAGGTCGTCAAATTTCGTAGTTGAACGTAAGCCGCACCGCGCGCGCGTCGCCCTTGTACAGGAAGGCGCCGGAGCGGTAGACCGCCGTAAAGAAGTCCTTGTTGCCGACGTTGAGCACGTTCAGGCGCAGATCGAGCTTCCTGGAAAACCGGTAGGCGGCAAACACGTCGAACACCGAAAAGGACGGCATCGGTTGTGCGCAGTCGCCGGTCAGCGTGTAGACGGCGGCGGTGTCGGCCTGGCCGCCGCAGCGGTCGCTTTCGTGGCGCGCCGCAGCGCCGAACGAAAACGTATTCGTCAGCTGGTACTTGAGCTGGGCCGAGAGCGACCTTTCGGCGAAGTTGGCCACTGGCCGGCCGATATTGGCAGGAGTGAACGAATCGAGTACCTGCGAGTTGAGGAACGCCGCGCCGGCCTGCGCCGACAGCTTCTCGGTGACGTCGCCGCTGACGCCGAATTCGACGCCGCGTACGCGGTTCTTGCCGGTATTGAAAGTGCCTACCGTGTTGTAGTTGGCGCCTTCCATGACGTCCGATTTCCTGGTCTGGAAAACCGCCGCGGTCGCCAGCAGCTTGTCGTCGAACAGGTTCCACTTGGCGCCCAGTTCGAGGTTGATCGAGGTTTCAGGCTTGGCGCCGGCGATCGAGTTGCCGTACAACACCGCGCCGCCGTAGCCGCTGTTGGTGCCGGAGTCAGCTTCGCCGCCATTGATGTCCTGGGCGCTGGCCGCGCTGCCGTACACGATCAGCTTGGGCAGCACCTTGTAGGACAGGCCGAAGTGGCCGTTCACCAGCGTGTCCTTGTAACCGTAATCGCCGGCGATGGCGGCGGTGAGGTTGTTGCGGCGTACCAGCGACAGGTCGAAATGATCGGCGCGCAGGCCGGCGAACGCTGTCAGGCGCTCGGTCAGGTCGACCGTATCCATGGCGGTAAGCGCAAGCGTCTTGACCTGCCAGTCCTGGTTCCAGCCTAGCCGCGTGGTGCTGCGCCCGGCCAGCGTCCGCAAATTGGCCACCGGCGTGCCATTGCCGTCGGCAAAGCAGAAGCCGTTGTTGGCGCCGACGCCGGTCGTGCTCTTGCAGTTGAAGGCGCCGCTGTTGGTGATTGCGTAGTTACCGGAAACGACCTGATGGTGGGCATACTTCGCGCCGAAAATGAATTCGTGCTTTACGCCCATCAGCTGCTTGTCCCAGCGCAGGTTGCTCTGGTGGGCGAAATAGTCGACGTCCTGCCAGCCGGTGTGGCCGCCATCGAGCGCGACGTTGGTGTAGGCCAGGCCGGTCACGTTGTTGACGCGGGTCGCGCTGTTGGCGCCGGTGGTGACGTACGCATTGGCGGACTTGCCGTAGCGGGTCAGGCTGGTCAAGGTCAGGGCCGGCGCGATGTTCCAGTTGACGCGCGCGGTCAGGGTGTCGACGCCGGAGGCGAGGAAGTCGCCGGCCTGGGCGTAGACCGGCACATTTTTGGCCGGCACCCGGTTTGGCGCGACGCCGACCAGGTAGTAGCCCAGGTCTGGCGAATTGTCCTTGGTACGCAGACCGTAATAGTCGAGCGTGACGGACAGGTCGCGGTCCGCTTCCCACAGGCCCGACATCGCAATGCCCTTGCGGCTGCGATCGGCCGGCGCGCGCTCCGGTACGTTCTCAATGCTGTGCAGCAGGTTGGCGCGCACCGCGAAATGGTCGCCGAAGCCCTTGTTGACGTCGGCCGAGAAGCGCTTGTGCTGGTCGGTGCCAAAGCCGACTGAAGCCCGCGAGAAATCCTTGTCGAGCGTGGCCTGCTTGGTGATCGCGTTGATCGCGCCGCCGGCGGTGCCGCGTCCGGCGAAGCTAGAATTGGGGCCTTTCGAAATTTCAAGCTGCTCGATGGCGAAGCTCTCGCGCGTCGTCATGCCCGGATCGCGCAGGCCGTCGACGAACACGTCGCTGCGCGCTTCCTGGCCACGGATGATGTAGCGGTCGCCGAAGGCGTTACCGTTTTCGCCCGTGCCAAGCGTGATCCCGGGCTGTGCGCCGAGGATCTGTTTCAGGTCCGTCAGGCCGGAGTCGTCGATCGCCGCCTTGGTGATGACGGCGATGGTCTGTGGCGTTTCGGCCAGCGGGCGCGTATGGCGCGCGTCGCCCGAGGTCTTTGCCTTGTACGGTGCGCCCACTTCGGCGTTCGGGTTCGGATCGAGCGCTTTACCGTAGATGAGCACTTGACCCATCGACTGGACCTGGGATTGAGGCGGCGCCCTGGTGCGGCCGGCCCGCTTGGCGCGCTTTGGGCGATTGCCACCCACGGCATCAGCATCGCGCCCGAAATACCCATCGCCAGGCTGGTCTTGCGCATCGAATTTGACGCTGTGGCGTTGGTGCTGCGAAGGCTTTTTGGCTGACGTGCCGGCTGATGCTTCAAGATGCGCTCCCTGGGGTTTTATTGAATGGTTGAAAGATATGCAACTCAGTATAGCCAAGGCTGCTTAATATGTAGATAAGAATCACTCTCATTCGCATTCAAATAAAAACGCGGCCAATCCGGCTGCCGACAGTTGCCGCGGTTATAACTTGTTTGCAGCGTCAGGGCGCTCTCGCCTTTCTACCCATTACTTGCCTATAAATTCGATCCTGTAAATAAGTGAATCCGTTATCGTGCGGGCAACGTAAAACTGTATGATATTTTCGAATTTGTCGTATGCACATCATGATTGGATTCCGTATGCATTGCTGCGCAGCACGCACGCCACTGGCCATTGCGCTTGCCTGTTTGTTCAGTACACCTGTCCTGGCGCAGGATCCCGCCACGCCCGTGGCCACCGTCGTGGTGGAGGGTTCGCGGCCAACCGGGCTTGGTGTGGCCGACACCGCCAGCACCGGCGTGGTCTCCCAAAAGCAGCTCGAAGCGCGCACCGTGTACCGGCCTGGCGAATTGCTGGAAGCAACGCCGGGTCTGATCGTCAGCCAGCACAGCGGCGAGGGCAAGGCGAACCAGTTTTACCTGCGCGGCCTCAATCTCGATCACGGCACCGATTTGCGCACCACCATCGATGGCATGCTGGTGAACCAGCGCAGCCACGCCCACGGCCAGGGCTGGACCGACCTCAATTTCATGATTCCCGAACTGGCGTCGTCGCTCGACTATGCCAAGGGACCGTACAGCGCCGAACAGGGCGATTTCGCGGCGGCCGGCGCGGTCAGCGTCAATTACGTCAATACGCTGGCGCAGGGCATCGCCGCCGCCGGCATCGGCCAGAATGGCTACGCTCGCACCTTGCTGGCCGATTCGCCAAAGCTCGGCAACGGCAACCTGCTGTACGCGCTGGAGTTGTTTCGCAACGACGGGCCGTTCATTCACCCGGATGGCTTCCGCAAGATCAATGCGCTTGTGCGCTACAGCGATGGCAGCGATACGAACGGTTTTAATGTCACTTTGATGGGTTACAAGGCGCACTGGAATGCAAGCGACCAGATTGCCCAGCGCGCCATCGACAGCGGCCTGCTGCAAAACCGCTTCGACACGATCGATCCGACTGACGGCGGCAAAGCGCATCGCTACAGCCTGTCGGCAGCATGGAGCCGCAGCGGCGACGATGCATCGACCAAGGCCAATGTCTACATCGTAGGCAACCAGCTCGACCTGTATTCGAACTTTACTTATTTCCTCGACCATCCCGCCACCGGCGACCAGTTCAACCAGCCCGACCGGCGTATCACGCTCGGCTTCAATGCCAGCCATTGGTGGCGTGGAACGCTGTTCAACCGGCCGTCCGAAACCACGGTCGGCGTGCAACTGCAAAGCGACAATATCCACAACGGCCTGCACGATACGCAATCGCGTGTGCGCCTGGCCACCACGCGCGAAGACCATGTGCGCCAACGCTCGGCCGGGGTGTATGTGCAAAATGCGATCACATGGGCGCCGTGGTTTCGCAGCGTGCTCGGGGTGCGCGAGGACTACTATCACAATGACGTCGCCAGCCAACTGGCGCTCAACTCCGGCACCGCCAGCGCGCACCAGGCCAGCCCGAAACTGAGCCTGGTTTTCGGGCCGTGGAACAAGACCGAGTACTACGTCAGCCTCGGCCGCGGCTTTCACAGCAACGACGCGCGCGGCACGACGATCCGCGTCGACCCGAAAAATCCTGATATGCCGGCAACGCGCGAAGCGCCCATCGTGCCGGCGCGCGGCCTTGAACTCGGTGTGCGCAGCGAGCTGGTGCGCGGCCTGCAAACCAGCCTGGCGCTGTACCGGCTCGATTACAACTCGGAGCTGCTGTTTGCCGGTGACGCCGGTTCGACGGCCGATACCGGCCGGCCGAGCCGGCGCACCGGCGTCGAGCTGTCCAATTATTACAAGCTCGCTACGTGGCTGACCGTCGATGGCGACATCGCGTACGCGCGCACCCGCTACCGCGATGCCGATCCGGCGGGCGCCTACATTCCCGGCTCGGTCGAAGGCGTCGCTTCCTTGGCGCTGACGGTTGACAACATCGGTCCGTGGTTCGGCGCCGTGCAGCTGCGCTACTTCGGCCCACGGCCGCTCATCGAAGACAACAGCGTGCGTTCGAAGGCGACTTCCACCATCAACGCCCGCGTCGGCTACAAGTTTTCGCCAAGGCTGCGGCTGGCGGTGGAAATCTACAATGTGACCGGCCGGCGCGATTCGGCGATCGACTACGCTTATCGGTCGCGCCTGCCGGGCGAAGCGGCCGAGGGCAAATTCGACGTGCATTTTCATCCGATCGAATCGCGCTCGCTGCGGGCCAACCTGATTGCCAATTTTTGAGTTCAGGGGCCGGGTATTGCGCTAAATATCGAGCGGATCGACTTCCAGCGACCATTTGACCCGGCTTTTGATGTCGCGCAGCAGCGCCAGCCACGCCTTCAAAAAAGCCTGCAGGGCCGGCCGCGAGCAAGATTCCACCAGCAGCTGGGCGCGGTCGACGTTGTGCACGCGCGTCATCGTCATCGGGATCGGGTCGTGGAGCGTGATGCCCTGATGCGCCAGGCAGTCGCGCGCCTGCTCGAGAAATTCGATGGCGACGGCCAGTTCGCGCGCTTCGGCGCGCAGCAGGGCCTGGTACATGTACGGCGGCAGCGCGGCCTGCCTGCGCTCTTCGAGCAGGCTGGTGGCGAAGCGGTCGTAGTCGTGGCCTACGACCGCCGCATACAGCGGATGGGCGACGTAGCGGGTCTGCACCAGCACCTCGCTGACGCTGCCGCCTTCATTGCGCGCGGCGCGCCCGGCACGTCCGGCCACCTGCATCAGCTGGGCGAACAGCCGTTCGCTGGCGCGGTAGTCGTGCGAGAACAGGGCGGTGTCGGGGTTGAGGATGCCGACCAGGGTAAGCTGCTTGAAATCGTGGCCCTTGGCGACCATCTGGGTGCCGATCAGGATGTCGACCTCGCCGCGGTGGACGCTGTCGAAGGCGGCCTGCGCGCTGCCCTTCTTGCGGGTCGAGTCGGCGTCGATGCGCAAGATGCGCGCCTGCGGAAACAGCTCGCGCAGGCCTTCCTCGACGCGCTGGGTGCCGCGCCCGAGCGGGGCAATGTCGACGTTGCCGCAGGTCGGGCAGTTGCGCGGGATGCGCAGCTCCAGGCTGCAGTGGTGGCAGCGCAGCCGGCTCTCGGGCTTGTGCAGCACCATGAAGGCGGTGCAGCGGGTGCATTCGCTGATCCAGCCGCACGTCTCGCAGGTGATCACCGGGGCATACCCGCGCCGGTTCAAAAACAGCAGCGATTGCTCGCCGCGCTCGATGCGCTGGCGCAGTGCCGCCACCAGGTGCGAGGTCAGGCCGTCCTTCGGCTTGTCCTTTTCCATGTCGAGCAGTTTTACGCGCGGCAGCACCGCGTCCTTGACGGCCCGTTCGCGCAGCTCGAGCTTGCGGTAGCGTCTAGAACCGGCGTGGTGCCAGCTCTCGAGCGACGGCGTGGCCGAACCGAGCACGACCGGGATCGCCAGCTGGCGCGCGCGCCATACCGCCAGGTCGCGCGCCGAATAGCGCAGCCCTTCTTGCTGTTTGTACGAAGGGTCGTGCTCCTCGTCGATGACGATCAGCTGCAGGTGCGGCAGCGAGGCGAGGATCGCCAGCCGGGTGCCGAGGATGATGCGGGCCTGGCCCTGGTGAGCGGCCAGCCAGTGCAGCATGCGCTCGCCTTCGGACAGGCTGCTGTGCAAGGTCGCCAGCGTCAGGCCCGGGAAACGGGCCCGGATATTGCCCTCGAGCTGGGGCGTCAGATTGATCTCGGGGACCAGAATCAGGATCTGGGCGTTGGCGTCGCGCGCCAGCACCTGGGCGCAGGCCTGCAGGTAGACCTCGGTCTTGCCGCTGCCGGTGACGCCGTACAGCAAAATCGGAGTGAAGCCGACGGCGCCGCCGATGGCGTCGGTGGCAATCTGCTGGGCGCCGTTGAGCGGCGGCGTGTCGATTGCCGTGGCGTCCGAAGCAGCGCCCGATGCGCCCAGTTTAGCCAACTTCTTGATGGCGCGGTCGAGCGCCACGGTGGTCAAGACGCGCAAGTTCTTTGGCACCCCGGGCAGCGCCACTTCGCCCAGCGGGCGCTGGTAATAGTCAGCGGCGAAGGCGGCCAGCGCCAGCCAGTCGCCGGACAGGGGCGTCAGCTGGCTGCGCACGGCGATCGCGTCTTTGAGCTTGTCGGCCGGGACATCGGTGCGATCGCCCACGTTGACAATGAGTCCGACTACCTCGCGGTGCCCGAAACTGACCTGCGCCAGTTGTCCGGCCAGCGGCTCGGCGCCGGGCGCGCATGGCCAGCGGTAGTCGAAGCAGCTGTTCAACGGCGTATCGAGCGCGATAGTGAGGATGCAGTACGCCATCGGGGCCTGTTTTAAAACTGGATTCAAGCGCGCTTCAAGGCGCCGCGCGGCGGCGGGAAATCACGGCCAGCATGTGGACAACTTTGTGGACAATCCCGAACCAGCCCCATCGAAAAGTTTGTTGTAAATCAAGAGAGTAACTCATCCACACAAAATCAATAAAAAATTTCTTTTGGAATCAACCACTTGCAATTTCTGTCGAAGGAGGATGCTCAACCGGTTTATCGCTGCCAGATTGTGCATAACTGCAGAGCCGGATGACATCGATGTAGTTGCCGCTAGCGCGAACGGGCACGTTTGGCACGCCGCATCGAGGCCGGGTGCTGCGCGCAAGATATTTCCACCGCTCCAGGCCAGGATTGCCGTCAAGGCGATAATAAAATATTATGCAACGCAGCACACTCTTCAGGTAAAACTTTAACTATTACGCTAAGTCCCGGTAAACGCACGACTTTCCAGTTTTATCCACACTGCCTGTTGATAACTTTGTGGACAAAGTCGGAAAAACCCGGTTTTCCCTCTAGGCGCAAGCGCCGGCACGGCTTTTGTGCTGCATTGCATTAAATTAATTTCGCTTTAAAATCAAGTACTTGGCATCACCGAAAAAATCCGCGTCCGCCACGGGCGGCCCACGCTTGCAGTTTTGAAATTTGTGCATAAGTGTGATTTTCAGCCTATCCAACCATGGCGCGCGGGGCTGAAAATCGCGCCGGAAACTGGTTTGTCTGCGCCGGCCACGTAATCAAACTACATCAGGTGGCGCGCTGGGCCCGGCTGAAGCAGTGCACCGCTTCCACCATCGCGGTGACCGCTTCAGGCGGCGTGAACTGCGAAATGCCGTGGCCGAGGTTGAACACGTGGCCGGACCCGGTCGACGGTACGCCGTACGAGGTCAGCGAACGCTCTACTTCGGCACGGATCTGCTCGCCGCTGGCAAACAGGATGGCCGGATCGAGGTTGCCCTGCAGCGCCACCTTGTGGCCGACCAGCGCGCGCGCGCGGCCGAGGTTGACGGTCCAGTCGAGGCCGACCGCGTCGGCGCCGATGTCGGCGATCTGGTCGAGCCACAGGCCGCCACCCTTGGTGAAGACGACGGCGGGAATGCGCACGCCGTCTTTCTCGCGCTTGAGCTGGCCGATCACTTGCTGCATATAATCGAGCGAAAACTCTTGGTAGGCGCCGTCTGCCAGCGCCCCGCCCCAGGAATCGAAAATCATCACCGCTTGCGCGCCGGCGTCGATCTGGGCATTGAGGTATTGCGCCACGGCGGCAGCGTTGGTGGCCAGGATGTGGTGCATCAGGTCGGGCCGGTTGTACGCCATTTTCTTAATGGTATGAAACTCCTTCGAGCCGCCGCCTTCGACCATGTAGCATGCCAGCGTCCACGGGCTGCCCGAAAAACCGATCAGCGGCACCCGGCCGTTCAGTTCGGTGCGGATCTGGGTGACCGCCTTGAACACGTAGTCGAGCGAGGCAAGGTCGGGCGCGCGCAGCTTCATCACGTCCTCTTCGGTGCGCAGCGGGCGCTCGAATTTCGGCCCCTCGCCATCGACGAAATACAGGCCCAGGCCCATCGCATCCGGTACCGTCAGGATGTCGGAAAACAGGATCGAAGCGTCAAGCGGGTAGCGGTCGATCGGCTGCAGCGTGACTTCGGTGGCGTAGTCGGGGTTTTTCGCCAGGCCCAGAAACGACCCGGCGCGCGCGCGCGTGGCGCGGTATTCTGGCAGGTAGCGGCCGGCCTGGCGCATCAGCCACACCGGCGTGTAATCGGTGGGCTGGCGCAGCAGCGCGCGCAGGAAGGTGTCGTTCTGGAGCGGAGCGAATTGTGGCATGGCGGGCATCAGTTGCTTGAAGAAAGGCGTTATTATCGCATTGTCCGGCCGGGCAGCCGGGCCGCTTGCGCGCCGTTGCCCGAACTCTGCCGCATCTCTGCCCGGTCTCTGCCCGGTCTCCGCTGGAACGGCGCTGGATGTTTTGCGCCGGATTATCTATCATGTCATAACGCCGCCTACCGATTGAACTCCCCATGACAGTATCGAACAGCAAACAAAGCGCCACCTGCGGCGCCTGGCCTTCGCCGATCAGCGCCGCCATCGTCGCCGCCGGCGCCGCGCCGCTGTCGCAGGTCGCGCTCGACGGCGCCGACGTCTGCTGGCTGGCTGGCCGCGCCAGCGAGGGCGGACGCACCACCTTGCTGCGCCAGCGCGGCGCCGACGTCGTCGAACTGACACCGGCGCCGTTCAACGTGCGCACCCGCGTGCACGAATACGGTGGCGGCGCGTTGCTGGTGGCCGACGGCGTTGCGTATTTTTCCAATTTTGCCGACAACCGCCTGTACGTAACAAGCGACGCCGACACATCGACCGCGCCGGTGGCGCTTACCGCCGAAGGCACCCGGCGCTACGCCGATTTCGTGCTCGACCGCGCACGCCAACGCCTGATCAGCGTGTGCGAAGACCACGCCGGCGCCGGCGCCGGCGCCAGTTACCCGGTCAACACCATCGACGCGGTCGGCCTCGATGGCGTGCAGACGGTATTGGTCGCAGGCAGCGACTTCTATGCCGCGCCGCGGCTGTCGCCCGACGGCAGCCAGCTCGCCTGGCTGAGCTGGAATCACCCGCGCATGCCGTGGCAGGGGACCGAGCTATGGCTGGCCGACGTTGACGCGGCAGGCAGCCTGGCCAACGCGCGCCTGGTCGCCGGCGGCGTCGACGAATCGGTCTGCCAGCCGGAATGGTCGCCCGCCGGCGTGCTGCATTTCGTTCTTGACCGTAGCGGCTGGTGGAACCTGTACCGGTTGGCCGCGACCGGAGCCGGGGTAGCCGTCCAGCCGCTGTGCCAGCGCGCCGCCGAATTCGGCATGCCGCACTGGTCGTTCGGCGATTCGACGTACGGCTTCCGCTCGGACGAGGAAATCATCTGCACCTATATAGAGAACGGCATCAGCCGGCTGGCGCAGCTGTCGTGCGCGACCGGCAAGCTGCAGCCGATCGCCAACCCGTACCAGGAAATCCGCCACCTGCGCGTGGCCGGCAGTGTCGTCGCCTTCCTCGGCGGCGCGCCGACCATCCCGGTCGAACTGGCGAGAATGGACCTCTATACGGGCGAACACGAAGTGCTGGCGCGCTCGATCCGTGAACTGCCCGACGAGGCCGGCCTGTCGGTGCCGGAAAATATCAGCTACCCGACCAGCGGTAACCGGATGGCGCACGCCTTTTATTACCCGCCGCGCAACGCGCAGTACCAGGCGGCCCCCGCAGCCAAGCCGCCGCTGATGGTGATCAGCCACGGCGGGCCGACCAGCATGGCGACCAACACCTTGAAACTGGCGACCCAGTACTGGACCAGCCGCGGTTTCGCCGTGCTCGACGTGAACTACGGCGGCAGCAGCGGCTTCGGGCGCGCCTACCGCGACGCCCTCAAGGGCCAGTGGGGCGTGGTCGACGTCGACGATTGCGTCGCCGGCGCGCGCTACCTGGTTCAGCGCGGCACGGTCGATGCGGACCGGCTGGTGATCCGCGGCGGCAGCGCCGGCGGCCTCACCACCCTATGCGCACTGACTTTTCACGACCTCTTCAAGGCCGGCGCCAGCTATTACGGCGTGTCCGACCTGAAGGGCCTGGACCAGGACTCGCACAAGTTCGAGTCGCATTACAACGACTACCTGATCGCGCCGCAGCCGGAAGCCGAGACGCTGTACCTGCTGCGCTCGCCCATCAACCACGCCGACCAGCTCAAGCGCCCGATGATATTTTTCCAGGGCCTCGACGACAAGGTGGTGCCGCCGCCGCAATCGGAAGTCATGGTCAATGCGCTGCGCACCGCCGGCGTGCCGGTTGCCTACCTCACGCTCGAAGGCGAAGGCCATGGCTTTCGCAAGGCCGACAGCATCGTGCGCACGCTCGAGGCGGAGCTGTATTTCTACCGGCGCGTGTTGAACATCGAGTGGTCCGACACGTCGGGGTCCGGCCCTTCGGCGCCCGAACCGCTGGCGCGGATCGCCATCGACAATCTGCCGGAAACCGCATGACGACAAGCAGTGTGCAGCACCGGCTCGACGCCTTTACCGATACCCAGAAACTGATCGCGGCGCTGCTGGCGCTGGCCGGCGAGCCGATGGCAGCATCGCGCATCGTCCTGCACCTGGCAGAGATGGGCATCGTGATCCCGTCCACCACGCTCGGCGACGACCTCAGGCTGCTCAAGGCGGCAGCCATCGTCACCGAATCGATCGGACGCGGTGTGGCGATCGCGCCTGACGCCGTGTGGCCGGCGATCCGCACGGCGATCGACAACGACATGTTCCAGACGCTATGCAGCGTGTACGAAAAAGTCAACCCGTTACGCCTCAACTGGGAAGGCGCGGTCGTGCTGCGCAGCTACCGCCAGGGCGTGGCGCTGCTGCGCATGGCGTTGATCGGGGGCGAGGACGCACGCACCGTCGCGCCTTTGATCGAAGCGTGCCTGGCCTGCCATGAAGCGCTCTACCTGCATCCGCTGGTCGACATTTGCGCGCGGCCGTTCGAGCCGGCGCTGTTCGAGCTGATCCACACCGAGCTCCAGCACCACATACTGGCGGTGCTGGTCGCCAACGCCCAGCGCGAACCGGCCACCGCACCGATGCTGTGCAGCTTCGCCCTCGCCTTCGCCGCCCAAAATGGCGCGTCGATGGCGCTGCGCATCGCGCTGGCCGAGTACCTGATTTTATGCGGACGGCTGGATGACGCCGAAAGCGTGCTCGAGAACCTGGACGATTCGCAGCTGCTGTATTTCCGCGCCATGATCCTGCTGCTGCGCGAGCGTCACGACGAGGCGTTGCCGATGTTCGACAAAGCGCTCAAGGCGCTGCGCAAGGAGACCGGCAAGCGCAAGGCCGTCTTCGAGGGCATTGGCGGTCACCTGTACGTGCTGGCGCTGATCAGGAGCGGCGAGCCGAAACACGCCAAGCTGGCCGAAGCCTACCTCGACATCGCCACCCGCGCCGTGCAAGGCCACGACACCGCGGTGTACCAGCAACTGGCCATGCTGCGCCAGATCCGCGCTGGCATCGTCGACCCGGCGGTGCTGCCGTCGCGGAACTGGGAAACGGCGCTACAGCCGTTCATGTTCCGCGCCCTGATGCATTACTGGCTGGCGCTGCCCCAATTGGCTGGTAAGCATGAGGCGCTCGAACAGATGACGAACCAGGCGCTGGAGGCCGGCTTCGACCTGGTCGCGGCCCAGCTTGGCGCCCTGCTCGGCCACATGAAAGACGTCGGGCGCGAGCAGCAAGCCATTGCGCTGCGCCAGCGCCACCACTTGGCCGACCTCACCACCTGGTTAGAACGGGAGGAACCGTGGCAGCGCCAGCTCAATGCGCTGATCAACCTGCAGCCGGCGCTGAACGTCGAGGCGGTGAAGGAATCGCGCCTGGTGTGGATGATTGGGTACGACGCGCACATGGGCGTCAACAGCCTTGAGCCGCGCGAGCAGAAGCGCGACGCCCAGGGCGGCTGGAGCCGCGGCCGCGCGGTCGGCCTCAAGCGCTTGTCGGAAGAGGCGCGCGAGCTCGAATTTCTCAGCGCCCAGGACCTCGCGGTGGCATCGACCATCCAGGGTTTCAAATACTACAGCCAAAGCGGCACGCGCTTTGAATTCGAGATGGACAAGGCGGTTGCCGTGCTGGTGGGCCACCCGCTGCTGTACTGGATCGATGCGCCCGGCACGCGCCTCGAACTGCTGCCGGGCGAGCCGGAACTGCTGATCAAGGCACGCGGCGGCACTGTCACCATCACCTTGCAGCCGCCGTTGCCGGACAGCGCCGAAGACGTCTGCGTGACGAAGGAAACGCCGACCCGGCTGCGGGTGGTGCGCATCACCGCCGAGCACCGCCGCATCGGCGCCATCGTCGGCGCCGGCCTGGTGGTGCCGCTGCACGCCGAAAAGCAGGTATTAAAGGCGATCAGCGCCATCTCGTCGATCGTTACGGTGCAGTCCGACATCGGTGGCAGCGCGGCCGACATCGACCAGGTCGAGGCCGACCCGCGCCTGCACGTGCACCTGCTGCCGTACCAGCAAGGCCTGAAAATGCAGGTGCTGGTGCGCCCGCTGCCCGGCGCCGGCGCCTACTACCCGCCCGGCAGCGGCGCCGACAGCGTGATCGCCGACGTCGGTGGCGTGCGCGTCGAGGCGCGCCGCGACCTGAACGCCGAGCGCGAAGCGGAGCGCCAGCTGATTGGCGCCTGCCATAGCCTCGAGCACGCCGAGCCCGAGCACGGCGAATGGCTGCTCGGCCAGCCGATTCCAGCCCTCGAGCTGCTCACCGAACTGCAGGAACTCGATCCGGCCAAGGTGCTGGTGGCCTGGCCGGAAGGCGAATCGTTCGGGGTCGGCAAAAAAGTCGATTCAAAGTCGGTGCGCCTGACCATCAGGCGCGACAAGGAATGGTTTGCCGCCAACGGCGAAGTGCAGATCGACGAGACGCGCATCATGGACCTGCGCGCGCTGCTCGACATGCTGCGCTCGGGCGAGGGGCGCTTTGTGCCGCTCGGCGACAATCAGTTCATGGCGCTCAGCTCCGAGCTGCACCGGCGCCTGATGGAGCTGGCCTCGTTCGGCGACAGCACCATTGATGGCGTGCGGGTGCACCCGCTGGCCAGCTTCGCACTCGAAGAATTGGCGCTGGACGCCGGCGGCGTCAAGGCCGACAAGCTGTGGAAGGGCCATGTGAAACGCCTGGCCGACAGCACCAGTTTCACGCCGCAGCTGCCGAGCACCTTGCAAGCTGAATTGCGCGACTACCAGCTGGAAGGCTACCAGTGGCTGGCGCGCCTCGCCCACTGGGGCGTGGGCGCCTGCCTGGCCGACGACATGGGGCTCGGCAAGACGGTGCAGGCGCTGGCGCTGATGCTGGCGCGCGCGCCGCAGGGGCCGACCCTGGTGATCGCGCCGACGTCGGTGTGCATGAACTGGATCGCCGAAGCGGAAAAATTCGCGCCGACCTTGAAAGTAAAATTATTCGGCGCCGGCGACCGCGCTGCGATGCTGGACGCGGTGGAGCCGTTCGATCTGGTGATCGCCAGCTACGGCCTGCTGCAGCTGGAGGCGGCCTCGTTCGCCAAAGTAAAATGGCACACCATCGTGCTCGACGAAGCGCAGGCGATCAAGAACAACGCGACGAAACGTTCGCAGGCGGTGATGGCCCTGCAGGGCGACTTCCGGATGGTGGCTACCGGCACGCCGCTGGAGAACCATCTGGGCGAGCTGTGGAACCTGTTCCGCTTCATCAATCCGGGCCTGCTCGGCACCAGCGACCAGTTCCAGTTGCGTTTCGCCGGCCCGATCGAAAAGGCGCAGGACAAGCGCGCCGAGGCGAGTGCCCGCATCCGCCTGCGGCGTCTGATCCAGCCATTCATTTTGCGCCGCACCAAGGCGCAGGTGCTGGCCGAACTGCCGCCGCGCACCGAGATCGTGCTGCCGGTCGACCTGACGGCCGAGGAAACGGCGCTGTACGAATCACTGCGCCGCGACGCGCTCGACAAGCTGGCGTCGATGGAAGCGCCGGCCAGCCAGAAGTCGATCCAGATCCTGGCCGAGATGATGAAGCTGCGCCGCGCCTGCTGCAATCCGCAGCTGGTGGCGCCCGAACTGGGACTGGCCAGCAGCAAGCTGGCGGTGTTCGCGCGCCTGCTCGACGAGCTGCTGGAGAACCGCCACAAGGTGCTGGTGTTCAGCCAGTTCGTCGACCACTTGACCTTGATCCGCCAGCATTTGGACGCGCGCGGCATCGCTTACCAGTACCTGGATGGCGCCACGCCGATGCTGGAGCGTAAAAAGCGGGTCGACGCCTTCCAGGCCGGCAAGGGCGACGTATTTTTGATCAGCCTGAAAGCGGGTGGCGTCGGCATCAACCTGACCGCGGCCGACTACGTGATCCACATGGACCCATGGTGGAATCCGGCGGTCGAAGACCAGGCTTCCGACCGCGCCCACCGCATGGGCCAGCAGCGGCCGGTGACGATCTACCGGCTGGTGGCGCGCCACACCATCGAGGAAGGCATCGTCGAACTGCACAAGCACAAGCGCGACCTGGCCGATAGCCTGCTGGAGGGATCGGACCTGTCGGCGCGGATGTCGCCGGGCGACATGCTGAGAATGCTTCAAGAAGGACTACGCTAGCAGATTCTTTTTCGGCGCAGCCGGCAATTTTTGTGCAATCATGCGATTTTTAACGGCGAGGCCTCCGGCATGGAAGAAGACAACGCATCGGCCCCCCCGGACCGCGCCCACGTGGTCGGCACCAAATCGTGGATCGCCTATTTCGGCACGCTGGTGCTGGCGGCGCTGCTGTTTTTCGGCCTGCTGCCGGTCGCGTTCATGTGGAACGAGATCGCCGCCGGCGTGGTGTTCATCGTCTCGGCGCTGGTCGTCGGCTACCGCCTGCTGCTGCTGCGCAGCGTGCAGCTTTACTACGACGACGTCGGCGTGTGGACCTATTCGGGCGTGCTGCCGTGGAAAAAAGGCGTGTCCGGCGTGAAGTGGCGCGACATGGACGAAGCGACTTTCGAGCCGGGCTTCTGGAGCTGGGTCACCGGTTCCTACACGGTGCGCATCGGCCACCGCTATACCAAGGGCGGCGAAATCGTGCTGACCAATATCGGCCGCGGCAAGGCTGCCGTCACCACCCTCAACGCCTGCCAGCAGGAGCTGCTGCGCACCAATGCGATCGAGTAAGGGACCGATGCGGCCGGCCCCTGGCGCCAACCTGATTCCAATTGTTACCGGCCTGCGCAATCGGCGCCATTGATGCTAACCTGACGCCCGCCGCCTGGTCCCGCTGTCCTGCTGCCGATCAGGCGCGCGCGCTGCTCCCCTATTTACAAGGCCGAACACGATGATGAAAACGAAAATTGCGCTCGCTGTCCTGCTGGCGGCGTTCGCACTGGCGCCGGCAAGCGCCGCCAAGTCGAAAAAAAACGGCAAGCCGGCATCGAGCAAGTCGATTAAGTCGGCTAAGCCGGCTAAGCCGGCGCGCGGCAAAACGGTCAAGCCTGAAGCTGCCCCGGTTGCAGTTGACCTATCGTCCGTCCCGACCGAACGCAAGTCGGACCGCTGGATGGACAGCACCAGCCAGAGGTTCCTGAACGCCTTGTGGAAGCTCGATCCGGAAAGTGCGATTTCGTCCGGCAAATTCGACGGCGCCGCCGGCCTGACGATTCCCAACGCCGCCACCCGCGCCCACCGGATTACCTTCGCCGACGAGTGGCTGCAAAGGTTTGGGAAGATCGACGCGCGCCAGTTGTCGTCCAAACAGCGCACCGACCTGACACTGGTGCTCAACAAGGTGAAGGCTGACCGCTGGCACCTGGCGACCTTGCGCGAGCACGAATGGAACCCGGCGTTGTACAACATCGCCCAACCGATCGATTTGATCCTCACCACCGATTACGCCGCCAAGCCGCAGCGCCTGCGCACCCTGCTCAGGCGCATCGCCAACGTGCCGGCCTACTACCTGGCGGCGCAGGCCAGTCTTGTCAACCCGACCCACGAACACACGCAACTGGCGATCGCCCAGGCGCCGGGCGTGATGACGGTGCTGGCCGATCTTGGCAAGGCGGCGCAGGAATCGATCCTCACGCAGCAGGAAAAAGCCATCTTCGCGCAGCGCATCGCCAACGCCGGCAGCGCGCTGATCGGTTACCTCGATTTCCTCACCGATCTGGACAAGCGTCAGCAGGCGACGCACAGCGCGCGCTCGTTCAGGCTTGGCAAGGACCTGTACGAAACGAAGTTCGGCTTCGACATCCAGTCCGCCAGCACCGCCGAGCAGACTTACCAGAAGGCGTTGGGCGCGCGTGAGGAACTGCTGGGGCGGATGGATAAGCTGGCCGACGAACTGTGGACCAAAACCATGGGCAGCGCCGCCAAACCGGCCGACCGCACCCGGAAAATCGGCATGGTGATCGACAAACTCTCGGCCAGCCACGTCGCGCGCGAAGATTTTTTTCCCGAGATTCGCCGCCAGATCGGCCAGCTGCAGGAGTTTGTGGTCAAGAACAACCTGCTGAACCTCGACCCGAAGCGCCCGCTCGAAGTGCGCGAAACGCCCCTGTACCAGCGCGGTGTGGCCGGCGCCAGCATCGACGCGCCCGGCCCGTACCGTCCGCAGGACCGCACTTTTTATAACGTCACGCCGCTCACCAGCCTGACGGCGCAGGAGGCCGAAAGCACCCTGCGCGAGTACAACACCTGGATCCTGCAAATTCTGAACATCCACGAAGCGATCCCCGGCCATTACGCCCAGCTGGTGTACGCCAACAAGTCGCCATCGCTGATCAAATCCTTGTTCGGCAACGGCGCCATGATCGAAGGCTGGGCGGTGTACGCCGAGCGCATGATGCTCGAATCGGGCTACGGCGACAACGCCCCCGAGATGTGGCTGATGTACGCCAAGTGGAACCTGCGCAGCGTGACCAACACCATCCTCGACTACGGCGTCCACGTGCAGGGCATGACGCAGCCGCAGGCGATGGACCTGCTGGTGCGCCAGGCGTTTCAGACGCCGGCCGAAGCGGGCGAAAAATGGCGCCGGGTGCAGCTGTCCTCGGTCCAGCTGACCAGCTACTTCAGCGGCTACAGCGAAATCATGGAACTGCGCGAGCAGCGCAAGCAGGCGCTCGGGTCGAAGTTCGTGCTGAAAGACTTTCATGAACAGTTTCTTGGCTACGGCAACGCGCCGGTGAAGGTCATCAGGGAGCTGATGCAGTAATCAACTGGCGCCGTCGCCGCTGCGCTTTTTCAACAACATGTCCGGTAAAGCCCATCGCGGCGTTGTCTTGCCGGCAGCAAGTCCATACGGCTCGTAACGCGTCCGGTCGATCATGTTGAACCGCTCGACGACGATGCATTTCCCGCCCGTCCGCCGACCTTGACGGTAACCGGCTTTGGCGCGAACAACACTGCTACCGGCAGTGGGCGGCCCACCCGTGATTGGCTAGCCACGGCCGCACTGATCAACCTGGTCACGCTATTGATGACCAGGCGTAGCGTGCGACAAGGGCCATGCGCCTGATCTTCCCGGCAATGTTGCGTGTGCGAAAACGCACAGTGAGCTTGCTTTAAATCACCACATCGGCGGCGATATTCAGGACTAGAATTGGTCCGTTACATTTAGTGGTTTTATCGCCGCGGCCCGCCTTCTTTTCCGCGCAGCTGCCCATGCTTTCTCACTGAAACGCAGTCGCGTCGTCCGGCGGGCAGTGGCTGACCACGCCCAGCCGCACCAGACTGTCCCTGGCAACCAGTCCATAGCAGCACACCTGCACGGTTACAGAGCGCAAAGCCGGCCACCCTGCTTCATCCTCAGATCGGAGAGACCTTCATGGCATTCGCTTTCCAACGGCGGTTCACGCGCGCCGCCGCACCCTTGCTGATCCTCGCCCCCTGCCTGTTTGGCCACGCCCAGGCCCAGGCCCAGGCGCAAGTTAGCGCCGGCCCCGGTGCCTGGAGCAGCAACCAGACCTGGGCCGCCGACACCCGCAACGGCGGCAACCTGACCGGTTATTTCTACTGGCCGGCGAGCCAGCCGACGTTGGCCGGCAAGCGCGCGCTGGTGCTGGTGCTGCACGGCTGCAGCCAGAGCGCGGCGGGCGACGTCATCAATGCCGCCGACGGCGGTTTTAATTGGAAGGCGATGGGCGACCAGTACGGCGCCGTGATCCTGGCGCCGAATGCCACCGGCAACGTCTACGGCAACCACTGCTGGGATTACGCCAGCACCAGCCACAGCCGCACCAGCGGCCACGATGCGGTCCTGCTCGACCTGGTCAACCGCTTCGTCACCAACTTGCAATACGCGATCGACCCGAGCCAGGTGTACGTCACCGGCTTGTCGTCGGGCGGCGGCGAAACCATGGCGCTCGGCTGCTTCGCGCCCGACATCTTCGCCGGCATTGGCATCAACGCCGGGCCGCCGCCGGGCACCACCACCGCGCAGATCGGCATCGTACCGTCCGGCTATACGGCAACTACCGCCGCCAACAACTGCAAGGCGCTGGCCGGCAGCAACCTGCCGAAGTTCGCCACCCAAATCGCCAGCGTGGTATGGGGCACCACCGACTATACGGTGGCCCAGGCGTATGGGCCGATGGATGCGGCGGCGATGCGGCTGACGTATGGCGGCGCCTTTTCCAAGGGCGCCACGCAAACCGTCGCTACCGGCGGCAGCAACATCGCCTATACCGACAGCAACGGCAAGCTGCGCACCTCGGAAATGGCGGTTACCGGCATGGCCCACGCCTGGCCGGCCGGCAGCGGCGGCCAGAACACCAATTACGTCGATGCGACCCACGTCAATTATCCAGCGTTCGTGATGAATTTCTGGTTTAAAAATAACCTGCGCGTCAGCACGGTGGCCGCGCCCGCAATGACCTCGTGCAGCGCCAGCGTGGCCGGCAACGACGTCACGGTATCGGGCGCCGGCGTTGACGCGGCCGGCACCATCGGCAGCTACAAGGTGGTGCTGAGCGGGGCGACGCCAGTCAGCGACGCCGCCGCCGGCAGCGGCGCCAGCTTCACCAAGACCTATTCACCGCTGGCGAACGGCTACTACACCGGCAGCGTGACGGCCACCGGCAGCGGCACCGGTTTGACGTCGGCGGCATGCGGCATCGCCCAGTTCCTGGTCGGCCCGGCGCCGGCGATCCTGCCGCCGGCGGGCTTGGCCGTGGGCGCGCGCACCGCCAGTTCAATCGCGCTGTCGTGGAGCCTCGCCAGCGGTGCCACCGGCTACAACGTCTACCGCAACGGCATCAACATCACGGCGACGCCAGTGACGGCGACGTCATACACCAGCACCGGCCTGACAGCGTCCACCAGCTACAATTTCCAGGTGTCGTCCGTTGGCGCCGGTTCAGTCGAGAGCGCGTTGTCGGCGGCGGTGGCCGGCAGCACGACGTCAAGCTTTACCTGCACCGCAACGAACACCAGCAACTACAACCACGTGCAGGCAGGACGGGCCCACGACAGCGGCGGCTACGCGCTGGCGAACGGCTCGAACCAGAACATGGGCCTGAACAACACGTTCTATACCACGACGCTGGCGCAGACTTCGGTCGCCTATTACGTGATTGGTAACTGCCCGTAACTGACAGCAGCCCGACAACGGCCCGACAACATCCCGACAAAAGACGCGGCCCCCAAAGGACCGCGCCTGTTTTTCGTGCGCGCTGTCTTACTTCGGCATCAGCACGGTGTCGATCACATTGATTACGCCATTCGACTGGTAGACGTCGTAGGTGCTGATGTTGGCCACGCCGCCCATTTCATCGGTCACGGTGATGTTGTGTACGCCGTTCATCATGAAATGAAGCTTGCCGCCGCTGGCGGTGGCCAGGTCGGCCTTGCCGTTGCCCTTCTTGATGGCGCCCGACAGCGCCATGAAATCATACCTGCCCGGCACCACGTGGTACGTCAACACCTTGGTCAGCGTTGGCTTGCTTTCCGGCTTAACCAAGGTGTCGACCGTGCCGGCCGGCAGCTTGCCGAAGGCGGCGTTGGTGGGTGCGAAGACAGTGAACGGTCCCTTGCCCTTGAGGGTGTCGACCAGGCCGGCCGCTTTTACCGCCGCGACCAGGGTGGTGTGGTCGGCCGAGTTCACGGCATTGTCGACGATGTCCTTCGAGGCCATCATCGACTGTCCGCCGACCATCACGTTGGCGGCAAAGACGGTGGACGACAGGGCGATACAGGCGCCGGCGATGACAGTGGTGACGAGCTTGTTCATGGTAGGTCCTTGAAAGTAGTTAAGAAGTGGTCGAAGCACACTCTTTTACGTTCAGGACACGGTTTCAGATTCACCTTTTTATCACCGACTGCTGGGCCCGCCAAAACCTGGGGCGACGGGCAACGGGATGTCGAAGTCAGGCAGTCTCTTCCGGCGCCTGGGTGGCCCGGACAAAGGCCGGCGCCACCAGCAGGCCCAGTTCAAACAGCAGGCACATCGGCACCGCCAGCGCCAGCTGGCTGACGACGTCGGGCGGCGTCACGATGGCGGCAATGACGAAGGCGCCGACGATGGTGTACGGCCGCATTTCCTTGAGCTTGGCGACGCTGACAATTCCCATCCGCACCAAAATCACCACCACGACCGGCACTTCGAAGGTGGCGCCGAAGGCCAGGCACATCGACATCACGAAATCGAGGTAGTTTTCGATGTCGGGCATGACGGCGATCGAGCTCGGGGCGAAGTCGCCGATGAACTTGAACACGCGGCCGAACACCAGGAAGTAGCAGAAGGCCACGCCGCCCATGAACAGCAGCGACGACGACACCACCAGCGGCAGCACCAGCTTTTTTTCGTGCTGGTACAAGCCCGGGGCGATGAAAGCCCACATCTGGTAAAACACCCACGGCAGCGCCAAGATAAAGGCGATCACCAGCGTCACCTTCATCGGCACCAGGAACGGCGCGATGACGCCGGTGGCGATCATCTTCGAGCCGGCCGGCAGCGAGTCGATCATCGGGCGGGCGATGAAGTCGTAAATTTGCGCCGGGCCTGGCCACAGCATCAGCGCGGCGGTAAGGATGGCAATGCCGATCGAGGCCTTGACCAGGCGGTTGCGCAATTCGATCAGGTGGGAGATGAAGGTCTCTTCGCCCGCTGCTTTGTCTGTCATTAGAAGAAGGAAGAGAATGTGGAGCCGTGTGGACGGAATTTCTTGACGCGCGCCGCGCCCGACATGACGTGCGTCTTGCCGCCGTGGCGCTGCTTGTACCAGCCTGGAACGGCGGAGTTACGCATGAGCTTCTTGCGGCGGAAGTCGCGCGCCTTGCGCTTGAGGCCGAACATGCTCGCCGCTACCTTGTCGCTGGCACTGTCGTCTGAGATGTGGCCGCGCCATGACGCTTCGACGTCGTCGAAATCCTGGGCAATCGAATGTTCGACATCGGCCTTGATCGAATGCGCCGCTTCCGACACTTCCTTTTGCAGGTTGCGCAGTTCGTCGAGTTCGATTTCGCGGCTTACTTCGGATTTGATTTCGTGCAGGTAGCGCTGGGCACGGCCGTACAGCGACCCGACCATCCGCGCCACCTTGGGCAGCTTCTCGGGTCCGATGACAATCAGCGCGACGACGCCAATGATGGCGAGTTTGGAAAGTCCAAGGTCGATCATGGATGGGCAAAGTTAATCAACGTGCGCCCGCAGAGCTAAGGCGCGGCGCGTCAGAACTTGGTTTTCTCTTTCGTCTCGACGTCGATGGTGGTCTTGTCGGCAACCTGGGAAGGTGGCACGACGACGCCTGATTTCTCTTCTTCACTACCCTTGACGCCGTCTTTGAAGCCCTTGACGGCCTTGCCGATGTCGGAACCCATGTTGCTGATTTTTTTGGTGCCGAACACCAGCATCACCACCACCAGTACGATCACCCAGTGCCAAATACTCATTGAACCCATGCTATTCTCCTTGCCCGGCGCAGCGCGCCTTGAATTCGTGGAATTGTCCGCACCAGTATAGACGAAGCGCGACGTTCGTGCCCCGTATCAGCGCTGGCCCCGCCAAGGGCGGGCCCCGCCGTACAGGTGCAGGTGAAGATGGTACACCTCTTGTCCGCCGTCAGGGCCGCTATTGATCATCGTCTTGAAGCCGCCGCCCGGCGTGCCGTCGGCATCATAAGTAACGGCGCAGCCATTCTCTGCGGCCAGCCGCGGCACCAGCGCCAGCATCTTGCCCAGCAGGCCGGCATGGCTGGCGTCGCATTCGGACAGCGTTGCCAGGTGAATTTTCGGGATCACCAGCAAGTGCACCGGCGCGGCCGGATGGATGTCCTTGAACGCCATCAGGTCGTCGTCCTCGTACACCACCGACGACGGGATTTGTTTTGAAGCGATCTTGCAAAACAGGCAGTTTTCCACGTCAGGCTCCGGACCAATTGATTGTTTAATTTAATGCTTGTCGGTGTCAAGCGCGTCGCGCGGTTCGTCCTTGCGGGCGGCTTTTTCTTCGATGCCGGAAATGCCTTCACGGCGCGCCAGTTCGTCGAGCACCTGCTGCGGCGTCAGGTTGAACTGGGCCAGCATCACCAGCGAGTGGAACCACAGGTCGGCGCACTCGTAAAGCACTTTCGACGTGTCGCCGTCGACCCGCGCGTCTTTTGCCGCCATCACCGTTTCGGTGGCTTCCTCGCCGATTTTTTTCAGGATCGCGTCGTCGCCCTTGGCGAACAGGCGCGAGACGTACGATTTGTCGGGATCGCCGCCGTTTTCGATCTTGCGCGATTCGATCACGGCAGCCAGGCGGTTCAGGGTCACGCTCATAGGGTCACGCTTATTTCTTGGTCTTCGGTTGAGTATAAATGGACTCCGGATTTTTCAATACCGGATCGACGGCCTGCCAGTCGCCCCCTAGCGCTTCGCCGTCGAATTTTTGGTAAAAGCACGAATGACGGCCCGTATGGCAGGCGATGGCGCCGGCCTGGTCGATTTTCAGCAGCACCACGTCTTCGTCGCAGTCGAGCCGGATCTCGAGCACCTTCTGCACGTGGCCGGACTCTTCTCCCTTGTGCCACAGCTTTTTGCGCGAGCGGCTCCAGTACACGGCCTCGCCCAGTTCGACGGTTTTGTACAACGCGTCGCGGTTCATCCAGGCGAACATCAAGACGTCGCCCGTCGCCGCTTCCTGCGCGATCACCGGCACCAGGCCGTGTTCGTCCCAGCGCACTTTCTTGAGCCACTTGGCGTTGTTGGCGGTGATGGCTATGGTTGTCATGCGGGGTTCCTTTAGTCGAGGCGCATCGGGATGCCCTGCGCGGCCATGAAGCGCTTCGCTTCCTGCACCGTGTGGTGAGCGTAGTGGAAAATGCTGGCGGCCAGCACCGCGTCGGCGTGCCCGAGCTTGATGCCATCGGCCAGGTCCTGCAGGCCGCCGACGCCACCCGAGGCGATCACCGGAATGCCGACCGCGTCCGACACGCCGCGCGTGAGACCCAGGTCGAAGCCGATCTTGGTGCCGTCGCGGTCCATGCTGGTAAGCAGGATTTCGCCGGCGCCGAGCCGCTCCATGTTCTGCGCCCATTTGATGGCGTCCAGGCCGGTGGCACGGCGCCCGCCATGCGTAAATACTTCCCATTTGCCGGGCGCGACCTCTTTGGCGTCGATCGCCACCACGATGCACTGCGAGCCGTATTTTTGCGACGCTTCGAACACCAGTTCGGGATTGGTTACCGCCGAGGTGTTCATGCTGACCTTGTCGGCGCCGGCATTCAAAAGCCGGCGCACGTCCTCGACCCGGCGCACGCCGCCGCCGACGGTGAGCGGGATGAATACGGTATTGGCCACCGCTTCGATGATGTGCAATATCAGGTCGCGGTCGTCGCTGGATGCCGTGATGTCGAGAAAAGTGATCTCGTCGGCGCCCTGGCCGTCGTAGCGGCGGGCGATTTCGACCGGGTCGCCGGCGTCGCGCAGCTCGGTGAAATTGACGCCTTTGACGACGCGCCCGTCAGTGACGTCGAGGCAAGGAATGATGCGTTTGGCGAGCATGCGCTTTATACCCCAACCCCGGCTCCGGCGTCGCCGGAAAGCTCGTCGGCGCGCAGCTGGGCTTGCGCCAGGTCGAGCGTGCCTTCGTAGATCGAGCGCCCGCAGATGACGCCTTCGATGCCCTCTTCCTGCACCGCGCACAGGTCTTCGACGTCTTTCAGGTTATGCACCCCGCCCGAGGCGATGACCGGGATGCGCACCGATTGCGCCAGCTTGACGGTCGCTTCGATGTTGACGCCGCCCATCATGCCGTCGCGGCCGATGTCGGTGTAGATGATCGACTCGATGCCGTAGCCTTCGAATTTTTTTGCCAGGTCCGTCACGTCGTGGCCGCTCATCTTGCTCCAGCCGTCGGTTGCGACCTTGCCGTCGCGCGCGTCGAGGCCGACGATGATGTGGCCCGGGAAGGCGCCGCAGGCGTCGTGCAAAAAGCCGGGGTTTTTCACCGCGGCGGTGCCGACGATGATGTAGGTGATGCCGTCGTCGAGGTAGCGCTCGATGGTGTCGAGGTCGCGGATGCCGCCGCCCAGCTGCACCGGGATCTCGTCGATATCGTTATCGAGGGCGAACTCTTGCACCACTTGCAGGATCGATTTGACGGCCGCTTCGTTCTTCGGCTTGCCGGCAAAAGCGCCGTTCAGGTCGACCAGGTGCAGCCGCCGCGCGCCCTTTTTGAGCCAGTGCAGGGCCATCTCGGCGGGGTCTTCGGAGAAGACGGTGGCAAGTTCCATATCGCCCTGTTTGAGGCGAACGCAGTGACCGTCTTTCAGGTCGATGGCAGGAATGAGCAGCATGGTCGTGTCGGTTATCGGTTAAGTGGCGGTTAGGTGGGTCAGTTGTATGGAAGCGCGGGAGCGAAAAGCTACGGCTTCCAGTGAACGAAATTTTTATACAGGCGCAGGCCTGCGGCCGCGCTTTTTTCAGGGTGGAACTGGGTGGCGACGATGTTATCGCGTGCCACCGCGCTGCAAAACGGCGCGCCGTAATCGGTTTCGCCGATCGCGTCGGCCGGGTCGACCGGGTCGACATAGTAGCTGTGCACGAAATAGAAGTAGGCGTCGTCGTCGATGCCTTCCCACACCGGGTGGCTGCGCAGCTGCCTGACCCGGTTCCAGCCCATCTGCGGCACCTTGAAGCGCGAGCCGTCGGCCTGCAGCTGGCCGTCGAGCTGGAAGCGCACCACGCGGCCTGGCAGTAGCCCCAGGCCGGCAGTGTCGGCTTCCTCGCTGCGCTCGAACAGCATCTGCTCGCCGACGCACACGCCCATCATCGGGCGCGTCCTGGAAGCGCGCAACAGCGCGTCGAGCACGCCCGATTCGCGCAGGCTGAGCATGCAGTCGCGCATCGCGCCCTGGCCCGGCAGTACCAGGCGGTCGGCGCTGTCGATGTCTTGTGGGGTGCCGGAGATGAGCACCTCCGCTTCCGGTGCGACCGCGCGCAAGGCCTGCGCTACCGAACGCAGGTTGCCCATGCCGTAATCGACGACGACAATTTTATTCATGATGGCGACGTCGCGCAGGTCATTCTCACAGGCTGCCTTTGGTCGATGGAATGGTGCCGGCCGAACGCGCATCGAGTTCGGTGGCCATGCGCAGCGCGCGGCCGAACGCCTTGAACACGGTTTCGCACTGGTGGTGGGCGTTTTCGCCGCGCAGGTTATCGATGTGCAGCGACACCAGTGCGTGATTGACGAAGCCCTGGAAAAATTCGTGCGCCAGGTCGACGTCGAAACTGCCGATCATCGAGCGCTTCCACGGCACGTGCATTTCCAGGCCCGGGCGGCCGGAAAAGTCGATCACCACGCGCGACAGTGCTTCGTCGAGCGGTACATACGCATGCCCGTAGCGGCGGATGCCTTTCTTGTCGCCGATCGCCTTGGCGAACGCCATGCCGAGCGTGATGCCGGTGTCTTCGACGGTGTGGTGGGCGTCGATGTGCAGGTCGCCGACGCATTCGATGTCGAGGTCGATCAAGCCGTGGCGGGCGATCTGGTCGAGCATGTGGTCGAGGAAGGGCACGCCGGTGTTCAGCTTTTGCTGGCCGGTGCCGTCGAGGTTGATCGCGACGCGGATTTGCGTCTCGTTGGTGTTGCGGGTAATTTCTGCGGTGCGGGTCATGGACGGTGCTCTATGGTTTCAGCGCTGCCCGGAGGGCAGTCAAAAATGCGGAATTCTCTTCAGGCGTGCTGACGGTGACGCGAATACAATGTGCCAGCGGCCCCATTTTACCCAAATTCTTGACCAGCACCTTGGCAGCTAATAGTTTCTCGCACGTATCGTCGGCGTTTTTCACCCGGAACAGCAGGAAATTTGCCGCCGATGGAAACACTTCGACACCGGGCAACAGCGCCAGTTCCGCCGCTAGTTCCGTGCGGGCGGCATTGATCTTGACCGCCTGGGCTTCGAGCACGTCCAGATGCTCGAGCGCGAATTCGGCCGCAATCATCGTCAGCACGTTGATGTTGTAGGGCGGGCGCACTTTCTCGAACTCGGCCAGCAGCGCGGGCGCGGCCGACATGTAGCCGAGCCGGATGCCGGCCAGGCCCAGCTTGGACAGGGTGCGCATCACCACCAGGTTGTCGAACTCCGGCAGGTGGGCCATGAAGCTGGTGCGGGCGAACGGCTCGTAGGCTTCGTCAACGACGGCGATGCCGGTGTCGCCCAGCGCATCGATCAGCTCGGCCATGTCGGCGGCATCGTACAGGTTGCCAGTTGGGTTGTTCGGATAGGCCAGAAACAGCACCGACGGTTTATGCAGCGCGATGGCCGCCAGCATGGCCGGCATGTCGAGCGTGAAGTCGCTGTTCAAGGGCACGCCGATAAAATCCATGCCGGCGAACTGGGCCGAGCGCTGGTACATGACAAAAGCCGGCGTCGGCGCCAGGATGACAGCGCGGCGGTCTTGGCGTGCTGTGGCGGTGGCGATCAGCGAAATCAGTTCGTCCGAGCCGTTGCCGAGGATGACGCCGTAGTCCGGCGGCACGCCCAGCTTGGCGCAGACTGCCTGTTTGAGGGCCTCGTACGACGCCGGGTAGCGGTTCAGCTCGGCCTTGGCCAGCCGCGTCGCCAGTTCGGCGCGCAGCGGCGCCGGCAGCTGGTACGGGTTTTCCATCGCGTCGAGCTTGAGGAAACCGGGCCTGTCGGCCACCTTGTAGCTGCTGGCGGCGCGCACGTCGGCGCGGATGGTGTTGCTGATCAGTTGGTCGATGAATGACATGGTGGCTTTCTCAGCTAATAACTTCTTCAGGCTTGATTTTCTTGACGCTTTTACGCTTACCGCCGGCCTTGAGCACAGGCGCCACGAGCCGGGCTTCGATGATGTCGCAGTACGCCGGATTGAGCTCGAAGCCGACGAAATCGCGGCCGCAGCGCTGGGCCGCCAGCGCCGTGGTGCCGCTGCCCATGAACGGGTCGAGCACGACCCCGCCTGGCGGGCACGACGCCTTGACCATCCGTTCGATGATCTCGAGGGGTTTTTGGGTCGGGTGGTCGGCGCGCTCGGGATGTTCGCGGTGCAGGCGCGACACGCTCCATAAATCCTTCGGGTTGTAGCCGATCTCCAACCACTTGGCGCCGATGAAAATCGAACGCGAGCGCGCTTTTTTCGTTTCGGCGTCGTAGGCGATGCGCACCGCATCGAGATCGAAGTAATAATCCTTGCGATTGACAAAAAAACCGACGGTGTCGTGCACCGACGTGAAGCTGCGCACGCTGCCGCCCATCGACGGCACCCGGCGGTCCCAGATGATTTCGTTCATCATCGTCATGCGCTGCTTGAGCATGACGAAAATCTCCGGCGAAAAGCGCCAGGTCGAAAAAATGTACAGGCTGCCGTTGGCCTTTAACTTCGGCAGCGCCTTGTCGACCCACTGTTCGGTCCAGGCCAGGAAATCGGCCACGCTTTGCTGGTCCGAGTCGTTGCCGTAGTCCTTGCCCAGGTTGTAGGGCGGGTCGGTCAGGATCAGGTCGACCGAGCCGTCCGGAACGCGCGCCAGGCCGTCCAGCGCATCTTCGCAGAAGACCCGGTTGCGCCAGTCGCTCATGACGGTTGCTTGAAACGTACCGGTTGAAGCCGCAACTCGGCACTGCGGGCATGCGCCTGCAAGCCTTCACCATACGCCAGTTCGGCCGCGATTAGGCCGAGCGTCTGGGCACCGGCTTCGGACACGTACAGGATCGACGAGCGCTTCTGAAAATCGTACACGCCCAGCGGCGACGAGAAGCGCGCCGTGCGCGAGGTCGGCAGCACGTGGTTCGGACCGCAGCAGTAATCGCCCAGCGACTCGGACGAGAAGCGGCCAAGGAACATGGCGCCGGCGTGGCGGATCAGGTCGGCCCACTGCTGCGGGTTCTCGGCCGAAATTTCGAGGTGTTCGGCGGCAATCGCATTGGCGATCTCGCAGGCTTCCATCATGTCGCGCACCTTGATCAGCGCGCCGCGCTCAAGCAGCGACGTGCGGATGACGCTTTGGCGCGGCATCGTCGGCAGCAGCTTGTCGATGCTCGCCTCCACCTGCGCAATGTAATCGGCGTCCGGGCACAGCATGATGGCTTGCGCCAGTTCGTCGTGCTCGGCCTGCGAAAACAAGTCCATCGCCACCCAGTCCGGGTCGGTGGTGCCATCGCACAGCACCAGGATTTCGGACGGACCGGCGATCATGTCGATGCCGACAGTACCGAACACGCGGCGCTTGGCGGCGGCAACATACGCGTTGCCGGGGCCGACGATCTTGTCGACCGCGCCAATTGTCGCAGTACCGTAGGCCAGCGCGCCGACGGCTTGCGCGCCGCCGATGGTGATCACCCGCGTGACGCCGGCAATTGCGGCGGCGGCCAGCACCATCTGGTTCTTGACGCCGTCCGGGGTCGGTACCACCATGATGATTTCGGCCACGCCGGCGACCTTGGCGGGAATCGCGTTCATCAGCACCGACGAGGGATAAGCCGCCTTGCCGCCGGGGACGTAGATGCCGACCCGGTCGAGCGGCGTGATGCGCTGCCCCAGCACGGTGCCGTCCGGCTCGGTGTAGCTGAAGCCTTGCAGCTCCTGCTTTTGACGTTCGTGGAAGACGCGGATCCGTTCGGCGGCCGTCTGCAGCGCGGCGCGTTGCGCTTCCGGCAGGCCGGCAAGCGCGGCATCGAGTTCGGCCTGGCCAATGTCGAATTGGGCCATGCCGGCTGCGCCGCCGCCGGGAATACGATCAAACTTGTTGGTGTATTCCAGCACGGCGGCGTCGCCGCGCTGTTTGACGTCGTGCAGGATCGTCGTCACCGCCGCTTCGATGGCGTCGTCGGTCGACGCCTCGAAGGCCAGCAGCGCATCGAGCTTCTGGCGGAAACCGTCTTGCGTGGAATCGAGCTTGCGGATCAGTAGCGACATGGTGGAATCAGCCTTACAGTGTGGAGGGGATCGCCGAGGACGCGCGTTCGAACGCGTCAAGGATGGGTTGGAGCCGTTCGCGCTTGAGTTTTAACGCAGCCTGGTTGACGATCAGGCGCGACGAAATCTGCATGATGGTTTCGACTTCGACCAGGTTGTTGGCGCGCAGCGTATTGCCGGTCGAGACAACGTCGACAATGGCGTCGGACAGGCCGACCAGGGGCGCCAGCTCCATCGAGCCGTACAACTTGATCAGGTCGACGTGCACGCCTTTGGCGGCAAAGTGCTCGCGCGCCGTTTGCACGAACTTGGTGGCCACGCGCAAGCGCGCGCCCTGGCGCACCGCGCTGTCGTAGTCGAAGCCGGCGTTCACCGCCACCGACATGCGGCAGGCGGCAATTTTCAGGTCGATCGGCTGGTACAGCCCTTCGCCGCCATGCTCCATCAGCACGTCCTTGCCGGCCACGCCGAAGTCGGCGGCGCCGTACTGCACGTACGTCGGCACGTCGGAGGCGCGCACGATGATGACGCGCACGTTCGGGTCGTTGGTGGCGAGGATCAGCTTACGCGACGTCTCCGGGTCTTCGGTGACGACAATGCCAGCCGCCGCCAGCAGCGGCAAGGTGTCGTCGAAAATGCGCCCTTTCGACAGCGCCAGGATCAGTTGGCCGCTGGCCGGGATGGCAAATGGAGAAGATGCGCTCATTTGATCCGCACGATGTCGGCGCCGACGTTCGATAATTTTACTTCCATCCGGTCGTAGCCACGGTCGAGATGGTAGATACGCTCGATGACGGTGGTGCCTTCGGCGGCCATGGCGGCGATCACCAGCGAGGCGGACGCGCGCAGGTCGGTCGCCATCACGGGCGCGCCGACGAGCCGCGCCACGCCGGTGATGCTGGCGGTGTGGCCGTCGATCCTGATGTGTGCGCCGAGGCGGTTCATCTCCTGCACGTGCATGAAGCGGTTCTCGAAAATCGTCTCGGTGACGCGGCTGGCGCCGTCGGCGATGCTGTTGACGGCCATGAACTGGGCCTGCATGTCGGTCGGAAAGCCCGGATACTCGGTGGTCGACAACGTCACCGGACGCGGACGGCCTGCCATGGTGGCGCGGATCGAATCGGCCTTGATGTCCATCACAAGGCCGATTTCGCGCAGTTTGTCGAGGCCCGCGTCCATGATGTCGGTACGGGTGTTCCTGAGCAGGATGTCGCCGCCGGTGGCCGCCACCGCGCACAGGAACGTGGCCGCCTCGATGCGGTCGGAAATGACCGCGTGGCTGGCGCCATGCAGCGACGGCACGCCCTGGATCACCAGGCGCCCGGTGCCGATACCGTCGATTTTTGCGCCCATCTTCACCAGCAGATTGGCCAGATCGGTGACTTCCGGTTCCTGGGCGGCGTTCTCCAGCACGGTTTCGCCGTCGGCCAGGGTGGCCGCCATCAGCAGGTTCTCGGTGCCGGTGACGGTAATCATTTCAGTGCGGATGCGCGCGCCTTTCAGCTTGGCGCATTTGGCGTAGATGTAGCCGGCTTCGATGGTGATCTCGGCGCCGAGTGCTTCCAGGCCTTTGATGTGCTGGTCGACCGGGCGCGAGCCGATGGCGCAGCCGCCCGGCAGCGATACCTTGGCCTGGCCGAAGCGCGCCAGCAACGGCCCCAGTACCAAAATGGAGGCACGCATGGTTTTCACCAGTTCATAAGGCGCCTCGAGGGTATCGATGGCGCCGCCATTGAGGATTACCGTCTCGCCATCCTGTTGCACCGTCAGCCCGGTCTGGGCCAGCAGTTTGAGCATGGTCTTGACGTCGTGCAGGTGCGGCACGTTCGACAGTTCAAGGTCGTCCGCGGTCAACAGGGCGGCGCACAGGATTGGCAAGGCGGCGTTCTTGGCGCCTGAAATGGTGATGTCGCCATCAAGGCGCTTGCCGCCGACAATCTGGAGCTTGTCCATGGTTATCCTTGATATTCTTCTGGGGTGAGCGTTTTCATCGACAGCGCGTGGATTTCCTCGCGCATCCGGTCGCCCAGCGCGGCGTAGACGATCTGGTGGCGCTGGATCGGGCGCTTGCCGGCAAACGCGTTTGACACGATGATGGCGTTGAAGTGCTGGCCGTCGCCGTCCACCTCGAGATGGGTGCATTCGAGCCCGGCGCTGATGTAGCTGTGGATCAGTTCTGGTGTAGTAGCCAAGATAAGCTCCAAAATAAAATTAGTGACGCAGGTTGTAGCCGCGCTTTAACAGGTTGACGGCAATCGTCGCCAGGATCGCAAAAAACGCGCTGACGACGGCAAGGCTGGTCCACGGCGACATGTCGGACTGGCCGAAGAAGCCGTGGCGGAATCCGTCGATCATATAAAAGAATGGATTGAAATGCGAGACCGCCTGCCAGAAAGGGGGCAGGGAATGGATCGAATAGAACACACCCGACAGGAACGTGGCCGGCATGATCAAGAAATTCTGGAACGCCGCCAGCTGGTCGAATTTCTCGGCCCAGATGCCGGCGATCACGCCCATGGTGCCGAGGATGGCGGCCCCCAACAGGGCAAACACCGCGATCCACAGCGGCGCCACGAAGCTGAGGTCGGCAAACCAGGCGGTGGTGACGAATACGCCGGCGCCGACCGTAAGGCCGCGCACCACCGACGCCAGCACGTAAGCCGAAATGATTTCCCAATGCGACAGCGGCGGCAGCAGGATGAACACCAGGTTGCCGGTGATTTTTGATTGGATCAGCGACGAGGACGAGTTGGCGAAGGCGTTTTGCAGCACGCTCATCATCACCAGACCCGGGATCAGGAAGGCGGTGTACGACACCCCCGGATAGACTTCGACCCGCCCTTCGAGCACATGGCCGAAGATGAGCAGGTACAGCATGGCGGTGAGAATCGGCGCGGCGACGGTTTGAGTGGCCACCTTCCAGAAGCGTAGCGTCTCCTTGTAGAGCAGGGTCTGGAAACCGACAGAGACGAATTTTGTGCCTGAGCTCACAGCGAACCTCCGTCCATGATCTGCAAGAAGATGTCTTCCAGGTCAGCTTGTTGCAATTGCATTTCGCCAATGACGACGCCCGATTCGCGCAGCTTTGCCAGGATCTGCTCGACTTCGGCGTAGTCGTTGACACGCAAACTGTACGTGTGGCTTTCCGGCTTGCCGTTGTACTCGTGGTCCTCCAGCGCATCGTGCGCGACCAAATGGCGCAGGCTTGCCGGTAGAGTGCCGCTGGCCAGGTGCACGATCAGCTGCGAGCCGGAGATGCGGCGGATCAGCGCGCTCATGGTGTCGAGCGCGACCACTTTACCTGCGCGCAGCATCGCCACGCGCTGGCACATGGCTTGCGCTTCCTCGAGGTAGTGGGTAGTTAGCACCACGGTATGGCCTTCGCGGTTCAGGCGCGAAATGAACTTCCACAAGCCCTGGCGCAGTTCGACGTCGACGCCGGCGGTCGGTTCGTCGAGCACGATCACGGGCGGCTTGTGCACCAGCGCCTGCGCCACCAGTACGCGCCGCTTCATGCCGCCCGACAGGGCGCGCATGTTGACGTCGGCCTTGCCAGTCAAATCGAGGTTTTCCATCACCTCGTCGATCCACTTGTCGTTGTTTTTCAGGCCGAAATAGCCGGACTGCAGGCGCAGCGTTTCGCGCACCGTGAAAAAAGGATCGAACACCAGTTCCTGCGGCACGACGCCAAGCATCTTGCGCGCCGCGCGAAAATCCGTGACGACGTCGTGGCCGTGGATGGCAACGCTGCCGCTGTCTGGGCGGATCAACCCGGCAATGGTGGAAATGAGGGTGGTCTTGCCTGCGCCGTTGGGCCCGAGCAACCCGAAAAACTCGCCTTCTGCAATTGTCAGCGAAACGCCACCCAGGGCCTTCAGGGACTTGTAGCTCTTCTCGACGTTGGTAATCTGAATCGCTGCTGTCATTCTTGTCGTTGGTTGTACATGGTTAATCAGGCGGATCAATTTTCGCAGGGGGACTGACAATTATAGGGGAAATTGCCGGATGAGCAGCAAGGGGCCGGCGAAAGGGGCGAAATACGAAAAGAGAAATTGGAAAGGGGGCGCGCTGCGCCCCCTTTTTAAAGGCGATTCAATGCCTCAGTGGTGCGGCGCACTGGTGGCTGCTTCGGCCAGCAGTGACTCGACGCCGTACAGCGTGGCCAGGCTCTGGAGGCTGACCGGCAGGTTAATGAACGATACGCTCAAGCCGGCCGTGCGGGCCTGGCGCTGCAGCTCCAGCAGCACCGCCACGCCGGACGAGTCGGCCAGCTTGACCGAAGCCAAGTCGAACACGGTCTGGCCGGCGCGCAGCGCAGCCAGGCCGCGCTCGAGCGCGCCGCGCGCCGTCTGGAACGTCAGCAGTTCCAGCGGCGGCTTCGAAGTGGTTGCAATCATCTCAATGCGGCCGGCTTACCTGGCCGCTTTGACCGGCTTGTTGGCCAGCTGCTGGTTGCGCTCGGCCAGCTTCTTGATCAGGCCGTCGATGCCGCCCTTGCCGATCTCGGACGCGAAAGTGCCTTTATAGGTTTCCACAAGCCACGCGCCGAGCACGTTGATGTCGAAAATCTTCCAGCCCGACGGCCCCTTGGCTAGGCGGTAGTTCAGCTGGATCGGCTCGCCGCGCTGGACGTTGACCTGGGACCGCACTTCAACGGTGGTGTCGGCCGGGTCGGCGCGCATCGGCTTGAACTCGACGGTTTCATTCTTGATCTGCGACAGCGCACCGGAATAGGTGTGGACCAGCAGGGTGCGGAACTCGTTCGACAACGCGGTTTTCTGCGCCGGCGTGGCATCGCGCCAGAAGCGGCCGGCGGCCAGCGCGGTCATGCGCTGGAAGTCGATGTACGGCAGGATCTTGGCGTCGACCAGTGCGGTGACCTTGTTGACGTCGCCGGCCTGGATGTCCTTGTCGGCCTTGGCCGTTTCGATCACGTCGTTGCTGATGCGCTTGACCAGTACATCGGGCGCTTCGTTGCCGACAGGGGCCGGCGCCGGCGCGGCAACCGCGAAGGCGGTGAATGCGATGGCGCTCATCGCGATAAGGTGTTTGATCAGTTTCATAAGCCCTCTTTCATGTTTGCGGGTGACACAAGCTGCAAACCGCTCTCGGATGGCGGTGACAGTGTCGGGTTAACTACTTCGACGCCGGTTTGGATGACATAGCCGGCGCCGCGGCCCACTGTCTGACCTCCGACGCGGTGTCGGTCGGACCTGGATCGTCAGTATAAGCGGCGCGGATATTCTGTGCATCGGATGGTACCGCGGCAGCGGGTGCGGGTGCGGATGACGGTGTGGATGCAGGTGCAGCCCCGGCCGGGACGGTCGCGCCCGGATCGTCCGGATAAGCCGCCTTGATGCTTTTTGCACCGGCCGGCGCGTCGTCCTTCTTGATGTTCTTCCTGAACTTGATCTTCTGCTCACCGTTGTCGGTGATGCGGCTCAGGCGGCGTTGCAGGAAGCCGTCGCGGATAAATTCGTAGCGGTCGAGCGCGGCTTCTTCCATCAGGTTCGACGCATCGAGCACGGCGGCGCGCTGATCGACCGCGCGCACGGCGGTGCCGAAGTTGCGCCAGCCGACCGGATGCTTGTAGGCCCACGGATCGGCGGCGATGTCGACCGGGACGACGAGCGCGTCGCGCACTGTCGACGGCCCCAGCAGCGGCAGCATCAGGTAGGGGCCGGGAGCGACGCCCCAAGCGCCCAAGGTCTGGCCGAAATCTTCGTTATGCTTGGGCAAACCAGCTTCCGAGCCGATATCGAGCAGGCCGGCAAGGCCGAACGTCGAATTGAGCGAAAAGCGGGTCAGGTCCGACAGGCCATCGGCGCCCTTGCCCTGCATCAGGTTGTTAACGCCGGTCCACAGGTCCGACAGGTTACCGAAAAAATTCGACACGCCGGTCTGCACGAAGGTCGGCAGCACCTGCTTGTAGGCGGACGCGGCCGGCTTGAGGGCGGCCCGGTCGACCGCATCGTTAAAGGCGAACATCTTGCGGTTGAATTTTTCGTACGGGTCGCGCGGGTTGGGGCCGGTGGCGCAGCCAGCCAGGGTCGAGGCCGCGGCCAGCGCCAACACAATGCCGCGCCAGGAAGTCAGCAGGGAATTCGATCGTGTGCTCATTTGGAGGCGTCCTTTCCGTCTGCAGCCTTGCTGTAGATAAATTGATTAATCAAGTCTTCCAGCACCGTTGCCGAAGACGTTTGGGTAATCCGGTCGCCGGCGGCCAGGTTAACGATGTCGCCGCCCGGCGACATGCCGATGTACTGTTCGCCCAACAAGCCGGCGGTCAGGATTTTCAGCGAGCTATCTTTTGGAAACTTGTAGCCCGTGTCCATCTCGAGCGTCACGATCGCCTGAAAATTTTTGTCGTCGAAACGGATGTCGCCGACCCGGCCGACCACCACGCCGGCGCTTTTCACGGGCGCCTGCGGCTTGAGGCCGCCGATATTGTCGAACTTGCCAGTGATGGCGTAGGTCTTGCCAAACGACAGCGTGCTCATGTTGCCGGCCTTGAGCGCCAGGAACAGCAGCGCCGCCAGTCCCAACAGGACAAACAGGCCGACCCATACGTCGATCATTTTACGGTGCATAATTATTTCCTAATACTTGTTATTGGCTCGGGCGACGGTGCCGGATTCAGCTTACTTTTATTTTTTGAACTTATTTGTTGAACATCAGGGCGGTCATCACAAAGTCGAGGCCCCATATCATCAGTGAGGCGATCACCACGGTCCGGGTAGTGGCGCGCGAGACGTCTTCCGGCGTCGGCTCGGCGTGATAGCCCTGGAACAGCGCCGTGAAAGTGACCGCGACGCCAAACACCAGGCTTTTCAGGACGCCGTTGAGGACATCGGCGCGCACGTCGACGTTGGCCTGCATCTGCGACCAGAAAGCGCCTTCGTCGACGCCGATCAGCTGCACGCCGACCAGGTAGCCGCCGAGCACGCCGACGGCGCTGAAGATGGTTGCCAGCAACGGCATCGCGATCACGCCGGCCCAGAAACGCGGCGCCAGCACGCGCTGGATCGGGTTAATCGCCATCATTTCCATTGCCGACAATTGCTCGCCGGCCTTCATCAGGCCGATCTGGGCGGTCAGCGAAGTGCCAGCGCGGCCGGCGAACAGCAGCGCCGTCACGACCGGCCCCAGTTCACGCACCAACGCCAGTGCGACAACCTGGCCAAGCTTTTGTTCCGCGCCGTAGGGCGTGAGCGTGATGTAACCCTGCAGGCCAAGCACCATGCCGACAAACAGGCCCGAGACGATGATGATCACCAGCGAGTAATTGCCGATGAAGTGGATCTGTTCGGAGATCAGGCTTGGCCGGCGCATCGCGCCGGGCGACACCTGCAGCAGGCCGAAGAACGAGCGGGTGGCGAAGCCCACGCTGGACAGGATATCGAGCACAGTGCGGCCGAGGGCGGCGATAGGATTGCCGATCATGCCCGCGCTCCCAGACCGAGATCGTCGGCCAGTGTCTTGCCCGGATAGTCGAACGGCACCGGGCCGTCCGCTTCGGCGTTGACGAACTGCTTGACGTAGGGATCAAGCGACACCCGCAGTTCGGCTGGCGTGCCCTGCGCGACGATTTTGCCGGCAGACATGAAATAGATATAATCGGCGATCGAGAAACACTCATGCACGTCATGCGAGACGAGGATCGAGGTCGAGCCGAGCGCGTCGTTCAGTTTGCGGATCAGGTTGGCGGTGACGCCCATCGAGATCGGGTCGAGCCCGGCGAACGGCTCGTCGTACATAATTAGTTCCGGGTCGAGCGCGATGGCGCGCGCCACCGCGACGCGACGCGCCATGCCGCCCGAAATCTCGGCCGGCTTGAGTTTATGTGCATTGCGCAGGCCGACCGCGTTCAATTTGAGCAGCACCAGGTCGCGGATCAACTCTTCCGGCAAGTCGGTGTGTTCGCGCAGCGGGAAGGCGACGTTGTCGAACACCGACAAGTCCGTAAACAGCGCGCCGAACTGGAACAGCATGCCCATTTTGCGGCGCAAGCGGTAGAGGCCGTCGGTGTCGAGCTGGTGTACGACTTCGCCGCCGACCTTGACTTCGCCTTTCTGTGGGCGGATCTGGCCGCCGACCAGGCGCAGCACGGTCGTCTTGCCGCAACCGGAGCCGCCCATGACGGCCACGACCTTACCACGCGGGAAGTCCATGGAAAGATTCGACAGGATGACGCGCTCTCCGTATGCAAATTGCAAATCGCGGATTTCGACAAGGTTGGACACGGGGCTATTCGGTATTTGGGATTGCGTATTGTAGTGCAGAAAGGGCAATCCCTGCTGGCGCGGGGCCCTTTTGGCGCAGGCGTGCGCGCCAAGAATACAACACTAATGAACGGCGGGTCAGATATTTCCAGCCGTAAGCTGTTGTTTTTACTGGGTTTGAAACACGCTGGCGTGAAAAAAGCTTTCACCAATTAAAAGTACACGTATGTATGTAAATAGCAAGGATCCGGTCCGCAATGTGAGTCGGCGAGGCGCATTTCGCGCCGCGCGGTCAGCGCTCCAGCGGCCGACGCGTTCCCGATTCATCCATACATTCAGGGCTTGGGTCACCAAGCCCTCCCTTCTTCGAACAGGAAATGAAGGTACGCATTTACTCGACAACTTTGTTCGACTCACCGACCTGGCACATCTGCTAGGCAGCACCGTTCGCCTCAAAGGCATCACGCATATTTTCCACGGTGCTGTTCGCTTTCGCGCCGGCCTGTCTCTGCTCTACATCTTCAGCCATGCCTGAATGCTTGATGCTTACCGCGGCAGCACCGACGACCCCATCAAAAACTCGTCGACCGCGCGGGCGCACTGGCGACCTTCGCGGATGGCCCATACGACGAGCGACTGGCCGCGCCGCATGTCGCCGGCGGCGAACACTTTTGGCACGGACGTCGCGTAGCAGCCTTCGCCATCGGTAGCGGCGCGGGCGTTGCCGCGGGCGTCTTTCTCGACGCCGAAGGCATCGAGCACCTGCTGCACCGGCGACACGAAACCCATCGCCAGCAGCACCAGGTCGGCCTTCATCTCGAATTCGGAGTCCGGCACCTCGACCATCTTGCCGTCTTTCCATTCAACCCTGCAGGCGATCAGCTTGTCGACCTTGCCGCCTTTTCCCTCGAAGCGCTTGGTGGCCACCGCCCAGTCGCGCTCGCAGCCTTCTTCGTGCGACGACGAAGTGCGCAGCTTGGTTGGCCAGTACGGCCACACCAGCGGCTTGTCTTCCTGCTCCGGCGGCTGTGGCATCAGTTCGAATTGTGCCACCGACGCGGCGCCGTGGCGGTTCGAGGTGCCGACGCAGTCGGAACCGGTGTCGCCGCCGCCGATGACGACGACGTGCTTGCCGCTGGCCTTGATCTGGTCCTTGAGCTTGTCGCCGGCGTTGACCTTGTTTTGCAGCGGCAGGAAATCCATCGCGTAATGCACGCCCTTCAGTTCACGCCCGGGCACTGGCAAGTCGCGCGGCTGTTCGGCGCCGCCGGCGATGATGACGGCATCGAAATCCTTTTCCAGGTCCTCGGGAAAAATCGTTTCCTTGGCCCAGTTGTTGACCGAGGCCGGGAAGTCTTTGCCGACCAGCACGCTGGTGCGAAACACCACGCCTTCCGCTTCCATCTGCTTTATCCGCAGGTCGATGTGCGATTTTTCCATTTTGAAGTCGGGGATGCCGTAGCGCAGCAAGCCGCCGAGACGGTCGCTTTTTTCGAACACGGTGACGGCGTGGCCGACGCGCGCCAGCTGCTGCGCCGCCGCCAGGCCGGCGGGGCCGGAACCGACCACCGCGACCTTCTTGCCGGTGAGTTTTTCAGGCGGCTGCGGCACCACCCAGCCGTGCTCCCAGCCGGTGTCGATGATCTTGTGCTCGATCGACTTGATACCGACCGGGTCGTTGTTGATGCCGAGGGTACAGGCCGACTCGCACGGCGCCGGGCAGACGCGGCCGGTAAACTCAGGGAAGTTGTTGGTCGAATGCAGGTTATCGAGCGCCGCACGGTACTGGTTGTGATACACCAGGTCGTTCCAGTCCGGAATGATGTTGTTGACCGGGCAGCCCGTGTTGCAGAACGGGATGCCGCAATCCATGCAGCGCGCCGCCTGCACCTTGGCCTGGGGATCGGACAGGTGCAGGACGAACTCCTGGTAGTTTTTTACGCGCGCCGGCGCCGGCAGATATTCCTCGTCCTGGCGCTTGAAATCCATAAAACCGGTGATTTTACCCACGATACATCCTCTTATTAGTGTGCATTAGCTGCAGTAGTCTCAGGCAGCGATCTGCTCGGCGGCTTCTTCCATGCTGCTGTTGTGCATTTCTTCCAGCGCGCGCTTGTAGTCGGTCGGGAACACCTTGACGAACTTGCCACGGCCTTCGGTCCAGTTGTCGAGCAGAAAGCGGGCTCGGGTGCTGCCGGTGTGCTTGAAGTGGCGCTCGATGAGCCGCTTGAGGATGGTCTCGTCCGCCTCGCGCGCGCTTTCGCGGCTCTGGCTGTGCCAGCCGGATACGTCGTCCTGCTCATTGGCACTGTGCACGCGCTCGAGATTGACCATCGTCGTGTTGCAGCGCTTTTCGAAGTCGCCGGCCGGGTCGTACACGTACGCCACGCCGCCCGACATGCCGGCGGCGAAGTTGCGCCCCGTCTCGCCGAGCACGACAACGGTGCCGCCGGTCATGTATTCGCAGCCATGGTCGCCGCAGCCTTCGACCACTGCCGTCGCGCCCGAATTACGCACCGCGAAACGCTCGCCGGCGACGCCGTTAAAAAAGGCTTCGCCGGAAATCGCACCGTACAGCACGGTGTTGCCGACGATGATGTTGTCCACCGCCCAGCCGCGGAACTCGGTATTCGGCCGCACGATGATGCGCCCGCCCGACAAACCCTTGCCGACGTAATCGTTGCCCTCTCCCACCAGGTCGATCGTGATGCCGGCCGCCAGGAACGCCGCGGCCGACTGGCCCGCCGTACCTTGCAGCTGGATGTGGATGGTATCGTCCGGCAAGCCGGCGTGGCCGTAGCGCTTGGCCACTTCGCCCGACAGCATGGTGCCGACGGTGCGGTTGACGTTGCGCACCGGCGAAATAAACGAGACGCGCTCGCCTTTTTCCAGCGCCGCCCGCGCCTGCGCGATCAGCTTGTGGTCCAACGCTTTTTCGAGACCGTGGTCTTGCGTTTCGGTATGGTGAATCGGCGTGCCGCCCGGCGACTTCGGCTGATAGAAAATGGCCGAGAAATCGAGCCCGCTAGCCTTCCAGTGGGTAATCGCTTTCGACTTGTCGAGCAGGTCGGCGCGGCCGATCAGTTCGTCGTAGGTGCGGATGCCCAGTTGCGCCATCAATTGGCGCGCTTCTTCGGCAACGAAGAAGAAATAGTTGACCACGTGCTCAGGCTTGCCGGCGAATTTTGCGCGCAGCAACGGATCTTGCGTCGCGACGCCGACCGGGCAGGTGTTCAGGTGGCACTTGCGCATCATGATGCAACCTTCGACCACCAGCGGCGCGGTGGCGAAACCGATTTCGTCGGCGCCCAGCATGGCGGCAATGACGACGTCGCGGCCGGTCTTCATCTGGCCGTCGGCCTGCACCCGGATGCGGCTGCGCAGGCCGTTGAGCACCAGGGTTTGCTGGGTTTCGGCCAGACCCAGCTCCCACGGCGTGCCGGCGTGCTTGACCGACGACAGCGGCGAGGCGCCGGTGCCGCCGTCGGTGCCGGCGACGACCACGTGATCGGCTTTCGCCTTGGTGACGCCGGCGGCAACCGTGCCAATGCCCACTTCGGATACGAGCTTGACGGAAATCGAGGCGCGCGGATTGGCATTTTTTAAATCGTGGATCAGCTGGGCCAAGTCCTCGATCGAGTAGATGTCATGGTGCGGCGGCGGCGAAATCAGGCCGACGCCGGGCACCGAAAAGCGCAGGCTGGCGATGTATTCCGACACTTTATGGCCTGGCAACTGGCCGCCTTCGCCGGGCTTGGCGCCCTGCGCCATCTTGATCTGGATCTGGTCGGCCGAGTTCAGATAGTCGGCGGTAACGCCGAAGCGTCCCGACGCCACCTGCTTGATGCGCGAACGCAGCGAGTCGCCGTCCTGCAGCGGGATGTCGACGACGACGTTGGAGGCGCCGATCACCGACGCCATGGTCTGGCCCTGGCGGATCGGGATGCCCTTCAGTTCCTGGGTGTAGCGCGCCGGATCTTCGCCGCCTTCGCCGGTGTTCGACTTGCCGCCGATGCGGTTCATGGCGATCGCTAATGTCGCGTGCGCTTCGGTCGAGATCGAGCCGAGCGACATGGCGCCGGTGGCGAAGCGCTTGACGATGTCCTTGGCCGGCTCGACTTCGTCGATCGGGATCGCGCGGGTCGGGTCAAGCCTGAATTCGAACAGGCCGCGCAAGGTCAGGTGGCGGCGGCTCTGGTCGTTGATCAGTTGGGCGTATTCCTTGTAGCTGGAAAAATTGTTGGCTCGCGCCGCGTGCTGCAGCTTGGCGATCGCGTCCGGCGTCCACATGTGCTCTTCGCCACGCACGCGGAAGGCGTACTCGCCGCCGGCGTCGAGCGACTCGGCCAGGATCGGGTCGTTGCCGAACGCCAGGCTGTGCAAACGCAGCGCCTCGTCGGCCACTTCGAACACGCCGATCCCTTCGACGCTCGACGACGTACCCTTGAAGTATTTGTCGACCAGCGACTTGTTCAGTCCAATGACTTCGAAAATCTGCGCGCCGCAGTACGACATGTAGGTCGAGATGCCCATCTTCGACATCACCTTCAGCAAACCCTTGCCGATCGCCTTGGTGTAGTTATAAACGGCGGTTTCGCTCGACAAATTGTCGCCCAGGCTTTGCGCCAGTTCGACCAGCGTTTCCATCGCCAGGTACGGATGGACGGCTTCGGCGCCGTAACCGGCCAGCAAAGCAAAATGATGGGTTTCGCGGGCCGAACCGGTTTCGATCACGAGGCCGGTGGAGGCGCGCAGGCCGCGCCCGACCAGGTGCTGGTGGATGGTCGAGGTGGCCAACAGCGCGGGGATCGCCACCTGGTCGCTCGAGACGTTACGGTCGGATACGATCAGGATGTTGTGACCGGACTTGACGGCGTCGACCGCTTCGGCGCACAGCGACGCGAGCGACGCTTCAATGCCCTCTTTGCCCCAGGCGACCGGGTAGCAGATGTTCAATTCGTACGATTTGAACTTGCCGCCGGTATGCGCGCTAATGGCGCGCAATCGCGCCATGTCGTCGAAGCCGAGCACCGGCTGCGACACTTCCAGGCGCATCGGCGGGTTGACGTTGTTGGTATCTAGCAGGTTCGGTTTCGGGCCGATGAACGACACCAGCGACATCACCATCGCTTCGCGGATCGGGTCGATCGGCGGGTTGGTGACCTGGGCAAACAGCTGCTTGAAGTAATTGTACAAAGGCTTGAGCTTGTTCGACATCACCGCCGGCGGCGAGTCGTTGCCCATCGAGCCGGTCGCTTCCTCGCCCAGCAAGGCCATCGGCGCCATCAGAAATTTTAAATCTTCCTGGGTGTAGCCGAACGCCTGCTGGCGGTCGAGCACGGTGGCGGCAGTCTTTTCGCCCTGGGCCGGTGCGCCGCTGCGAGGCGACTCCTTGGCGCGGTTGTGCCCAAGCTGGCTCTGGGTCAGCTTGATTTCGCCCAGCTTGATGCGCACCGAGTTGATCCACGCCTTGTACGGCTTGGCGTTGGCGTAGGTGTCCTTCAGTTCCTTGTCGTCGATGATGCGGCCGGCCTCCAGGTCGATCAGAAACATCTTGCCCGGCTGCAGACGCCATTTCTGGATGATCTTCGACTCCGGAATCGGCAGCACGCCAGACTCCGACGCCATCACCACCAAATCGTCGTCGGTGACGATGTAACGGGCCGGTCGCAGGCCGTTCCGGTCGAGGGTACCGCCGATATGGCGGCCGTCGGTGAACGCCATCGCGGCCGGGCCGTCCCACGGCTCCATCATCGCCGCGTGGTATTCATAGAAGGCGCGGCGGTTGTCGTCCATCGTGCCGTGGTTTTCCCACGCTTCCGGGATCATCATCATCATCGCCTGGGCGATCGGGTAGCCGGCCATGATCAGCAACTCGAGCGCGTTGTCGAAGCAGGCGGTGTCGGACTGGCCTTCATAGATCAGCGGGAACAGCTTGTGCAGGTCGTCGCCCAGCACGGCCGACTTCATGACGCCTTCGCGCGCGCGCATCCAATTAAAATTGCCCTTGACGGTGTTGATCTCGCCGTTGTGGGCGATCAGGCGGTACGGGTGGGCCAGCGGCCACTCGGGAAACGTGTTGGTCGAAAAACGCTGGTGCACCAGCGCCAGCGCCGAAATGCAGCGCGGGTCTTGCAAATCCTTGTAGTAGACGCCGACCTGGTCGGCCAACAGCAGGCCTTTGTAGACGATGGTGCGGGCCGACATCGACGGCACGAAAAACTCCTTGCCGTGCAAAAGTTTCAAGGCCTGGATCGCGTGGCCGGACGATTTGCGGATCACGTACAGTTTGCGCTCGAGCGCGTCGGTGACCATGATGTCCGGGCCGCGGCCGATAAAAATCTGGCGGATCACCGGTTCCTTGGCGCGCACGGTGGGCGACATCGGCATGGTGTCGTCGATCGGCACGTTGCGCCAGCCGAGCACGACCTGGCCTTCGATGCGGGTGGCGCGTTCGATTTCCTGTTCGCAAGCGATGCGCGAGGCGTTTTCCTTCGGCAGGAAGACCATGCCGACCCCATATTCGCCGGGCGGCGGCAGTTCGATGCCAAGCCTTGCCATCTCGTCGCGGTAAAATTGATCGGGAATCTGGATCAGGATACCGGCGCCGTCGCCCATCAGCGCGTCGGCCCCGACCGCACCCCGGTGGTCGAGGTTTTTCAGGATCGACAGGCCCTGTTCGACGATGGAGTGACTCTTGTTGCCCTTGATATGGGCAATGAAACCGACGCCGCAGGCATCGTGTTCATTCGACGGATCGTACAAACCTTGGGCAATCATGCGCATTCTCCACAGCTATTATTCGAGTAAGGATCGAGAATAGTGCAATGCAGCAGAAAGTTCAATCGAAATAATCAGGGTCGGAGTCGAATTAATTATTTAATTGTCGCGCCAAGAAATTAATAGGGACATGGTTAATGCGGTTTTGAAGTAGTCCGATGGCACAATGCCAATATGAATTGTCGATCAGCTTGGCCCAGTTGCTGTGGCAGATGGCTTCGCCTTCAACGGCCGCCCGCGCTTGGCCGGCAACACCTGGCGCTGCGCTTTTTTTTCCAGGTTTGCCTTGAACGCGTCGGACCCGAGCGGCCAGCCTTTTAGGACCGACTTCTCGATCACTTGCAGCTGCGCGCTTGTGAGCGAGCGTTCGGCCAGCTGTTTATAGAGCGCCTCGCGCTGGAACGGCGTATTGCCCAGCGCCCAGTACGACGCATGGTCGGTAATTGCCGCGTCAAGACTGACCCCGGCATGGTGGGCGTGACTCGACCATGGATAGGCCAGCGCCTCTGTTGCCAACCCGGCACGCACCGGCGCCAGTTCAATGTAAAGGCTGCATTGCAAGAAATATGCCGCCGCATCGATCACCGACGTCTTGAAACGCCCCTGGAACAGGCTGCCGGAGCGGGCATATTTCGCGTTGTACCAGGGAACGTAATAGCGGCCAACCCGTTGCATGGCCTGCGCCAGGCCCTCCTCGTCGCTTGGTGTGGCCAGCAGCTGCAGCTGGGCCGGCGTCAGGACGTAGGCGTGGATGGCGACCTTGTATTGTCTGGCGCTGTCGCGCAGCCAGCCGAGAAAGCGCCGGCAATCCTCCGGCTCGCGGAAAATTGGCTGACGGTCGTTTCCGTGCTGGACGATATGGTGGGGCTGGTGGGGGACGATGAGTCGGGGCAGGCGGGCCATAAAGTCGATAGCGGGGCGCAGGAAGTGGAGCGAGACCTATTTTACCGGACGCCCCATTAACCTGTCCCTATTTAATCTCACGCCTTTCGATCACCCGCGCAAGCAGTCTACGACAGCGTAAAACCCGCCGACAAACTGTAGCCTTCGCCGTAGGCGCTGCGCAGCGGCAGGTCTTGGCCGAGGCCGCTGCGCGCTTTCTTACGCAGACGATACACCAGCATGTCGACCCGGCGGCTGGCGTCCGGATCGTCACTGCCCATGCCGGCGACGATGGTCTGGCGCGGTACCGGACGGGTGTTGATGGTCAGCAGGTGGAGGAAGTTGCATTCCTTCTCGGTGAGGTCGATCACCGTGCCCATCAGCTCGAGTTGGCGAGCACTTACTCGCAGGTTCCACTTGCTTGGCGCCGGGGTCGGCTCTTGCGGGCGCACGCGCCGGTCGAGCGCCTCAATGTGGGCGGCCAGCTCGGGGAACTTGATCGGTTTAGTGAGGTAATGGTCAGCGCCCAGGCGCAGGCCGAGAATACGGTTGTCGAAGGCAACCCGGCCGGTCAGCACCAGCAGGCCAATCTCCGGGTACAGCTGGCGCATGCGGGGAATCACGTTGAAGCCGTCCTCGTCCGGCAGGCCAAGGTCGAGCACCACCACCGCCGCCGGCGTCCTGGTCAGCGCAGCCCACATTTCCCCCGCGGTGGTGGCAATCGTCACCTCATGATCGAGCTCGGTCAGGAACTCGGCCATGTCTCCGGCGTAGTCGCCGTTGTCTTCAACAATCAATATCTGCGTCATGGGTTGGCCATTTTTATTGTGTTTTATTAACCCCCGGTATTTTTGATACCCGGTGCCAACCTGTAATTGTTACCGGAATTATCACTTGTGTGACCGCTAGATGCAACATTTTTCCCTGTCGACTGACGTACCGGCAGCCAGATGCGAAATTCGGCGCCTTCCGGTTCAGCGTTGCGCACACTTAACATGCCGCCGTGCACTTCGATCACCGAGCGCGCCATGTACAGCCCCAGCCCGGAGCCAGGCCGCGCGCCGGCATTGCTGCCGCGCCAGGACCTGGCGAAAATCTGCGCCGTTTCCGCCGCCGGCACCCCGCAGCCGAAGTCACGCACCAGCAGCTCAACGCCGCCGCCGGCGCGCCGGCCCGACAGCGCAACAGGCGCCTCGACCGGCCCGTACTGCAAGGCGTTATCGACCAATACTTTCAAGGCCAGCCGCACACCCTGGGGTTCGCAGCGCAGGCTGGCGGGCAGGTCGCCGAAATCGAGGGTCACGCGGTGCCCGGCCGCCACTACCCACCCGCCGGCGTCACCCAGCAACTGGCGCGGGTCGATGCTGTCGGCGGGGCGCTTGCCGCCGATCTGCTCGACGCGCTCGGGCGACAGGTAATCGTCGAGCATGCCGATCAGGCGCTCGACCGCTGTCGAGATCCTGCGGTAACGTTCGCGCGTTGGCCCGTCGGCGTTGGCGCCGGTCGATTCGAGCCGCTGGATGGCGCCGTCGATGGTCGACAGCGGGGTGCGAAACTCATGGTTCAGCATGCCGGCGAAGCGGCGCTGTTCGGCCTCGCGCTCACGTTGCACCGTCAGGTCGCGCACGATGCCAACGAGCACGTCAGGGCGGCCGGCGGCGTCGAACAGCAAGCTGGAGACGACTTCGACCGGCACCAGGCGGCCGTCGCGGTGCGGCTGGTCGAACTGGCGCACCACGCGCACGCGCGCCAGGTCGCCGGCGGCATAGCGCGCCAGCCGCGCCGGCAGGCCGGCGCACAGGCAGGCCAGCGCGCTATCCGGAGCGCCCCCGTTCATCTGGTCGTAAACATCGTCGAAGTTGTAGCCGAGCAGCTGTTCGAGGCACGGGCTGATATAGCGCGGCAAACCGTTGGCGCAATCGACGATCCAGGCGACATCGCCGCCAATCTCGGCAATCGTGCGGAACTGGTCGGCGCCGGCGGTCGCTGTCATTGAGTCATCGATCGGTCCTATTCCTCGAGAGGGGCGAAGATCGCCTGCAGGTCGTCCTGCGTCAGCACCATCTTGTGCGATTCGCCGTCGGCCAGGATCGATTGTGCCAGGTCCGCTTTCTTTTGCTGCAGCAGCTGGATTTTTTCTTCCAGCGTTCCCTTGGCGATCAGCTTGTAGACGAACACCGGCTTGTCCTGGCCGATGCGCCAAGCGCGGTCGGTGGCCTGGTTCTCGGCTTGCGGGTTCCACCACGGATCGTAGTGGATCACGGTGTCGGCCGCGGTCAGGTTCAGGCCGACCCCGCCGGCCTTCAGGCTGATCAGAAAAATCGGCACCGCACCCTGCTGGAAGGCGGCCACCTGGGCGGCGCGGTCGCGGGTGTCGCCGGTGAGAAGCGCATAGGGGATGCGGCGCGCGTCGAGTTCTTCCTCGATCAGCGCCAGCATGCTGGTGAACTGGGAAAACACCAGGATCTTGCGGCCTTCGTCGAGCAGGTCGTCAACCATCTGCATCAGGTCGATCAGCTTGGCCGAGCCGCTGCCCTGCTTTTTGGCAGGCAAGGTCTTGACCAGGCGCGGGTCGCAGCAGACCTGGCGCAGCTTGAGCAGCGCCTCGAGGATCACGATCTGGCTGCGCGCCACGCCTTTTTTGTCGATCTCGTCGCGCACCTTCTTGTCCATCGCCAGACGCACCGTTTCGTACAGGTCGCGCTGAGCCCCCGACAGCTCGACCTTGCGCACCATTTCCGTTTTAGGCGGCAATTCTTTGGCCACGTTGTCCTTGGTACGGCGCAGTAAAAATGGCTTGATGCGGCGGTTCAGTAACGCCCGCCGCAGCGGGTCGTCCTGGCGCTCGATCGGGTGGCGGAACTGGCTGTTGAAGGTTTTTTCGTCGTTCAGCAGGCCCGGCAGCAAAAAGTGAAACTGCGACCACAGTTCGCCGAGGTGGTTTTCGAGCGGCGTGCCCGTCAGGCACAGCCGATGGCGCGACGTCAGCAGGCCGGCGCTCTGGGCCGCCTTCGAACGGTTGTTCTTGATGTAATGCGATTCGTCGAGGATGACCAGGTGGTAGGCGTGCTCGCGCAGTTTTTCCTCGTCGCGCGGCAGCAGCGCGTAGGTGGTCAGCACCAGGTCGGCCGCGTCGATCTGGTCGAACAGGTCGAGCCGCTCCTTGCCTTGCAGCAGCAGCACGCGCAAGCCAGGCGCGAAGCGCGCCGCCTCCTCCTGCCAATTGGTCATCAAGCTGGTCGGGGCGATCACCAGCGCCGGACAGGTCAAACGGCCGGCTTCCTTTTCGACCAGGATGTGGGCCAGGGTTTGCACCGTCTTGCCCAGGCCCATGTCGTCGGCCAAAATACCGGCCAGGTCGTATTCGCGCAGGAACTGCATCCACGCCAGGCCGTCGGCCTGATAGTCGCGCAGGGTCGCCCGCAAGCCGGCCGGGGCCGCCACTTTCTGGACCGCCCCGAACAAGCTGAGCTTGCGACCGGTCTCGCGCAGCCGCTCGCCGCCAAACCAGCGCAACTGTGTGCCGCGCGCCAGTTCCTCGAGCCGGCCGGCGTCGAGCGTCGACAGCCGGACCTTATTTTTGATCTTGTCGCTGAAATACAATTCGCCCAGGGCGCCGAGGATGGGTTTTAGGCGGCCCCACGGCAGCGCCACCCGCAGCCCGTCCGGTAACGTCGCCAGCATCTGGTCGGCCTCGCCGTGCGCGGCCAGCACGTCCGGGTCGAAGTCGCTCGGCGCGCTGCGGATCAGTTGCACCAGCACCGGCAGCAGCGGTACCCGCTTCTGATTGACGACGATGCCCAGTTCGAGCTCGAACCAGGCGTTGCCCGCCTCGGCCGGCTGGTCGATCTGGGCGTACCAGTCTTCCACCGCCACCACGTCGTAGCGGTAATGCTTGGAGCGCTGCACGTGCCAGCCGGTCTCCAGCAGCAGATCGAGGTCGCCCTCGGCGAAGCGCAGCCAATGGGCCTGGCTGTCGAGCTGTAGCGCGCCGGCCAGGCCGCTCAGGGGCGCCGTGGCCGGCTTGCGAAAGCCAAGCTCCGCCAGCGCCGCCAGCGCCGCTGCTTCGGCATCGGCGTCGCGCGCGATCACTTCGGTGACGTCGCCAACCTGGCGCACCACGCGCTGGTCCGGGTCGAACGCGACGCGTTCGCCGTCGTAATCGTAGGAAAGCACTGCGACATCGTGCCAGCGCGGCGTCGCGCCGTCGGCCAGTTGCACCGAATCGAGCAACAGGTAGGGGCGTGGCTTGACGTCGCCGCGCAGGCGCTGGGTCAACGGTTGCGGCAGCGGCATCAGCCCCTGCAGGCCATGCGCCAGCAGCAGTTGCGAGACGCGGCGCTTGTCGTTGCCGGCGAGTGCAGGCGCCTGCGCCACCAGCGCCTGCAACTCGGCCAACGAGATGTCGACGCCGCCGCGGTTCAGTTCCAGCGCGCCGCACGACAGGTTGTCGATATACCACGGCGGATCGGTCGGCAGCATGTAGTCGATCTGGTCGGCCGCGTTGTGGGTGGCGCCCGGCGCCGGCGCCACCTGCCAGCCGAGGCGGGCGGTGCGGCCTTCGTCACGCCACACCAGGTTGGCCTTGCGCATCGGCCCGGCCTGCAGCGGATAGACCAGGCCGCTGGCCATGTCGGGCCAAGAATTCGCCCACAGCAGCTTGTCTTGTTCGAGCAACATTTGCAGCAGGATCGCGCCGATCTTGCCCTTCGGCTCGGTCGCGCTGCTGCTTTGCGAAGCGCCGCTGCGCATGGCAATAAAAAAGCGCACCAGGTCCTCGTCGACACCCTCCAGATAGGCGGGCGGCGCCGACAACAGCGAGAACACTTCGGACACCGGACTGGCGGCGGCCACTTCGCCGTTCGGCCGCAAGCGGGCTTTGCACAAGCACAACGCAACGTGGCGCCCGCCGCTGGTTGGCGCCAGCACGTAGACGAACTTGTATTGGGCGAGCTTGGGATCCTTGATTTCAACCGAGAGCTTGGGGCGCGGGTGGGCGGCTGCATCGACCCGCTGCAGCCAGCTGGCGACCGGGGCCGGCAATCCAGTGACCGGCGTTGCCGGTGGTGCTGGTGCGGCAGCCGGTGCAGTTGCCGGGGCTTCAGTGAGTTCGTCGCGCGGTAAATCCATTGTTCGCATAGATCTGTGCATTCCGTATCAAAAAAGGCAAGAGCCGGTATTATGCGTCATCTGCGGGCTCTTGTTTGTTGAGGATCGCACGCTAAAGAAAAACATTACTGGATGCAACAGGCTGCATTACCACCTAGCCAAAGCTTTGTGTCAGAGCGCGTCCGTGCGGTTTGTGCCTTTGCCGGACGAGCCGGTCTGACATCATCGCTCCAAACCGCCACCAAAACAAGCCGGTCAGTGCAACAGGGGCGGACCCGCGCGCCGATCGGCAGGCTGGTCGATTGTCGTATCCCTGCCAATGGCGGCGCGCTGTAATGTTGAGAAAGATCAACCTTCGCGAAAATTTGACAACGGCCCGCCTGCCGGCTATCGGCACACATCAAATTTGTCAAACCTGGCGGTTTGGCCGCGATTGCGTATCATTCCAGGCTTGACTCATCAAGATGGCCCCCATGCTCCCAACTATCGAACAACGCCTTGCCCTTGAACTTGCCGCCAAACCGGTGCAGGTTGCCGCCGCCATCGCCCTGCTCGACGAAGGCGCCACCGTGCCGTTTATTGCGCGTTACCGCAAGGAAGCGACCGGCGGCCTCGACGACATCCAGCTGCGCTTGCTGGAAGAGCGGCTGCGCTACCTGCGCGAACTGGAGGACCGGCGCGCGGCGATCATCGCCTCGATCACCGAACAGAACAAGATGACCCCGATCCTGCTGGACGCCGTCACCCATGCGCTCGACAAGACCCGCCTCGAAGACCTTTATTTGCCATATAAACAGAAGCGCCGCACCAAGGCGCAGATCGCGATCGAGGCGGGGCTGGCGCCGCTGGCCGACGGCTTGCTGGCCGATCCGACCGTCCATCCCGAAGAGGAAGCGGCTAGCTACCTGCGCGAGGCGTTTGTCAGCGACGACGGCAACGGCAACAATCCCGGCGTGGCGGACATCAAGGCGGCGCTGGATGGCGCGCGCCAGATTTTGATGGAGCGCTTCGCCGAAGACGCAACGTTGCTGCAGGCGCTGCGTGAGTACGTGCGCGAGCACGGCATCGTCGCCTCGAAAGTGGTCGCCGGCAAAGAGGACGAGGGCGAAAAATTCGCCGACTACTTCGACTATTCGGAAACGCTCGGCACGGTGCCGTCGCACCGCGCGCTGGCGCTGCTGCGCGGGCGCCGCGAAGGCATGCTCGACGTCGTCCTGCGGCTCGACACCGAGCCGGAGAAGCCGAAATGGGACGCCCCGCACAATCCCTGCGAAGGGCGCATCACGGCGCGCTTCGGCATCAAGAACCTGGGCCGCCCGGCCGACAAGTGGCTGCTTGACACCGCGCGCTGGACCTGGCGCGTGAAAAGCTTCATGCACCTCGAGACCGAGTTGATGGGCGCGCTGCGCGAAAAAGCCGAACTTGATGCGATCAACGTGTTCGCGCTGAACTTGAAGGCGCTCTTGCTTGCCGCGCCGGCCGGCCCGCGCGCCACCATGGGCCTCGATCCGGGCCTGCGCACCGGCGTCAAGGTGGCGGTGGTGGATGCCACCGGCAAGGTGGTCGACACCGCGGTGATCTACCCGCACCAGCCGAGGAACGACTGGGACGGCTCGCTGCACCTGCTCGGCCAGCTGGCGGCCAAGCACAAGGTGTCCTTGATCTCGATCGGCAACGGCACCGCCTCGCGCGAAACCGACAAGCTGGCGCAGGACCTGATCAAGCAACTGCCTGAACTCACATTGACCAAGATCGTCGTCTCGGAAGCGGGCGCCTCGGTGTACTCGGCCTCCGAATTCGCCTCGCGCGAGCTGCCCGACATGGACGTGTCGCTGCGCGGCGCGGTATCGATCGCGCGCCGGCTGCAAGATCCGCTGGCCGAACTGGTAAAAATCGATCCGAAGTCGATCGGCGTCGGCCAGTACCAGCACGACGTGTCGCAAAGCCAGCTGGCCCGCTCGCTCGACGCAGTCGTCGAGGATTGCGTCAACGCGGTCGGCGTCGACGTCAACACGGCGTCGGCGCCGCTGCTGGCGCGCGTGTCGGGCCTGTCGTCCTCCGTGGCCCAAAGCATCGTCACCTACCGCGACCTGAAAGGCGCGTTCGCTTCGCGCGCCGCGCTAAAAGCGGTGCCGCGGCTGGGCGAAAAAACCTTCGAACAGGCGGCCGGTTTCCTGCGCGTGATGGGCAGCGCCAATCCGCTCGACGCTTCGGCGGTGCACCCGGAATCGTATCCGCTGGTCGAAAAAATCCTGGCCGATATTGAGCGCGACATGAAGGCGGTGATCGGCGACGCGGCGCTGCTGAAAACGCTCGATCCGGCACGCTACGCGGACGATAAATTCGGCGTGCCGACAATTACCGACATTTTGAGGGAGCTGGAAAAGCCGGGACGCGATCCGCGGCCGGAATTTACCACCGCAACCTTCAAGGAAGGCGTCGAGCAGCTGCGCGACCTGCGCCCCGACATGATCCTGGAAGGCGTGGTGACCAACGTGGCGGCGTTTGGCGCCTTTGTCGACATCGGCGTGCACCAGGACGGGCTGGTGCATATTTCGGCGCTGTCGAACACGTTCGTAAAAGATCCGCATTCGGTGGTAAAAGCCGGCCAGGTGGTGCGGGTGAAGGTGATGGAAGTCGACGAGAAGAGAAAGCGCATCGCGCTGACGATGCGCCTGACCGACAGCGCGCCGCAGCCGGGTGCGAAGGTCGAGCAGCGCGGCGACCGCGTGGATGGCAAGCGCTTGGCGCAGCACCAGAAGCAAGAGAAGTCGCCGGCGCCGGCCAGTGGCAGCATGGCGGCAGCGTTCGCCAAGCTGCGCGGCTGATCGGCAAGCAATTTCCTGCTGCCGCCACTAGCAGCGGCGTTTTCTTATAAAATGCCGTCATCCATTCATTTTTTTCACCGAGGCAGCCATGAGCGACGTACAAACCTGGATCAAAGAGACCGTCAGCACCACCCCGGTCGTATTGTTCATGAAGGGCACTGCCCAGTTCCCGCAATGCGGCTTTTCCGGCCGCGCGATCCAGATCCTGAAAGCCTGCGGCGTCGAGAACATCGCCACCGTCAACGTGCTGGACGATCCGGAAGTGCGTCAGGGAATCAAGGATTTTTCGAACTGGCCGACCGTTCCCCAGCTGTACGTGAAGGGCGAATTCGTCGGCGGCACCGACATCATGAACGAGATGTTCGCATCGGGCGAACTCAAAACCTTGCTCGATGCCTGATTCGCGGCCGCGGCGGCTGGTCATTGCCATCACCGGCGCCACTGGCGCGGTGTATGGGGTGCGGCTGCTGCAGCAACTGGCGGCAATTGGCGGCGTCGAGACGCACTTGGTCATTTCCGACGCCGCCAACCTGACCTTGCACCAGGAAGTGGGCATGCAGCGGCGCGATGTCGAGGCGCTGGCCAATGTGGTGCACAAGAACCGCGACGTCGGCGCCGCGATCGCCAGCGGTTCGTTCCAGTCCGACGGCATGGTCGTCGCGCCGTGCTCGATGAAAACCCTGGCCGCGGTGGCGCTGGGCTTGTCCGACAACCTGATCGCGCGCGCCGCCGACGTGGTGCTCAAGGAGCGCCGCCGACTGGTGTTGATGGTGCGCGAAACGCCGTTCAACCTGGCGCACTTGCGCAACATGACGGCGGTGACGGAAATGGGCGGCATTATTTTTCCGCCGCTGCCGAGCTTTTACAATCGCCCGCAATCGATCGGCGACATGGTCGACCATACGGTGGCGCGGGTGCTCGACTTGTTCGCAATCGAGCACGCGCTGGCGCCGCGCTGGGCCGGCATGAAGCCACCCGCCGACGCCTGACTCAGGCGAATGCCCGGGCCGAGCGCGCCGGTTAGCGCTTGTCGAACTGACAGCAGTCGGCCTTCTTCATCTCTTTTGCTTCCTCGACCATCCTGCGGTGCTGGATGCGTTTGCGCATCACTTCCGCATGCTGGGCTGCCGTCATTGGCGGAACTGTCATCAAATCCTTGAGTTGCGCGGTGTTGCTGTAGTTGCTTTTCATATGACAACGATCCTTGGCTTGGTTTCGTATCAAGGTGACAATAGTGGCCGTCACTGCTGTGATTATGGCCCACTATCAGGTTTTGCACTGCACTGCATTGCACCGGCCTGGCGCGCAAGCAATCTTAATATTGTGCATTAATTGCGCGCGGATGCAATGACAAATCTACGTTGGGAACACTTGTTACACTTGTTCAAGTGTGTTGAAGCGGTCAAAGGCGCGGCGACATCAAAATGTGAGATTTATCGAAATTAATGTGTCTTTTAAGTGCAGAAGAACAAAGTAATTTACACACAAATACATACGAATTGCTACTTTTGGTTATTGACTCTCACCAGCATGCGGACAAATTCGCGCGCGATTTGGCGATGATGTTCATCGAGCCGCTGTAAATCGGCGATTAACTTGACATCTTCCGAATAGAAGCGCGCCAAGCCGTTCAAGGCGTCGCCATGTGGCGTGGCAGCATCGGCCCCGCCGAAACGCAGCCATTCCGCCGGCACGCCCAGCCATTGGGCAATCATGCGCAGTTTTTCCTGCGTAGGAATAGCTTCTCCCACCAACCATTTGCGGGCTGCGTGCACGGTGATCGGACGGCCGTCGAAGCGGATGTTAAATTCGCGGGCCAGGCGGGTGGGGCTGTCGGGCGAGTAATGGGCGTTCTTCAGTGACTGTTGCAAGCGCGCACTGAAACTTTCCCGTTCGTTGGATGAATTCATCGTTAACACTATTTCACGCATAGGGATGAAAGTCAGTTGCTTGACCTGCCAAGCCAATCGTGACCGTTTCCTCTACCTAAGTAACAGTTTAATGAGTATATACGGCGCAGGAAACGCGCACCGCCCGATAGCATTCAATCGACTGAAAAAAGTGCGAGATACCGCTGAAACTCATGGTTCAGTCCGCTTTTACGTAACGCGCGGCCCTCAACCCTCACCCCTGTTTATGCGCTAAAGCGGATGATGCCATCGGCGCCGATTGCCCGCCGCACAACGCCATCATTCCAGCACTTGTGCAGGTGGGCCAGCGCTTCGCCCAGCGCGAACGTGAGCTGGTGGGCGTCGAGTGGACGGCGAAACATGATCGGCACGATGTCCATCGCCGAGCAAGGGCTCGCGCAGGCTTCGACGACCTCGGCCAGGCGCGCCGCATGGTGGGCGCGCAGTTGACAGATGCGCGTGTGCAGGCCGCGAAAAGGCCGCCCGTGCGATGGCAGCACCAGCGTGTCGGCCGGCAAGTCTTCGAACCTGGCCAGCGAATCGAGGTACAACTGCAAGGGATTGCCTTCCGGTTCGATCGCAAACACCGACACATTCGTCGAGATGCGCGGCAGCACCATGTCGCCCGAGATCAGCACACCCAGCGCCGCGCAATACAGCGCCGCGTGCTCGGGCGAATGGCCGAAGCCGGTGATCACGCGCCAGCTGTGCTCGCCGATGGCGACCTGCTGGCCGTCCTGCATGCGCGCGTACGACGCCGGCACGGCCGGCACCAGCGATGGAAAATAATTGCGCCGCGTTTGCATCTGTTCGAGCAGTTCGGCGCCGGCCAGGCCGTGGCGCTGGAAATGGGGAATCGCCGCAGTGCCGTCAACCCCGGGCAGCGCAGCGGACATCATGCGAGCGAAACCGTATTCGCCGGTGGTGATCCAGAACGGCGCGTCGAAGCGGCGGCACAACCAGTCCGACAGGCCGATATGGTCCGGATGGCAATGGGTGGCGATGACCCGCAACAGCGGCAATCCATCCATGCCGTTGGCGAACACCTGTTGCCACGCATCGCGTGTCGCATCGTTGGCGACGCCGCAATCGACGGCGCTCCAGCCCGCCCCGGCCTCGCCCTCGTCGGCGATCAGCCACAGATTGACATGGTCGAGTGCGAACGGCAGCGGCATGCGCAGCCAACCCAGGCCCGGGGCCAGTTGGTGGACGGCGCCGATGGCGGGCAGAACATCGCCGAACGGGTAGGCAAGTTGCGACTCGAGAGCATTCATGGCGGATCTTTCGGTATTCATAAAGCCGGGTGGCGCGCTACAATGTGCTTGACGTTGACGTAAACGGAAAATGTCCACGCCATTCTAAGCGATTCCGGATTTTGCAATTTTTATCGTTTTTTACCGCCACCACGACCGCCATGCCAACCTATACCATCGCCGAACTGGCGCGTGAATTCGACATCACCGCGCGCGCCATCCGGTTTTACGAAGACCACGGCCTGCTCACCCCGAGCCGCGAAGGCGCCGGCGGGCGCAGCCGGGTCTACACGGCGCGCGACCGCACCCGCCTCAAACTGACGCTGCGCGGCAAGCGCCTCGGCTTGACCTTGTCGGAAATCAAGAGCATCGTCGACATGTACGAGTCGCCGAAAGACACCGTGGCGCAGATGAACCGCTTCCTCGGCATTCTGGCCCACCAGCGCGAAACACTCGAACAACAGCGCGCCGACATCGAAATGGCGCTGGGCGAAATCGCCGCCCACGAGGACGAATGCCGGCGCATGCTGGCCGAGGCGACGCAAGTCCAGGCTGCCACCTGACCCGGCTTTACTTTACGTTTACGTTAACGTCACTTCGGCGTATTATCCTCTTTTGCCCAATTTCCGTGAGGATTACATGTTGCACTTGCCTGGCTTGACCTTTGATCATGGCGAAGATATCGCCGCCCTGCGCGAAGCGGTGCAACAGTTTGCCGCCGTCGAAATCGCCCCGCGCGCTGCGGAAATCGACCGCAGCGACCAGTTCCCGATGGACTTGTGGCGCAAGATGGGCGCGCTCGGCGTGCTCGGCATCACGGTCGACGAGCAGTACGGCGGTGCCCAGATGGGCTACTTGGCCCACATCGTCGCCATGGAAGAGATCTCGCGGGCCTCGGCCTCGGTCGGCCTGTCGTACGGCGCCCACTCGAACCTGTGCGTCAACCAGATCAAGCGCAACGGCACCGAAGAGCAGAAGCGCAAATACCTGCCCAAGCTCATTTCCGGCGAGTACGTCGGCGCGCTCGCCATGTCCGAGCCGAACGCCGGCTCCGACGTCGTCAGCATGAAATTGCGCGCCGAGTTCAAGGGCGACCGCTGGGTCCTGAACGGCACCAAGATGTGGATCACCAACGGCCCCGACGCCGACGTGATGGTGGTGTACGCCAAGAACGACCTGGAAGCGGGCGCGCGCGGCATGACCGCCTTCCTGGTTGAAAAAGGCTACAAGGGATTTTCGGTGGCGCAAAAGCTCGACAAGCTCGGCATGCGCGGCTCGCACACCGGCGAACTGGTATTTGTCGACTGCGAAGTGCCGGCCGAAAACGTGCTCGGCGGCCTCGGCAAGGGCGTCAACGTGCTGATGTCGGGCCTCGACTTCGAGCGCAGCGTGTTGTCGGGCGGCCCGCTCGGCATCATGGCCGCCTGCATGGATGCGGTGGTGCCCTACCTGCATGAGCGCCGCCAGTTCGGCCAGCCGATCGGCGAATTTCAGCTGATGCAGGGAAAACTGGCCGACATGTACTCGACCATGATGGCGTGCCGCGCGTATGTCTACGCGGTCGGCCAGGCGTGCGACCGCGCCACCTCGCCGGAAGCGATCCGCAACCTGCGCAAGGACGCCGCCGGCGCCATTTTGTACAGCGCGGAGAGGGCGACCTGGATGGCCGGCGAAGCGATTCAGGCGCTGGGCGGCAATGGCTACATCAACGATTATCCGGTCGGGCGGCTGTGGCGCGACGCCAAGCTGTACGAGATCGGTGCGGGCACCAGTGAAATTCGCCGCATGCTGATCGGGCGTGAACTGTACGCCGAAACCAGCTAACGTCGCCCTCGCGAACGCGGTGGTCTCATTTGCTGGCGTTTCAGTGCCGCGTGCAAAATGGGGTCCCCGCATTTGCCAGGACGACGGCGGTAGAATGTAGTGGTTCAACTTAAACGAGAAGCACGATGACCCAAGCCGCGTTCCCGAAACTGCTGTCCTCCCAGATCGCATTCGATATCGCGCGCACGATTCTCGACGGCTTCGACAAGCACTATCGCCTGTTTCGCCAGACCAGTCAGCGCGCCAAGCGCCATTTCGAAACCGGCGCGTGGGCGGTAGCGCAGCAGGCGGCGCGCGAGCGCATCGGCTTTTACGACCAGCGCGTGCAGGAATGCGTGCAGGCGCTGGAGGACGAGTATTCGCACAGCGAGCTGACGGACGAAGTGTGGCGCGAACTGAAGCTGCACTACATTGGCATGCTGTCCGACTACAAGCAGCCGGAACTTGCCGAAAGTTTTTTCAATTCGGTTTGCTGCAACATCCTGCACCGAACTTATTTTCACAACGATTTTATTTTCGTGCGGCCGGTAGTGTCCACCGAGTACATCGAAACTGAAGAACTGCTGCCGACCTACCGCGTCTACTATCCCCACGTCGACGGCTTGCGCTTCACGCTCGAGCGCGTGGTCACCAACTTCCAGCTCGACACCAAATTTGCCAACCTCGACGGCGACATCGCGCAGGTCGAAGCGCGGCTGAAACTATTTTTCGGCCCCGACACGCTCGAACCGAACCACCAGATCCAGGTGCTCTCCAGCCTGTTTTACCGCAACAAGGGCGCCTACATTGTCGGCAAGGGCATCAACGGCAACCGCGAGTATCCGTTCGTCGTGCCGATCCTGCACAACGGCCAGGGCGAGCTGGTGCTCGACACCGTGCTGTACGAGCAGGAACAGATTGCGATTTTGTTCTCGTTCACCCGCGCCTATTTTCTGGTCGACATGGAAGTGCCGTCGGCCTACGTGCAATTTTTGCGCAGCCTGCTGCCGCGCAAACCCAGGAGCGAAATCTACACCATCCTCGGCCTGCAAAAACAAGGCAAGACGCTGTTTTACCGCGATTACCTGCAGCACCTGAAGCACACCTCGGACCGCTTCGAGATCGCTCCCGGCATCCGCGGCCTGGTCATGCTGGTGTTCGCGCTGCCGTCGTTCCCGTACGTGTTTAAAGTGATCAAGGACTTTTTTCCAGCGCCGAAGGAAACCACGCGCGCCCAGATCAAGGAAAAATACCTGCTGGTGAAAAACCACGACCGCGTCGGCCGCATGGCCGACACGCTCGAGTATTCCAACGTTGCCTTCCCGCTTGCGCGGTTTTCCGAGGAACTGATCGCCGAACTGATGCACCATGCGCCGTCGCTGGTCGAGATCGAGGCCAGCCAGATCATCCTGCGCCACCTGTACATCGAGCGCCGCATGGTGCCGCTGAACATTTTTTTGTCCAAGGCCGAGCAGGCCGGCAACGACGCGCTGATCGAGCACGGCGTCGTCGAATACGGCAATGCCATCAAGGAGCTGGTGGTGGCCAACATTTTCCCGGGCGACATGCTGTATAAAAACTTCGGCGTGACCCGCCATGGCCGCGTGGTGTTCTACGATTACGACGAGATCGAGTACATCACCGATTGTAATTTCCGCGACATCCCGCAGCCACGCAACGAGGAAGACGAGATGTCGGCCGAGCCCTGGTATTCGATCGGCAAGCACGACGTGTTTCCCGAACAGTTCGGCGTCTTCTTGCTCGGCAACGCCAAGATCCGCAAGGCCTTCATGGCCCACCACGCCGACTTGCTCACCCGCGATTTCTGGCAAGCGCGCAAACAGCGCATCCTGGATGGTTTTATTGAAGACGTCTATCCGTACCCGCAGCAGATCCGTTTTTGCAATCTCGCTTCATCAACATCGACTCCGATCACCCTGACCACCCCGGCAAGCGCAACACCGCCGGTCTATACTTCCCCTTATATGGAGAACCTTCACAATGAATGATCCAGTCGTTATCGTCGGCGCAGCCCGCACACCCATGGGCGCGTTCCAGGGCGATTTTTCTTCCAAGAGCGCGAACGACCTCGGCGCCGTCGCCATCGCCGCTGCCGTCGAACGCTCCGGCGTCGACAAGAACCTCGTCGAGCACGTCTATTTCGGCAATTGCCTGATGGCCGGCCAGGGCCAGGCGCCGGCGCGCCAGGCCGCCATCAAGGCCGGCCTGCCGTTGTCGGCGGGCGCCGTGACCTTGTCGAAAATGTGCGGCTCGGCCATGCAGACGACGATTTTCGCGCATGACGCGCTGCTTGCCGGCAGCGCCGAAGTGATCGTCGCCGGCGGCATGGAATCGATGACCAACGCGCCGTACCTGATCCCGAAGGCGCGCGGCGGCTACCGCATCGGCCACGGCATGATGTACGACCACATGATGCTCGACGGCCTGGAAGACGCCTACAGCAAAGACGAAAAAACCGGCGGCGGCCGATCGATGGGCACCTTCGCCGAAGAATGCGCCACCAAGTATGCGTTCACCCGCGAAGCGCAGGATGCGTTCGCCATCGAGTCGGTCAAGCGCGCCCAGGCCGCCACCAGCGAAGGCCACTTCAAGTGGGAAATCGCGCCGGTTACCGTGAGCGGTCGGCTTGGTGACACCGTCATCGACAAGGACGAAGGCCCGCTCAAGGCCAAGCTCGACAAGATACCGTCGCTGCGCCCGGCGTTCAAAAAAGACGGCAGCATCACCGCCGCCTCGTCGTCGTCGATCAACGACGGCGCCGCCGCGCTGGTGCTGATGCGCGAATCGACCGCCGCCAAACTGGGTTTGACCGTCATCGCCCGTATCGTCGGCCACGCCACCCACGCCCAGGAGCCGAACCTGTTCACCACGGCGCCGATCGGCGCGCTGCAAAAACTGCTGGCCAAAACCGGCTGGAGCGCTGCCGGCGTCGACCTGTTCGAGATCAACGAAGCGTTCGCCGCGGTGCCGATGGCGGCGATGCACGAACTCGATATCCCGCACAGCAAGATCAACATCCACGGCGGCGCCTGCGCGCTGGGCCACCCGATCGGCGCCTCCGGCGCGCGCATCATCGTCACCTTGCTGGGCGCGTTGAAAAAGACCGGTGGCAAGCGCGGCGTCGCGGCGCTGTGCATCGGCGGCGGCGAAGCGACGGCGATGGCGTTCGAAATGGCGTAGCCATGCCGACCGCGCTGATCGTGGGCGCCTCGCGCGGCATCGGCCGCGAGATGGCGCGCCAGTACCTGGCCGACGGCTGGCGTACCATCGCTACCGCGCGCACGGAAGCGCAGTGCGCGGCCCTGTCGGCGATGGGCGCAGAGGCGCTTGACCTCGACGTCGCCAGCGTTGACTCGATCGCGGCGTTGGGCTGGCACCTGGACGGCGAACAGCTCGACGTCGCCTTCTTGGTCGCCGGCCTGTACGGTCCGCGCAACGACGGTTTTCCGACCGACGCCGAGTTCGACGCCGTCATGCACACCAACGTGCTGGCGGCGATGCGGCTGCTGCCGCTGCTGGCCCCGATTGTGGCGGCATCGCGCGGAAAGCTGGCGGTACTGTCTTCGCGGATGGGATCGATCGGTTCGCGCACTGCCGCCAACGGCTCGCTATACCGCGCCAGCAAGGCCGCGCTCAACTCGGTGCTGAAAGACGCGAGCATCGAATTTGGCCCGCAAGGCGCCACCTGCCTGGCCTTCCATCCGGGCTGGGTGCAAACCGACATGGGCGGCCTTGGCGCCGACCTGCCGGTCGAACAAAGCGTGGCCGGATTACGCGCCACCCTGGCCCGTTTGAGCGCGCTTGATAACGGCAAATTTTACAATTACGACGGCACCCCGATCGCGTGGTGAGCCTCAACTCCCAAGCACGGACAACAAGCGAGACCGCATGATATTGACCGAAGAACACCAGATGATCCGCGACGCGCTGCGCAGCTTTTCGCAGGAGCGCCTCGCGCCCAACGCGGCGCGCTGGGACAAGGAACACCATTTTCCAAAGGAAGAACTACAAGAGCTGGCCGCGCTCGGCGCATTCGGCGTCGCCGTGCCGGAACACCTTGGCGGCGCGGGACTCGATTACGTGTCGCTGGCGCTGGTGCTGGAAGAAATCGCCGCCGGCGATGGCGGCGTGTCCACCATCATCTCGGTCAACAACTGCCCGGTGTGCAGCATCGCCATGATGTATGCGAACGACGCGCAGAAAGAACAGTGGCTGCGCCCGCTGGCGCGCGGCGACATGCTCGGCGCCTTCGCCCTGACCGAGCCGCACACCGGCAGCGACGCCTCGGCGCTGCGCACGACCGCCAGCCGCGTTGGTGACGAATACGTCATCAACGGCACCAAGCAATTCATTACCAGCGGCAAATACGGCGACGTCGCCATCGTCATGGCCGTCACCGACAAGGCCGCCGGCAAGCGCGGCATCAGCGCGTTCTGGGTACCGACCTCAAACCCCGGCTACATCGTCGCCGGGCTGGAACAGAAGATGGGCCAGCACTCGTCCGACACGGCGCAGATCCTGTTCGAGAACTGCCGCATTCCGCTTGAAAACCTGATCGGCGAGGAAGGGCAAGGCTACAAGATCGCGCTGTCGGGGCTCGAAGGCGGGCGCATCGGCATCGCTGCGCAATCGGTCGGCATGGCACGCGCCGCGTTCGACGCCGCGCTGGCGTACGCGCGCGAGCGCGAAAGCTTCGGCAAGGCGATCTTCGAGCACCAGGCGGTGCAGTTCAAGCTGGCCGACATGGCGACCAAGATCGAAGCGGCGCGCCAGCTGATCCGCCATGCGGCGTCGATGAAAGACGCCGGCTTGCCGTGCCTGAAAGAGGCGGCGATGGCCAAGCTGTTCGCCTCCGAGATGGCCGAACGGGTGGTGTCGGAGGCGATGCAGGTATTCGGCGGCTACGGCTACGTCAGCGATTTCCCCATCGAGCGCATCTACCGCGACGTGCGCGTGTGCCAGATCTACGAAGGCACCAGCGACATCCAGAAGATATTGATCGCGCGCGCGCTGTAGCCGGATATGCAGTGGTTTGTTATTTGCCGCCTTTACTGGGTCACCAGGCTGACGCCGCCGAGCACGAACGAGGTCTGCAGCGATTCATCCTCGGTCGCGGCGAACGACAGCGTCACCGTCTGTCCCTTGTAGGCCAGCAGGTCGATATTGCGGACCTGGTATCCGGGCGCCTGGTTCAGGTTGCTGTAGGGGGCCAGCATGGCCAGCATCGTTCCAGCGGAATTTTTTACCGTCACCACCATCTTGTCGTAGGCAATCTCGGCGCTGGTCTCCGAGGTGCTGCCGTCCCAGCCGCTAGTGCCGGACTCGACGCTGCCGTTGACGACTTTCTCGCTCGTGGTGCCCGACGACACCGTCAGTGTGGTCACGCTGGCCGAATCGGTTACCCTGACGCTGAAGCCGGCGCCGTACAGTTCCTGGGCTGACAACAGCACCCGGGCGCGGGCGCCGGCGTAATTGGTCGAGGCAGTAAACTGGATGGTCAGCGCGAAACCAGATACGGCAAGCCTTGTCGGTGCTGATGCCCGTCATTGCCAGCGGCGCACCGCTCAGATAGGCGCTGTGGTAGTCGCTGCTGGCGCTGGCGTTCGAGCCCTGCGACAGGAAGTAGAACATGCGGTTGTTCGGGCCGCCCGATTCGCCCGAATAGGTGAGATTGGACGTGGCGGCGACGGTGATGCCGTGCGACATCTCGTGGCCGATCACGTCGATCGCGCCGAGGTTGTAGAACGACGCACCATCACCGATGAACATGCACTTGCAACGGTCGTCGTAGAAGGCATTGTCGTAGTTGCTGAAGACGTGGGCGGCGATGTAGGTGGCGGTGTTGTTGCCGTCGAGCGAATACGAGCCGAGGGTGTTTTTCAGCATGTCGTAGGTGTTCATCAAGCCCCACATCGCATTCACCGCCGCGGTCTGGGCGTTGGCGTTGGTGGTGCTGCCGCCGGTGTACTGCTGGCCACCAGTGCGGCGTTGCACAACACGAGAGGAAATACGGCGAGCAAGGGGGCGGTCGATGAAAAAATGGTGCTGGCCGGACGCGTGGTCTGGCTCGTCCATACTCAGACGTGATTGCGCTTGAACGATGCCGCGGGATTGCGCGCTTCGAGCGAGCGCTGGAGCGGAGGCTTGATGGCGCGCAGGGCGCGGGCCACTTGGTGTTTCGCCAGCGCAAGAAAAATACCTATCGCGCAAAGGCGCGACGAAAAAAACCCCCGGCCGAAGCCGGGGCTTATCTGGGGCTTGCCGTGCTTACTGCGTCACCAGGCTGACCTTGTCGACCACGAATGAAGTTTGCAGCGACGCGTCTTCCTTCACGGCGAACGACAGCGTCACCGTCTGGCCCTTGTACGCCAGCAGGTTGAAGCTGCGGACCTGGTAGCCGGTTGCCTTGTTCAGGTTGGAATACGTCGCCAGGGTGCCCAATACCGTGCCGGCCGAATTTTTCACCGTCACCACCAGCTTGTCGTATGCGCTGGTGGTGGTGGTCTCGGCCGTGTCGATGTGCAGCGCAAACGTCAGCGAAGCCGCGGTGGCCGCCGACGGGATCGCCACTGCCTGGGTGATGGTTTCGCTGGCCGTGGCGCCGTTGCCGCCGAGCCAGGCAAAGCGGGTGCCGTCGTACGCGCTCTGGCCGGCGTAAGCGCCGATCACGCCGGTGGTGCCGGCCCAGCCGGTGGTGCCCGACTCGAAGCTGCCGTTGACGATTCTCTCGGTCGCGCCGCCTGAGGACACCGTCAGCGTGGCGGTGCTGCTGGTCGCGCTGCCTGGCGTTGCGGCCGAGTCGGTGACCCTGGCGCTAAAGCCGGCGCCGTTGTCGCCCGTTTGCGCCGTCAGGCTGTAGCTGGCCGCGGTGGCGCCGGCGATGCTGGCGCCGTTGCGCAGCCACTGGTACGTGTAGGGCGCGCTGCCACCGGTCGCGGTGACGGAAAAATTGGCGACCGCGCCCGCGGTCACGGTGACGCTGGCTGGGTTCGTGCTGATCGCCACCGCGCCGCCGCTAGCCGCTTCGGCGACGTCGGCGCCGACGTTGATCGCCGCGTATGCGCGCTGCACCGCGGTCGCTTCCTTGCTGCCCACGCCGTACAGTTCCTGGGCCGCCAGCAGCACCTTGGCGCGGGCGTCGGCGTAATTGGTGGAGGCGGTAAACTTGGTGGTCAGCGCGCGGAACCAGATACGGTAGGCCTTGTCGGTGCCGATGCCGGTCATCGCCAGCGGTGCCTTGTTCAAATAAGCGCTGTAATAGTCGCTCGTCGAGGTCGAGTTGGAACCCTGCGCGAGGAAATAGAACATGCGGTTGTTCGGGCCGCTGCTGTAGTGCACGTCGAGGCTGCCGACGGTGCTGCTCCAGGCGTTCGGGCTGCTGCCGTCCTTGCTCGGCTTGTAGAGGTAGCGCAGCGGCGTGCCGGTCTTGCTGATTTCAAGGCCCGTGACCCAGTCGTTGCCGGTATTCGGGATGGTGGTGCCGGTGCCGCCGGCGCGCGCATAGGCTTCCACCGCTTCGCCGTTGATGTCGGAACTGGACTCGTTCAAGCCGCCGGACTCGCCCGAGTAGGTCAGGTTACTGGTGGCGGCGGTGACGCCGTGGCCCATTTCGTGGCCAATCACGTCGATCGCACCGAGGTTCTTGAACGACGAACCGTCGCCAATGAACATGCACTTGCAAGTGTCGCTGTAGTAAGCATTGTCGTAGGCGGTGTTGACGTGGACGGCAATGTAGGTGGCGGTGTTGTTGCCATCGAGCGACTGCCAGCCGAGCGTATTTTTCATCATGTCGTAGGCGTTCATCAGCCCCCACATCGCATTTACCGCAGCGGTCTGGCCGTTGGCATTGGTGGTGCTGCCGCCGGCGATGTACTGCTGGCCGTCGCCCCAGGTGTTGGTCGTGTTGGTATAGATGGCGCCGGCAGTGGTGCCGTGGTTGGCGTTGGTGATTGCCATCGCGCCAAAGGCGCCGCCGATGCCGCGGTTGGCATCCTTCATCGTATAGGTGCTGCCCGACAAGGTGGTGCTGATCGGCACGACGCCGTTGTACTGGCTGTTGCCGGTGCCGGTCACGGTCTGCAGCGCCTGCCACTGCTTGAGCACGCGGCCGTCGCTGGCGCTGACCACGGTGTCGACATAGACCGGCCGGTTGCCGCCGGCAATCATGCGGGTCTGCACCAGATAGGCCAGCTCGTAGCCGGTGACCTGCTGTTCCAGGTCCAGGGCGTTGAGGTCGCTCTCGATCTTGTTGGCCGCCGCCGGCACCCGCACCGAGACAACGATCGGGAACACGATCAGCTCGGTGCTCGGCTTGGCCGCATGCACCGCGCCGGGCGAAACGGCCGCCACCACCGAATCGATCGCCGCCGCCGCCGATATCGACGGCTGCACGCTGAAGCTGGCAAAGCGGCCAAACATTTTCCCACTGGCAGCGCCGTAACCGAGGCCGGAACGGCGGTCGGTCACCGATTCGCTGACGATCTTGCCGGCGTCGTTGGTGACCAGCACCGATTCGGAGTGGAACACCCGCACGCCTTTATAGGTGTGGTCGACGCGGCTGATCCTGGTGCCGGCGACGCCCGGATGCGCGCTGGCGACGGCGTAGCCGTGGTTGGCGTCGAGGCCGCGCTTGTCGTTGGCGGCGTGAAGTTTGGCGACCAGCGCGCCGTGGTCCGATGCGGCGGCGGCAACAATCGGCGAGCCCATCATCGGACCGGCGGCCACCGCTTCGCTGCACAGCATCATCGGCAGCGCGGCCAACGATGCGGCGATCAGGGTTTTGCGTAAATTCATTGTCTTCTCCATTGGGTGGGTCGTAGATCTGATTTATCGTGTGCCTCGACACAGCCAGACGGTGTATGCCACCGCGCCATCGCCATCGAGAAAGCGACGGTATTCCCTTGATGCCGGGCAAGTCAAAAATCTCGCCAATTTGGACGAGCCCGCAAAAAATGTTAAATCTGGACATTTTTAATCACGATGAGTCTTGCTGGACAGACTTTTACTCCATGGCTGGAATGTGACATCGGCTGGCGCGCAGCAGCATCCCCCGCAAGTTTTTCGGTCGAATCGGCGCTTTTTCAGCACACTTTGGCAATTTTGCAACACTACCGAACTGCGGCATTTGGATAAGCTGTTCAAACTAATAGCTTTTTATTAATTGGTGGTTTTTAATGAATGCCAACTAATGTTTTGTTTTTGTATATGCATACATCGCATTTTTGCGTTCGCTTCAGTACGGCAAACGATTTCGCACGCTGGTGCTGCAAAAACGAAACAATTCGATAGATTCAATAGCGCAATTTGATTGCAATTTCTAATAAATAGGGCCTACACTCGTTACAAGTTACCGGCGGAAACGTCAGGTGGCGTCGATAAAAAGCACCGGGCAAGCGTCCGCCTACGGCGCCATTCAAGAGACCAACATGACTTCACCGCAATCTAGCGGCCGCGCGCCTTATACGGCCGGCGCGCGCTGACCGGCGCCACGCTGCCCGCCCAGGCAAACCTGGCCATACGCAACCATCCACATTCGCCAGCCACACGCAACCAGCGGCGACGTCAAGCACGACGCAGGAGCCAACCCTCGTTCGCGCGCGATGCATCTGGCCGGCCGGCTTGGCGAACAATTGAACAAGTACTGTACCGGGCGCCTCGGCCCGGAGGGGAAATCGAATACCTATGCTCTCGATCGCCAACAAAGTTGAACAGTTAGTGTCAGAGTCGCCCTTCCTGACCGAAGGGATCGCCGCTGGCCTAATCAACCTGTCCGAACTGGCGCGCCAGTTGCGCCCGCAGCTTGAATCGGACCTGTGGAAGCCGGTTGGCCAGGCCGCCGTGGTGATGGCGCTGCGTCGCATTTCGGAGCGCCTGCCGCCGCAGGACCGGGCAGCGCCGATTGTGCTGGCGCCGCGCACGGGCGAATTGACCACCCGCGCCGACTTGGCCATTTCAACCTACCGCCTGTCCGACAGCAGCAACGAATGCCAGCGCCAGCTGCTGGCACTGGCCGAGTCCTGTCCCGGCGCCTTCGTCAGCGTCACGCGCGGCGTGCACGAAGTGCTGGTGGCGTGCAGCCGCCCGCTCGATCGCATGGTCGAACAGGCATTCGCCGGCGAGCGCCTGCTGGCGCGGGTCGACAATCTGACTGCGCTGACGCTGCGGCTCAATCCCGAAACGCGGCGCACGCCGGGCGTGTATCACTCGGTGCTGAAGAAACTGGCGTGGGACAAGATCAGCGTGGTCAACATGATGTGCACGTTTTCCGAGCTGACCATCCTGCTCGACCAGTCGCAGGCCGGCGCCGCGTTTTCGGTGCTGTCGCAGATCGTCACGCACTGATGATCGAAGTGAGCAGTCGTCCTCGCGAATGCGGGGAACCAATGACTGTGTGATTAGCTGACCGCTGCCTCCAGCAACGTCACCGTCTGCCGCTCGGTATCGAGCCTGGCCCGCACCCCCATCGGCAGCGTAAACTGGTTGCCGATGTGGCCGAACGAATAACCCGTCACCGCCGGCACTTTCAAGGGCTGCAGGTGGATGTCGAGCGTCTCTTCCAACGTCAGCGTGATGTCCTCGTCGGTGCCGCCGCAGTTGTCGCAGATGCCGATCATCACCGCCGCCGCCGTGCCAAGGCCGAGCGACAAATCGAGCTGCGTCAGCCAGCGGTCGATCCGGTAAGGCGCCTCGTTGACTTCCTCGATGAACAGGATGCTGTTGCGCAAATCGGCGGCGTAAGGCGTGCCCGCCAGCGCGCTGACCATGCTCAGGTTGCCGCCCGTCAAAATTCCGCTTGCCTGGCCGGCGTGCACCGTGCGGATCGCGTAATGCGGCTCGACGCGGGCGCGCAGGTCGTTTTCCATTGCCATCGGAATGGTGTAGGTCGGCTGCGGATCCATCAGCACCGCCAGCATGTGGGCGGTCGAATAAACGGACGGCGTCGACGACGCCACCGGACCGTGGAACGTCACCAGGCCGGCGTGGCGCCCGATTGCTAGGTGCAGCGCGGTGATGTCGGAGTAACCGAGCAGCACTTTCGGGTTGGCGCGCACCAGCGCATAGTCGAGCTTCGATAGCAGCGAAATGCAGCCGGAGCCGCCGCGCAGGCACCAGATCGCTTTTACTTCGGGATCGGCGAACATGGCGTGCAGGTCATGTAATCGCTGCTGCACCGAGCCGGCGTAGTTGCCGTGCACCGCGCGCAGGTTGGCGCCAGGCTTGCAGCGAAAGCCGAGTGCTTCGATCCGGCGCACCGATTTCTCGATTGACGCATCGCTGGCGTGGCCGCCCGGCGCGATCAGGCCGACGAGATCGCCTTCGCGCAGGCGGGGTGGTTTGATCAACGGTCGTTTCCTGGGATGGTGCAACCGGTGCGGATGCGCATCGGCGGCGGCGACCACGCCGGGCAGCGCCAGCGCGGTTGCGACCAACGTGCCGAAGCCGCGCCGGCTGATTGGTTTGCTACTGCTCGACATCGCTGCTCGCTGACTAGGTGGATGCAAATGAAAAAAGCCCGCTGCACAAGGGCCGAAAGGCATGTGCAACGGGCCGCCAGCTTGCTACCTTGCTGCAATTATATGAACTTGTAATTGGCGAACAGGTTGAACGAACGGCCGCGTGGATCGGCCACGCGTGGCTCCCACGAGCTGCCGGCGCCGGTGTTGCCGTCGTATGTGATGGCAAACGGCGGATCCTGGTCAAAGATGTTCTTCACGCCGGCGGTCAGGGTCAGGTTCTTGATGCCGCCGTAGCTGACGCTGGCGTGGAAGATCGAGTATGGATCGACTTTCGACTGGTAATTGCTTGGCTTGACCAAACCATTGGCGACGCCTGGCAACACCTGGTCTTTGTATCCGGCGCGGTAGACATTGTACAAGGCCGTGCTCCAGTCGCCCTTCTTGAAACTGACGTTGGCAGTGTGCTTCCACTTCAGGCCGAGATCACCGGTGAACGTGAATTTGCCCACTTCGCTGGCGCCGAACGGGGCGTTGTCGTTGGCGCGGGATTTCTTCTCCAGCAGGTAAGAGCCGTCGATGCCGGCCGACCATACGCCGTCCCAAACCTTGCCGTTGGTGCGGGCGCCGACTTCGATGCCGCGCGTGATGCGGCTGCCGGCATTGACCCAGCGCTGGTCGACACCTATCAGGTTGCCGGCGCTGTCGCGCAGGAAGCTATCCTTGAACAGCTCGTAGTTGGCGAGCAAGGTGGCCACGGTGATCGAGTCGATCGTATTTTCCTTGCGCACTTCCCACAGGTCGAGGTTGGCCGAGAAACGCGATGATGGCTCGAACACGACGCCGATGGTGGCCTGCTTGGCGGTCTCGGGTCCGAGGGTAGGTTTGCCGCCGGTCACGGTGGTCGGCGTGATCGACTCACAGCCCGGCTTGGTGCTGTCCGCTTTCGCCCCCGGGCACTTGGCCGGGTCGGCCAGGTCCTTGCCGGCGTACGGCGACTCGGTGATGCCGTTGAACAGCTGGTTGAACGACGGCGCGCGGAAACCGGTATTGTACGAACCACGGAACAGCAGCTGGTCGACCGGCTGGAAGCGGAACGATACTTTCGGGTTGAAGGTGCTGCCGAAACCGGTGTAGTGATCCTGGCGACCGGCCAGCGTTACTTCAAGCGACTTCATTACCGGAATCATCACTTCGCCGTAGAAGGCGCGGATGTCGCGCTGCGCGTGCAGCAATGCATTGGCATCGTCGAACGGCGCATTGAGGATCGCCGGGCGGGCAGTGGCGGCGCGCGCGTCGCCATTGAACGCGTACTCTTCGCGGCGCAGGTCGGTGCCGATGGCGCCGAGGATGGCGCCGGTTGGCAACATGTAGAGCTCGCCTGAAATCGCGGCGTCGGCCTGGGTCAGGGTAGTCTTGCCGCCATAGAGGACAACGCCCTTGGCCGAAGTGCTGTTGATCAGGTCGGTCGCTGCCTGGGTTTGCTTTTCGCCGGCTTTCAGGAACGGGTTGACGATGCCGGTGCCGAGGGCGGCGCCCAGCGCTACGGTATAGTTGTAGCCGCTGCCGACGGTCGACTGCGACTCGCTGGAGGCGCGCGAAATGCCGACGCGGTAGTCGAATTTTCCGATCGGGCCATCGGCGCCGATCAGGAAGCGGCCAGCCTTGGTGGTGGTTTCTATTTCGCGGTTGCCGCAGTCCATGCAGCGCCAGCGGTAAGCCAACGGCAGGCCGCGGTTCGCTTCGAGCGTCGGGAATGCCGCGACCATGGCGTTGACGACGCCGTTATAGGCAGCGCCGGTGCTCGGGTAGAACGTGCTGGCGGGGAAGTTCAACGAGCTTGGCGAGACCTGGTTCGGTGAGAAGCTCTTCTTGACCGTGGTTTGCGAAGCGACGCCTTCGGCGAACACCTGGCTGGTGCCCAGCTTCATGGTGGCGCGGATCACGCCGTTGTCGCTCGACACAGGCTGCTGCAGCACGGCGGCGCGACCAGTATCCCATGCGCAACCGTATTTGGCGGAGGCGGTATCCCACAGTTTTTCATCGTACACGCCCATGCCGTCGATGGTTGCGCAACCGGCGCCGCCCGGCAGGTCGAGCAGGCTAATGCCGTTATAGGTCTGGGTGCTTGCGCCCGGAATGGTCGGGCCAGTGCCGCCGGTGCGCGCCATGAACGACGGGCCGACGGTGGTGGCGAACAGGTTGGCGAACGGCGCGCCGCGGGTGTCGACTGACAGGCCGCGGTCAGGCTGGAACGTGTTGATGAAGTCGCGCTGGTTGCCGCGCAAGGCCGCGTTCTCGCTGTGGGCGGCGGTGACGAGGATATTGAAACCTTTTTCGTTCAGGTCACCAAAACCGCCGACGACCGACACGCGCTTGATGTTACCGCCACCGGCCTGGGCAACGTCGGTAAATGCCTGCGCTTCGAGCCCGGTGTAATTCTTTTTGAGGATGAAGTTGATCACGCCGCCGATGGCATCGGTGCCGTAGATCGCCGAGGCGCCGTCCTTGAGCACTTCAACGCGCTCGACTGCTGCGAACGGGATCGAGTTGAGGTCGACTGCCGAACCTTTCATGCCGTGGGTCGCCACGCGGCGGCCATTGAGCAGGACCAGGGTACTGTCGGCGCCCTGGCCGCGCAAGTTGGCCGACGACGCACCGTTGTTGCCGCGCTGGGCGCCAGAGGTGACGTCGGCGTTACTGGCCAGATTGTCCGAACCGTTGCCGTTGACATTGAGCGTCATGATCAGTTGCTCGGCGGTGACAATGCCCTGCTCTTCCAGCTGTTTCTTGGTGATGATTTCAACCGGCAGCCCGCCCTCCTTGGCGATCCGCTTGATCGAACTACCCGTGATTTCCACGCGCTGCATCGCTTGCTGCGATTGCTGCGATTGCTGCGGTTGCGCCTCCTGCGCCATTGCCGGACCGACGACGCCGATCAGGGCAATCAGGTGTGCGATTTTTTTCAACTTCACGGGTAATCTCCTCGGGGTTCTCTTGGGCGGGGTGGCCGCACTTGGATGCAAGTACGGCAATATTGTAAAAGTAATGTCTTTGCATTACGTTATGTGATCAATTCAGAATAAGCGCAGGCGCTCGGCGCTATCCAATGAAATAACCTAGTGGAAATATAACTTTTAGGGTAACTATTCAGCCGCTATGCAGCTGACTGAATAGGAGTGCCGGCGAAGGCCTGCTGCAGCACGGCAAGCATGTTGTGGCCTTGCTTGCGCAGGGTGTCGAGGCAGGAGCGAATGACGCAGAAATACTCGGCGCCATCAAGCGTGCGGAAGCAGCCGGAAACCTTCTGTTTCACTTTTGGCATACGGACTGCACGCTCGGCCGTGTTGTTTGTAAACGGCACCGTGAAGTTGCCGATGAAGCGCAAGACGGCGTCGCCGTACTGACGGAAGCGGCGCAGCAGGTTGACCGTGGTCGATTGCTTGACGCGTCCGCTGGCGACGGGATTGGCCCTTTCGCCTTCCCGCACGATGTTGTCGTAGACGGTGCGGAAGGCGCACACGTCGTCGGCGCTGAAGACGATTTGCCGCTCACGCGCCGCCGTGCA
>NZ_PDOB01000006.1 GCF_002760665.1 Massilia psychrophila | reverse complement strand
CATGTCTTTGGTACCAAAGCAAGCGACCGAGAAAGTGACTGCGAATCGCCGGATGCTCGCGGTCGAGATCAGCGCAAACCTGAAGTATCACTTGAACAAAGGGACGGTGATCGAGGCCACGGCGGCACTGGAAACGCTGCTGACGAATTCGGACGTGGACACCAGTCTTCCAATGAGCATGGTGGCGCCACCATATCCAGCCCAGTATCTGCGCTTTGGCGAAGCGGCAATGCACTACCTGACGGTGCCGGATTCGCAAGCCGCCGACAGCGTCTTCGACGGGGTTTTTTGTTTTTTCACCCCGGACCCCGCCCGTCATGCCAAAGGGGAAGCAGTTTGGACGCTGGAACTCGTCTTTATCAGCAAGCGGCAGGATTGCCACAATGGCCATGTCGCACTGCTCGGCGAGACGGATCGGGGCAGCACCACGGTCGGCGAATGGCTCTCCAACGTGCTTAACACTGTCGCCGAGCAGCCCGTGGACGAGTTCCATCAGTCGATGCATGCCGCTGTCAGCTACGTGGTGAGGGTGTTCCTGTACATGGCCTTGAAGCAGGCGCGCGTGATGGAACAGCCCGAATATGACGAAGCGCTGCGGCGCGCCGCCGGCCTGGGCGAGCGCAAGCGCGCCAAACTGTTACGCAAGTGCGCCTCCCGGTACAACAGCATCCTCGTCGGCCCCGCGTCCGTGCCTTTGGCCACGGCGGCAGGTGGCGCGGGAAGCGCCGTGGCGCCGCACTGGCGCCGCGGGCATTTTCGAATGCAGCCCTTTGGCGCCGGCAACCAGCAGCGCAAACTCATCTTCGTGGCGCCGGTGCTGATTCACGCGGACCAGCTACAGGGCGACGTGCCTGTGCCGAAACCGTACCGGGCCGGCACCCTTGCGGCCAGCGTGGTTTAAGCGCCGCTATCTGCGTCAGGCTTGGAAAAGTGCGGACGGCAGGCGAAGCGCCGACCTGATTTCAGGGCGGCCGGCGAGGCCGGGCGTTCCGGTCAGGAAAGTGCTCCAGCCAAGGCGGCGTGGCGTCGTTCTCGTGCTCAAAGTGAGCGGCTTGATGCAAGGAGGCGCCAGCAACAGGCGCACTTCGTACCGCAACGTCGGCACGGCAAACAGGCGAGTCATTTCTTCGAGAGCCGCCAGCGCGCTTCCGCCAGGCAGAAAGCCCTGGACCTGCGCTTCATCCAGCGGGCCGATGTGCAGCCGCGCGCTCAAGTCGTGGCGCCACAGGCGCACGCCGAGCGCCGCGCCGAAGCCGAGAACCGGCGTCGTGGTGCCGAGCGTGCTGCGGCGGTTTTCAGCGATTCGATCCCAGCAACCGACGAACTGCTCCAATCGGATCGGTATCCCAAAGTAGGCGCTCAACACCTGTTCCACGGTGCCAGCCGATACGGGGCGGGTTCTGAGCAGCCCCGAAAAGTAGGCCGTGGTCTCCGGTCTCACCCGGCCGAGCGGCCGGCCAATTTCTCCGGCAGGCCTCGTTCTCGTGCCCGCCAAGGCGCTCAGCATCGGCAGCAAGAGGTCGTGGTCGCGCACGTTCAGGCTGTGTTCGACCCGGTACTTGCCCCATGCTTCATAGAACAGCCCGATCAATCGATTCGAAAAGACATCGAGCAGATCGCGCTGGCTGGCATCGCCACCATCTGCCTTGCGCATGGCGATTCGCTCGGTGTCGTGCAAAGGAAGGGTTCCGCCGGCGCCCAGCAGCCCGATAAAAGCAGGGGTGATACGGATGCGTTTGAGCTCGCCGGCGGGCATCGCACCAAGGGCATCCCGCGTTTTCGGCTCGACGTCGAGCGCCTGGACTTCGCTGGCCGGGAATGATAAGGACAGACTGTTCCGAAACGAGATGATCTGGCGGAACGCGCGCTCGTAGCTGACGCCCTGGCGCCGCAAATCGCGCAACAGGAGGTTGAGCAACTGGGTGAATTTGAACCGGTGCGGTTGGTCCAGCAGCAGCCCGATCACACCAGATTCATGCTTCCGCTTCGTGGCTTGCATCGGCACAGTTCCTTTCCGCTTTGATGGGACAGGATGACGAGTTCGACAAAGCTGTTCAGGTGAACGTACAACGCGAAAAATTGGTCGAGAATCTGCACGAACAAGTACAGGCCAGCCCCGGCGTAAGCTTCCTCGTCGAGCGTGAGGCGAATTTCGGTACCGTGCATCAGCGACGATCCGCGCTTGTGCCTGATCCATGCAGTGGCGGGATCCTGCTCGAGGGCTTTGATGCCGCCGATCTGCCGGCGCGAAACAGCCGACGACGCCAGGTCGTACAGGGTCAGCATTTCGCGCAGGCCTTCCGCGCCTTCCAGTGCCAGCGAATGGTGGTTGAGCGCGAGATGCGAAACAAGACGCCAATGCATGCCGGGTCCGTTCGTCAGCCGGGCCGGGCGGGTCGGCCGGCGCAGCAGGCGAATCACGTCGCTGCGCGCCGCGCCAGGAATGAACAAGTCGCCCTCGGCCGCGCCGGTCTTGAGCGAGCACGGCAGATCGCGGTTGGTGCAGCTTAGCTCGATGGAAAGGATGTTTCTTCCGATCTCGAGCGGCTCGCCATCCGCGTTGACGAGCGTGATCGACTTTTCGTGCCCGGGGCTGCAGAGGGCAAGTGTCTCGTCATGGCGCATCAGCCAGTAGCGCCCTCGCTCGACGCCCTCTTCTTCGCCATGCCGCAGAGAATAGAAAGGGCGAAATTCGGTCATTTTCGTGTCGCGTCCGCTCTGGCGCACCATATGCACCTTGTCGACCGAGTACACCTCGTACGCCTGCGGAAAATTGCCGTGCGCAAGCAGGGTGTACTCGGCGGAGAGCTGGTCATACGTAATCGGTACGCCCGGCTGCCTGAACAGGTTGACAACCGGCGTACAGCCTTGCAGAAGATGTTTTTTCGATAAACTTGCCAGCATGCGCGCCCGGTTGCCGTCGGGTTCAACATCAGCTATCGCCAGGTGTAGCGTGAAGCGCGTCTGGTCGGCCGGCATTCGGGCGAGCAGCGCGGCAATATCGATGTCGAAAAAATTGAATTTTTCGGGAAAGGCGAAATACTCGGCAAGGATGCGGTAAGCCTTGTGGGAGCGCGCATCAAACGCAATGAGGGCCTCATCGTCCGCGAAACCGGCCGGCATGACCGGGACAACCGGCAGCCGCTCCCAGGTGCCGTCGTCGTCGCGCTGCAGGTATGCGGCCCGGGTATGCATGAAAAGGGCATCGCGCAGCGCGGCGCAGAACGACGCGTCGCCATCGGCGTACATGCGAATGACAGTGGCCGTGCTCTGGCAGAGCGGCTCTCCCGGCTGTGCCGATTCGAACTTCAGCGTCAGCGACGACGTGACGCCGTCGGGCAGGCGTGTGGCGACAGGTGCGCAGATGAAGGTCTCGAAGCTTGCCTCGGCGAGCACCACTGCGGAAGGCCTGACATCGTAGACGGTCGTGAACGTGCACGGCACGCCATGTATCGACGCGGACTCGAGCAGGGTGCCGCGGAGCATTTCAGCGACGGATCTGGATTCTCCCGCCACGCCTGGCGCACTGAAAACGCGCGCGATTGCGCACGACGGAAACGGACGCAAGTAGTGGGGGAAGATCAGGTTGAGCAGCGCTTCGGTGAACTGCGGGTACGAATCGTCCAGGCGCTTCGCGACACGCGCGCTGAGCAAAGCGACGCCCTGAATGAGGCGCTCCACGTGCGGGTCATCGCAGGTGTCGCCGCCCATCTGCAGTTGTGCGGCGACCTTGGGATAACGCTGCGCGTATTCGCGGCACAGCGACCGCAGGATCACGAGCTCGCGCTCGTACTTCGTGAACAGTTCGTCCATAGGCTCGGTGGCTCCCGCTTTCTAGTTTTTGCTTTCGATCGAATACTGCTGGAGGGAAGGACGAAACACGGCATTGAAAGACATTGGTTCGGTATGCGGTTCGCTTTTGAGCCTGGCCGTGATAACGAAATCGACGCGATTTATCGCGTCCCGGGTTGCCAATAGCGACACCGCGACCTTGTGCAATCGCGGTTCATGACGTTCGATTGCCATTCGAACGGCGTTGCAGATTTCTTTCTGATCCGTGTCGCTGTTCATGCACATGCCGGCGAAATCGATGAGCCCGTAGTTCACAATGGAGCCCGATACTGCCGGGTAGGGCACCAGCGACGCCGCCGACACGGCCGTCCGGGTGTTGAGGAGCGCTTGAAGATCGCGTGTCACGCTTCGCATGGCATCCTTGAATGCACGCGCGCGCTCTTCGCGTCTGTTGGCTGGCGCATGCTCGCTGTCATCGTCCAGGCGGTCGAACAAGCCGGTAGTAAAGCCTTGCATCGCGTTCTCCTCGATGAGGCCAGAAGCGACCACGGCAGTCATTATTGATCCTTGAACTAGGGAAACATTGTGATTTCGCAATAGGAGCACAGGTGTGCGCCAACATCGCAGCGGGATGAGCAAGATCCACAACCGTCAGTAGGGGTGGCCCATGCTTCCAAAAATCTGTTCAACGAGAAATCATTACGGCGGAGGAAGCCATGAGCGCGACATCGAAGATCATGTGGTCAGAAGGCCTGACACTGGGTCCGCAACATTTCCAGCGACAGGATCTCTACCACGAAACGCGGCTGCAGAAAATCGCGTCGGCGCTCAACCCATATTTTTGGGGCGTGCGCGCGGTGCAGTGGAACCTGGACGGGCTTGGACACAACCGCCTGAGTGCGGACGCGATGTCAGTCATCTTCCCGGACGGGGAGATATACGAGGCGCCGGGCGCCGACCTGTTGCCGGAACCGGTGGACCTGTCGCGCTTGCCGGCGGACGTCGATGCGTTCACGTTCCACGCCGCGCTTGCCCTGCTCAAGCCGCACGGCGGCAACGCCGACGAGAACGGGCGCTATGTGCGTTGCGATCTAGGCACGTCCGATCTGTTCAGTGAGGCATTGGAGATCGACGTGCCATTCATGAAAAAACAGGCGCGGCTGGTGGCACAGGTTGAAACGCGCGCGCCGCAGACCAGCGTTGCCGTAGTCCAGGTTCGCCGCGCGCCGCAGGGCGGGTTCGAGATCGTCCCGGGATTCGTTCCGCCAAGCGTCACGGTTGGCGCCACACCTACCCTCACGCGCATGCTCGATGGACTGATCAGCGTAATGACCGCGAAGATCGAATCGCTTCAGCGCATGCACCGCAAGGCGAACAACGACGTGTATGAAGTGGCAACCGGCGATATTTCGTCGTGGTGGATGCTCAACATCGTGAGTACGGCGAACGCACTGCTCACGCACTGCGCCAGATCCCCCGGACTTCATCGGGAAGCCATGTTTCAACAGATGCTCGCCGTCGCCGGCGGGCTGATGACTTTTTCCGACCGCTACAAGACGGCCGATCTGCCCGCTTACGGTCACGATGCGCCGGGCGAGGCGTTCGTGGCGCTCGACGCATTGCTGCGCGACCTGGTCGATACGGTCATCGGGACAAAATACTTCTTTATTCCCCTCGTCGCCGACAGGAGCCGACGCGCATACTTTCAAGCGATTCTCGACCCGGCGAAGGTCACGCAACAGACACAGCTATATCTGGCGGTCACTGCCGATATGCCGGCACTCGAACTGGTGGCGACGGTGCCGATCCGGCTCAAGGTCGCCGCGCCCGACAATATGGAACGCATTGTCGGATCGGCCTTGCCGGGCGTACCCTTGGCTCATATGCCGCAAGTTCCCTCGGCAATCCCGATGCGGCCCAATACCTATTATTTCTCGTTGTCGACGAAAAGCGCGCTGTATGAAAAGGCGCTCGATGCAGGTACGCTCGCCGTTTACGCACCGGATGGGATGCCGGGGCTGAAGATAGAGTTGATCGCCGTTACATAAACGGCAGCCCCACGGTCGGCGTCGATTAACGCTTCGCGCGCAATTACCGCCCAGTTTGCGGACTGTTCCGCTGCCTTGACCGCGACCATCTTGCCGTTCAGTTCACCGCCGGAACCACCGCAAGGCCGGATCCGGTCAGGTCAGGCCGAGACGGCTGCGCGCGGCGGCCAGCAGGGCAACGTCGTAGGGATGCAGGTTTTCGAGAAACAGCATCTCGGCCTGCGCCGGCTCGTCCAGGCACATCTCGAGCATCACCGGAGCATCGTCCTCGACACCCAGAAACTCTTTGCTCCAGCGGTTTTTGCGATGGGTGCGCAACACCTCGCAGCCCAGTTCCGCCAACGGCACGGCAACGCCGGCGGCCACCGCCGCCAACTGCCATTCATCCCAGAATTCCACATTGTTCGCGAGATCGTTCATGGTTGTCCAAATAAGTAAAACTGCAATAGAAAAAAGGGCCTCATCTCACGATGCGGCCCTTGAATTCTGGCTCCCCGACCTGGACTCGAACCAGGGACCTGCGGATTAACAGTCCGTCGCTCTACCAACTGAGCTATCAGGGAAAAGAGCGCGCATTATAGCTGCCCGCCGGCGGTTTATGCAATGGCTGCGCGCGCTCCTTGGCCGCTGGCCCGCAGCACGGCATCGGCAAAAGCGCCAGGCTGGTCGACGTACAGCGCAATGAAGCGCGTGCTGATGGCGCGCGGTGAGCCGGACGACGTGATCGCCAGCGTCGTCCGGCCCGTCAACGCGATGAGCACATTGGTCCGTCAGCTTGTCCATATTGTCGAGGCTGATGCCGGTGCCAGCGCTGGTACCGGCATCAGCGCGAAAATTCGCGTAGCCGCGCTTCAGCGCCATCGCCAGCTTCAGCGCCACCCACGCGCTCAGGAGCCAGCCGGCCGCAACCCGCACCGGCGCATGCGTCTCGGCGGTCTTCGAACGCATGGTGGTGCCGAGCCCGATGACTACAATGGCCAGAATCGCAGTCTTGATGAAGCGCGCTCGTTTGGCTTCCATATATTTTCCTTAGTCAATGAACGACCGATCTTTGGCGGAATATTCAATTGACAAGGAGGCCGGCATAAAAAAACCACGATTGCGCGTGGTTTTGCGGCTGTGCCAAGCCGGCGATGGCAAGCTACATTTTACTTGCGCGGCGGCGCCAAGTCGCTCATCTGCTGGTTGGCGCCAGTTTCCGGCGCGCCCAGGCCCGTACTGGTCGACCCGGCCTGGCTGGCGTGGGTGTCTTGCGCGCCGCGGGTGCTAGCGGTCGCCGCAGTGCCGGCGCCTTCCGGCGCCGCCTCATCGATCAGCTCGGCCGGGGTCGATAGCGCCTCGCCGTCGACGTCTTCGAGATTGCGCGTCGGCTGGGCGCCGCCGCTGCCGCCGCTACCGCGCTGCGATTGTTCACCGCTGTCGTTGTCCCGGCCGGAGCCGACCGACTGGCTACCGCCACCTGCTGCATTTTGCGTACCCATAACGATTCCTTTCACGATGATGTTCATAGTGGAGTCTGCGCCATCATGCGCGCTGCCGCCCCCGCCTGCTGTCGGCGGGCATGGCGCAGCGCTGTAGGACAAGACCGCTTCAACCGCCCTCCAGGCCGGAGTGACCTATGACGTCGTCGTATAAAACCGGAAGCATTCCGTATATTTTTTTACCCTTGCAGCGCGCTAGCGTTTTCATATCGCCCCTGCCGAGATAAACGAATGACGAATGAAAATCGCCAAGCTCACCACCTACCGCGTGCCTCCCCGCTGGATGCTGCTGAAAATCGAGACCGACGAAGGCGTCTTCGGCTGGGGCGAACCGGTCATCGAAGCCCGTGCCCGCACCGTCGAGACGGCGGTGCGGGCGATGGCGCCGTTCCTGATCGGGCAGGGCCCGGCGCGCATCAACGACCTGTGGCAAACCATGTGCCGGGCCGACTTTTACCGCGGCGGGCGCGATCCTGATCAAGTGGGTGGCAACGGCCTTTTCGAGTCAGTCCGAAGGCCTTGGCGGCCTGCAGGATCGCGTGGCGGCGGCCCAGCTCGGCGAGCAATACCATGTGGCGCGTTTTCAGGTACGCGTGCGGGCAGTGCCGGCGTCGGGCGGGCGTGGCGCGACAGACGTCAGGGCCGCGGCGCCAGCTGGGAACTAGTACATGAAGGTTTTGTAATTCTCGCCGGCCGGCGCCGGCGCGCCGTCGCTTACCGGATTGAAACGCAACAGCTCGCGCGCATCCGGCGCCAGCGCCTCGAGCACCGCGCGCGGCACGTCGATATGGACTTCGGGGCGCATCAGCCACGACCGGCTGTAGCCGAGCACCACCATCGGGCGCGCCGTGTCGCTGCGGTTGGGCGTGCCGCGATGGATGGCGCGTACGTCGCGAATCATCACGTCGCCCATCGTCATGAAGACCGGCTCGAGCGCCAGCTCGCCCGATTCGATCAGCGCCAACGCCCGCGCGCGCTCCATATGCTGGGTGCCGCGGGTGGTTTCGAAAGGGCCGTTTTCCGGCGTGACGTCGCACAGCGGGAAATTGACGGCCAGCTGGTACGGCGGCGTGTCGAACGCGGTTTCGGGAAAAAGCGAACCGCTGTCGCGGTGCAGCGGCTGGTAGTCGGAGCCGAGCAAGGGCGTGTCGGCGGCCAGCTGGCACATCACCGGTTGCGGGCCGACCAGCAAATTGACGATGGCGACGATGTCGGGATCGGCGAACACGGCCGGATCGGCAAACAAGCCGGAAAACGGCAGCGTGATGTAGTGACGGTGCGCGCCGCGGTTTTCGTCCGGATGCTCGGCCAGACGGGCGGCGAGCAGCGGCGCGAAGGCGTCGGCCCACTGCTTGACCAGCTCGGCACTGAAATGACCAGGCAGGATGGCGATGCCGTCCTCGCGCACCTGGGCCGCAAAACGTTCGTGGGCAATGCTGTCGTAGCGGGTCATGGCAATCCCGAAAGTAAGAGTGGGCGTGTCAGTGAGAGTAGCAAAGAACAGAGAAAACACCAGCGAATGTCAGCCAATTCCTAAATCCAGTCAATATATTACTAATAATATCTACTTTAATTATTGCCTGAGTTACGCATCTCTCCGCTGGCCCATAACGCGCTAAAATTGTAAGTGACCAGCCGCGCTAGCTTTGATTTCATGATCGGTCCAGCCTCACTTGCCCTTTCGATTACCCGCCACATTTAGGACGAGAAAAGGTTTGGCAACAACGTGTGACGCAGTGGCATGCGAGCGGGCCATTACAGGCGCTTACGCGATCGAACAGGGTTCCCCCATACGCCAGGTCGGTTACTGGGTTTGGCGTTTGCAGGTGCGGGTAGGGCCGCCCGTTGCGGCAGCGGCGCCGATCGCCGATCGCCCTGCTCAGGAAGAATGGTTGGACGTCGACGCCGCCCGGTGATGTGCCGGCCGCCTGGCTGGCCGATTTAATGCGCGCCCTGTGATGCGGCTGTCAGCCGATGCGATTTGGTTGGCGACGGCAGCGGTCGACATGCGCACCGGGATCGACGGTCTGTCGCTACACGTGCAGCCGGCGCTGGGACGCCCGCCATGCGACGCCACTGCCTACGTGTTTGCTACTCGCCGCCGTACCCGTCTGAAGCTGGTGTGCTGAGACGGTACCGGCGCCCGGATGTGCTTGCGCCGCCACTCAGCACAAACCAGGAACTGAAAGCAAACCGATAATGCACGCAGTTCTACATGCAAGTACTGCTGTCGTGTGCATGCACCGTGCGCCTGCGGATAGTCGCCTCTGGCGCAACGCCCGGACGTCGGGCTGGAGAATACGAGTCACCGTGGGCAATCTGGCTGATCCAGAACGGAGCGCCATGCAAAAATGGGCATTGGAAGTCGGTGATGATGGCGCGCCGCTATGTCCATCTGACGCCGGCGCAGATGGGCAGGCATGCGGCGGTGATTAGCGTCCTGCTGTACGACACAACTACGTCACAAGATGAACCGGCGCGCAATAAAAAAAGAGCTACATGCCGCGAAGCATGTAACTCTTTTATTTTACTGCAACTACAAATTCTGGCTCCCCGACCTGGACTCGAACCAGGGACCTGCGGATTAACAGTCCGTCGCTCTACCAACTGAGCTATCAGGGAAAAGAGGCAACATTATATATTTTAGAAACTGGCCTGTCAAACTTCCGACGCTGGCGCGGCTACCAAACTACTGCTCTGTTGCCCTTTCGAATCAACCATTTCGTTGATCCGAAGAAGCAAGATCTTAAAGGACTTTCGCAATCGCGTCAATGACGAGATCGATATTTTTCGAGTTCAAGGCGGCCACGCAGATGCGTCCGGTATCGACCGCGTAAATCGATTCGGCGCGCAGTTTCTCGACCTGGTCTTTTGTCAGGCCGGAGTACGAGAACATGCCGACCTGCTGGCGCACGAATTCGAAGTCGCGGCCAGGAGCCTTCTGTTTCAGCTTGCGCACGAACTCGCCGCGCATTTCCTTGATGCGCACGCGCATGCCGGCCAGCTCGTCTTCCCACAGCTGGCGCAGCTCCGGAGTGCTGAGCACGGTCGCCACGATTTTGCCGCCGTGCATGGGCGGGTTCGAATAGTTGGTGCGCACCACGCGCTTGACCTGCGACAGGATGCGCGCCGCCTCGTCGGCGCTGGCGCCGACTATGCTCAGTGCGCCGACGCGTTCGCCGTACAGCGAGAACGACTTCGAGAACGAGTTCGACACCAGCAGCGCGCCGCCGGCCGCGGCGAAGCGACGCACCACGCTGCCGTCTTCGCTGATGCCGGCGCCAAAGCCCTGGTAAGCCATGTCGAGGAAAGGAATCAGGCCGCCAGCGCTGACTGCCGCGATGACTTCATCCCACTGCCCTGACGTGATGTCGGCGCCGGTCGGGTTGTGGCAGCAGGCGTGCAGCACCACGATCGAGCCGGGCGCCATCGCCTTGAGGGACGCCAGCATGCCGTCAAAGTCGACGCCGCAGGTCGCGGCATCGTAATAGGCGTAATTGTTGACCACGAAGCCGGCGCTCTCGAACAGCGCGCGGTGGTTTTCCCAGCTCGGATCGCTGATGAATACCTGGGCGCCTTCGGGCGCAAACCGCTTGAGGAAATCGGCGCCGATTTTCAAAGCGCCGGTGCCGCCGACCGCTTGCACGGTGATCGCGCGCTTGTCTTGAATAATCGGGCTGTCGGCCCCAAATACCAGTTCTTGCACCGCCTTGTCGTACGCGGCCAGTCCTTCGATCGGCAAGTAGGTGCGCGGCGTCTGTTGTTCGATCATCAAAGCCTCCGCCTTGCGCACGCATGCGAGCAGCGGAACCTTGCCGTTGTCGTCATAATAGACGCCAACTCCCAGATTGATTTTTGCCGGATTGGCGTCGGCGTTGAACGCCTCGGTAATACCGAGAATCGGGTCGCGCGGGGCCATGGCAATGGCGCTGAAGATGCTGACGGAGGCTGTAGAAGTCATCGTGTTATAAACTTGATTATCGGCTGGTTCGCAGCAGGGTTGTATAGACAGCGCCCCCCAGGCTCAGGGGTCGCAAGCGGACTCCCATTTTAACAAAGGTCTGATTTTATGGCAGAACTAGTCTCAAAAGACGCTGAGCCGACGGTGGTCAGCTTTCCCGGCTCGCCTTTCAAGCTGCACCAGCCCTTCGCGCCCGCCGGCGACCAGCCGACCGCGATCGACGGCCTGATCGAGGGCATCGACGACGGCCTGTCGTTCCAGACCTTGCTCGGCGTTACCGGCTCCGGCAAAACCTACACCATGGCCAACGTGATTGCGCGCGCCGGCCGGCCGGCCATCGTATTCGCGCCGAACAAGACGCTGGCGGCCCAGCTGTATGCGGAGTTCCGCGAATTCTTCCCGCAAAACGCGGTCGAGTATTTCGTCAGCTACTACGATTACTACCAGCCCGAAGCCTACGTGCCGCAACGCGATCTGTTCATCGAAAAAGACTCGTCGATCAACGAGCACATCGAGCAGATGCGCCTGTCGTGCACCAAGTCGCTGATGGAGCGGCGCGACGTGATCATCGTCGCCACGGTGTCGGCGATTTACGGTATCGGCAATCCAAAAGAATATCACCAGATGATCTTGACTTTGCGCGCCAAGGACAAGGTCGCGCAGCGCGACGTCATCGCGCGGCTGATCCAGATGCAGTACACCCGCAACGAAATCGACTTCGGCCGCGGCACCTTCCGCGTGCGCGGCGACACCATCGACATTTTCCCCGCCGAGCATGCGGAACTGGCGATCCGGCTCGAGATGTTCGACGACGAGATCGAGTCGCTGCAACTGTTCGATCCGCTTACTGGCCGGGTGCGCCAGAAGATCCCGCGTTTTACCGTTTATCCTGGTTCGCACTACGTCACGCCGCGTAGCACGGTGCTGCGGGCGATCGAAACCATCAAGCTCGAACTGCGCGACCGGCTCGAGTACTTCCGCAAGGAGAACAAGCTGATCGAAGAACAGCGGCTCGAGCAGCGCACCCGTTTCGATCTGGAGATGATGGCCGAAATCGGTTTTACCAAGGGCATCGAGAACTACTCGCGCCACCTGTCGGGCGCCATGCCAGGTGAGCCGCCGCCAACGCTGATCGACTACCTGCCGAAGGACGCGCTGATGTTCCTCGACGAGTCGCACGTACTGGTCGGCCAGCTCAACGCGATGTACAACGGCGACCGCTCGCGCAAGACCAACCTGGTCGACTACGGCTTCCGGCTGCCGTCGGCGCTCGACAACCGTCCGCTCAAGTTCGCCGAGTTCGAGGGCAAGTTGCGCCAGACCGTGTTCGTTTCCGCCACCCCGGCCGAGTATGAGACTACCCACGCCGACAACGTCGTCGAGCAGGTGGTGCGCCCGACCGGCCTGGTCGACCCGCAGATCATCGTCAGGCCGGCATTAAGCCAGGTCGACGACCTGATGTCGGAGATCGCCGAGCGCGTCAAGAAGGACGAGCGGGTGCTGGTGACGACACTGACCAAGCGCATGTCCGAGCAGCTGACCGACTACCTGAGCGACCATGGCATCAAGGTGCGCTACCTGCACAGCGATATCGAGACGGTCGAGCGGGTCGAAATCCTGCGCGACCTGCGGCTGGGCACCTTCGACGTGCTGGTCGGGATCAACCTGCTGCGCGAGGGCCTCGATTTGCCGGAGGTGTCGCTGGTGGCGATTTTGGATGCCGACAAAGAGGGCTTCCTGCGCTCCGAGCGCAGCCTGATCCAGACCATCGGGCGTGCCGCCCGCAATTTGAACGGCGTGGCGATCCTGTACGGCGACCGCATTACCGATTCGATGCGCAAGGCGATCGACGAAACCGAGCGCCGCCGCAACAAGCAAATCGCCTTCAACCTGGAAAACGGCATCACGCCGGTCGGCATCAAGAAGACGATCCGCGACATGATCGACGGCGTGTACAGTCCGCAGCAGGCGCGCGAGACGCTTGAAGTGGCCGAGGAAACCGCCAAGTACGAGTCGATGAGCGAGAAGCAGATGGGCAAGGAGATCAAGCGGCTCGAAAAACTGATGGTCGACCATGCCAAAAATCTTGAGTTCGAAAAAGCAGCCCAGGTGCGCGACCAGTTGCATGTGCTGAAACAGCAGGCGTTTGGGGCGCCGGGGACGGATAATGTGGTGTCGATGCTGGGTAAATAAGCCCGGCACGCTAACCTAACACGTCGTTCTCGCGCACGCGGGGACGACGGCCTTACATTAACAACTAGTCAATGCCACTAAAAATCTCCAGAGTCCTGCATGCCGGTTACGTTTTCGAATGCGACGATACACTGATCGCCTTCGACCCCATCTTCGAAAATCCCTTCAGCCGCAACTGCCACGCTTTTCCCGCGGTCCGCTTCGATCACGAGCAAATTCGGCAACAGACATTTGCGGCCGTGTTCATCTCGCATTTCCACGACGACCACTGCTCGCTCGAGAGCCTCGATTTGCTCGACCGGGCGACGCCGATCTACCTCTACTGCCTGTTCGATGAACTGTTCGCCATGGTGCGCGAGCTCGGCTTCGTCAACGTCCAGCGGTTGCACATCGATGCGCCGGTCAGGGTCGGCCCGTTCGACGTCATCCCGCGCGCGGCCCTCGATGCGGACGTCGATTCGATGTTTCACATCAAGGCGCATGGTCTGAACGTGTTGAATGTCGTCGACTCCTGGATCGATCCGGAGGCGCTTGCCGAACTGGCGCGGGACGCCCCCTGGGACATGGTGTTGTGGCCGTTCCAGACGATGCGCGAGATCGACGTGCTGTCGCCGCGCAGGGCTGCGCCGGCGCCATCCAGTCTGCCGGCCGACTGGATCGAGCAACTGCAAATTCTCAACCCGCGATACGTGGTGCCGAGTTCTTGCCAGTTCCTGCAGGAGCCGTGGTCCTGGTATAACCACGCATTTTTCCCGGTCACCTACCGGCAGTTCCAACAGGAGGTCGAAGCGGCGCTGCCGGACGCGCGCGTTGCCAGGCTCAATCCCTCGGTGTCGGTGCTGCTGGACCAGACATCGCTGCGCGGCGCCGCACCGCTGGCCTGGGTGATGCCGGTTGGCGACCAGGATGTGGACTACGACTATCGGCCGGATGCGACGCCGCCGCATACGGCCGACATCGCGCGCCATTTCGCGCCGCTCACCGCGGCGCAGCACGAGCGCGTCATGGATTACTGCCGTTCCGGCATGCTGGAAAAATACCGGGAAATGGAACTGCCCGAAGACAGTTATTTCGAAACCGGGCGCCTCTGGCGCCTTTCCGTGTACGACCACGCGGGCGCGGCGACGCATTTCAGTTTTCACGTGCAGGGCGACCAGATCGCGCCGGTGTCGGATGGCGAAGGCGAAGGCCGCTTGGCCTGGACTACGGAGATTCCGGTGTCGAAGTTGTATGCGGCGCTTGAGATGGGCGAGTCGCTGACATCGATGTACATGCGCATCAACGACGCGGCATTCGAGGCCGCCATCGAAGCCGACATCGAGACCGCCGATATAGTCGACGATCCGCTGATCCGCTGCCTGTTCAACGACGTTTTCGGCGCCTACCAGGCCGCCCAATTACGCCGGCTGCGTTGCAACAACACATGACAGGCAGTTGTACCGATCCGGTTTGTGGGCGATAATTTGGCCATGACCGATACCCCTACCCTCCCCCCTCTGCCCGACCGCCTGTCGATCGACCCACGCAGTCCTTTCCATATTGCCGCCGCTTTTGAACATGAAGTAGGCATCAAGTTCAACGACAAGGAGCGCACCGACGTTGAAGAATACTGCATCAGCGAAGGCTGGATCCGCGTCCCCGCCGGCAAGACGCTCGACCGCAAGGGCCAAGCGATGCTCATCAAAATCAAAGGCAAGGTCGAAGCGTTTTATCGCTGACTTGTTTCGGTGACCTCCCGCGAGGCAGCGCATCTGTCCTCGCAACAACATCCTTGGTATCATGTCCGGCGACCGGCCACAAGCCGGCACTTTTTATTTTTCGTCGGAGACACCGCATGAGATTACGTTCGTTGGTACTTGGAGCCGCCCTGGTGGCCGGTGGTGCGCTCGCCGCGCCGCGTGGATTCACCGTGGAAGACATGGTCAGGATGGAGCGTGTCGGCAGCCCGGTGCTCTCGCCCGACGCCACCCGCGTGGTGTATACGGTGCGCGCGACCGACATGGCGAAGAACCGCGGCCATACCGAACTGTGGCTGCTCGACCTGCGCACCCCGAGCGCGGCGCCGCGGCGATTGACCCAAGGTGACGCCAGCAGCACCGATCCGGCATGGTCGCCAGCCGGTGACGCCATCTACTACCTCTCGCGTTCGCAAGTGTGGCGCATGCCGGCCACCGGCGCAGTTACCGCTACCCTTGCATCCAAGGTCACCGACCTGCCGGTCGACGTCGACAACTTCCGGTTGTCGCCGCAGGGCGACCGGCTCGCATTGAGCCTGTCGGTATTCCGCGACTGCGCCGACCTGGCGTGCAGCGCACAACGGATCGACGCCAAGTCCAAGGAAAAATCCAGCGGCCTGGTCTACGACCGCCTGTTCGTCCGCCATTGGGACACCTGGTCGGACCAGCGCAACAACGTGCTGTATTCGGCGCCGATCGACAGCAGCGGGCGCGTCAGCGCCGCGCCGGTCAGCCTGTCCGGCACGCTCGACGGCGACGTGCCGTCAAAACCCTTCGGCGACGCCGACGAATACCACTTCAGCCCCGACGGCAAGACCGTCGTGTTTTCGGCACGCGTCGCTGGCAAAACCGAATCCTGGTCGACCAACTTCGACGTCTACTCGGTACCCTCGATCGGTGGCGAAGCGCCGCGCAACCTGACGGCGGACAACCCGGCGTGGGACGCGAAGCCGATCTATTCGCCTGACGGACGCACGCTGGCCTACCTGGCGATGAAGCGTCCCGGCTTCGAGGCCGACCGCTTTCACTTCATGCTGCTCGATGTTGCCAGCGGCAAGAGGCGCGTTCTGGCGGCCGACTGGGACCGCTCCGTCTCCGACTTCCGCTGGTCGCCCGACGGCAAGTCGCTGCTGGCGAACGCCGACGATGTCGGCCAGCACCGCCTGTTCTCGATCGACGCCGCAAATGGCAAAGTCACGCCGCTGACCGACAAGGGCTATGTCGGCGCCTTCGATATTGCGGGCGATACGGTCGTGATCAGCCAGGCCAGCCTGGCGTCGGGCGCGCAGCTGTTCAAGCGCAGCGCGGATGGGGCCAATACGGCCAATGCCGCGCTAACCCAACTCACCCACCTGAACGAGCAGGCACTGGCCGAGGTTCGCTTCGGCCAGTACGAGCAGTTTTCGTTCAAGGGCGCCAAGGGCGAAACGGTATATGGCCACGTGATGAAACCGTGGAATGCGGTGGAGGGAGCGAAGTATCCGGTCGCCTTCATCGTCCACGGCGGCCCGCAAGGCAGCTTCGGCAACAGCTGGAGCTACCGCTGGAATCCCCAGGTATACGCCGGCGCCGGCTACGCCACCGTGTTCATTGATTTTCATGGCTCGACCGGTTACGGCCAGAAGTTCACCGACTCCATCAGCGGCGACTGGGGCGGCGCGCCGCTGGAAGACCTGAAAAAAGGCCTGGCCGCGGCGGGCGCGAAGTATCCGTGGCTCGACACCGGCAACGCGTGCGCGCTGGGCGCCTCGTACGGCGGCTACATGATGAACTGGATCCAGGGTAACTGGTCGAACGGCTTCAAGTGCATCGTCAACCACGACGGCGTATTCGACAACCGTTCGATGTATTACTCGACCGAAGAACTCTGGTTCAACGAATGGGAAAACGGCGGCACCTATTTCAGCGCGCCGCAAAAGCACGAGAAATTCAATCCCGTCAATCACGTCACCAAGTGGAAGACGCCGATGCTGGTGATCCACGGCGAAAAAGACTTCCGCATTCCCGTCAGCCAAGGCATCGGTGCCTTCACCGCGCTACAGCGCCAGGGCGTCGAAAGCAAGCTGCTGGTATTCCCGGACGAGAACCACTGGGTGCTGAAACCGGCCAACTCGGTGCTGTGGCATCACACCGTGATCGACTGGCTCGATCGCAAGCTCAAGCCGGCGTCGAAGTAACACCGCACCACTGCCGCGCCTCGGCCTTGTCGGCTGGAGCGCGGCTTTTTTTCGTCGATGCAGACCCAGCAGACCCAAGGTCAGTTCCGACATTCAGACACGAACTCAGCAGCAGACCCAGGGTCAGGGTCAGTTCCGACATTCAGACACGCGAAGAACTGACCCCGGATGACGCACTGCCGTTACGGAATCAGCCGATCAGCCCGCAATTGTGCGAACAAGTCGTAAAACGACGCCTCGGTCGACTGGTAGCCGGTAAATCCGAGCTTGCGGCTGCGACCCATGTCGGTCATGACTTCGATCGGCCGGCCAAGGTCGAGATCGGTATGCCAGGCCGACGACAGCCGGCCCAGGTCCGCCTCCAGCAGGCCGTGCCGCGCTGCCATCTGCCGCCACAGCGCGTGATGGCGCGACATCTCAAGCTCGAGCGGGCGCATGGTGCCGTCGAAGCCGGCCGCTTCGACGCCGAACCACTGTGCCAGCCTGCCCCACAGCCATTGCCACCGAAATACGTCGCCGTTGACGATGTTGAAGGCGGTGTCGTGGGCCGCTTCCGAGTCGGCCGCCCACACCAGTTGCCTTGCCAGCTGGCGCGCATCGGTCACATCGGACAAGCCCTGCCACTGTGCTTGCGAGCCCGGCCATTGAAAGGGACGACCGGTTTCCTTGCAGATCGAGGCGTACACGGCCAGCGTGGTGCCCATGTTCATGGCGTTGCCGACCGCCTTGCCGATCAGCGTGTGCGGGCGGTGAACGGTCCAGCTGAAGCCGTCGCGCGCGGCCGCGGCGAAGACTTCGTCCTCCTGCGCGTAATAGAAATTTTCGACCGGCAGCCGCGGCTGCTCTTCGCGCAATGGGGTTTGCGGCGACGTCCCCGTGCTGGCATACGCCTCGAACGGGCCGAGGTAGTGCTTCAGCCCGGTGACTAGTGCCACATGGCGCACCGATTTTTTTAAAGCCAGCGCACCCAGCACATTACGCACCATGGCGCCGTTGACGCGGATGTTGTCAGCCTCGCTTTGCTGGCGCAGCCAGGCGGTGATGAACACGTTGGTCGGCGTGACGCTCGCCAAGGCCGCTTGCAGGCTGGCGGGATCGAGCAAGTCGGCCGCGACCGGGCGCAGCCCGCCCGCATCGTCTTGCGCGCCGCGTGCAAGACCGTGGACTTGCCAGCCGTTGGCGAGCAGCTCGGTGGCCAGGTTACTGCCGGCGATACCGCTCGAGCCGACTATCAGGGCGATTTTTTGCATGGTCACTGTCCTGTATTTTCAATCCAAACGCCAGTCTACTGCGGATCGACCATGCTGTTCTTACGTCGAAATGAAAAAAAGGCCAGGGATGCTGTCCCTGGCCTTTTGCGATTCGATTGCAGCTTGGCGCCTGGCTTACCGCGCGCCGCTGCCTTTTTTCATCCACGCCGCCAGCTGGTGCGGGCGCAGGCCGTCGTAGTTTTCGAACGGCTGGTGGATCCACGGATTGTGCGGCAGCTCTTCGAGAAAGTAGTCGGGCTTGATCGACGAGGTGCCCTTGACCCAGATGACGGCCGACTTCACTTCGGTGACGCCGGTGAAGTTTTCGCTCAGGTGACGCGTGACCTTGTCGAGCGTGACGCCGGAATCGGCCAGGTCGTCGACCAGCAGGATCTTGCCGGCCAGCGGGCCCTTGGTCATCGTCATGTACTTGGCGATGTCGAGGTCGCCGCGCACGGTGCCGGCTTCTTCGCGGTACGAACTGGTCGATAGGATCGCCAGCGGCACATCGAAGATGCGCGAGAAAACGTCGCCCGGGCGCACACCACCGCGCGCCAGGCACAGCACCTGGTCAAACTTCCAGCCCGATTCGTAGACCTTCAGCGCCAGGCGCTCGATCAGGCGATGATACTCGTCCCAGGAAACCCAGAGGTCTTTGTCGGTCGATGGTGGGGTTGTCATGCCAGGTCCTCTTTTAATTTGGGATCATTCGAACGGGTGGCGCAGGACGATCGTCTCGACGCGGTCGGGACCGGTCGATACCATGTCGATCGGTACGCCGACCAGTTCTTCGATGCGCTTGATGTAGGCGCGGGCGGCGGCCGGCAGTTCGGCCAGCGACTTGGCGCCGACGGTGTTCTCCGTCCAGCCTGCCATCTCCTCGTACACCGGCACGCAGTTGGCCGCTTCCTCGGCGCCGACCGGGAAAATGTCGACCTCGCGGCCGTCGATGGTGTAGCCGGTGCACAGCCGCAGCGTTTCGATGCCGTCGAGGACGTCGAGCTTGGTCAGGCACATGCCGGAGACGCCGTTGATCTGCACGGAGCGGCGCAGCAGCGCGGCATCGAACCAGCCGCAGCGGCGCGCGCGGCCGGTGACGGTGCCGAATTCGTGGCCGACACGCGACAGGTGCTCGCCAACGCCGGCGTCGGTCGGCAGCTCCGACGGGAACGGGCCGGAGCCGACCCGCGTCGTGTAGGCCTTGGTGATGCCGAGGATGTAGTGCAGCATGTTCGGGCCGACACCGGAACCGGCGGAGGCATTGCCGGCCACGCAGTTCGACGACGTCACGTACGGATAGGTGCCATGGTCGATGTCGAGCAGCGAACCCTGGGCGCCTTCGAACAGCAGATTGCCGCCGGCCTTGAAGGTGGCGTGCAGCGCTGATGGCACGTCGCCGACCATCGGCCGCAGGCGCGGCACCAGGGCCATCGCGTCATCGAACGTCTTCTGGTAGTCGACCGAGGCGACCTTCAGGTAGTTCGTCAACACGAAGTTGTGGTAGTCGAGGTTTTCGCGCAGCTTGTCGCCGAAGCGTGCTTCGTTGAGCATGTCGGCGATGCGGATTGCGCGGCGCGCCACTTTGTCTTCATAGGCCGGGCCGATGCCTTTGCAGGTGGTGCCGATCTTGTTGTCGCCGCGCGCCGCTTCGCGCGCGACGTCGATGGCGACGTGGTACGGCAAAATCGCGGGGCAGGCCTCGGAGATCTTCAGGCGCGAAACGACTTCGACGCCGATCGCCTGCAGTTTGTCGATTTCGCGCATGACGTCCGGTACCGACACCACCACGCCGTTACCGATGTAGCAGGCCACGCCTTCGCGCATGATACCCGACGGGATCAGCTGCAGCGCGGTCTTCTGGCCCTTGATCACCAAGGTATGCCCGGCGTTGTGGCCGCCCTGGAAACGGACCACGCCTTTTGCGTGATCGGTCAACCAGTCGACGATTTTTCCCTTGCCTTCATCGCCCCATTGGGTACCGATGACGACGACGTTTTTTGCCACGTTTTTCTTTGACATCACACTTAGCCTAAGTTTTTGAGAATCCAGTTACTGTCTTCGAGCACGAGTACGCGATCGCACTCGAACTCGTCCTGATCGTCGTCATGACCCGGCATACTCTGGATCACGACCTCGCCTGTCCTGCGCAGTTCGGCAATTTGTTCGCGCAGTTCGGGAGCATTGCCCCACGGCGCGCGAATTGCATGTTTGCGTTCGGCGCTCGGCAGCAGCCGCGCCAGTTCGCGCAAATCGAGCGAAAAGCCGGTCGCCGGCCTGGCGCGGCCGAACGCTTCGCCGACATGGTCGTAGCGTCCGCCGCGCGCAACCGCGTTCGGCAGGCCCGGCACGTACAGGCCGAACATCGCGCCGCTTTCGTATTGGTAGCCGCGCAGGTCGGCCAGGTCGATCGCCACTTCGGCGCGGCCGAGGGCGGACGCGGCCAACGCAGCCAGTTCGGCCAGCGCGCGGGTGATGCCGGGGAACGCCGGCAGCACCGCGCGCGCGCGCGCCAGCACGTCGACGTCGCCGTACAACTGCGGCAGTGCCAACAGGGCGTCCCGGGTAACGGCCGCGTAATGTTTGGTAAGCGCTTCCAGGCCCGGGCTGTCCTTGGCGCGCAACAGTGCGTAAAGCGCCGCTTCGTCGATGCGCGCGGCGGGGTCGTCGGCGATGATCGAGCGCAGCACGCCGGCATGCGACAGGTCGAGCCGGACGTCGGCGAAGCCGGCCATCGCCAGCGAGGCAAGCGCCAGCTCCTGGATCTCGGCGTCGGCTTCGAGGCCGGCGTGGCCGTAGATCTCGGCGCCGATCTGCAACGGCTCGCGGGTGGCGTGCAGGCCCGACGGGCGGGTGTGCAGCACGCTGCCGGCGTAGCACAGGCGGGTGACCGAATTACGGTTGAGCAAGTGGGCGTCGATGCGCGCCACCTGGGTCGTCATGTCGGCGCGCAGGCCGAGCATGCGCCCGGAAATCTGGTCGATCAGCTTGAAGGTGCGCAGGTCGGTGTCTTTGCCGGCGCCGGTCAAGAGCGAATCGACGTATTCGAGCATCGGCGGCATAACCAGTTCGTAGCCGTACAGGCGGAAGTTGTCGAGCATGTGGCGGCGCAGGTCTTCGATCTTGCGCGCCTCGGAAGGCAGGACGTCGGCGATATTCTCGGGCAGGAGCCAGTTCGGCATGGGCAGGAAGCGGTAACGAAGAGTTATAAAATTTCGGGCCGGATGGAGCATGAAAGCTCGCGCAAATTGTGCGCCCAACCATCAATTTTACCCGAAAACGGGGATGGGTAGCGAGGTTTGGATGGTCAACCGGGAAAATGCGGTGTCCTACGTCACGTTGTCCTCGCGAAAGCGGGAATCTCATTTCGCAGCTCAGCGACGAAATGAGATTCCCGTGCGCGCGGGAAGCCGTTCCTGCCAATGGCAGAAACGACGGATCAACTGTTAGCGGGGTTGATTACTTCTTCGCTGGCGCAGCAGCGGCAGCCGCCGCACCACCCGGACTACGGAAATACTTGAAGAACTCCGACCCCGGGTCGAGCACCATGACGTCCCCTTTGTTCTTGAACGTGGTGCGGTAAGCTTCGAGGGAACGGTAGAACTTGTAAAACTCGGGGTTCTTGCCGAACGCGCCAGCGTAGATTTCGGACGCCTTGGCATCGCCCTCGCCCTTGATCTTCTCGGCGTCGCGGAACGCTTCGGCCAGGATCACGGTGCGCTGGCGGTCGGCGTCGGCGCGGATTTTTTCCGATTCTGCCGCACCCGTCGAACGTAATTCGTTGGCCACCCGGGTGCGCTCGGCTTTCATCCGTTCGTACACCGAGGTGTTGATTTGCTCGACGTATTCAACCCGCTTAAGGCGCACGTCGACGATGCCCACGCCAATTTGCTTGGCCTCGGCGACGACCTTGTCGACGATGGCTTCCATGACCTTGCCGCGTTCGCCCGAGATCACTTCGCGTACGGTGCGCTTGGTAATTTCGTCGTTCAGCGCCGCCTTGACGATTTGATTCAGGCGGTCGCGCGCGCGGTTTTCCTCGCCGTTAAAGCTGACGTAGTACAGGCGCGGATCGATGATGCGCCATTTGACGAAGGCGTCGACCAGGATGTTCTTCTTTTCGGCCGTGATGAAACGGTCGGCGTCCGGCGTGTCGATGGTCAGGATGCGTTTATCGAGAAACATGACATTTTGCAGCGGCGGCGGCAGCTTGAAGTGGATGCCTGGCTGGCTGATCACTTCACGCACTTCGCCGAGCGCGAACACGATGGCAAAGCGTTTTTGGTCGACCACGAACACGGTCGACGAAAGCAGCATCAGCGCGATGAAGGCGGCGACGCTAAAGGTGACGATGCGGTTCATTAGCGGCTCTCCCGATCGCGCGAAGTACGATTCTCGCGCGGACGCGACTGTTCAACTGTCTGCATGATTTCCTGTGGCGGCGTGGCCGGCGCTTGCACCGGGCCGGGTTTGGCGCCGATGGCGGCGTCGCTGGCGGCGGTTTGCGCGATCAGCTTGTCGAGCGGCAGGTACAGCAGGTTGCTGCCCGACTTGGCGTCGATCATCACCTTGGTGGCGCTGCTGAAGATCTGCTGCATGGTATCGAGGTACATGCGATCGCGCGTCACGCCCGGCGCCTTCTGGTACTCGGCTAGCACCTGCGAGAAGCGTGCGGCGTTACCGGTGGCGCTCTCGGTGACTTGCGCGCGGTACGCTTGGGCCTCCTGGGTCAGGCGGATCGCACTGCCGCGCGAGCTCGGGATGACGGTGTTGGCATAGGCTTCGCCTTCGCTGCGCGCGCGCGCGCGGTCCTGGCCAGCCTTGACGGCGTCGTCGAACGCACTTTGCACCTGCTCTGGCGGCTGCACGCTTTGCATCGTCACGTTGGTGATTTGCGCGCCGAGCTTGTAGCGGTCAGCGATCTGTTGCATCAGCTTGTGCGTGTCGAGCGCGACCTTCTCGCGGCCTTCATACAGCACGAAATCCATCTTGCTCTTGCCGACCACTTCGCGCACCGCTGTTTCAGCGATCTGGCGCACGGTGTCGTCGTCGTTATCGCGGCGGTTGTTGAAGATCCAGGCGACCGGATCCTTCAGCGTGTATTGCACGGCGAACTGGATGTCGATGATGTTCTCGTCATCGGTCAACATCAGCGATTCCTTGGTATTTTTCGAGCGCACGGAGCCGCGGTAACCGACTTCGGCGGTGCGCACCTGCGACACGTTGACGATCTCGTGAGCCTGGAACGGCGTCGGCCAGCGCAAGTTGAAACCGGCACCGGTGGTATGGCTGAGCTTGCCGAAGGTGGTGACGACGCCGACCTGGCCTTCCTGCACGATGAACGCGCCGCTGGCGAGCCAGATGAAAAGGACGATCGCGCCGATGACGCCGGCGGTGATGCCGGCGCCTTTCATGTCGGGCCGGTAGCCGCCGCCACCGGGTTCGCCGCCAGTGTTCTTGCCGAACAGGCGGTTCAAACGCAGGTTGAAATCGCGCCACATCTGGTCGAGGTCGGGCGGACCTTCTCCCGGCCTTTTGCTTTCTTGTTGTTTGTTGTCGCCTTCTGGGCGATGGCCCCAACGAGGATCGTTGAGCGACAATTTGACGCCGAGGCGCCTGAGGAGGGAAACGAGCATGCTATGTTGGTCCGACGTTATTGTTGGTTGAAATGCTATCGGCAGGGCCACTCTCGGCGTCGGCATCAAGCGCAAATTCTTCGCTGCCATCGTCCTGCACTTCGTCGTCCTGCTGATCGAAAAGGTGACTCAGACCGGGTGCGGCCCTGGCAGCTTCCACAATCGCCTCGCGCAGCAGGTCGAGACCTTCGCCGCTTCGGGCGCTGATGAAAACGCGGCTGATTTTATCGGCTTCGTCGCGCTCGGTCGCCGGCTCCAGGCCAGCGGCGTCGATCTTGTTCCACACTAAAATTTGCGGAATATGGTCGGCGCCGATTTCCTTGAGCACCAAGTTGACCTGCTCGATTTGCTCCATCCGCACCGGGCTGGCGCCGTCGACGACGTGCAGCAGCAGGTCGGCGTGGATGGTTTCTTCGAGCGTGGCGCGAAACGCCGCCACCAGCTGGTGCGGCAGTTCGCGCACGAAGCCGACCGTGTCGGACACCACCACGTTGCCCACTTCCGCGCCCAGGTACAGGCGGCGCGAGGTGGTGTCGAGGGTGGCGAACAACTGGTCGGCGACGTACACGCCGGCCTTGGTGAGGGCGTTGAACAGGGTCGACTTGCCGGCGTTGGTGTAGCCGACCAGCGAAACCGAGAAAGTCTGGCTGCGCCCGCGCGAACGGCGCTGGGTCTCGTGCTGCTTGCGCAGCTTGGCCAGGCGCACGCGCAGGGCCTTGACGCGGTCGCCGATCAGCCGGCGGTCGGTCTCGAGCTGGGTTTCGCCCGGACCGCGCAGGCCGATACCACCTTTTTGGCGTTCCAAGTGGGTCCAGCCGCGGATCAGGCGCGTGGCCAAATGCTGCAACTGCGCCAGTTCGACCTGCAGCTTGCCTTCATGGCTCTTGGCGCGCTGGGCGAAGATGTCGAGGATCAGGCTGGTACGGTCGAGCACGCGCACATCGAGGCGTTTTTCGAGGTTGCGCTGCTGCGCCGGCGACAGCGCATGGTTGAAGATGACGATTTCGATGTTCTCGGCCAGGCATGCCTGGCCGATTTCGTCGGCCTTGCCGCTGCCGACAAAATAAGCGGCGTCGGGGCTGGAACGCTTCGCCGTAATGGTCGTGATCGGTTCCGCGCCAGCCGACTGGGCGAGCAAAGACAGCTCTTCCACGCTGGCGGCGAAGTCGCCTGCGCCGAAGTCGACGCCGACTAGTGCTGCGCGCATGTTTTTGTCCGGGCAGTGGCGGCCATGCCCATGGCCTTACTCAGCTTCAGGCTCAAGGTTGAGATTGACGGCGCGTGCCGGCACGACCGTCGAAATAGCGTGTTTGTAGACCATTTGGGTAACCGTGTTACGCAGCAGGACAACGTATTGGTCGAAGGACTCGATATGGCCCTGCAGCTTGATGCCGTTAACCAGGTAAATCGAGACCGGAACATGCTCCTTGCGCAAGGCATTGAGGAATGGGTCTTGTAACAGTTGCCCTTTGTTGCTCATAACAGCTCCGTATGTATTGTTGTAGTTTAAGAATTGGAGGCGACTCGCAGGAATTCAAGTGCCAAACTGATCTTTCTCCGAAAAGCAAAGATGTCGACATGCTACTGTAACCTGTTTTCCCGCTCCCAGTCGTCCGCACGTAATTATTTCGGCGTCCTGGCAAAGGGGTTCTTACCCACACGCAACTCAATGCGCAGCGGCGTGCCGACCAGGTTGAACGTATCGCGGAAGTGCTTTTCCAGGTAGCGTTTGTACGGCTCGCCGACCGAGTCGAGGGCGTTGCCGTGGATGACGATGATCGGCGGATTCTGCCCGCCCTGGTGGGCATAGCGCAACTTCGGCCGGATCGAGCCTTTGCGGCGCGGCTCCTGCTTTTCGACCGCCTCGATCAGCGCGCGCGTCAGGCGCGGCGTCGACAGGTCGGCGGTGGCGGCGGCATAGGCGGCGTCGACCGATTTCAGCAGTGGGCCAATGCCGGTGTTCTTCAGCGCCGAGATGAAATGGGTCTTGGCAAACGACAGGAAGTCCAGCTTGCGGTCGATGTCGATCTTGATTTCGTCGCGCTCGTCGGTGCGCAGGCCATCCCACTTGTTGACGGCCACTACCAGCGCGCGCCCGGTTTCGAGGATGAAGCCGGCGATGTGGGCGTCCTGCTCGGAGATGTCCTGCTGGGCGTCGAGCAGCAGCACGACGACGTTCGCTTCCGAGATCGATTGCAGCGTCTTGACGACCGAAAATTTCTCGATTGCCTCAAACACCTTGCCGCGGCGGCGGATGCCGGCGGTGTCGATCAGCGTGTAGTTCTTGCCGTCGCGCTCGAACGGTACCTCGATCGAGTCGCGCGTGGTGCCCGGCATGTCGAACGCGATTACGCGTTCTTCACCGATCAGGGTATTGACCAGGGTCGACTTGCCGACGTTCGGACGGCCGACGATGGCGATCTTGACGCCGCGCTCGGCCGGCGCGAGCTCTTCGGCGTCGGCGGGCCGCGAAGCGAACGCTTCGTTGAGCGCTTCCTCGACCAGGTCGGAGACGCCGTCGCCATGGGCGGCGGAAATCACGTACGGGTCGCCCATGCCGAGTTCATAGAAATCGGCGACGACGGCGCTGTACTTCATGCCCTCGCCCTTGTTCACCACCAGCATGACCTTGCGGCCGGACTTGCGCAGGAAGTCGGTGATGGTCTTGTCGTGCGGCGTCATGCCCTGGCGACCGTCGACGATGAAGATGACGACGTCGGCTTCGGCAACGGCCTGCCTGGTCTGCAGCGCCATCTGGTGCATGATGCCTTCCTTGGCGATCGGCTCGAAGCCGCCGGTGTCGATGACAAGGAACGGGCGTTCGCCGACGCGCCCCTCGCCGTAGTGGCGATCACGCGTCAGGCCAGGCAGGTCGGCCACTAGCGCATCGCGCGAGCGGGTGAGGCGATTGAATAAGGTCGATTTCCCGACGTTGGGGCGACCAACTAATGCTATTACCGGCTTCATGGTGTTATTCGACCGCGATTGCGGTCACAGTCCCAGATTGTGTTTGAAAAATAAGATTCGAACCAGCGACCAGCGGCGTGGCCATGACGGCGCTTCCATCGGTTGCTGCTCGTGCTAAAAAGGCGCCATCTTCCCGTGACAGGAAATGGATGAAGCCCTGGTAATCGCCAACCGCTACCGCGCGGCCGTACGAGACCGGCGTCGACAGACGACGGTAGCCAAGCTTGTCGTTCTTCCAGGCGCTGGCGCCGCTTTCGCGGTTGAACGCCGTGATGGCACCTTTGTCGTCGGCGGCGAAGACAAAGCGCTGATCAACGGCGACGCCGACGTCGGACGAAACTTCCTTGGTCCAGCGAGCGGTGCCGGTGAGCAGGTCGAAACAACCAGCCCGACCCTGATAGGATACAGCACAAACGTCGCCCTCGATGACGACAGGCGTGCCGCCGATGTCGGTGACGCGCTCCAGTTCGGTCGCGCCGCGCGATTGGCCGACCGCCACTTCCCAGCGCGGCGCGCCGGTGGCAAGGATCAGCGCCAACAGTTTGCCGCCCGGCTGGGCGACGATGACGTCCTTGCCGGCGATCACCATGCCAGGCGCGTTCCGCAAGGTCAACGGCGGCGACGGCCGCTGTACGGTCCATTTCTTCTCGCCCGTTTTTGCATCGAAACCGACGATGCGGTTGTCGATCGAGCGCACCACGACAAAGCCCTGCCCCACCACCGGCGCGGACAGCACTTCGCTCGATACCTGGGCGCTCCACAGCGGCTTGCCGTCCATGTCGAACGTCATCACCCCGCCCTTGACGGCGCCGACCGCCAGCATGGTGCCATCGGTGCCGACGCCGGCCGACAGCAGTTTATCCGCCTTGATGCGCCAGATCTGCTTGCCGCTGGCGGCGTCGACCCGCGCGATGCTGCCGTCGCCGCTGGCCACCAGCACCGAAGTACCGGCCAGCGCCGGCGAAAACACGAAATCCTGGGCCTTGCCGATATCGAACTTCCACGCCGTACGCACTGCCATCGCAGCCTTCAGCTCGACCAGCGGGGCCGGCACGTTGCCCTTCGACTTCGAGGCGAACGGGTTGATCGAATTGAGCGTCGAGCAGCCGGCCATCAGTGCCAGCATGCCGACGCCAACCAGTTTCTGGGTAATACGCATAGACATTAACCTTGTTCTTGGACTTGTGGAGGGTCTTTATTTTTTAAAACGCCGACCAGTCAGGCCGCCGCTTTCGGCGGCTGCGCCACTGTGCCGCCGATCGACTCGAGCTTGAGCTCGACGAGCTTGCGGCCCGGGTTTTTGCTGTCCATTGCCGTCAGCGCTGCCTGGTAGGCAGTACGCGCTTCGGCCAGCTTGTTCTGCGCCACGAAAATGTCGCCCTTGCGGTCGGCAACCGCGCCGGCGAACTGCGGCAGGAAGTTGGTCGCCAACAGCTTGAGGCCGTCATCATAAGCTTTTTCGTCGAGCAGCACGCCGGCCAGGCGCAGCTTGGCGATCGACTTGTACTCGTCGGTGCCATGGTCGATGGCCCATTGCAGCTGGACCTTGGCCGTTTTCAGGTCATTGGCGTCGAACGCGCCCTTGGCCGCCGCCAGCGCCGCCATCGCGCCGTAGGCCGTTGAGCCGAACTTGGATTCAACGTCGGCGGCGATGCGCTGCACCTTGACGTTGTCCTTGTCGGCCAGCGACTTCTGCAACTCTTCGTACAGCACCGACGCGTCCGCTGCCTGGTTGCGCTGGTGGTAATTCCAGAAATTCCACGCAGCGTAGGAGCCGAGTACGACGATCAGCACCCAGGTCAACAGGTTGCCGTACTTGTTCCAGAAAGCCTTCAGATCGGCCAGTTGTTCTTGTTCTTCGAGATCGTATGCCATGGTTTGCCGTGATGTAGTTAATGGAGAACTTCGGTGCTGCCGCGGCAGCGCTTAATGATGATAATGCACGTGGTCATGGTCATGGTCGCCGCCGACGATCTGGTCGACCAGGTAGTCGACTACGTCGTCGAACGGCACCGTGGCCTGCTGCTGTGCTGCATCGGCGCCGGTTTTGCTGCCCCCGCGCATGGCCTTGACCGCCGCCACGTGGTTGGCGAGTTCGTCGTCGCCCAGGATCACGGCGAACGCCGCGCCGCTGGCGTCGGCCTTCTTCATCTGCGTCTTGAAGCTGCCGGGGCCGCTCGCAGCCGCGCAATGTAGCACAACATCGAGCCCGGCATCGCGAATTCTCTCGGCCAGCACGAACGCCTGCATCTGCGCCGCTTCGCCCTGGTGCACCATGTAGACGTCGCATTGGGAGGGCGCGGCGATTTCGCCGCTTGACTTCATCAGCTCGACCAGGCGTTCCATGCCCATCGCGAAACCGACCGCCGGGGTTGGTTTGCCGCCGAACATTTCGATCAGCGGATCGTAACGCCCACCGGCACAGACCGTGCCTTGCGCGCCCAGTTCGTCGGTGATGAATTCGAACACGGTGCGGTTGTAGTAGTCGATGCCGCGCACCAGGCGGGTGTTGACGGTGTACGGCACGTTGTTATGGTCGAGGATTTTCTTGACGCCTTCGAAATGCGCCAGCGATTCGCCTTCGAGGTAGGCCAGCAGCTTCGGCGCACCATTGACCAGTTCTTGCATCGCCGGGTTCTTGGTGTCGAGGATGCGCAGCGGGTTGGTGTGCAGCCGGCGCGTGGCTTCGGCGTCGAGCGTGTCGATGTTCGCTTCGAAGTAGGCGATCAGGTCGGCGCGGTGGCGCAGGCGCTCGCCGGCGTCGCCGATCGAGTTCAGTTCGAGGCGGATGTTTTCCAGCCCCAGGTCATCCCACAGCCGCCGGCACATCATGATCAGCTCGCAGTCGATGTCGGGCCCGGTGAAACCAATCGCTTCGGCGCCGAACTGGAAGAACTGGCGGTAGCGGCCGCGCTGCGGACGCTCGTGGCGGAACATCGGGCCCTTGTACCACAGCCGTTTCGGACCGTCGTAGGCCAGGTTGTGCTCGAGCACGGCGCGTACGGTGCCGGCGGTGCCTTCGGGACGCAAGGTCAGCAAGTCGCCGTTCATCGAGTCGGTGAACGAGTACATTTCCTTTTCGACAATGTCGGTGACGGCGCCGATGGCGCGCGCGAACAGCCCGGTTTCTTCCAGGATCGGGGTGACGATTTTCTGGTAACCATAACTTTTCAGGATCGACTCGGTGGTGTTTTCGAGCAGTTCCCACAGCGGCGCTTCGGCCGGCAAAATGTCGTTCATTCCTTTAACGGCGACGATTTTCTCAGCTTTTTTGTTCTCGGACATCTCTCTATTCGCTTCAATGTTTTCTGTTGTTCTGTAATTTCAGAATGTCGCCAGGAAATCCCGGCCTGCGAGCCGGCAGCGTTGCGCCGGCGAGCGGCATGCCGCTCTAGACCCCGGCGACACCGACGATTTTTTCAGGCGTCTTAGTTTCAGTCATTTATTTTTTACCGTAATTCGTTTGTACGTATTTCAGGACGATCGCCTGGAATTCCTGGACGATGTTCTCGCCGCGCAGGGTGACTGTTTTCTGGCCATCGACGAACACCGGCGCGGACGGCGATTCGCCGGTACCGGGTAAGCTGATGCCAATGTTGGCGTGCTTCGATTCGCCGGGGCCGTTGACGATGCAGCCCATCACGGCGACGTTCATGCCTTCGACGCCGGGATACGATTTCTTCCATTCCGGCATCTGCTCACGCAGATAGGTCTGAATGTTGTCGGCCAGTTCCTGGAACGTGGTCGACGTGGTGCGCCCGCAGCCCGGGCAGGCGATCACCATCGGGGCGAACTTGCGCAGGCCCATGGTCTGCAGGATTTCTTGCGCGACGATGACTTCCTTCGTGCGGTCGCCGCCCGGCTCGGGGGTGAGCGAAATGCGGATGGTGTCGCCAATGCCTTCCTGCAGCAGCACCGCCAGCGCCGCGGTGGACGCAACGATGCCCTTGCTGCCCATGCCCGCTTCGGTCAGGCCCAGATGCAGCGGATAGTCGCAGCGGCGCGCCAGTTCGCGGTACACCGCGATCAGGTCCTGCACGCCGGACACCTTGCACGACAGGATGATCCGGTCGCGCGCCAGACCCAGCTCTTCGGCCCGCAGCGCGTTGTCGATGGCCGACGTGATCAACGCTTCGTACATCACCGCCTGCGCGCTCCAGGGCTGCGAACGCGCGGCGTTCTGGTCCATGATGCGGGCCAGCAGCGACTGGTCGAGGCTGCCCCAGTTGACGCCGATGCGCACCGGCTTGTCGTACTGCGCCGCCACTTCGATCATCTGGGCGAACTGGCTGTCGCGCTTGGCGCCCTGGCCGACGTTGCCTGGATTGATGCGGTACTTCGACAACGCCCGCGCGCATTCCGGGAAATCGCGCAGCAAGGTGTGGCCGTTGTAATGAAAATCACCGACCAGCGGGACGTCGATCTCCATCTTGTCGAGCTGCTCGCGGATCAGCGGCACGGCGGCGGCCGCTTCCGGCCTGTCGACCGTGATGCGCACCAGTTCGGAGCCGGCGCGTGCCAGCTCCTTGACCTGAATGGCGGTGCCGATGACGTCGGCGGTATCGGTGTTGGTCATCGACTGCACCACGACCGGCGCGTCGCCGCCGACCCGGACCTGGCGCGCGCCGTACGCCACCAGTACCGAGCGGGAGAGGCGCCGCGCCAGCGGGCCGGAAGGAATCGCAAAATTGGATAAAGACATAAACGGCAATCGGCTACTTGAGGTTGATGCGCGAAACCGCGCTGCCGGCGGTCGGCGGCAGTACCACCGGGTTGCCGCGCAAGGTGGCGCTGACGGCGCCAGGTTTCCCCACCACCAGCGTGACCGGCTCGGTGACGTCGAACGCTTCGGTGGTGCCGGCCTTGACCAGGCGCGAAATGAGCGGAGCGCCCGAGGCGCGATTGAGGGCGATCCAGGAATCTTCGCGCACGACGATCACCAGCGCGTTGGCGCCGGCGGCAGCGGCTGGCAACGCAGGCACCACGCCGGCAGCGGTGACACTTGGCGGCGGCACCGAAATGAGCGGCACCGCCTGGTTTTGCAGCGTGCCCACTTCGACCGCCGGGGCGGCGGACGCGCCGGCGGTCAGCGCCGCAACCGTCACATTCGGCTGCAGCACGGCAGCGGTCTCGGTGCCGTGCACCAGGCCATGGGGAATCAGGTTGAAGTGCCAGGCGGCAGCGGCGGCGCCAGCCACTACCAGCGCGGCAATGATCGGCACCAAGGGCAGCGAGGCGCGCTTGCCGTAACTGGGAAAGCGCACTTCCGAGAACGAGGCCGGCTTGTCGCGCCGCAGCGTGGTGCCGGTGGCGTCGGTCGGGCCTGGGGCGTCGAGCGCGATCAGGGCCACCAGCGGGATCGGATCGAGCTTGACGATCTTGGCGTAGGCGCGCACGAAACCGCGCACCACGGCCGGCCCCGGCAGCGACGCATAGTCGCCCGCCTCGAGCGCGACGACCTGGCGCACCGCCAGCTTGAGCTGGTCGGCCACCTGTTCGACGGTCCAGCCCGTCGCCTCGCGCTGCGCTGCCAAGGTCCTGCCCGGCACGCCGTTATTATCGGGATGTGCCGGCTGTTGTGCCCACTCTGAACTCATTGTCGATCCTGTTTCATTCATCAAATGCACCGCGTTGGAAGGCGGCATACTCGGGCGAACCCGGGTGATGCCGGCGCAGCAAGGTCGCCAGGCTGGCCTCGGAGGCCTTGTCGCCGAGCTTGCGATCGATCCGCATCGCCAGCCACAACACGTCGGCCGGCAGGTTGTCAAGCTTGGCAGCGGCTTTGACGCGGCTGATAAAAAACCCGGCGCGCTGGTAGTTGCGCCGTTCATGGTAGACCCGCGCCAAGTTGGCGTTGGTAGCCGGATGATCGGGCTCGTAGCGCAAGGCGTCGAGCAGGTAGCGCTCGGCGGCGTCGAGGTTCTTCATTTTCAGGCTGCACGAGCCGGCGTTCAGGTACGCCTTCACGGGCGACTGGTAGGTCGGGTTCTTCAGCGCGCTGTCGAAGTAATCGATGCCCTGGGCGCCGCGGCCGTTCTGGCACAGGAAGGAGCCGTAGTTGTTGGCCAGTTCCGGATTGCGCGGCGCCAGTTTCAACGCGCGCACATAGTTTTCATCGGCCAGCCGCGTTTCGCCCATTTGCGAATAGATCAGCGCCCGCACGCCGTACGCATCGGCGAGGTCCGGATTGATGGCGATGGCTTGCTTGACTTCGTCGAGCGCCACTTCCAGCTTGCCGTCCTGGAAATAGCCGACCGCCAGCTGCAGCCGGATGCCGGCGCGCTTTTCGGCCGGCGTCTGGTCGGAGGCGGTTTTCAGTTCGCCACCGGCGCTGGCAGCACTACCCTTGCCGACCGCGGCGCAACCGGCCAGCGCCAACACAAATAAGCACGGCGCGAGCCGCGCGGCAAAACGCCCTGCCCGGCCGGCGCTCAAGAAGCGATCTCCACGATGCGGCCGAAGTTGGCGCCGAATTTCTTCTTATATTCGTCCATCTTTTCCATCCGCTCCTGCACCCGGGTGCGGTCCTGCACTTCGCCGGCCAGCTGGCCACAGGCAGCATCGATGTCGTCGCCGCGCGTCTTGCGGATGGTGGTGACCAGGCCGCCGTCCATCAGCACCTGGGCAAACCCCTTGATGCGGGGGTTTTTCGAGCGCAGCAGGCCGGACTCGGGAAAGGGATTGAAAGGAATCAGGTTGAACTTGCACGACACGCCGAGCACCGGGTCGTTCACCAGCGCCAGCAGTTCGCGCGCGTGTTCGTCGGTATCGTTGACGCCGTCGAGCATGCAGTATTCGAACGTGATGAAGTCGCGTGGAGCAAATGCGAGGTAGCGCTTGCAGGCGGCCATCAAATCGCGCAACGGGTACTTTTTATTCAGCGGCACCAGACCGTCGCGCAGCGCATCGTTCGACGCATGCAGCGACACGGCCAGCGCCACCGGCACTTCCTGCGACAGTTTGTCCATCATCGGCACCACGCCCGAGGTCGACAGGGTGACGCGGCGGCGCGACAAGCCGTAGGCGTTGTCGTCGAGCATCAGCTTGAGGGCGGTGACGGTCGGCTCGAAATTGAGCAGCGGCTCGCCCATGCCCATCATTACCACGTTGGTGATCTGGCGCTCGCCTTTCGGGCCGGGTTCGATCCCCTTGGTGCGGCGCAGCTCGAATTCGGCCATCCACAGCTGGCCGATGATTTCGGAAACGGTGAGGTTGCGGTTGAAGCCCTGCTTGCCGGTCGAACAGAAGCGGCAATTGACGGCGCAGCCAGCTTGCGTCGAAATACACAACGTGCCACGATTTTCTTCCGGGATGAACACGGTTTCGACGGCGTTGCCGTTGCCGACGTCAACCAGCCACTTGCGGGTACCGTCCGTCGATGTATTGTCGCTGATGACGCTTGGTGAGCGGATCTCGGCGCGCGTTTTGAGCTTGTCGCGCAGCGATTTGGCGAGGTCCGTCATGCTGTCGAAGTCGGCGGCGCCGAATTGGTGGATCCAGCGCTGCAGCTGCTTGGCGCGGAACGGCTTCTCACCCAAGCCGGCGCAGTAAGCGACGAGTTGCGCGGGATCGAAGTCCAGCAAGTTGGTGAGAGTCGTCATGATGTTTTCAATACTTAAATTTGATACTTAAAAGCGGATGCAAAGCAGGTGCGAAGCAGATGCGAACCCCGCTCGCAGGACCCGAGGTACTCGGCGAGCGGTTCTTGATGCGTGCCTTACTGCCTAAAATGCGCTTACTTCGAGAAGAAGTAAGCGATTTCGATTGCCGCGGCGTCGACAGCGTCGGAACCGTGGACTGCGTTTGCGTCGATCGAATCGGCGAAATCGGCGCGGATCGTGCCTTTATCTGCTTTTTTCGGATCGGTTGCGCCCATCAGGTCGCGGTGAACGGCAACTGCGTTCTCGCCTTCGAGGGCTTGGATCATGACTGGACCGGACACCATGAAGTCGACCAGGTCTTTGAAGAAGCCGCGCTCTTTGTGGGCGGCGTAAAAGCCTTCAGCCTGTTCGCGCGACAATTGGGTCATGCGGGCAGCGACGATCTTCAGGCCAGCGCCTTCGAAGCGGCTGTAGATTTGGCCGATGACGTTTTTTGCCACTGCATCTGGTTTGATGATCGACAGGGTGCGTTCGATTGCCATGTGTAAAAACTCCAATAAAAAGAAAGGTTTAAATCGAGAAAAAAAGAACTCAATCAACCTTTGATTTTACCATACAACACCCCACCTGACTGGTATTGCACTTGCGGCCATTGAGGTGATAGAGTGGCGCAGCAAAATCCTGCCGGCAATTTCGGCATTTGTAAACGCTTTTCGCGCGCCGTGCTATTCTTTAAGCGGGCCCCAACCTCATTCACGTACCGGAGGCACTATGATTCCAACCATGCAACAAAGTTACCAACCTGCGATCGACAGCCAGGCGGTACGCCATCGCGTGCTGCGCAATACCTACTGGTTGCTGGCGTTGTCGATGATTCCCACTGTCATCGGCGCTGCCGTCGGCGTGTCGATGCAACTGCCTATGCCGGCCGGCTTCATGGGCTTCATGGTTTTCATGGCGGTGGCTTTCGGCTTCATCTACGCAATCCAAAAAACCAAGGATTCGGCAGCCGGCGTCGCTTTCCTGCTCGGCTTCACCTTCTTCATGGGCCTGATGCTCACGCCGCTGCTGCGCCATACCCTCGGCTACAGCAATGGCGGCAGCCTGATCATGACCGCCTTCGGCGGTACCGCCTGCATTTTCGCGGTGATGGCCAGCGTCGCCACGGTGTCGAAGCGTGACTTCTCGATGATGGGCAAGTGGCTGTTCGCTGGCGTGATCGTGTTGATCCTGGCGTCGGTCGCCAACATCTTCCTGGGCATGTCGGCGCTGTCGATTGTGATCTCGGTGATGGCAATCGGTATTTTCTCGGCCTTCATCCTGTATGACGTGCAGCGCATCATCAACGGCGGCGAAACCAACTATATTACCGCGACGCTGTCGATCTACCTCGACGTGTACAACATCTTTACCAGTCTGCTGTCCCTACTGGGCCTGGGTGGCGGCAGCCGCGATTGATCGTTGCGGCGCGTGTAAAAAAGCCGACCCGCGGGTCGGCTTTTTTACGTCCCTACTTTGGCAGCTCGAACAGCGCCATCGATTCGACGTGCGACGTGTGCGGGAACATGTTCACCACCCCTGCTTTTTTGAGCACGTAACCGGCGCCATGGGTCAGGATGCCGGCATCGCGTGCCAGCGTCGACGGGCTGCACGACACGTACACGATGCGCTGCGGCAGCATGTCGGGGCGGCTGGCGGCAAGGCCCGCCAGCGCCAGCGCCAGCGCGTGCGCGCCGTCGCGCGGCGGGTCGATCAGCATGCGATCGAACTTGCCCAGCGCGACCAGATCCTCGACAGTGACGTCGAACAGGTTGCGCGTCTGGAAGCTGGTCTTGCCGGCCAGGCCGTTTGCTAGCGCATTGTCGCGCGCGCGCTCGGACAGGCTGGTGCTGCCCTCGATGCCGACCACTTCGGCTGACAAGGTGGCCAGCGGCAGAGTAAAGTTGCCAAGGCCGCAGAACAGGTCGGCCACGCGGTGATGTGGTTGCACGTCGAGCAGGCGCAGCGCGGTCGACACCAGCACCCGGTTGATCATCGGGTTGACCTGGGTGAAATCGACCGGCTTGAACGGCATTTTCACGTTAAATTCGGGCAGCGAGTAAAACAGTTCTTTGTCCTGCGGGTAAAACGGCGCCGCCGTTTCCGGCCCCTTGCTCTGCAGCCACCACTGGATGTTCCATTGGTCGGCGAAGGCCTTGAGCAGAATTTCGTCGGCGCTTGACAGCGGGGCCATGATGCGCAGCACCATGGCAGTGACTGTTTCGGCGACCGCCACTTCGATCTGCGGCACCTGGTCGTAAATCGACAGCGCCTTGATCAGCGCGCGCAGCGGCAACAGCATGGCGTCGACATGCGGCGGCAGGATTTTGCAGGTGCTCATGTCGGCAACGAAGCCGGAGCGTTTTTCGTGGAAGCCGACCAGCACCACGTCCTTCCTGGCAACGTGGCGCACCGACAGGCGGGCGCGGTAGCGGTAGCCCCAAGTCGGCCCGTAGATCGGGCGCATGATGTTTTCCGATTTGACCTTGCTGATATGCCAGAGATTATCTTCCAGCACCCGCTGCTTCATCGCCACCTGGGCCGACGGCTCGAGGTGCTGCATCGAACAGCCGCCGCAGTTGTCGAAGTGGCGACACTGCGGCACCACCCGCATCGGCGTGGCGTGGTGCAGTTCGGTCATGCGGGCCGCTTCCCAGTTCTTCTTTTTCTTGAACGTCAGGAAGCTGACCGTTTCTCCCGGCAGCGCGCCTTCGACGAACACCACCTTGCCCTGCGACCCATCCTCATTGACCAGGTGACCTACGCCGCGGGCGTCCATGTCGAGGGATTTGATGTCGATCTGGGTATCTGGCATGTGAGTAGGCAAAGGGGTGGCAGCAGGGGTGGCAAAAAAACGGTCGCAGGCGCAAACGGCGCCAGTGAACTGGAATGGAAGGGAAAAGGTGTGAACCGGGCGGGTCGGCCCGGGCGCATCATAGCAAGGAATCGCGCACCACGCCACGGGCGGCCATGGCCCGCTTCAGCTTGACGAGCGCCTCCTGCTGAATCTGGCGCACCCGCTCGCGCGTCACGCCCATCTCCTCGGCCAAGGTTTCGAGCGTGGCCGGATCGTCATTGTCGAGGCCGAAGCGGCGCATCACGACGATGCGCTGTTTGTCGGGCAACTTGGTGAGCCAGTCGCGCACCAGTACCGTCATTTCGTGGTGTTCGGCCCGGGCGTCGGGGCTGTCGTCGGCGTCGCCCGGCAGCATGTCCATCAGGCTCGATTGAGGATCGTTGTCGAGCGGGGCGTCGAGCGAGGTGGCGTGCTCGGACAGCGCCAGGATGTCCTGTACTTCCTCGACCGGGCGGCCGACCAGGTGGGCAATGTCTTCAGCGGTGGCGTCCTTGCCGTTGTGATGCCGGGCTTCGAGGTGGTACTTGGCGCGCAACACCTGGTTCAGTTCGCGCACCATGTGCACCGGCAATCGCACCGTGCGGGCCTGGTTCATGATGGCGCGCTCGATGCTCTGGCGAATCCACCAGGTGGCGTAGGTGGAAAAGCGAAAGCCGCGCTCCGGCTCGAACTTGTCGATTGCCCGCATCAGGCCGATATTGCCCTCCTCGATCATGTCGAGCAAGACGACGCCGCGGTTGATGTAGTGCTTGGCAATCGACACCACCAGCCGCAGGTTGTGTTCGATCATGGTCTGGCGGGCGCTGAACTCGCCGGCCTTGGCGAGGGTGGCGAAATGCACTTCCTGCGGCGCCGTCAGCAGCGGCCGGGTGCCGATCTGGTTCAGATAGTGCTGGGTGGTGTCGGTCGACAACTCGGCCGCCAGCACTTTTTTCAGTTCATCGACACTAGCCAGTGCAACCTCCGGGACCGGCACCGCATGACCATCGTGGCCATCGCGACCCTGATTGGCACCCTCGCCCTCCTCCTCCGGATCGATGGCGCCGTCATCCAACCGTCCGTCGGCGAAGTCGTCTGCAACTGGATCGTCTTCCAGCGGGTGTGGCGGATGCGGTGTCATGGACGCTTCATGGCATGGGCTTAACGGGTTGGCAGGAACCTGGATGGATCGACCGGTTTGCCCTGCTGGCGAATCTCGAAGTGCAGCTTGACCGAGTCGGCGTCGGAGTCGCCCATTTCGGCGATCATCTGGCCCTTGTTTACGTTCTGGCCTTCCTTCACCACAATGCTGCGGTTGTGGGCGTAGGCCGAAAGCAAGCTGTTGCTATGCTTGACGATGACTAGATTACCATAACCGCGGATGCCGCTGCCGGCATACATGACTTTTCCGGAGCCCGCCGCCATCACTTGCTGGCCCGGCTTGCCGGCGATGTCGATGCCCTTGTTCTTGCCTTCATCGAAAGTGGCGACGACCTTGCCGTCCGAGGGCCACATCCAGCTCAGCTTCTCGTCGTCGTCGGCGCGTACGATGCTGCCGGCGCCGATCGACGGCGCAGCCGCCACGATGACCGGCTTGTCGATCTTCGATTCGTCGCGCTCGCCTTTGGCATTGTCGTCCTTCTTCAGCTCGACAAGCGCGGTGTCGGTGGACGCCCGCTTGTCGCCGCGCGGCGCGATTTTCTTTGGCGCTGGCGACGCCGATGGGCGGATTTCCGGCATGCTCACTGGGGCGGTCACGGTACTGGCTACATGGTCGAGCGGGGCAACCCGCAGGACCTGGTCGACCTTGATGTCGTTTGGATTGACGAGGTTGTTCCAGGTCACCACGTCGCGGTAGTTCTGGCCATGGTCGAGCGCGATCCGCAGCAGCGTGTCGCCCTTCCTGACGGTGTAGGTGCCGCGGCCGTCTTCTTTGGAATCATCTGCTGCAGGGGCTAACGGGCGGCTTGCTACGGGAGGGGCGACGCGGTCGATGACCGGCGCGCGGCGGATCGCGGTGCTGCAGGCACTCAACAATCCAAAGGCAATGGTCAGCAGGGCTAGGATTCGTGTTTGTTTCATTCTCATTGTATAGGGTGTCGGCAATCTTGGGCAGGGCTTAGGCGATGCCGGGACGCAGTGGCACAAAGTGACAGCCCTCGAGCGTCTCACTCGTCCATTCCGCCTTGCCGCTGCGAGTGATCAGTTGCAGGTGTTGGACCTGTGCGCCCACCGGCGCGACCAAGCGGCCGCCGATGGCGAGTTGTTCGAGCAGTGCCCGCGGCACCTCGAGGCCGGCCGCAGCCAAGATGATGCCGTCGAAAGGGGCAACCTGCGGCAGGCCAAGCATACCATCTCCGTACTGCAAGCGCAGGTTTGAAATGCGCAACGGCCGCAAGTTGGACTTGGCGAGCTCGTGCAGCGGCTTGATCCGCTCGATCGAATACACTTCCTGGGCCACGCGGGCGAGCACTGCGGCCTGGTAGCCGCAGCCGGTGCCGATCTCGAGCACGCGGCCGAGTTTGCCGCCGAATTTGCCGCCATTGAGCATCACTTCGATCATCCGGGCCACGATGTACGGCTGGGAAATAGTCTGGTGATGGCCGATCGGCAGCGAGGCGTCAACGTAGGCCTGGGCCGACATCGCCGGCTCGATGAACATGTGGCGCGGCACGCTTTCCAGCGCGGCCAGCACCACCGGGTCCTGCACGCCCTGTTTGGCCACCCGCGCCACCATCGCGCGCCGGATCGCTTCCGACACCATCAGATCGGGCCGCGGCGGGATCGGCGCTGCCGGCTGAGCCCGCTGCATGGCCTCGCTGTGCGACTTCGACGGCGCGGCGCCGGTTTTTTGTCCGGGGTACGCAGCGCGGTGCGGCGCCGGGCTTGGCACGGACTGCGCCGCGTTCTGCGTCGCAGTTTGCGGCGTGGCCACGCCTGCGGTTGAAAACGATGCCTTGTTGCGTTCGGCCGGCCGGGTCAGCGACGACAGCGGCAAGGGAAAATTGCTGTTCTTCGCGGCGCCGAACCGGTCTTTCATGCGAGGCCCCGTGCCAGCGCGGCGAGCTGGGTCTTGTGGGTAAGGTCCACCTGCAAGGGAGTCACCGATACCAGGCCATGCGCGGCCGCATGGAAATCGGTGCCTTCGCCGGCGTCAAGAGTAGCGCCGGGCGGGCCGATCCAGAAAATCTCGCGCCCGCGCGGGTCGAGGGCGCGGATCACCGGCTCGGCCTGGTGGCGCCGGCCGAGCCGGGTAGCGGTGATGGCGCCGAGACGCTCGTACGGCAAATTGGGGATGTTGACGTTCAGCAGATAGGGCGAGGCGAGCTCGTCGAAGCGGCGCAGCACCAGGTCGCGGGCAACGCGGGCGGCGGCGTCGAGGTTGGTCCAGCCGTGCTCGGCCTGTGAAAAAGCGATCGCGGGAATGCCGAACAGGTAGCCTTCGGTGGCGGCCGCGACGGTGCCGGAATACAAGGTGTCGTCACCCATGTTGGGGCCGTTGTTGATGCCCGACACCACCAGATCCGGACGGTAGTCGAGCATGCCGGTGAGCGCCACGTGGACGCAGTCGGTCGGCGTACCGTTGACGAAGTAAAAGCCGTTGGCGGCTCGCTGGACTGACAACGGCCGGTCCAACGACAGAGAATTCGACGCGCCCGAACGGTTGCTGTCGGGCGCAACCACCACGATCTCGGCGACAAGGGCGAGCGCTTCGGCCAAGGCGTTGATACCGGGGGCGAGATAGCCGTCGTCATTGCTGATTAGTATTCTCATGCAGCAATTTTACCCCAACCGAAGCCCACATCGGCGGGTGGCGGAAAACATTCGTCGCAGCGCCGACAGCGGGGGCAAAATGGCGCCGATTCCCCTTTGCAGAAAATTGCTTGTGCCAATGGCCGAAGTCGGCTCTGCCAACGGCAGAGCCGACTTCGGTCCCAAGCTGGCGCAGCTGGTGGCCGGCTGATTTAACCTGACGCATCGGCTTGTTGGGCGACTGCTGTCTTGCCGCCGACTGCATTGATCAGCGCCCCGCTCACCGACGTCAATTCGGCCTTCAAAAAGGCCACCAGCGCACCGAGGTCGCCCTCCTGTTCATAGACCTGCTTGATCATTGCCACGCCGCGCCGCCGCAGGGGATGCGCAACGCACGGCTGCAGCACCATTGCGCGCAGGCTGTCGGCCAGCGCGCGCGCCTCGCGCGGACTCTGGTTGTCGATCAACTGCTGCAGCTGGGCCAGCTTATGGTCGAGCGTGTCGGGGTCGCCATTGCCGCCGCGCGCTTCGAGGATCGCCGCCTTCAAGCCGACCGTTCCGAAGTCCGACTCGTGCGGGCCGGAGGCCATGCCGCCCATGTTGCGCAGCCGGTTGGTGCCCAGGCGGACGGTCTCGACCAGTTGGCGCGCGGCATCGGCATTGCCCTGGCTCGACAAAGTAGCGGCCAGCATTTTCTTGCTGCGCAGCGTCTCGAAATCGTCCATTCCGTACATCCGCTCCTGCTGGTTGACGACGTGCTGCTGGATGCGGCGCGCCGCTTCCAGGTCGCCCTGCTCGCCGAGCGTCGTCGCCAGCCGCAGCTTGATGCTCAGCGTTTCAGGATGCTCGGCGCCGAGCCGCCGTTCGCGCGACCCGGCCAGCGTCTCCTGGATGGTGCGCACGGCGTCCAGGTCGCCCAGCGTGGCGACGATTTCGGCCAGGGATTCGCGCGAGCGCACCGTATCGACGTGGTCGGCGCCGACATGCCGCTCGCGCGCCAGTACCACTTCGTCCTGCAATTTGCGGGCATTGCCGAGATCGCCCAGCTCGCACAGCAGCGTGGCTAGCTGCTCGGTGCAGCGCAAAGTGTCCTCGTGTTCGGTGCCGAGCAGGCGCTGTCGCCCTTCGAGCACCCGTTCATAGCCATAACGGGCCCGGCTCAGCTCGCCGGAGCGCGCCTGCGTGCCGGCCTGCTCGGCAAGGCTGGTCAGGAACTGGACGTGGTTGGGACCGACCAGCCGCTCCCACGCCTCGGTGACTTCCCCGTGCAAGGCCAGCGCCTGGGGGAATGTTCGCAAGTCGGCCAGCGTAGCGGCCATCCCGGCCAGCACGCCGAGCGTTTCGGGATGGTCGGCGCCAAGCAGGCGCCGGCAGTCGCCGGCCAGCAGCGCGTAAAGGAGACTCGCTTCGTCCGGCTTGCCGTTCTCGCGCAGCAGACCGGCCAGGCCGGCGCGGCTGGCGCGGGTGTCGGCATGATCAATGCCGAGCAGGCACTCGCGCAAGGTGACGCTTTCCTCGAAACATTGCTCGGCCTGCCGGTAACGGCCCTGCAGCCGGTACAGCTCGCCAAGCCGCAGGAGGTCGGCCGCAAGCGGCATCGACACCGCCGTCGCGATGCCGTCGATCGACAGCGCCCGGGCCGCGGCGATGTTCGACAGCAGCGCGATCTCGGCGCGCGATTGCCATGGAAAATGACCGTCAGCAACCCAGTCGAGCAGGATTTCAAAGGTGCGCGTCAGTGAAAAGCGATCGCCTCCGCGTTCCGGGCAGGCCGTCAAATGGTCGCCACTGGACATCGCGCTGGTCTGCTGCAGCTGCACTTCGTCGAAATAGCCGTCGAGCGATATCTGCGCCATGCCATAGGTCTGGCGCAGCAGTTTTTCGAGCACCGGCTGGTAACCGCCGACGCCTTTGTGCGGGTCGCCGCGGCGCCATTGCAGGCGGCGCCCGCAGTCGGCGCTGTCGACCGAGCACGGCAGCGGGTAGACCAGCAGCGGCCGCTGTTCATCTTCGTGGCTGCAACGGTATTCAATGGCGCGGTTGACCACCCCGGCCAGGCCTTCGAGGCTGCGTTGGTTGGGCGTAAACAGCGCCACCAGCTTGCGCGGCAGCAGCGTGGTGCAGATGCTGACGGCGGCCGAGCGGCCACTGCGCGCATCGATCAGCACATGGCGGAACTGGCGCGCCAGGTGTTCGCCGAAGCAGCGGAAAAACGCCGGGCAGGCGGCAAACAGGCTGTCCCAGTCCATCCGGTCGGCCCGTTCGCCATAGCTGCTGTCGAAGCAGCCGGCGCGCATCAGGTACAACGGACGGCTCTGGTCGACCCGCTCGACGTACGGTTCCCAGTCAACCGCTTCGAGGACCCGGATGGCAAGAGCGGCGTCGTCGAGTCCAGGGGCGGTGCGCTGCACCAGGTGCAGATGCTCGCGGCAGGCCTCGAAATACTCGAGCACGCCTGGCCGTTTCCCTTGCGTCTGCCCCGGCTGCTCGAAGAAATGGTGCAGGCCGGGTGCTTCGGTATCCCAATCGATCATGAGTACTGGCACGGTGGCATTTTGTCGCCCCGCGAGCAGCATCGCCATGTTCGACAGCGCGACACTGCGCGCCGTTCCACTCTCGAATGAATAGAAGGTGGTCACGTCGCCGGGAGCGGTTATCGGCGGCAGTGTAATTCGGTTAATTTCCATAGAACTCCTTATATTTTTGGGAACGAAACTTCCGGCTTTTCACGCCATTCCGGTGTGACAGCGGGAAGTACAAATTGGTTGCAGTTGTGACTAGCCGGCGTATGGTTCTTTTGACACACGTAATGCTGGGCAATGCGAGTGGCGATTTTTTTGATATCCGGGATAAAGTCGAGATTGGACTTCATGTCGGTGGTGGCCATCGTGAAGCGCGAGAAATCCACGTACATGGAACTGGTAATTTGCGGCGGCAGGTGGTCCGGGTGGTGGGTCAGGATGACCGGGATGATCAGGTGGCTCGGCATCGCATACCACGTGCTGCGCTCGGCTTCGATCAACTTCATTGCCGCATGTTCGCGCCGGGTGAAGAGGTGGGCCTCGTATTTCGGCGTATAGATCATGATCATGGCGACGCTTTCGCACATCGCGCGGGCGATCTTGTGGTCGATGTCGTCGCCGCCGCCGAGCTGTTCGCGGTCGATGAACAGCTCGTCCTCGTCGTTAAAATAGGGTTCGAGATAGCAACGCAGGGATTCGGCCAGCTCGGTGGTGAACTTGTTCATCATCAAGTCCCGGCGGCCATGTGCATAGCTGAAGAAACAGCCGTAACGGATTGCCATTTCCACCCTCCCGATGTACAAAAGTCAACATCGCGCGCTCGCCACCAAGACTGTAACAAGCTCGACTTTTACCGCTTTGCGTTTTCGCAAACGCGCCCTCAGCTCATCGGCGATGGCTGGCGCCATACACTTCGGGCATAATCTTAAAATCAAACGGTCGTACTATTTTAAAAGCAACCATGACGGAGACGGCAATGAAAGCGGTAGTATGCAAAGCGTGGGGGCTGCCCGACAGCCTGGAAGTGCAGGAGTTGCCTGACCTGGTGGCGGGACCGGGCCAGGTGGTGATCGACGTCAAGGCGGCCGGGGTCAACTTCCCCGACGTCCTCATTATCGAGGGCAAGTACCAGGTCAGGCCGGAATTGCCGTTCACGCCAGGCAGCGAAATTTCCGGCGTCATCAAGGCAGTCGGCGCCGGCGTGGCGGGCATCAAGATCGGTGACCAGGTGATCGCCTTCACTGCCCAGGGCGGCTTTGCCCAGCAGGTGGTGGCACAGGCGCAGGCGGTAATGCCGATGCCGCCCGGGATGGCGTTCGACATCGCTGCCGCCATTACCCTCACCTACGGCACGTCGCACCACGCCATCGTCGACCGCGCCGCTTTGATGCCGGGCGAGACGATGCTGGTGCTGGGTGCGGCCGGCGGGGTCGGGCTGGCCGCGATCGACATCGGCAAGGCGCTCGGCGCGCGCGTGATCGCCGCCGCTTCGACCGACGACAAGCTGGCCGTATGCCGCGAACACGGCGCCGACGCCACCATCAACTACACCACCGAAAACCTGCGCGAGGCAATCAAGGCGGCCACCGGCGGCAACGGCCCGGATGTGATCTACGACCCGGTTGGCGGCGCCTACACGGAAGCGGCGTTTCGCGCGATCGGCTGGCGCGGGCGCTACTTGGTGGTGGGGTTTGCCAACGGCGAAATCCCGAAACTGCCGCTCAACCTGATGCTGTTGAAAGGCGCTTCGCTGATCGGCGTGTTCTGGGGCGAGTTCGCCAAACGCGAGCCGAAGGCCAACATGGCGGCGATGCGCCAGCTGCTTGGCTGGCTAAGTGAGGGCAAGATCAGGCCGCGCATCTCCGGGCGTTATGCGCTGGAAGACACGGCCAGGGCGCTCAATGACATGGCGGCGCGCAAGGTGACAGGGAAGGTTGTGATCGTGCCGTGATAATCAGGCCAAGCTCATCGACACGCATGCCCCACCGCTAGCCGGGGTCAGACCCCTAGTCGGCCGCAGGCGGTTTGAAGAAGGCGATGACGTCGGCCTGCAAGCGGGTGCGCTTGAACGGCGGCAGGCTTTGCCACACCCGCTTGCCATACGATTTCGAGATCAGGCGCGGATCGCAAATCATCAGCACGCCGCGGTCGGTCTCGTCGCGGATCAGGCGTCCGGCGCCCTGCTTCAGATTGATGATCGCTTCGGGCAGCGTGTGGTGCATGAAGCCGTTCTTGCCCTGCTTTTCCATGACGTCGATGCGCGCCGCCAGCACCGGATCGTCCGGCGGGGCGAACGGCAGTTTGTCGATGATCACCAGCGACAAGGCGTCGCCGCGCACGTCGACGCCTTCCCAAAAGCTCTGGCTGCCCACCAGCACCGCGTTGCCGGCGCTGCGGAACGAGTCGAGCAGTTCGGTGCGCCCGCGCTCGCCCTGGACGAACAGCGGGTACTCAAGGCCGCGGTCGGCAAACTCCTGGCGCAGCCTTTCGGCGACGTGCTTGACGGCGCGAATCGTGGTGCACAGGAAGAAGGTGCGCCCGCCGGCCGCTTCGATCACCGGCAAGGCGCAGTCGACGACGGCGTCGGTGTAACCCATCGCGTTCGGGTCGGGCAGGCCGGTCGGCACGTACAGCAAACCTTGCTGCTCGTAGTCGAACGGGCTTGGCCAGGTCTTGGCCGGCTCGCCGCCCAGTCCCATCTGGTCGGAGAAATGCTTGAAGTCGTTTTTTACCGCCAACGTGGCAGACGTAAAAATCCAGGTGCGCGGCGTGCCTTCGCGCTGATTGTTGAAGATCGGCGCGATCGACAGCGGCGTCTTGTGCAGCTGCAGCGACGACGAGAACGCCTCGACCCACAGCACCGCGTCATCGAATTCCTTGCCCTCGGCCAGCTTGCCCTTGCCGGCGGCGGTCCAGCCGTCCAGCGCCGCGGCCAGTTCGACCGCCCGCACGCGCACCTGCTCGATCGTTTCGGCGCGCGCGGCCTGGTCTTCCAGCACCTCGACCATCGCCGCCAACTGCTCCTTGAGCGTGGCCAGCGCCGGAAAAAAGTCGGACGACGGCGTGATCTGCGCCAGCGACATGCGCACCACGTCTTGCGGGAACGTCAGCCGCAAATCGCGCGCCGCTTTTTCGACCACGGTCACGACCTTGGCCCAGTCGACGCCACCGCGCGCGTGCGCTAGGCCTTCGGCCAGCACGTCGCGGCACAGCTCGAGGATCTGCGAGGTCGACACCGTCTGGCCGAAGAACAGGGTGGCGGTGTCGGGCAGCTGGTGGGCTTCGTCGAAGATGATGGTGTTGGCCGACGGCAGCAGCTCAGCCACCCCGGTGTCCTTGAGCGCGACGTCGGCGAAAAACAGGTGATGGTTGACCACGACCACGTCGGCTTGCTGCGCTTCGCGGCGCGCCTTCATGACGAAACAGTCCTGGTAGTACTGGCACTCGGCGCCCATGCAGGTGTCGCGGGTGGAAGTGACCAGGTTCCAGATTGTCGCGTTTTCCGGCACCTTCGCCAGTTCCGCCTTGTCGCCGGAATTTGTCATCTTGATGAAGCGGGAGATTTCGCGCAGGTGGCCGATGTCGTCGCGCGACGTCATGCGCCCATTCTGCATGGTGCGCTCGAGGTGATAGTGGCAGACGTAGTTCGAGCGGCCCTTGAGCAGCGCCACCGAAACCGGGGCGCGCAAGGCGGCCCGCACGGTCGGGATGTCGCGCAGGAACAACTGATCTTGCAAATTCTTGGTGCCGGTCGAGACGATGGTCTTGCCGCCCCATAGCAGCGCCGGCACCAAGTAGGCGAAGGTCTTGCCGGTGCCGGTGCCGGCTTCGGCAATGAGTGTTTCCTGGCCGGCGATGGCCTGGGCAATCGCCTTGGCCATTTCGGTTTGCGAGCGGCGCGGGCTGAAACTGCCGACCGCGGGCGCGAGCGGGCCGCTGGCACTGAACAGGCGGTCGATCTCGGCGTCGAATTTGCCGACTGGCGCGATGAGCGGGTCGGCGGCGTCGACATTGTCGCCAGGCGCCTGGATGGAATCGGTCAAATTGGCATTTCAGTGAAGCGAAGACGGATCAGGCCGGAACATCCGGCACCAATTGCATTTTCAACAGGGTGATATGGTCCTTCAACTGCAGTTTGCGCTTTTTCAGCCGGCGCAGCTGCAATTGGTCGTGATGACCGTCTAAAGTCAGCAAGTCTATGACCGCATCGAGATCGCGGTGTTCCACGTCAAGTTCGATCAGCCGCCGCTGGATGGTTTGGTCATCGATCATTTTTGCTGTTCCCAACAGATAATTACAAATACTTTCGATTGGCAGCGGCCGAACCGCATACAATCAAAAAATGGTGTCGCACAGTAATAGTATCTGCTTGCAACATTTTGTGGTGCCAGGGCATAGTTTAATCTACCGCGACGTTGCCGCCAACATAGATTAAAAAGCGTAGTGATGAATTCATACAAGATCGAAGCCGGCACGGCCCAGCACATCGGTAACCGGCCCCAACAAAATGACCGCACCGCCCTGTTCACCGGCGCCCGCGCGCCCGGCTACATGATGGCGGTGCTGGCCGTCGGCGCCAACGCGTCCGAGCAGGTACTGCACACGGCCAAGCAACTGTTCGACGAATTCAAGCCCGGCGACAACCCGGGCATCGAACGGTTATCGAACCTGCTGCGCGAAATCGTCCACGAAACCCATCTCGTCATCAAGATGAACGGGGTCGCAACCCAGACCGAGCCGCACGCCACCTTCGCCGCCCTGATCATCACCCCGGGCGGTCAGGGGGTGTGGGCGCACGTCGGCGATTCGCGCCTGTACCGTTTCCAGAACGGCGAGTGCAAGTCGCGCACCAGCGACGCGACGTACATCGATTACCTGATGGAAACCGACAAACTGCCGCCCGAAACGGCGCACAACCACCGTCATTCGAAGCTGCTGGTGAACGTGCTGGGCAACAGCCGCAAGGAACCGTTCGTTGCCATCGGCAGCCACGAGAGACTCGATGCGGGCGATTCTTTCCTGTTGTGTTCGGACGGCTTGTGGCATTTTTTCACCGACGCCGAGCTCGGCGCCGTCCTCGCCCGGAACGCGCCGCGCCAGGCGTCCGGGCTGCTGATCGACAAGGCCGCCGAGCGCGCCCAGGGCAAGGGCGGCAACTGCACGATGGCAATCGTCAAGCTGGTAAAGCCGCCGAAGGATGTGCCGAATTACACGGTGCAGAAGATGGGGCGGGCGGTTTAAGGCTAACGTTCGCGTTGGAAAGAGCGCTTAACGAACCTCGTCGTCCTCGCGAACGCGGAGCCCCCCGGGACCTCATTAGCTGCGAGACCCGTTGACGTATATCGACACAACCTTTTTCGATTGTTTCACGAAATGGGGTCCCCGCGTGCGCGAGGACGACGTTACGATTACTGCCCCTCCGCTTCGCTCACCCTCTGCTTTTTTTTCTCCGCGATTTCCTTCTGCCGCTGCGCCGAATTGCGCTTGCGCTTTTCGAAGGCCTGCACGTTGGCAGCGCGCTTGGCGGCGCCGGCCTGATCGTCGGCATCGCGCTGTTTCAGTTTGGCGGCCTGCCCGGCGGCGCGATTGCGCGCCACCGCCGGTTTCGGCGCCGTAGAGAGCGCGGGACCCGGCTCCTGCGCGCCCACTGGCAGTGGCGTGGCGGCCATCCTCGCTTCCTCCGCCTGAAAGTCTGCCTCCGCCTTGGCCAGGTCGCGGTCGCGCTCATCGACCTTCGCCTGGCGCTTGAAACGATCGGCTTCGACCTCGATCGCGCGCAAGCCGACCAGGGCGTCGCGGCGCTTCTCGCGCGCCTTGTCGAGGCAGTTATTGACAAAAAACTTGGCGTGGCAAACCTGCTCGCTGGCGGCGAACGCGGCCTCGGCCTGTGCCCTGTCGCGCGCCGTCTGCACCAGCTTGCGCTCTGCATCGGCCACCGATTCCGATTTCGTCACGGTCGCGTCAAGCGGCTGCAATGTGACGGCGCCGCATCCGGCCAGCGCCGCCAGCAGCGCCGCGGCCAGGGCCCGCCGCCGCAGGTGTGAATACAGGATGATCATGGTTGTAATTCCTTTTTGGGAGGCGCCAACGGTCGACAAATTCAAGCGATGGCTTCGGCGGCGCTGCGGCGTTCCGCTTCCATGTACTCGCGCGACTGCATTTCAATGATACGCGAGACGGTGCGCTGGAACTCGATGGCCAGCATGCCTTCGGTGTAGAGCGCCTCGGGCACCACTTCGGCCGACATCAGCAGCTTGACCTTGTTGTCGTAGAAAACGTCGATCAGCCAGGTGAAGCGGCGCGCCTCGGACGACTGCGCGGCCGACATCGCCGGAATCGACGACAGCACCACGGTATGGAAGCGGCTGGCGATTTCGAGGTAGTCGTTCTGCGAACGCGGGCCGCCGCAAAGGGTAGCGAAATCGAACCAGATGATGCCGCCGGCGCGGCGCAGGGCGCGGATCTCGCGCTCCTCGATACGCACGCGCGGGTCTTCGTCGGCGGTTTCCGCGATCCTGGCGTAGGCGGTGCGCAGCCCCTGGTCGGCTTTAGCGCCGAGCGGCGTGTAGTAGCTGTCGACTTGCTCGAGCGCGCGCTTGCGGTAGTCGACGCCAGCGTCGACGTTGAGCACGTCGAGCTTGTCTTTCAGCAGCGCGATGGTCGGCAGCATGCGGTCGCGGTGCAGGCCGTCCGGGTACAGCAGGTCCGGATCGTAGTTTGACGTCATGATGAACGAGACGCCGTGATCGAACAAGGGCTTGAGCAGGTTGTACAGGATCATCGCGTCGGCGATGTCGGAGACGTGGAATTCGTCAAAGCAGATCAGGCGGTACTTCTTGGCGATGCGGCGCGCCACTTCGTCGAGCGGATCGGCGACGCCCTTGAGGTCATCGAGCTGGCGGTGCACACCGCGCATGAACTCGTGGAAATGCACGCGCGTCTTGCGCACCAGCGGCACCACCGAATAGAAGCTGTCCATCAGAAACGACTTGCCGCGCCCTACCCCACCCCACAGGTAAACGCCGCGCGGCACGTCGGGACGCAGGACCAGGCGCCGCAAGGACGACGAACGGCGCGACTTGTAGCCGGTCCACTCCTCGTAAGCCTGCTGCAGCCGGTCGACCGCGCGCTGCTGGGCCGCGTCGGATTGAAAGCCGCGCTCGGCGAGCGCGTGCTGATAGAACTCTTGGACATTCATTGGGGACGCAAACCATGCAATCCGGGCCGGCAGGACGCCGGCCCGGTGGGGGACCATCAGAAATTGAGCGAGCGCTTGTCGACTGCCAGCGCGGCTTCCTTGGTCGACTCCGACAGCGACGGATGAGCGTGGCAGATGCGCGCGATGTCTTCGGCCGAAGCACGAAATTCCATCGCCACGACGGCTTCGGAGATGAGCTCGGAAACCATCGGGCCGACCATGTGCACGCCGAGGATCTCGTCGCTGGTGGCATCGGCCAGCACCTTGACCATGCCGGACGTGTCGCCCAGCGCGCGCGCGCGGCCGTTTGCCATGAACGGGAAAGTTCCCGCCTTGTAGGCCACGCCGGCAGCTTTCAGCTGCTGCTCGGTCTGTCCGACCCAGGCGATTTCGGGCGCGGTGTAGATCACCCACGGCACGGTGTTGAAATTGACGTGGCCGTGCTGGCCGGCGATGCGCTCGGCAACCGCCACGCCCTCTTCCTCGGCCTTGTGCGCCAACATCGGGCCGCGCACGACGTCGCCCACCGCCCACACGTTCGGCAGGCTGGTCTTGCAGTCGTCGTCGACGACGACGAAGCCGCGCTCATCTAACTTCAGGCCAACGCTGTCGGCATTGAGGCCGTTGGTGTTCGGCACCCGGCCGATCGAGATGATCAGCTTGTCGAACACGGCGGTCATAGCGGCGCCCGCGGCGTCGATATACTCCACCGTGACCTGTTCGCCGTTTGGCGTGATCTGGCCGATCTTGCAGCCCAGGCTGATTTTCAGGCCCTGCTTGATAAACAGCTTGTGCGCTTCCTTGGCGATCTGCTCGTCGACCGCGCCAAGAAACATCGGCAGGCCTTCGAGAATGGTGACGTCGGCACCGAGCCGGCGCCATACACTGCCCATTTCGAGGCCGATGACGCCGGCGCCGATGACGCCCAGTTTCGCCGGCACCGCCTTGATCGCCAGCGCGCCGGTGTTCGACAAGATAAGCTTTTCATCGAACGGCGCGCCCGCCAGTTCGCGGGCGTTGGAGCCGGTGGCGACGATGACGTGCTTCGCGCTCAAGGTGCCGGCATCGGCGCCGCTGACGCTGATGCTGTAGCTGTAGCTGCCATCAAGCGTGCCGGCAAAAGCGCCGCGGCCGTGGAAGAAGCTGACCTTGTTTTTCTTGAACAGGTACAGGATGCCGTCGTTGTTCTGTTTGACGACGCCGTCCTTGCGCTTCAACATTTGCGGCAGGTTCAGGGTCAAACCGGCGACGTCGATGCCGTGGTCCTTGAAGCTGTGGCCGACGTGCTCGAAATTTTCCGACGATTGCAGCATCGCTTTCGATGGAATGCAGCCGACATTGGTGCAGGTGCCGCCCGGCGCCGGGCCGCCCTTGTCGTTCGACCATTCATCGATGCAGGCGACCGAAAACCCCAGTTGCGCGGCGCGGATGGCGGCGATGTAGCCGCCGGGACCGGCGCCGATGACGACAACGTCAAATTGCTTGGCAGTGCTCATTGTTTGATATTCCTAGTTTTATTCTTCAGGGACGAAAATCCACATCAGCAGATAGATCAGCAGGCCGAAACCGAACGTGAGCGTAAACAGCGCAAACACCAGCCGCCAGATCCACGCTTCCATGCCGGAGGCTTTGCCCAGCCCTCCGCAGACGCCGCCCAGCCAGCGGTCGCTGCGCGAACGGCGCAGCGCGCCGATTTCGCTGGCGAAGTCGCCATTGCCATTGCCACTGCCGGCGCCTGGGCCGGACTGCTTCTCCAAATTGACGACGCTGTCGAGCACCTTGGCCTTGGCGCGTTCGAATTCGGCGTCCGTCAGCGCGCCGGCCTGGTGCAATTCGTGCAAACGTTTGATTTCATCGGAGACATTCATGACGACTACCTCTCAAAAAACACAGTTGGCACGCGCTTGCCGTCAGCGCGCCGGTTTCGGTTCGGCGCATCGCCTCATGTTACAGGTCGAGCAGCAGGCGCGATGGATCTTCCAGCGTTTCCTTCATCGCGACCAGGCCCAAGACGGCTTCGCGGCCGTCGATGATGCGGTGGTCGTACGACATCGCCAGGTAATTCATCGGACGCACCACGACAACGCCGTTTTCGACGACAGCGCGGTCCTTGGTGGCGTGCACGCCGAGGATGGCCGCCTGCGGCGGGTTGATGATCGGGGTCGACAGCATCGAGCCGAAAATGCCGCCGTTCGAGATCGAGAAGGTGCCGCCGGTCAGGTCTTCCATGGTCAGCTTGCCTTCCTTGGCCTTGGCGCCGAATTCGCCGATTTTCTTTTCGATGTCGGCAATCGACATCTGGTCGGCGTTGCGCAGGATCGGCACCACCAAGCCGCGCGGCGAACCGACCGCGATGCCGATGTCGAAGTAGCCGTGGTAGACGATGTCGTTGCCGTCGACCGACGCGTTGATGACAGGGTACTTCTTGAGGGCGGCGACGGCCGCCTTGACGAAGAACGACATGAAGCCGAGCTTGACGCCGTGCTCTTTCTCGAACCTGTCCTTGTACTTGTTGCGCAGGTCGATCACCGGCTGCATGTTCACTTCATTGAACGTTGTCAGGATCGCGTTGGTCGACTGCGACATCACCAGGCGCTCGGCGATGCGGGCGCGCAGGCGGCTCATCGGCACGCGCTCTTCCGGACGATCGCCCAGGCTGGCCATCGCCGGCGCCTGGATCTGCTGCAGCGCCGGTTTCGCCGGTGCGGTAACCAGTGCCATCGGCGCAACCGGCGCAGGCTTTGCGGCCGACGACAGCGCGTCCAGCACGTCGCCCTTGGTGACGCGGCCGTCCCTGCCGGTGCCGGCGACCTGACTGGTACTCATGGCGTTATCGGCCAGTATCTTGGCGGCGGCCGGCATGGCAACGTCGCCCTTGGTGCCCGCGGGCGCGGCAGCGCTTGCGACGCCGGCGACCGGTGCGTTTGGCGTAGCCACTGCCGAAATCGGGATCGGGCTGACCATGGCAGATGCTTCGGTATCGATGATGGCGATCACTTCGCCGGCAACCACGGTGGTGCCGTCGCCCTTGATGATCTGGACGATCACGCCCGCGGCTGGCGCCGGCAGTTCAAGAACCACTTTATCGGTTTCGATGTCGATCAGGTTTTCGTCGCGCGCCACCGGCTCGCCGACTTTCTTGTGCCATGAAAGCATGGTCGCTTCCGCTACCGACTCCGACAGTTGTGGAACCTTGACTTCAATTTGTGCCATGTAGAACTCCGTATCTTGTTTTTTCGGCGCCCCGCCTGTGGCGGGGCGCCGCGTCATTGCTGTATCGCGCAATTGGCGCGGCTCACCACCCGGACCTATTTGGTCAAGATAAAACCCTTGAGTTTCGAGAATGCCGTTTCCAGCAATTCCTTCTGCTGCGCGTAGTGCTTGTCGTAGTAACCGACTGCCGGCGACGCCGAAGCGGGCCGGCCCGCATAGGCCAGGCGCTGGCCTGACTCCAGGCTCTCGAAGATGTTGTGCTGGATTTGGAACCACGGCCCCTGGTTCTGCGGCTCGTCCTGGGTCCATACCAGCTCGGTCGCATTCGGGAACTTCTTCAGTTCGGCTGCAAACGACTTGTGCGGGAACGGATACAGCTGCTCGACACGGATGATGGCGACGTCAGTCAGGCCGCGCGTCTTGCGGGCGTTGACCAAGTCGTAATAGACCTTGCCGGAGCAGGCGATGACGCGCTTGACTTTCTTCGCCTCGACCTTGTCGTCGACTTCGCCGATCACGGTCTGGAAGGCGCCCTTGGCCAGATCGGTCAAGGCGGAACCGGCGTCCTTGTTACGCAACAGCGACTTCGGCGTCATGATGACCAAGGGCTTCCTGAACTGGCGCACCATCTGGCGGCGCAGCAGGTGGAAGATCTGCGCCGACGTCGTCGGTTGCACCACTTGCATGTTGTTGTCGGCGCACAGTTGCAGGAAACGCTCGGGACGGGCCGACGAGTGCTCGGGACCCTGGCCTTCATAACCGTGCGGCAGCATCATCACCAGGCCGGAAGCGCGGCCCCACTTCACTTCGCCGGAGCTGATGAACTGGTCGATCACCACCTGGGCGCCGTTGGCGAAGTCGCCGAACTGCGCTTCCCAGATGGTCAGCGTGTTCGGCTCGGCCGTCGAATAGCCGTACTCGAAGGCGAGCACCGCTTCTTCCGACAGCACCGAGTCGATCACCGTGAACGGCGCCTGGGCCTCCGACACATTCGACAGCGGGACATAACTGCCGGCATCCCAGCGCTCGCGGTTCTGGTCGTGCAGCACCGCGTGGCGGTGCACGAAGGTACCGCGACCGGCGTCCTGGCCGGTCAGGCGGATCGCGTAGCCGGACGACACCAGCGAAGCGTAGGCCAGGTGTTCGCCCATGCCCCAGTCGAGGTTCGACTCGCCGCGGCCCATCGAGGCGCGGTCGGCCAGTACTTTTTCGACCAACGAGTGGACCTTGAAGTCTTCCGGCACCGTGGTGATGCGCTGGGCCAGGCGTTTCAGTTCGGTCATCGGCACCGCCGTGTCGGCGCTGTCGGTCCACTTTTTGTTCAGGAACGGCAGCCAGTCGACGGCGTACTTGTTCTTGAAGTTCGAGATGACCGGGTCGACCGTGTGCTTGCCGGCGTCCATGGCGTCGCGGAAGGCGGCAACCATCTTGTCGCCGGCGTCGAGCGCGATGGTGCCTTGCGCGGCCAGCTTGTCGGCGTACAGCTTGCGGGTGCCCGGGTGCTGGGCGATCTTCTTGTACATCAGCGGCTGGGTCAGCGCCGGGGTGTCCTGCTCGTTGTGGCCGAGCTTGCGGTAGCAGATGATGTCGAGGACGATGTCCTTCTTGAACAGCACGCGGTAGTCCATCGCGATCTGGGTCGCCAGCACCACGGCTTCGGGATCGTCGCCGTTAATGTGCAGCACCGGCGCTTCGATCATCTTGACCACGTCCGAGCAGTACAAGGTCGAGCGCGAGTCGCGCGGGTCCGACGTGGTGAAGCCGATCTGGTTGTTGATCACGATGTGCACCGTGCCGCCGGTGCCGTAGCCACGCGTCTGCGCCAGGTTCAGCGTTTCCATCACCACGCCCTGGCCGGCGAAAGCGGCGTCGCCGTGCACCAGGATCGGCAGCACTTGCGAGCCTTCCTTGTCGCCGCGGCGGTCCATGCGCGCCTTGACGGAACCCTCGACGACCGGGTTGACGATCTCGAGGTGGGAAGGATTAAAGGCCAGCGACAGGTGAACCGGGCCGCCGGCGGTCGAGATATCGCTCGAGAAGCCCTGGTGGTACTTGACGTCGCCCGACGGCAGTTCGTCGCCGTGCTTGCCTTCGAATTCTTCGAACAATTCGGCCGGCGACTTGCCGAGCGTGTTGACCAGCACGTTCAGGCGGCCGCGGTGGGCCATGCCGATGACGATTTCCTGCACGCCGTTTTCGCCGGCGCGCTGGATCGTTTCGTCGATCGAGGCGATGAACGACTCGGAACCCTCCAGCGAGAAGCGCTTCTGGCCGACGTATTTGGTGTGGAGGTAGCGCTCGAGGCCTTCGGCGGCCGTCAGGCGGTCGAGGATGTGGATTTTTTTCTCGGCCGTGAAATTCGGCGTCGAGCGAATCGATTCGAGCTTTTCCTGCAGCCAGCGCTTCTCGGCCGGATCGCTGATGTACATGAACTCAGCGCCGATCGAACGGCAATAAGTTTCGCGCAGGAAGTTGAGCAGGTCGCGCAGGGACGCAGTTTCCTGGCCAAAATAGGTGTTGCTGATATTGAACTGGATGTCCAGGTCGGCATCGGTGAAGCCGTAGAACGCCGGTTCCATTTCAGGAATGGTCGGCCGCTCCTGGCGCTGCAGCGGGTCCAGGTTGGCCCATTGCGAACCGAGGTTGCGGTAGGTGGCGATCAGCTGGGTGACGGCGACGCGCTTGCGTCCCATTTCGGCGTCGGCCGAAGCGGTCACGACACGCATGGGGCCGGCCTTCGCGCGTTCCGCGAACGAGGCGATGACGGAGGCGTGGGCGACGTCGGGCTTGTTCGAACCGTCCACTGCCGGCACGTTCTGCATCGAGTCGAAATACGAGCGCCAGTTGTCGGGCACAGAACCAGGGTTGTCGAGATAAGCCTCGTATAAATCTTCCACGTAGGGGGCGTTACCACCGAACAGATATGAGTTCGCTGTCTGTTGCTGCATCATCTTGCTCACCTTTCTTCGCGCTTCGCGAAATTGGCGGGTTAATCTAACCTTCCGCGACACGGCCTGACCGGTTAGCGGATTGCACATCAAGTTGTGGGGAAGGACTTTTATATCTGAAATCTTTGAGGCTCATCACAATACCACGCGATATTGTAACGCGACACCCAATCGTGCGAATAACACGACGGAATGTTGCATTCCAAGAACTTTCCCGCTTGCTGCCCTCGCCTGCCACAGTGTTGCTTTTAGGCTATTTTGTATGACACTCACGGCTTGATCGATTCCCGAAAGGCCCTTTCGCATGAGACTGTCGATCGGCCACCGCCTGTTTGCCTGCGTACTGTTGGCGATTCTCGCGGTCGCGGCCAGCGCCATCTTGCTGCTGCGCCAGCAGGTGACGGACAGCTTTTCCGACTACGCGCAAAGCATCGAGCTCGACCGCCTTGGCGAACTGTCGGCGGCGCTGGCGGCCGGCTACCAAGCTTATGAAGGCTGGGGCTTCATCGGCGGCGGCCAGGCGGTGCGCCAAGATTGGATCGTCGGCGAACTGGCGCGCCTGCAGCGCGAACGCCGCGCCCCCGGGCCGGCCCGAACCGCCAGCGGCGGCGGCGGGAGGGAGCTGGCGCCAGCGGCGGCCCAGCCAATCCAGCCACCCCAGCCACCCCAGCCACCCCAGCCGCCCTTGCCGCCGCTGCCGCCGCCCGCCATGCCAAACGCCCCCGAGACGCCGGCGGGCTTCGCTGTCGATGCCGAACTGCCGCTGCAGGAGCGCATCAGCCTGCTCGATGCGCAAGGCAGATGGCTGGCCGGCCGGCTGCCGGGCGCCGAACTGGCGGCGCGGCGCGGCGCGCCATCCCGGGCACAGGCGCGCCGATCGGCTACCTCGCGGTGGCCAGGGCGCGCCGCCCGAGCGATGCGCTGGCCGGCGCCTTCCTGCAACAGCTGGGGCACAACGTGCTGATCATCGGCGCTGCCGGCATCGCATTGAGCGCGCTGACGGCCATGCTGCTGGCGGCGCATTTCCGGCGCCCGATCGCCCGCCTGAACATCGGTGCCCGCCTGCTTGCCGAAGGCCGTTTCGACACTCGCCTGCCTGAACAGCGCAGCGACGAGCTGGGCGAACTGGCACAAAGCTTCAACCGGCTGGCGCATACCCTCGGCGCGGCCGAGGATGCGCGACGCCAGTGGGTGGCCGACACCTCGCACGAGCTGCGCACCCCGCTGTCGGTGCTGCGCGCCCAGTTGGAAGCGATCCAGGATGGCGTGCGCCCGGCCGGCAGGGACAGCACCGCGGCGATGCTGCGCCAGGTGATGTCCCTCCAACACCCTGCTCGACCAGCTGTACGCGCTGGCGCGCGCCGACGTTGGCGAGCTCGGATGCAACAAGGCGCCGCTCGACCTGTGGCAGCTCGCTTGCGAGCAGGCCGGCGCAAAGCTGGGCCAGCGTTTTTACCGGGTCGACGCGTCGCGCAGCCGTTCGCTGGGCGGGGCCGGCCTCGGGCTTGCGCTGTGCCTGCGCATCGCCGAGGCGCATGGCGGACAACTGGCGTTCGCGCATTCGCCACTGGGCGGCCTGCGGGTGATGCTGTCGCTGCCGCTGTTGCCGGCATGAGCGCGTCGCTGTTCATCGTCGAGGACGAGCCGGAACTGGCGGCGCTGGTGGCCGACTATGCGCGGGCGGCCGGCTACGCGCCGACAATGTTTGGCAACGGCCTCGATGCGCTGGCGGCGGTGCGCGCCGGCGACCCCGATCTGATCGTGCTTGACCTGATGCTGCCTGGCCTGGACGGGTTGGCCGTGTGCCGTGCGGTACGCTCGTTCTCAAGCGTGCCGATCGTGATGGTGACGGCGCGGGTGGCAGAGATCGACCGGCTGATCGGGCTGGACACTGGCGCCGACGACTACCTGTGCAAACCGTTCAGCCCGCGCGAACTGATGGCACGCATCAAAGCCATATTGCGGCGGGCGTCCCCGCGGCGGGCCGACTTCGCTGCACCTGGTAGCTGGCTCAGCGTCGACGCCGCCGGCCAGCGCATGTCGATTCACGGCCGCCCGCTCGCGCTGACGCCGACCGAATTTTTCATCCTGGCCGGCATGGCTGCTAGGCCAGGCCAGGTGTTCTCGCGCGCGCAGTTGCTCGACCTGGCCTGCCAGGACAGCCTCGGCGTGGGCGACCGCGCCGTCGACAGCCACATCAGGAACCTGCGCCGCAAGCTCGCCGCCGCGCTGCCGGACTTCGACGCCATCCATTCGATCTACGGCCTGGGCTATCGGCTCGACCTGTAAAAGTTTCCCCGCCTTCTACACGGTTTCTCCACAATCGGGCGGCACACTGGGGTCATCGGCTGCGCATTTTCTCCACCGACTGCACGCCGACCAATCCCGATCAACCAGGAGACACCATGAACATCATTTCGCTGCTGTTGCCAGGCATGTTCATCATGCTCGGCACGGTTGCAGGCGCGGCGCCGGCAAACGAACCCGATCAACACAGCTGCCACTCGAGCAGCGGCAGGTGCCCGCCGCCACCGTTGCCGCCCGAGCCCCCTGTTCCACCCGCCCCGCCTGCGCCACCCCCGCTGCCGGCGGTCCCCACTGCGGCGCACGCCGCTTGCGCAGCCAAGACCGCCGGCACGTTGCTTACGTACGTTGTCGGCAAGGGCGAGACAATGACCGGAATGTGCGAGCGTGAAGGCGGCAAGATGCAGTTCTTGCTGCGCTCGTACGCGCTGAAGGACTGAAAGCCGCCCCGGCGCGCTTTAAAACACCCGGCCGATGCCCACCAGCAGGATATCGGAATCGCGGTGGTAGTCGGTGACGACCCGGCTGAAACTGAGCTGGGCGCGCCAATCCGGATTGATCCGGTAGCGCATGCCGATGGTGACGATCGGCACCAAGTGGGTCTTCGATGCTTCGTTCGCGTTGTTGCGGTTGATGCGGTCGCGCATCAGGTAGCCGCCGCCGCCCAGTTCGAGCACGGTGCGGTCGGTGAACGGGCGCAGCAGCCAGATTTGCCCGGCCACGCCCTTGCGCTGCACCAGCCCGACCCGTCCTTCATTGAGCGCGGTGACGCTCCATTCCATGTTCTGGGTGACGGTATCGCGGTACTCGATGCCGTAGGCGGCAGCGCGCTCGGATTCGAAACTGTTGACGATAGCCTGGCCGGCCTGGACCATCAACAGCCGGTCGCCCGGCCTCTCGGTTTTCAGGCGCTCGCGGTCCGGCACGTTCTTCAATTCATAGCCCATGCCGATCAGCACGCTGTTCGAATCGCCGTCGCCATGCGTGCTGACGTGATTGACGCGCACTTCCACGTAGGAACGCTTCTTAAAATGCCATTTTGCGCTGGCGCTGAACAATTTGCCCCAGCCGTGCAAATTGCGGTAATCGCTGGCGGCCCCAAGGCCGGTGGTGGTGTCGAAATAATAATAGGGGCCGACGGCAACGCCGAACGAGGCGCCATGCTCCGGGTACGGCGTGTGCAGCCACAGCTGCGAGGTAAAGCCGTCGCGGTGATGCTGGCGCGGATGACCTTCGTTGTAGTACTCGGCACTGAGCGAGAAGAAGTCGTTCATCCGCTGCGAAAAGCCGAGTTCGGCGGCGAACGAGCGTTCCTGCGCCTTATGGCTGTCGAGTGAACCGGCCAGCAGCGAAACGTCCTGGGCGCAAGCCAGGCTGGATGCGGCCAGCCACGACAGTATCAGAAATTTAATGTGCATAATAAATCCTTTTGTCTTTCACATTATGCCGGACAGCCAGGAATTCGCCCACACGGCGCGCTTGCCGACGACGGCTTACAGCGTCTCGCCATGCGCCGCCAGCAAGCTCGCCCAGGCGCCAATCGCCGCCGGCCAGAATGCGGCCAGCGACCTGCAGGGTTCGCGCGCGGCAGTGTCAAGCGGCAAGCCGAGGCTGCGCGCCGCTGCCAGCAAGGCGGCCACCGCTTCGGCTTCGCCCTGCGGCGTCACCGCGCAAGCGCCCGTCTGCTTGGACAGCTTCTCGCCATGTTCGTTGCGTAGCACCGGCACGTGAAGGTAGCGCGGCGTCGGCACGCCGAGCAGGCGCTGCAGGTAGATCTGGCGCGGCGTCGAATCGAGCAGGTCGGCACCGCGCACCACGTCGGTGACGCCTTGCGCGGCATCGTCGACCACCACCGCCAGCTGGTAGGCCCAATAACCGTCGGCGCGCCGGAGCACGAAGTCGCCGGCGTCCCGCGCCAGGTAGTGCAGGACCGGTCCGGCAAAGCGGTCGACGAAGCGCACTAGGTCCTCGCCCGGCGCGGGGACGCGCAGGCGCAGACTGCGCATGGCTTTGCCGGCGCCGAGGCCCTGGCGGCAGGTGCCGGGATACACCGCCGAGCCGTCGGGCGCGGTGCCGAGCCGCGAGTCGGCGATCTCGCGCCGGTTGCAGCCGCACGGATAGCTAGCCTCGCGCAGGTGCTCGAACGCCGCCTGGTACAGCGCGCCGCGCCGGCTTTGCCACATGACTTCGCCATCCCGGTGCATGCCGAGCTGGCGCAGCAGGTCCAGCACCGCATCGGCCGCGCCCGGCGCGCTGCGCGCCTCGTCGACATCCTCGATGCGCACCAGCCAGCGGCCGCCGTGGGCGCGGGCGTCGAGATAACTGGCCACCGCCGCAACGAGCGAACCGGCATGCAGGCGGCCGGTCGGCGACGGTGCGAAACGGCCAATGTAGTGGGCTTCGCCGGGCACTGCGACCTTTCTATGTTGCGGCGCTCTTCGCCTCGAAATCCTTGATGATCTTGGTGACCGGCGCCGTGACGGCGTTCGGCACGGCGATCGGTAACTGATAATGCTTGATCTCGAAACCGCTCGCCGTCTTGTAGATCACGCCGCTGGCGCGGCACACCCCCATCGACGTATCGAGCAGCTCGTCGAACCAGATGGTGTGCTTGTCGGCGCCGACATAGACGTTACGTTCGATGCGTTTGAAGGCCCAGGCCGATTTGCGCTCGAAGTATTTTTTTGCCCAGGCCTTGAAGTCGTCGCGGCGCCACAGCTCGGTCTTGTCGGTGCCGATGTAGACGCCGTCTTTGGCCATCTTGTCGAAATAGGCCGCGCGTGCGTGCGCCGCATCGTCATGCCACTCGTCGATAAACACGTTGACCTGCTGCCTGATGGCGGCGTCGATGTCCTGGGCGAGCGCGCCGGCGCTGATCAGCAGCAGCAGCAGCAGCGAGCAGGCGAGGATGAATCGCTTCATTGTCGTCCCAGGTGAAATTCAAAAACGGCCGGCGTCGACGTCGCGCAGGAAGCGAATAAGGCCTTCGACGTAGGTCTTCTGGTCATCGTACATGGCCATGTGGCTGCCGTTCGGGCAGTACAGGTAGCGCCCGCGCTTGACCTTGGCGGCCATCATCTTCATGTGAGCCGGGTCCATCGTGTCGTAGCGCGCGCCGATGACGAGCGTCGGCACGCTTACGCGCGGCAGGTCGGCCACGCGGTCCCAGTCCAGCAACGCGCCGCTGGCGCCCAGTTCGCTGGGACCTTGCATCGGGATGTAGACCTTGTTATTGACCTTTTTGAACGAACGCATGACCGGCTCCGGCCATGTATCCGGCGGCATGCGCAAGATGTGATGGGCATAGTGGTGCGGCATCAACAGGTCCATGTAACGCGGATCGGCATATTTGCCGTCGGTCTCGAGTTGCCGGATTTCCGCCAGCGCCTCCTGGTCCATCGCCGGCATCAGCACTTTTTGCGCATACGCGTTGTAAGCCGGGATGCTGGCCATCATGTTCGAGATGATCACGCCTTTCAAATTTTGCGGGTATTTCAGCGCATATTCGATCGCCAGGATGCCGCCCCAGGAGTGGCCCAGCACAAAGAAATTGCTGCGGTCGAGCCCAAGCGCCTTGCGCACCTGCTCGACCTCGTCCACATAGCGCGGCAGGTTCACCAGCGAAGGCTCGTCAGGCTGGTCGCTATAGGCCGAACCGAGCTGGTCGTAGTAATAATATTCGACGCTGGCGCCCGGCAGATAGCTGTCGAACGCTTCGAAGTATTCGTGCGTCATGCCGGGGCCACCGTGCAGCAGCAAGACCTTGATGGTCGGATTGTTGCCGACACGCTTGGTCCAGACATTGAAGCTGCCTTTGGGCGTGGATATGGGAATCATCCGCACCCCGCCGGTCAACACATCGCTGCGCCCGGCGTTGCTGAACCAGGCGGCCGGCGGCGCCGGGTTGGCGGCGCTGCAGACGTTCATCAGCAGTAGTAAGGCAAAGGCAAACAATGACTTCATGCAATCCTCGTGACGGTGATCTTTCTGGAGTAAATATTGTACACCTACCAATATTGATCCAGGCCGCAAATCGTACTTCTCAGCTTTGATTGGCCTCTTCAGCGGTGGCGGCCTGCGGGCAATGCCGTTGCTGCTGGTTGCTGCTGGTTGCGGCTGGTTGCTGCTCATTGCGGCGGCCCGGGGCAAGTGCAAGTAACCGTCGTTTCAATCATCGCGTTAAACAATCGAAAAAAAAGCGAGCCGAAGCTCGCTTTTTTCATGGCCTTTGAAAATCAGCGCTGGTCCATCGCCGGCACATCGCGCGTGGTGTCGCCGATGTACAGCTGGCGCGGACGGCCGATCTTTTGCTCGGGATCGGCGATCATCTCGTTCCACTGGGCGATCCAGCCGACGGTGCGGGCCATCGCGAAGATACCGGTGAACAGCGACACCGGGATGCCGAGCGCCGATTGCACGATGCCGGAGTAAAAATCGACGTTCGGATACAGTTTGCGCGACACGAAATACTCGTCTTCCAGGGCGATTTTCTCCAGCGCCATCGCCAGCTTGAACAACGGGTCGTCGTGCAGGCCGAGTTCGTCGAGCACCTCGTGGCAGGTTTCGCGCATCAATTTTGCGCGCGGGTCGAAGTTCTTGTAGACGCGGTGACCGAAACCCATCAGCTTGACGCCGGAGTTCTTGTCTTTCACCTTGGCGATGAACTCGGGGATGTTGTCGACGGTGCCGATTTCCTTGAGCATGGTGAGTGCCGCTTCGTTGGCACCGCCGTGCGCCGGACCCCACAGGCAGGCGATGCCGGCGGCAATACACGCAAACGGATTGGCGCCGGACGACCCCGCCAGGCGGACCGTCGACGTCGACGCGTTCTGCTCGTGGTCGGCGTGCAGGATGAGGATGCGGTCGAGCGCGCGCACCAGCACGTCGTTGACGACATACTCTTCGCACGGATTGCCGAACATCATGCGCATGAAGTTGGCGCTGTACGACAGGTCGTTGCGCGGATACATGAACGGCTGGCCCATCGAGTACTTGTACGACATGGCCACCAGGGTCGGCATCTTGCCAATCAGGCGGATGGCCGATACTTCGCGGTGGTGCGGATCGTTGATGTCGAGCGAGTCGTGGTAGAACGAGGCCAGCGCGCCGACCGTGCCGACCAGTACCGACATCGGGTGGGCATCGCGGCGGAAGCCACGGAAGAAGAATTGCATCTGCTCGTGCACCATCGTGTGCTTGGTGACGGTCGCGTCAAAGGTCTTGCTCTGTGCGGCACTCGGCAGTTCGCCGTTCAGCAGCAGGTAGCAGGTGTCGAGGAAGTCGCAGTTTTCGGCCAGCTGTTCGATCGGGTAGCCGCGGTAGCGTAGCTCGCCCTTGTCGCCGTCGATGTAGGTGATCGCCGAATTGCAGGCGGCGGTCGACATGAAGCCAGGGTCGTAGGTAAATTTTCCAGTCTGGGCGTACAGCTTGCGGATGTCGATGACGTCCGGGCCGATGGTGCCATTGTAGATCGGCATGTCAATGGCCGCGCTGCCATCGGAGAACGACAGGGTAGCTTTGGTTTCGGAGATATTCATTTCACTTCCTTCTTGGATGCGAGTCTACAAAATAAAAATACGGGAACCGGGCCCTACGTTTGCCGCAGCCGCGCCAGCAGGGCGCGCACGTGCGGCAGGTCAATCTCGCCATCGGGTTCGTTGCGCGCCAGCAGCAAGTCCATCAGCGGGTTGTCCGCCAGGTCGAGCAGGCGCGTCAGCGCATCGACGTCCTCGTCGCTCAGGGTCGCCTCGTTGGCGTCGAGAAAGCGGGTGAGAATCAGGTCATTTTCGAGCAGTCCCCGGCGGCTGCGCCAGCGCAGGCGGGCGCGGTTGGCCGGATCGGATTGATGCGTAGTCACACTAGAGTCCGTTGTTTGGTCAACATCATACTCCGCCTGCCCGAAATGGACAGTACGGTACTACTACTGTATTTATTTTCACAATCAGACGGCGCGGCGGACCATCAATTCCTTGATCTTGCCGATCGCACGGTTCGGGTTCAAGCCTTTCGGGCAGACGTCGACGCAGTTCATGATCGAGTGGCAGCGGAACAGGCGGTACGGGTCTTCCAGGTTGTCGAGCCGCGCGGCGGTGTTCTCGTCGCGCGAGTCGGCGATGAAGCGGTAAGCTTGCAGGAGGCCGGCGGGGCCGACGAACTTGTCCGGGTTCCACCAGAACGACGGGCACGACGTCGAGCAGCAGGCGCACAGGATGCACTCGTACAGGCCATCGAGCTCTTCGCGCTCGAGCGGGCTTTGCAGCCGCTCTTTTTCAGGCGGGATCGAGTCGTTGATGAGGTAGGGCTTGATCGAGTCGTATTGCTTGAAAAACTGCGTCATGTCGACGATCAGGTCGCGGATCACCGGCAGGCCCGGCAGCGGACGCAGCACGATCGGTTCGGTCAGCTCGTTCAGGTTGGTGGTGCAGGCCAGGCCGTTCTTGCCATTAATGTTCATCGCGTCCGAGCCGCACACGCCTTCGCGGCACGAGCGGCGCAGCGACAAGGTGTCGTCGACGTCGGCCTTGATGCGCTGCAGTGCGTCGAGCAGCATCTTGTCGGAGTCCTGCAGCTCGACGGTAACGTCCTGCATGTACGGCTTGGCATCCTGGTCCGGATTGTAGCGGTAGATTTTCAGCTTTACTGTGCGTGTCATGACTTGCCTAACTTAGAATGTGCGTGGTTTTGGCTTGAAGGTATCGACCGTCAGCGGCTTGGTGATCACCGGCTTGTACTCGAGCCGGTTGTTCTCCGAGAAATACAGCGTGTGCTTCATCCAGACGTCGTCGTCGCGCTGCGGGAAATCCATGTGCGCATGCGCGCCGCGCGACTCCTTGCGCGCCACCGCCGAGGCGATGGTCGCCTTGGCCGTTTCGATCAGGTTGTCCAGTTCCAGCGCTTCGACCCGCGCGGTGTTGAACACTTTTGATTTGTCCTTGAACGCCACGTGCTTGCAGCGCTCGGCGAGCAGCATGATTTCCTTGTAACCTTGCGTCAGCAGCGCATCGGTACGGAACACGCCGCAGAACTTCTGCATCGTGGCGCGGATGTCGTTGGCGACGTCTTGCACTTTTTCCGTGCCGGTCGAATTTTCCAGGTTTGCCAAGCGCGCCAGTGCGAAGTCGGCGGCGCCTTCGGGCAGCGGCTTGTTTTCTTTTTGCTTCAGGTTGGAGGCGACGACGTGGTTGCCGGCCGCGCGGCCGAACACCAGCAAATCGAGCAGCGAGTTGGTGCCGAGGCGGTTGGCGCCATGCACCGAGACGCAGGCGCATTCGCCGATCGCGTACAGGCCGTTCACCACGGCGACCGGGTCGCCGTCCTTGGGCGCGACGACCTGGCCGTGGATGTTGGTCGGGATGCCGCCCATCTGGTAGTGAATCGTCGGCACCACCGGAATCGGTTCCTTGGTCGCGTCGACGTTGGCGAACTTGTGGCCGATCTCGAGGATCGACGGCAGGCGCTTGGCGATCGTCTCGGCGCCGATGTGGCGCAAATCGAGCAGCACGTAATCCTTGTTCGGACCGCAGCCGCGGCCTTCCTTGATTTCCTGGTCCATCGAGCGCGACACGAAGTCGCGCGGCGCCAGGTCTTTCAGGGTCGGCGCGTAGCGCTCCATGAAGCGTTCGCCGTTGCTATTGATCAGGATGCCGCCTTCGCCGCGCACCCCTTCGGTGATCAGGACGCCCGCGCCGGCCACGCCGGTCGGATGGAACTGCCAGAACTCCATGTCCTGCAGCGGCAGGCCGGCGCGCGTCGCCATGCCCATGCCGTCGCCGGTGTTAATGAAGGCGTTGGTCGATGCGGCCCAGATACGGCCGGCGCCGCCAGTGGCCATGATCGTCGTTTTCGCTTCCAGGATCATGCATTCGCCCGTCTCCATTTCAAGCGCGACGACGCCGATGACGTCGCCGTCGGCGTCGCGGATCAGGTCGAGCGCCATCCATTCGACAAAGAAGTGGGTGCGGGCGCGCACATTGCGTTGATAGAGCGTGTGCAACAGCGCGTGGCCGGTGCGGTCTGCCGCGGCGCAGGCGCGCTGCACCGGCTTCTCGCCGAAGTTGGCGGTGTGGCCGCCAAAAGGACGCTGGTAAATCGTGCCGTCCGGATTACGGTCGAACGGCATGCCGAAGTGTTCGAGCTCGTAGACCACTTTCGGCGCTTCGCGGCACATGAATTCGATCGCATCCTGATCGCCCAGGTAGTCGCCGCCCTTGACGGTGTCGAACATGTGCCAGTACCAGTCGTCCTCGCTCATGTTGCCGAGCGAGGCGCCAATGCCGCCCTGGGCCGCCACGGTATGCGAACGGGTCGGAAATACCTTCGACAGCACGGCGACGTTCAGGCCGGCTTCTGCCAGTTGCAAGGAAGCGCGCATGCCGGAACCGCCGGCGCCGATGATGACCGCGTCAAAGCGGCGGGTAGGAATTGCGTTTTTAATGGCTGCCACGTTAAACACTCCAGAGAATTTGTACTGTCCAGGCGGCACAGACGAGCAGCCAGACGATGGTGGCCATCTGCAAGGTCAGGCGCAGGCCGACCGATTTGACGTAATCCATCCAGATGTCGCGCAAGCCGACCCAGGCGTGAAAAAACAGCGCCGCAAAAGTGACCAGCGAGAACAGCTTGAACCATTGGTGGGCGAACATGCCGGCCCAGCCTTCATACGTGAAGTTCTGGCCGGAGAGGAAAGAAAACAGCAGGGTAAAGGTATAGACCGCCATCACAACGGCGGTGATACGCTGGGCCAGCCAGTCCTTCAAGCCGTAATGCGCGCCGACGACCATGCGCTTCGGGCCGATATTATTATTAGCCATCTTAAAACACTCCAAACAGTTTGAGGGCGGTGAGGAAGGTCAGCAGCACGCTGGCGGAGAGCACGCCGACGCTGCTTTGGCGGGCCGAATCCTTGTCCAGGCCCAGGTGCAGGTCCATGAACAGGTGGCGCACGCCGGCGCAGAAATGCTGGAAATAGGCCCAGGCCAGGCCGAGGATCACCAGCTTGGCCAGCGGGTGCGAGGCGATGCCGGCGAAGTGTTTGAAGGTGTCTTCCGACAGCAGACTTTGTTGCAGCATGTACAGCACCAGCGGCAGCGCGACGAACATGATGAAGCCGCTGATGCGGTGCAGGATCGATACGATCGATGCCAGCGTCATGCGGTAATTGCTCAGCTCCGTGATATGGATATTACGGAATTCACGCCGCTGTTTTTTTGGAATTTCCCGCACGGCTTCAGACATGACGACACCTCTCTAGACAAACTGACAAAATGATAAAATGATAAAATGATAAGCGCGCTATTTTCAACGATTTTTATGTACTGCAACAGTATCTAGCGTCAGATACCGTGAATTTTTTCTTGAACCCGGCCATTTTAATCCGTGCCGGATATTCCTGCAGGCGCCGCCATCGGCCGCTGACGGGTCGCTGTCTAGGACAAATCGTTTTGATAATGGTGATGGGCAGTCAAGTACAGCCCGCGCCGCAGCTCGACCGCCTTGTCGCCGTAAGTGAACGAAACGCGCTCGGCAAACAGCAGCGGCGTGGCTGCGGCGACGCCCAGCAGCTCGGCCGCGCTGGCGTCGGCGCCGACCGCCCGGATTTTCTCGCTGGCGCGGATCATGCGGGTGCCGAACTCCGACTCGAACAGGCCGTACATCGGCCCTTTGTACTGGTCAAGGCGTTCGGCCGTCAGGCCCTTGAAGATGGCGCCGGGCAGCCACAGTTCTTCAAGGATGGTCGGGGCGCCGTCGAACAACATCAGGCGCCGGATGTAAATCACGGCGTCGCCCGCTTTCAGGTCCAGCAGTTGGGCCACTTCGGCCGGCGCGCTGCGGCGGGCGACGTCGAGGATGCGGTTGTCCGGATGGTGCGGCACGCCGGCGTCGGGCATCAGCCTGAGGAAGCGGAAATGGGCGCGCTCCTCGTGGTGGGTCGACACGAACGTACCCTTGCCCTGGCGCCGCATGACGAGGTTTTCGGCCGCCAGCTCGTCGATCGCCTTGCGCACCGTGCCCTGGCTCACCTTGAAGCGGGCGGCCAGTTCGACTTCGCTGGGAATCAGTTCGCCGGGCTTCCATTCGCCCGATTGCAGGCTTTGCGTGAGCAGCGCCTTGATCTGCTGGTAAAGCGGGCTGAAGGTAGGCAGGTTGCCGGCGCCCGCAGTCGAGCCGCTGGCCCCGGCTGGCATGTTGCCATCGCCTTGAGGATGGGATGGGAGTGGGTTCATAGACCAGGATTTCACCACAATTGGCTTGCGCCGTCCAGCAATAACTCATATATTATGTGTCTTATATAAGACATATGATATAAATTGACAGATGGGCTTGCGCGGCCTAAACTCACGGTCGATCCGGCATACGCCGACGGTTCCGCGCGAGTCAAGCTTCTCCCACCGCGGTCCGGAAGGGGTTCGGTTTCGATATGATTACAGTTTCCCCAAACAAGCGTATCCTCGGCTTCGACCGTTTTCTTTCCCACCTTGGAGATTCTCATGGCTAAAACCCCAATGCGCGTTGCTGTCACCGGCGCCGCCGGCCAGATCGGCTATTCCCTGTTGTTCCGCATCGCTAACGGCGACATGCTGGGCAAGGACCAGCCGGTCATCTTGCAACTGCTGGAAATCGCTGACGAAAAAGCGCAAAAGGCGCTCAAGGGCGTCATGATGGAAGTCGATGACTGCGCCTTCCCGCTGCTGGCCGGCATGACCGCCCACAGCGATCCGATGACCGCGTTCAAGGACGCCGACTTCGCCCTGCTGGTCGGCGCGCGCCCGCGCGGTCCGGGCATGGAACGCAAGGACCTGCTGGAAGCGAACGCGCAGATTTTTACGGTGCAGGGCAAGGCGCTCGACGCCGTCGCTTCGCGTAACGTCAAGGTGCTGGTGGTCGGCAACCCGGCCAATACCAACGCCTATATCGCGATGAAATCGGCGCCTTCGCTGCCAGCCAAAAATTTCACCGCCATGCTGCGCCTGGACCATAACCGCGCGCTGTCGCAAATCGCCGCCAAGGTCGGCAAGCCGGTCGCTTCGATCGAGCAGCTGTGCGTGTGGGGCAACCATTCGCCGACGATGTACGCCGATTACCGTTTCGCCACCATCGACGGCCAGTCGGTCAAGGACACCATCGGCGACGACGCCTGGAACCGCGACACCTTCCTGCCGACCGTCGGCAAGCGCGGCGGAGCGATCATCGAAGCGCGCGGCCTGTCGTCGGCGGCCTCCGCCGCCAACGCGGCGATCGATCACATGCACGACTGGCACCTCGGCACCGGCGGCAAGTGGACCACGATGGGCATCCCGTCGGACGGCTCGTACGGCATCCCGGAAGGCACCATGTTCGGCTTCCCGGTCACGGTCGAGAACGGCGAGTACGCCATCGTCCAGGGCCTCGCCATCGACCAGTTCTCGCAAGAGCGCATCAACCTCACGCTCAAGGAACTGACCGAAGAACGCGACGGCGTCGCCCACCTGCTGGCCTAAGTACCAGGCGGCGCATTTCGTGGAGCCATCCAGCCCACCTGTTCGCCGCACCCGCGTCCGCGCCGCCCCTGGCGGCACTGACGCGGGTAGTTCTTCGCTCCGCTCTTCGCCTGTTTCAAAGCAAATTTCAGCAAATGCTTCCCCAAATACACGCATGAATCCATCCGAAGTCCTATTCCAGGGCAAGCGCCAGCCATTGCTGCTGCCCACCTGCGACCACTACGCCGGCTCCGAAAAGCTGATGCGCAAGTCAAGCGCGCTGCAGCAGGAGCTCGGGCCCCTGTTCGACATCACCTTCGACTGCGAAGACGGCGCCGCTGCTGGCGCCGAGCAGGAACACGCCCACCTGGTCGCCACGCTGCTTGGCGACGACACCAATCGCTTCGGCCGCATCGGCGCGCGCGTGCACGACAGCGCCAGCGCGCACTTCGCTTTCGATGTCGCCACCATCGTCGGCGCCTGCGCCGGCAAGCTGGCCTACCTGACGCTCCCAAAAGCGGACAACCTAGCCGACGTAAAGCGCATGATCGAATTCGTCAACCGCTACGCGCAACCGGCCGGGCGCGCCGCGCTGCCGATCCACGTGCTGATCGAAACCCATGGCGCGCTGCGCGACGCCTGGGACATCGCCGCCCTGCCCCAGGTCGAGTGCCTCTCGTTTGGCATCATGGATTTCGTCTCGTCCCACTACGGCGCCATCCCCGGCAACGCCATGCGCACGCCGCTGCAGTTCACCCACCCGCTGGTGGTGCGCGCCAAGCTGGAGATGGTGGCGGCCTGCCACGCCCATGGCAAGGTGCCCGCGCACAACGTGACGACCGAACTCAAGGACAGCGCGGTGGTCGCCAACGACGCCCAGCGCGCCGCCGCCGAATTCGGTTTCACCCGCATGTGGAGCATCCATCCGAACCAGATCAAGCCGATCATCAAGGCTTTCACCCCGCGCATGTCGGAAGTCAATGAGGCAACCAACATCCTGGTCGATGCGGCCAACGCGCGCTGGGGACCGATTGCCCAGCATGGCCGGCTACACGACCGTGCCAGCTACCGCTATTATTGGACCGTACTGCAGCGCGCGAAGCTGGCAGGCCTGGCGTTGCCGGAAGCTGCGGCGGCACTGGTCAATCAAGACTCCCAACCGGAACCCATTTAATTCAATGACCACATTTTCCAAAACAATGATCGCTGTCAGCCTGGCGCTGGCCGCGGCGAGCCTGGTGGCGGCGCCGTCGTTCGCCGCCGAGCCAAAGAAACCTGCCAAAACCAAGGCCGCGGCCAAGGCCGTGCATCCGAAAGCGGAAGCGTCGGCGATTCCCGACGGTCCCGACGCCGACACCACCGACAGCACCACCACCGACTACAGCTGCGAACTGGGCAACAAGCTGACGATCTTCATCAACGAAAAAGACGATTCGCACATCGCGCTGCGCTGGAAGAAGCGCATCCACCGGTTAGAGCGGGTCGGCACCACCACCGGCGCCCAGCGTTTCGAAAACACCACGTTCGGCCTGATCTGGATCGGCATTCCGTCGAAAGGCATGCTGCTCGACGCCAAGCAGAACCGTCAGCTGGCGAACGAATGCAAGAATGCCGACCAGGTAGCCGGCAACGCCGCATCGTCGAAGCCAGCCGGGACGGTTTCGGCCACAGTGAAGGAAACAATCGAGCCGATGCTGCCGACGCTGCCGACGCCGGCAAAGATAACGGCACCGGCACCTGAAACAATGCCGCCGGCGCCGGCCACACCGCTTTAATCTAATAACAAGCCACCACTAAAGGAGAGGTTATGTCCAGCAACACCATGAACACGCTCAAGGATTTCAAACTGTCGGCCGGCAAGAAGGGCCAGTTTTACTCGCTGCCTGCCCTGGAAAAAAGCTTGGGCGTCAACATTTCGCGCCTGCCGGTATCGATCCGCATCGTGCTCGAATCGGTGCTGCGCAACTGCGACGGCAAGAAGGTCACCGAAGAGCACGTGCGCCAGCTGGCCAACTGGGCGCCAAACGGCGAGCGCACCGATGAAATCCCGTTCGTCGTCGCCCGCGTGGTGCTGCAGGACTTCACCGGCGTGCCGCTGCTGGCCGACCTGGCCGCGATGCGCAACGTTGCCCACAAGATGGGCCTGAACCCGAAAAACATCGAGCCGCTGGTGCCGGTCGACTTGGTGGTCGACCACTCGGTGACGATCGACCATTTCCGCGAAAAAGGCGCGCTCGACCTGAACATGAAGCTGGAATTCTCGCGCAACAACGAGCGTTACCAGTTCATGAAATGGGGCATGCAGGCGTTCGACACCTTCGGCGTGGTGCCGCCGGGCTTCGGCATCGTCCACCAGGTCAACCTCGAGTACCTGGCGCGCGGCGTCCACAAGGCCGGTAACACGTACTATCCCGACACCCTGGTCGGCACCGATTCGCACACCACCATGATCAACGGCATCGGCGTCGTCGGCTGGGGCGTCGGCGGCATCGAAGCCGAAGCCGGCATGCTGGGCCAGCCGGTCTACTTCCTGACCCCCGACGTGGTCGGCGTCCACCTGCTCGGCGCGCTGCGCGAAGGCTGCACCGCCACCGACCTGGTGCTGACCATCACCGAATTGCTGCGCCGCGAAAAAGTCGTCGGCAAGTTCGTCGAGTTCTTCGGCGACGGCACCGAGTCCTTGACCCTGACCGACCGCGCCACGATCGCCAACATGGCACCTGAATACGGCGCCACGATGGGATTTTTTCCGGTCGACGACGCCACCGTCGAATACTTCAAAGGCACCGGCCGCACGGACGACGAGATCACCGCTTTCCAGAACTACTACAAGGCGCAGGGCATGTACGGCATCCCGCAAGCGGGCGACATCGACTACACCCGCGTCGTCACGCTCGACCTTGCCACCGTCACGCCGTCACTGGCCGGCCCGAAGCGTCCGCAGGACCGTATCGAACTGGGCAACGTCAAGTCGAATTTCGCCGAACTGTTTTCCAAGCCGACCTCGGAAAACGGTTTCAACAAGATCGCCGCCGATCTGACCAACGTGTATGAGACCAGCAATGGCTTGAACGTCAAGAACGGCGACGTGCTGATCGCCGCCATCACTTCCTGCACCAACACCTCGAACCCGAGCGTGATGCTGGCCGCCGGCCTGTTGGCCAAAAAAGCGGTGGAAGCCGGCTTGACGGTGGCGCCGCACATCAAGACGTCGCTGGCGCCCGGCTCGCGCGTGGTGACCGAGTACCTGACCGCGGCCGGCCTGCTGCCGTACATGGAGCAACTGGGCTTTGGCGTCACCGCCTATGGCTGCACCACCTGCATCGGCAACGCCGGCGACCTGACGGCCGAAATGAACACGGCGATCATCGACAACGACATCGTCGCCTCGGCCGTCCTGTCGGGCAACCGCAACTTCGAAGCGCGGATCCACCCGAACATCCGTTCCAACTTCCTCGCCTCGCCGCCACTGGTGGTGGCCTACGCGATCGCCGGCAACATGACGCGCGACCTGATGACCGAGCCGGTCGGCAAAGGCACGGGCGGACGCGACGTCTACCTGGGCGACATCTGGCCGACCTCGAAAGAAGTCAACGACGTGATGAAGTTCGCCATGAACGCCGACGTGTTCAAGAAGAACTACGCCGACGTCAAGGGCGCGCCGGGCGCACTGTGGGAAAAAGTCACAACGGTGTCGGGCCAGGTCTACAACTGGCCGACCTCGACCTACATCGCCGAGCCGCCGTTTTTCGACGACTTCACGATGACGCCGAAAGCGGCCGCCACCGGCATCCTTGGCGCGCGCGCGCTGGGCGTGTTCGGCGACTCGATCACCACCGACCACATCTCCCCGGCCGGTTCGATCCAGGAAAACGGCCCGGCCGGCCAGTGGCTCAAGGCCAAGGGCGTCCTGAAGGCTGACTTCAACTCCTACGGCTCGCGCCGCGGCAACCATGAAATCATGATGCGCGGCACCTTTGCCAACGTGCGCATCAAGAACCGCATGATCCCGGCCAAGGCCGACGGTTCGGCAGTCGAAGGCGGCATCACGATCCACCAGCCGTCGGGCGAACAGATGTCGATCTACGACGCGGCGATGCGCTACGTCGCCGACGGCGTGCCGACGATGGTGTTCGGCGGCGAAGAGTACGGCACCGGCTCGTCGCGCGACTGGGCTGCCAAGGGCACCCAGCTGCTGGGCGTAAAAGCTGTCATTACCCGATCCTTCGAGCGCATCCACCGCTCCAACCTGGTCGGCATGGGCGTGCTGCCACTGCAGTTCATCGGCGACGACAGCGTGCAGACGCTCGGTATCACCGGCGACGAGACGTTCGACCTGAAGGGCCTGGAAGGCGAGATCAAGCCGCAGCAACTGGCTACCCTGGTCATCCACCGCGCCAACGGCGAGACGCAGGACGTGTGCGTACTGCTGCGCATCGATACCCCGATCGAAGTCGATTACTACAAGCACGGCGGCATCCTGCCGTTCGTCTTGCGCCAGCTGCTGGCTGCGTAACGCAGGCTTGACCTGGAGCGTCCCCCGCGGACGCTTTCAAAAAACGCCGAATGAGTTCGGCGTTTTTTTGGCCTGGATCGTGGTCTCTGCACGATCCGCCGCAGCGCGCTTCGCGTGTGCGCGGTGGCAAGTGCCGGGGCGCCGGTTTTAAACCGGTTTTCTTTCTATGGTATTTTTTGCAGCGATGATCGAAAACCAGCTCAGGTACGCCGCCACTGCTCATGAAACACTGGCAGGCATCGACCAATGAGCCAAATTTTTGCAACAGCGGATAAGGCACAGCACCATTTTTAGCCCTGCTTGCGCCGTGTTCATCGTCCGTGGCCGAATCAACTACAATACGGGTGATGAGGGTTGGTCGTCAATGATGATCCCGGCCCGCTCATGCCACTTTCATGCCACTTATTAAAGAGCTCAATAGCGCTATGCGTCGTCCATCAAAAGATTCATCCCACAAACTGTCTGCCGAGAGCCAACGTCTCGTCAGCATCTCCATTGCCATCGCGCAGGCCGCCAGCCGCATCGAGGAACGGGCCTGGGAGCGTCAACTGGATACGCAGCTTCAAAAGCTGCTTAAATCAAGCCACCAGGACACCGTCGACAACGTGCTCAATACGCTGTTCAAGGACGACCTGAACGCCTACGACGTGCTGATGGAAGCAGTCGAGGCGGTCAGTGAATCGTCGGTCATGGTGGAACTGAACGACGGCGTCGAGACCAGCTGGCAAGCGCTGCTGGTGGCGGCGCCGATCCTCGCCTGGACGCGTTTCTCGATTGGTTCGGGCAGCATCCCGGCCGACTTGCTGTCGACCCTGTCGGCGCATTTTTCGGCCCACATGCTGGCCGCCGGCACGCGGGTGGCGATCGCGCCGACGCTGTTTTCGATCGATCAGCTGCCGCGCACCCACGCTGAAACCTACGCCGTCACCCACAAGCTGGCGCAGGCGGCCTTCAAGGGCGGCTCAATCAAGCCGGCCGCCAAGACGCCGGACACGGCGCCCTTCCTGGCCGACACCCGCTACCTGCTGATGGCAGTGGTGGCGCCGCTCGGCGCACCGCTGTTTCGCTGGCAGGAGCCGCAGCACCATATCAATTTCGCCGCCGAACGCAGCCTCGCACTGGCGCAGTGGCAGGAACAGGCAACGCCAAACGTGGCCCGGCTGCTGCCCGGCTGCGGCATCGAATTGCTGCTGCCGGAAGCGTATTACGTAGCTTGCCGCGAAGCCGACAAGCTGATCCGTCCGGTATCGATCCGCGCCGCCGTGCATTATCTGACCAACACGCTCGCAATCGAGCCGTCCGACCTGCGCGCGGTGGTGGCTGGCTTCGGCGAGGAATCGGCCGACGGCCAAATCGACGAATACCGCGTCGGTTTCACGCTGCGCCAGACGGCCGACGTCATCTACGGCATCGTCTGGCCGCTGTATGGCCAGGAAGACGAGGACGGCACCCCGGTCGAGGGATTGATCAACGCCGGCATTTCCGGCATCGAAGAGCAGAAGGCGCCGCTCGACGACATCCTGGGCCACCTGAACGAAGCGGGCATCACCCACGTCAAGCGCCACGCCGAGCATTTTGTCGCCGAATATTGCGACGACTGCGGCGCGCCGCTGTTCGCCGACCCGGCAGGCGAATTGGTGCATGCGGAAATGCCGGACGACACGCCAAGCGGTGGCGAGCACTTCCACTGATTCTTCAGCCCGGGCAACCGGGCTTTTTTTTGTCCCGGTTTGCGCACCAGTGCGCTAAGACGTCCTGGCCGGGCGCTTCAGGCGCCGCAGGTTTTCGCTTTCTCCGTCCCATTCTCCGTCAGCTTCACCCGCGCCGGCCGCCGTGTCGACCAGCCGCACCATGCGCGTCGGCTGGGCGAACTCGATGTTGGCGCGGGTAAACCGCGCGAACAGGGTCAGGAAGATGGCTTGCTGGGTTTCCATGTGAATCAGGTAGTCGGCGCTGTTGACGTGGTACACGGTTTCGAAGTCGAGCGACGACTCCGCGTAGGCGCAAAAATGCACCCGCTCGAACATCGCGGCCGGCTCCGCTTCGACCGCTTCGCGCACCATGGCGGGAATCGCCCGCAGCTGCTCCTCGCTGGTGGCGTAGGTCACGCGCAAGAAAAACGCCACGCGGCGCGTCTGCATGCGCTGCTGATTGTGAATGCGGCTCTTGAGCAGGTCGGCATTCGAAAAGATGATCTGTTCACCGCCGAGGCCGCGCACGCGGGTGGTCTTCAGGCCGATCATTTCGACCGACCCCATGGCATCGCCGACGACGATGAAGTCGCCCACTGCAAACGGTTTGTCGAGCATGATCGACAGCGACCAGATACAGCCCCAGCGCGATACCGAGCGCCATCGCCCAGCGGCTCACTGCATTGTTCAAAAACAGATAATCCATCGGCAGGCTCCGCGCGTCAAAGGGATTTGACCGTAGACTGCCGGATAGTTCCTGGGTAGTTGATTTACGCTGCTGCTACCAGGCTGAAAAAGGATGGCGCGCCAGCGCCGAATTGAAATAGCGCGCATCGTGCGTCACTTCAACGCCGATCCAGTCAGGCCGTTCGAACGCCTGGTCTTCGGCGTGCAGTTCGATCTCGGCCACCACCAGGCCCGCGTTCGCGCCCAAAAACTCGTCGACCTCCCAGACGTTGCCGGCAAATTCGATCTTGCGGCGAAACTTCTCGACCAGCGGCTGTTCGCACAGCGCCAGCAGTTCGCCGGCGTCACCCAGCGGAATCGGATACTCCCACTCGCCGCGGGTGGCGCCGACACTTTTGCCCTTGATCGTCATGTAGGCCTGCTCGCCTTCGATGCGCACCCGCACCACCCGCGCCGGGTTGGACGATAAATATCCCTGGCGCAGCAGCACCGGCTCGCCGAGCGCGCGCCACGCATCGCCATTTGGCAGAAATTTGCGCTCGATCTCGACGCCCATGGACTTAACCGAGCGACAGCAGGATCGGCTGCAGGAGGGCGGCGCCCAGTTCGCTGCTGCGCGCGCCGTTCCAGCCGGTGTGGGGATCAGGAAGGTCGGCGTTGTCCTTGAACGGCATCTCCAGCGTCAGCGACAGGCATTTGAAGGTGTGGCCGATGTATTTCGAGGCCAGGGTCAGCATGTCGGCGTTGTACTTGCTGGCCGAGTAGCCGACAACGTTCTGGAAGTCGGGGCTGGCCGCCTTGTAGCGCTCGATGAACGCGTTCTGGTGGGCGGCGCGCTCGGGCGTGAAATCGGCCAGCATCTCGTTGCCGGCGACAAAATTGTACGGCAGCGCCTCGTCGCCATGGATGTCGAAAAACATGTCGCAGCCGGTGGCGTGAATCTTGTTCTTCACGCACAGCACTTCCGGGCTGCGCTCGTTGGAGGGCGTCATCCACTCGCGGTTCAGGTTGGCGCCGGCGGCGTTGGTGCGCAGGTTGCCGCGGAAGGCGCCGTCCGGATTCATGTTCGGCACGATGTAAAACACGGCGCGCGCAAGCAGCTTGCGGGCGACCGGGTTGGCGTCGTCGAGCAAGGCGTCGATCATGCCCTCGACGAACCATTCGGCCATCGTTTCGCCCGGGTGCTGGCGCGCGATGACCCAGATTTTGTTTTCCGCCGATTCGTCGCCGATGGTGACGAGGTTGATGTCGCGCCCGTCCACCGTGGTGCCGAGGTCGGAAACACGCGCCAACGGGTTTTCGGCGATCTCGCCGAGCAGGCGCAAGTGGCGCTCCCATGAGTACGGCTCGAAGTAGGCGTAGTAAACGCTGTCCAGTTCAGGGGTATGGCTGATGGTCATCACTTCGCCGTCGAAGCTGGTCGGCACGCGGAACCAGGTTTCGGTGTCGTAGCTCGCCGCGGCCTGGTAGCCTTCGAAGCCCTTCGGATAGGTTGCCTGGCCGGCGTTCAGGATGCGCATCGTGCAAGCTTGGCCGCGCGCCCCCTGCAGGCGGAAATGGAACCACTGGCGGATGTCCGCATGCGAATCGCTGCGCAGCTTCAGGTCGATGCCGGAAGCACTGTCGGAGCACACCACGTCGATGGCGCCGGAGTCGAACAACTGGCTGATTTTAATAGGCATGGGCAATCCTTGAAAATTCGGGTTCACATCAATGGGCATGATACCCGGATTTCAGGCCGCTTCAATAACAGCGCGGCACGGCAGAGCGCTACGCTACTTATCCAGGTCGATCAGGTCGGCGGCGTAATGAACCATGATCTGGCGCATCAGTTCGACGTTGGCGCGATCGAACACAACGGTGAGGTCGGGTTTGACGTCGAGCGCGAGGGCCATGCGCAACGCATCGCGTTGCTGATTGCAGTTGACCGTCAGCGCGCGCGGTGTGTCCCGGGAATCCCAATCTTCCTGGTCAATCTGCGGCATGGCCGGTGGCTGCCTGAGGGCCGGATCCTGGTTTACCGGCAGGTGGCGCAGCAGCCAGAAGACGATCGACGCCGGGATGACGACGCAGGAATCCCTGCCGCCGCCCTGGTAGGAAAATTTTGCGAGCAGCAGGTTGCCGACCGCATCGCACGACATCGACATGCTCTTGACTTGGCGGATAAGCGTTTGTTTCACCAAAATTTCCCCAGGGTAGATTGAAAAGGCGCGTCGATTCTACCCCATCCATTCGGGCTTTTGTATGAAGAAATTGGAAATAAAGCGTGGCAATAAAGCGTGAAAATAAAGCCTGCAAAGCGGGGAGCTTGCGCTTCCCGCTTTGCTCACGTGCGTCTCGCGACTGCCAACTGGTGGGCCGGCATCGCTCGCTAGCGCGATTTTTTCAACGCGCTGGACGAACTCTTCGCGGCGCCGCGCGCGCCGTCCTCGCCGCCGCGGCTGACGCTCTGCTCGCCTTGCTTGTTGCCGCCCTGCTCGCCGGACGACGCCGTGGCGCTGGCCGTACCCGAGCCTGCCGCGCCGGCGCTGGCCGCAGCCGATTGCCGGTTGCCGTGGCTCATGCTGCCGGCACGGCGTGCCTCTTCGGATGTGAATTCGTGGGCGGTTCCCTTTTGATGCGCAGCCTTACCGCCCTGGCTGGCGATTTCGCGCTGGCGTGCCGGGTCCATCGACGCGAAGCCGCGATTCTTGGTGCCGCCGCCCTGGCTTGCGCCTGCAGTGCCGCTCTGCTTGTTAGCTTCATTTCTTGTAACCATGGTACACCTCCCTAAGCTTTGCAATTGCCCCGTGTTGCGCCATGCGCGACGGCGGAGTTCGAAGTCCGATCGTTCCGGCAAAGCGCCGATGAGCGAGCGGAGTGAAGTCATCTTATGCAGCGCGCATGGATGAGGGTATAGGACCAAAGCAGACGTGCTTGTAGGACAACAGGTGACAGAAAGTGCGATAAATAAATAGTGCTGCCGTAAGAACATTGCTGTAAGTGCGAGTCCTACAGGGAGTCGATCTTTCTTCCTATTCGAGAACACGGAACCGGCGCGCATGATGGCGGTCCTGACAACGTGCAACCGTCTTGCAGTTCTCTTAGACGATAAAGGAATCCACATGAACTCGAACCAACGAAGCGACACCAATAACCAGTCCAGCAATGGCGGCAACAAGCCGGCCGAATCGTCGTCGCGCGCTTTCAGCAGCGCCAAGCCTGCCGCTGCTGGCGGCGACGCGATGCAGCAGGGCGAATCACCCGGCAGCGCGCAAAGCGCCGAGAGCGCCGGCTTGCCGATGGCGCCGGCTGGCAGTCACCTGGCGGCCGACCAAAAAATGGATGACGACACCGGCCTGTCGAACACCGCCAACCGCGAGGTTTCCGAAGTCGAGCAGAACAAGCAGCAGGAACGGCAAAGCAACGTCGGCCGCCGCAGCGACGGCACGCCGGACTGAGTCACTGCGTTGATTTTCACCGCGCCGATGGGGGCTCCTGTTTCCCAGGCGCATTCAACGTAACCCTGCACTTTCGCGCGAGCGGGTATATTGACGGCGTTGACGGCGTCGACGGCGCGCGTGGACGACAATAGGACGGCGGCAGTACAAAGTGGCATGATGGTCCTATCGAACTCAGCAGGAGAACAACCATGAAGTGGGAAGGCAATCGCGAGAGCGATAACGTAGAAGACCGTCGCGGCGACGACGGCGGCGGTGGCGGTGGCGGCGGATTTGGTTTCGGCGGACGCTCCATCGGCATCGGCACCATCGCCATTGCGCTGGTCGGCTCCTACTTCCTGGGCGTGAGCCCGATGACGATCATTAATGCCCTTAGCGGCGGCGGCGGCGCGATGGCGCCGGTGCAGCAGCAGTCACCCGCGCGCGCGCCGCCGGCCTCGGACACCCAGGCGAAATTCGTTGCGGTCGTGCTGGCCGACACCGAAGACACCTGGACCGCGCTGTTCCGCGCGCAGAATGCCCAGTACAAAAAGCCGAAACTGGTGCTGTTTACCGGCGCCACCCAGACTGCCTGCGGCACCGGAGAAACCGCCTCCGGCCCGTTCTACTGCCCCGCCGACCAGAAGGTGTATATCGACCTGGCGTTCTACCGGCTGATGCAGCAGCGTTTCAACGTCAACAGCGAATTTGCCCAGGCCTACGTCATCGCGCACGAAGTCGGCCACCATGTCCAGCACCTGCTCGGCATTGACGAAAAAGTCAATGCCGCGCGCCAGGGCGGCAGCGAAAAACAGGCTAACGCGATGTTGGTCAAGCTCGAGCTGCAGGCCGACTGCTTCGCCGGCGTGTGGGCGTTCCACGCCAACCGCAGCCGCAACATCCTCGAGCAAGGCGACGTCGAGGGTGCGCTGGCGGCGGCAGCGGCGATCGGCGACGACACCTTGCAACAACAGTCGCAAGGCCGCGTCGTGCCCGATTCGTTCACCCACGGCACGTCGGCGCAGCGGGTGCGCTGGTTCAGCAAAGGCATCGAGACGGGCGAATTTACCCAATGCGATACCTTCGGCGCGCGCTCGCTTTGAGGCCACGGCAAGGGTGGCCGCTCTCAAGCGTGCTTGCGGTTTTTGTCAAATGGCTATAATTGTCGTGGACAAAACCACCGACACGAGATTCTCATGCGCAAGCTCCGCCTGACCCTGTACGGCCTGGCCGCCGCCGTCGTTACTATCGGCGGCCTTGCAGCGTGCTCGCCTTTGACAGCGATTAACGCGCTGTCGCCGGGCGGCGACGCCGACACCAGCCTTGGCCTCGCCTACGGCAGCGGCGCCCGTTTCAAGCTCGACATCTACCGGCCGGCGCGCGTTACCGGGGCCTCGCCGGTGGTGGTGTTTTTCTATGGCGGCAACTGGGCCACGGGCGAACGCGGCGACTACGCCTTTGTCGGCCGCGCCCTCGCCTCGCGCGGCATCGTCGCCGTGATTCCCGACTACCGGCTGTATCCCGAAGTGCGCTACCCTGACTTCCTCGACGACTCGGCCCAGGCAGTCGCGTGGACAGCGAAGAATATCGCCCACTACGGCGGCGACCCGCGCAAGCTGTTCCTGATGGGCCACAGCGCCGGCGCCTACAACGCCGCCATGCTCGCGCTCGACGCGCGCTATCTCGGCAAGCAAGGCATGGCCAGCGCCAGCCTAGCTGGCTGGATCGGCCTGGCCGGGCCCTATGATTTCATGCCGATAGAAAACAAGACCGCCCGCCCGGTCTTTCACTTCCCCGACACGCCGCCCCAATCGCAGCCGATCAACCACACTGACGGGGCCGTGCTGCCGGCGCTGCTGATCGCCGCCAACAAGGACCAACTGGTTAATCCCGTGCGCAACACCGGCGGACTGGCCGCCAAGTTACGGACCCACGGCGTGCCGGTCGAGGAAGTCTATTACGACGGCGTCAGCCACATCACCCTGGTCGCCTCGATCGCCGCGCCGCTGCGCGCGCTGGCGCCGACCCTGGACACGATCGACGCTTTCGTCAAAGGCAAATCGACAGCGATTGCGCTTCATTGAGCCAGCTTTATTGAGCCAGGTCCAAACCTGGTGAAGCGCCAGGAACCGCGCGCCGGTTGCGCCCTCCAAGCATGATAGCGATTCCATGGGAGGGGCGATGCCGTCAACGACATCAGCAGTACAGCCGGCGCAGGCCGGTGCGCAAACGGTGCCGCAAGTATCGGTCGTGGTGTCGACCCGCGGCCGGCTCGACTTGCTCGAGCGCTGTCTCGACGCGCTGACGCGCCAGGACTTTGCCGCCGACGCCTTCGAGATCATCGTCGTCGATGACGAGTCCAACCGTTACACGCTGCAACTGGTCGCCAACTGGCGCGCCCGCACCCTCGAGCGCGGCATGCGCCTGGCGTACGTCGCCAACGATGGCGCGCATGGGCCGGGAGCGGCGCGCAATTGCGGCTGGCGCATCGCCAAGGCGCCGATCATCGCTTTCCTTGACGACGCCATGGTGGCCTCGCCCGGCTGGCTGACGCAAGCCATGGCCGGCTTCGGCGACCAGACCGACGTGCTGTGCGGCCGCACCGAGTCGCCGCACCGGCGCGTGCCGGCCGCCCACGAGCGCGACGCCGGCGCGCCCGACTCTGAAATCCTCGTCACCAACTGTTTCTGCCGGCGCGCCGTGCTCGACGCCCTCGGCGGCTTCGACGAGCGTTTCTGCGCCGGCTGGCGCGAAGACATCGAGCTCCACTTCCGGCTGCTGAAAATGCAAGCCAACATCGCCCGCTCGCCGCTGGCGACGGTGATCCATCCGGAGCCGCCGGCGCGGTGGGGCGCCAGCCTGTTCGAGCTGCACAAGATCAGCTTCGACGCCCTGCTCTACAAAAAGCATCCCGAGCTGTACCGCCAGAAAATCCGCCGCCTGCCATGCTGGGAAGAATACGCGATCGTTGCCGCTATTGTCATCGCGGTGCTGGGCCTGGTGGCCGGCAACGAAGTCGTCGCCGTCATCGGCTGCGGCGCCTGGCTGGTACTGACGGCGATGCTGTGCATCCGGCGCCTGGACGGCGCAGCGCACAGTGCCGTCCACATCGCCGACATACTGGTCACCTCGGCGCTGATTCCGCCGGTCGCGGTGTTCTGGCGCGTGATCGGCGCCATCAGGTACCGCGTCCGGTTCGCCTGATTGATGAAGCTTGCATGCCCATGAAAGCTGTCTTTCTCGACAAGGACGACACGCTGGTCGACGACAACCCGTGCAACGTCGAGCCGCGCTGCATCACGCTGTGCAGCGCGGCCGGTCCGGCGCTGCGGCTGCTGGCGCGCCTCAATTACCGTCTCGTCGTCGTCGGCGACCAGGCCGCGATTGCCCATGGACAGGTCGACGAAGTGGCGATGGCGTCAATCGCCGACCGGCTTGGCGACCTGATGTTTCGCGAGCGGGTCGCGCTCGACGCCTTCTATTACTGCCCGCATCATCCGAAGCGATCGGTGACGCGCTATGCGTTCGCCTGCGGCTGCCGCAAACCGCAGCCGGGCCTGTTGCTCAAAGCCGCCAGCGAACACCAGATCGACCTGCGCGCGTCGTGGATGGTCGGCGCCAGGCTGCATGACGTCGAGGCCGGCAACCGCGCCGGCTGCCGCACCCTGCTGGTCGACAATGGCACTGAAACCGAATGGCGCCTCGGCCCGCGCCGGGTGCCGACCCGCATCGCCCCCGACCTGTACGCGGCCGCGATGCTGATCGCCAGCGAAGGAGACGAGCGCCGCTGAAGATCGGCTACATGTTCAGGCCTTGCGAACCCCGGAAGACGCGGCTCTACACTGCGCCGTTAGCAAGCCAACGCCAGAAAAGCCAGGCACTGCATAGCCAGATACTTAAAATAACGGCGAGACCGATCATGCTGCGTGGTTTGATGGGATTGCTTGCCAACCAGGCTTCGGCCTTTGCCCGGTTATGGACAATCACTGGGCAAGGGATCAAGCGCAAACACAGCCAGATGCCGATCGGCACGATAATCAAATCGTCAAGATAGCCTATGACGGGAACAAAATCGGGGATCAGGTCGATGGGACTGAGCGCATAGGCCACGGTCGCGATTGCAAGCAATTTCGGCAGTAGTGGGGTCGCTGGATCCCGACTGGCAAACATGAGCGTGATAACGTCGCGCTTTAGTCGCTTGGCCCATACCTTGAGCGATTTCAGCATTGCATGTTTGACCTCTCTGGCAAGCGCGTTTCAAGGTAAATACCAAGCGCTATTACCATTTTAGCAGGCGCCCCGCACGGGCTGACTTTTCCAGTAACAGCAAACCGCCGAGCTTGTCACGTCAGCTTATTGTGCGACCGCTGGCGCCGATGCCTTGATCTGCCCTTCGAGCAGCGCCACTTTCGCCTTCAACGCGCGCTCTTCACCCCAGCGCACCGTCTCATCGCGCACGATGGCGATGATCGACGATACCTTGTTCTCCGGCGTGTGCAGCATCGCCACCGTAAACGCGATCGACAGCGGCGTGCCTTCCTTGTGCAGCGCCGGTACCCGCAGCACGTCGGCCCCGTAACGGGTTTCGCCGGTGTCCATCGTCTTGTGATAGCCGTCCCAGTGGCGCTGGCGCAGGCGCTCGGGAATGATCAGGTCGAGCGACTGGCCGAGCGCGTCGGCTTCGGTAAAGCCGAATATCCGCGTCGCCGACTGGTTCCAGAAGATGATCGCCCCGGCGGCATCGCACACGATGACGCCATCGCCGAGCGCATCGACTAGTTGGTGGAAATCGATAGTGGTTTGCATGCTACTACCTTTCTGTTTCAGGAATAAAAAACGGCGCCCCGCGGCATCAAGCCCCGGCGCGCCGCTCGCAGGTCAGGCGACGCAAGTCGCCACCGTGCTTACACTACTTTTTGATCGTGGAAACCGGCGATCTGCTGGGAAGTATAGCCGAGGCTTTCCAGCACTTCATCGGTGTGCTCGCCAAGCAGCGGCGAACCGGTGATCTCGACCGTGGTTTCCGAAAACTTGATCGGGCTACCGACAGTAAAGTACTTGCCGCGTTCCTTGTGATCCACTTCCGCGATCGTGCCGCTGGCGCGCAGGGACTCGTCGTTGAGCAGTTCTTTCATCGTCATCACTGGTGCGCATGGGATGTCGAACTTGCGCAGGATGTCGACCGCTTCGAACTTGGTCTTGTCAGCGAGCCAGATTTCGATCGTCGCGAAGATGTCCATGATCTTGTCCTGGCGCGCCCCAGCGGTCATATAGGCAGGATCGTCAATCCACTCGTCCTTGCCGATCGCCCTGCAGATCGGCGCCCAGGCGTGGCCCTGGATAGTGAAGTAGATGTACGCGTTGGCATCGGTTTCCCAGCCCTTGCACTTCAGTACCCAGCCTGGCTGGCCGCCGCCGCCGGCATTGCCGCCGCGCGGTACGTAGTCGTCGAACTTGCCGTGCGGGTACTGTGGATACTCTTCCAGGTAGCCAACGCGGTCGAGGCGCTGCTGGTCGCGCATTTTTACGCGGCACAGGTTCAGCACGGCGTCCTGCATCGAGACCGCCACTTTCTGGCCCTGGCCGGTCTTATCGCGGCCGCGCAGCGCGGTCAGGATGCCGATGGCCAGGTGCATGCCGGTGTTCGAATCGCCCAGTGCCGCGGCCGAAATGGTCGGAGGACCATCGTCGAAACCGGTGGTCGATGCGGCGCCGCCCGCGCACTGAGCAACGTTTTCGTACACCTTCAGGTCTTCGTAGTGGTGACCGTCGGAAAAGCCCTTGACGGACGCGACGATCATGCCCGGGTTCAACGTGTGGATGTGCTCCCACGTGAAGCCCATGCGGTCCAGCGCGCCTGGTCCGAAGTTCTCGACCAGCACGTCCGATTCCTTGATCAGCTTGGTCAGGATTTCCTTGCCGGATTCGCTCTTGGTATCCAGCGTCAGCGACCGCTTGTTGCTGTTAAGCATAGTGAAATACAGTGCATCGACGCCCGGGATGTCGCGCAGTTGCGAGCGGGTAACGTCGCCCGAGCCAGGACGCTCGACCTTGATCACGTCGGCGCCGAACCATGCCAGCATCTGGGTACAAGCCGGACCGGCTTGCACGTGCGTGAAGTCGATGATCTTGATGCCTTCTAACGGTTTATTGCTCATGATTTTTCCTCTTGGTTTTCGGGTAAGCCAGCTTACTTCTTGCCACTTTGTGGGTTCAGGTTGGTCAGGCGGCCGCTTTCGGTGCCGGCGTTCGGGTCGATCACCGCGTTGATCAGCGAAGGCTTGCCGGACGCGATCGCTTTGGACAGCGCCGCGGTCATTTCTGCCGGCGTGGTGACGTGGTAGCCGATACCGCCGAATGCTTCGATCATCTTGTCGTAACGCGCACCCTTGACGAACGAAGTGACCGGCACGTCGTTGGCGTTGTTCGGGTTCAGGTTAGGGTCGGTGCCCTTGTAGACGCCGTTGTTGTTGAAGACGATCGTCACGATCGGCAAATCGTAGCGGCAGATGGTTTCGAGTTCCATGCCGGAGAAGCCGAACGCGCTGTCGCCTTCGATCGCCACCACCGGCTTGCCGCTGATGACGGCCGCGCCGATCGCGTAACCCATGCCGATACCCATGATACCCCAGGTGCCGGAATCGAAGCGCTTGCGCGGCTCGTACATGTCGATGATCGAGCGGGCGTAGTCGAGCGTGTTGGCGCCTTCGTTGACGACGTTGATGTCCGGGCGCGTCTTGAGGATGTCGCGGATCGCACGCAGGGCGCTGTGAAAATTCATCGGCGACGGGTTCAGGTCGAGCGTGGCCGCCATCTTCGTCAGGTTCTTGTCCTTGCGCTCGTAGATGGCGCCGGTCCAGGCCGCGTCAGGCTTGCTGTGGCCGTTCGTTTCGATGCCCTTCAGCAGTGCCGACACGCAAGAGCCGATGTCGCCAATCAGCGGCGCCGCGATCGGCACGTTGCTGTCGATCTCGGTTGGCGAGATGTCGATCTGGATGAATTGCTTAGGAACGGAACCCCAGGTCTTGCCTTTGCCGTGCGACAGCAGCCAGTTCAGGCGGGCGCCGATCAGCACCACGACGTCGGCTTCGGCCAGCACGAACGAGCGCGCCGCCGATGCGGATTGCGCGTGGGTGTCAGGCAGCAAGCCTTTGGCCATCGACATCGGCAGGTAAGGAATACCGGAGTTTTCGACAAACGCGCGAATGTCGGCGTCGGCCTGTGCATAAGCCGCACCTTTGCCAAGCAGGATCAGCGGCTTCTTGGCGCTCTTGAGCAGATCCAGCGCGCGCTGCACCGATTCCGGCGCCGGCAACTGGCGCGGCACAGGGTCGACGACCTTGACCAGCGACTTCCTGCCTTTTTCAGCGTCCAGCGTCTGCGCCAGCAATTGCGCCGGCAGGTCGAGGTAGACGCCGCCCGGACGGCCCGATACCGCGGCGCGAATGGCGCGGGCGATGCCGATGCCGATGTCTTCGGCGCGGTTGATCCGGTAGGACGCCTTGCAGTACGGCTTGGCCGCGTTCAGCTGGTCCATCTCCTCGTAGTCGCCCTGCTGCAGGTCAACGATTTCCCGCTCGCTCGAGCCTGAGATCAGGATCATCGGGAAGCAGTTGGTGGTAGCATTGGCCAGAGCCGTCAAGCCGTTGAGAAAACCCGGCGCGGAGACGGTCATGCAGATGCCTGGCTTTTGCGTGATGTAACCAGCGATTGCCGCAGCATTGCCGGCATGTTGCTCGTGGCGAAAACCGATGAAGCGCATGCCTTGCGCTTGCGCCAGGCGGCACAGGTCGGTGATAGGAATGCCGACCAGGCCAAAGATGGTGTCGATGTCATTATGCTTGAGGGCATCGATGACCAGATGGAAACCGTCGGTCATTGCTGGTGTTTGCGTGGTGTCTGTCATGATGAGATGTCTCCTCCTTGTGAATCGATAAAGTCGTACTAGGCGACTGCAAGAGCGGGGCCGGTGAAACCTGGTCCCGTGCCACGCAGAGCGCAGCCGGTCTTTTAGTGCGATGATCATAGCTAGACCACTTGATATCTCTCATTGACCGGGGTCAATTTTCGCCGCATGATGTCGGCTGCCGCGAAATAAGATAGTGAATTTTCCATGACCTTAGTTGCAAACCATCCCGAGCGAAATATTATTCGCGTCCAGCTCAAACAGAACGTCGTTCTGAAAGAGTTGCGCGGTAGCGAGATGGAGGCGCTTGAACCCTATCTGACGGTCGAGAACCACCAGAAGGGCGACCTGCTGCTACGCCAGGGCGTGCACGACATGGAGCAGTACTTCGTGCTCGACGGCATCCTCAAGCGCGTGGTCACCAATCAGGACGCGAAAGAGATGATCCTGCGCTTCCCCGCCGAGCGCGACATCGAGACCAGCTACGCCGCGTGGCGGCTCGGCACGCCAACGCCCTACAGCATCGTCTGCGTGACCAAGGCGCGGGTGGCGCGCATGCCGCTGCAGCAATGGGTGGCCTTTCTGGAAAGTCACAGCCAGGTCAAGGCCGCGTTCGAGTACGAGGTGATGAATTTGATGAGCTCGATCATGGGCCATGCCATCACGCTGCACCTGCTCGACGCCCCCGGCCGCGTCCACCGCTTCATGCGCAAGTACCCGGAACTGTTCGAACGTCTGCCCAAGAAGGAATTGGCGGCCTACCTGAACCTGTCGCCGGAAACCCTGAGCCGCCTGAAAAACCAGGGCAAAATCTGACCTGCACGTAGATTTGCACCGCGCCACTGTGCGGCGCAATAAAAAACACCCCGGCAAGCCTTGTATGGCGTGGCGGGGTGTTGTCTTTTAGGTCAACCCTTTTGGGATCCAAAAAACTTTGTCAGACAGTCAGACGGCAACGGTTTTTTGCAGGCGGACTCCGCCGTGCTCCTCGCTCATCGTGCGCTCGAGCAGCTTGACGAGCGCATAGGCCGAGTCGATGTGCGGCGTCGGCGTGCCGGTCAGCCGCCCCAGCTCCACCACCGATCCCACCAGCGCGTCGATTTCGAGGCCGCGCCCCGCTTCAACGTCCTGCAGCATCGACGTCTTGTGCTTGCCGACCTTTTCCGCGCCTTCGATGCGGCGCTCCAGCGACACCCGGAACGAGATGTCGAGCTTGGCGGCAACTGCCTGCGCTTCGAGCATCATGTTCGCCGCCAATTCACGCGCCAGCGGAAACTGGCAGATGTCGACCAGCGTCGAATGCGACAGCGCGCTGATCGGATTGAAGCAGACGTTGCCCCACAGCTTGAGCCAAATCTCGGCGCGGATGTTGTCGAGCACCGGCGCCTTCAAACCGGCATGCTGGAACACTTCGGAGATTGCTTTGGCGCGCGCGCTGGTAGTTCCGTCGAGCTCGCCAATTGGAAAGCGCTCGCCCTCGACATGCCTGATCACGCCCGGGGCAATCAGTTCGGCGGCCGGATAGACCACGCAGCCAAGGATGCGGCCTGGGTCGATCTTGCTCGCCAGCTGGCCGGTCGGATCGACGCTTTTGACGGTGTAACCTCCAAACTGTCCGCCATGCTTGTGGAAATACCAGAACGGGATACCGTTCTGCATGGTCACCACGACGGTGTCGGGGCCCATCAGTTTGGCGACGTCGTCAGCGACGGCGTCGACCTGGTGTGCTTTCAGGGCCAGGATCACCAGCTCGTGCACACCGGCTTCGGCGTAGTTGTTGGTTGCCTTTACATCCGGCACCACGTGTTCCGTGCCGTCGTTATCGATCAGCTTGATGCCCCTGGCCTTGATTGCCTCCAGATTGGCGCCCCTGACGATGAACGTCACCTCCTCGCCGGCCAATGCCAACTTGGCGCCGACATAACCACCGATTGCACCAGCTCCTATAATTGCAATTTTCATGACGTGCTCCCACCTGTTTACTCGAACCGGTTTTTGAGCTTGCCGATGCCATCGATCTCGATTTCGATCGTACTTCCTGGTCGCATGGAGCCCACACCGACCGACGTCCCGCACAACAGGACGTCGCCCGGATTCAATGTCATGTCCTTCGATATCTTGCTGACCAACTGGGCGACTGAAAACACCATGTCGTTGATCGGATAATCCTGCCGCACCTCGTCGTTGAGGATGGTACGCACCACCAGCATCGCCGGGTCGAGACCGCTTGCGATGACAGGACCGAGCGGGCAGAAAGTGTCGAAGCCCTTGGCCCGGCACCACTGCGGGAAAGTCGGGTCACGGGCAATGATCTCGGACACCGTGACGTCATTGGCGCAAGTGAGCCCGAAGACATAATCGGGGGCTTCTTCCTCGCTGACATTAAAACACGTGCGACCGATAACGATCGCCAGTTCGCCCTCAAATACCACTTTGCCTTCGCACAGCGGCTTTTTGATCGTGCCGCCCGGAGCGAGCAGGGTATTGGGCGTTTTGATCAGGTAAAGCGGTTCGGCCGGCGGTTCCAGGCCCAGCTTCTTACCCAACGCATGGAAGTTGTTCCACATCGCCAATATCTTGCCCGGCACCAGCGGCGCCAGCACCTGTACAGCATCGAGCCGCATCGACTCGCCGGTCGGTACAGGGGAGTTGAACATGTCGCCCTGAAAGACCCGGATCTTGTCGCCTTCCAGTGTACCGAAGCACACCGCGTCCATGGTTTGAAAGCGAATCCAGCGTTGAATCTTCATGATTATCCTCGACTTGCGCCAGATTGGTGGGTTGAAATCGGCGCGAGGGGGGCAATCGCCCCGTCCCCGGCACATGTATTTATTTTAGCCTGCCATGCGGGCCACAGCCAGGTGGAACGCGTCTTTTTTACGTGATGCGACTGCGGCATTGATCAGGATTGTGTAAGAAGAATTTTTCGATGACCTTGACCACGGTTAAGTTTCGACAACAGAGCGAATGAAAGCCGGTTCATGCGCCGGCATGGTGGCGTTGAATTTCGGCCCAGTTGATGAACGCCTCCGGCCGGCAACCGGCCGCCGTCATGACGCTGTAGCAGCGCTCCTTGGCGGCGTGGATGGCGTCGGCCAGGAACTCGGCGTCATACGCCCTGAGCAGGTGCGACTGGTGTTGCTCGAGGTAGCGGCGCACGCATTCGCGCTCGCCGTCCTGGCACAATACGCTCTGGTAGCGCGCGCTGTCCCAGTGAAAGCTCAGCCCCAGTTCGTGGAAGGCGGCGTTAAAAGCGTTGCGGTGGGCGTCGGCTTGATTGCTGCTGTGGCTGGTGTTCATGGCGTGCTCCGGGAAAATAAGGTGCGGTTGAAGTTCGATGAATCCACTGTAAGCGCTACAAATGATTAGTAATAGTTAAATTTATTAAGCATAATGATTCATGACCCTGAATACATCAACATAAAGCCCCATGAAGAACGCCACCTTGCGACAACTAAAAGTGTTTGAAGCGGTCGCGCGTCATCTGAGTTTTTCGCGCGCGGCCGAGGAATTGCACCTGACCCAGCCGGCCGTTTCGACCCAGGTCAAGACGCTCGAGAGCCACGTCGGCCTGGCGCTGTTCGAGCAGTTGGGAAAAAAAGTCTATCTGACCCAGGGCGGCGCCGAGCTGCTGTACTACTCGCGCGCGATCATTGCCCAGTTCCAGGACGCCGAGGAAGCGCTGGCGCATTTCAAAGGGATTTCCGGCGGCACGCTGAACGTGGCGGTGATCAGCGCCGGCGACTATTTCTTCCCCCACCTGCTGGTCGAGTTTGCGCGCCAGCATGCGGGCGTCAAGCTGCACCTGACGGTACACAATCGCGAAGAGCTGCTCGGCCAGCTGGCCAACAACCTGACCGACCTGGCGATCATGGTGCGCCCGCCGCACAACCTCGACACCCTCAATGAATCGTTCGCGCCGCACCCGTACGTCATCGTCGCCGCGCCCGGCCATCACCTGGCCGGCAGGAAGCGCATTTCGATGACGGCGTTGATGCGCGAAGCGTTCGTGGTGCGCGAGAAGGGATCGGATACCTGGTTTTCGATGGAGGCGGGATTCGGCGACCACTTGGGCCAGCTGAACATCGCGATGGAGATCAAGAGCACCGAGACGATCAAGCAGGCGATCATCGCCGGCATGGGCATCGGCTTCCTGTCGGCCCATACGATCGGCCAGGAACTCAAGACCGGCAGCCTGGTGGTACTGCCGGTGCAGGGCTTCCCGCTGATGCTGGATTGGTACGTGGTGCACCGCAGCGACAAGCGGCTGCCGCCGGTGGCGCGCGCGTTCAAGGAGTTTTTACTCAGGGATGGCGCAAGCCTGATCGCCGCGCTGATCCCGCCGTCGACGCCAGGCCTGCAGCGCAGCCCGGCTCCCGCCAGGCAGCGGGTTGGCGATTCTTGACGGCGTTTAAGGAGAACGCATTGCCGACGGCGGAGGCGATGCACGAAGGTGATCGGGCCCCCATTTGACCTTGACCTTGAACGCTTACCCCCGCATCAACGCCTTCACGTGCGCCGCCGTCCCGCCGGCGAGCCCTTCCCCGCTGTAGCCACCCTCCAGGATCGACACGATGCGCCCGGCGCACTGTTGGTCGGCCACCGCCATCAGTTGCGCCGTCACCCAGCCAAAATCGTCGTCTTCCAGATTCATGCCGGCCAGCGGATCGAGCCGGTGGGCGTCGAAGCCGGCCGAGATGATGAGAAAGTCCGGCTTGAACGCGCGCAATGCCGGCAGCATGTCGGCTTCGATGCGCGCGCGGAACAGGTCCGAGCCGCAGCCCGGCGGCAGCGGCACGTTGACGATATTGTTGGCAACCCCGTGCTCGCTGCGATCGCCTGTGCCCGGATACAGCGGCGACTGGTGGCTGGACGCGTAAAACAGCTCGGGGCGCGCATAGAACGCGGCCTGGGTGCCGTTACCATGGTGGACGTCGAAATCGACTACCGCGACGCGCTCGAGGCCGTGCGCCTGCAGGGCGTGCACGGCGGCGATGGCGGCCTGGTTGAAGATGCAAAAACCCATCGCCCGGTCCGGCTCGGCGTGGTGGCCGCACGGGCGGGTGGCGCAAAAAACGTTATCGGCTTCGCCCGCCATCACGGCGTCGACGCCGGCGCAGGCGGCGCCGATGCAGCGCATCACCGCGTCCCAGGAACCGGCCGACATCACGGTGTCGCCGCCGTCGAGCGCGACCCTGCCGCTGGCGGGGGCGAGGTCGGCGATGCTGTCGACGAAGTCCTGGTCGTGCACCAGCATCGCCTGCATGCGCGTGCCCATCGGCGCTTCGCGCCATTCAAGGTCTTTGAATGGCGGTGCTTCGAGCACTTCCAGCACCGCCTTCAGGCGCGCCGGCGACTCCGGGTGGCTCGGTCCCGGCTCATGCTTGAAGCAGGCCGCATGGGTATAGACGAATGTGCTCATGTGCGAATCCTTTAAGCGCGCGCGGCCCGCTCACAGGACCAGGACGGCGCGAAAATCGTTGACGTTGGTGAGCGTCGGGCCACAAACGACCAGGTCCCCGAGCGCTTCGAAAAAACTGTAGCCGTCATTATTGTCCAGCATTGCTTGCGGACGCAAACCATGCGCACCAGCACGTGCGAGGCTGTCCGGCGCCAGCAGCGCGCCGGCGTTGTCCTCGGAGCCGTCGATGCCGTCGGTGTCGCAGGCGATCGCATGCACGCCGCGCTGGCCGGCCAGCGCCACCGCCAGGCTGAGCAAAAACTCGGTGTTGCGCCCGCCCCGGCCCTTGCCGCGCAGCGTCACCGTGGTCTCGCCGCCCGACAGGATCACGCACGGCGCGCTGAACGGCTGGCCGTGCACTGACACCGCGCGCGCCATTGCCGCGTGCATCAGCGCGATGTCGCGCGCCTCGCCTTCGATTTCGTCGGACAGGATGTGCGCCGCAATGCCGGCCGCGCGCGCCTTGGCTGCCGCCGCCTCCAGCGCGATCCGGGCCGACGCGATGATGTGACAACTGTTGCGCTCAAAACGCGGCTCGCCCGGCTTTGGTGTTTCGCCGTCGCCCGACTCGAGCACGCGGCGCACGTTGGCCGGCACGTCGACGCGGTAGCGCGCCAGGATCGCCAGCGCGTCCTGGCAGGTGCCGGCGTCGGACAGGGTCGGCCCGCTGGCAACGACTCCCGGGTCGTCGCCCGGCACGTCGGAAATGAGCAGCGTTACCACCCGCGCCGGCGCGCACGCCAGCGCCAGGCGCCCGCCTTTTATGCTTGATAAATGCTTGCGCACGCAGTTCATGTCGGCGATGGTGGCGCCGCTGGCCAGCAATGCCTGGTTGAGCGCCTGCTTGTCGGCCAGCGTGATGCCTGGCGCGGGCAGCGCCAGCAGTGCCGAGCCGCCGCCGGAGATCAGGCACAGCACCAGGTCGTTTTCGCTCAAGCCGGCCACGCTGTCCAGAATGCGCTGCGCCGCAATTTCGCCGGCCGCGTCCGGCACCGGATGGGCTGCCTCGATCACCTCGATGTGTTCGGTCGCCACCTTGTGGCCGTAACGCGTGACCACCAGGCCTTCGAGCGGGCCGCGCCAGTGCGCTTCGAGCACCCGCGCCATTTCGGCGGCGCCCTTGCCGGCGCCGATCACGAGCGTGCGGCCATTTGTTGGCGGCGCCGGCAAAAACGCCGGCAGGCAGCCTTCGGCAGTAACGGCGCCGACCGCGGTGTTGAAAAGGTCAAGCAGGAAGTTACGTGGATCCATGCGCGGATCCACCATGCCCGGATTGGTCATGAACGCTACGCCTTCGCTATTTCATGGTTCGACATGCGCTCGATGGCCTGGCACAGCGCCGAGTGATCGAGGGCACTGCCGCCGTGGGCGGCGCAGGAATTCATCAGTTCCTGGACGGTGGCGGTGTTCGGCAGCGACACGCCGAGCGCCTTGGCGCCGGCCAGCGCCAGGTTCAGGTCCTTCTGGTGCAATTCGATCCGAAAGCCCGGCGCAAAGGTGCGCTTGATCATCCGCTCGCCGTGCACTTCAAGAATGCGCGAGGCGGCGAAACCGCCCATCAGCGCCTGGCGCACCTTGGCCGGATCAGCGCCCGCTTTCGAGGCGAACAGTAGCGCTTCCGACACCGCCTGGATGTTGAGCGCGACGATGATCTGGTTGGCCACCTTGGTGGTCTGGCCGTCGCCGTTGCCCCCGACCAGGGTAATGTTCTTGCCCATCAGGTCGAACAGCGGCTTGGCGGTCGTGAACGCCTCTTCCGAGCCGCCCACCATGATCGTCAGCGAAGCGGCGCGCGCACCCACTTCGCCGCCCGACACCGGCGCATCGAGGTATTCGCAACCGAGCTTGTTGATCTTCTTGGCGAAGAGCTTGGTTTCTATCGGCGAGATCGAGCTCATGTCGATGACGATCTTGCCGTTTGAAAGACCTGCGGCAACGCCGTCGGCGTCGAACAGCACCGCCGCCACGTGCGGCGTGTCCGGCACCATGATGATGATGATGTCGGCGCGCTTGGCCACTTCCGCGCCCGACGTGCAGACCGTGGCGCCGCCTTCGATCAGCGAGCTTGGCGGATTTTTCTGGTCGTGCAGGTACAGCTTGCAGCCACCCGCCTGCAGGTTGGCTGCCATTGGCGCGCCCATGATGCCCAGGCCGATAAATCCTACTTTAGTCATGTGTGTCTCCGTTGTTCGAATCGATTTTTAGGTTCGCAGCCTGGCCTTACAGGCCGTGCTCCGCCAGCCACTTGAGGCCGGCGATGGTGCCCGCCTTTGGCTTGTATTCGCAGCCGATCCAGCCGCTGTAGCCGATCTCGTCCAACATCCCCAGCAGAAAGCGGTAGTTGATCTCGCCCGTGCCCGGCTCGAACCGGCCCGGATTGTCGGCCAGCTGAATGTGGCCGATCATCGGCAGGTTGGCTTTGATGGTGGCCGCCAGCTCACCTTCCATGCGCTGCATGTGATAGATGTCGTACTGGACGCGGATGTTGTCGGAACCCGTCTCGCGGATGATGTTGAGCGCCTGCTCGGTGCCCGACAAATAGAAGCCGGGAATGTCGAACGTGTTGATGGGCTCGATCAGCAGGCGGATGTTTTCAGCTTGCAACGCGCTAGCGGCAAATTTCAAATTGTCGACCACCGCACCATACGCGGCGGCGTCGGTGACGTTGTTCGGCTTAATGCCGACCAGGCAGTTCAGCTGCTTTACGCCGAGCGCACGGGCATAGGTGATGGCGCGCCCGACGCCGTCCTCGAACTCGGCCTTGCGGTCGGGGTGGCAGGCGATGCCCCGTTCGCCCGCTTCCCAGTTACCGGCCGGCAAATTGTGCAGCACCAGTTCAAGCTTGCAGGCGGCCAGCTGTTCGGCGATCCGCTCCGCTTCGAAGGCATACGGGAACAGGAACTCGACGCCCTTGAAGCCGGCGCGTGCGGCCTCGCCGAAGCGCTCCAGAAAATCGACTTCGGTAAACAGCATCGTCAGGTTGGCGGCTAATTTCGTCATGGCGGACTCCTGTCAGCCGACGTCGAGGACGTCATTGAATTCATTGATGGCGTCGATGTCGGTTCCCATCGCGATATTGGTGACGCGCTCGAGGATGATTTCGACCACCACCGGCACCTGATACTGCGCCATCAACAGGCGCGCTTTCTCGAACGCCGGGATGATCTGGGCCGGATCGAACACCCGGATCGCCTTGCAGCCCAGCCCTTCCACCACGGCGACGTGATCGACACCCCTGCCCTCGAGTTCGGGGGTATGCTCGTTGATGTTGTCGAACGCCAGCTGCACGCAGTAGTCCATCTCGAAACCGCGCTGCGATTGGCGGATCAGGCCGAGGTAGGAGTTATTCACCAGCACGTGGATGTACGGCAGCTTGAACTGGGCGCCGACGGCCAGTTCCTCGATCATGAACTGAAAGTCGTAGTCACCCGAAATGGCGACGATGTCACCGGTCGGGTCGGAGCAGCGCACGCCGAGGGCCGCCGAAATGGTCCAGCCGAGCGGGCCGGCCTGGCCGCAGTTGATCCAGTGGCGCGGCTTTTGCACTTGCAGGAACTGGGCCGCGGCGATCTGCGACAGGCCAATGCTGGCGACGTAACGCACGTCGGGGCCGAAGAATGTATTCATCTCCTGGTAGACGCGGATCGGCTGGACTGGAATGTTCTGGTAGTCGCTTTTACGCAGCATGGTGCGCTTGCGTTCCTGGCACTCGGCCAGCCAGGCGCTGCGGTCGGCCAGTTTCCCGGCCGCCTTCCACTCTTTCGCCACTTCCACCAACAGCAGCAAAGCCGCCTTGGCGTCCGAGACGATGCCGTAGTCGGGACCGAACACGCGGCCGATCTGGGTCGGCTCGATGTCGATGTGGACGAACTTGCGGTCCTTGGTGAACACCTCGATCGAGCCGGTGTGGCGGTTGGCCCAACGGTTGCCGATACCGATCATGAAGTCCGACGCCAGCACCGTGGCGTTGCCGTAGCGGTGGCTGGTCTGCAGGCCGGCCATGCCGGCCATCTGCGGATGGTCGTCCGGAATCGAGCCCCAGCCCATCAGGGTCGGAATGACGGGAACGCCGGTAATTTCGGCAAATTCGACCAGCAGGTCGGAGGCGTCGGCGTTGATAATGCCGCCGCCGGCGGTGATCAGGGGACGCGCGGCGTCGTTGAGCATGCCGAGCGCTTTCTCGATCTGGGCGCGCGACGCCGTCGGCTTGTACAAGGACATCGGCTCGTAGGTATCGGGGTCGAATTCGATCATCGCCATCTGGACGTCGAACGGCAAATCGATCAGCACCGGGCCCGGACGGCCCGAGCGCATCAGGTGGAAGGCTTGCTGGAATACCCGCGGCACCAGCGCCGGTTCGCGCACCGTGACGGCCCACTTGGTGACGGGCTTGGCGATCGACTCGATGTCGACCGCCTGGAAGTCTTCCTTGTAGATGCGGGCGCGCGGCGCCTGGCCGGTAATGCAAAGGATAGGTATCGAATCAGCCTGGGCCGAATACAGCCCGGTGATCATGTCGGTGCCGGCCGGGCCGGAGGTGCCGATGCATACGCCGAGGTTGCCGGCCTTGGCGCGGGTGTAGCCTTCGGCCATGTGCGAAGCGCCTTCGACGTGGCGCGCCAGGATATGGCGGATGCTGTCGCGCTTGCGCAGCGCGGCATACAATGGGTTGATGGCAGCGCCCGGTACGCCGAACGCCACTTCCACCCCCTCTTTTTCCATTACATACACTGCTGCTTCTGCCGCGGTCATCTTTGCCATGTCATCCTCCAGGATTAAATATCTAAAAAATAGCGAACTAGCCAAGACCTTCATGCTAATGGTTTGAGGGGGCCGTGATAAGACGACAAAATATCGCCTTGTTCGATACATTAAGTATGGAATAATCGCGTCATGGACAAAATATGGATAAACTGAAGCAGATGGCGGCGTTCGTCGACGTCGTCGACAAAGGCAGCCTGGCGCGTGCGGCACTGGAACAGAACATCACGCCGGTGATGCTGGGACGGCGCATCGACGCGCTCGAAAAGCGCCTCGGTGTCAAACTGATGCACCGCACGACGCGCCACCTGACGCTGACCGAACAGGGGATGGTGTTCCTCGAACACTGCCGCAAGCTGCTCGGCGACGTCGATTTCGCCGAGACGATCGTCTCCGATGGCCGGCACAGGGCGAGCGGGCACCTGATCGTGTCGGCGCCGGCGGCGTTCGGACGATTGCACGTGGCGCCGCACGCACCAGACTTCGTGACGGCGCACCCGAAGGTGCAGGTCTCGTTCAACCTGACCGACCATGTCGTCGACCTGGTGCGCCAGGGGTATGACGTGGGAATCCGGATCGGCGGCGTACTCGATTCTAATTTTGTTGCTGTGAAGCTGGCGACCAACCGCCGCGTGGTGTGCGGCACGCCAGGGTATTTCGAACGCCACGCCATTCCGCGCACGCTCGACGACCTGGCCCAGCACAACTGCCTGGCCTTCAATTTGCAGGGCGGCCAGCAGCGCGGCTGGTACTTTCAGAAGGAGGGCAAGCCGGTCACGGTCAAGGTCGCGGGCAACCTCGACTGCAACGACGGCGAACTGCTGCACCGCTGGGCCAGCGAAGGCATCGGCCTGGCGTGGCGCTCGACATGGGAAATCCAGGCGCAGTTGCAGGCGGGCGAACTGATCACGGTGCTCGACGAATATGCGCTGCCCGACTACGACATCGTCGCCGTCTACATGCAGCAGCGCCACCTGCCGGCCAAGGTGCGGTTTTTCATCGATGCGCTCAAGGCGACGTATGCACAGCCGGGGTACTGGACACGGGCGACGCGGTAGAAGTCATGTCGGTTCTGCCGCGAACAAAACCGACTCCTCGCCAAGGCGGCGAGCCGATTGGCGATCTGGGCGCAGCACTTGATGTTTAAAATCTTATCTTGTTACACATGCTCATGAAAAACAGCTGCCGGCATGGTTGCCAGCAGCTGTTTTTGATTGCAGGGCGCGCAGCGCGTCAAGCCTGCGGCGAATGCGCATCAAATTGGTAGACGGCCGGGATGCTTGAACTGTCGTTCAGAGAAATCTGCAAATCCTTGATGTAGCCTGTTTCCAAATCGTACACCCAACCATGAATAAAGGGCGACTGCCGCTGACGCCACGCATTTTGAATGATCGACGTCTTGCTCAAGGCATTCACTTGCTCGACTACATTGAGTTCAATGAAGCGCTTTTCCTTCTCATGGGGATTGTCGATCGCTTCGATTTCGTCATGGTGGGTATGGTGCACATCCTTGATATGGCGAATCCAGTTGTCAATCAAGCCGTATTGTTTTTTAGATAATGCCGCACGTACGCCACCGCAACCATAATGGCCGCAAACGATGACATGCTTGACTTCAAGCACATTGATTGCATAGTCGAGAGCGCTGAGCATGTTCATGTCGGTATGCACGACCATGTTGGCGATATTGCGGTGAACGAAAATTTCACCGGGATCGGTGCCCGTGATTTCATTGGCTGGAACGCGGCTGTCGGAACAGCCAATCCAGAAAAAATCCGGCTTTTGAATTTTCGACAGATCGCTAAAAAAATCCTGGTCGTCGAGGTTTTTTTGCTTGACCCAGGCTTTGTTTTGCAAAAGTAACTTTTGATATGATTCAATCATGATGGCTAATCTCTTTGATAACGTTAAAAATTCTTTAAATCGACAGTGATGTTTCTCGCCTTGGCTTCTTCCATGAAATCCTTGATGGTTTCGCGAATATCATGGTCAATGAAACGGGCACTCGAGGCATCGATCAACAGAGACGCATTGGCAGGAATCTTGATGAGCGTTTCGCGCAAGGCGGCTTTGTTGAGAAAAGAGACATCTTTGGTCATCTGGATCAGATAGTTCTTGCCTTCGCTCACCAACAAAATCGCTTCCCTGAAATTACTTTTCAAAATGAAGAAAACCGACACGACCAGGCCGATCAAGACACCTTCGAGCAAGTCGGTCAACAGCACTGCGGCAATGGTGGCGATAAAAGGCAGAAACTGGCTCGGGCCCTTTTTCCACATCGATTGGTACAGTGCCGGTTTCGTCAGCTTGAAGCCGACCATAAGTAAAATCGCCGCCAGGCTCGACAAGGGAATCAATTTGAGGATTGTCGGGATTGCCAATACGGCCAGCAGCAGGATGACGCCATGCGTGATCGATGATGCTTTGGTCCTGGCACCGGCATTGATATTGGCCGAACTCCGGACGATGACGGAAGTGACAGGCAGGCCGCCGATCATGCCGGAAACGATATTGGCCATGCCTTGCGCCTTCAATTCGCGGTTGAGCGGCGTGATTCTGCGTGCTTGGTCGAGCTTGTCGGACGCTTCAATGCTGAGCAATGTTTCCAGGCTGGCGACGACGGCCAGCGTTGCCGCTACCATCAGAATGCGCTGATCTGCCCATTGACTGAAATCGGGCAGCGTAAACAGGGTGGGGAAGTCCGCCAGGCTGGCGAGAACTGGCATTGACACCAGGTGTTCGCTTTCACTGATGGCAAAGTAAGGAATATATTGCAGGAAAATATAATTAAGTGCGATGCCGAGCAAAACCACCAGCAGCGGTCCTGGCACATATTTCGTCAGTTTCTTGTCGCGCAAGCCATCGCTTTCCCATACCAGCAAGACGCCGATGGAAACAAGAGCAAGCACGACGGCGCCCGGCGTGACGAAACTGAAGGCTTGCACCAGCGCGGAAAAGGTATTTGTGCCGTCGAGTTGCATGAAACTTTGATCGCCCTCGAAATTCGCGTCGTGACCGAGGGCATGAGGAATTTGTTTTAAAATTAAGATAATACCGATGGAACCCAACATGCCCTTGATGACCGAGACGGGAACGAAATGACCGATGACACCTGCCCTGGCATAGCCGAGAATGATTTGAATCACCCCTGCCAGTACGACGCATAATAAAAAAGCTGGATACGATCCCAATTCCGTGATGGAAGCCAGGATAATTGTCGTCAAGCCTGCAGCAGGCCCGCTTACACTCACGTTCGAGCCGCTCAAGAATCCGGCGACAATGCCGCCGATAATGCCGGCAATGACCCCAGAAAACATCGGCGCTCCGCTGGCCAGCGCAATACCGAGACACAGTGGAAGGGCGACCAGGAAAACCACGACCGAGGCCGGTAAATCATAGGAAAAGTATTGTTTAATATTCATATTCATATTCGTGAAGGTGAGAAAAAAAGCGCACGTTGCGCGCCATGTCAAATATCGGAAAGCGGCAAAACCGGATCGGTGATGCAAAAGACGTGGCAATGCGCAAAATAATTTCTTTAAAACATCTTCCTCTAATTATATTAGACATAAAAATACCGCGCAAAAATGTATCGTGCGGGTAACTTTTAACGATTTACAGACCTTGCGATCGAGTTCCATTTCGATGGCAGAAACGTAGCCGCGGGGTAAGGCGTAAAGCTACAACCCATCGAACAAGTAGTTATGGTGAGAAAATTTCGATGGACTACCGTTTTTGAAAGCTAAAAAGCAAGATGAGAATCCAAAAAATGCCCCGACACCAGGGAAAAATAACTTCCTGGAAGGACGATCAAGGATTCGGCTTCATCGCCCCAAACGGTGGCGGGCCGGCAGTCTTTGTGTATATAAAGTCGTTTGCCGTTCAGGAAATTCGCCCTGCAGGCAACGACATCGTTACCTATGACTTGACCATCAATCAAAAAGGGCAACCACGCGCCGACAATGTGGCGTTTGTTCGTGATCGAGCGCCACGTCAAGCCCGTCCTGCAGTAGCGCGTTCGCTGGCCGCGGCAGCCGGGTTTTCCGGCTTGATTGCTCTTCTCGTGTTTACTGGCGCATTACCGCTGCTGGTCTTTGGCGTCTACCTCGGCGCCAGCGTAACGACGTTCATCGCCTACGCGGTCGATCAATCTGCATCGCGGAAAAATCAGTGGCGGACGAAAGAAAGCACCTTGCATGTGCTTGCGCTGATTGGCGGCTGGCCGGGTGCGCTGGTAGCCAACAAATAGTGCGCCATAAATCGAAGAAGCGATCTTTTCGCAGGGCGTTCTGGTTGACCGTCGTCGTCAACTGCGGCGCACTTGGCTGGATGTTGACAGCGTCCGGTTCCAACGCACTCGGATTCATTCTTGGCGCACCGTAAGTGGTCCAAATCCAACTGCTGAAACAAGCCAGGCTGCATACAACGCAACACCACAGGCGAAAAAAAAGCCGCCCCGCGAACGGGAGCGACTTTTTGGCAGGCGTTTTTTATGCGCTGTTTTGCAGCGCCTGATTTACATCAGCGCGGCGCGCGCCTTGTCGGACGCGGCCAGCACCTGGCCGCCACCGTAGCTGCCCTGCACCGGCGCGTCACCGCCGAGGGTGACCTTGATCGCGCAGTACTTGAACTCGGGGATCTTGGCGAACGGGTCGAGCGCGGCGTTGGTCAGCCGGTTAATCGCCGCTTCGTAGTAGCAGAACGGGACGAACACGGCCCCGCGCGGCGAACTCTCGTCGGCCCGCGCGTACAGCCCTACTTTGCCGCGGCGCGATTCGATCGTGATGATGTCGCCAGGCTGGCCTCCCATTGCCGCCAGGTCGAGCGGATGGACCAGCGCCACCGGATCGGGTTCGAGCGCATCGAGCACCAGCGCGCGGCGCGTCATACTGCCGGTGTGCCAGTGTTCGAGCTGGCGGCCGGTGATCAAGACCATCGGGTAGTCGAGATCGGGACGCTCGGCCGCCGGGATGATGTCGGCCGGGACGAACTTCGCCCTGCCCGACTCGCGCGGGAACGTCTCGGTGAACACCACCGGCTGGCCAGGATCGCCTTCCTTGGTGCACGGATAGGTCACCGCGTGTTCGCGCTCGAGGCGCTCCCACGTGATGCCGCCGATGGAGTTCATCGTACGGCGCATCTCGTCGAACACTTGCGACACATGCGTGTACTGCCAGTCCAGGCCCAGGCGCTGGCCGAGCTGCTGGATGATCCACAGGTCGGGCTTGGCCTGGCCCGGCGCGTCGAGCGCCTTGCGGCCCATCTGCACCAGCCGGTCGGTGTTGGTAAAGGTGCCGTCTTTTTCAGGGAAGGCGGTGGCCGGCAGGATGACATCGGCCAGGTAGGCGGTCTCGGTCAGGAAAATATCCTGCACCACCAGGATGTCGAGCGAAGCGAGCGCATCGCGCGCGTGGTTGGCGTCAGGGTCGGACATTGCCGGGTTCTCGCCCATCACGTACATGCCGCGCACCTCTCCTTTTTTGATCGCGTGCATGACTTCGACGACGGTCAGGCCCGGGCTCTTGTCGAGCGAATCGGCCGGCACATTCCAGGCTTTTTCGAATTTGGCCTGGACCTTCGGGTCGGTGACGTGCTGGTAGTCCGGAAACATCATCGGGATCAGGCCGGCGTCGGAGGCGCCCTGGACGTTGTTTTGGCCACGCAGCGGATGCAGGCCGGTGCCGTCGCGGCCAATCTGGCCCGTCATCAACGCCAGCGCGATCAGGCAGCGCGCGTTGTCGGTGCCGTGCACGTGCTGCGATACGCCCATGCCCCACAAAATAATCGACGCTTTCGACGTGGCGTACAGGCGCGCCGTGTAGCGCAGCGTTTCGGCGTCGATGCCGCAGATCGGCGCCATCAGCTCAGGGCTGTAGCCTTCGACGTTCTTCTTGAGGTCTTCGTAGCCGATGGTACGGCTTTCGATAAACTCTTTGTCGACCAGGTTCTCGTGGACGATCACGTGCATCATCGCGTTGAGCATGGCGACGTCGGTGTCGGGCTTGAACTGCAGGAAGCGGTGCGAGATGCGCGCCAGTTCCGAGCGGCGCGGATCCATCACCACCAGCTTGCTGCCGTTGGCGACCGCGTTCTTGATCCAGGTGGCGGCCACCGGGTGATTGACGGTCGGGTTGGCGCCGATGATGACGATCACCTCGGCCTTGGTCACGTCCATCACCGGGTTCGACACGGCGCCCGAGCCGATTCCCTCCAACAGGGCGACGACCGACGAGGCGTGGCACAGCCGGGTGCAGTGGTCGACGTTGTTGTTACCAAAACCGGTGCGAACCAGTTTCTGGAACAAATACGCTTCCTCGTTGCTGCCTTTGGCCGAGCCGAAGCCGGCCAGCATGCGCTTGCCGTAAGTGTCGCGGATGTGGGCGAATTTGCTACCGGCCAGGTCGAGCGCCTCTTCCCAGCTCGCTTCGCGGAAAAATTCCATCACGCGCGTCGGGTCCATTGCCATGTCGCCAGACTTGGGCGCATCGGCACGGCGGATCAGCGGCACGGTCAGGCGCTGCGGGTGGTGGGCGTAGTCGAAACCGTAGCGGCCCTTGACGCACAGGCGGCCATGGTTGGCGGGGCCGTCGCGGCCTTCCACGTAAAGAATCTTGTTGTCCTTGACGTTGTAGGTCAGCTGGCAGCCGACGCCGCAGTATGGGCACAGCGACTCGACCTTCTTGTCGGGCACGCTCAACGCCACTTCGCGCGCCGGCATCAGGGCGCCGGTGGGGCAAGCCTGGACGCACTCGCCACAGGTGACGCACGTCGAATTGCCCATCGGATCGTCCATGTCGAACACGATCTTCATGTCGTTACCGCGCAGCGACAGGCCGATCACGTCGTTCATCTGCTCGTCGCGGCAGGCGCGCACGCAACGCGTGCACTGGATGCAGGCGTCGAGGTTGACGCTGATCGCCGGATGCGAATAGTCCGACTGCACGCGCGCGCGCGCCTCGAAACGCGGCAGGCCGACGTTCAGTTTGGCGGCCCACTGGTCGACTTCATTGTCGCGGGTGTAGGCGGTTTCCGGCATATCCGACAGCAGCAGTTCGAGTACCATTTTTTGCGCGCTGACAACGCGCTCGCTGTCGGTGGTGACTTTCATGCCAGCGGTCGGAAAGCGGCAGCACGACGGCGCCAGCACGCGCTCGCCGCCGATCTCGACCATGCACGAACGGCAGTTGCCGACGGCGTCGAGGCCGTCCTTGTAGCACAGGCGCGGGATTTCGACGCCTTCGCGGTCGGCGATCTCGATGATGGTCTCGGAAGCGCGGCCGCTGACTTCGCGGCCGTTCAGTTCGAAAGTAACGGTGGGCACATCGATATGTGCCAGTTCATTGCGGGTAATCGCGTTCATGATGTGTTATCCCAACTCGTGCGGAAAATATTTAACGACGCAGTCGACCGGATTCGGTGCTGCTTGGCCCAGGCCGCAGATCGACGCATCGCGCATCACTTGCGACAGGTCGGCCAGGAGGGCGACATCCCACTTCGGCTTGTCGATCAGTGTCAGCGTCTTGGCGGTGCCGACGCGACACGGCGTACACTGGCCGCAGGATTCGTCTGCGAAAAAGCTCATCATGTTGCGCGCCGCATTAACGGCGGTGTCGCGGTCCGACAGTACGATCACCGCCGCCGAACCGATGAAGCAGCCGTACGGCTGCAAGGTGTCGAAGTCGAGCGGGATGTTGTTCATCGAGGCCGGCAGGATGCCGCCCGAGGCGCCGCCCGGCAGGTAGGCGTACAGCGACTGCCCTTCGAGCATGCCGCCGCAGTGTTCGTCGATCAGTTCCTGGATCGTGATACCGGCCGGAGCCAGCTTGACGCCAGGCTCCTTGACGCGGCCCGATACCGAGAACGAACGCAGGCCTTTGCGGCCGTTGCGTCCAAAACCGGCGAACCATTCGCTGCCTTTTTCGAGGATGTCGCGTACCCAGTGCAGCGTCTCGAAGTTGTGCTCGAGCGTCGGCCGGCCGAACAGGCCGACCTGGGCCACGTAAGGCGGGCGCAGCCGCGGCATGCCGCGCTTGCCTTCGATCGATTCGATCATCGCCGACTCTTCGCCGCAGATGTAGGCGCCGGCGCCGCGGCGCAGGATAATTTCGGGCATGCCGGGCACCGGCGGATCAGCGCGCAGCGCAGCTAGTTCGGCTTCGAGCATGTTGCGGCAGCCGTGGTATTCGTCGCGCAGGTAGACGTAGATCGTTTCGATGCCGACCACCCACGCGGCGATCAGGGCGCCCTCGAGGAAGCGGTGTGGATCGCGCTCGAGGTAGGTGCGGTCCTTGAAGGTGCCGGGTTCGCCTTCGTCGATGTTGATCGCCATCAGGCGCGGGCCGGCTTCGCCGCGCACGATGCGCCACTTGCGCCCGGACGGAAAGCCGGCGCCGCCCAGACCGCGCAGGCCCGAGTTTTCCATCGTCTTGATCACCGATTCGACGTCGCGGCCGCCGCCGATGCATTCGCCCAGCAGCCGGTAGCCGCCTTGCGCGCGGTAGCCGGCCAGGTCGATGAAGCCGCTCGGCACATGGGCGGTGTCTTTGGCGTCGACCACGGCGGCGATCTGCTCGACCGTGGCAAACGGCACCGGGTTCTGGCCGACCACGGCAGCGGGCGCCTGCTCGCAGCGGCCGATGCAAGGCGCGGCAAGGACGCGCACGTCGACGCCGAGGATGCCCGGGAGCTTTGCCAGCAAGTCATTGGCGCCGGCCATTTCGCACGACAGGCCATTGCACACGCGCACCGTCAGCGCGGCAGGCGCTTCGCCGCCTTCCCTGACGACGTCGAAGTGGTGGTAAAAGGTCGCCACTTCATACACTTCGGTCTGGGCCATTTTCATCTCGGCAGCGAGCGCTGCGAGGTGGGGCGTCGACAGGCAGCCGAAGCGGTCCTGGATTTTGTGCAGGTGCTCGATCAGCATGTCGGCCTGGCGCGATTGGTCGCCCAGTAACTGCTGCACCTGCACGAGGGCAGCGGGGTCGACGCGGCGGCCCTTCGGCGCTTCGCGCTTGCGCTGGCGCGTGGCGCCTTCGAATTTAATGGGGATGATCATCTGGTTCATTGGGTGGTCCTGTCTCGGCTGGATGAATAAGCCGGAAAGCGGCACTTCATCGGCGCCGCCTCTTGTTGGTTGAAAATTAAATGCACTGCAATGGCGCTCCGTATCAGATTACATGCTCGGCCCGCAACAGGGCAATCTGTTCGGCGTTGTAGCCGAGCTGCTCGAGCACCTGATCGGTATGCTCACCCAGCAGCGGCGAGCGTTCGACGTTGGTCGGGCTGTCGGACAGCTTGATCGGATTGCCGACGGTGAGATACTTGCCGCGCTCGGGATGGTCGACCTCGACGACGGTGCCGCTGGCGCGCAGCGACGGCTCTTCGGCGATTTCCTTCATCGACAAGATCGGGCCGCACGGGATGTCGTACTTGTTCATCGCGTCCATCGCCTCGAATTTCGTCATCGTCTTGGTCCACGTCTCGACCTCGGCAAAGATGTCCATCAGGCGTGGCAGGCGCGCGCGCGGGGTAGCGTAGTCGGCGTCCGAAATCCATTCTTCGCGCCCGATCAGCTTGCAAATGGCGCTCCACACGGGGGCCTGGCAGACAAAATAAATGTAGGCATTGGGGTCGGTTTCCCAGCCCTTGCACTTGAGGATCCAGCCCGGCTGGCCGCCGCCCGAGGCGTTGCCCGCGCGCGGCACGGAGTCGCCGAATTCGCCGTTCGGGTACTGCGGATATTCTTCCATCACGCCGTGGCGTTCGAGACGCTGCTGGTCGCGCAGCTTGACGCGGCAAAGATTGAGCACGGCGTCCTGCATCGACGTCTGGACCAACTGGCCGCGGCCCGTCATGGTACGCTGGAACAGCGCGGTGACGATGCCTAGCGCCAGGTGCAGGCCGCTGCCGCTGTCACCGATCTGGGCGCCGGTGACCATCGGCGGGCCGTCGTCAAATCCCGTGGTGGCGGCCGAACCGCCGGCGCACTGGGCAACGTTTTCGTACACCTTGCAGTGTTCGTAAGGACCCGGACCGAAGCCCTTGATCGAGGCGACGATCATCTTCGGATTGAGTTCCTGGATGCGTTCCCAACTGAAACCCATGCGGTCGAGCGCGCCGGGCGCGAAGTTCTCGACCAGCACGTCGCAATCACGGATCAAGGTTTCCAGCACTTCCTTGCCGGCCGCCTTCTTGGTGTCGAGCGTGATCGAGCGCTTGTTGTGGTTCAACATGGTGAAATATAGGCTGTCGACGCCGGGAATGTCGCGCAATTGCGCGCGCGTCGCATCACCCTCGCCTGCCCGCTCTACCTTGATCACGTCCGCGCCGAACCAGGCCAGCAGCTGGGTACAGGTAGGGCCCGACTGCACGTGCGTGAAGTCGAGGATGCGGACACCGTCTAACGCTTTGCTCATAACATATCTCTCCGAAGTATCGCTTTGTTATAATTATGCCCGACAATGGCGTTCTTGTTTGCGCAACGCCCCCAATTGCCATGCCGATGCAGCGCGCGGGTAGTATTTGGATGCTCGATCGATCATATCGAGGCGGTCCCTTTGGGCTCATTGACCACGGTCAAGTTTAGCAAGATGCCACATGGCGCCGCGCCGGATCGGCGAATTTACCTTGGCAACGGGCAAGCATTATCGGCCGATTGGGCAAGTTCGGCAATGGCTTGTATGCTTCGCTTGATTGAAAAATCGAAAAATTGAAAAACAGGAGAAACCCGATGCGTGCAATTGAGATCACCCAGCCAGGTCCGCCGGACGTGCTGCAGTCATGCGAGCGGCCGATGCCGGTGCCTGACCCCGGCCACGTGCTGATCAAGGTGCACGCGGCCGGCATCAACCGTCCCGATGTGCTGCAACGCACCGGCAACTATCCGGTTCCGAAGGGCGCGTCCGACCTGCCGGGCCTCGAAGTGGCGGGCGAAATCGTCGGCGGCGAGCTGGCCGGCAGCGAGTTCAAGATCGGCGACCGGGTCTGCGCGCTGGTGCAGGGCGGCGGTTACGCCGAGTACTGCAGCGCGGCGCTGGCGCTGTGTCTGCCGGTGCCCAAGGGCATGAGCATGCTCGAGGCGGCGTCGTTGCCGGAAACGTTTTTCACGGTCTGGAGCAACGTGTTCGACCGCGCCGCCCTCGCCGACGGCGAAACCCTGCTGGTGCAGGGAGGCTCGTCGGGCATTGGCGTGACCGCGATCCAGCTAGCCAAGGCGCTCGGCCACAAGGTGTTCGCCACTGCCGGCTCGGACGAAAAATGCCGCGCTTGCGAGGCGCTGGGGGCGGACCGTGCGATCAACTACAAGACAGAGGATTTTGTCGAGATCGTCAAGCTTGAAACCGGCGGCAAGGGCGTCGACGTGATCCTCGACATGGTCGGCGGCGATTATGTGCCGCGCGAAATCAGCTGCCTGGCCGATGACGGCCGGCTGGTGTTCATCGCCCTGCTCGGCGGCGGCAAGGCCACCGTGCCGCTGGGACAGATCCTGATCCGCAGGCTGACCGTGACCGGCTCGACCTTACGCCCGCGCCCGCTGTCGTTCAAGGCGAAGATTGCCGCCAACCTGCGCCAGCACGTCTGGCCGCTGCTCGAGTCCGGCGTCATCAAGCCGGTGATCTACAAGACGTTCCCGCTCGATCAGGCGGCGCAGGCGCACACGCTGATGGAATCGAGCTCGCACGTCGGCAAAATCGTGCTGGAAGTGGTCCACCCGGAGTAACAAGCCAGGGGTGCGCCGGCCAAGGCGCACCCACTTGCAACCTTCCTTAGCGAACGCAGGCCACGTAGGCGCTATTGTCGTTCGCCTGATCATTCAATGATCCGTTGGCAAGACTGACAACCACGTGCGAGGCGACACCGCCGGAACCGCTGGTGGATGTCCAGGTACGGTCCAGTTTCCATCCCTGCCCGTTCATCGACCCGGAAGTATATAAATTAGAAAGGTCGAATTCGGTCGGAAGCCGCCAGCCGGTCTGACCGTTGATGACTGACGTCGTGCAAAAAGCATTTGCATCGGCATAACTTGCCGGAAAGGTCACTGGCATCCACGTCAGCGGGCTCTTCACCACAACGCTGGCGGCAACCGCTGGCGCCACGCACACACCATTTTCTCTCTTCGCCGGCGCGGCGCAAGGCTGAACGCACTTGCCGTTGTCGCGCACAGTCGGCGCCGCGCACACCCGCGCCAGCACGGTCAGCACCGCGCTGGTGGAGGTCGGGTTGTAGCTGCCCATCTGCGGCTGGCCAGCAGTGATCGTGCTGGTGCCCGCAAGCAAAACGGTGACCATGTCGCCCGACACGCTCGCCACCGAGGAATCGCCGCTGGTGAACGCGAAGGCCGCCGGGCTGGCCGACGACGGCGCCGTCAGTTTAAAGGGGGCGTCGCCCTCGGTCTTGGTGATGGCCGGAAAAGCGCCGAGCTTGACGCCGCCGCCGCCGCCTCCACAAGCGGCCAGGACCAGGACAACAATGGCGATAAGTAAGGAGTAGAGGCGCTGGATTTTCATGATGGGGTGGCTGAATTCCTGTAAGAAAAGTGGTCAGTATATACATTTTTTTAGGGAGATCGTCAGCATGAATGCGGCCGGGGCAATCGCGCTTGACACGCGTCACAGGCGGCTGCAAGGTCGAGCCGGCGCCAGGGTCGTGACGCAAATAAGCCTGCGCTGGCAAGGCCCGCGCAAGTTTTTCTACTTCACATGCCGTCGCGGCAGTGTCGCGCGCCGGTTCGGCGCGTTTCTGCGCGCTGAACATCGCGATGCCAAGAATTTTATCGATTACTTTATCGATTACTTTATCGATTACTTACGCCACTCTGCCGGTTTTATGAACGATTCAGGCTACGTGACTAGCGCCAGGAGCCAACACCATCCGTTCTCTTGTCGCCAGTCAACGCGCTTCCCGTTCCGGCGAACAACAATTTTTATTCCGCACAAGCTGAACAGGATTTAAAAATGGCAATTGACGCATACCTGCAAATCGAAGGCATCAAGGGCGAATCAGCCGATTCCGCTCATCCTGGCTGGATCGAAGTCACCGGCATCAGCTGGGGCATCCATCAACCCAAGAGCGCCACGGCCTCGACCGCCGGCGGGCACACTGCCGAGCGCGCCGAACTGTCGGACATAGCGTTCTCCAAGCTGACCGACCTGTCAACGCCGATCCTCTTGCAGACATGCGCGATGGGAAAGACACTTCCGAGGGCGAAGATCGAGCTGTTTCGCGCCGATGGCAACGGCACGCGGGTAATGTACTTTTCCGTCGAATTGGAAAACGTACTTATCGGCATGGTGAAGCCGCACTTGGGCGGCACCGATTCCTACCTGTCCGAAAACGTCAACCTGAAATACTCCAAAATCAAGTGGAAATATACGCAACAGAAGATGGGCGGCGGCACTGGCGGCTCGACAGTCGGCGGCTGGGATGCGGCATCCAACAAAATTGCGTGAGGTAGGCCATGCCAGTCGATACCGATAAATTCGCAAAGCACTTGCGCGCCAACGCGTTGGAGGGATACGGAAAAGGGCAATGCGGCGTCTACGTGCGGCAAGCCTTGCAAGCTGCAGGAGCGAAAGGCGCTTTTCCGGGCACTGGCGGTCAGTACGGCCCAACGCTCCTACGGCTCGGATTCCACGAAATCACAGTAGATGATCCGGCCACGTTCCATTTTATGCCCGGCGATGTGATGGTAATGCAAGCACCTATGCGCGGCAGCAAAGCTGGTCACGTTGCCGGATATGACGGGCAAAAATGGATTTCCGATTTCGTCCAGCGTGATTTTTGGGCTGGGGGAAATTACAGAAATGAAAGGCCGCATTATGTCGTCTACCGTTACTAGCTTGGTCTGTACGGCGCTGTTTGCACTTTGCACGGCGGCATCGGCAGGTGACAATCGCCAACCGCCAAAATATGTCAATGAACCTTTGCTTGGCCTACGGCTTGATGCTGATGTGAAACTTGACCTATTGCCCGAGGAAGTGCGCGCAAAGTGTGAACAGATTGCCGACAACGAGAAATCGACGGCCCGATGGTGGATTTTCGCAAGTACGTTCGACACTGCCACAGTTTACTACGTGGTGGGCGGCTATTCAAAGATGCGCTATCCCGAACCTGGTCGGCCGCTGTACGTGCCGACCGTTCGCGGTGGGCTGATTTTGGTAACGGGCGACAAGTGCGTAGGCGATCCGGCCGATGCTTATTTTGAGGGGCCAACGGAAGAAGTGCCGCTTCCAATCCTTCAGCAGCTTTCCCGGGACTTGGCGGCTCGACTTGTTCGCGCGGTAGGCGGCCCTGACAAGCTGCGCATTGAAATAAGAAATCAACGTATCGACTTCGACACCCTTTCGCCGGAATTGCAGGACGCGTTTCGACCATACTTTTCTGCGGCGACCAGGTAAGACGAGCTAGCCCTGCTCCAATGCGCTCGCGCTCGCGTGTCCGGCTACGTTCAATTTTATGCCCGCCGATGTGATGGTTATGCAAGCTCACAAGAGCGGCAGCAGAGCCGGACACGTTGCCAGATATGATGGATCGCAGTGGGTATCTGATTTCGTTCAGAATGATTTTTGGGCTGGTCCAGACTATCGCAGGGAGAAACCACATTATGTCGTCTACCGTTACTAAAACCTTGGTCCTGGCCGCGCTGTTCGCAATCAGCGCTGCGGCAGCTGCCGCAAGCAGCAACCAGCCGCCGCGCTTTCTGTCCGTCCCGGCATTGGGCCTGCGCTTGCCGTTCGACCTGCTCAACCTCGAGCCGTTTCCCGAAGACCTACGGGCGACGTGCGATCAAATCGCTGACGATGAGCAGCATACTGGACGCATGTGGATTTTCGGACGAGTAAAGGATGCCGCATCGACGTATTTCGTTCTGACCGGGTATTTCAAGCGTCGTAGTCCTCACCCGGAACGGCGGCTTTACCAGATCTGGGATGATGGGGCCGTGTTCACCATACTCGGCGCAAAGTGCGGCGGCGACCCACACGCGTCGGAGACTTTTAATGCGCGCGACCCGAACGCAGAAAATAACGGCAATGTGCCGATTCCAATCCTGCGGGAGTTGGCGCGCGATCTTGCAACCCAAACCGTGCGGGCGTTCGGCGGCCCTGATCAACTACGCGCGGCGATCATTACACAGCGTATCGACTTAGACACCCTTTCGCCGGAATTGCAGGACGCGTTTCGACCATACTTTCCTGCGGCGACCAGGTAGCGGTGAGCGCCTAGGCCCAGCCCGCGGTCGCGCACCGGCGCGGCGATGCGCCTCCAGCATTCGACGAAATCGGTCTCGTGCGTTTCCTGTCGCGGCGCCATCAATCACACAGCAAGCGTGAGCTTGCTGCAGGCGCCGCACCGGAAAAACCGCCAACCGCGTCATTGTGGTGTCACATTGAATGCGTAAGCTCCGCCCAACGTATTCAATCAACACGACCGGAGCCTACGCACATGAATAAACTGAACGACAATTCCCGATCGCAGTCCGAACAGGATGATGCCGACAGCAACGTATCAGGAAATGAAAATTTCAGTACCGTCCTCAATGCCCGCCTGAGCCGTCGCTCGGTGTTGCGCGGCGGCATGGCATCGGCCGCCACTGCGCTGTTCGGCTCCCTGAGCCTTTCCGCGTGCGGCGGTCCAAGCGACGTCGCGATCCCGCCGGTGGTGCCTGCGCCGGTGCCGGTGCCACCGGTACCGGCAGAAATCCTGCTGGGATTTACGGCCGTCTCGAAGAGCCTTGCAGATGCGGTCATCGTGCCGGCCGGCTACACGGCAAGCGTGGTGTACGCGCTGGGCGATCCGTTGAGCGCCAGTACTGCTGCCTACAAGAACGATGGCACCGACGTTGACTTCGAAACCCGCGCCGGCGATCACCACGACGGCATGGAACTGTTTGGCCTGTCGGCGACGGGAACGCCGTCTGTCTCCGCAACCGACCGCGTCTTGCTGGCGATCAACCACGAAGCGACTACCGACCAGACCCTGTCCTCGTTCTTCCTGCACGCCAACGGCGGCACCAAGACCTTGCCGCGGCCGGCCGCTGAAGTCGACAAGGAAACGGCCATCCACGGCGTTGCCGTCGTCGAAGTGCGCAAGAGCGGCACGACATGGACGTACGTAAAGGATTCGGCGTTCAACCGCCGCATTACCCCATTGACTGAAGTCGAGATCAGCGGCCCGGCGCGCGGCAATGCGCTGCTGGTGACGAAATTCTCCACGGCGGCCACCCGCACCCGCGGCACGCTCAACAACTGCGGCGCCGGCAAGACACCTTGGGGCACCTTCCTGACGGGCGAAGAGAACTGGAACGGCTACTTTACGCGCTCGGCCACGGACGACAGCGCACGCGGCAGCGACAAGAGCGTGGTGTCGCTCAAGCGTTACGGCCGCAACCAGGGCGCTGCCTCGCGCCATGGTTGGGAAACCGGCGGCGCCGACGACAAGTACGCACGCTGGAACAACAGCAAACTTGGCGCGTCGACCGACGGCAGCGACGACTACCGCAACGAAATGAACAGCATGGGCTTCGTCGTCGAGATGGACCCGTACGAGAAGACCAGGCTGGCCAAAAAACGCAGCGCGCTGGGCCGCTACGCGCACGAGAGCGCCGCCTTCGGCCCGGCAACGGCCGGGCAACCGCTGGTGGTCTACATGGGCGACGACTCGCGCAACGAATACATCTACAAATTCGTTTCCAGCGCCGCCTGGAGCGCGGCCGACGCCACCGCTGCCGATCGGCTGGCAACCGGCGACAAGTATCTCGACAGCGGCAAGCTGTTCGTTGCCAAATACGCAGCCGATGGCACCGGCCAGTGGATCGAACTGGCGATGAGCAACGCGGCGATTGCCGCGTATGCGCCGTATAAATTTGCCGACCTGGCCGATATCTGCGTCAATGCGCGCCTCGCCGCCGACGCGGTGGGCGCCACGAAGATGGACCGGCCGGAGTGGTGCTCGGTCAATCCCGCCAATGGCGAAGTGTATTTTGCGCTGACAAACAACAGCAACCGCCGCGCGGAGCCTGGCGCTTCGCCGCAGCTCGCACCCGATGGCCCGAATCCGCGCGCCTACACGGACCTGAAGGGAACGAGCATCCAGGCCGGCAATCCGAACGGCCACATCATCCGCATGAAGGAAGGCGCCGCCGGCAACACCGCCACCACCTTCACCTGGGACGTGTACCTGTTCGGCGCCGAAGCGGCAGCCGGCACGGCCCTGGTCAACCTGTCGAAGCTGACCAACGACCAGGACTTCTCCAGCCCGGACGGCCTGGTGTTCAGCCCGTACACCGGCATCTGCTGGGTCCAGACCGATGACGGCGCCTACACCGACGTGACCAACTGCATGATGCTCGCCGCACTGCCCGGCAAGGTGGGCGACGGCGCCAAGACGACCTTGAGCTATCCCAAGGCCGCCGGCGGCACGCTCGACGTCGACACGTTTGTCGGCAAGGCGCCGACCGCGAACACGCTCAAGCGCTTCCTGGTCGGCCCGGTCGGCTGCGAAATTACCGGCTTGTGCGAAACACCCGACGGCAAGTCGATGTTCATCAACATCCAGCACCCCGGTGAAAACACCGACCAGGCAAACCTGGCCGATCCGGCCAAGTACACCAGCCAGTGGCCAAGCAATACAGGCTACGGCGCCGGCAAGCGCCCGCGCTCGGCCACGATCGTGATCACCAAGAACGACGGCGGCCGTATCGGAAGTTAAGCCGGGGTAGTTAAAAAAGAAGTCGCGGCTGTACATGCCGCGGCTTTTTTGCGTTTCGGCCCGACTTTCCCTGGTTTTCCAGCGAATGTCCGGCAGCTTGCCTGTGCTTGCGAACTCTAAGGCTGCAGCAGACTACCCGAAGCCGTTCAAAGTTTCGGCGAAAGTTGCACGATGAAAATTATCCGAACTAAACGCGTACATCGAATTAAAGGCCACAACCCAGCACTAATTTAGAAGCCGTAATCAGAACTGACTGCGGTTTTTTACATGCCCGGACCTGCCAGACGATCCAACCGGCGAATGTAGGGCAGCAATAAAAACTAGGGCACTGTTAGAGAACGGGACCACAAAAGAAAAAAGACCTACGCAGCACAACCGCGTAAGTCTTTGATGATATTTATTGGTCGGGACGGAGTGATTCGAACACTCGACCCCTTGCACCCCATGCAAGTACGCTACCAGGCTGCGCTACGCCCCGACGAGCTTCAAATTATATCAGACCGTCTGCCTTTTTTACCAACATTTGCCGCGCTGCCGACGCATGACACTGCCGCCCCTCCGCTACTTCCACTCGCCACGCAACTGCTTGACTCGCTGGAACAGGTATTCCGGCGTCGCTTCCTGCGGCGCCACCGGCGCGCCGACGGCCAGCGCCAGGCGCGAGCGCGGGCCGCGCGCATACGAGCGCTCGAACAGATTGCCCGGATCGCGCGTCAGCAGGCTGCCCCACAACCCGCGCAGCGCCATCGGGATCACCGGCACCTTGCTGCGGGCGACGATCTTGGCGACGCCGCCGCGAAATTCGTTCATCTCGCCGGTGGCGGTCAGCTTCCCTTCCGGGAAAATGCACACCAGGTCGCCCTCGTGCAGCGCCTGGGCGATGTCGACATAGGCCTTCTCCATTAGCCACGGGTCTTCCTTGGCGGAGGCGATCGGGATCGCTTTCGCGGTGCGGAAAATCCAGCCCAGCACCGGCGTGGCAAAGATCTTATGGTCCATGACAAAGCGGATCGGCCGCGGGCTGGCCGCGCCGATCACGATCGCGTCGACATAGCTGACGTGGTTGCACACCAGGACGGCCGGGCCGGTATCGGGAATGCGGTCGACGCCGATCACTTCGACCCGGTGGATGGTGTGGATCAGCAGCCAAGCCAGGAAGCGCATCAGGAACTCCGGCACCAGCGAGAAGATGTACAGCGCCACCACCGCGTTGAGGATCGCGGTGGCCAGGAACATCTGCGGGATCGTCGCGCCAAAGTGAAGCAGCAGCATCGCCATCAGCGCCGACGCCACCATGAACAGCGCGTTCATGATGTTCATGCCGGCGATGGTGCGCGAGACGTGGCGCGGGTCGCAGCGGGTCTGGATCAGGGCGAACAGCGGCACGATGAACAGGCCGCCGAACACGCCGATCAGTACGATGTCGGCGAGGATGCGCATCACGCCCGGTTGCAGCAGCAGGCCCGCCAGGTCGACCGCGGCGGTGTTGGTGTAGGCCAGGCTGGCAAAATACAGGTCGATGCCGAAGGCCGACAGGCCGATCGAGCCGAATGGCACCAGCCCGATCTCCACCTTGCGGCCCGACAGGCGTTCGCACAGCAGCGAGCCGGTGCCGATCCCGAGCGAAAAAACGGTCAGCAGCAGCACGAACACGCCATGGTCGCCGTGCAGGTAGTCCTTGGCGTACACCGGGAACTGCGACAGCATCAGCGCGCCATAAAACCAGAACCACGAATTGCCTAGCATCGACAGGAACACGGTGCGGTTCTGGCGCGAGAATGCCAGGTTGCGTATCGACTCGGCCAGCGGGTTGGCGCTGATTTTGAGGGTCGGCTCGGGCGCCGGCGAGAGCGGAATGCGGTAGCTGGCGACCAGGCCGATAACGGCGACGATCAGCGTGGCGGCGGCCACCATCGGCACGCCGTAAGGCTTGTGCGCGACCAGCAGCGCACCGGCAATCTCTCCAAGCAAGATGCCCACAAACGTGCCCATTTCGATGACGCCGTTGCCGCCCACCAGCTCCTCGGGCTTGAGGTTTTGCGGCAGATACGCGTACTTGACCGGGCCGAACAGGGTCGAGTGCACGCCCATGCCGACCACCGCGGCCACCAGCAGCCACAAGGTGTGGCTCATCCAGCCGATGCCGGCGACTAGCATGATGGCGATTTCAAGCATCTTGACGAAGCGCGCCAAGCGCGACTTTTCGACCTTGTCGGCGATCTGGCCGGCGGTGGCGGAAAACACCACGTACGGCAGGATGAACAGCGCCGGGATCACGATGTTGAGCGTGGCCGGACTGATCGTGGTCCAGCTCAGCGCGTCGAAGGTCAGCATCACCAGCAGCGCCGTCTTGAACAGGTTGTCGTTGAACGCGCCTAAAAACTGGGTCCAGAAGAACGGCGCGAACCGACGCTCGCTCAACAGGGTGAATTGGCTCGATTGGCTCATGTCGGGAGGCAGTTTCGGAAGGTAAGAGCCGTAAAATACAGCACAATCCCGGTATAGACAAACAATGTTTCCGGCAGCTACAGCAGTGCGTCATTTGCGCTGATGGGTAGTATGCATACCGGGTCTGCGCACCGGAGTCGTGCACACCGGGGTCAGTTCCGACATTCGGGATGCTGGGGTCAGTCCCGACATTCAGACACGGCCTCAGCCTTGAAGGATGCTGGGGTCAGTCCCGACATTCAGGATGCTGGGGTCAGTCCCGACATTCAGACACGGCCTCAGCCTTGAACGCGGGCGAAATCGCCTTCGTACCGGATGACGGCGCGGCTGACCGTTTTGTACGTCACGCCGAAATGCTTACCTATCTCAGCCATCGTAAAGGCGGTGGAATAATACGCGCGGGCCATCGCCTCGTCCCGCTCGGCGAACCCGGCTTCGTATTCGGCCAGCGTCATCGCCGCAATCCGGCGCTGGCTCCTGACAACGTCATCGAGGACGGCGCCGTGCTGGCGGCCTCGGTGCTGAGAGGCGAATTGCTCGTCACCCAATATCAGTTGATACTGCATCTGCCGCAACGGGCTTTGCATCCCCGCGCCCGCCGCGACAAACTGGCGGTACCTCTCTACTGCGCGGTCAAGGCTGAGACCGAACTGCCCAAGCAGCCATTGCGTTTCCAGCCAATCGGGCTTGCCGGCGGGATCGAGCATGAAATGGTGGCTGCTCCAGTGCCATTCGGCATCTGAGGCAACCATCCCCGCACGCAGCGGATTCAAAACAATGTAGCGGGCCAGTTCAAGCAAGTGGGTTTCCTTCTGAACCAGTACGGCTTTGTAGCGCCCCTGAAAGACGTGCCCGACAAGATGGTGCCGGCGATTGACGCGCTGCGAGTAAATGCCGTTCAATTGGCGCATGCCCTGGCTGAGGTTGCCCTCGGCGGTTTCCAGCATCAGGTGATAGTGATTCGTCATCAGGCAGTAAGCGTGGACGACAAGATGGAATCGCGCGCAAACGAGGCCGAGCACGTCGAGCCAACTGTAGCGGTCGGTATCGTCGCGGTAAATGGCGTTTAATTGATCGCCGCGCGCGGTGACGTGGTAAAGCGCACCGGGAAATTCGATTCTGAGGGGTCTGGTCATCCAGCGACTCTAGCATTGGCGGTGTGATGCGCGATGACGAGGCGCAGACCTTGCCGGCCGAGGTTTACGGTTGCACCGGCCGGACTTCGGAGAAAATGCTGCTCCAGTGCTCAGCTCGTGTCTGAATGTCGGAACTGACCCCGGGGTGATTCACTGCTCCAGTGCTCAGCTCGTGTCCGAATGTCGGAACTGACCCCGGGGTGAGAATGCTGCCCCAGTGCTCAGCTCGTGTCCGAATGTCGGAACTGACCCCGGGGTGAGAATGTCGGAACTGACCCCGGGGTGATTCAAAACCCGGCGGCGCCGCCGTTGCTGCGAGGATCGAAGCCGCCTTCGAAACGGCCATCCGGGTGGCGGATGATGGCACCGGCGTGGCCGACCGTTTCATCGAAGTCCGGCAGCATGTCGACGTCGTGGCCGAGCGCGCGCAGGCCTGCCACGATGTCGGGGCCGAACCTGGCTTCGAGCTTCAGGCTATCGGACGCCTGGCCCCAGGTGCGGCCGAGCAGCCAGCGCGGGGCGGTGATTGCCTGCTGCGGGTGCTGGCCAAAAACGCCGATGCGGGTGAACAGCGCCGCCTGGGTCTGCGGCTGGCCGTCGCCGCCCATGCTGCCGTACACCATCACGCGGCCGTCGCGCAACCGCGCCAGCGCCGGATTGAGCGTATGGAAGGGCTTTTTGCCGGGCTCGAGGGTGTTGATGTGGGCGGGGTCCAGCGAAAACGAGCAGCCGCGGTTTTGCCAGTTGATGCCGGTGTTCGGCAATACCAGGCCGCTGCCGAATTCATGGTAAATGCTCTGGATAAAACTGACGGCCCGCCCTTCGCCATCGATGACGCCCATCCACACCGTGTCGGCCGGCCCCTTCCCTTCGCCCCACGGCAGCGCCTTGTCAAGCCGGATCGCGGCGGCGTACGGCGCGAGAAAATCGTCCGTCAGGCAGGACTGCGGATCGACGCGCATGTAGTCGGGGTCGGCGATGTACTGGTCGCGGATGCGAAAGGCTTGCTTGGTCGCCTCGACAACGAGGTGGATATGCATGGCGCTGTCGGCGCAATGGCGGCCGAGGTCAAGCCGGTCGAGCAGCGCCAGGATGATCAAGGAGACCAGGCCCTGGGTTGGCGGCGGCATGTTGTAGAGGTCGCCCGCGCCATGCGCCAGGTGCAAGGGGGTCACTTCGCGGGCCCGGTAAGCTTGCAGGTCGGTCAAATCGACCGGGCTGCCGAGCGAAGCCAGGTCGGCCGCGATGTCATGCGCCAGGTCGCCGCGGTAAAAACTGTCGAGCCCTTCGCGCGCCAGCCGTTCCAAGGTAACGGCCAGTTGCGGCTGGCGGAAAATTTCGCCTTCGCGCGGGGCACGGCCGTCGATGGTGAACGTGCTTTTGAAGCCGCTGTGGCCAAGCAACTCTTCGAGCTTGTTGCCGGTGTTGGCGGCCTGCGACGCCGTCACGGCGATGCCATGGCGCGCGTAGTGAATGGCGTCTTCGAGCAGGCGCGATACGGGCAACCTGCCGCCGATTCTGCGCGAATACGCGTGCGCCGCCGCCCAACCCGATACCGTTGCCGCGACGGTATTGGCCGACAGCGGGCCGCGTGTTGGAATGGCGCAAAGGCCCAGGTCGCGGTAAAACTTGCGCGACACCGAATGCGCGGCGGGACCGGCCGCTTCGATCCCGACCGGCTGCTGGCCGGGAATGGCGATCGTCCAGAAGCCGTCGCCGCCGATACCGTTCATGTGGGGATACACGGCGGCGATGGTGGCCGCCGCGGCAATCATTGCCTCGATGGCGTTGCCGCCTTCGCGCAGCACCGCCAGCGCCGACTGCGACGCGAGTGAGTGGGGAGCAACGGCCATGCCGCGTGTCGCCAGGGTGGAGTTGAGCATCGACGTTTTTCTCTGTGGTGGTTGTATACCACAAGATTACCATGGAGAACGGCGGATCCTGCTGGCGCTGTGTATGGTGCAAAGCGCGAAAACACCTTTGCCGCGCGGGATTGGCAACCCGAGGGTCGACTAGACGCTCCTGCGCTTCATGAAGCCCAGTCCGGCCAGGCCAGCCAGCAGCAGGACGATCGAGCCAGGTTCCGGCACCGTGCCGGTATTTTCAATCACGGAAACATTATCCAGCGCCTGGTAGGACGGATTGTTGAAGCCAACAAACTCTACCTCGGTGAAAGCGCCGGTAGCGAACACGGTCAAGCTTTGATGGGTGAATCCAAACCGCGTACTGCCGTCGTTCAAAGTGTGGAAAACGTCAAGCCCATTAAATCTGGCGAAAAATGCGTTCGTGCCGCCACCGTTGCCATAGTCGAACGAAAAAATGTAACGCGCGTCGGCCGTCGTCGCGATAGTCTGGAACGTACTGCATAACTGGGTCTTACAACCGAAGTACAGCGCATTGGCGCCAAAGGCTTGGAATCCACTCAAATTTCCACTGACGAAATTATCTGAATTAATCCAGCCATTTGTGTTTCCCGTTTCAAAATCGCCGTTCGTGATCAACTCGGCCGAGGCCGAGCTTGCGAAGCCGAGTCCGGATACAAGGAACAACGCCGTGGCAGCCAATTTTTTTAATAGTTTCATATTTTCCCTAGTTGCATTATCAATACGAAAACTCGTATTGATAAGCAATTATCTTGCCAAGGAAAATTTATCCTACTACTTCAATAACTTGACAGAATTCAAGCTTTACAGTTGTTCAATGTGTAAATAATTTCGACAACCGGCAACCAATTCGCCACCTTGCATCGTGCTGTCGGCGGGCGCGGCCTGAAGGTGAACGTGGCGTTTCCGCCGCGACGACAGTATCGCTAAAGCAACGCCGCTGCGCATGTCGGACATTTTACAAGTCCGGTATGGCCGATCTTCCAGCCACAACGCTCCGCTCCCGCCGTGGCCCTTGCAGCCCACTGTTCCATCGGTTCGCATGCGAGCTCGTCGAACTCGAAAAATTCGCGGCAATCGTACGATTCGCATACCAGCATGCATTGGCAAAACATCATTTCGTGGAGGAGCTTGTTCATCGGTACCGTCAATCGTAATTCGACAGGAAGGATCATGATCGCATCAAGCGTTCGCTCATCTGCGGCAGCAACAACATGCAGCTGCGCCATAAAAGCGCGGGCAAGTCAGGGAGCGATTGACACGCCTCAAAAACGGCGTGGTCCCGCTTGTCGTGCCACGCCCCCGCGCGTGTAAAATCGGCCCATGAAAACGCCAAACACATATCCTATCTTGCCTGACATGACGGGGCCGGACGAGGACGACGACGACGATCTTCGCGCCGTCACCATGGTCGAACTCGACGACGACGACACCCCGCGCTACCAAGCCGTGGACGAGTTCTCGACCGAGTTCCTGATCCAGCCACCCAGGGACAAAGCCTGATTTTTAGCTCAGGCTCTCCATCCTGATCCGCGTCACATTGCCCACCACCGTCTCGAGCGCCTCAATTTTTGCGATCGCGGCGTCGATGTTTTTTTCGCGCGTCTGGTGCGTCAGCATGATGATGTCGAGCCGGGTCGCGCCTTCGGCCGGCTCTTTTTGCAGCACGGCATCGATCGAAATGCGGGCGTCGGCCAGGATGCGCGTCAGGTCGGCCATCACGCCGAGCCGGTTTTTCACGTACACCCGCAGGTAGTAGCTGGTGTGAATTTCCGACATCGGCCAGATCGCCACATCCGTCATCTGGTTCGGCTGGAACGCCAGGTGCGGCACGCGGTATTCCGGATCGGCCGTGGCCAGGCGGGTGATGTCGACCAGGTCGGCGATCACCGACGAGGCAGTCGGCTCGGCGCCGGCGCCCTTGCCGTAATAAAGCGTGGCGCCGACCGCGTCGGCCTGCACCAGCACCGCGTTCATTGCGCCTTCGACGTTGGCGATCAGGCGCTTGGCCGGGATCAGGGTCGGGTGGACGCGCAATTCGATGCCTTCGACGCCGTCGATCACGGTGCGGCGGGTGATCCCCAGCAGCTTGATGCGGTAGCCCAGGTCCTCGGCGTAACGGATGTCGACCGCCTGCAGCTGGCTGATGCCCTCGACGTGGGCTTTGTCGAACTGCACCGGGATGCCGAAGGCAATCGCCGACATGATGGTCAGCTTGTGGGCGGCGTCGACGCCTTCGATGTCGAAGGTCGGATCGGCTTCGGCGTAACCGAGGCCTTGCGCCTGCGCCAGCGCGGTCGAGAAATCGAGGCCTTTGTCGCGCATCTCGGAGAGAATGAAATTGGTGGTGCCGTTGATAATGCCGGCCACCGATTCGATGCGGTTGGCGGTCAAGCCTTCGCGCAGCGCCTTGATGATCGGGATGCCGCCGGCCACTGCCGCCTCGAACGCGACCATCACGCCTTTTTCCTGGGCGGCGGCGAAGATCTCGTTGCCGTGCAGCGCCAGCAGCGCCTTGTTGGCGGTGACGACGTGCTTGCCGTTGGCGATGGCGCGCATGACGAGCTTGAACGGCAACTCGTAGCCGCCGATCAGCTCGACGACGATATCGATGTCGGGATGGTCGACGACGGCGAACGGGTCGCCGACCACCTCGATGCCGGCGCCGACCAGGCTGGCCGCGCGGTCGGTGTTGCGCGCGGCCACCATGGTGATCTCGATGCCGCGGCCGGCGCGGCGGCGAATTTCCTGCTGATTACGTTTGAGGACGTTGAACGTCCCTTCACCGACGGTGCCGATGCCTAGCAGGCCTACTTTGATGGAATTCATATTCTTTATGGTTGAGGATTTCAGCCGCGCCCGTGGCGCCGGCGGTAGCCGTCGAGATAACGGGCGATGCGGCCGCATGCATCGGTAAGGTCGTCGGAATTCGGCAGAAACACCAGCCGGAAGTGATCCGGGGCGATCCAGTTGAAACCCGTGCCTTGCACGATCAGGACTTTTTCCTCGGACAGCAGGTCGCAGGCGAACTGCTGGTCGTCCGCGATCGGATACATCGCGGGGTCGAGGCGCGGGAACATGTACAGCGCAGCTTTTGGCTTGACGCAGGTAACGCCCGGTATGTCGGTCAATAATTTGTGCGCCAGGTCGCGCTGTTTCAGCAGGCGCCCGCCCGGCCCGACCAGGTCGGCGATGCTCTGGTAGCCGCCGAGCGCGGTCTGGACCGCGAACTGGCCCGGCGCGTTGGCGCACAGCCGCATCGAGGCGAGCATGTTGAGGCCGTCGATGTAATCCCTGGCGTGGCGTTTTTCGCCCGACACCACCATCCAGCCGGCGCGGTAGCCGCACGCGCGGTAGTTCTTCGACAGGCCGTTGAGGGTGACGAACAGGACGTCGTCGGCCAGCGCGGCGATCGACTCGTGCTGCTCGCCGTCGTACAGCGTCTTGTCGTAGATTTCGTCGGCGTAGATGATCAGCTGGTGCTGGCGCGCCAGCTCGACGATTTCCAGCAAAATTTCGCGCGGGTACAGCGCGCCGGTCGGGTTGTTCGGGTTGATGACGACGATCGCCTTGGTGTTGGGCGTGATTTTGCGCCGCATGTCGTCGATGTCGGGGTACCAGTTGGCCTGTTCGTCGCAGACGTAATGGACGGGATTGCCGCCCGACAGGCTGACAGCGGCGGTCCACAGCGGATAGTCCGGCGCCGGCACCAGCACTTCGTCGCCGTTGTTGAGCAGGCCGTTCATCGCCATCACGATCAGCTCGGAGGCGCCGTTGCCCAGGTAGATGTCGTCGATATTGACGCCCGCGATGTGCTTGCCCTGGGTGTAGTGCATCACCGCCTTGCGCGGCGCGAACATGCCTTTCGAGTCGGTATAGCCGGCCGCGCTGTGCATGTTCATGATCATGTCGTGCACGATCTCGTCGGGTGGGTCGAAGCCGAACACGGCCAGGTTGCCGATGTTGAGCTTGATGATCTTGTGGCCGTCTTCCTCCATCTGCCGGGCTTTTTCCATGGCCGGGCCGCGGATTTCGTAGCACACGTCGTCGAGTTTGTTCGATTTCAGGATCGGTCGCAAAATGTTTCCCTGTTCAGTAACGCGCTATTGTTGCAGTGCGAAAAATACCCATTCTGCCGAATGCGCCTGATTTAATCAACCTGCATCGTGCTATAAACCAGGGTCGAAGCCTTCGAAATGACGGCAGGATCGCTGAAATTCGCGCTTTTAATGAGTTTGTGGCATGCTAACGCCCGCACAATGCCCGCACGCGGCTTGCACGCCGCACTAACCACGCCCGACTATGAAGCTCCATTCCAGTTCTACCCAACAATACCAGACCGTCACCGGTTATTTTGAAGCCGGTGTCGAAATCAATGCCGCGCGCTTCGATTACAGCCTGACGGTGATGCCCGAAACTGCTCCGCGGCCATGGCCGGTCGGGCGTTTCGAGGACCTTACCGAGGCGCATTTCGACGAACTCGGGGCAGACTCGCCCGACGTCATCATCCTCGGCACGGGCGAGCGCCAGCGTTTTGTGCACCCGCGCCTGATCGCCAGCCTGTCGGGCCGGCGCATCGGCGTCGAATGCATGGACAACCAGGCCGCCTGCCGTACTTATAACATCCTGATGGCCGAAGGCCGCAAGGTGACGCTGGCGCTGATCATGAAGGCGCCGGCCGCTTGATGAACGAACTGCACAAGAATAAAACCTTCACCTGGACCCTGTCCGCCGTTTTCATCCTGTTCAGCCTGTATGTGCTGGGCATTCGCACGCTGGTGCCGCCCGACGAGGGCCGCTACGCCGAAATGGCGCGCGAGATGTTCGCCAGCGGCGACTGGGTCACCACCCGCTTGAACGGTATCAAGTATTTCGAAAAACCGCCGCTGCAGGCGTGGATGAACGCGCTCTCGTTCACTTTGTTCGGCCTCGGCGATTGGCAGGCGCGGCTGTGGACGGGACTGTGCGGCATCGGCGGCGTGCTGCTGACCGGCTACACCGGCAGCAAGGTGTTCGGCCAGCGCGTCGGCTTCTACGCCGCGCTGGTGCTCGGCTCGTGCTTCTACTGGCTCGCCTGCACCCAGATCAACTCGCTCGACATGGGTTTGTCGGGCATGATGACGATCTCGCTGTGCGCCTTGCTCGTCGCCCAGCGCGACGGCGCCTCGGCAGCCGAGCGGCGCAACTGGATGCTGGCCTGCTGGGCCGGCATGGCGCTGGCGGTGCTGTCGAAAGGCTTGATCGGGCTGCTACTGCCGGGCGGCGTGCTGGTGGTGTACACCGTCATTACGCGCGACTGGAAGCTGTGGACCCGGCTGCACCTGGTCAAGGGACTGCTGCTGTTCTTCGCTATCGCCACGCCCTGGTTCGTGCTGGTGGCCTTGAGAAACCCGGAGCAGCCGGCCTTCTTCTTCATCCACGAACACTGGGACCGCTTCTTCCTGAAGGAACACCACCGCGAACAGGTCTGGTATGTTTTTTTCGTGCTGACCGCGGTCGGCATGGTGCCGTGGCTTGGCGTGCTGGGCCAGAGCCTGGCGCTCGGGGTCAAACGCGAGGACGGCCTGTTCCGCCCGCGCCTGATGCTGCTGGTGTGGGCCGTGTTCATCCTGCTGTTCTTCACCAAGTCGAACTCCAAGCTGCCCGGCTACATCCTGCCGATCTTCCCGGCGCTGGCGCTGCTGGTGGCCAGTTACCTCGAAGCCGGCTCGCGCCGCAGCCGCATGCTGAACGCCGCCTTGATGTCGCTGGTAGGCGTGGCGCTGCTGGCGACGGTGCCGTTCATGCCAAAGCTTGCCGGGCGCCTCGGCGAAGTAGTGCTGTACCAGGCCTATCAGCCGTGGGTGGTGGCGGCTGGCTTGACGGCGCTGGCCGGCGGCGTGCTGGCCTGGCTGCTTGCGCGCCGCCGCGGCGCCAGCGCCGCCAACACGCGTGACCTGTTCGTGCTGGTGCTGGCGATCGCCGGTTTCGCCACCACCGAGCTGATCCTGGCCGGTTTCGAACCGATCGGCCATATGCGCGCCGGCGCCAACCTGCTGCCGGCGATCCGCGCCGAATTGAAACCCGACACCAGGATCTATGCGGTGGGCACCTACGAACAGTCGCTGACCTTCTACCTGGGCCGTACGATGACCCTGGTCGACTATCGCGACGAATTTTCCTTCGGCCTCAAGCAGCAACCGGAGCTGGCGATACCGACCGTGGCCGCGTTTGTCGAGCAATGGACGCGGGACGCCAGCGCCGGTGTGCGCGACGTCGCCATCATCCGCGCCGACATTTACAACGACCTCAAACAGAAAGGCGTGCCGATGCGCGTCGTGGCGCAAGACCAGCGCCGCATCGTGATCGCCAACGACGTCAACCAATGAATTTATCCACTTTCGCCTTCATCATCACCGGCGTGCTGCTCAACGCCGCCGCCCAGCTGCTGCTCAAAGCCGGCACCAATGGCCTGGGCGGCGCCATCCATGTCAACGCGCAGAACTGGTTCAGCACCGGCGTGAAGGTTTTTACCCAACTGCCGATCCTGGCCGGCCTTGCCTGCTACGTCATTTCGCTGGTGGTGTGGATCATCGGCCTGTCGCGCACCGACGTGACGATCGCTTACCCGATGCTCTCGCTCGGCTACGTCGTCAGCGCCGCCGGCGCCTGGATGTTCCTCGGCGAAACAGTGTCGCTCCAGCGCATGATCGCACTGGCCATCATCGTGGCCGGCGTCGCCCTGCTGGCACGAAGCTGAGTCGACGCCGCCGGCGACGACGTGAGCCGGATTTCCCCCGGCAACGCTGATAAAATGCGCCTTTCGCGTGCTGCTCATTTCAGCAAGACAAGGTGTCAGCAAAACTTTTTAACCAGAGAAATCAATGACCGCCCCCCTGCCCTTCCTGCCTTTCTCCCGCCCGACCATCGACGAAGCCACCATCGCCGCCGTGGGCGACGTGCTGCGCTCCGGATGGCTGACCAACGGCGGCCCGAAAGCGGCAGCGTTCGAAGCCGAGCTGTCGAGCTACTTCGGCGGCCGTCCCGTGCGCGTCTTCAATTCCGGCACCTGCACGATGGAGATCGCACTGCGCATTGCAGGCATTGGCCCGGGCGATGAAGTCATCACCACGCCGATTTCGTGGGTCGCCACGGCCAACGTGATCCTGGAAGTGGGCGCCACGCCGGTGTTCGCCGACATCGACCCGGTCACCCGCAACATCGACCTGGACAAACTGGAAGCGGCGATCACGCCGCGCACCCGCGCCATCATCCCGGTCTACCTGGCCGGCCTGCCGGTCGACATGGACCGCCTGTACGCGATCGCGGGCAAGAACAAGCTGCGCGTGGTGGAAGACGCCGCCCAGGCGTTCGGCTCGACCTGGAAGGGCCGGCGCATCGGCTCGTTCGGCGACTTTGCCTCGTTCAGCTTCCAGGTCAACAAGAATTTAACCACCGGTGAAGGCGGCTGCCTGGTGATGAACACGCCTGACGAAGCTGTTCTGGCTGAAAAATTCCGCCTGCAAGGGGTGACCCGCAGCGGCGTCGACGGCATCGACGTCGACGTGCTGGGCGGCAAATACAACATGACCGACATCGCCGCCGCCATTGGCCTGGGCCAGATGAAGACGATCGACGCCGTCAACGCCCACCGGCGCCGCCTGGCCGAACATTATTTCGAGTGCTTCGGCAATCAATTCGAGGCGCAGACCGGCGCCCAACTGCCGCTGGCCGCGTTCGACACGTCCAATTGGCACCTGTTCCAGATCATCCTGCCCGACAGCGGTCCCACCACGCGCGCCGATTTCATGACCCGCCTGAAACAACAACACCAGGTCGGCACCGGCTTTCACTACGCCGCGATCCACCTGTTCAGCTTGTACCGCGAGCTAGGCTTTCATGAGGGCATGTTCCCCGAATCGGAACGGATCGGCCGACTGACCGTCACCTTGCCGATGTTTTATGCGATGACCGAAGCGGACGTCGAGCGCGTGGTGGCCGCCGTCAAAGCGGTGCTGGCAAAATGAGCGCCGTGGGTACAATGAGCGCAATGGATACTATGGGCACAACGAGCACAACGAGCACAACCAACACAACCAGCATGCTGAAACCGGAACTGTCGGTCGTCATCCCGATCTACAATGAGGAAGCCGGCTTGCAGGTGCTGTTCGCGCGCCTGTATCCGGCGCTCGACAAGATCGGCATCCCGTACGAAATCGTGTTCGTCAACGACGGCAGCCACGACAACTCGGTGGCGATCCTGGCCGAGCAATTCCGCCAGCGGCCTGACGTCACGCGCGTGATGATATTTAACGGCAACTATGGCCAGCACATGGCGATCCTGGCCGGCTTCGACGTCACTCGCGGCGACATCATCGTCACCCTCGACGCCGACCTGCAGAACCCGCCCGAAGAGATCCACAAGCTGGTCGAGAAAATCCGCCAGGGCTTCGACTACGTCGGCTCGATCCGCCGCAAGCGCCAGGATTCGGCGTGGCGCACCATCGCCTCGAAGGCGATGAACCGGCTGCGCTACCGCATCACCAACATCCGCATCACCGACCAGGGCAACATGCTGCGCGCGTATGGGCGCAACGTCATCGACCTAGTCAACCAGTGCGGCGAAGTGAACACCTTCGTGCCGGCGCTGGCCTACAAGTTCGCGCGTAAGCCCACCGAGATCCTCGTCGAGCACGAAGAGCGCGCGGCTGGCGAATCGAAGTATTCGCTCTACAGCCTGATCCGCCTCAATTTCGACCTCGTCACCGGCTTTTCGCTGGTGCCGCTGCAGATGTTCTCGATGCTCGGCATGACGATGTCGCTCGCCTCGGCGCTACTGGTGCTGATGCTGCTGGTGCGCCGCTTCGTCCTTGGCGCCGAGGCCGAAGGCGTGTTCACGCTGTTCGCCATCGCCTTCTTCTTCATGGGCGTGATCCTGTTCGGCATCGGCCTGTTGGGCGAATACGTCGGGCGCATCTTCCAGCAGGTGCGGGCGCGCCCGCGCTACGTGGTGCAGACCATCTTGCAGCACGTGCCTGGCAAGGACGAGGTGCTCGACCGCGCGGTCGAAAAACGCCAGGTGGCGCGCTGATGGCTGCACCAGCCAAGCGCGCCGTCGTCTTCGCCTACCACAACGTCGGCGTGCGCTGCCTGAAGGTGCTGCTGGCCGGCGGCGTCGACGTCGTGCTCGTGGTCACCCACCAGGACAGTGCGGGCGAAAACATCTGGTTCGAGTCGGTCATGTCGCTGTGCGCCCTTGAGGGCATCGCCTGCATCACGCCGCAGGACGCCAGTTCGCCCGAACTGCTGGCGCAAGTGCAAGCGGCGCAGCCGGACCTGATGTTCAGCTTTTACTACCGCAACATGCTGCCGCAAGCGCTGCTGGCGGTGGCGCCGGCCTTCAACATGCACGGCTCGCTGCTGCCGCAGTTTCGCGGGCGCGCGCCGGTCAACTGGGCGGTGCTGCACGGCGCGCTGGAAACCGGCGCCTCGCTGCACGAAATGACGGTGAAACCCGACGCCGGCGCCATCGTCGCGCAGACCGCGGTGCCGATCCTGCCCGACGACACGGCGTACGAGGTGTTTGGCAAGGTCACCGTGGCAGCCGAGCAGACCTTGTGGCGGGTACTGCCGGCGCTGTTGAATGGCAACGCGCCGCGCACCCCCAACGACGTGCAACAGGGCCGCTATTTCAGCGGGCGCAAGCCCGAAGACGGCCGCATCGACTGGTCGCAACCTGCCAGTGAGGTCTACAACCTGCACCGCGCGGTGGCGCCGCCCTACCCTGGCGCCTTCACCGATGTCGGCGGCCAGCGCTACGTCATCGAGCGGGCGAGATTGTCGCGCAACGACGATGGCAAGCAGAGCAGCAAGTTGCCACCGGGCTTGGCTGTGGTGGATAATTGCATCGTTGGCGTATGCGGCGACGGCCGCATGCTGGCCATTTCCAGCCTGCTGTTCGATGCCGTTCCGGTGACGCCGGCGCAACTGCAAGCGCGCCTGGCCAACACCGACGCGGCCAACACCTGACCGCATTCATAAGAAACAAGAAACAAGAAACGAGCAAACCCCATGAAAAAAGTCCTCATCCTCGGCGTCAACGGCTTCATCGGCCACCACCTGTCCAAGCGCATCCTGGAAACGACCGACTGGCACGTGTATGGCATGGACATGCAGTCCGACCGCATCACCGAGCTGCTCGACAACGCATCCTACAAGTCGCGCATGCACTTTTTCGAGGGCGACATCACCATCAACAAGGAGTGGGTCGAGTACCACGTCAAGAAGTGCGACGTGATCCTGCCGCTGGTGGCGATCGCCACGCCATCGACCTACGTCAAGGAACCACTGCGCGTGTTCGAGCTCGACTTCGAGGCGAACCTGCCGATCGTGCGTTCGGCCGCCAAGTACGGCAAGCACCTGGTGTTCCCGTCGACGTCCGAGGTGTACGGCATGAGCCCGGACGCCGAATTCGATCCGGAAGCGTCAAACCTGGTGTACGGCCCGATCAACAAGCCGCGCTGGATCTATGCCTGCTCGAAGCAGCTGATGGACCGCGTGATCTGGGGCTACGGCATGGAAGGGCTCAATTTCACCTTGTTCCGTCCGTTTAACTGGATCGGCGCCGGCCTCGATTCGATCCACACGCCCAAAGAAGGCTCGTCGCGCGTGCTGACCCAGTTCCTCGGCCATATCGTGCGCGGCGAGAACATCCAGCTGGTCGATGGCGGCGAGCAGAAGCGCTCGTTCACCTACGTCGACGACGGCATCGATGCGCTGGTGCGGATCATCGCCAACCAAGGCGGTGTCGCCACCGGCAAAATCTACAACATCGGCAACCCGGTCAACAATTTTTCGATCCGCGAACTGGCGCACATGATGCTGGCGCTGGCGGCCGAATACCCCGAGTACGCCGACTCGGCACAGCAGGTGAAACTGGTCGAGACCAGCTCCGGCGCCTACTACGGCAAGGGCTACCAGGACGTGCAGAACCGGGTGCCGAAGATCGACGCCACCGAGTCCGAACTGGGCTGGACGCCGACAGTGTCGATGGCCGACGCGCTGCGCCACATCTTCGACGCCTACCGCGGCCAGGTCGGCGCAGCCAAAGCGCTGATGGATTGATGATTTGACCCAAGCTTCCCCCATCCCACCTCAAGGCCCGCTGCTGACGCTCAAGATCGACGTCGACACCTACCGCGGCACCCGCGAGGGCGTACCAAACCTGGTGCGCATGCTCAGCCGCCATGGCGCTTGCGCGACGTTCCTGTTTTCGCTCGGGCCGGATCATACCGGCTGGGCCTTGCGGCGCGCGTTCAACCCGGGGTTTTTCAAGAAGGTCTCGCGCACCTCGGTGCTGGAGCATTACGGCGTCAAGACGCTGATGTACGGCGTCTTTCTGCCGGGACCGGACATCGGCCGCCGCTGCGCTGACGAGATGCGCAGCGTCGAAGCGGCCGGCTTCGAATGCGGCATCCACACCTGGGACCACGTGCGCTGGCAAGACAACGTACGAAGCAGCAGCCTGTCCTGGACCTCGCACATCATGCGCTGCGCCGAAGACCGCTTTCGCCAGGTGTTCGGCCGTCCGGCCAACACCCACGGCGCGGCCGGCTGGCAGATGAACGAGCACGCCTTTGCCGAGCACGATGCGGCCGGCTACGCCTACGCGTCGGACGGCCGCGCCATGCTGGGCGAGGACGGCGCGCTGCGCGATGCGCAGGCCGGCCCGTACCGGCTGCCCGGCTCGCGCTGCGTGCAGCTGCCGACGACCTTGCCGACGCTCGACGAACTGCTCGGGCGCAGCATCGGCGGTGTAACGATTACGACCGCCAACATCGCCGCACACCTGCTGGGGCTGACCGCGGGCGCCGGGCGCGACCACGTGTATACCTTGCACGCCGAGCTTGAAGGCCAGAAGCTCGGCCCCATCTTCGAACAGTTATTGACCGGCTGGAAAGAGCAAGGCTACCAGCTGGCGTCGATGGCCGACTATTACGAGAAAATAAAAGACTCGCCCTTGCCCGACCGGTCGGTCGCCTGGGGAGAATTGCCCGGACGTTCAGGTGAACTGATCGTGCCCGGGCCTATTGCAGTGCGCCCAGGAGAGAGCCGTGGCTGACAGCCAAACCCCAGCATCCGTACCCGATTTTTCCGCCGTCATGACCGGCGACAAGGCGTTCCAGCTCGCTGGCCGCGCGGCCCGCTACACGGTGCTGTACTTCTACCCGAAGGACAACACTCCCGGCTGCACCACCGAAAGCATCGCGTTTCGCGAACTGCACGACCAGTTCCTCGACGCCGGCACCGAAATCTACGGCATCAGCCGCGATTCGCTGCGTTCGCACGAAGGCTTCAAGTCGAAGCTGGGCTTGCCGTTTGAACTGATCTCGGACCCGCAAGAATTGGTGTGCCTGCAATTCGGCGTCATGAAGATGAAAAATATGTACGGCAAACAGGTTCGCGGCGTCGAGCGCAGTACGTTTGTAATTGACGCTGAGGGCCGATTGGTGAAAGAATGGCGAGGCGTGAAGGTGCCTGACCACGCCGATGAAGTGCTGGAATTCGTCAAGAGCCAGCCCCAGCAATAGCAAAAGCAAAGCCGCTCACCGCTGACCCTCACCGCTGACGCTCACCGTTAATTAACCTGCCGTAAAAATCGATTGCAATCGCCTATTTTGAGTCAAAGCGTTTTTTCCCCGCATCATCCCAATCTGGCGGCCTGCCGGTCCGGCCTGTTTGCCGTGACTGACCAGCGCCTCATCCATGTAGTTCGACCAGGCCGGCCCCACCGCATAGCCTTCGCTCGCGCCGCTGCCCTTCGGAATTTTTTAGATTGAGACCCTGATGCCACTGCCAAAACTTCCTACCAAGCCGGCCGCCCTGTTGCTGGCAAAAGATTACCCCAAAGCGGAGCCGCGCAAGAGCGCGGTACGGGCGGCACCCGCTGCCGCCCAGGTTCACCCCCTCGACCCGGTCGAGGACCTGATCAGCGGCAAGGCCGTGCCGGCGTTGAAAGCGGCGCGCAGCGCCAAGCCGAAAGCGGCTACCGCAGCACCGCCGCCGGCGCCTGTCCTGGTAGCACTGCCGACGCATGCCGACGCAGAGCGTCCTGCCGCGCGCGCCAAGCAGTCCGACAACGAGCTCGACACACCGCACCCGGCCAAGCACAAGCCGGTCGAGGCGATCATCAAGTCGTCCACCAGCCGGCAGGCCGACAAGAGCGGCACGAGCAAGATGTTCGTGCTCGACACCAACGTGCTGATGCACGACCCGTCGTCGCTGTTCCGCTTCGAGGAACACGACGTCTACCTGCCGATGATGACGCTGGAAGAGCTCGACGATCACAAGAAAGGCATGTCGGAAGTGGCGCGCAACGCCCGCCAGGTGTCGCGTACGCTCGACGCGCTGATTGCCAACATCGACGACCATGCGATCGAAGCGGGCATCCCGCTGGCAAAGCTGGGCAACAAGGACGCCAAGGGCCGGCTGTTCTTCCAGACCCGGCTGCAAAACGGCCCGACCCTGCCGGAAGGCCTGCCGGTTGGCAAGGCCGACAACCAGATCCTCGGCGTGGTGCGTAACCTGGAAACCGAATTGCCGGGCCGCGCCATCGTGCTGGTGTCGAAAGACATCAACATGCGCATCAAGGCGCGCGCGCTGGGCCTGCCGGCTGAAGACTACTTCAACGACCATGTGCTGGAAGACACCGACCTGCTCTATTCAGGCATCGTGCAATTGCCCGACGATTTCTGGAACAAGAACGGCAAGGACATGGAGTCGTGGCAGGAGAACAAGAACGGCTCCTCGTCGACCTTCTATCGGGTTACCGGGCCGACCATTCCGACCTTGCTGGTGAACCAGTTCGTCTTCCTCGAACCAAAAAACGGCGAGACGCCGTTCTACGGACAGGTAAAACAGCTCACCGGCAAGACGGCGGTGCTGCGCACCTTGCGCGACTTCAGCCACAGCAAGAACAACGTGTGGGGCGTCACCGCCCGCAACCGCGAGCAGAACTTCGCGTTGAACCTGTTGATGGATCCGGAATGCGATTTCGTCACCCTGCTCGGCCAGGCCGGCACCGGCAAGACCTTGCTGGCGCTCGCCGCGGGCCTGGCGCAGGTGCTCGAGACCAAGCTCTACAACGAGATCATCGTCACCCGCGTGACGGTGCCGGTGGGTGAAGACATCGGTTTCCTGCCGGGCACGGAAGAAGAAAAAATGTCGCCGTGGATGGGCGCCTTCGACGACAACCTCGAGGTGCTCAACAAGTCCGATTCGGATGGCGGCGAGTGGGGCCGCGCCGCAACCCAGGACCTGATCCGTTCGCGCATCAAGATCAAGTCGCTCAACTTCATGCGCGGACGTACTTTCGTCAACAAGTTTTTGATCATCGACGAGGCGCAGAACCTGACGCCGAAGCAGCTCAAGACGCTGGTCACGCGCGCCGGACCCGGCACCAAGATCCTGTGCCTGGGCAACATCGCGCAGATCGACACGCCGTACCTGACGGAAGGCTCGAGCGGCCTGACGTACGTCGTCGACCGCTTCAAGGGCTGGTCCCACAGCGGCCACGTGACGTTGGCGCGCGGCGAGCGTTCGCGCCTGGCGGATCACGCCAGCGAGGTGCTGTAACTAGCAGGTAACTGCGGCTGCGGCATCAACCAGAAACCCTGTGCGCTGAACGAGTGCACAGGGTTTTTTTATTTTTAAACGTGCTGCGCTGAGCGGCGTTGGGCTTACTGGACAGTCCCGCTCGCCGGGTCGCTGGACCCCATCGAGTTATCGTTTTTCTACTTGGCCCAGAAGCCGGATTCCCCCTGATTCCAGGCTGCCTGGGAGTCGGAAAAGCTGTGCGGCGTGCTTGGCGCAAGCAAGGCGTTGAACAGTGTGGGATCGAGATGGAACGGTGCCACCACCTTGTTGCCGTTGGACTGATAACGGACCGGGCGGCCGCTTTCAAGCGGTACCGGGAAGCGGTCGCCGAAGCCGCGCGCACGTTTCATGATGCCGAAATATATGTGCAAGCCATTTTGATATAAAACCGCTATCATCAATCCTGATTGCAACTAAATACGCGACTGCGTCGACAGCCGGGATAGAAAACCATGAAATTGCGCTTCTGGGGCGTGCGCGGCTCGATTCCGTCGCCCGGCCCGCGTACCGCCCGTTACGGCGGCAACACCACCTGCATCGAGGTTGGCACCGACGACGGCACCCTGATCATCCTCGATGCCGGCACCGGCATCTTCGCGCTGGCGCAGAGCCTGCTGGCGCGCCTGCCGGTGCGCGCCAACATCTTCATTACCCACAGCCACTGGGACCATATCCACGGCTTGCCGTTCTTTACGCCTTTGTTCCATGCCGGCAGCCACGTGCGCCTGCACGGTGCGCGCGACCTGGTCAGCGGCAGGGGCATCGAACACGTGCTCGGCGTGCAACTGCAAAACAGTTATTTCCCGGTCGGCGAAGCGCAGATGGCGGCCACCATCGATTACCGCACGCTGGCGCTTGGGCAGCCGGTGGCGGTCGGCAACGCCACCGTCGGCAACGTCGTGATGAACCATCCGGTGATCAATCTCGGCTACCGCATCGACTGCAACGGCAAGTCGCTGTTCTTCACCGGCGACCATGAGCCGTTCAGCAACCCCTACCCAGAAAGCGACGCGCGCCACGCCGCGGCCCGGTGCGCCATCAACGAGCGCGAGCAAGCCATCGAGCGTGCCATGCAAGGCGTCGACGCGCTCATCGTCGACAGCTCGTACACGCGCGACGAATATCCGGCCAAGCAGGGCTGGGGCCACGGCACGCTCGACTCGGCGCTGGCGCTGGCGATCCGGGTCGGCGCCAAGGCGCTGTACCTGACCCACCATGAGCCGACCCGCGGCGATGACGAACTGGAGGCGGCGTTCGCCGACCTGCTGGCGCGCCAGCCGCCGCCGGCCGCGCTCAAGGTGGTGCTCGCTTACGAAGGGCTGGAAGTCGAGCTGGGGTAGCAGGAACGGGCCGCGACCGTTCGGCGGTTTGGCGCGATTTGCGGTAGCATCTCGCAGCAGCGCACATCGTCAAACAAAGGTACGCATTGAAAAAATCGACTCTCTCTGTCCGCAGGCGTCTGCTGCTGGGCGCCCTGGCCTGGTCGGTCGGCGGCTTCGGCGCGGCCGAAGCGGCCATTCCCGTCTACGCCTTCATGGTCAAGCACGCCTATCCGCACGATACGGGGGCGTTCACCCAGGGCTTGTTCATCAAGGATGGCGTGTTGTACGAAAGCACCGGCCTGAAGGGACAGTCATCGATCCGCCGGGTGCAGCTGGAAACCGGCCGCGTGCTGCAGAAAAAGGAGGTGCCGGCGGAGTTTTTCGGCGAAGGCATCGCCGCGGTCGGCGACGACATCGTCGGCCTGACCTGGACCAGCAAGGTCGGCTTCGTCTATGACGCCAAAACGTTCGACGTCAAGCGCAAGTTCTCGTACGAAGGCGAAGGCTGGGGCCTGACCAGCAACGGCAAGCAGGTCTTCATGAGCGACGGCAGCCCGGCCATCCGCGTGCTCGATCCGAAAACCCTGGCCGAGGTCCGCCGCATCCGGGTCAGCGCCGACGGCAAGCCGATTGCCGGCCTGAACGAGCTCGAATGGGTCGATGGCCAGATCTACGCCAACGTCTGGGGCTCGAACGTCATCGCCCGCATCGACCCGGCCAACGGCAACGTCCTTGGCTGGATCGACTTGACGGGACTTGCCGACCCGGCCTGGAAAGGCATGGGGCCGGACGACGTCCTCAACGGCATCGCCTGGGACGCCGTCCACCGCCGCCTGTTCGTCACCGGCAAACACTGGCCGAAGCTGTTCGAGATCGAACTGGTCGAGCGCACCGGCCGCCGCTGAACGGCTATAAGACGTGGGTGCCGATCCACCAGGCGATCGCCGCCATGAGGGCCGACGCCGGGATCGTGAAGATCCAGGCCCACACGATGTTGGCGGCCACGCCCCAGCGTACCGCCGACATCTTCTGGGCCGATCCGACACCGACGATGGCGCCGGTGATGGTGTGGGTGGTCGATACCGGGATGCCCATCGCGGTGGCGGCAAACAGCGTGATCGCGCCGCCGGTTTCGGCGCAGAAGCCGCCCACCGGTTTGAGCTTGGTGATCTTCTGGCCCATGGTCTTGACGATGCGCCAGCCGCCGAACAACGTACCGAAGCTGATCGCGGCGTAACAGGAAATGATGACCCACATCGGCGGCGCGGCGTCGGCCTTGGTCGATACGCCGGCGACAATCAGCAGCATCCAGATGATGCCGATGGTTTTCTGGGCGTCGTTGCCGCCGTGCCCGAGGCTGTACGCTGCAGCCGATGCCATCTGCGCGCGGCGAAACCAGGTGTCGACCTTGCGCGGGGTCGAGCGCACGAATACCCAGGATACGAGGATCATTATCAACGAGCCGAGCAGGAAGCCGACCAGCGGCGACACCACGATGAACAGCACGGTCTTGAGCAGGCCGCTGCCAACCAGCGCGCCGGTACCGGACTTGGCCACGGCGGCGCCAACCAGGCCGCCGATCAGCGCGTGCGACGACGACGACGGGATACCGTAGTACCAGGTAATCAGGTTCCAGATAATGGCGCCGACGAGCGCGCCGAAAATGACGTACTGGTCCACCACGGCGGGGTCGATGGTGCCCTTGCCGACGGTGGCGGCCACTTTCAGGCCGACGACGAAGATGGCGATGAAGTTGAAAACGGCGGCCATCGCCACCGCCGTCTGCGGTTTCAGCACGCCCGTCGACACGACCGTGGCAATCGCATTGGCGGCGTCGTGAAAGCCGTTCATGAAGTCGAAGATCAGCGCAAGCGCAACCAGGAACACGAGCACGTAAATGCTCATTTGAAGAGTTTGCATGTGGGAGATCCGATTACGCGTTTTCGACGATGATGCCTTCGATGATGTTGGCAACATCTTCGCAACGGTCGGTGACGGTTTCGAGGATCTCGTAAATGGCTTTCAGTTTGATCAGGTTGCGCACGTCCGGCTCGTCGCGGAACAATTTTGACATCGCCGCGCGCATCACATGGTCGGCATCCGACTCGAGGCGGTCGATCTCTTCGCAGATCGCGACGATCTTGTGCGAATTGTCCATGTTGTGCAGCATGGCCACCGCCTGCTGGACTTTTTCGCAGCACGCCAGGCACAGTTCGGCCAGGCGCTTCGCTTCCGGCGTGACCGCCTTCAGGTCGTACAGCGACACGGTCTGGGCCGCGTCTTCCATCAGGTCGAGGATGTCGTCCATGCGGGTGATCAGCTTGTGGATGTCGTCGCGGTCGATCGGCGTGATGAAGGTCTTGTGCAGCATGTCGACCGTGGCATAGGTGATCTTGTCGGCCTGCTTTTCGATGGTTTCGATCGCATGGACGCGTTTTTCGAGGTCGTCGAAATTGGTCATCAGGCCGACCATTTCGTGCGCGCCCTTCACGCACAAGGCGGCGTGCTGGTTGAACAGATCAAAAAATTTGCCCTCGGTGGGCATCAAGCGTCCAAACATTCATATTCTCCGTTAGATCGTACTGGAAGTGCTGAAAGCGGCCGCGTGGAGTCGGCGCTCTCGGATTGTCAACTCGCGGGTTGTCAATCGCCCTGGTAGAGCGCAAGGCCGCCGCTGTAATTGCCGAACTTGGTGTACTGGCCGATCCAGGTGAGCCGGACCGAGCCGATCGGGCCGTTACGCTGCTTGCCGATGATGATCTCGGCGGTGCCCTTGTCGGGCGAATCGGGGTTGTACACTTCGTCGCGGTACAGGAAAATGATGACGTCGGCGTCCTGCTCGATTGCGCCCGATTCGCGCAGGTCGGACATGATGGGGCGCTTGTTGGGACGCTGCTCGAGCGAGCGGTTCAGCTGCGACAGCGCGATGACCGGGCAGTGCAGCTCCTTGGCCAGGCCCTTCAGGCCGCGCGAGATTTCGGAAATCTCGGAGGCGCGGTTGTCGCCTGGCTGGTTGGCGGTCATCAGTTGCAGGTAGTCGACGATGATCAGGCCAAGCTTGCCGCATTGGCGCGACAGGCGGCGCGAGCGGGCCCGCAGCTCGATCGAGTTGAGCGCCGGCGTTTCGTCGATGTACAACTGGGCGTCGTTCATCTTCTGGATCGCGTGGGTCAGGCGCGGCCAGTCTTCGTCGTTGAGTTTGCCGGTGCGCAGGCGGTGCTGGTCGAGCTGGCCGACCGAGCCGAGCATACGCATCGCCAGCTGGGTGCCGCCCATCTCCATCGAGAACACGGCAACCGGCAGGCCGGACTCGATGGCGACGGTCTCGCCGATGTTGATCGAAAACGCCGTCTTTCCCATCGACGGGCGGCCGGCGACGATCACCAGGTCGCCCGGCTGCAGGCCCGAGGTCATGCGGTCGAGATCGATGAAGCCGGTCGGCACGCCGGTAATCTCGCTCTGGTTGTCGCGGCTGTAGAGCTCGTCGATGCGCTCGACCACCTGGGTCAGCAGCGGCTGGATCGGCACCCAGCCCTGGGCGCCGCGCGAGCCTTCTTCGGCGATGGCGAAAATCTTCGACTCGGCCTCGTCGAGCATCTGCTTGACTTCCTTGCCCTGCGGATTGAACGCATTGCCGGAAATCTCGTCGGCGACGGTGATCAGTTTGCGCAGGATGCCGCGGTCGCGCACGATCTCGGCGTAGCGGCGGATGTTGGCCGCTGATGGCGTGTTCTGCGCCATCGCGTTCAGGTATTGCAGGCCGCCCACTTCCTCGGCCTTGCCCATGTTGGTCAGCGCCTCGAACACGGTGATGACGTCGGCGGGCCGGGCAGCGTTGATCAGCTTGACGAGCTGCTCGAAGATGATGCGGTGGTCGTAGCGGTAGAAATCGTCGGCGTGCATGAAGTCGGCGATGCGGTCCCACGCGGCGTTATCGCGCAGCAAGCCGCCAATGACGGACTGTTCCGCTTCGATCGAATGGGGCGGAATACGGAGGGCATCGAGTTGCGGATCGGAGGGGGCGTTCATGGCGCGAATTATACCCGTTTCGGTTGACCAACCCCCAACAATAAGAGAGAAAACCGCGTCGCAGGGACGTAAAAAAAGCCGGACAATGTCCGGCTTTTTGCCCAGGTATCTGACGACTATAACCCGGCTTGATCGCGTCATCGCGCGGGCACATGGCCCGCGCGACAAGCTTGAACCTTAGGCAGTTTCGCCAACGACGGAGATGGTGATCTCGGCCACCACGTCGGTGTGCAAGGCAACGGCAACAGCGTGGTCGCCCGTGGTCTTGAGCGGGCCGACAGGCATGCGCACTTGCGATTTTTCGACTGCGAAACCTTGCTTCGTCAACGCTTCAGCGATGTCGAAGTTGGTGACGGAACCGAACAGACGGCCATCGACGCCGGCTTTTTGAGCGATCGTAATGGTCATGCCGCTCAGCTTTTCGCCCTGGGTCTGCGAAGCGGACAGCTTGGCCGCTGCTGCTTTTTCGAGTTCGGCGCGCTTGACTTCGAATTCGGCGATGGCCGACGTGGTCGCGCGGCGAGCCATGCGTTGCGGGATCAGGAAGTTACGTGCGTAACCGTCTTTGACTTTGACGACGTCGCCGAGGTTGCCCACGTTAACAACTTTTTCTAACAGGATGATTTGCATATTTTTCTCCAGTGTCTCTGCAGCTTAAGCGTGGTGCAGGTCGGTGTAAGGCAGCAGCGCGAGGTAGCGGGCGCGCTTGATGGCGGTGTCGACCTGGCGCTGGTAGTGCGCCTTGGTACCGGTCAGGCGTGCCGGCATGATCTTGCCGTTTTCCTGGACGAAGTCTTTCAGGGTGTCGACGTCTTTGTAGTCGACCTGCTCAACGTGGGCCGCGGTGAAGCGGCAGAATTTCTTGCGCTTGAACAGTGGGTTCTGTTGTTTGCGTTTTTCTTTGAGCTTGAGCTTGTTCTTGTCGAACTTTTTACCGAATGCCATTTGAGGCTCCTGTATCTAAAAATGTGCTCCGCTTAGGCGGCGGCACTAAAATCAATGATGTGAAACACCAGCGCTTTGCTGTTGCGACTCTTCTTGGCAAGAAAGCCTGTGAACTGGTGCGCAGATCCCAACTCGGCCCGGGAAAACCGGCCTGAAATCTCGCCCGCGGCGAACGCGGTGATTTCAAACTCGGTCAACCTGTCGACCCCGGCTTCCACCTGATGCGAACTATGCGTCAGGGTGGCGGACACGATCGGCACGCCAGCCGGGGTGTAGCGCAATACGTCGCGCTCCGAAATTTGGGCTACAAACTGAAGTTGATTCACCTTTGTGAGTCACTTCGCCAGCTTACGCTTCCCTGCCAACAATCAGGCAGCTGCGGCAGCCGGAGCTGCGGCCGGTGCTGCTGCTGCGTGCGCTTCCGAGCGGTGGCTCTTTGCTGCGTCTTCACGTTGTACCGACTTCATCATCGGCGACGGCGTGATTTCAGCCTTCTTCATACGAACGGTGAGGTGACGCAGCACGGCATCATTGAATTTGAATGCGGTTTCGAGTTCCACGAGGGTATCGTTGTCGCATTCGATGTTCATGCAGATGTAGTGTGCTTTTGGCAGCTTCTGGATCGAGTAAGCCATCTGACGACGGCCCCAGTCTTCGACGCGATGAATGTTACCGCCGCGCGCAGAAACGCTGGCCTTGTAACGTTCGATCATCGCCGGGACTTGCTCGCTTTGGTCCGGGTGGACGATAAAAACGATTTCATAATGACGCATGCATAACTCCTTAGGGACGTTTAAAACAAAAGCCCACCTCGGCGTCAAGACGAGTGTGGGAAGGGAAAGCCGGCAAGTATAACGCCTAATGGGCAGCTTGGGCAAGCCCCGACTGTTCGGCCAGCGCGGCCTGGATCAGCGCATCGGGCCACTTTGCGCCGCGCGAACCCGGTAATTGGCCAACTTGATGAAATAAATGGCGATAAATTCGGCAAGCCGGTGATTTTTCGTGAATTTCACTTGCGCTGGGTGAAATACTGTACAAAAATACAGTCTGTTTATACAACCAGCCTTTGCCTAACTCCATGATCAAGCTCACCGCACGGCAAGAACAGATCCTCAACCTGATCCGCGATGCCATCGACAACACCGGCTTTCCGCCGACCCGGGCCGAAATCGCCAACGAACTCGGCTTTAAATCGGCCAACGCCGCCGAGGAACACTTGCAGGCGCTGGCCCGCAAAGGCGCGATTGAAATTTCGCCGGGCACGTCGCGCGGCATCCGCCTGCTCGGCCCGGTCGCCGCGTCGAGCCTGCTGCCGCCGCCCGCGCTCATGATGGCGCTGCCGCTGGTCGGGCGCGTCGCCGCCGGCTCACCCATCCTCGCGCAGCAGCATGTCGAGGCGACCTACAACGTCGACCCGGCAATGTTTTCGGCCCGCCCTGACTACCTGCTGAAAGTGCGCGGCGAGTCGATGCGCGACGCCGGCATCATGGACGGCGACCTGCTGGCGGTGAAAAAAGTCGACAGCGCCAAGAACGGCCAGATCGTGGTGGCGCGGATCGGCGACGACGTCACCGTCAAGCGCTACAAGAAAATCGGTTCGCTGGTCGAGCTGCACCCGGAAAATCCGGACTTCAAGGTGATTCGGGTCGACCCCGCGGTCGACGAGTTCACCCTCGAAGGCCTGGCCGTCGGCCTGATGCGCAGCTGGCATTAAGACCTTGGGCCGCGTTCACCTGGTGGGCGCGGCGTAGTTGTTCTTGCGCGCCCCAAGGTCTTCGCTGCGGTTTGCGGCAGTCGAACTCTTGACGACCTGGTTGTGCTGCGCCACGTACGTTTCGGTCGCGTTGCGCCAGGCGGCGAAGTCGGCCAGCACCAGCTGGGCGTTGATCGTGGCGTCGGCCGAGATACGCTGCTGCACGTCGTCGAGGTAGGCCGTCGCGGCGTCGAGCTCCTTCTGATTGAACAGCTTGGCGATGTCGGGCGGTATCAGTTTGGTCATTGGCGTGTTGGCGTTCAGGTTCGCCACGAAACCGTTGTAGCAGGCCTGCCAGGTGCTGACGCTGTTGCCGACACTGGCGATTTCGTCATTCGTCTTCGAGAGCGCGGGGATACGCGGCGCGATGCAGCGGAATGTGCCCGCCGCCAGGTCGGCGCCGTCGTATGTCGAGATCCAGTAGTCGATGTCGGCGCGCCGCAGCGTGCGCTGCTTCACGAGTTCGAGCGCGGCGGCGGCGCCCTTGTTGCCTTTTGCCGCGGCCTTGCGAAACCACGCATCGGCCTTCGCTTCATCGATCGCACCGGCCTCGCCGTACCAGTACATCTCGCCCAATTGAAACTGGGCTTCGGCGTTGCCGGCGTTGGCCAGTTTGGTGTACAGCTGGATTGCCTGAGGATAGGCCTTTTTCTTCAACAAGGCGTTGGCGTCGGCGAGCTCATCGGCGCTGGCAAGTCCCGCCACGGCCAACGTCAGGCACAGGCACATTACGACTTTTTTCATCGGTTCGGCCTCCATTGGTAAAGTGTCAGGCTTGCAGCGCGCCGCTGAAGTCGGCCAGCAAATCGTCGGTATCTTCGATGCCGACCGAAACCCGGATCAGCGATTCGGCAATGCCCATGCTGGCACGGCGCTGTGCGCCCATCTCGAAGAAGATGGTGTGGGCGACCGGGATGACCAGGGTGCGGGTGTCGCCCAGGTTGCTGGCCGAAATACCGATTTGCAGCCGGTTCAGGTAGTCGAAGCAATCGATGCCGTCCTCGAGCACGAAGCTGAACAGCGGACCGAACGAGCGGAACAATTCGCCTGCCAGCGCGTGCTGGGGATGCGAGGCCAGCCCCGGATAGTGCACCGCCGCCACGCGCGGGTCGGCTTCGAGCATGCGCGCCAGTGCCAGCGCATTGCCGCAGCTGCGCTCCATGCGCAGCGCCAGCGTTTCGGCGCCGAGCGCGATGTGATGCGCCGCTTCCGGCCCGAGCGAGGCGCCGAAGTCGCGCAAGCCCTTGGCGCGGATCTGCGCCATGCCCCACTGGGCCGGCGGATTACGCTGGTAGCTGGCGGCGATATGCGGATAGTTCTGCCAGTCGTATTCGCCGCTGTCGGTCAGGCTGCCGCCGAGGGCGACGCCATGGCCGGCGATCGACTTGGTCAGCGCGTTGACAACCAGCCCGGCGCCGACGTTTTTCGGGCGGAACAGGTAAGGCGTGGTCATCGTGTTGTCGACGACGAACAAGATGCCGCGCTCACGGCACAGCGCGCCAATGCGGGCCAGGTCGGCGACCTGGGTGCGCGGATTGGCGATGGTCTCGACAAATACCAGCCGGGTGTCGGCCGTCAAGGCTGCTTCGACGTTGGCAACGTCGGTGGCGTCGACAAACGCCACGCCGACCCCTTGGCTGGCCACCGTCTGCCACAGGCTGTTGGTGTTTCCAAACAGGAAAGCCGACGACACCACATGGTCGCCGGAGCGCAGCAAGGCCTGGAAAATCGCGCCGATCGCGCCCATGCCGGTGCCGAAGCAGATCGTCGAGACGCCGTCTTCCATGCGCGTGAGCTTCTCTTCCAGCGCGGCCACGGTCGGATTGCCCTGGCGGCCGTACCGAAAGCCCGGCTCCTTGCCCTGGAACACCGACGCCAGCTGGCGCGCATCGCTGTAGCCAAACGCCACCGACGTATGCACCGGCTTGTGCAGCGACCCGTGCTCGATGGCTTTGCGACGGTCGCTGTGCAGGATGGTGGTGGTAAAGCCGAAACTTCTTTTGTCGTTCACGTTATCGTTCACGTTGGCGCCTTTTATTCTGCGTTCACCAGTGTCAGGTTGAGCTGGGTACGGGCAGCGTCTTCCGGCGGCGCTTCCTTTGGATTATGGCGGGCGAATTCGAGCCGGTCGAGATAGGCCTGGGTGATGTCGCCGGTGACGTAGACGCCGTCAAAGCAGGATGCCTCGAAATTACGCAGTTCCGGATTGACGTCCATGATCGACCGCTTGAGCGCGTCGACGTCCTGGTACACCAGCCGGTCGGCAGTGATCTCGCGGCAGATTTCCTCGTTGCTGCGGCCGTAGGCGATCAGCTCGCCGCGGGTCGGCATGTCGATGCCGTAGACGTTCGGAAACAGCACCGGCGGCGCTGCCGAAGCGAAATACACGTTGCGCGCGCCCGCTTCACGTGCCATCTGGACGATCTCGCGGCTGGTGGTGCCGCGCACGATCGAGTCATCTACCAGCAGCACGTTCTTGCCCTTGAATTCGGAGCTGATGGCATTGAGCTTCTGGCGCACCGACTTGCTGCGGATCGCCTGGCCCGGCATCAGGAAGGTGCGGCCGATGTAGCGGTTCTTGATGAAGCCTTCGCGGTATTCGATGCCGAGCTTGAGCGCCAACTGGATGGCAGCCGGGCGCGACGAATCGGGAATCGGCATGACGACATCGATTTCGCCGCTTGAAAACTCGGCGCGGATTTTCTCGGCCAGGTATTCGCCCATTTTCAGGCGCGTCGCGTAGACCGAGGCGCCGTCGAGGATCGAGTCCGGCCGCGCCAGGTAAACGTATTCGAAGGCGCACGGATTGAGCGAAGGATTGTCGGCGCACTGGCGTGCGTGCAACATGCCATCGTTGTCGATGAACACGGCTTCGCCAGGTGCAATGTCGCGCAGGAAACGAAAGCCGATGCCCTCCAGGGCCACCGATTCGCTCGCCACCAGGTATTCGTTGCCCTGCGCCGTTTCATTGACGCCGATGCACAGCGGCCGGATGCCGAACGGATCGCGGAACGCCAACAGACCATGGCCGGCAATTTGTGCCACCACCGCGTAGGCGCCGCGCACCCGGCGGTGCACCATCGCCACCGATTTGAAGATGGCGTCGGGGTCGAGCGAATAGCCGGTGGTGGCTTCCTGGATTTCGTGGGCCAGCACGTTGAGCAACACTTCGGAATCGGAATCGGTGTTGATGTGACGACGGTCGTTATTGAACAGATCCTGCTTCAGCTCGCCCTGGTTGGTCAGGTTGCCGTTGTGCGCCAGGGTAATGCCGAACGGCGCGTTGACGTAGAACGGCTGCGCTTCTTCTTCGCTGGATGAACCGGCGGTCGGATAGCGGCAATGGCCGATGCCGGAGTTGCCTTGCAATGAACGCATGTTGCGAGTGCGGAACACGTCGCGCACGAGGCCGTTGGCTTTGTGCATCGAAAACATACTGCTGTGATTGGTTGCAATGCCCGCCGCATCCTGGCCGCGGTGCTGCAACAGCAGCAATGCATCGTACAGGACTTGATTGACGGGATTATGCGAAACGACGCCGACGATGCCACACATGGTGTGCTCCTAAAGCTGGGACAGCCTGAAATTGAAAAATTGTTCAAAATTGCACATGCTGCGCAAGGGCAGCCGGCAGGAAAGGTTTGACGGTGCGCGCGCCGGTTTCCGCCATCGGCGAGAGCAGCGCGCTCTTCCAGAAATCTTGTTGCGGGATCGACGTCATGCCGCACAATATGACGCCGAACAACACAATTACAATACCTCGCGCCAGACCGAACAAGCCGCCGAGGCCGCGGTCGGCCAGGCTCAGGCCGGCGGCCTGGATTAACGCATCGACCGCCATGGTCAACAGCCCCATCAGGATGCGCACGCCGAGGAACAAGGCCACGAAGGCCACCATCAGGCGCACCGCCTCGCCGGGTATCATCGCCGGCAACATCGGCGCCAATTGCGCGCCGTAGGCGTTGGCGACGACGAAAGCAACCACCCAGCCGAGCAGGGAAAGAATTTCCTTGACCAGGCCGCGCAGGGTGCTGATCACCACTGACGCCACGAGCACGAACAAGACCAAATAATCGAAAATGGTCACGCCGGCGTCGCCCGGGTCCGGCTATTTGCCATCGGAACGGACCATGCTGCCCGGCAGTCCGACCTTCTCGAGCCTGGCGTGCATCTTGTCCGCTTCACTCCGGCTGAACGGGCCGAGCTTGACCTGGATGCGCTCGCCCGAGGGCGTCGACACCTTGTGGGTGAAGGAGCGGATCCCGGCCGCCTTCAGCTTGTCTTGCAACTCGGCGACTTTTTCGGCGCTACCGAGGGCCGCAACCTGCACGATGAATTTCTCGCTTGCCGGCTCCGCAGATTTTCCTTCGAGGATGTCCTGCGCGCGGCTGCTTTCCAGCGGCGCCTTGGCAATCTTGTCCGCTGGCTTGTCGTCGACCTTGGCAACCGGCTTGGGTTCTATCCTGGCGAGCCTGGGTTCGCTCTTCGGCTCACTTTTCGGCTCAGCCTTCACAGCCGGCGGTTTGGGCTCAACAGCGCGGGCCTGGGCCTGGGCCTTGGTATCGAGCGACACCGGCTTGACCTCGGCCGGCTGCGGCTTGGGTGCTTCGACGATTTCCTCGCGCCGGTCGAGCGAATCGGCGGGCAATACCGGGGGCGAGAGCGCGGCGCCGGGAGCTGCCGGCAACGGCAGCGGCGGCGCCTTGTCGCGCGACGGGATCTGGATCGAGAGATCGCTGGCCAGCGGTTTAGGTTCCGCGTCGAGCAGCATCGGCAGGCCGACCGCGACCGCCAGCGCCAGCGCGATCGCGCCGACCAGGCGGCGCCGCGCGCGCTTTTTTTCCGGCAGCACCGGATCGTCGGAGGCACCGGCCTTCTTGCCGCGTGGCGCCGCCGGTTGATTGGCGCTGGAAGCGCGCTTGGAGCGGGCCTGGGTGGCGGCCGAGTCGTCATCGCGGGAAAAATAGCCACTGTCTTCGCCAGTGGTTTCTTGCTTGTTTTTATTGAGGAACGAGAACAAGCCCATGCGGTATATTTTCAGTGTAAAGAAGATTTGCGGGCTGCCATCACGCCTGCAACGGTGTAGAACGAGCCAAAGACCACGATTCTATCATTCTCCCCAGCCCGGCTCATCGCATTCGCAAAAGCTTTTGCCGGATCGGCAAACTGGCTGCTCGACCACTCCCCTTCCCTGGCGTCGGCCGGCCGGTGCTGCTCGACCGCTAGCGCCAGTTGGGCGGTATGGGCCGAGCGCGGCGACGGCAGTGCGGCCAGGCACCAATGATCGATGTGTCCGGCCATCGCGGCGATCACGCCGTCGACGTCCTTGTCCTGCATTGAGCCGAACACGGCATAAGTATACGGGTGGAAGCCCATATTGCCGAGATTTTGGGCCAGCGCCGAAGCGGCGTGCGGATTGTGGGCGACGTCGAAAATGACGCTCGGGCGGCCCGGCAGTACCTGGAAGCGCCCCGGCAATTCGACCATGACCAGGCCGCTGCGCACTTCCTGGGCGCCGACCGGCAGTTCCAGGCGCAGCACTTCGAGCGCGGCCAGCGCGGCGGCGGCGTTGAGCAACTGGTTGGCGCCGCGCAGGCTCGGGTAGGCCAGCGAATTGCGGCGCTGATTGCGCCCGCCGTAATTCCACTGTTGCTTGTCGCCGGAATAATTGAAGTCGCGGCCCAGCAGCCACAGGTCGGCGCCAATCGCTTCGGCGTGCGCCACCAGCGAGGCGGGCGGTACCGGGTCGCTGCAGATGGCCGGCTTGCCGGTGCGGAAAATGCCGGCTTTTTCGAAGCCGATCGCTTCGCGCGTGGTGCCGAGGAAATCGGTATGGTCGATGTCGACGCTGGTGACGATGGAAACATCGGCGTCGATCACGTTGACCGCATCGAGGCGCCCGCCGAGTCCTACTTCGAGGATCGCGACATCGGGCTTGGCGCCGGCCAGCAAGTGCATGATGGCCAGCGTGGTGAATTCGAAATACGTCAGGTCGATGTCGGTGCGGCTTGCCTCGACCGCGTTGAAGGCGTCAATCAGCGCCGCGTCCGACGCCAGTTCGCCATTGATCCTTGCGCGTTCATTAAAGTCGAGGAAATGCGGCTTGATGTAGAGGCCGACCTTGTAGCCCGCGCGCAGCAGGATTGACTCGAGCATGGCGCAGGTCGAGCCTTTGCCGTTGGTGCCGGCCACCATGATGACCGGGCAGCCGAACCGCAGGCCCATTGCCTGTTTGACGGCACGGACACGATCGAGGCCCATGTTGATGTGGACTTCGGCGTGGCGCGACTCGAGCAGGGCCAGCCAGTCGGGCAAGGTGGTGGGGAGTGTTTGCATGGGATCGACTTGATCGATTTGAAGTAGACAACCGTGCGCACACTTGCTTGCGCACGGTTTTGAAAAGAACTCCGGCGCTTACGCGATGACTTCGGCAGCCTGGCCTTGCAGCAGGGCCAGCAAGCGGGCGATTTCTTCACGCATCTTGCGGCGGTCGACGATCATGTCGACGGCGCCCTTGGTGACGAGGAACTCGGCGCGCTGGAAGCCTTCAGGAAGCTTTTCGCGTACCGTGTTTTCGATCACGCGCGGGCCGGCGAAACCGATCAGTGCTTTCGGCTCGGCGATGACGACGTCGCCCATGAAGGCGAACGAGGCGGACACGCCGCCCATGGTCGGGTCGGTCAGCACGCTGATAAACGGCAGCTTCTTTTCCGACAGCTTGGTCAGCATCGCGGTGGTTTTGGCCATTTGCATCAACGACAACAAGCCTTCCTGCATGCGCGCACCGCCAGTGGCGGTGATGCAGATGAACGGGACGCGCTGCTCGAGCGCGGCTTGGGCGCCGCGCACGAAGCGCTCGCCGACGACCGAGCCCATCGAGCCGCCCATGAATTCGAATTCGAAACAGGCGACCACGACAGGCAAGCTCATGATGGCGCCGCCGAGTACGATGAGCGCATCGGTTTCGCCCGTCGCTTCCATCGCCGCCTTGAGGCGGTCAGGGTATTTCTTGCTGTCCTTGAACTTGAGCGTATCGACCGGCAAGGTTTCCTGGCCGATTTCATAACGGCCGCCTTCGTCGAGCAGGCTGTCGAGCCGCCGGCGCGCGCGGATGCGCATGTGGTGGCTGCATTTCGGGCAGACGTGCAGGTTCGTTTCAAGGTCGGTGCGGTACAGCACCGCCTCGCACGAGGGACACTTGACCCACAGGCCCTCCGGCACAGTCTTGCGCGAAGCGGCGTCCGAGCGCTGAATCCGGGGTGGCAGCAGTTTTTCCAACCAACTCATACATTCTCCTTCTGCGGCAATTCGGCAGTGATTCTTTAGTTGGCGGTAGTTTAGCCGCTAGAGCTCGCCTTGTCGAACATTCCCCGCCGGAATTGCATTTATGGCAGTGTTATGAATAATTCAACTAGGCGTCAGCTTAGCACCGACCGCACTGTTGCGGCGGGCGATTGCCGCGCGGATTTTTCGCGCCTTACGCTGCTTATTTGCTGTCGAGCGCGCTGCGGATGCCGGCCACGAACGCCTGCACCGCCGCCACCGCGCCCTCTTTCGGCGTGTTCTCGATCTCCTGGATGATGCGACTGCCGATCACCACCGCATCGGCAACCTGCGCGACTGCCTTGGCCGTGGCGCCGTCGCGAATACCGAAACCGACGCCGATCGGCAGCTTGACGTGCTCGCGGATGGCGGCCACCCGCAGCGCGACATCGGCCGTGTCGATGGTGCCGGCGCCGGTCACGCCCTTGAGCGAGACGTAGTAACTGAAACCCGAGCCAGCCCGCGCCACCTGCGCGATGCGCTCAGGCGTGGAGGTGGGGGCCAGCAAAAAGATCAGGTCGAGGCCGGCCGTGCGCATCGCCGCGGCAAACTGCTCGCACTCCTCCGGCGGATAGTCGACGACGATGGCGCCGTCGGCCCCCGCTTCCTTTGCGGCGGCGATGAAGGCGTCAGGGCCGATGCGCTCGATCGGGTTGGCGTACCCCATCAGCACTACCGGCGTGTCGCGGTTCGTGATGCGGAACTCGCGGACGAAACCTAGCACGTCGCGCAGGCCGATGTTGAACTTGAGCGCACGCTCGCAGGCACGCTGGATCACCGGCCCTTCGGCCATCGGGTCGGAAAACGGCACGCCCAGTTCGAGGACGTCGGCGCCGCCGGCGACCATCGCGTGCATCAGCGGCACCGTCATCTCGGGACCGGGGTCGCCGGCCGTGATGAAGGTGACCAGGCCGGTCTTGTGGTGCGCCTTGAGTGCGGAAAAAACAGCGTCGATTCGGGACATATATTTACTTTCGTGGGAGTGTGTGGGAACAGGCGATCAGCTCAAAAAATCAGCTGAAATCGAGCCCCATCCGCTCGGCCACGGTATGCATGTCCTTGTCGCCGCGGCCGGACAGATTGACCAGGATGATCTGGTCCTTCGGCAGCGTGGCGGCCAGCTTGGTAGCGTAGGCGATCGCGTGCGCCGATTCGAGGGCCGGGATGATGCCCTCGATGCGGCAGCAGTCGTGGAAGGCCTGCAGCGCCTCGTCGTCGGTGATCGACACGTACTGCGCGCGCCCCAGATCTTTCAGCCACGAGTGCTCGGGCCCGACGCCGGGATAATCGAGGCCGGCCGAGACCGAATGGGTCTCGGTGATCTGGCCGTTGGCATCCTGCAGCAGGTAGGTGCGGTTGCCATGCAGCACGCCGGGAATGCCGACGCTCAGCGAAGCGGAGTGGCGCCCCGATTCGATGCCTTCGCCGGCCGCCTCGACGCCGATCAGTTTGACGTCCTTCTCGTCGAGGTACGGATAAAAAATGCCCATCGCATTGGAGCCGCCGCCGATGCAGGCCATGACGTAGTCCGGCTGGCGCCCGGTCATCTCGGGCATCTGCACCAGGCATTCCTCGCCGATCACGGACTGGAAGTCACGCACCATCATCGGGTACGGGTGCGGGCCGGCCACGGTGCCGATGATATAAAAGGTGTCTTCGATGTTGGTGACCCAGTCGCGCATCGCTTCGTTGAGCGCGTCCTTGAGCGTCTTCGAACCCGATTCGACCGGCACCACGGTGGCCCCCAGCAGCTTCATGCGGTAGACGTTCTGGGCCTGGCGCTTGATGTCCTCGCTGCCCATGTAGATCACGCATTCGAGGCCGAAGCGGGCGCAGATGGTGGCGGTGGCGACGCCATGCTGACCGGCGCCGGTTTCGGCGATGATGCGCGGTTTGCCCATGCGCCTGGCCAGCAGCGCCTGGCCGATCACGTTGTTGATCTTGTGGGCGCCGGTATGGTTCAGGTCTTCGCGCTTGAAGTAGATCTGCGCGCCGCCGTTTTCCCGCGACCAGCGACTGGCGTGGTAGACCGGCGACGGACGGCCGACGAAGTGCTTCAACTCATAGCGAAACTCGTCGAGGAATTCCGGGTCGGTGCTGTAGCGCGCATACGCGTCGTTCAGTTCGGCCAGCGCGTGGGTGAGCGTCTCAGCGACGAACGCGCCGCCGTACGGGCCGAAGTGGCCGCGCGCGTCGGGCAGTTGGTAATCTGTGGTCTTGAATATTGGCGCGCCGGGAGCGCGGCTAGGTGCTGATTTCATGGGAATTTTCGCTTAAGGTTTGGCTTCACGAGGTGGCGTCTGCCGCCCGCACCGCCTCGACGAAATCGGCGATCTTGCGGGCGTCCTTGATGCCCTTGTGCTGCTCGACGCCACTGCTGATGTCGACGGCAAAGGGACGAACACGTGCAACCGCGTCAGTCGCGTTGCTTGCGCTCAAGCCACCACTTAAAACGACCCGAGGCGCGAGTTCTTTTGGAATGAGAGACCAATCGAAAACCTTTCCTGCCCCACCGTAGGCGTCCACAAAGGTGTCGAGCAACAAGCTCGAGAACAAGGGACTGGCGGCGCGGTATTCAAGTTCGTATTTTAGCAAATCGGCCGCGCTCGTGTCGGGCTTGACGCGAAACACGCGCATGAAGGGCCGGTTGACCGCTGCGGCGATGGCGGCGCATTGCACGGGCGTCTCGTCGCCGTGGAACTGCAGCAGGGCAAACGGGGCCAGCCGGGCAACTTCGATCACCTCCTCAACGCTGGCGTTGACGAACAACGCTACCGGCGTGACGAACGGCGGCATGGCGGCCATTAGCGCGCCGGCGCGCGCGGCGCTGACGTAACGGGGACTGGCGGCATAGAACACGAAGCCGAGCGCGTCGGCACCGAGGCGCACCGCGCTGCAAACGTCTTCATCGCGGGTGATCCCGCAAATTTTGATACGGGTACGTGGCATGGTCTGAACGGGAACGGGATGGACGGGTTTAAAAGCGGGTTTACAAACTCAACGGCCCGGCATAAACCAGGGCAAGGGGCTGCGCGCCTCTTGCGGCAATCCCCACTTCGGATCGTAATCTATTTTTGCCAGGTACAGGCCGTCCGGCATGAAGGTGGGCGCGGCGTCGTTGCGGTTGCGTCCTTCGAGCACGTCGGCCAGCCAGGAAGGCGGGTGACGGCCGTTGCCGACATAAATCAGCGAGCCGATCAGGTTGCGCACCATGTGGTGCAGAAAGGCATTGGCGCGCAAGGTGAACACCAGCACCTCGCCGTGCCGCTCGACGCTCACTTCATGCATCTGTTTGACCGGCGACTTGGCCTGGCACTGCGACGAGCGAAACGCCGAGAAATCGTGCACGCCGACCAGGTGGCGGGCGGCCTCGCGCATCAGGTCAGCGTCGAGCGGGCGGAAGCTGAAGCCGGCGCGGCCAACCAGCAAGGGCGAGCGCACCGGGTTGTTATACAAAACGTAGTGGTAGGTGCGCGCCTTGGCCGAAAAGCGGGCATGAAATTCGTGTTCGGGGTCAAGCGGCGTTTCGGTAGCCCAGCGTACCGCGATCGACTCGGGCAGGAAGGCGTTGACGCCGCGGAGCCACGACTGCATGCCGCGCTCGAGGTCGGTGTCGAAGTGGACCACCTGCTCGAGCGCGTGCACGCCGGTGTCGGTGCGGCCGGCGCAGGTGGTGGCCAGGTCGACCCGCGCGAACTGCTGCAAGGCGATTTCGAGGCGATCCTGCACGGTGTTGCGATCAGGCTGTTTCTGGTAGCCGTTCCAAGGCGTGCCGTCGTACTGGATGCCGAGTGCGATCCGTTTCAAGTCAATTCCAATTGCGTGATTCCGATTGCGTGATAGTGCGGGATAGTGCGGGATAGTGCGTAGTGTTTCCTTAGACCAGCTTCGAACGCATGTCGTTCGCCTTGCCGACCTGGTCAATGCTGCCGCCCTTGATGACTTCGTCCAGCAGCTCGCGCGCGCCTTCCCTGTCACCGATCTCCTGGTAGGCGATGGCCAAATCGAGCTTGGTCTCCATCTCCATGTGGGAGAAAGAAAGGTCGGCTGGGGCGCCGCCGGCGATCGCTGGCGGCGAACCTGCCGCAAACTCGGCCGGCAAATCAAGGTCGATGCCGGACATGTCGAATTGCGGCCCCTGGGCGTTGCTCGGCGCGGCAGTCGCCAGCGCCGGCGCAGCGAAGTCCATGGCGTCGAGGTCGGCCAGCGGGGCGGCGAACGGGGCAGCCGCGGGCTCGGGCAGCTTCGGCAGGTCGAATTCGCGGACCAGGTCGGCCATCTGAAAATCGGACGACAGGTCGTTGCTATTCAAGTCAAAGGGCATGTCATCAAGCGACTTCGGCGCGGTCGCAGGGGCCGGATTCGGCGTGGCCGGCGCATCGAAGGCCAGGTCGAAGGCGAGGTCGAACGACTGTTCCTGGGCGGCGGGTGCGTCCGGTGCGGCGGCGGCGATCGGCTCGACGTTGAACGCCAGGTCGTGCGGATCGGCTGCTGCCGCCGCAGCCGCTGCTGCTGATGGCTGCGTGCTGGCGAGCGGCTCGAAATCGAGGCCGCCGAGGTCGAAGTCGAGCGTATGGTCGTCCTGCGCGTGGTCGATGGCGGGCGCGGCGACGATCGTCTCCTCCGCCAGCGCGTCGAGCTGGTTGCCGTCCAGGTCCATCAGCAGATGGTCGTCGGCCGCCAGGCCTTCGTCATGCATCTGGTTCAGGATGGCCTGCTCGGCGATCGTTTCGGTGCTGGCGGCCGGCGCCAAAGGCGGTGCATCGGCGGTGCTGGCATACAGGGGATTGAGCGGATCGATGACAAGGCCGAGTGCCGCTGCCTGCGCCCAGTCGGCGCCCTGGCCGCGGGTCATGCCGTACATTTCGCCGGCCTGGGTTTCAAACGCGCGCTGGTCCTTGCGGGCGGCGTAGATTTCGAGCAGCTTCAGGCGCACCGGATAGCGTTCCGGATGGGAGCGCAGCGCTTCCTTGAGGATTTCCTCGGCCTGTGCATCGCGGCCGTAGGCGATATACACGTCGGCCTCGGCGACCGGGTCGACTTCGTTGGTGTCGAGCTGGCTGGCCGAAGGCGCAAAACTGGAATTGAAGACGCTGTTGCTGGTGTCGACGCTCTGGCCGCCGGTTTCGGCGAACAGCGAATGGGCCTGGTTGGTCGGCGCGCCGAGGATCGACGGCTCGGTCGACCCGGCGGCGCCCCGCTTCTTGCGGCGCGACAGGCCGAACAGCGCCAGCAGCAGTACGGCGGCGCCGGCGCCGATCAGGGTGATGTTGTCCATCAGCGTATCGACCAGGGTCGGCGCCACTGGTGCCACCGGTGCCACTGGCGCCGGGGCCGGCTTCTGCGCGACCTTCTGCGGCGACGGCGCTGGCAGCGTTTCACCCGCCGGCGCGGCTGGCTTGACTTCGGTCGTCACATCGGCGACGGCGGCGAGCTTGCCGGCACTGGCCGTGGTGCCGGCACGGCTCTTGACGAGCATCAGCTTTTCGAGGTCGTTGACGTTGCGTTCGAGTTCCTTGACGCGCTCGGTGGCGTCGGCCAGCGCGCGGTCCTTGGCGATCGTGTCTTCCGCCACAGGGGCGGCGTTCTTGCCGGCGGCGCCAGCCTTCGACAGTTTGAGCTGGTCCTTCGATTCGTTTGCCGCGGTCGCGCGTTCCTCGACCTTCGCCGTGATCTTGCCGGCCGCGCTTTGGCCCGTGTCCTGGGCCTTGGCGGGCGCCGCGTTGGCGACCTGGCCGGCCAGCTTGTTGCGGTAATCGTTGAAATCGGCGGCGTGGGCGACGACGACACCGCGCGCTTCGCTGTCGCTGCCGCCCTTGATGGCGTCGGAGTCCGGCACCGACAGGATCTGGCCCGACTTTAGGCGATTCATGTTGTTGGCGACGAAGGAATCCGGATTGGTGCGGAACAAAGCCACCAGCATCATGTCGAGCGAGACGTCAACCGGCTTGAGCTGGGCGGCGATGCGGCCAAGCGTGTCGCCCGACTTGACCTTGTATTGCGATGCCGCCGCCGGGACCGCCGCCGCGGTATCCTGGCGCTCGGGTTTGGGACGGGCAGGCTGCGCCGCTTGCGGCTGCGGCAACTGCGCTGCCGGCGCTGGCTGGCTGGCCAGCGCCGGCGCGGCCGCGGCCAGCTTCGGGGCGGGCTGGCCCGCCGCCGCCACTTGCGCCGGCTGCG